>CAMCZZ010000004.1:0-176498 GCA_945888375.1 Akkermansia muciniphila | reverse complement strand
ACCGCAGGTGTCGATCCGGTGGGTTCGGCGGAGATGTGTGAACTGATCCGCAAGCTCAAGCAGCAGGGTAAAACGGTGCTCATCACTTCTCACCTGCTGGCGCAGATCGAGGATGTGTGTGACCGCGTCGCGATCTTGGATCGGGGCAAGTTGATTGTGGAGGGCTCGGTGCTTGAACTAGTCGGCCAGCGCGATCGGCAGGCCTTGATTGTGGATCCCTTGCCTGAGGCTGATTTGGAGGCGCTGCGGGGCTGGTTGGCGTCGCGCGGGCACAGTTTGAATGCCGTGGAGCAACCGCGCGCGCGGCTGGACCAACTTTTCCTCAGCAAGGTCTCGCGGCCCGGTCGCCCTGGTGGCGCCTCGGCCGGGGTGGGCTCAAACGAAGTGCCACTCGACGCCAAGCCCTGAGGGCCCTGGCGCACCGCGAGCGTTTGCGATCACTATTCACCTAGCTTTTCCTTTTACCCCTTCCCATGAGCGTCGCGTCCGTCCCTTTTTCCTTCTCCCGTCTCAGCTTGATTGCTGGAAACACTTTTTTAGAGGCAGTCCGGCAGAAGCTGTTTAACTTCCTGCTCTTGCTGGCGGTAGGACTGGTCGCCAGCGCGCAGTTTTTCCGTGAGTTTAACTTTGGTTCTTCCGAGTTGAAATTCATCTCCGACTTCGGTTTTGGCGCGCTGATCTTCTTTGGTTCGGCGCTGACCATCGCGACTACTGCGCAGCTTTTTTTCAGTGAAATCGAGAACCGCACCGCCCTTACCCTCCTGGCCAAGCCGCTTTGGCGTGCGGAGTTTGTTTTCGGCAAATTCCTTGGGGTATTTGCGGTGATCGGGGTCTTTTGCGCGCTGACCATCGGGCTGATGATGGCGCTGCTCTGGCACCGTGAGGGGCAACTGATGAACATTCGGCCCGAGGATTTCGCCAACGGCCGCCTGATCGCCTACGGGGACCTGCTGGTGGTGGGCGTCCTGCAGTGGCTCAAATTCGGCGTGCTGGCGGCCATCGTGCTGCTCATCGCGAGTTTCTCCAATACCAACCTCTTCACGGTCGTGACCGGGTTTTTTGTTTTGGTGATCTGTCACTTGCAATATCTTGCCCGTGATGCATGGGGCAACGTGGACAATGCCGTCCTCGGCTTGGTGGTGCGGGCACTGGGTTTTATTTTCCCCAATTTTCAGCTCTTCAACCTAGCCGATCAAATCGGCCAGGGTTCAGGGGTCTCTCCCGTGGTCGCCTTGCAGGTCGCCGGTTATGCGGTGGCCTACATCGGGGTGATCGGTGGGCTGGCTGTTTATAGCTTCCGTAACCGTGAGATTTAATCCCGCCGCTCTTCGTCCGTTTCGCGCCGGCGCCGTGGTCGTGCTCGGGCTGTTTGCCGCCGGGGTGGCCTTGCGTCCGCTGGAGGCTCCCGCCTGGGCCGAGATTCGTGCCGGCCAACCCGCGTTGCGCCTCGAGTCGTTGAAAGACGCCCTTGGCCAGGGGGTGACGGTGGGTTTGCTCGGTGGCTTTCGCGCCATCGTAGCGGACCTTTTTTGGATCCGCACCAACACCATTTGGGAGGACAACGACCTGCCCGGCACGCAGACCTCGATCAAGCTGGTGACCGCGATCGACCCCCGTCCGCTCTATTTTTGGCTCAATGGCAGCCGCATGATCGCCTATGACATGCCCAACTGGCGCATCGACAAGGCTGGTGGCTACGATGCAGTGCCGGAGGCGGTCAGGCTCCGGTTTGATCAGGAGCAGTCCTCCGTCGCGATTAAATACCTGGAAAACGCGTTGGAGTTTCACCCCGGTGAGCCCCTTTTGATCCTCGAGATCGCCAACGTGCACCTTAACCGGCTCAAGGACTTAGAGACGGCGGCCGGTTTTTACCTTGCGGCTTCCCGTCTCCCAGACGCTCCGTTCTACGCGGCGCGCATCTACGCCGAGTTGCTGCGTAAACTCGGCCGAAATGCCGAGGCCTACGCATTTCTCCAGCAACTTTACCCCACCTTGCCGACCGAGGATATCGGCGCGATGTCCAATGTGGTGCTGGACCGCATCCGCGAGCTGGAGGACGATTTGAATATTCCCGGGGCGCAGCGTTTTCAGCCGCCGGCGGCACCGTCCGCGGCGGCGTCCGCTCCTTGAACGGCCAGCGGGTTTTCTAGCCCAGGCCTTGCCTGCGATTGACACGACGGACTGGTGGGCGGCTTTTTGCTGTTCTCATGAATTCATCGTTCCGGCCGCCCTCCGAGGCGGATGGTTCCGCACCGCCCTCGGCGCCGGTGCCTGCCGCTTTTCCCGGAACCTTTGTCGCGGCCACGCGTCAGAGAGCGGAGGAAATCATGAGCGCAAAATCGCAAGAAGTCGCCTTGGACCGGATTTTGGTGGACCGCTTTCGCAACGGGGACCCCGCCGCATTCGACGAGATGGTGTCGCGCCACTGGGACCGGATTTATGGCATGGTCCATCAACTCCTGCGTAACCAGCAGGATGCCGAGGAGGTGACCCAGGACGCCTTTATTCGCGCCCACCGTGGCCTTGCGAATTTCCGGGGCGACTCGGCCTTTTCGACCTGGCTCTACCAGATCGCGACCAATCTCGCCCGGAACCGCTACTGGTATTGGTGGCGCCGCAAACGCGATCACACCGTTTCTTTTGACCAACCGGTTAGCGCGGACAACGACACCCCGCTCTCCGAGGTCTTCGTCGGCGAATCCGAATCGCCCGAGGATGTCACCGTGACCCAGGAGCTGGTGGATCGCATTGCCGTGGGCATGGAGAAACTCGGTGCCAAGCACCGCGAGATCCTGATTCTGCGCAACGTGAAGAACCTCTCCTACGAGGAAATTTCCAGCATTCTTGGCATCTCGGTCGGCACGGTGAAGAGCCGTATCGCCCGCGCCCGCGACAGCCTGCGAGAACTGATCGGAGAAGACGACCAATGATAGACGATAAAAAATTCAAGGAACTGCTCAACCTTCACCTCGATCACCGCCTCTCCGCTGAGGAGGCCGCGTTGCTCGAGCGGGCGCTGGCCGCCGATCCGCAGCGCCGCCGCACTTTCCAATCCTACGCGGCCATGCAGCGGGGTTGCGCCGAGCTCTTCCGTCGCTCCTCCTTGGACGCGCCCGCGCCGGACGCCCTAGTCCAAGCCTTGCGCCAGGCCGAGTCCCGCATGGGCCGCCGCTCCGCGCCGGTCGTCGGCTGGCGCACTTGGAGTGTGCCCGTCGGGTTGGCCGCCGCCGTGGCGCTGGTCGTTGCCCGCATCAGTCTGCCGACCACGGCCGTTAAAATCGCCGCCGTTTCGGAAACAGCCACCCCTCTGGTCCAGCCGGTCGAAGCGCCCGCTGCGGTTCTGCTGGCTGAGGCCGCGACGATGCGTCCGCCGGTTCGCTTGCCGGAACACCTCACAATGGCCGCCCAGGGCATCAGTCAGGAGCGGGCGAGCGTTGGCGGTTTTTCCCGCTGGTCTGACACCGTCGCGGTCGTGAGTGAAGAGTCCGGCCCCGCCTTGGGTGCCAGTTGGGAGCCAGAGGTCAGCGCCGCGACTTTGTCCGACTGGAATCACGCCGCCTCCACGCCGCGCGCGTTTTCCTCGCGGCCGATCAACGCCTGGTCCGGCCAGTCCGGTTATCAGGTGCAGGCGGCTACTTACACCTTTGAACGCTGATCGCCGCCGGCGATTCAACCCGTCAACGCCCGCTTGATTAACTTTTCCGAGGTCGCCCCGGCGCCTAGGGCGATCTTGGCCCGGCGGACGGCGGCGTCGGCATCGGCCTGCTTGTAGCCCAGTGCGGTGAGCGCGAGGATGGCGTCGCGCAGGGTGGTATCGCCGGATGGCGCCGGGGTGGTTTCTCCAGCCGGGCCGGCCACCGGTGAGAGGCTGCCGCTTGCGCCTACCTTAGCGCGGAGTTCCACCACGAGGCGTTCGGCGGTTTTTTTGCCGATGCCGGGGCACTTTGAAAGGGAGTTTACGTCACCGTCCCGGATCGCGCCTTCGAGCACGGCGAGGGACATCCGGCTCATGATGGTGAGGGCGAGCTTGGGGCCCACGCCGGAGACGGTCTCGATCATGAGGCGAAAAAAATCCCGCTCCGGTGGGGTCGCAAAACCATAGAGCGTCTGGGCGTCCTCGCGGTAAATGACCAGGGTGTGAAGTTTCACCTGGGCGCCCGGCGAGGGCAGCTTTTCGGCGGTGGTCACGGGGATGTTCACCTCGTAGCCGAAGCCGTTCAGCTCGAGGACGGCCCGCAGCGGCGTGCATTCGGTCAGCAGGCCTTGGATGGAGGTGATCATGGGAGAAGGAGGAATGACCAATGACCAATGTCCAGTGACCAATGACAAACCGTGGAGACGCGGCGTTTGGTCGCCTGCGTCATTGGGAATTGGTCATTGGACATTGGTCATTCCTGAGTCTGCGCCCTTAGCGCAGGCTCAGCACGTCTTGCATATCGTAAACGCCGGCGGGGCGGTCGACGACCCAGGCGGCGGCGCGGACGGCGCCGCGGGCGAAAATGCCGCGGTCGGAGGCCTTGTGCACGAGCTCGAGGCGTTCGCCGAGGGCGGCGAACATCACCGTGTGGTCGCCCACCACGTCACCCCCGCGCAGGGCGTGGATGCCGACCTCGGTGGCGGTGCGCTCGCCGGTGATGCCCTCGCGGCCGTGGCGCAGGGCCTCAGCCCCGAGTTTACGTTCCTCTAGGATTATTTCGAGCAGGCGGGCGGCGGTGCCGCTGGGGGCGTCTTTCTTGAAGCGGTGGTGCATCTCCACGACCTCGGCGTCGTAGTCGCTCCCGAGCACGGAGGCGGCGCGGCGGGTCAAGGCGAAGAGCAGATTCACGCCGACGGAGTAGTTGCCGGACCAGACGCAAGGGATGCGGGCGGCCTCGGCCAGCAGGTTTTTTTTCTCCTCGGCGGAGTGTCCGGTGGTGCCGATGACGAGGGCTTTTTGGTGTTCGGCGCAGAGGTGGATGATTCCGGCAGTGGCGGCGTGGAAGCTAAAGTCGATGACGACGTCAGCGGCGGCGATACCGGCGGCGAGATCGTCGCCCTGGTCCAGGGCGGCGACGACCTCCGTCCCCGCCTCGCGGGCGGCGGCGAGGTTGGCCTGGCCCATGCGGCCCTTGGCTCCGATGATGGTGATTCGAGTCGACATGGCGGGGTTACTTTTTGGCGGAGGCTTCCAAGGCAGCCAAGGCGGCGAGCACGGCGGCCTTGGTGGGTTTGGTGATGGGGCTAAGCGGGCCCCGCACCTCGGCGGAGCCGATCAGGCCGGCGCCTTGCATCGCGAATTTCACGGGGACGGGGTTGGGCTCGAGGAAGAGAGACTTGAATACCGGGTAGAGGCGGCGGTGGGCGGCGCCGGCCTTGGCAAAATCGTTGGCGAGGGCGAGCTCGACGAGACGGCCGACTTCGCGGGGCAGGAGGTTGGAGGCGACGCTGATCACGCCCTCGGCGCCGACCGCCATGAAAGGCAGGGTGAGGGCGTCGTCGCCGCTCAAGACGGTCAGGTCTTTGCCCATGGCCTGCTTGAGCTGATCCACGCGATCGACCGAGCCGCCGGCTTCCTTGAGGTGGGCGACGTGCGGGTAGCGGGCACGGAGGCGCTCGACCACCGCGACGCTGATCTCGATCCCGCAACGGCCGGGTATGGAATAGAGGATGACGGGCCTGTCGGTCGCCTCGGCCACCGCGCAGAAATAGCTGAAAACGCCCTCTTGGGACGGTTTGTTATAGTAGGGGGCGACCACCAGCACGGCATCGGCGCCCGCCGCGGTGGCGAGCGAGGTGAGCTCGACCGCCTCGGCGGTGGAGTTGGACCCGGTGCCGGCGATCACCGGCACGCGACCGCGGGCGGCCGCGATGGTCGCGCGGACAACTTCAAGGTGTTCATCGTGCGAAAGGGTGGGGGATTCCCCGGTGGTGCCGACGGGCACGAGGCCGTCGATGCCGCCCTTGATTTGCGCCTCCACCAGCTTGGCGAGGTCGTCGTAGGCGACGGCCTGTTTGCGAAACGGGGTCACGAGGGCAGTGATGGTGCCGGTCAGCGGGCGCTTTTTCATGTCAATTTGCGGAAACGTTACCTTGCGCGGGTTGTTGCGGTCAAATACTCCCCGCGTAAACTTATTCCTACCCCAAACGCATGACCCCGCACACCGAGTTAATTAACGACCTCTTGAAACTTGCGGTCGATTCCGGGGCCAGCGACATCATCATCAAGTCCGGAAAACCCGGCTATGTGCGGCTCTCAGGCCGGCTCAAGCCGGTCGACATGGATGCGATCTCGCCCGAGGAGACCGAGGCTTTTGTCTCCGAGCATGTGCCAAAGGTTTTTGCGCAAAGCTGGATTGATCTTGGCCAGGTCGACTTCGCCTACTTCACGCCCGACGTCGGCCGGTTTCGCGTGAACGCCTTCCACCAGCGCGGTATGGCCAGTCTGGTTTTTCGCCACATCAAGGCCACGATTCCGACCTTTGAGCAACTCGGGCTGGTTCCTGATTCGATCCTGCCGCTGGCCAAGGCCAAGGACGGCATCCTCCTGGTTTGCGGCGCCACCGGTTCGGGCAAGAGCTCCACCTTGGCGGCCATGCTCAA
The DNA here is from genome assembly GCA_945888375.1 of Akkermansia muciniphila. Taxonomy (GTDB): domain Bacteria; phylum Verrucomicrobiota; class Verrucomicrobiia; order Opitutales; family Opitutaceae; genus IMCC26134_A. The sequence goes on along the minus strand of CAMCZZ010000004.1, from coordinate 169,919 downwards.
CTGGATTAACCAAAATCTGGACCGCCACATCGTCACGCTGGAGGACCCGATCGAGTTTACATTTCAGGACGAGAAATCGGTGTTTCAGCAGCGTGAAATCGGTCTCGACGTGCCGGATTTTGCTTTGGCTATTCGCGCCGTCCTGCGCCAGAATCCCGATATCATTTTTATCGGCGAGATGCGTGACCGCGAAACCTTCGAGACCGCCATCTCCGCCGCCGAGACCGGCCATCTCGTCCTTTCCACTATGCATGCTGGCACGGTGGCCCAGTCGCTCACCCGCCTCTTTGAGTTTTTCCCGCCTGAGCAGCACCTGATCGCCCGCCGCCAGATCGCCGGGTCGCTGCGGGGTTTTATTTGCCAGAAACTCCTGCCGGCGCTCGAGGGCGGCGGCCGCGTGCCGGTCAATGAGATCCTCGCCGCCGACGCCACCGTGCGAAACCTCATCCTCGACGGGCATAATGAGAAAATCCAGGGCCTGCTCGAAGCCGGCTCCGACACCGGCACCTTCTCCTTTAACCGCGACATCTACCGCCAAATCAAGGCCGGCAAGGTGAGCAAAGCCGACGGCCTCCGCTTCTCGCCCAATCCGCAGGCGCTGGAGATGAACCTCAAAGGTATCTTTACGAAGACCTCGGCTTGAAGTGCTTCCGGGCACGGCGAACGCGAGTCCCCGGTTTTCATTCTTGGTTTCCGGGCGGCGCTGCCGTAGCGCTTCGCGTTTTCATCTATGGCCACCGCACTCCTCTTCGCCGGTCAAGGCGCCCAAAAAGTCGGCATGGGCAAGTCGATCTTCGAAAACTCGGACGCCGCCCGCGCCCTTTACGAAGAGGCCGACCGCGTGCTCGGCTGGAGCCTTACTCAAGTCTCCTTCGAGGGGCCCGAGGCCGAGTTGACCCAGACCCGGGTCTGCCAGCCGGCGTTGTTCGTGCACGGTCTGGCCCTGCACGCCGTCCTCGCCGGGCAAGGCAAGCTCGGTGATGTGTCGATGGCCCTCGGCCTCTCGCTCGGCGAAGTCACGGCCTACACCGCCGCCGGGGTGTTTGATTTTGCCACCGGTCTGCGGGTCGTGGCCGAGCGGGGCCGTCTCATGCAGGCCGCTTGCGAGCAGTCCCTTGGCGGTATGGCGGCCATTATCGGCGAGGAGCGGGCCAAGGTGGCCGAACTCTGCGCCGCCTTCGATATCGAGGCGGCCAATTTCAACGCGCCCGGCCAGATCATCGTCTCAGGCGAGAAGGCCAAAATCGACGCCGCCGTGGCCGCGGCAAAGGACCTCGGGATCAAGAAGGTCATCGCGCTCAACGTCGCTGGGGCCTACCACTCGCGTCTGATGGAGCCGGCTCGCGCGGCGTTCGCCGCCTTCCTTGATACCGTGCCCTTCTCCGCGCCGCGTTTCACTGTGTTTACCAACACCACCGGCCAGGCTGTAGCCGAGCCGGCCGCGATCAAGGATGCCCTGGTGAAACAGGTCGTCTCGTCCGTGCTTTGGGAAGATTGCATGCGCTCGGCCGTCGCCACCGGGGTGGCTGCGCAGGGCGCGGCCCCGGCTTTTCTCGAACTCGGGCCCGGCGGCGTGCTGGCCGGTCTGGCCAAGCGCACCGACAAGGCCTGGAGCGTTCGCAGCCTGAGTGAGTTTGCCGACTGCGCGGCCTGAAGGCTTGGCCGGGCTGCGGGGCGCCGCAGCCCCTCCGAGTTTAACCCGGCGGGGCCAGTCGGGTCCGCAATTTGTAACGAAGTCTGTTTTTCTTATCTCATGGCTTGAAACGGACTGGGAGCGACCGCACGGTGACCCTTTGCGCGGCCCCGCCGCGACGACGCCCCGCTCGCATGGACTCCACGCTCACCAGAAATTTTTGCATCATCGCCCACGTCGACCACGGCAAGACGACCTTGTCCGACCGTCTGCTCGAATACACCAACACCGTCTCGCAACGGGTGCTGACCGAGCAACATCTCGACTCGATGGATCTGGAGAAGGAGCGCGGCATCACCATTAAGTCCCACCCGGTGACGATGACCTACCCGGCCAAGGACGGCCTCGTCTATAAGATCAACCTCATGGATACGCCGGGGCATGTCGATTTTGCCTACGAGGTCTCCCGCTCGCTCGCCGCCTGCGAGGGGGCCGTCTTGCTGATTGATGCCGCCCAAGGGGTGGAGGCCCAGACCGTCGCCAACGCTCACCTCGCCACCGCCCAGGGGCTGAAGATCATCCCGGTGATCAACAAGATCGATCTGCCTTCGGCCAATCTCGACCTCTGCATGAAGCAACTCGAGGACATCCTCACCATTCCGGCCGAGGAGGCCATCCTCGCTTCCGGCAAGTCAGGCATCGGCATCCAGGATATCCTCGAAGCGGTCGTCGCGCGCATCCCGCCGCCGCGCTGGACCAACCATCCCGCCACCCGCGCCCTCGTTTTCGACTCTCTTTACGACAGCTACCGCGGCGTCATCACCTACGCCCGCGTGTTTTCCGGCTCGGTCAAGGCCGGTGACCAGATGCTCCTGATGAGCAACAACCAGAAATCCGAGATCAAGGAGGTCGGCGTCTTTACCCCGAAGATGACCAAGATGGCCACCCTCGATGCCGGTGATGTCGGCTACGTCATCTCAAATATCAAGGATACGACCGATATCAAAATCGGCGACACCCTTACCCTCGCGCGCTCCCCTGCCAGCGAGATGTTGCCCGGCTACAAAGAGGTGCGCCCGATGGTGTTTTGCGGGCTCTATCCTCTCGAGAGCAGCGACTACGAGAAGCTCAAAGCCGCCCTCGGCCGTCTGCGTCTGAACGACGCCGCCTTTTTATATTCCTCCGAGAGCTCGGTTGCCCTCGGCTTTGGCTTCCGCTGCGGTTTCCTCGGCTTGCTCCACATGGAGATCATCCAGGAGCGCGTTCGCCGCGAACATGATGTGGAGATCATTTCCACCTATCCCAGCGTGGTTTATAAGGTAAAACCCCACGGCGGAGACGAGATCGAGGTGGATAACCCGGTGAACCTGCCCGACCCCGGCACCATCGAGTATATCAGCGAACCGACCATCCGCGCCTCCATCCACATACCCAATGATTCGATGGGCGACATCCTGTCCCTGATCATGGAAAAGCGCGGTGTCTGCGATCACACCGATACGCTTGACGATAAACGAGTGATGCTGAGCTGCGCGCTTCCGCTGAACGAGATCCTGGTCGATTTCAACGATCGCCTGAAATCCATCACCCACGGCTATGGCTCGATGGACTATGAGCTCGGTAACTACGTGCAGAGCGACCTCGTAAAGATGGATATCATGATCAACGGCGATCCGGTCGATGCCTTCTCCAGCATCGTTCACCGCGAAAAAGCCGAGGGCAAGGGCCGCGTGCTTTGCGAAAAGCTGGCTGAGATCATCCCGCCCCAGATGTTCAAAGTCGCCATTCAGGCTGCCATCGGCGGCAAGATCATCGCCCGCGATAATGTGAAGGAAATGCGCAAAGACGTGACGGCCAAGTGTTACGGAGGTGATATCTCCCGTAAGCGCAAGCTCCTCGACAAGCAGAAAGAGGGCAAAAAGAAGATGAAGATGATCGGTAAGGTGAATATCCCGCCCGATACCTTCATCCAGATTCTCAAGAATTAAGGCCACTTGAGGCGGGGGCGGCCGGAGCATCGCCTTCCCCCGTTCTGCCTTCTTGGGTTCAGTGGGCCATGGCGGAGTTTGAGGCCACCTAGGTTCATTTGACAACATGGGGCACTCTGTGCACCCACATACAGCCCGCTTTTTCGGGGCGCGCCTATGCCTTCCGTCGATCACTCCACTCCTCTTTTTACCTGCGATGCGCTGGAGCGTATTTATTGATGCACAGTCACTTGCGTTGGCCTGGGACGCCGTGCTTTTGGGCGGGTGGATGACTGGTGCCGTCTGGAGTGCTCGCCTCAGCGGGCTGGATAGTAAGTGGCAACCGTGGGCCAATGCACTTAGTCTGGTGGGGGGGCCGCTAGGCTGGGTCGTGCACCTGGCGCCTCGCGCGTGGGCTTGGGTGGTCGCGTTGCGTTCCCGCGAACCGGATCCGGCTGGCTACGAGCAGACCGCGCACGATATACTAGCGGCCGCCCTCGTGGCCGGAGCCAGCGATATCCATCTCGAAGCGCAGGAAAAAGGCTACGTGGTGCGCTTTCGCCAGTTTGGCCTCATGCGGGAGCATTTGCGTTGCGAGCGCCGGGCGGGGGAGATGCTGGTTTCGGTCTACAAAGTCTTTGCCGATCTCAATACCGCCGATCGTAATCAACTGCAGGACGGGCGTTTCCGCTGGACCGACCCCGCCTCCGGCCATGTCTTGGACGTGCGCATCGCCACCTCTCCAGCTCTATCCGGGGAAAAGGTGGCGCTACGGCTTTTGAATCGTCCCGCCTCGTTGCTGCACTTGAGCAAGATCGGACTCGACGCCGAGGCCTGCGACTCCATCCGCCGGCATCTGCGCCAGCCGGAGGGCCTGGTGCTGGTGGCGGGACCCACCGGTTCGGGTAAAACCTCCACTTCCTACGCCCTTCTGCAGGAGATCTCCGGCCCGTCGGTCAACACGGTAACGATTGAAGATCCGGTTGAATATGCGCTGCCCCACGCGACTCAGATTGGCATCAACCCGAAGATGGGTGTGACCTTTGAGACGAGCTTGCGCACGGTTTTGCGGCAGGACCCCAACATCATCTTTGTCGGCGAGATGCGTGATCCGGAGTCGTTCCGTATCGGCGTGCGCGCCGCGATGAGCGGGCATCTGGTGGTCAGCACCATGCACGCGCGCGACACGGTGGGCGCTTTGACCGCCTTGCGAAATCTGGATCTGGACCGCCAGGTCTTGGCCGCGGCAGTGCGCATGCTGATCTCGCAGCGTCTGGTGCGTGAGTTGTGTCCGGCGTGCCGGGTGTGGACGGTGCCTGACGCGGATACGCGGGCTTTTTTCTCCTCCCCTCATCTCCGGGTGGCGCTGCCCGAACGAGTGGCGGGACCTTCGGCCAAGGGCTGTCCCAAGTGCCAGCAGGGCTTTCTGGGCCGGACCGGGGTATTCGAGATCATGCGGGTGGATACCAAGGTGCGTGCCTGGGTAACGGGCGGGGAATCGGAGCAGGAATTGCGCGCGGCGCTGGCGGCGGGCGGCTTCACCGACATGCGCGAAGACGCCTGCGCCAAGATCGCCAGTGGTCGCGTCTGGGTGGACGACGCCGTGCGTGCGCTCGGTGTTTTCGAGGGTTGAACGCCGCGATTTTTCTCAAGCCGCCATGCAATACATAAACGACTGGATGGTTCTGGGGCTGGTGGTGGGGCTGCTCTGTGGCGGGCTCGTCGCCGGGCCTCGCTTCGGCTCGCTGGCGGCTTGGTGGCTGGCGGGTGGGGCCTGGCTCGGCTTCCGGCTGGCGGACCGGCTGTGGCGCAGCGCTGTCACCGAGTTGCGCGCAGAGGATGCGAGTCTGGATCTGGCCTTCTGGCTACCGGTTGCGTATGGAGCCTTGTTTCTCGCCTTATTTGTGCCGGTGGCGTGCTGGGCACTCAGCTTGCGGGCGAAACGAGACTTTCAATTGCCTAGCGACGCCGAGGGGTGGGTGGCTGCGGCGGGCGGGGCGGTGACGGGCTTCATTCTGATGCTGGCCCTTGTTCAGGCCCATGTATTGCACCCGCTCGCGCCCAAGAGCATACCCGCCACCTTGGCGCTGGCTCGGCCCGTTCTCTCGGCTCTCGGTCAGAAACATGTCGCGCCCATCGCCGCGTCGCCCGCCGGCCTGCCCGCTCCTAAAGGCGGCGCCCGGTAAAGGTCGCCGCGCAGCGTGAAGCTTGGCGGAGGCGGGGGTTATTGCGCGGCGGGTTTGATCACAAAGACGATGGCCCGGGCGGGGTCGAGGTAATCGCGGGCGAGGGCGTTTAACTGTTCCAGGGTGACGGCTTCGTAGTCGGCGTGGCGGTTGCGGGCCCAGTCGAGCAGCCAGGGGCGTTCCTGGGCGGCGCCGAGCACGGTGCGCACCCAGTAGGCGTTGGTGCGCTCGCTCTCGCGCAGCATGGTGAGGATGGGCTGGCGGGCGCGGTTGAGCTCATCCGCCTCGATACCCTTGGCGGCGAGATCGGCCGCGACGCTGAGGACAGCCGGGCGGATGCGGGCGAGGTCGTCGGGGTTGAGCACGATTTGAGCGGCGATGAAATTATAGGCGGGGAAGGTGTCGTTGGTTTGGTTGCTGGCGTTCGGGCTGTAGCTGCCGCCCAGCTCCTCGCGGATGGTTTTGAGCAGGCGATTGCCGAGGATCTCGGCGAGCAGGTTAAGACGGCGCACCCGGCCGATGTCGCTGGCGTCGGCGGTGGGCCAGAAGAGGGCGAGGACGTCCTTCGGGATCGCGCCGGCGTAGGTCAGGGCTTGGTCCCCGGCGGGGGCGAGTGAGACGCGGCGCAACTCGTCCCGGGCGGCTTTGGGCTGGCGGGGTGGGAGCGCGCCCAAGGTCGCGGCGACGGCGGCGATGGCGGTGTCGGGCTCGAGGTCGCCGACCAGGCTCAGCTCGATCGGGCCGGCACCGAGCTGGGGGGCGAGCCAGGCGCGGAGTTCGGCGAGGGTGCGGGCGCGGGCTTCCTCCAGGCGGGGCAGGCCGAAACGCGGGTCGCCGGCGGCGAGGAGGCGAGGCGCGTCAATCTTGAGCGGGCCGGAGGGATCGGTGGCGAGGCGGGCATAGAAGGGCTCCAGCTGGCGGCGGGCGGTGAGTTCGGCCTCGGTGCGGTAGCCGGGGTCAGAGATCTGGGCGGCGAGCAGCTGGAGCTGGAGGGTGAGATCGGCCGGGGTGGTGTCGCCGGTAAAGGCCAGCGCGTCCGGCGCGATCTTCAGGGCCAGGCCGACGTTGCGGCCGGCGAGGATGCGGCGGAGCTCGTCGTCGGAGTGTTTACCCAGACCGCCGGCGGTGAAGGCCACGTTGCCGAAGAAGGCGAGACCGGGCTGGTCGCGCGGCTCGGTCAACTGGCCGTCGCCGATGCGGGCTAGAAGCGAGATGGAGCCGACCGCGAAGGGGGTGCGCTTCAGGTTCAGGCGGACGCCGTTGGCGAAGACGACTTGCTCGACTTCGAGGTCCGCGACCCGATGGCGCGAGGCGATGGCTCCGGCGGTTCCGAAGTCGGCATAGGCCCAAGGGCTGTCGATGCGTTCGGCCGGGGCGGAGACCGCGGTCGCCCCGGCGTTTGCGTAGGCGCGGGCCACCTCGGCTGCGGCGGAGCCGGGCGCGCCGTCGCCGAGCGCGGTGTTGCCGATCACGGCGACGCGGAGGCCGGCGGGGCTGCTCCAGTCGGCCTGCAAGGCTTCGTGGCATTCCACGACGGTAGCGCGGTCGAGGGCGGGTCCGAGCAGGGCGAGATTGGCGGCGGGAGTCGTGGGGATAGTGCCTTCGATAAACGCGTCCACCAAGGCGTCGGCGCGTTCTTCGGAGCGGCGGGTGGCCTCGGTCTTGACCGCTTGTTCGAGGTTGTTGCGCAGGCTGGCGACGGCCTCGCGCAGTTCGGCGGCGCGGAAGCCAAAACTCAGGGCGCGGCGCAGCTCGTTTTCGCCGACGAAAAGGGTTTCGGCCCATTGGCCGGGGCGGGCGGTAAGATTAAACTCGGCGCCCTCGAACACGGCGGGGAAGCCATCGTGGCCGGCGACGGCGCGGACGAAGGGGGCGGTCTCGGCCTTGGCGAGCTCGGCGAGGCGGCGGTTAAGCATGGCGTAGGCGAGCTCGCGGGGCAGTTCGCGCAGACGTTTCGCGGCGGTGTCGGGCGCGGGGTCGGGTGCGCGCACGACTTGGAAGCACACCGTGGTGGCGCTGGCCTCCGGTTCGTGATGGTGGCCAAAGCGCGGTGCGGCTGGATCGGGCGAGGCGGCAAAGTCGGGGGCAGCGCGGGCGGGACCACGGTCGGCGAGGGGGGCGAAGGCCTCGCGTAGCTGGGTCTCCACCGCGGCGGGATCGAGGTCGCCGATCGCGATCACGGCGAGGCGGGACGGGCGATACCAGGAGTCATAGAAATCCGAAAATTGGTCGCGACCGGCGGTTTTGAGCACCGGCTCGACACCGATCGGCAGGCGTTCTGGGAGCAGCGAGGCTCCCAGGAAAAACTGGTAACCGGCGATAGCGGCGCGGTAGTCGGCCGAATCGCGGGCGAGTTTTTCGGCCAGGATCACGCCGCGTTCACGTTCGATTTCCTCGGGCTTCAGCAGCAGGCGGCCGGCAAAATCGGATAACACCCGGAAGCCCTCGGCGAGGGTTTCCGGCCGGGTGTCGGGCAGGTCGAGCATATAGACCGTGCGGTCGAAAGAGGTGTAAGCGTTGGTATCGCCGCCGAAGTTCATGCCCATGCGCTGGAAAAAATCCACCAGCGTGCCGGGTGCGTAGTGTTCGCTGCCGTTGAAGGCCATGTGCTCGAGGAAATGGGCGAGGCCGCGCTGGGCCTCGGTCTCGTGGAGGGAGCCGGCGGCGACCACGAGGCGGAGGGCGGCGCGGGCGCGGGGCTCGGGGTTGGCGCGGACGGCGTAGCGCAGGCCGTTGGGCAGGAAGCCGGCGACGAGGGCGGGGTCGGGCGCGAGGTCGGTCGAACCGGCGGCAGGGGGAAACAGCAGCGGTGGGCGGGTATCGCCGGCGGTCAGGGAGAGAACGGCCCCTGCCAGCAGCAGGGTGGCGGTGAGGAGGAAGCGGGGGAAGCGCATGGGAGGATGACCGCCGGACCCGGGGCGGAGACCAAGGAAAAAGGCCGGGCGGTGAATTGTTTTGAGCGCGCGCGGGGCTTCGGGTTCCTAAACGGTTTGGATTTATCGCATGCTCTGGTTGTATCGCCTTCTCTTTCTCCCCTTGGTTCTGCTGGCCGCGCCCTACTACGGTTGGCGGATGCGGCGGCGCGGCGGCTATGGTGCGCACTTCGGGCAGCGTTTCGGGGCGGTGCCGGCTTTGCCGCCCAAGCGTTCGGGGGTGCGTCGCATTTGGTTGCAGGCGGTGAGTGTTGGTGAGTTGAACGCGGTCGCGCCGCTGCTGTCGGCCTGGCGGGGGGATCCGACGGTGGAGGTCTATCTCAGCACCACGACCAGCACCGGCTATGCGTTGGCGGCAGAGCGTTACCTGGCCAAGGGCTGGGTGCTCGGGCTCGGCTATTTCCCTTTGGACTTCTGGCCTTGCTCGGCCCGGGCCTGGCGGGTGGTGGCGCCGGATCTGGCTTTGTTGACCGAGGGAGAACGCTGGCCGGAGCATCTGGCCCAAGCATCCCGGCGCGGCGTCCCGGCCGTGGCGGTCAATGCCCGGCTCTCTGATCGGAGTTTTGGCCGGATGCGCCGGCTTGGCCCGCTGGCGCGGTTGCTAGTCGGGGGACTCAACCGCGTGCTGGCGGCGAGTGCGGCCGATGCGGAACGGTTTGCGGCCTTCGGAGTGGCGGCGGAGCGCATCGAGGTGACGGGCAACCTCAAGCTCGACGCCACCCCCCCCGAGCTTTCCCCCGGGGAACGCACCCGCTGGCGCGAGGAGCTGGGGGTGGGAAATGCGCCACTTCTGCTGGGGGCCTCAACGTGGCCGGGCGAGGAGGCGGCCTTGCTCGCGGCGTGGCGCGGGGTCGCGGCGGCGGGTTGGAAACTTCTTCTCGTCCCGCGTCACGCCGAGCGCCGCGGCGAGGTCGAGGCGCTGCTGGTGGCGGCCGGTGTGCGGTTTCATCTGCGATCGCGTGGGTCGGCGGCGGGCGAGGTCGATGTGGCCGTGGCGGACACCACCGGTGAACTTGCCCGCCTGTTGACCCTCGCGGAGCTGGTTTTTGTCGGTAAAACCCTGCCGCCCCATACCGAAGGCCAGACCCCGGTGGAGGCGGCCGCGCAGGGGCGGGCGTTGTTGTTTGGGCCGGGGGTGGCCAACTTCCGCGTCATCGCCCGCGAACTCGTCGCCGCCGGCGCAGCGGTGAAGGTTGCGGATGTGGAGCAACTTGCCCTCCGCGTGCGCGAACTTGCGGCTGGGCCGGCCGAGCGGGTGCGCCTGGGGGAGGCCGGGCGGCGCTGGCAGGCCGGAGGGCGCGGGGCAACCGATCGGACGCTGGCGGCGATCGCGACAATTCTGCGCCGAGTGAAATAAGGGTTGAATGCAGGCGGCGGGGCCCTTCCGTTGGGACCTTTCGCGGATGCAAAACCACGGCCCGAAGCGCGTCTACACCCCACACTCGCTGGAATTCTGGTTTACCCGGCTGGAGCACAACTGGGAGACCTATTTCACCGCCGAGCAGCTCGAACGGGGCCACGCCATCTATCGTGATGGCGAAGTGCGCGAGCTGGAACTGACCGCGACCGATGCCATCGTTCACCGCCGGATCGACAAGCGTGATGAATACGCGGTCATCGAGTGGGCGGAAAAGGGTTTTGCGGTGCGTTCCTCCTCCACGGATCTTGATGCCGCCAAGGCTCTCGCCGTGGCCGGTCTGCATGAGATCGAGGAGCTCGTGGCGGATGAGATTTCTCCGCTTCCCGAGGATTGGCCGGCGCTTGCTCCGGAGTCATCCAGCGCAGGCCACGGCCACACTTCGGCCAAGGCTCTCGCGCCCGATCGCCGCACCGCCCCGGTGCGGCCGGGTGGGGCGGTGTCGGGCGGTCCAGCGGCCATCGGTGCGGCGCGTTCCAGTGCGCCGAGTGCGCCGCCTTCGGTTCTGGCCAAGGGCACGCGCACTTTGCTGCTGGCTTTTGCCACCACCGAGGAGGGGCTGGGCTTTTCCGCCTGGTGGCTGGCGGCGGATAAATCCCGCGTGCCTGCGCTCGGGCCGGGCTCGCGTGCGCCGGGTTTGCCGGCGGTCGGCTCGGGGGAGCGCGCCAAGCTCATCGGCCTCGCCTCCTACGCCCGCAAAGCGCATTTCCTGTATCGTCAGGAGACGGGGGTTTACCTGCTGGGTTCGGTGCCAGAGATTCCGAATTTCCTGCGTTCCACTTTGCCGGCCTGGAAAAAAATCTTCGGCATCGATCTCGATCCTGCCTCAGCCCTGTTGCTCAAGGGCCCGCAAGATGTGACCATCGAAGCAGTCGCCGCCACCACCCGGCGTGGTGCGAAGGGCGCGGGGCTGGAGTCGGCGCTCGATCTCCGCTGGATTTTCAAGGCCGGCGAGCGCCTCCTCACCGAGGCGGAGGTCAAGACCCTCACGGCGAAAAACACCACGCCGGTGATTCTCCCGAGCGTGGGCATCGTGACGCTGCCGGTGGAGAAGCTCGCGGTGGTGCGCGCTTGGGAAAAAGACGCGGCCGAGACGCACGGCGACGGCGCGATGTCGCCCTACCTGATTTTTTCCCTCTTCAGTGATGCCCGTTTCAAACTCACCCTTTCGCCCGAGTTGGCCGCCTGGCGGGAGAGCGTTTTGAAGGGCCCGCAGGCCGCGCCGGATTTGCCCGAGCGGCTGCGCTCCTACCAGCGGCGCGGCGTCGAGTGGATGGCGCACCTCGCGGACAAGGGTTGCCACGGCTTGCTGGCGGATGAGATGGGTCTGGGCAAGACGCTCCAGGTGATCACCCTGTTGGCGACCCGCCGCCTTGAGGACCTGCCCAGTCTCATCGTGTGCCCCGCCAGTGTGGTCCCGGTCTGGCGAGAGGAAATCGCCCGCTTCCACCCCGAGCTCGCGATTGATATCCTCAAGACCGGAAACGATTTTTCCACCCGCGGCGCGCCTTGTATCTGGCTTTCCAGCTACACCCAGCTGCGCAAGCACCGCGCCATGCTGGCCAAGCACCGCTTCGGCTACGCGGTTCTCGATGAAGGCCAGTTCATCAAAAACCCCGACGCGAAGGTCACCCAGACTTGTTTCGCCATCCGCGCGGCTCATCGCATCGTGTTGAGCGGCACTCCGCTGGAGAACCGCCAGCTCGATCTCTGGTCCATCTTCCGTTATCTCTTGCCCGGGTTACTTGGTTCCCGCGTGGCCTTTGAAAATGCCATCGCTGCCGACCGCGCCGGCACGCTCTCGCGGCTGCGGGCCCAGCTCGCGCCGTTCATGTTGCGCCGCACCAAAGCCGAGGTGGCGTCTGAGCTGCCGCCCAAGCAGGAGATGGAGCTCATCTGTCCGCTGAGCGATGTGCAGCGGGAGGAATACGCCCGCATCTGCAACGAGGGTCTTTCCCGCCTTGGCGACGACGTGGGCGCGGCGATGCGCGAAAAGAGTTTCGGCTTCCTCGCCCTGCTCACGCGGCTGCGGCAGGTGTGCTGCGATCCGGATATGCTGCCGTGGCGCAAGTCGCCGCTGGCCGATTCCGGCAAAATCACCCTGCTGGTCGAGAAACTCGCTGAGATCGTCGGCAGCGGCCACAAGGTCGTGATTTTCTCCCAGTTCGTCATGCTGCTCGACCGGGTGAAGGAGGCTTTGCTCAAACACTTCCCTGATCTGCCGCGTCACGAGTTGACCGGTATGACGCTGGACCGGCAGCGCCCGGTGCAGGCCTTCCAGGCCGCCGAGGGGGCGGCGGTCATGCTGGTCTCGCTCAAGGCGGCGGGCACGGGCATCACATTGCACGCGGCCGACTATGTTTTCCTGCTCGATCCCTGGTGGAATCCGGCGGTCGAAGCGCAGGCGGTGGACCGCGTGCACCGGCTCGGCCAGAAGCGCACCGTTTTCGTCTATCGCATGGTCACGGCCGGCACGATCGAGGAGCGCATCGAGGCGCTCAAGGCGTCCAAGAAAAACCTTTTTAATCAGGTGGTGGGAGGCCTCGACGGCGACTTCGACCTCAGCCAGCACTTCGTCTCGCTGCGTGATCTCGTGCAACTCACCGGCACGGCCAGCGTGGAGACGCCCGAAGGATCGACCTCCGAAGTGGCGCCAGACCCCGCCGCTTTACCTGCCGGCGGCGCCGGCCGGCAGGCTATTTGACCTTGGGTTTGGTGGCTGCGTGCCGCCCGCCCCTTTGATCCGGATTCCGCGAAAATCGCGGTATCCGGGCTTAAACCAACAGCAAGGCGGGGGCCTCGAGCAGCCCCTTGAGCGCACCGAGGAACTGGGCGCCGACGGCGCCATCGACCACGCGGTGGTCGCAGCTCAGGGTGAGGGTCAGGACGCTGCCCACGGCGAGCTGGCCGTTTTTCACGACGGGTTTCGTCACGGCGGCACCGACGCCGAGGATGGCGGCGTTGGGCGTGTTGATGATGGGGTAGAACTTCGGGATGCCCATCATGCCGAGGTTGGAGACGCAGAAGGTGCCGCCGGTGTATTGATCGGGCTTCAGCTTCTTGTCCTTGGCGAGTTTGCCGAGGGCCTTGGCCTCGGTGCTGATCTGGAAGACGGACTTCTCATGGCTATCGCGGATCACCGGGGTGATGAGGCCGTCGGGCAGGGCGACGGCGAAGGACACGTGGGCGCCGCCAAAATAGCGGATTTGGGTGCCCTCCCAAGAGGCATTGACCTCGGGGACCTTGCGCAGGGCCTCGGCACTAGCTTTGAGGATGAAGTCGTTGACCGAGAGCTTGATGCCGGCTTTTTCTAGGCCGGTGTTGAGCTGGGTGCGGAGGGCGGCGAGGGGTTCGGCGTCGACCTCGATTTCGAGGTAGAAGTGCGGCGCGGTGATCTTCGACTCGATGAGGCGCTTGGCGATGACGCCGCGCATGTTCGAGACGGCGACGGCGCGCTCTTCCTGGATGGGGCCCTTGGCGGCGAGTCCACCGATCGCGGATGCGGCGGCGGAGTGGGGTTTGGCCGTGGAGCCGGTCTTGGCGGTGCCAGCCGTTTCGGCGGCGAGGACGTCGGCCCGCACGATGCGACCGGAGGGGCCGGAGCCTTTGATCAGGGCGGGGTCGAGGCCCTTGGAGGCGGCGAGTTTTTTCGCGAGCGGGGAGATTTTGACGCGTTCGCCGGCGGTGCGGAGCGGGGCCGGGGCGGGGGCCGGAGTGGGCGCGGGGGCTGGAGCAGGAGCGGCTGGCGCGGGGGCGGGCGCGGGGCTCGGAGCGGGGGCCGGGGTGCTGGGGGCTGCGACCGCTGGCGCTGGCGCGGCGGGGGCGGCCTCGCCGGGGGCGCCGACGGCGCAGAGGGGGTCGCCGATGGCGACTTGGGAGCCGGCGGCGGCGTAGAGCTTCAGGATCGTGCCTTCGCCGAAGGACTCGAACTCCATGGTGGCTTTATCGGTCTCGATCTCGGCGAGAAGGGTGCCGAATTTGACGACGTCGCCTTCTTTTTTAAGCCATTTGACCAGCGTGCCCACCGTCATGGTGTCGCTGAGTTTTGGCATGGTGATGACTTGGGCCATTTTGTGAAAGGTTAAGGGGGAAGATTAAGGTGGAAGGGAATGAGCTCTGCGCGTGGCTCGGTCTTGGGCCGAAGTCTGAAACTTAATCTTAAACTTCAGACTTCGTCGCGAGGTAATGCGCTCAACGCATCACCTTGAGGATGCCAGCGATCACGCGATCGGGGTTGGGGAGCTGGAATTGTTTTTCGACCGGGGGGGCGTAGATGGCGGGGGCATCGATGGTGCCGACGCGAAGGATGGGGGCGTCGAGTTCGTCGAAGGCCTCCTCCTGGATGGTGGCGGCGAGCATGGTCCCGACCGAGCAGAAGGGGCGCTGTTCTTCGACGATCAGGACGCGATGGGTCTTGGCGACGGACTTCAAGATAGTGTTCACATCCAGCGGGCGGATGGTGCGGAGATCGATCACCTCGATATCGAGGCCTTTTTCGGCCTTCATTTGCTGGGCGGCGGCGAGGGAGTGGACGACGCAGCGGCCGTAGGCGACGATGGTGAGGTCCTTGCCCTCGCGGGCGATGGCGGCGCGGCCGAAGGGCAGGGTGATGTCGCCCTCGGGCACCTCCCCGGGGATGCCGTAGAGGAGGGTGTTTTCGAGGAACATCACCGGGTCGTTGTCGCGGATGGCGGTCTTCATCAGCGCCTTCGCGTCGGCGGCGTTGGAGGGCACGACCACCTTCAGGCCCGGGTGGTGGGCGAGGATGTTTTCCGGGGTGTGGGAGTGGGTGGCGCCGACGTTGGTGCCGCCGTTGGCGGGGCCGCGGATGACGATGGGGCAGGCGATCTGGCCGCCCGACATGTAGCGCACGTTGGCGGCGTTGTTGACGATCTGGTCGTAGGCGACGGAGAAAAAGGACCAGAACATCAGCTCCATCACGGGGCGGATACCGAGCATGGAGGCGCCGATGCCCATGCCGATGAAGCCGGCTTCGGAGATGGGGGTGTCGACGATGCGCTTCGGGCCATACTTCTCGAGCATGCCCTCGGTGACCTTGTAGGCGCCGTTAAACTGGGCGACTTCCTCGCCCAGGATGACGACGTTCGGGTCGCGTTCGATTTCTTCGGAGAGGGCGGCGCGGATGGCTTCGCGGTAGGTGAGGGTGGCCATTGGAAAAGCGAAAACGGGGAAAAGCGGAAATAGGTTTAATCGATGCTGTTAAAGAAGATGCGGCCTTCGCTGGTGCGCTGGGGTTGGTCGGTCTCCCAGTAAACATCCTTCTGGATATCCTCAGCGGTGGGGAAGGGGGAGGCTTCGGCGAATTCAACGGCGCGGTCGGCCTCGGCGCGGGCGGCGGTGTCGATCTCGGCGATGAGGGTATCCGTGAGGACTTTCTCGAATACCAGTTGGTTTTGGAAAATCTGGAGCGGGTCCTTGGTATTGCGGTAGTCCTCGATCTCCTTGCGATCGCGGTAGGTTTTATCGGGGTCGGCGACGGAGTGGCCGCGGTAGCGGTAGGTATCGATCTCGACCACGGCCGGTTTGTGTTGTTCGCGGGCGCAGCGGAGGGCTTCGTCGAGGGTGGCGCGGACTTCGTAAATATCGTGGCCGCCGCAGACATACCACTTCATGTCGTAGGCCTCGGCGCGTTTGCCGAGCTCCCCGGCGGAGGAGCGTTCCTGGGAGGTGCCCATGGAGTAGCGGTTGTTCTCGATCACGAACAGGACGGGCAAGTCCCAGAGTGCGGCGAGATTATAGGCCTCGTGCACGGCGCCTTGGTTGACGGCACCGTCGCCCATGAAAGCCATGGCGGCGCCTTTTTTGCCCTGGTATTTTACGCCGTAGGCAAGGCCGGTCCCGAGGGGGATCTGGCCGCCGACGATGCCGTGGCCGCCCCAGTAATTCAGATCGGGGGCAAAGTAGTGCATGGAGCCGCCCTTGCCCTTGGAGCAACCGGTGACTTTGCCGTAGAGCTCGGCCATCAGGGGCTTGGTATCCATGCCGACGGCGATGGCGTGGCCGTGGTCGCGGTAGGCGGTGATCACGTGATCATCCTTGCCCATGAGCGAGCAGGCGCCGACGGCGACGGCTTCCTGGCCGATGTAAAGGTGGAGGAAGCCACCGATCTTGCCGGCGTTGTAAACGGGGAGGCAGCGTTCCTCGAAACGACGGATGCGCACCATTTTACGGTAAAGCTCGATCTTTTGCTCAGCGGTCAGCGCGGCGTTGGCCGGAGCTTGGGCGTGGGGGCTGGGCAGGGATGGCGTGGCGGCGGGGGCGACGCCGGTTTCGGCGGGGGCGGAGGGCTTCTTGCTCACGTGTAAGGGCGGTGGTTGAGAAATGGAAAAGTGGCAGTGTTCTTCGGCGGACGGGGAAATCAAGAGCGATTCCCGCTGCCGTGGGTCAAGGCGTGGAGGTGATTTGTTCGACGACCAAGTCCAATGGTTGCCCGGGCGAGCAGTCGGCGCGCAGGGCGACGAAGCCGTGCCGGTGTTGATCATAAATACGCCAGAGGGCCTCCCGGTCGGTCTCGGGCAGGGGCAGGCGTTCGATTTCTTCGCGGGAAAAAAACCCGAACCCCCCCTCCTCCATTGTGGCGGGCAGGTGGTCGAGGGGGCGGTCGCAGCGAAAAAGGAACAAAAGCCAGTGGGAGGCACCCTCGTAGGCTTTTTCCGCGATCATGGCGAACAGATGCAGGTCAGCGGTGGTGATTTCGTGGCCGGTTTCTTCGCGGGTCTCGCGCACGGCGCACTCGAAGGGCGATTCGCCGGTGGCGGTCTCGAGCTTGCCGCCGATGGGGGACCAGGTGCCAAGGTTGGGCGGCTTGGCCCGCAAGAGAAGGAGTTGTTCGCCTTGGGTATTCTGGATGAACACTAGGACCGCTATTTTGTAGCCAAGCAGGGCGGACGGGGGCTGGGGATCTGGGGAGGACATGCGAATGGGTGGAGAGAAACGACGGTCGCGGGTCCGCGTGCAAGCGCCCTTGCAAAGGACTTTAAGCGTGACGCGCCCGCCCGCATGGCCAAGCATGTAACTCCCGCCCATGAAGTTCCCTCCGTTCATCGTTACCCTGGCGATCTTGGTATTTGCTATCTCGTTACAGGCCTTTGCGCAGTCCACCCCGGCTGCCGCACCGGTGCCGCAGGTCGCGGTCGCCGGGATCAAGTTCACGATGCCGCGTCTGGATAACGACCAATGGCTCGAGGCCGAGGTGGAGCTCGAGGTGCGCCCCGGCGGCAAGGCGGTGACGGGAGAATTTGTCGATCGCGTGCGCATCCTTTTGAGCCTGGCTTGCGAGGCGACCAATGCGAAGGGCGAGGCCCGGACGGTTTTTTACCGCGCCAGCTGCGAAGCGATCACGCTCGAGGGCGGCAGGGCCCAGGTGCGTTTTTACTTACCACCCGAGCTTGTGCGTCGCGACAAGCTCCGGTCTGATGTAAAATATTATTTGGTAGATCTCGAAGTCGGGGGGGAGCCGCAAGCGGCGGCGCGCGGCGCGATCGCGCCAGATTTAAAGACCGGCGAACGAGTCAAAAATTTTCGCGACAAGGTGGGCGCCGAAGCGGCGGCCAACGAGGGCTTGCTCCTGCCCCAGTATCTCACGCCCTTCGCTCACGATCCCCAGCGGCGCGCCCCGACGTGTCTGCGCCGCGAGGCTCAGCGCTAGTTTCCCGCAAGTTTCGGCTTGCTGGAAATAATCACTACTGAAAAACAAAACCTTTCCCCTATGTCCTTACCCCGCGTTCTCGCAGTGGATTGCGGCGCCGGTCACCTCGTTTGCGGCCTTTTGAGCAGCGACAAGGCCGGTCGCTTACAGCTTGAGAAACTGGCCCTCGACGCCTTCAATCCCGATGCGTCCCTGGAGGAGGAGTGGACCTCGATGATCGCCCAGGCGCTGGCCGACACGGCGCGCCGCGAGAAGTTTTCCGGGGCGGCCGCGGTCGGCTTACCCGGCCATCACATTCTGGGCAAGTTTATCAAGATCCCCACGGTTGACGTGTCGAAGCGCGCCAAAATCGTGCAATTCGAGGCGCAGCAGAATATTCCTTACTCACTCGACGAGGTGATTTGGGACTACGAGGTCGTCTCCGAGCAGGGTTTGGACCTCGAGTTGATGCTCGCCGCAGCCAAGACCGAGGTCGTCGAGGGAGCCTGCGCCGCACTCACTTCCTCCAAGCTTTCCGTTGTCTCGGTGACGCCATCTAGCGTGGCTGTAACTCGTTGTTTCCGTTATAATTATCCAGAAATCACTGGCACCGCAATCATTGCGGATATCGGGGCTCGTTCGACCAATTTGATTTTCGTGGATGCCGACCGGTTTTTTGTCCGCACGATTCCGCTGGCGGGCAATACCCTCACCCAGGCGATCGCGGACGAGATTAAAAACGACTTTACTCACGCCGAAAGTCTGAAAGTTCAGATCCTCAACGGGGAAAGCGACTTGCCGGAGGCTTCTCCGATCCGCCTCGCGGTCCGGCATGCGGTTGCCAGTTTCATTTCCAAGCTCCATCTGGAGCTTACCCGTTCGATTGTGAATTACCGGCGGCAGAGCGGCACCGAGCAACCGGTCGCGCTATATCTGACCGGGGGTGGTTCCGTGCTCGCCGATTTGCCCGGCCAGTTGCAGGAAAAACTCAAAATGCCGGTCGAGCCTCTCGATCCCTTCCGGCGTGTCGGTATTGGATCCGGAGCGGGTCAGGCGGCGGCGCTCGCCCCGGTGCTGGCCAGCCTCATCGGTCTCGCGCTCCCGCCTGCCCGCGGCCGGAAGGTCCTCAACCTCCTGCCTCCGGCAATCGCCTCCAAACTGGCCTTTCGTAAACGCCAGCCGATGTTGATCGCCGCGGCCGCGCTAGTCGCTGCCTCGCTCTTGCCGCTCGTCGTCCAGTCTTCCCGCACGCTGGCCGCCGCCCGGTCCCAAGTGGGAGAAGTCAACAAGGGCATCCTCCCGCTGCAGGTCGTCCAGTCTAAGCTCAAGGAAAACCTGGAGGCCCTCGAGCAAGCCAAGGCCGAAATTGCCGCGGTGCAAAGCCTTTCCGAGTCCAAGAATAACTGGATCAACTTCTTCTCCGATCTTCAGGACCGTCTGGTCAAGGTCGAGGATGTCTGGCTCGAAAGTCTGCAAGTGCTGCGCAGCGGCCCGGCCGATGCCGCCGCCGGCGGTCTTTTCGGTGCCGAGCCGGTCCCGACCGAGCCCCAGCTCGATGCCAACGGCAATCCCCTGAAACCAGTCCTGCGCCTGCAGGTCAGCGGTCGTTTGCTCGACCGTAATAATCCAGTATCTCGCGTTTCGCCCGATTCTTACGAGCGGGTTAAGACCCTCCTTGCCAGTTTCGTGGATTCCCAGTTTATCTCCGCCGTCGAGAAGGAAAGCTTCGACGCCAATACCCCTGGAATTCTGCGTTTTGACTTCATTCTCGTGATCGATCCCGCGCGCCCCCTCTGACCCCATGGCCAGCTTTAAATCCCATCCCGTTTTTTATACTTCCATGCTGCTGGCGGGCGCCCTGACCGCCGGTCAGGCCTGGCTGCTTTTTAGCCAAAGCAGCCTGATCCGGCAGGAGCGGGCTCAGACCGAACAGAAGAAGCAGATGCTGCAGGGCTTTGCCTCGGAGAATCCTTTTCCGTCGAGGGAAAATCTCGCGACAGTCGAAGCCGCCCGCGCCCAAGTGGAAAAAGTGCGCGAGGAGATCCGCGGCGAGCTTCGCTCCACCAGCGAGGTCGCTCAAAAAATTGCTTCCGCCAAGGTCCCCGCCACCTCCACCGACGCCTATTTCGATCTGTCGTATTACGTCGAGCGTGTGCGCGCCGCCGCCGAGGCCGCCTCTATCCGCACTGCTCTGGATACCCGTTTCGGCTTCACTGACTACGCCAAGACCGGGCCCGAGGCGGAGTTGATTCCCGCCGTGTTCATTCAGCGGCAGTATGCGGAATATTTGATGACGGCCTTGATTGCCTCACAACCGGCAGAGTTCATTGGCCTGCAACGCGAGCGACCGCTCTCGGCCGAGGAGAAACGCTTGCAGGAAGAGGCTCTCGCCGCCGGGCAGGCTTCCCCTTCGTCCGGATATTCTGATTCGGCGGGTGATTTTTTCACCATCGATCCGGGCACCTCCGCCCGCGTCCCCGGGTTTGTGGAAACCCAGCCTTTCCGCATCACCTTCACTGGCTACACCTCCGCTTTGCGCAATTTCCTGAACGAACTCGCCTCCTTCAAACTCCCGGTGGTGGTGCGTTCCGTGGAGGTGGAGGCCTTGAATAAGGATGCCTCCGGCCAGGCGCCCACGCCTCGGCAGGCCACCGCGGCGGTTTTTGGCGATGCCTCTCTGAATGGTGCGGTAGTGATTGAGGAACAGCCCTTGGTCGTGCCCACCGAATCGCGCTTCACCGTCACCGTGGAAATCGTCTCGCTCGTTGATAAAAACCAGGCGCCCGCCGCCACCCCCTGAGCCCCATGTCCGCCAAGACTCAAGATACTCTTTTCATCGCCGCCGGCGGCCTTGTTTTTCTCGGTGCCTGTGGCTGGGCCTTGCTTCAAAACAGCGCTATCTCCGCACTGCGCGAGACGGTCACTCCTCCAGTTTCAGGCGCGCTATACGAGGCCACCTCGTTGGCAGTGGTAAAACCCGAGACCCGTCAGTGGGCCGTGGCCCCCCAGCAGACCGCTGGCGAAAATTGGGTCTTCGACGTTTTTACTCCGCCCAAAATTTATTACAACGTGGAGACGAAGCGCTTCACCGTCACGGTTCCGCGTTACACGCCAAAGGTGATCGATCTCACCCCCGTCGAGGATACCACGCCCAAGGACCGTTTTGGTTTGGAGTTGGTAAAGGTTACCCAGCCGCTTTTTCGCCTTCAATTGGTCGGCTACGTGGGCGAGGGCCCCAAGGCCAAGGGTAATTTCCTCAAGGTTCAGACGGACGACGTCGTTTTCGGAACCACCGGTAAGAAAATCCCCGACTTGAATCTGGAGATCGTCCGCTTCTCCGCCGAGCGACGCAAAATCCAAGTCGAGGGCGGCACACCCATCGTGGAGACCGTCGCGCTCGCTGTTGTGCGCGATACCGTGACCGGCGTGGAGACCCAGCTCGACGCCCGCACCCGCACCCCCGAGGGCGTCCCCGAGGTTACCTTTAAGCTTCCCGATGGCAGCCTCCAAGTGGCCAAGGCCGGCGATGTCTTTAAAGATGGCCCCACTACCTTCACCGTGGGTGCTCTTACCGTCACCCCGCCCAGCGCCGAGGTGAAACGCGAGGAAGGTGTGCCCAAGGTCACCGAGACCAAGATCCTTGTGGTGCCACCGCCTCCTCCCCCGCCTTCCTTTGATGGATCGAATCCCATGGCCGCCCCCGCCCCCGGAGCCGGCGTCCTGTTCTAATCCTGCGCCCGACTTTTGCATCGTTTTTAAGCCACCTCTCCTACACATTTCGTCCCCTATCCCCAAAATGAACTACACCAAGCTCTCGAAGAAGGTGCTCCTGCTCCTTGCGACTCCCGTTCTATTTTCCCTGACCGTGCCGGCGGGAAAACTCGTGGCGCAAAGCCAGACCGAGACCAAAATCCGCTTGATGGCCGAGGGTCTGCGCGCCCGGGACAGCGGCGACTTGGCCACCGCCAAGACCAACTTCGAACAGCTGCTGGTCCTCGCCCCGAACGACGTCACCGTGCAACGCCTTTTGTCCGGTGTGAACCAGAGCCTCACGCAACCTGCACCGGTCGTCGTCGAGGTCGCCCCCCCTGTCTCCGAGCCCAAAGAGGTAGTCTACGATCCTTCTGCCCCGAAGGCGACGACCCCCGCCGTCGTTTCCGCGGAACCCGCCGCCACTGCGCCCAACGCGGAACCCGCCGCCCCGGCTGACGCTTCCGTGGATGCCCTCGCCCAAGCCGAAGAGGCCCGCGTGCAACAACTTCTCGCCAGTGCCGCCGTCGAGGCCAAGGCCGCCTCCCGCCTCGTCAAAGAAGGCGATTTCGAAGCCGCCTCCGCCAAATACGATGCCATCGTCCGCAGCCTGCCAATCAACACGCTTACCGAGGCAAAAATCGAGGAACTCGAAGTCGCCAAAAACGAGCTCCTTCTCACCAAGTCCCAGGCTTTGTTGAAAAAGGGCGACACCAACGGTGCCCAGGCCGCCCTCGATGCCTACGTTGCCGCGACCTCACCCGAGAGCAAAGCCGCCCGCCGTCAAGCCGCCAAGATCGAGCAGGCGGAACTTAATCCCCCGCTCCAGCCCATCAATAAAGTTAACCCGAGCTTCATCCGGGAGCAGAAAGAGCTCGCCGCCCTTCTCGCCAAAGGCCGCAGCCAATACGTCGCTGGAGACACCGATGGTGCCCAAGAAACTTTCCGGGTCGTCGAGACCACTGACTCCGAGAACGCCGAGGCCAAATACTTCCTGAAACGCATCGCGGACGAGAAGGCCAAGCTCGGCACCCTGAACCGCGAAAAGACCCGTTCCCTGATGATCGAGGAGGTCGCCAAGGGCTGGCAGCGTCCGGGCCGTTTTGTCGAGCCGGGCAGCCGCACCAACGACCTGACCGACCCGACCTCCAAGGCGATGGCCGATAAGCTGAACGCGATCATCATCCCCAGCGTCTCCTTCACCGGCGTCGAGCTCGGCCGCGTGGTCAGCACCCTGGCCGCCCTCTCCACCGAGTATGACACCAACCCCCTCGAGTCCGAGCGTGGCGTAAACCTAGTCCTCGGCAACCAGCTCGCCGGCACCCCCATCCCACAGGTCAATATCACCCTGCGTAACATGTCGCTGAAGCGCATTCTCGATATCATCACCGAGAACGCCGCCTACCAAATCGAGATCCAGCCCGACCTCGTCCTCCTGAAGCCGAGCGGCACCGACGTAAATCTAGTCAACGAGGAGTTCCCCGTCACCAAGTCGGCCGTCACCCGCATGACGGGTGTTGGCTCCGGAGGCAGCTCTACCCCCGCCTCTGCTAGTGCCGATCCCTTTGCCTCTGCGCCGGCTGCCAGCGGTGGCAGCTCGGGCGGTGGCGAGTCGGATGCCATCCGCCGCTTCCTCCAAGCCGCGGGCGTTCCGTTTGATAGCGTCCCCAGCTCCAGCATCGCTTACGACGGCTCGCGCATCCTGGTTACCCAAACCAGCCGCAACATCGATCGTATCCGCAATATTTTGGCCCGCTATAACGATATCCGGCAGGTGGAGATCGAGGCCAAGTTTATGGACGTTTCCGAAGGTGCTCTGGATGAGCTCGGGGTTACCTGGGGCGCCAAGGGCAGTGGCAGTCCGCTCTTTAATACCACTACCGGCGAACCGCTGCTGAATCAGGACGGCACCCAGACGGTCGGTAGCTATAAGACGGAATTTGGCACGGTAAACCGCTCTTTGGTCAGCGCTTTCACCGGTTCCTCCACGGCCAATGGCGGCGGCATCGTCACCCCCACGCAGACCATTCCGATCAACAACAGCTCGCCCACGCTCCCAGGCACGGTGAACATCGGCAGCGCCGCCGGTTCCCTCGCTGCCGTCAGTGGCATGGTGGGAGAGTTTGACGTCACCGCCACCCTCCGGGCCCTTTCCCAACGCACTGGCAGCGATTTGTTGAGCGCTCCCAAAATCACCGTGCTCTCCGGCAACCGCGCCTCCATCACGGTTGCTCAGGAACTTCGTTTCCCTCAAAGCTACGGCGAGATCCAGTCGGAAGTCGGCCAATCCGGAGGCACAAACAGCGCCGGCGGCGCAGGCGTCACCATCACGGCCGGCACCCCCCAAGACTTTACCTCGCGCAATGTCGGCGTGGAGCTCGCAGTCACCCCGACCGTTGAGGAGGATGATTACTCCATCAGCCTCGAGCTAAACCCCCGCGTCACCGAGTTCGAAGGCTTCGTCGAATACGGCGGTTCTTCCGTGGCTATTCAGGGGGACACCACCGTCACGGTGCCCTCTGGTTTCTTCCAGCCCATCTTTTCGACCCGCGAGATTTCAACCCGCGTGACTGTTTGGGACGGCGCCACCCTCGTCATGGGTGGCTTGACTCGCGAAGAGGTAAAGCGCGTGAACGATAAAGTGCCCATCTTGGGCGACATTCCTTACCTCGGCCGGGCCTTCCGTTCCAAGGGTGAGTCCAGCCAGAAGAGAAACCTCTTGATCTTCGTCACGGCCAATCTGGTTTCACCCGGTGGCTCTCTCAAGAAGCAAGACCTGCGCGGCGTGCCTTCCAGCTCCAGCTTCCAAAATCCCTCCATGGTCACCCCGAGCGGCTCCGAGTCCCGCACGCGCAGCAACTAACAACGATTAGCCCCCAAATTGTATATTGTTAAGAAACTGTAGCCCGCAGGCGGCTATAAATAAATTCTTAATAAATTTGTTATGAATTACTTTAAAAACTCCCTTACGCGGCTGCTCAATGGAGTATTGCTCGCGAGCTCGCTTTTTCTAGCCGCCGGGACGGCCCATGCGCGCACCAATGATCTTTATGTAGATTCGGTCGTGATGGACGACCTGAGGAACATCGAGCTGAACCCCGGCGATCCCATCCGCTATACGGTCAGCTACGGTCGTGAAGTTGCCACGGGTTCTGACAAACATGGCGAGCAACGGGTTCGAGTAAGTGTGTATCTATCCACCGACGGTGACCCCGAAAATAATAATAATTTCCTATTAGATTTTTTCGACGACATTTTCCCGAAAGACGCTACGGCGGCTGATCCTAGAACGTATACTTTAACCGATCGCCTCCCACCCAATTTCACGGGCACTTATTTCCTTCTAGCCAAGATCCGCGTGACCGGTGGCAGCGCTGATTCAGCTGCAGCAGATGACATACCCGCTGTAAACATCACCGCGGCGGCCCGTGTCACTATTCGCCCTTATGATTCTCCGACCGTCAGCCGTATATCAACTAGCGCCAGTGGCACGGAATCGAATGAATTAAGTGAAAGCCCCTCCATCTCAGCGGATGGACGTTATGTGGTCTTCCAATCTGAAGCCACAAATTTAGTATCCACCCCGACCGCCCCCGCCGGCATTTCCCAGATTTATCTCCGCGATACTTTAACGAATGAAGTTAAGCTGATTTCCCAATTGGGCGGAGTGGCTGGAAATGCTGAAAGTAAATTCCCGGTTATTAGTTCCAAAGGTGCTGATGACCTTATCGCCGGAAGTCCCCGATACTACATCGCATATCAATCCTCCGCGAGTAATCTCGTTTCTGGAACGGGCGCTAACGACACCAATCAGCAGACTGACATCTTTCTTTACGATCTCGCCAATGCCACTACGACCTTGATCAGCGTGCCCACCGGATCCCCAGCCGGCGTGCAAGCTAATGGTGGCTCCTTCCTTCCTTCCATCTCTGGCGACGGCAACTTGATTGCATTTGAGTCCCTGGCATCCAATCTTTTAGGAAAAGGATCAAACGGAGTTTTGTTGGATACGAACGGAAAGTTTGATGTTTACGTTTATAACCGCACCACCAAAGTAGTCACGGCAGCTAGCGCGACTGCTGCAGGTGTGCTAGGCAACGGGGATAGCACCCAGGCTCGCATCAGTGAAAATGGCAGCACCGTAGTGTTTCGTTCATTTGCTGGCAACTTGGCCGTGGGTGCTGCCGCACCAATACCAAGATCCGAAATTTTGGCAAAATCTTTGGTAACAGACGTTTCCACTGGCCGGATCGAACGTATTTCAGTTCTCCGCGAAGCTTTTGGGGCGGGAACTCGCAGTTTTACGGCTTTAAATCGCGATGCTTTCGACCCTGCGGTCAGCAGCGATGGTCGTTATGTGGCCTTTGCTACACGCGCAACCAACACTACCGCTCCTAATGGCGACACCAACGACGCTGGGCTTTCCCAAGTTTATGTAGTGAATCGAGCGGTCAATGTCCTCCCTGGTGCGATTTTAAATCCCTCCTCGGATTATGATGCAGTTGGGAACACTTCTTTAAATCTCGTTTCCACTGGTATATCCCCGTTGGATCCTTTGCCGGGTTTTGCCGATGATGAGTCTGTGGCTCCCGTCATTAGTGGTGACGGCCGCTATATTGGCTTCAGAACCGAGGCCAGCGATTTGCAGCCAACCACGGTTATGCGTTCCGATGGTCGGGTCTTTCAAACCAAGAGTTCGGGTGTAATTGGGGTTATCCCGGACAACACCGCCGTGGTCGTCGATATGCCTATCGTGACGATCAAAGATGGTGGTGGCACCGGTGCGACCGCACACGCCATTGTTTCGAACGGGCAAATTACGGGGATTGTTATCGATTCTGCAGGCGCGGGCTATTCCGCTACCGCAGATCCCAAGCTCACCGTTGAAATCACCGGCGGCGGTGGCAGTGGTGCGGAAGCTACGGCAACTATTGGCACAGTTGATGGCGTTGTAGATGCTATATCTAGCATCACGGTCACCAAATCAGGACGAGGTTACCCCAGTGCTGATGTAGTTTTTACCAATGGTGTCGGGGCCGGGGCCTCGGGAATAGCCACACTTACACCCGGCGGAGGTGTGCAAGACGTCTCCATGCTGAGCAATGGCTACGGGTATAATCCGCAGTTTACTCAAATAGACTTTAGCGCTCCGGATGCCCCAAGCGGCGGCGTGAAGCCGGAGGCGGTTCCAGTGATTGAAAATGGTATAATCTACGATATCGTAGTTATTTCCCAAGGTAGCGGCTACCTTACGGCCCCTGTGGTCTCGGTAAATTCTACCCCGCTCATTTCGGCCATGGCCCAGGTTACCTTTGAAAGCGGCAAAATCAGTGAGGTTGACATGCTGGACTATGGTGCAGGTTATGTCAGTGCCCCCGATGTATCAATCGAGGTGACTGACTCCACTGGAACCACCAGCTACCCGGCCCTCGCCATAATCACTGATGGCTTGTTCACCAATGCCATTAATAGCTATTCTGATTTTAATAATTCCAGCGACGTTTACATTCGGGATACCGGTATTAAGTCGATTATCGTCACGCAAGGCGGCACTGGCTACACTTCAGACATTTTGTTGGATAGCACGGCGATCACGGGTGGCGGCGGTAGCTCTGCTGCAGCTTTGGCCATCGTTGAAGACGGCGTGATCACGCGTATTGATTTGCTCAATAGTGGCTCTTGTTACCTCACCGCCCCCACAATCACTTTGCCGGATTCTCCCACGGGAGGCCTCAAGGCTACGGCCAGCGCAATCTTAACCGAAGGTTCAGACCGTGTTTCAATCAGTCATTACGGCCAGGAAACCGTCGGATTGATCGGCGGCTTTGAAGTTCCCAGCAGTCGTAGTATCACGATGAGCAGCAATGGTCGCTATATGCTCTTCACATCGGAAGCCAGCAATTCAAGTAGCTTTATTTTTGGTAAGTCTAATCAGATCCCATTGGACCAAAATAAGAAGCGTGATATCTTCGTTGTAGATCGGAAAATCAGCCAAGCAGTCACTCCTGTTCGCGGCACCGCGCCGACCGTGACCATCTCCATCGATACCCGCGACCTGACATTTAATTCCAGCCGGGTGATTTCCGCTTCCGCTTTCGACGGCGGTGATGTCATCATTAGTGGCGACGAACAGTTGCCTCAGGATGGAGTAATCAAGTCGATCGACATTTACGCGAACAATATTAAAATCGCGAGTAATTCAGCGGTGGGAACCGGTTCCACCATGTTGCTGGATGCTGTTTACACCGCTCCCCAAGTAGCCGGTCCTACCCAGCTTTATGCAGTAACCGTGGACGGTAATGGGAATCGAGTTTACTCAACTCCTCAGATTATCAATATTGTCGCACCGCAAACGCAACGCCCCTCGGTAACGTTATCTTCCTCCACCTCAACCCTAACGGTTGGTGGAACTTTTGTTCTGTCGGCGATTGCCACGGATCCGGAAAACAGCATCTTCTCCGTAAGTTTCTACTCGAACGGGCTTCTCTTATTTGTAGATCCCATTCCTCCTTATCAATATTCTTATACCCCTACTTACAGCGGTGAATATAAGCTTACGGCCATTGTGTCGGATAATGATCCGGCTTTGATCGCAGGGCAGGTGGGTGCTCAGGTCCGCAACGACTCCATCTCCAATGAGATCGTTCTTCGAGTGCTACCCCCGCCTAGTCCAACTATCTATATCAGTTCTCCTGTCGAAGCGGTTACAGCGGCAACCTTGGGTCAGCCTGTATTTTTGGAGTTAAGTGCCACAACCACCAATCCGGCGGCCTCTATATCCAGTGTCCAAATCATGGACAACGGAAAGCTGTTACCGGGCATAGCTCAACGTCAGGGATTAACGGCCAGCTACCGTTACACATGGTATCCCACCACCACCGGTCTCCATACGATCACGGCAGTAGCAACCGACAGCCAGCAAGGCACCTCCGAGTCGAGCTCCCGTGACTTTGTGGTGAGCACAATCATCGGCACTGCCCCTGTAGTAGATATAATCAGCCCCGCTGCAGATGCCCTGCCCATCCTTACTCAGGATATTGTAAATTTCCAGGTGCGCGCCAGCGATCTTGGCGGCACGATCCGCTCCACTGTCATCTATGGCAATGGTGCCCGACTCGGTAGCGCCACCTTTAACCCCGCCACTGGGTATTGGGAGCTTCCGGTGGATGCTTCGCTGCTCGCGACAGGTCTGTATGACTTCGTTGCCGTTTCGACTGATAATGACGGCAACTCCATAGCTTCTGCGGTTCGTTCCTTGTCGGTCGTTATTTCCGCTCCAGTGGTCTCTATCGTCACGCCTGCTCTCTCGTCTGGCGTCACGGTTGTGGATACTAAAGTGGATCAACCTCTGGTGTTTATCGTCAGGGCTTTTACTCGTGATTCATTCAGCCGCGTTTCCAACGTCACCCTGAGCGCCAACGGCACCTCGATCGGTCAGGCCACGCAAATAGGCAATACGGATCAATACAGCTTCACCTGGCTCCCCACCACAACGGGAGTCTTCCAGATTGTCGCTTCCGCCTCCGATACTAAAGGCGGCGGAGCCCAGACCGCTGAGTTGAATATTCGCGTAACTGAACTGGTGGGCACCGCTCCCACTGTCCAGATTGTTGCGCCCGCCTCTACCGGCGGAACGAATCCGATACCCGCTTCGGCCGCTTTGGGTTCCCAAGTGCTCTTCATTGCCACTGCTTTCGACAATACTTCGGTGAGCGCGGTAAACTTCTTCGCCGACGGCATTTTGATCGGAGCGGCTTCGCCCCAGGGCACGACCAACCAGTGGGTGCTGAACGCGACGCTCTCCGGCGCGCCGTTCAGCGCCAAGGGCGTGGGCAGCTACGCGATTACCGCGATCGCGTCTGACGCGGACTTGAACCAGACGCAGTCAGCGGTAACGACCCTGGCTGTGACGTCGGGCGTTACCGGCAGCGCGCCGACGGGCAGTCTGATATTCCCGGCCGCAGCCAGCGTGCAGACCTTGGGACAAGCGGTGGCCTTGCAGGCACTCGCCAGCGACGTGGACGGGGCGATCGCCTCGGTGGCGTTCTACGCCAACGGAGTTCTGGTGGATACCGACGCGAGCGCGCCGTTCACCGGCACGTGGACGCCGACGGTAGCCGGCAGCTATAACTTGGTTCTGGTGATTACCGACGCGCAGGGCGCGACCACGGTGACCGCGCCAGTGGCGGTGACGGTTAACCAATCGGCAGCGCCGAGCGTGAGCCTGGTGTCGCCGGTGTCGGCGACGAGCCTTGCGGTGGGATCGGTATTGCCCTTGCAGGCGACGGCGTCGGATAACGACGGGACGATAGCCAGTGTGGGCTTTTACGCGGACGGCGCCTTGGTGGCGACGGGCGTGCAGGTGGGCAATACCACCACGTATACGGCGAGCTGGACACCGGCGCAGGCCCGGTCTGGAGCCTACAAGCTGACGGTAAAGGCGACGGACAACGTGGGTCTTGTGACCGAAACGGCGGCCGTGAATGTGACGGTGACTACTGCCGCCGGCAGCGCGCCGGTGGTGGCGGTGACCAGTCCTGCGGCAGCGGGGCAGAACCAGGCGGCGCAGAGCGCGGCGCTGGGCTCGCAGGTGTTGTTCGCGGCGAACGCGAGCGACAACATTGCGGTGACCGGGGTTAACTTCTTTGCGGATGGAGTGCTGATTGGAGCGGCTTCGCGCCAAGGCACGACCAACCAGTGGACGCTGGCGCTCACGTTGAATGGAACGTTGTTCAACGCGAAGGGCGTGGGCAGCTACGCGATCACAGCGATAGCTGCGGACGCGGACGGCAACCAGACCTTGTCTGTTGCGAGCACGCTGAACGTGACGGCCGCAGTGTCGGGATCTGCGCCGAACGTAGTTAACACTTTCCCAAGCTCTGGTCAGACGTTGACCTTGGGTCGTTCACTGACTCTTATAATAAACGCACGCGACACTGATGGAACCATTGCTTCCGTTTCTGCTTACGCGAACGGCATCCTTGTCGGAACCACGACTGCCGAGCCCTTCTCATTTACTTGGACACCCACCTTGGCGGGAAATTATAACCTCGTCTATGTGGTGACCGATTCTCAAGGTGTCTCTACCGTGACCGCGCCGACGGCCATCACGGTCTTGGCTGGAGTGAATAATGTGCCTGTCTCTGCGAGCCTGTTCCCCAACGCTCAGAATAACGACTTCACTAACGCCTCGGTCATACCGCTAGTGGTGAATGTAGCGGACGCAGATCAGCCGTCTGCTACCGCCCACACGGTTACCTTCTATGTGGACGGTGTCATCGTTCCGGCAACTCCGACCCGCCTCGGAAACTCCGGAAGCTACCTGGTTGAGTATGCGACCAGCGGTCTCCTGACGGGTGTCCATCAGGCAACCGCTATCGTAAGTGATGCCTCTGGCAATATCACGAGTAGCTCGAGCGCATTCACAATCCGTCAGGCGACTGGAGCTTCATTCTCAGCGAAGCCGTCCTTGACGGCCAATGGAGGAACCGCGATCACGATCACTGCAGGTGATACGTTTAATTATGCTCTGTCTGCTACACGGCCCAATGGCCGACTGACGCAAATGGAAATTTTCCTCAACGGAATTTCCACGCCCTCGACTGCTACCGCTGAAAACCTGAGTCAGAATCCTGTTACCACGGCTCCCTTTGTGAGCACATGGTATGCGGGCCAGTTGAATGGCAAGAGCACTACATTTGCCTTGGCCACTGACAATGTTGGAAACGTCATGGTAAGTAATCTGGTCGAGGTAACACGTCTCGATAATGGTGAGCCTACCATCCGAGTCATCTCGCCCACGGTTACGACAACTACGACCTTGGGACAGAGTTTGGTAATGGATGTTGAGGCCAAAGCGACCACTGCGGGAGACGTCATCAAGAGTGTTGTTTTCCTCTCTAATAACGAACTCGTGGCCGCGACTCTGGTCACTAGGTTGCCCGGCACAGACATTTGGCGTGTAAGTTTCACTCCCACGGTCGCTAACACTTATAGTTTGAAGGCGATAGCGACTACCCGCGGTGCTACCACAAATCCTGCTGACGGTGTGCCCTTTGAGCGCAGCGCCACGTCGGACGCCCGTAGCTTTGTGTTAAGTCCTGTTGTTGGCGTTGCTCCCTCGGTGGTGCTTATCACTCCGGTCTCTTCAGTAAGCAGTGGTGGGAACACACCTGTTCAGCCTGCTGTGACGACCTCATCGTCCCGGATCTTGCTCGTAGCTAGGACGACCCCTGGCAGCGCTAATATAACTTCGGTGGAATTCTTTGCCCGTAGCGCCCTCGGTGGCACCACTTCGCTGACTACTGGAACACTCATGCCGCTAGGAAATACCTATCAGGCAGACGTGGCCCCCTTGTCTGTGGGTTCCTATGAGATCTTCGCGGTTGCCTTGGATTTGAATGGCAATCGCTCGGTTTCTAACATCACGACTCTGAATGTGACGGCGTCGAGCACGACTGCGCCGGTGGTAAGCCTTGCGGTGCCGGTGCCGAGCAGTGTGGTGGAAGGACGCAGCACGCTGCTTGCGGCCACTGCGACGCCTGCGACTGGTGCGACGATCAGTTCGGTGGCGTTCTATGTAAATGGAGCGCTTGAAAATACCGATGCCACGGCGCCTTACAGCGTGAGCTACACCGCGCCTGCGGTGGGCAGCTACAAGGTGGTTGCCGTTGCCACCGACAGCGCGGGCAACACCAGCGTGTCCACGGAACAGAGCTTCACGGTGACGGGCAATGTCGCGCCGGTGGCGACCTTTGTCGGGCCGCAAGGCACGGCGCTCTTGCCCTTCAAGGTTGCGAACAACACGAGCGTGACGCTGCAAGCGGATGCGTCGGATGCGGATGGCAGCATAGCCGAGGTGGCGTTCTATGCGAACGGCACCCTGGTGGGCACGCAGACCCAGGCCGCTTCGGCGATTGCGAATCGCAGTCGCTACGTCCAGGAGTGGGCGCCCACCTTGGCGGGAACCTACACGCTCACGGTGATAGCGACCGACAACCAAGGCACCTCGACGACATCCGCCGCGCAGACGGTGGAAGTGACCGCGCTAGGCGGCAGCTTGGTGCCGACGGTGACCTTGGCGAACCCGGATGCGGGAGAAAACTTTACCTCGGCCTCGAAGGTGCGTTTGGCGGCCAGTGCGGCTGATCCGGACGGCAATCTTGTGCAAGTGGAGTTCTATGTGAACGGAGCGCTCATTGGCACCGCTTCACGGGTCTCCTCCTTGAATCCGGCGGCGTATCCGTTCTCCACCGAGTGGAGTGTGGGAGCCGCGGGTATTTATACAATTGTAGCGGTGGCGCAGGATACTTCGAACAACCGGACCATGTCTGCGCCGGTGACGGTGACGGCTACGACGGGCACGTCCGCGCCGAGCGTGACGCTGGGAGTTCTGCCTGCGACGGCGACCCTGGGCAACGTGCTGAACCTGAGCGCGAGCGCCAGCGATGCCGGAGGTGTGGTCACCACGGTGGCCTTCTATGTGAACGGCAACCCGGTCGCGATCGATGATACGACGCCCTATGTGGCGAGCTATACGCCCGCCACGGCCGGCCTCTATGAAATCACGGCGGTGGCGCTGGATGATTCCGGCAACGAGACGGTGTCCGCGGTGAGCACGGTGACGGTTAACCCGATTGCCGGCACCGCGCCGAGCATCGTGTTGACCAGCCCGGCCGCGGCCGCGACCGGAGGCACTACGCCGGCCAGCTTGACGATTGGTCAGGCCTCTACGCTGAACCTGATTGCGCAAGTGACCCCGGGCAGCGCGGCGATCAGCGAGGTCAAGTTCTACGCCATGAGCGCGCAGAACGGCCCGACGCTGATCGGGACCGGAAGCCTGCTCGCCGGAGGTAGCTTCCGCTACCAGAGTACCTACGCCAGCGCGCTAACGATCGGCGACTACAACCTGGTCGCGGTGGTGAGCGATGCCGCCGGCAACACGGTGACTTCGGGCAACGTTGGCATCAAGGTGGTGCCGACCGCCACGACTGCGCCGGTGGTAAGCCTTGCGGTGCCGGTGCCGAGCAGTGTGGTGGAAGGACGCAGCACGCTGCTTGCGGCCACTGCGACGTCTGTGGCTGGAACTACGATCAGTTCGGTGGCGTTCTATGTAAATGGAGCGCTGGTCAATACCGATGCCACGGCGCCTTACAGCGTGAGCTACACCGCGCCTGCGGTGGGCAGCTACAAGGTGGTTGCCGTTGCCACCGACAGCGCGGGCAACACCAGCGTGTCCACGGAACAGAGCCTCGAGGTCACCCGCAATGCCGGGCCAGTGGTGTCTATCTCGGCCCCGGTGCTTACCGTTGAATTGGGCACTCCTCTCGCTATTTCAGCTACGGCAACCGATGTGGACGGCATCGATCGAGTCGTGTTCACGGAATACTTGGGCACCGCGATCAATGATGCGATCAAGACGACCGAGGATCGCCTCTCGCCCTACGGCTACCAATTTAACCCCTCACAAACGGGGCAATACATCATTAGGGCGGAGGCAATTGATGATTTGGGTTTCTCTGACACCGCTTCGCTCGTGGTAAACGTCGTGCGCAACACGGCCAAGCCGACCATCGCATTTGTTTCACCTGACGTCGGTGCTACCGCAGTCGTCGGTCAAGCCACGCCTGTGGAAGTAAGCGTCACGGTGCCGACCGGCGCTACCGTGAACTCCATAACCTTCTACGCCAATGGCGTGAAGATTGGTGACGGTTATAAACAGGGCACTTTGGATCTCTACCGCCTGCTGGTGGATCAAAACAACACTCAGTTACCATGGTCGCCATCAGTGACAGGTTCGCTGGCCCTGACCGCGGAGATTGTGGATAGTTTTGGCGGCCGTGCTGAAACGACTGTAGCCCGCCAAATTCAAGTCGTGGGCCAAGTGGGTGCGCTTCCTTTCGTGGAGATCATCCAGCCTGTTCCCCCTGCGACGACCACTGGCGGCACCCCGGCCAGCCTGACTGCCACCACCAACAGCGATCTTAACCTTGCCGCGAGCGCGGTTGATAGCGACGGCACGGTCAGTTCGGTCGAGTTCTTCCTGGACCGTGGCAGACCCGCCACGCCCACGGCGTCCGTCACGTTCCCCTCTGTGGTGGTGAACGGGGCCGCTCTACAGCAATCCACCGGTTATATCAGCAGCATCGCGTTTACAGACGGTGGCACTGGCTATCTATCTCCTCCAGAAGTAAGAATTATCGGCGACGGCGTGGGGGCCACGGCCGAGGCTGAGATTCTCAATGGGGCGATCAGCCGCATCCGTGTGACCAACCGTGGTTCTGGCTACACCAACGCCATCGTTCGCCTCGTGGGTGGCGGCTTGGTGGAGAACCTCTCCATCGGTAGTGCGGATCCCGACTTCGACAGCGATGTCTGGCGCTTGGCTACGCCATTTAACTTCAAGTCCTATGGTGCCGGTTTCTACACTTTCCGCGCGGTCGCCAGAGACAGCAATAACAACGTGCAGTCCTCTGCTGAGGTGTCTGTGACCGTGAGCCCTGCTCCCCTTACCACGCCAGTAACCGGTAATGTGGTGAGCACCCCGTCCACTGCCAATCTGGATGGTCAGCGCGTGCCCGCCGGCCAGACCGTTCAGCTGGCACTTAATCCCACCGTGGTGGGTGGCACTGTGGCCTCCGTCGAGTTCTACGCCAACGGCGAGAGCGTCGGGGCCGATACGGTAGCCCCCTACATCGTCAACTGGGTGCCGAGCTATGTCGGCAGCTACAACGTGGTCGCGGTGGTTACCGATTCAGTCGGAAACCAAGGGCTATCGCCTGCCACTCCAGTTTATGTGGGCGGCAACATCGCCCCGACCTTAACGCTGGTTCGCCCTGAGGCGACTGGATCTACCGGTGTGGTAAATCAAGTGGTTCTTCTCGAGGCCGAGGCCAGTGCGAAGACTCCGGGCGCGACAGTCTCAACAGTTGAATTTAATGCCGATGGTGAATCCGTCGGAATCGCTTCGCAGGTTGGCACCACCAATCGCTTTGTGCTCAGCACCTGGCGTCCAGCCAGCGCCAAGCCCTACAGCATCACTGCTCGCGTAGTGGATAGCTTTGGCCAGGCGTTCCTTACTTCGGCAAGAGTCATCACTGTCCAAGCACAGACGGGAGTTATTCCAACTGTGGTTTTGACCGCGCCTGCTGCTGCAGGAGCAACGGGAAATTCAAACGATCCATTTGCTCCATCAGCAACTACCGGTGGAAACCGAATATCTAATAATTCCGCGCTATTCCTCTCCGCACAAGCCAACGACGCCGATGGCAGCGTGTTCAAGGTCGAGTTCCTCATGTCCCGCGGCCAGCAGGCTACGGCTAGAGCAATTTTGCAGAACTTCGGAACGGGAGTTGGTGCAATTACTGTAGGAGCAGGAAGTAGTGGAACAGGCACATCCTCTGCTTCTGGCGCAGGCTATCTCTATGCGCCACGTGTAAAGATTGTTGGAAATGGCGTGGGCGCCGTGGCAGAAGCGGTTGTCACGAACGGTTCCGTAACATCCATTCGTGTTCTCAGCCCAGGCTCTGGTTATACGTTTACGCCACAAGTTGTGATCGAGGGCGGTGGTCTCTACGAAAATCTGGTCGTCGGCACAGCTGTGAATGCCCCTGGCACGCTCACTTGGAGCACTGCGTTGGATCTTCGTAATTACGATGTCGGGCCGTATTTCCTCAGTGCGCGCGTAACGGATAACCAAGGGAACACCTCGATATCGTCTACCGCAGCGGTCAACGTTACCCCGGCCACGGCTTCTGCTCCGGTCGTTACGCTATCAGCCCCGAGCCCAGCGACCATAGAGTTGGGCTTGACCTCTAACTTTGTGGCCATTCCTACCACGGCGGTAGGCGTTACCGTCACTAAAGTTGATTTCTATGCCAATGGCTCGCTTGTGTCGTCGGCGACTACGGCGCCCTACCTTCTGGCCTTTACCGCCCCCTCGGCTGGTAGCTACGAGATATACTCGATCGTCACTGATAGCGCAGGCAATGCTACTCTGTCCCAAGCTCGAACCCTTACGGTCAAGGCTCTTGCTCCCGTCGAGACGATGTCTCAGATCGACGACGCCTACCAAGCTATTCTGAACCGTTCCGCCACCAGCGAGGAAATCAAATCGGCTCTCGCCCAGCACGGGGCCAGTCTTACCTCAGGTCAAGTGGTGAACCTGATTCTCCAGTCCTCGGATTACCGCGATAATCAGGCCAAGCTAATCCTTAGCTATCAGGCTGTCTGGGGTATCTATCCCAATAGCTTCGACTATGCCGATCTCCAGGCAAAGAAGTTGGGCCTAACGACGGTGACCGACGGTGCTCTCATCGATGCGGTGCTCGCCTCTGCTTCTTACAAGCAGCGCTACGGAGACATTGCAGATTTGAGCATCACGAATCCCACTCAATACAACCGGGTGCGCGAATTCGCGTTGCGAATCTACCGCAACCTTTATGGATCGGCTCCGGCCAAAGCCGCGACAGCCAACACCGTGGCGCAGCAGTTCTTCTATACCATCAGCACCGGCGGAACTCCTGGTCAAGCCGTGGTCAACTTCATTAACGCAAACTTCGGCAACGTATCCAAGACGCCCGTTGTGACGGGCACTACGGGTGGAACCTCCGTTACCCCCGCTAACCTACAGCTGAACACGGCTATGCTGAACCGCCTGCGCCTTGCCGGGGTTATCCTGCTCATCGGTAACGAACAGCCTACTGCGGCCCGCATAAAAGAATGGAGTGGCTCGTCTCTCGCGGCGGTCGCTGATTACTATTTCGCGGAAAAATTGCCTTTCACGGCCGGCACAATGGTTTCCATCGAAACCGCCACGGAG
The DNA here is from genome assembly GCA_945888375.1 of Akkermansia muciniphila. GTDB lineage: Bacteria > Verrucomicrobiota > Verrucomicrobiia > Opitutales > Opitutaceae > IMCC26134_A. Next base: position 132,565 of record CAMCZZ010000004.1, on the reverse strand, counting down.
TCTGTCGCCGGGACCACCTACTATGCGTCCGGTCTCCCGAAGGGCCTCACCATAGATCGCACCACCGGTGTGATCAGTGGCCGCCTGCCCTCGGCGGTAAAGGCCTACGCCATTACCTACTGGAGCCAAAACAAGGGCGTTCGCAGCGCCAGCACCACGCGCATCCTCATGGTTGAGGCCCTCGAGGCGAAGTTTATCGGCAGCAACGAGGCCCTTCTGGTGGATGCAGATGGTCTGCCCGCCGGCAAACTTACCGTGAAGGTCGCCTCCACCGCCGACTATACCGGCACTCTAGTCTATCGCGATGGTGGCACTTACTCATTCAAGGGTGTGCTCTCCGTGGTCTTTGACGAGGACGGCGTCTCCACCGCCTTTGGTCAGCAGACCCCGATCAAGCGCAAAGCCCCGCGCACGGCTCTCGATGTGGGTCTCTTCTTCGATGCAGATGGTTTGCTTTCCACGTCCGTGACCGAGGGTAAGGACATGACGCCAGTGGCATCGGGCGACGCCATCCGCGTGTTCACCTTCACCAAGGCCGCGCCCGCGCCTTGGCGGGGTAGCTATACGGTCCGGCTGCTTGATGTCTCCGACCTGCCACACTTCGCTAAAAGCGCCGGCTCGGGCACGCTCAAAGTGGCCAATACCGGCGTGCTCAGCGTGGCGCTGGTCGGCAAGGACGGCGCTAAAATCACTGGTTCGGTCTCCGGCTCGTTGGCCAGCGATTACCGTCTCTATCTCCGCCCCTACTCCAAGAAGCCCTTGGGTTATTTCGCGGGTGAGGTCCGATTCTCCGATGAATCCACGCCTTCGGAGGTCGAGTTCCCGGTCATCGGTAACGATCTTACCTGGTTCCGTCCCGCCGGCCTGGCGCCTATACCCGACGGCTTTGGCCCGTTGAAGATCCAGCTCGATTACGCTGCTCCGGCGCTCTGAGTCCGGCCTGGCTAAAGTCTCCGTCCCGGCCGCCTGCAACGGCCGGGATTTTTTTTGAACCCACCTCCCGAACCCCATGGCGCGCTGGCTCCTTATCGACGGTTATAATCTGGCTTACCGTTGTTTTTACGCGACGCCCGCGCTTACCCGTGCGGACGGGTTTCCCACGAACGCTCTTCATGGCTGGGTGAAATCGCTCTGGCGGCTGATCGACCAGGAGAAACCCGCCCACACGGCGGTGTTTTTCGATCTCGGCGGCTCACGCGAACGCCTCGAACTTCACCCTGAATACAAGGCCCAGCGGGCCGAGATGCCTGATGACCTCTCGCGCCAAATCCCTGGCATAAAAACGCTCACTCGCCTGCTCGGCTTGGCGGCGGTCGAGATCGACGGCATCGAGAGCGATGACCTCCTCGCCACCTGCGCGGCGCGGCGCGCGGCCGAAGGCGACGATGTGTTGATCGTAAGCTCTGACAAAGACTTCGCTCAACTCGTCGGCGAACGCATCCGCGTGCTCCTGCCCCCGCCCAGTGCCCAGCCGCGCCTCGGCTGGCGCTTGCTCGACGCGGCAGGGGTGCGGGAGAAATTCGGGGTTGGGCCGGAGCGTATCGTCGACTACCTCGCGCTCATCGGTGACACCTCGGACAACATCCCCGGCTTGAACGGCGTGGGACCGAAGACCGCCATCAAGTGGCTCGAACGCCATGGCGACCTCGAGGGCGTGCTCGCGGCGGCGGGTGTGATCGAGCCCGAGCGTTTTCGCGCTCCTCTCGTCGAGGCCTCCGACCGCCTGCGCCTGAACCGCCGCTTGGTTACCCTCAACCTCACCCACGAACTGCCCGGGCTGGAGCAGACACCGGCCGATCTGGCCGGGCTGACTGCTTTTTTAGCCGAGATGGACATGCGCACGACCCTCGCCGAGGCGCGGGAACGCTACGGGCAGGCGCAACTCTTTTGACCGTGCGTGACCGGTGAGGACCTGCATGGGAAAGCGTTTTACAGGCGGGCGGCGTCTGTGATTCTGCAATTATTATGCATGCGTCGATTATCTGGTTGGTCCGGCTGGGCATCGACCGGGGGCTTTTTACGCTCAAGGATGCCCTGGGTGCGCGCTTAAAGCTGGGGGAAGATGTCGGGCTGCTTGATTACGCGCAGTTTTTTTTGGATTCACGCATCGTTGCCGAGGATAACATCGAGTTACTTGAGCAGGCCGCCGGTCTTGCCCAGGCCAAGGGGGTGGCGGGGCCGCCTGCGGATGATCCGTTTGCCACGCGGGGCACGGGCACGGCGCCGGCGGTGCTGCGTTCTGCTCCCGCCTCATCGCCCCGTGTCCGCGCCCAGTCGGCTGGCAGCTCCCCAACCCCGCGCCTGCCGGCCGCCACATCCACGCCCTTCGTGGCCGCTCCCAGTGCCGTTGCTACGCCTGCCGCGGGTGGCTTGCAGGATTTCCCTTTTGCCCGCGTCGCCGCGCTTTCCGATGCGGAACTCGACGCCGCCTTGCGCAACATGCTCAAGGTCTGTGCTCGCGACGGTATCAGCGATCTCCATCTCTCCGCCGGCGCGCGACCTTTTGTCCGCAAGCAACGCAGCATCGAGCGTATCAACGACCAACCTCTCTCCGAGGCGGATGCGTTGCGCTTGAACACCATCCTGCTGGCGCCCCATCAGCGGGAGCTTTTCCTCGACCGGAAGGACCTCGACTTCGCCTTGGCCCTCGATGCGAGCAATCGCTACCGGGTGAACCTGATGTTCCATAAAAACGGCGCCGCTGGTTCCTACCGCATGGTCGCGGCGAAGGTGCCCAAACTCGACGAACTCGGCCTGCGCAACCTCGAGGCCATCCGCAAACTGCTTTCTTATCACAACGGCCTCATCCTCGTCACCGGTCCGGTCGGCGCGGGTAAGACCACCACCCTAGCCGCGCTCGTCGCCGAACTGAACGAGAAACGCCACGACCACATCATCACGGTCGAGGACCCCATCGAGGTCGTGCAGGTCGCCGTCGGGTGCAACGTCACCCAGCGCGAGGTCGGCCCGCACACCCAGTCCTTCGCGGCTGCGCTGAAGGGCGCGCTGCGCGAGGATCCGGATGTCATCATTATCGGCGAGTTACGTGATTTGGAGACCATCGAGATGGCCATCAGCGCCTCCGAGACCGGGCATCTCGTTATCGGCACCATGCACACGAGTGATGCCGCGACCACGCTCAACCGCCTCCTCGATGTCTTTCCGCCCGCCCAGCAGACGCAGATCCGCGCCAGCGTGGCCGAGAGCCTGCGCGGGGTGGTCTGCCAGCGCCTCCTGCCTGCCACCGGTGGCGGCCTGGTGCTGGCCTGCGAAATTCTCATCGGCAACCCGGCCGTAGCCGCTCTCATCCGCGAGGGCAAGATGGCCGGCCTGCGCAACGTGCTCGAGACCGGCCAGCGCGACGGCATGTGCCTCATGGAGTCGGTCGTTTTCCAGCTCTACAACGAGGGGCAAATCACGGCCGCCACCGCCCGCGAAAACATCAGCAACCGCGTGCTCAAGGCCCGCATCACCTAGGCTTGGCTCACCTCTCTTCGCGACTTCCTCCACCCGCCATGCCCGCCATCGACGCCCTGCTTCGCACCATGTTGGAACGCGGCGGCTCCGACCTGCATCTCACGGTCGGCCTGCCGCCAAAGTCCCGCATCTCCGGCGGCCTCGCGCCCATCGGCGATGAGCCCATCACCGCCGCCCGCATGGAGACCTATCTCAGTGAAATCTGCCCGCCCCACCGCTGGACGGATTTTCTGGAGCGGCGCGACCTCGACCTCGCCTACGAGATCGCCGGCCTCGCCCGGTTTCGCGGCAACTACCTTTATAACCACTGGGGCATGGCGGCGGTCTTCCGCCAGATCCCCTCGAAGATCCTTTCCTTTGAAGAGCTGAAGCTGCCCGAGGCGTTGAAAAAACTCTGCCACCTGCATGAGGGCCTCGTGCTCGTGACCGGTCCCACCGGCTCCGGCAAGTCCACCACGCTCGCGGCGATGATCGACTATATCAACACGCACCTCGCCCGCCACGTCATCACCATCGAGGACCCGATTGAATTCGTTCACCCGCACAAGAAATCGACCATCGTGCATCGCGAGGTTGGCGAGCACACCCGCACCTTCGGCGCGGCCCTGAAAGGGGCCATGCGCCATGATCCCGACATCCTGCTGCTGGGCGAGATGCGCGAGTTGGAGACGATCAAGCTGGCCCTCGGCTGCGCCTCCATGGGCATGCTCGTCTTCGGCACGCTCCACACCAATAACGCTCCCAAAACCATCGACCGCATCATCAACGCCTTCCCTGCCGACGAGCAGAATCAGGTGCGGGTGATGCTCGCCGGCTGCCTCGCCGGCGTCGTCTCCCAGCTCCTCTGCAAACGCATCCCGAAGGGCCGCTGCGCCGTGCATGAGATCCTGCTTCAGCACGAAGCGTTGCCCAACACCATCCGGAGCGGCCAGATCGCCAACATCCGCGCCATCATCGAAAACGGCCGGGCCGACGGCATGACCACGATGGACCAGAGCCTGATGGCCCGGGTGAAGGACCAAAGCATCGACCCGGTCGAGGCCTACCTCAAGGCGGCCGATAAAAGCCTGTTCGCCGGCCTGCTCAAGCCCGGCGACCTCGACGGCGGGCACTGATACTCGCGCGGCTCAGCCCGCGATCTCGACGTGCGGGTCGATGTCAGCTTCGTAGTCGATCCCGGGCAGTCCGAAGCCGAAGAGTTTGAGGAACTCGGTGCGGTAGCCGGCGATGTCGGTCAGGGCGGCGAGGTTCTCGGTGTTCACCTGCGGCCAGAGTGTGGCGACCTCGGCCTGCACTTCGGGGCGCATCTCCCAATCGTCGATGCGCACGCGGCCGGCGTCGTCAAACACCAGGCCGTGGCCGCCGTAGAGCTGGGTGCGGAAGAGGCGGTCGATCTGCTCGATGCAGCCCTCGTGCGTGCCCTTGGCTTTCATGATCTTGTAAAGCATCGAGATGTAGAGCGGGACGACCGGGATGGCGGAGCTCGCCTGGGTGACGAGCGCCTTGTTCACGGAGATGAAAGCGCGGCCATAACCGTTGACCTTGAGGGTGGCGTTGATGGCCTTGGCGGCGCGTTCGAGGTCGTTTTTGGCCAGGCCGATGGTGCCGTTTTTGTAGATCGGCCAAGTCAGTTCGGGCCCGATGTAGGAGTAGGCGACGGAAGTGGCGCCGGGGGCGAGGAGCTTGGCCTCGTCGAGGGCGTTGATCCACATTTCCCAATCCTCGCCGCCCATCACTGCGGTGGTATCGGCGATCTCGGCCTCGTTGGCGGGTTCGATGGAGATGGTGCTGACGATGCCCTTATCCGTATCGACTGTCTGGTTGGAGTAGCTCTGGCCGACGGGTTTTAGGACGGACTTGTGGGTGACGCCGGTCTTCGGGTGGGTGCGGCGCGGGGAGGCGAGGGAGTAGACCACGAGATCGACCTGGCCGAGGTCGGCTTTGATCGCGGCGAGCACTTCGGTCTTCAGGGCGTCGGAGAAGGCGTCGCCGTTGAAATTGCGGGCGTAAAGGCCGGCGGAGCGGGCGGCGGCCGTGAAGGCGGCGGTGTTATACCAGCCGGGGGTGGCGGTTTTATCCGGCTCGGAGGGGCGCTCGAAAAATACGCCGATGGTGGCGGCTCCCGAGCCAAAGGCGGCCGAGATGCGCGAAGCCAGACCGTAGCCGGTGGAGGCACCGATCACGAGGACCTTCTTCGGGCCCTGGGCGATGGGGCCGGCGGCCTGGACGCGGGCGATTTGCTCCTGGACGTGGGCGGCGCAGCCGGCGGGGTGGGCAGTGACACAGACGAAGCCGCGGACTTTGGGTTTGATGACCATAAGAGGGGGAGGATTGGGGTGGGGAAAAAGACCGTCGAGACCGTTTTAAGGGTGCGGGGTGGGCGCGGCTGCTCGGCTGGCGGCGGTGGCGAGGATGCGTTCGGCCTCCAGTTGCTGGTGGAGGGCGCGGTTTTCGGCCTCGAGGGCGCGGGTTTCCAGCCGGGCAAGGTCGCGTTGCTGGCGGAGCAAGCCGACCCAGCCCAGGCCGATCACCAACGCGACGACGGCTAAAAATTGCAGCAGATGCGGAAAGCGGAGGCGCATGGAGGGGAGGGAGTCTAGCCCAGCCACCACACGCCGATCACCCCGAGGACGAGGAGGGTGGCGAGGACGAGCACGGCGTCGCGCTCGGAGCGGGTGAGTTTATGCAACATGGTCAGGGCGGGAAGGGCGGGGGCGGGGCAAAGTGCCCGTAAAGGGCGTAGACGGTGTCGAGCGGCAAGGGTTGAAGAACGGGAAGAAAGACTTCGGGGCGGAGGGGCGCCGTGGGCGGGAAAAGTTTTCGCACGGCGTGGAGCGTGCGGTAATCACGACCGGCCGAGGTATTGACCAGATGGATGGCGGTGTCGAGCAGGTCGGCGTCGCCAAGGGCGGCACAGGCGCCGAAAAAAGCCAGGAGCTGCGGATGCACGGCCTCACCCGGCGGGAGGGGGCTGGCCTCGAGTTTGGCGGCATAGGCGCGGAGCAGGTCGCGGTCGGGGTGGGCCGCGAGATGACTGCTCAATAATTCGCACAAAGCGGGTTGGGTGGGCTGGGCGAGGAGCTGGCGCACGAGCTCGGCCCGGACATCAGGGCGCCCGAGCACGGCAAGCGAATCGAGCCGTAGGCGGATTTTTTCGCGGTTGCCCAAAGGACACGATGGCAGGTCGAGCCGCGCGAGCACCAGCTCGGGGCGGCCTTCGGCCAGCAGACGGCAAAGCAGGTGGTAGCGGGCGAAGGGGTTGGTTTCGCCTTCGGCGGCTTGGGCGAGCAGCTGGATACGGGTCTCGGGAGGAGCCGAGTAGAGCGTGTATTCCAGACGTAGCAGCGGGGCGAGGTCGGGGGGCAGGGCGGGCTCGGCCAGCAGGCGTGCGAGAGGGGCGGCCTCACCGGTTTGACGGCTGGCGAACAGGATCGCCTGCAGCCAAGCGGCGGGCGCGGGGCCACTGGAGAGCAGGCGTTCCCCGGCTAGGCGCTGGATGGCGTTGAAATCGCCGCGGGCCAGGAGGGCGCGATACCAGGCCGGGGCGATTTCGGCGCGGTGGGCGGGGTGTTCGCGGAAGAGCCGGGCATAGAGTTGGTCGGAGAGCAGGGGTTGCCCGGCTTGCCAGAGCTGGGCGAGGAGCAGCCCGGTGCGATGGTCGGCCGGGTTGAGTTCATAGGCGTTGGAAAGGGAAAGCAGGGTCTCCTCCATGTGCCCCTCCGCGCGGGCCGCGCGAGCCCGGTCCAAGTAGAAGGCCGATTGCACTTGGCGAAACTGGTGCCAGGCGGGCGGCCACGCGACCTGGGTGAAGGACACTTCATAGCCGATGCCGCGCAGGAGGAGGTAGGCGCCGAGGATGGCGGTGAGGGCGAGCACGAGGCTGGCGACGCCGAGCCCGGCGGCCACCCGGCTCCAGAACGGCCTCACCGCCGCCGTGTCCACCAAGCATACCCAGTCGCCGTTCGCGCGTTGCGCCAGCAGGGGGCAAAGGGCGCGGAAACGCGCGGGCGAACGGTAGCCGAGCACGGCCTCGCAGCCGGTTTCACCGCCCCGGCCCGAGTCGCTGCCGACCTGGCACGGGCAACGGCCGCGACGGCCGCGCGCGGCGAACCACGTTTTGCGCGTGTTCCAATAAAGAGCGCCCCAGCCGAGGCGAAAGGTGTCGTTCAGCCAGCCAGCCACGGTGTGAAAGGTGCGTGGCGGGACGGCGTGGGGCGAGGGCAAAGCGAGAGGCAAAAAAACATGGTCGGCTGGCGCGGACCGGGTTCTTGGGTTTGATGGTGGGTGTCCGTATTGTCAGATTCCGCAACCTCTCCACCTCCATCCATGACCACCACCTCCCTCCTCACCCTCGTCCGCGGCGGCCTGGCCGTCCTCGGATTTTGCACTGCCGGCCTGCTCTCGGCCGCCACCGTCGGCGAGCCCGCGCCGGCCTTCACCCTGACTGATCTCGCCGGCAAAACCCATCAGCTGGCTGATTTCAAAGGCAAGACGGTGGTCCTCGAGTGGACCAACCCGGAATGCCCGTTTGTGGTCAAACATTACGAGCAGAGCGGCAACCTTCCTGCCACCCAGAAAGCCGCCACGTCCGACGGCGTGGTCTGGCTCCAGATCAACTCCGCCGCCACCGGCAAGCAGGGTGACTATGACGACGCGGCCATCAAGGCCTGGCTAGCCAAGAACCAGGCCGCCGCCACCGCGTATTTGCGCGACCGCGACGGCAAGGTCGGCAAGGCCTACGCCGCCAAGACCACGCCGCACCTCTATGTCATCAACCCCGAGGGCGTGCTGGTTTATCAGGGCGCGATCGACAGCAAGCGCTCCGCTGACGCCAAGGACATCGCCGGCGCCGAGAATTACGTGAAGACCGCGCTCGCCGCCCTCAAGGCCGGCCAGCCCGTGGCCACGTCCTCGACCCAGCCCTACGGCTGCGGCGTGAAGTATTGAGCCGCCGCGAGCCGCTTCGGAATTTCATGGGGCCGGCGCGCCGTTCGAGCGCGTCGGCCTCAGTTTTTTTCCAGCGGCCGCAAGACGCGGGCGTCGAAGACGAAGGGGCCGGCGGGGAACACGCTGGCCAGCACGGCCAGCGCGCAGGTTCTCCAGCTCCAGCGGCGGTCGAGTGCGACCGGCACCAGTGCGAGCAGGTAGAGCATAAAGAGGACGCCGTGCGCCATGCCCACGTAGCGCACCGCCAAGGGCTGGTCGGCGAGGTATTTGAGCGGCATCGCAACCAGCAGAAGCACGAGAAAGGAAACGCCTTCGAGCAGGCCGATGAGGCGGAGACGGGCGAGGGGCGTGGCGAGGGAGTTCATTTGACGCGGAGGTTTTTCTTCACGGCGGTGCAGCCGCAGCCTTCGTCGCCGGAGGCGCAACCGCCTTTCGCCTCGGCGCCGGCGCGCAACCGGCGGAGGGCAGGCATGAGCAGGCTGGCGGCGGCGACGGCCACGACGAGAAGCGCGAGCGGGGTTTGCCAGTCCGCGGCCATGGTCAGAAGCCGAGGGCCCGGCCGACTTGGTAAAGAATGAAGCAGGCCAGCCAGGCCGTGCCGGTCATGTAGGCGAGCTGGAAGAGGGGCCATTTCCAGCCGGCGGTCTCGCGCTTCACCACCGCGATGGTGCTGATGCACTGCATGGCGAAGACGTAGAAGACCATCAGCGAGAGGCAGACTAGCGGCGTGAAGAGGGGCGTGCCGTCGGGGCGGACTGCGGTGCGCAGGGCGTCGCGCAGGTGGGCCTGGGTGGCGGCCTCGTCGTCGCTTTCCTCGACCGCGAAAATCACGCCCATGGAGCTGTTGAACACCTCGCGGGCGGCGAAGGACTGGATGAGGCCGATGCCGATGCGCCAATCGAAACCCAGAGGGGCGATGAGCGGCTCGATGGCGTGGCCGGCGCGACCGGCAAAGCTGTGCGCGAGGGCGTCCACCGGCGGCTCGCCCTCGGCGACGGCGGGGGGCTTGGGGAAGTTGGCCAAAAACCAGAGCACGATGGATAAAGCGAGGATGACGGTGCCGGCCCGTTTCACGAAGACCGCCCCGCGTTCCCACATCTGCCAGGCGACGTCGCGCAGGCGCGGAAGGCGGTAGGGCGGCAGCTCCATGATCATGAGCGGAGGCGCGCCGCGCAGGAGGGTTTTTTTGAACAGCCACGCGAAGGCGAAGGCCCCGGCGGTGCCGAGGAAATACATGAGCAACATCAGCCCGACCTGGGTGCCGAGCGGGACCTCGTTGGACGACACCAGCGCGGCGATGAGCAGCAGGTAAACCGGGAGGCGCGCCGAGCAGCTCATGAAGGGGGCCACGAGGATGGTGGCGAGGCGGTCCTTCGGCTCCTCGATGGTGCGCGCGGCCATGATGCCCGGGATGGCGCAGGCGTAGGAGCTGAGCAGGGGGATGAAGCTTTTGCCGTTCAGGCCGACGCGGCTCATCACGCGGTCCATGATGAACGCGGCGCGGGCCATGTAGCCGGTGCTTTCGAGCAGGCCGATGAAGAAAAACAGGATGAGGATCTGGGGTAGAAAAATGATCACACCGCCTATCCCAGCGAGGGCGCCGTCGATCACCAGGTCGTGAAAATCTCCGGGCGGGAGGAGCGCGGAGACGTGGTCGCCGAGCCAGCCCATCAGGCTCTCGATCCAGCCCATCGGGATGCCGGCGAGGGTGAAGATGCCGAGAAACATCGTTGCCATGATGCTGGCAAAGATCACCCAACCCCAGACTGGATGGGTGGCGACGGCATCGATCCGGTCACTCAGTGCGAGGGTGGCGTCGGCGGCGGTCGGGTGGGCGCCGGTGGCGGGCGGCACGATGGTCTCCCGGGCGAGCCGGCCGATGGCGTCGTAGCGCGCGGCGACAAGCGTGCCGGAGCAATCGGTGCCGTCGGACGACCAGCGTTGTTTCCAACTTTCGAGAATGCGGGCGGTGGCGGCGGAGAGCGGGGTGGAGCCGGCGACGCGCACCGGGTCGGGGTCGGTGAGGAGGAGCAGGGCCTCGGCGCGGGCGACGAGCGGGGCCTTGCCGTCCTGGGCGCTGAGCGAGGCTTGAAGTTCGGATACGGCGGGGGCGAGGGCGGCGGGGATATCCCACGCGTGGCGGGGGAGGGGCAGGTCGGGGCGGGACAGCGCGAGCTTTAGCTCGATCAAGCCTTTGCCGTGGGCGGCTTCGCAGGGGATCACAGGGATGCCCAGCTCGCGGCTGAGGTGGTCGGCGCGCACGGTCAGGCCGGCCTGGGCGGCGAGGTCCATCATGTTCAGCACGAGAATGACCGGCCGGCCGAGGTCGAGGATCTGGTGGACGAGGTAGAGGTTGCGCTCGAGGTTGGTGGCGTCGGCGATGCAGATGATGCGGTCGGGCGTGGGGGTGTCGGCGCGACGGCCGAGCAACACGTCGCGGGTCACGGCCTCGTCGGGCGAGCGAGCGGCGAGCGAGTAGGCGCCGGGCAGGTCGATCAGGGTGAGGGGCTGGCCGTGCTGGGTGTAGGCGGTGCCGACTTTGCGCTCGACGGTGACGCCGGGGTAGTTGCCCACCTTTTGTTTCAAGCCGGTGAGGGCGTTGAACAGGGTGGATTTGCCGCAGTTCGGATTGCCCACGAGGGCGTAAACCGGGGCGGACCGGGGCGCGGCGGGGGCGGGGGAGGGCGCACTCATGTGGCGGCGGGTGGCTCGGGGGCGAGTTCCACTTGGGAGGCCTCCGACTTGCGCAAGGAAAGGCGGTAGCCGCGGACTTGGATCTCGATCGGGTCGCCGAGCGGAGCGACGCGCACCAAGGTGACGCGGGTGCCGGGCAGCATCCCCATCTCGCGGAGGCGGGTAAAGGCGGGGCCGGCCTGCGGGTAGGCTTGGATCGCGGCGGAGGCGCCGACGGGCAACTGGGCGAGGTTCATGTTGGGCGGGGTATCCGGGTTTTATCCCTGCGGGGCTTTAGACTGCTGCGGAATTGTCAGGGGAATCGGGGCCGAAGCCTGCGGTTATTTCCTGAGTCCGGTGGGCTCGACCAGGATGCAGGCGGCGGCATCGTGGCTAAGGGCGAGGCGACAACCGTTGACCACGCAAATGAAGGGGCCGCGACCGCTTATCTTGGTCACAAAGGTGCGCTCACCAAAGCCTAGCTCCCGGAGGCGTTGGCAAAAGGCGGTCTCGCCGCTCAGGGCTTGCACGCGAGCTGACTCGCCGGCCGGTAATTGGCACAGCGGCAAGGACTCAGGATAAAGTCGGGCAAGGGTGGCGGACACGGCAGAGGCTCAAGACTGAGACTCAGTCTTATCTCCGGTCAAATGATTTGCCGATTTCCGGTGGTTTTTTCCTGCGGCTTTTTCCTGCGGCTCAGTGTGCCTCGGTAACCGTCTCGATGGCCGGGGTGGCGGCGGGCTTTGGCGGGGCGGGGGGCGGGGCGAATTCGGCGGCCATGGCTTGGATCTTGGGCATGGCGGCCATCATGCGGGGCATCATGAGCTCGGCTATGCGCTGCTGGAGGGCGGGCTGTTTATCGATCATGGCCTGACCGCCGGCGGTGGTGTAGAAATCGGCCTGGGCCTTGAGTTCGGCGGCGGAGAAGGTGCCGGCGTAGATTTTGGCGACATCGGCGCGCATGCCGGGAATGTCCATCTCGTCGATCATGACCTTCATGGCGCGTTGCTGAAATTCGGCCATTCGAGCGCGGTCGGCGTCGGACATCTTTTGTTTGCCCATCATCTGGCCCATGGATTCGGCCATGGCTTCCTGTTGGGTGGTGAGGGCCTTTTCGATCATCTCCTCGAAGCGCATCTTTTCCAGCAGGGCGTCGGCGTCGGCCACGGTGGCGGCAACGGGTGTGCTGCCGTTGGCCAGACTGCCGTCGGCCAGACCGAGTTCGCGGGTCTCGCCGTCGCGGGTGAGGGTGAGGCGCTGGGTGACGGGGTCGAAGGAGGCGAGTTTCCAGCCGTCAAAGGCCTCGCCAAGTTTCACCCAACGGCCGGCGCCGCTGCCGTCGGCGAGGGAAAAGAGGTTGGTCTGGCCGTCGATCAGGACGCTGCGGAATTGCGGGAGATCGTCGGCCGCGCGGGCGGCGGGCGCTAGGGCGAGGAGCAGGGCGAGGCTGGAGATGCGGAGGGCGGGGAAGGGGTTCATCGGGCCACCAGCCTGTCCGAGAGGGCGCGGCGGGGAAATGTTAATCGGGGTCGGATCGCGAGTGGCTGCCGGCGATTGGGTCAGGGCTCGACGCGGAGCACGTAGACGATGCCTTTTTCGGTGCCGACCGCGAGGAGGGCGTCGTCGGGCGACCAGGCGAGGCGGGTGGCGGGCGCGGGCATTTTTACGGTGGCGCGGAGCGGCTGGGGGCGTTCCGTGCTCCAGAGCTGGAGCACGCCGTCCTTGCTGGCCGCAGCGAGCAGGTTGTGGCGGTGCTGGAAGGCGACCGCGACGAGCGGGGCGTCGTGGGGCAGCATGATGGGTTCGCGGCCTTCGGGGCCGGCGCCGGTGCAGTCCCACACGCAGACGTCCTGGCCGCCGGTGGTGGCGAGTTTTTGCCCGGTGTGGTTGAAGCTGATCTGGCGCACTTTGGTCTCGTAGCCGCTCATGTGGAACTCCTGGTCCTCCTCGGGTAGCCAGAGGTGGACGGAGGGGTCGGCGTTGCCTGAGACGAGCCAGCGGCCGTCGGGCGGCGACCAGGCGAGGGTGGCGATGCCCTGGGCGTAGGGAAATTCCTTCTGGGCGAGGTGGTCGTCGGCGTCCCAGAGGCAGACGCCGCCGAAGTAGGCGGCGGCGAGTGCGCCGCCCTGCGGATGCCACGCGAGGGCGGAGAGGGTCTTGGGGGCGGGCTTAAAACGGTGCGCGATGGTCGCGTCGGGGCGCAGGAAAACGAGGTCGCGACCCGAGGCGGCGGCGAGGAGCGGGGGGGCGGGCGGCTTTCCGGCGGGGGCGGCGGGGCGCCAGGCGAGGTGTTCGATCCAGGCGGAGCCGAGGGCGGCGGTGCCGAGGTGCTGGCCGGCGGCGGCGTCCCAAAGTTTCACCGCGCCGTCCTGGCCGCCGGAGGCGAGCAGCGGGGAGGAGGCGCCGGGCGCGGCGGGGGCGAAGGCCAGGCAATTGGCGCCGTCGGCATGGCCGGGCAGATCGCGCCGGTTTTCGCCCGTGGGGCCGGCGAAGAGGTGCAGGGGGCCGGCCTGGGAGGCGGCGGCGAGGTGCACGCCGTCGGGCGACCAGGCGAGGTCGATCACGTAGTCGTCGAGAGGGGCGGCCCAGGTTTTGTGCAGCTGCATGGCCGGTCAGATTGCGCGCCGGACCGGTCTTGTCCACAAGAGCATGCGTGGCCCCGGGCATGGTTCGCCCGATACTCCTTTGATTTTGGTAAATTTTTACAAAAAAGCCCTTCCGAGCAGGGGAAGGGCTAAATTGGGTGCAGGGGTTAGATTTGAACTAACGACCTTCAGGTTATGAGCCTGACGAGCTACCAGGCTGCTCCACCCTGCAACAAGTGAGGGGGCAGACTGTGCGCCGGCTTTTGGCTCTGTCAACGACCTTTTCCAGGTTTTTTTAAAAAAGCATGAGAACGCGCTTGCCTCCGATTTTTCCGCTCCGTGTGCTCAATCCTCTTTTCCTTTCGGAAGAGAACCAACCTAACCCATAACCCACGTCCTTATCCTACGATCGCAAGGCGGCCCTTTGGCCGACCTGTGTTTCCGACCGATACATAGATCCCTCCCATGCAAGTCACTGCTAAAGACCTCCTCGATGCCGGCGTCCATTTCGGCCATCAGACCAAGCGCTGGAACCCCCGTTCCAAGCCCTATGTCTTCGACCATCGCCAAGGCATCACCATCATCGATCTGGGCAAGACCCACGAGCTCCTCGCCAAGGCCTACTCGTTCGTTGAAGATAAAGTCGCCTCGGGCGGCAATGTGCTCTTCGTCGGCACCAAGGAGCAAGCCCGCGAGATCATGCGCGAGGCGGCTAATTCCACCGGTATGCCTTTTTGCGTGGATCGTTGGCTCGGAGGCACCTTGACGAATTTCGCGACGGTCAAGAAGTCCATCGCCAAGTTTAAGAAATACCAACAGCAGGAGCAGAACGGCGAGCTCGCCAAGCTGTCTTCCAAAGAAGAGGCCTCCATCAAGCGCGAGATGGTCCGCATGACCAAGAATTTCTCCGGTATTCTCGAAATGCCCGAGCTTCCCTCCATCATGTTCGTGATCGATGCGAACCACGAGGAGATCGCCGTCGCCGAGGCCAAGCGCTCCGAGATCCCCTGTGTCGGCCTGGTCGATACCAACTCCGATCCCACCCAGCTCTCGCACCCCATCCCGGGCAACGACGACGCCGTGAAGTCCATCCGCATCATCGTGGAGACCATCGTCGCCGCCATTCAGTCCGGCTTGGCGCAGCGCGATAGCCGTCGCGGTCAGCGCGGCCAGCCTGATCTGAAGGCCGCCACCGTCGCCGTGGCCGCTGCCACCGGTATCGACCTCACCCCCTCCACCGAGGCTGCTCCTGCGGCCGTTGAGGGCGAGCCCGCGGTCGAGGTCAAGAAACCCGCTACTCGCAAGAAGATCGCCGCTCCCAAGGCCTGATTTTTCCCGCTTAATCCCCGTTTAACAACTCATTCATGAGCACCACCACGATCACCGCCAGCATGGTCAACGACCTGCGCGCCCAGACGGGCGCCGCCATGATGGACTGCAAGCGCGCCTTGGTTGAGACCAATGGCAATTTCGAGGAGGCTGTCACCATCCTCCGTAAAAAGGGCGCGGCCTCCGCCGCCAAGCGCGCCGACCGCACCGCCAAGGAAGGCGTCGTCGAGAGCTACATCCACGTCGGCGGCAAAGTCGGCGTCCTCATCGAGGTCAACTGCGAGACCGACTTCGTGGGCCGCAACGAGGAGTTCCGCCAGTTTGTGAAGGATCTTTGCCTTCACATCGCGGCTGTGAGCCCCCTCTACGTGACCCGCGAGGAAGTGCCCGAGGCCGATCTGGCCAAGGAGCGCGAGATCGCCGCTGCCCAGGTGGTCGGCAAGCCGCCTGCCGCGGTGCAGAAGATCGTCGAGGGCAAGCTGGAGAAATTCTACGCCACCGTGTGCCTCCTCGATCAGCCCTTCGTGAAGCAAGCCGAGAAGAGCGTGAAGGAGGTCGTCACCGAGACGATCGCCAAGACTGGCGAGAACATCGTCGTCCGCCGCTTCACCCGTTATCAGCTTGGCGCCTAAGCCGGCCCCGGGTTTTTCCCACTGGACGCTTCCCTTCGCGGGGAAGCGTCTTTTTTGTGGCCGCATGAAGTTCACCGTCACCCGCGGAGCCATCCTGCAGCGCGGCCTCAGTCACCGCTGCCCGAATTGCGGCGCGCCCACGCTTTTTGTAGCCGGTTCGCTTTTCACTATCGCGCCCGCCTGCGCCGATTGCGGGCTGAAGTTCGAACGCGATGAAGGCAGCTTTCTCGGCGCGATGTCGCTAAACTACGGCGTCACCGTGTGCGGCTTTCTGGTCCCGGTCCTCATCGCCTACCTGACGGGCCTGCTGGCCGGCCGGCCGGCGGTTATCCTCGCGGGGTTGGGTGCGGTGGGGTTTCCCATCTTATTCTACCGGTCCTCGCGCAGTTGGTGGTTGATGAATTACTATCTAGTCCTGCCTCACCATCTGCCGGCCAACCAGCGTCAGATCGCCGCGAGCGAGGACGCGAATACCTGAGCCGGGAGCCTTCCGTTGCCCGGGTCGCTTCGAGGCGACTGGGCGGCCCCTTTCCGTGGGGCCCCTGGCTCGAAAACCCTCTGGGTAGTGTTGGCCCTGCGGGCGCACCCTCCGCCTAGGGCTCCGGGCTGCGCCTGCTCCGTTTCGCACCGTCCTTTACCCGGGATTGATCCCGGTTGCGGCCCGGCCGATTTTGCGATGGAGCCAATCGCGGCCCTGCGCTGACTTCATTCCCGCCATGCCACCCACCCCCTTGATCCGCGTGACCGTCTGGAGCGAGTTTCGCCACGAAAAGAAAAACCCCAAGGTCGCCGCGCTTTACCCGTCCGGCATGCACCGCACCATCGCCGATGCGCTGGGGCATCATGCTGATTTGGTGGTCCGCACCGCCACCCTCGACGAGCCGGAGCATGGTCTCACCGTGGAGGTGCTGGAGCAGACCGATGTGCTCGTCTGGTGGGGGCACATGGCGCACCACGAGGTGGCGGACGAGATCGTCGCGCGCGTCCGCGCCCGCGTGCTGGAGGGAATGGGCCTCATCGTCCTGCACAGCGGCCATTACTCCAAGATCTTCAAAAGCCTCATGGGCGATACCTGCTCACTGACCTGGCGCGAGGCGACGGATAAGGAGCGCCTTTGGGTGGTGTGCCCCTCGCACCCCATCGCCCGGGGGCTCGGCGCGTTTTTCGAGCTGCCGGCCGAGGAGATGTATGGCGAGCCCTTCGGCATCCCGACCCCCGACGAGTTGATCTTTATCAGCTGGTTCACCGGCGGGGAGGTGTTCCGTTCCGGTGCCACCTGGCGGCGGGGCAACGGGAAAATCTTCTACTTCCGTCCCGGGCACGAGACCTACCCGACTTATCATAACCCTCAAGTCCAACAAGTTATCGCCAACGGCGTGCGTTGGGCGCACTCTGGGCTGCGCATCGCCGACAGCTGTTTGAACGCAAGGCCCCTGGAGCCTTTGCCGGCCGATGCCGAGGCTGCCCTCCGCCCGACTGAGGGGCACCGTTAAAGCGGGCGGCGGCGATTCCCAGCCCCCCTCTTATCCCATGGCCTCCGCTAAAAAAACCTCCGTCAAACCCAAGCCCGTGCGCGTCGCCATCATTGGCACCGGAGGCATGGCCAACCGTCACGTCGAGCTCTACCGCCAGAGCCCCGGAGTCGAGATCGTCGCGGGTTGCGACGTGGACCGGGCGCGGGTCTTGGACTTTTGCGCGCGGCACGGCATCCCGGCCACCGGCGCTTATACCGATGCCGGCACGCTGCTGCGGGAGGTCGCGTGCGACGCAGTCTCGAATGTGACCCCCGACTCCTTTCACGCCGCGCTCTCTATTCAGGCGTTAAAAGCCGGCAAACATGTGCTTTGCGAAAAACCTCTCGGGCTCGACCACGCCGAGACGCGCCGCATGGTCGCTGCCGCCAAAAAAGCCGGCACAGTGGCGATGGTGAATTTCTCCTACCGGGATTGGTCCGCGCTTCAGGCCATGGCCGTGAGGGTGGGGCAGGGGGAACTCGGTGAGCTGCGGCATGTCGAGGCCAGCTACCTGCAAACCTGGTTGACCGCTCCGCTTTGGGGCGATTGGCGGACCACGCCGGCCTGGCTCTGGCGGCTCTCGACCGGCCATGGATCAAAGGGCGTCTTGGGCGACGTGGGTGTGCATATTGTTGATTTCGCGACGTTTCCGGCGGGACCGATCAAGCAGGTCTATTGCCAGCTCAAGACTTTCCCCAAGGCTCCGCGCAACCGCATCGGCGAATACCAGCTGGATGCCAACGATAGCGCCATCATGAACGTCGAGTTCGCCAACGGCGCCCTCGGCACGATCCATACGACCCGCTGGGCCACCGGCCATCCGAACCGCCTCGCCCTGAAACTCCACGGCACCCTTGGCGCCCTGTCCTTTGATTCCGACCTCGGCACCGACGTCTACCGTGCTTGCGCCGGGGCCGATGCCGCCACCGCGACCTGGCGCGAGGTCCGGGCCGAGCCCACGCCCAACAACCACACCCGCTTCATTTCCGCCATCCGCACCGGCCGGCCCGAACAGCCGGACTTTGCCCGAGGCAGTGAAGTGCAGCGCGTTTTGGACGCGTGTTTCGAGTCCTCCGCCGCCGGCCGTCCGGTGCGGATTTGACTGGCTTTCACCGTCCCCCACGGCTCGTCGCTGTAACGTAAATGCCATAAATCTCCTCGGCGGTGCCGCGATTTGGGTCATCCCAAGCGCCTCGTCGCCCGCCGCATCGGGTAGTGCGCGCCCCCCTCGTTTTCATGGCTAAAGGGGCTGTGGAGCGAGTGTCGGCGCGAGGATTTCGCGATCTTGGTTAACTCAAAATCCCGCACTCTTTACCCGTTTTTCAGCCTGTTTTTACCAATTTTAGGGTGAAAACAGGGCGAAAATTGGGATTTGCCTTCAAGCGCACGGGCATCATTGAACGTCACCTTGGCGAAGCGGTCTAAACCCCGTCAGCCTTTAATTCACACCACAACCCAGGCCCTTCCCTTGGACCTCAAACAAATCAAACTCGTCATCGATCTCATGAAGCGCTCCGACCTGACCGAATTCGCGGTCGAGGAGGAGGGCTTTAAGTTAAAGATCCGTCGCGGAGCTTCCGGCGCGCCGGTCATCAGTTCCCAGTCCTACGGTTCTGCGACGCCTTTCCCGGTGTTGAGCGCGCCCGTCGCGGAGGCAGCTCCCGCCCCCGCTCCGGCTGCCGCTCCCGCAGGCGAGGAGACCGGCATTGTTTACGTGAAGTCGCCCATGGTCGGCACCTTCTATAAGGCCGCCTCCCCCGAGTCCAAAGCCTTTGCCGAGCCCGGCACCAAGGTCACCGAGACCAGCGTGGTCTGCATCATCGAGGCCATGAAAATCATGAACGAGATCCAGTCCGAGGTGAAAGGCACCGTGGTCGAAGTGCTCGTCGAGAATGGCTCCCCGGTCGAATACGGCCAGAAGCTCTTCAAGGTCAAACAAGGCTAAACCCACCCTGATTTCACTAAACCGCTAAAGAACGCTAAATTACGCTGCTCATCGACCTTTCGGAAGTGCTTCGAAAGCTTGGTTGGGCGCCCTTTAGCGAGCTCTAGCGGTTAACTTATTTTTACCTCCCGTGATCCAAAAGGTCCTCATCGCCAACCGCGGCGAAATCGCTCTCCGTATCGTCCGCGCCTGCCGCGAGCTCGGCATCAAGACCCTCGCGGTTTACTCCGAGGCCGATGCCCAGTCGCTCCACGTGCAGCTCGCCGACGAGGCCATCTGCATCGGTGGCCCCAAAGGCGCCGATTCCTACCTGCGCGCCGACCGCATCATCGCCGCCGCCGAGATCGCCGACGTCGATGCCATCCACCCCGGCTACGGCTTCCTTTCCGAAAACGCCAAGTTCGCCGCCCAGTGCGAGGCGTGTAACATCAAGTTCATCGGCCCCAAGTCCAAGTCCATCGAGATGATGGGCGACAAGGCCGTGGCCAAGGATACCGTGCGCAAGGCCAAGGTCCCCACCGTCCCCGGCTCCGACGGCCCCGTGACCAGCGAGACCGAGGCCATCAAGATCGCCCGCAAGATCGGCTACCCCGTCATCATCAAGGCCGTGGCCGGCGGCGGCGGTCGCGGCATGCGCATCGCCCACAACGACGTCTCCCTCGCCAAGGAGTTCAACGTGGCCCGCAACGAGGCCGAGAAAGCCTTCGGCAACGGCTCCGTTTACCTCGAGAAATACATCGAGAAGCCCCGCCACATCGAGTTTCAGATCCTCGCCGACAGCCACGGCAAGACCCTCCACCTTGGCGAGCGCGACTGCTCCGTGCAGCGCCGCCACCAGAAACTCATCGAGGAGTCTCCCTCGCCCTTCCTCACCCCCAGCCTCCGCCGGGAGATGGGCAAGGCCGCCATCCGTGCCGCCGAGGCCGCTCAGTATCAAAACGCCGGCACCATCGAGTTCCTCGTCGATGCCAAGGGTAACTACTACTTCATCGAGATGAACACCCGCATCCAGGTGGAGCATCCCGTCACCGAAGAGGTCACCGGCATCGACCTCATCAAGCAGCAGATCCTCGTGGCCAACGGCGAGAAGCTGGCCTTCGACCAGAGCGATATCACCTTCACCAAGCACGCCATCGAGTGCCGCATCAATGCCGAGGACCCCGCGCGTAACTTCGCGCCCAGTCCCGGCACCATCGGCCTCTACTACGCCCCCGGCGGCCACGGCGTGCGCGTCGATAGCCATGCGTATTCGGGCTACACCATCCCGCCCTACTACGACTCCATGATCGGCAAGCTGATCTGCTTCGGGTCCACCCGTAAGATCGCCCTCGAGCGCAGCTACCGCGCCCTGAGCGAGTATCTCATCCGCGGCATCAAGACCACCATCCCGCTCCAAAAGGCGATCATGAGCGACCCTACCTTCATGGAAGGCAAGGCCACCACCGCCTACATGGAAGAGTTCTTCGCCCGCACCCCGGTCGATCTGTTCACCCAGTAAGCCCGAGCGATCCTCGCCTCCGAATCACCCCCCGCCGCCTCATCCGCGGCGGGTTTTTTTATCCCGTTCGGGCTTTAACCACGGATTTCCCGGATGGGCACGGATTGAGCCCGGTGTATTCGTGAGTATCCGTGCGATTCGTGGTAAAGCTCTCACCATAATGATTTCCGGCGCCGAGCCGATGGGGTCGGGACGCACATCCACTCGCCGACAAGTTGACAGCGATAAACCGTTAGCTAACGGTTTATCTAATGCCCTACGACGCCCTCAGCCAAGATCGCCTTCGCCAAGCTCTACGGCGCTTGGGAGAGTTGGCGCGGGCGGAGGGCGTCGAACTCGAACTCTGCCTTTATGGCGGCGCAGTCTTCACCTTGGTCTATGGCTCGCGGGAGAGCACCAAGGACGTGGACGGCGTCATTCGCCCGGCTGAACTGGGCCTCAAATTCGCCCGGCAGGTCGCCCGCGAGCAGTCCCTGCCGGAGGACTGGCTGAACAGTGGCGTAGCCCAGTTTCTTTCCGAACGCGAGGAGCGGAGGCCTTACCCCAAAGACGATCTTGGTCCAGACCTGGTCGTCACCATTCCCACCGCCGCTTATCTGCTGGCGCTTAAACTGCGCGCCTGCCGCCCTCCCCTGCCCGGGTATCCGGGAGACGAAGCGGACATCCTTTTTCTGCTGCGGAAAATCCGCCCCGCCTCGCGCGAAGAAATCGAAACCGGCTTCGCGCGCTTCTTTCCCCACGATGCGATGTCCCCGCGCGCGGAGGACATCATCGACGCCTGGCTGGCCCGACCGGATTGACTCTCCCATGCAAGCCCGCCCGACCACTCTTGCGGAAGTCTCCGCGCGTGCCGATTCGCTCGAACGCTTCGGGCGCGAGCTAGCCGACTGGCTGCACACGCTGCGCGGGCTTGGCTCGCGCCCGGCGCTGGCCGCCACCGTCGCCGAGGAGCCCGCCTTGCTCGCCGGCCGCTTCACCGACGGCGCGCTGGCCGACGCCACCCTGGCCGCCTACGCCGACCTGCTCGCCACACGCATCGGCATCGCGCCGCCTGCCTGGTGTCTCGCCGCCGACCGCGTGGCGCCCGAGCCGTGGTTCGCGAGCGAGGGCCCGCGCGGTCGCATCTTCGCGCTGCGCGACACGCCGCCGGCCTTCAAGCGCCGCAATCTTTTCTCCGCCGCGCCGGACCTGCCGGTGCGCCTGCGCGCCGGCCGTCCCCTCGTATCCGCCGAACACCGGCGCGCCAAAAACGCCGAGCGCCAGCGTCGCTTCCAACAGTGCCGCCGCGAACTCGTTCACAGCCTGCTCATAAGCCGTCGGCTGTCGGTTCAATCCGCCAATAGTTAGAAGTGTGTCTCTCTCTGCACCTCCGCGTCTCTGTGTTAGAATCATGTCTGCATTTTAACCCCTACATCGCAGCGATCTAAGCGCGGATAGCGCGGATGGGCGCGGATGCCGGATTGTTTATCGGCGGATATCGGCGGCACCTGCGGTTAATTTCTCCGCTGCTCCACCCAACATCCCCGGAGTGGCAGTCCTACTCGGCAGTCGCCCCACCATAAGGCCCGCGCCTCCGGCGTTTGTAGTGGACGCTGCTTTCGGCCAGCACCCGCGGCACTTGGGAGACTTCGGGCAACTGCGGAGCGATCAAGTCGCAGGCTTGTAAACCATAGGCGGCGGCCGCGCGCTCTACGGTTTCGAGCCAGATCTGCTTTTTTCGTCCCGACTCCAGCAATTGGTAGAACCGCAGGCTAAGTGCCATCATGGCAGCAGCTTCCTCTTGCGTAATCCCATGTCGTAAACGCAGAGCCCGCAATCGTTCGGCGATTAGCGGGATCAAGGGCATACGCCATGATCATGACGTATTTTTGTTGACTTTTAACGTCTCGATCTAGGCGTAATTGGATTGCTTAAGCAGACTCACCCTCCTGAAATATGGGTAGGGGAGGCTGCATTTACCGCTAACCCCCTTCAGGAAATTTATGAAAAACCCCCCCCCAAATCCGAACTCCTTATCTATCGCCTCATGGCTTCTCGGCTTGATAGCACGGGTTAGTCTGCTGGTAGCGGTCCTGACTGGCGGGGCGTCAGTTTGTTTCGCTCAGACAGTAGTGCAGCCTCAGGTAGCGGCGGGTGGCAGACACAGCCTGATCCTAAAATCCGACGGTTCGGTGTGGGCCTTTGGTAGCAACCAATACGGCCAGCTCGGCGATGGCACTAATGTTGATCGTTTGGTTCCGGTAAAGATTATGGAAAATGCGCAGGCTATCGCATGTGGATCTAATCATAGTATGATACTTAAAACCGATGGAACCGTGTGGACTACTGGTGTAAACTGGTATGGCCAACTCGGCGATGGCACCATTACTAATAGCAACACTCCAATACAAGTGATGTCAGGTGTAAAGGCTATTGCTGCTGGTTTTGGCCACAGCTTATTTCTTAAATCTGATGGCTCAGCTTGGTCTTGCGGAAGTAATAATAACGGCCAGTTGGGGGATGGATTAAGCTACAATCCAGGTGCTTGGAATGCATATAAAACCTGGCCTGTCCAGGTGGCCCTAACTGATATTGCCCAGATATGCGCAGATGCCGGCTGCAGCCTTTTCTTAAAAAATGACAAAACACTCTGGCAGACGTCAGGTCAAAGTGTCGGCTCGAACAGCCCCTATTCTTACAGCTTAATCCTTAAAATTGCATCCGGCGTTCGCACTATGTCTTCTGCGTATAGTCATGTAATCTATGTTAAGGATGACCTTACGGCCTGGACATTTGGCCCCAATAACTATTATGGCCAACTCGGCCACTCCCTTCAGACAGTCGATCATACACAAGTGTTGGATAATGTTTCAGTAGTGTCGGCTGGAAATACATACAGTCTTTTTATCAAGACCGATGGCACCCTTTGGGGATGCGGGAATAATGCTCACTTCCAATTTTTGGGAAGCACAATCATGGCCGGCGGTCAACCGCTATCGCAAATCATACAATTTACCAAGGAGGTCTTTGCCGTATCAGCTGATCACACAGAGGGTAGGCATAGTTTGTTTATTAAAACCGATGGCACCGTGTATGGCTGCGGCTCCAATTTGTATGGGCAACTAGCCCAGCAGAACACTGGCCTTGTTTACACTCCTCCGGTTTATATCACTACCACGGCTTCAGGACCGTTTATTCAGACGCACCCAGTAAGCCAATCGATCGCCGCAGGGTCTGGCTTAAGCATGTCGGTGACAGCCGCCGGCTTTCCATCCCCGACTTATCAATGGCGTAAAAACGGCGTTTCTATCCCCGGTGCCGTCGCATCGACTCTTTCTCTGGCTTCGGCGGTCTTGGCCGACGCCGGCAGCTATTCTTGCCTGATAACTAACGTGGCGGGCTCGGTAACATCCTCGGCGGCCACCCTCACGGTTTACCCCGAGACCAACCTTGTTATCCGCACCCAGCCCGCTTCCCAAGGCATAAACTTGGGCAATAGCGTCACGTTTAGCGTATTGGCTACCAGTATTGAGCCTATTGGGTATCAGTGGCGCAAAAATGGTATCTCTATCTCGGGTGCTACCTCTTCCAGTTACACGATCCCCGCTGTTTCGAGCACAGACGCGGCTAACTATACCTGTATAGTGAGCGATCCCGATGAGTTGCTGCTCACCACGGCGGCCACCCTTACAGTCCAGATTGCCCCCACCATCACCTCCCAGCCGTCTTCTCTTACCGTCAATCAAAACGCTTCCGCGGTCTTGAGCGTAACCGCCACCGGCACACCGGCTCCCACTTATCAATGGCAGCTCAACGGCAGCGATGTTTCCGGAGCCACCTCGGCCTCCTACACCATCGCATCTACCCAGGCGGCCAACGCCGGTAGCTACACCTGCGTCGTGACTAATGCGGCAGGTTCCGTCACCTCCTCGACGGCGACTCTTACGGTCCAAATCCCCCCCGCCATCACCTCGCAACCGTCTTCCCTCACCGTTAATCAAAACGCCTCCGCAGCCTTTAGCATCACCGCTACGGGCACACCCGCTCCCACGTATCAATGGCGGCTCAATGGCACCAATATCTCCGGCGCGACCGCGGCCTCCTATTCCGTCGCCTCCGCCCAAGCTGCCAACGCGGGCAGCTACACCTGTGTGGTCACCAATGCGGCGGGCTCCGTCACCTCCGCCGCAGCGACCCTCACCGTTCAAATCGCCCCGGCCATCACCTCCCAACCCACGTCCCTGGCGGTGCTGCAAAACTCCGCCGCGGTCTTGAGCATCACCGCAACGGGGACGCCCGCTCCCACGTATCAATGGCGGCTCAATGGCACGAATATCTCCGGCGCCACCGCGGCCTCCTACTCCATCGCCTCCGCCCAGGCTGCCAACGCGGGTAGCTACACCTGTGTGGTCACCAATGCGGCGGGCTCCGTCACCTCCGCCGCAGCCACCCTCACCGTCCAGATCGCGCCGGCCATCACGGCCCAGCCCACGTCCCTTACCGTGAATCAAAACGCTTCTGCGGTCTTGAGTATCACGGCCACGGGGACGCCGGCCCCAACGTATCAATGGCGGCTCAATGGCACGAATATCTCCGGCGCCACTTCAGCCTCCTATACAATCGCCTCCACCCAGGCTGCCAATGCGGGCACCTACACTTGCGTGGTGACCAACGTCGCCGGTTCCGTCACCTCCTCGGCGGCCACCCTTACGGTTCAAATTCCGCCCGCAATCACGGTCCAGCCCACGTCCTTGTCTGTGCTGCAAAACGCCGCCGCTGTCTTTAGCATCACTGCGACGGGCACGCCGGCTCCCACCTATCAGTGGAAGTTCAATGGCACCTCAATCTCCGGGGCTACTGAAACCTCGTATTCCATCGCTTCCGCCCAGACCGCAAACGCGGGTAACTACACCTGCGTCGTCACCAACGCCGCCGGTTCCGTTACTTCCAATATCGCTACGCTCACCGTAAATATTCCCGTAGCCATTACCGCCCAGCCAGCCTCCCTGTCGGTCAATCCGGCTGCCTCTGCCACCTTTGGCGTAACCGCCACAGGCACCGGTCCCTTGGGCTACCAGTGGCGCAAAAACGGCCGCGACATCGCGGGCGCGACTGCCAGCACCCTCACCTTGACCGACGTGCGCTTCCTGGATGAGGCCAAATACGCCTGCTTGGTCTCCAACGCCTTCGGGACTGCGCCAAGCACCGCTGCCACGCTCACCATCACCATCAGCCCCACCTCGCCCGATTCCGATGGCGACGGGATTTCCGACGCGCTCGAAACCTACCTTTCTGTCTTCGGCCTCGATCCGGCGGTCGATTCCACCGAGGAGTGGACCCGTCTCCTGGCCATGATCCCCGAACTCGGCATCTACTACACCGCCGACCAGATGCGGGGTCTCGCGGTCGGCAGCCCCACCCTGCAACGCGGCGCAAACGGCAACTTCCTACTAGATGTCACCGTGCAGGAATCCACCGACCTCAACACCTGGACCAAGCGCACCCTCACCGCGCCGATGCTCACCTATCCCGGCGGCGTCCTTCGCCTGGAGCTGCCCGCGCTCGACTCCTCCACCCAGTTCTACCGCCTCAGGAGCCAACCCGCTCCTTAGGCGCGAGTTCGGAGAGTTTCTGCGCTTTTTGCGGCAATTTATTCCACCTCTCACGTCCGCCTTCTAGGAGAGCAAGTGAGTGCTCGTGGAAGTTTACCGACTAGTTTAATAGCGGTTCATCTCGGCGGAGTAGCGCACAAGACGTTGAGCCGACTAGTCGGTGCGGAGTCCGTGGCCTGCACCTAGAAGGGGCTGGTCGCGGGTGATGCGGCAATCCGGCGGCCAACAGGCTGCGCGAGGGGAACCCGCGGTAAGCGCGGAGCCGGGTTTATAGATCGAAACGCAGCAGGTGGTCGCAGAGGGCGAGGAGGCGGAGGCGCAAGGGCCGGGCGCGGGTGGAGAAAGAGCGTTGCTGGCGCTCGTAGTCGGCGCGGCCCTCGGGGGTCTCGATCTTGACTGGGGGGAAACCGAGCGCGGCGAGGTCGTAGGGACTGGCCCGCATGTCCAGTTCGCGAATATCGCGGGCGAGTTCGAAGCAGTCGGCGATGAGCTCGGCGGGGGCCAGCGGCACGAGTTTATGGGCCCACTTGTAGAGGTCCATATTGGCGTGCAGGCAACCGGCTTGCTCGTGCTCGAGCGTGGTCTCGCGGGCGAGGGCGAGGCGGTTTAGCGGGCGGGCGGGGGCGGTGAAAAACCGGTAGGCATCGAAGTGAGTGCAGCGGAGGGGTTGGGCCTCCACCAGGCGGGCCAGTTCGTCGGGCGGGAAGCGCAGCGGATACTGGTTATGGCGCGTCTCCTCGGGTGTCTGGCGATAGACCATGGCCCACTCGTGGAGGCCGAAGCAGGCGAAGTGGGCGGGGCGGTCGAGGGTGTTGACCAGCAACTCGCGCAGCCAGCGCACGTAGGCGCGGCGTTTTTCCGGCAGGGCGTCGGGGCGGAGGGTCACGCCGTCGGCGGTCTCGTGGTATTCGAGGTCGCGCAGGAAGGTCCGTGCCTCGGGGCCGGCGAGGGTGACGCCGGGGCCGGGATGCCAGCGCCGCAGCCAGGCGGGGCGGAAACCGTAGTAGGTGAAAAGAAAATCGTAGACGGGGTGCTTCTCACCGCGACCGGCGCGGGCCTGATGCGGATCCGTCCAGGCCCGCACACGCGTCTCGTGGGCGTGGGCGCGGGCCTGCCAAGCCTCGGCGGGGAGGGCGAGGAGCGGCCCAATGGCGGGGGCGGAAGGGGCGGCACTCACGTTCAAAGCGCCAAGGTGGCGCGGGTGGTGGCGATTTGGGCTTCGGTGGAGAGGGCGAGGGGCACGCGGATGGCGTCGGCCGGGGGCTGGAGGTCGGCGAGCTGGCTGTCGAGCAATGCCGCCGGCATGAAATGCCCGCTGCGGGCGGCGAGGCGGGCGGCGAGTTCCTCGCGGGTGCCTTCCAGATAGACGAGGCGCATGCGCGGGCGATCGGCCCAGAGCGCGTCGCGGTAGGCTTGTTTCAAGGCGGAGCAGGCCAGCACGAGGGGGCGCCCGGCGGCGAGGTGGCCCTCGATCAGGGCGCGCAGGGCGGCGAGCCAGGGGGCGCGGTCGGCGTCGTCGAGCGGGGTGCCGGCGCGCATCTTGGCGACGTTGGCGGCGGGGTGGTGGTCGTCTGCGTCGGCAAACTCCCAGCCGAGGGCGGTGGCAAGGGCGCGGCCGTGGGTGGTCTTGCCGGAGCCGGCTACACCCATGATCACGAGCACGAGCGGTTTTACCTCCCAGGCATGGGTGGCGACGGGGTCGCGGCCCTCGTCGAAATCGATGTAGTCAAACATCGTCGCGATGGGCTGTCCGGCGACGGCGGGCTCGGTGGCGCGCTGGGCGAGGATGACGGCGCCGGCATCGCGCCAGCCGCGTTTACTCAGGAAGGCGCTGAAGATCTCGCACTCCTCGTCGGTGCGCGGCGGGTGGCCGGCGGCGAGGGCGCGGGCCTCGACCCAGGCGAGGTGTTCGGCGTCGCTGGCGGTGGGTTCGACGCGCACGCGGGCCTGCATCTCGGCAAAGGGCACGCGCAGGAAACGGCAGATGCGGCCGTCGAAGACGGTGGGTTTGGCGTCGCCGAGGTTGTCCAGATACTCAGCGGGCAGGGTGCCGGCGGCGTGGAGGCGGATCTTATCGAGCAGGCGGCCGAAATAGACGAGGCGACCCACGCGGGCGTAGGGACTGCGGAGACCGGGCACTGAGGGCATGGGTAGGAAGAAAAAGCGGAAAAGCGGAAACGCGGAAAAACAGACGGGCGCGGGAGGGCGGAGGAAAAACGAAAAGCGGAAAGCGGAAAATGGAAACGCGGGTGGGCTAAGGGAGCTTTTCCAGGCCGAGGAGAAACTCGCGGTTGCCGTCGGTGCCGGTGATGGGGCTGTCCATCGTGGCGATGAGGCGGGCGCCGGGGAGTTGTTCGACCGCGAAAGCGCGGATATCGTCGAGCACGCGTTGCTGCACGGCGGGGTCGCGGATGATGCCCTGGCCTTTGTCCACCTCGGCCTTGCCGGCTTCGAACTGGGGTTTCACCAGGGCCACTAGGGTGCCGCCGGGGCGGAGTGCGGGCCAGACGGCCGGCAGGACGCTGCGCAGGGAGATGAAAGAAAGGTCCATCACCAAGGCGTCATAGGCAGGGCGGGGGAGGAGGGCGGGGTCGAGGTGGCGGGCGTTGACTTGTTCGAGGTTGGTCACGCGGGGGTCGGCGAGCAATTTTCCGTGAAGCTGGGCGCGGCCGACGTCGATACAGGTCACGGACGCGGCTCCGGCCTGGAGGGCGCAATCGGTAAAGCCGCCGGTGGAGGCGCCGACGTCGAGCACGTGGGCGCCGCGCAGGTCGAGCGCCTGGGCGTCGAGCCAGCCTTGGAGTTTTTCCCCGCCTCGGGAGACGAAGCGATCGGCCTGGACGAGCTCGACAGGAAAATCAGCGGGGTATTCGCGGCCGGGTTTATCGAGTCGCTCGGTGCCGGTTCGGACGAGTCCGGCCATGACGTAGGCCTTGGCCTTGGCCCGGGTGGGGGCGAGGCCGCGGGCGACGAGCAGTTCGTCGAGGCGGAGTTTGGCGGCGGGCATGGGGAAGCGGCGCCAGCCAAGCACGGGCGCGGCAGGGTTTACACGAACGAACTGCGCAGCCCGTGCAAAAACGAAAGCTCCTCGGCGCAGGCCGGGGGGCTGCCGGCGGGAGGATCCCGAGGGCTCAGCGCGCTTCGGCAAAAGCGGCGGGGGCAAGGGGGAAAATCGGCTTACCGAGCCGGCGTGAGCTGATCTCCTCGAATTGCAGGCCGATCAGGAAATCGTGGGTGATAAAATCCAGAAACTCCCGCCGGGGCATCACGAGGCAGCGGGACGAGGTCGCCGGCAGGATCGAGGCGGTGGCGACGCTGCTTTGCAGCAGGCTGATCTCGCCAAAAAAATCGCCTACGCGCAGGCGGGCGATCTCGGCATCATGCTTCCGGACGGAGAACGCACCCTCCTGCACGATATAGAAAAACAGATTGTCTTCGCCCTCCCGGATGAGGGCTTCGCTCTTGGGGAAGTCTTTAAACTGGCTGCGTTGCGCGAAAATGCTCGCGGCGCGCGGGCTCCAACTGCGGGCGAGCGGGATGCGGGCGAGGAAAGCGAGTTTCTGCACGGCGGTTTCCACGGTCTCGCGCGAAATCCTCGAAAGCACCAAAGCGGCGAAATCATCTTGGGTGATACTCAGCAAAACCGTGCGGCAGGAGGCGCGCACGGTGCGGGTGCGCAGTCCTCCCCGGAGCAGGGCGATCTCGCCGAAAACCTCGCCCGCCTGCAATTCGCCCACGACCTCTATGCGTCCCACCGGCGGTTCGCGGACAATCTCGACGGCACCGGAAAACACCACGTAAAGGCGGTCGCCGTGCTGGCCTTGGCGCACGATGTTCACGTAGGGCTTCACTTCCTCGGTGCGAACGGCGGTTGCCAGCACGGTCAAATCTTGCGGCGGGAATGAACGGAACAAGTGGGTGCCCGCCAGACAGGAACGGATGGATTCGGGAGTGAGGACCGGCCGGCGGCGACGGGCCGCCCGCTGCTCCAGCCAGGGAGCCACGGCGTTGCGCACATGGCGCGCCGCGAACCACCCGGCGAGGCCCGCACCGCTCGCCACCAGCGTGCCCATCCCGGCCAGAAGCACCACGGGGGTCAGGTGCGAACCGCCTTCTTTAATCGCGATGGCGAGCAGTTGACCGGCATTGGCATGGAGCAGGGCGCACCCGCAGAGAAACGCCAAGCCCAGCCAGACCAGGCTGTAGCCGGCGGACATCAACAGGAAGCGTTGATCGGCAAATTTCAGGCGCGCGCGAAGCAGAACCAGGAAAAGCTGACTCTTGGCGAAATGCAGGTCGTAAGCGGTATCTAGTTTCGGATCCCGGTAAGTCGCGCGCAGGAGCGCCATGAGCGGTGTGTTGAAAAATGGACAGAGCTGGTAAAGCAGACCGGCGAACAATGGCAGCACCAAGGCGGGATACCACACGGCGGCGAGTGCGGTGGCGGCAAACAGCGGGGCGAGGCGCACCAAGGCCAGGTCGGCCTCTCCGTCACGGCCGAGCATGATCGCGTCCGCATCATCAAAACGAAAACCGGGCAGCGCGGAGCGGAGCACCCAGCGCGGGGCATAGACCTCGCCTTCGCCGCCGGCCAGCACGCTCGCGCCGGCGAGATGGCCGAGACTCACGCAGAGGCAGACGGTGATCCAGCCCAGCAGCAGTTGCCCGGCGTGGGTCGGGAGCTCGAGGGTGTGGGTGGTGATCAGCAGTGACGCTACGCCCATGGTGGTAAGCGCAAAAAAACGCCCCAGGCCGCCTGGCAGCCGGAAGGGCCAGAGGGCGGCGATCTTGGCCGGTGGCTCCGGTTGCTCCGGGGTGACTAGGACGCCGGAGCGGACGGCTTTCAACAGGAGTTCGTAATACTCGCGAAGGGGCGGGCTCTGGCGTTCGGACAGGAGTCTGCAAAGCACCTGCGGCACGGTGTCACCGTCCTGGAAGCGCAATAAAATATCCAACTGGGCGCGGGTGACGACCAGGTAGGTCCCGCCGGTCATGAATTTCACCGCCACGCGATCGGTGCGGATGTCCACGATGCGCAGGCCCAAGGCGAGGCGTAGCCGCGCTTGGGAAAGAAGCGCGGTCCGGTCGGCTACGAGTGGGCCCGGGTCGGACATGTGGACGGAAGATTACCGGTCCTGGCCGCGGTGAAAATGCCAAAGACCACGCTTCTTGCCGCGGGCTTGAGGGCGGCGGGCTTTGCGCGTAGGGTGCCCCCCTCTTTAAATTTATGCCCATCTATGAGTATTATTGTTCGAAGAACCACACGGTCTATCAGTTCTTCGCCCGCAGCCTGAGCCAGGGGCAAAGCACGCCGAAGTGCCCGGATAATCCGCGCTGGCCGCTGCGGCGGGTGGTCTCGCAGTTTGCCTTCACCGGTCGGGCCCAGGAGCCCGGGGCCGCCGACGCAGGTGCGTCAGCCGGGGACACGGCGGAAGATGCCCGGATGGAGGCGGCGATGGGTGCGATGGAGAAGGAGTTCTCCGCCCTGGATGAGAATGATCCCCGCGCCATGGCGCGCATGATGCGGCGCATGGCTGAACTCACCGGCGAAAAGATCGACGGCGAGATGGAGGAGGTGGTGCGCAAGCTCGAGGAGGGCGTCGATCCCGATGCCTTGGAGGAAAAACTGGGTGCCGGCGCCGGTGGCCCCGAGGGCGCGGAGGATGATCCCTACGGTGAGGGCCCGGGGGCCGGGGCGGTCACCGAAACGGAAAAAAAAGAGGCCCGCATGCGTTACAAGCTGCGGCGTGCCCTAACCGAGCCCCGGCGTGACCCAAAGCTTTACGATTACGAGTAGAGCGCCACGCTGCCGCCATGTCGTCCCCCGAGGTTTTCTCCCGCATCGCCGCCGCCAAGGCCGCCGTCCTCGCGCGGACGGACTTCATGCATCGCGAATTCGGCCAGGTGGCGAGCGAGTGGAAAGCCGACGGTTCCCGCGTCACCTCCGCGGATATCGCGATCTCCCAGGACATCTTCCGCGAACTCGGCGCGCAATTCCCGGCCGACGAATTACTCAGCGAAGAGCTCGGCGACGGCTCCGCGCCGATCGCCCTGCGCGCGCGCTTCGCCTGGGTGCTCGATCCCATCGATGGCACTAACAACTTCGCCGCCGGCATCCCTTTTTGCGCGATCTCCCTCGCCCTGCTCGAAAAGGGCGTGCCGGTCTACGGCGTGATCTACGACCTCTCCCGGCGCACGTTGATGCACGGCGGGCCGGGGATCGGCGCTTGGGACGGGGACCGGGCGGTGCGGGTGAATACCGATACCCCGGCGGGGCGGCGCACACTGGGGTTTCACAGTCCGATGGACCGGCGCTTTTCCGCTCATGCCGCGCTGCTCGTGGAGCGCTACAAGATCCGCGGCCTCGGCAGCAGCACCCTGCATCTTGCCTATGTCGGCGCGGGGCTCATCGATGCCGTCGTCGATCACAACGTAAAGGTTTGGGACATCGCGGCGGCGGTGCCCCTTTGCCAAGGTGCGGGTGGCGAGGTGCGGTATTTGCGCGCGCCGCTGTTTCCGCTCGAGGTTTTTGATCTCACGATGGCACGCGTGCCTTTCGTAGCCGGGGCGTCGGCGGCGTGCGACGAGTTGACGGCCCTGCTGGCCTGAAGGAGGCAAACGCCAAGCCTACGGGCGCAAGCGCAGGGTGTGGCGGCGCTCAGCCCCGGGGGCGTGGCCCAGGTCCAGATGCAGCGCGCCGGGCGGCAGCCAGCCGGCGACTTTTTCCGGCCATTCGACGGCCAGCCACCAGGGCTGGATGAGGAAATCCTCGATCATGAGGTCCGTTAGCTGCGCGCCGCAATCGAGCCGGTAGGCGTCGAGGTGCACCAAGGTGCGACCGGCGCCGCGATGGAGCGTGAAAATGTTAAACGTCGGGCTGGTTATGGTTTCATGAATACCGAGGCCGGCAGCAAAACCCTGCACGAAGGTCGTCTTGCCGGCGCCGAGGTCGCCATGGAGGGCCAGCACGGAACCGGGGGGCAGCGCGGAGGCGAGGCGGGCGGCGAGGTCACGGGTGGCCTCGGCCGAGGCGGTGCTGACGCCGGCGCGAAGTTCAGTCAAAATGCTCGAAGCCATGGTGGGCGGAGAGGTCGATGGTGCCGTCGG
The DNA here is from genome assembly GCA_945888375.1 of Akkermansia muciniphila. Taxonomy (GTDB): domain Bacteria; phylum Verrucomicrobiota; class Verrucomicrobiia; order Opitutales; family Opitutaceae; genus IMCC26134_A. Next base: position 99,267 of record CAMCZZ010000004.1, on the reverse strand, counting down.
ACGGCGCTCCGGCGGGTTCGAGGCGGCCGATCACGGTGAGCGGGACGCGGGGGAATTTCTTGCGCCAGGCGGCGACCAGGCGGCGGGCGTCGGTAGGCTCGCCGCGCAGGGTGAAAAGGAGTTCGTAATCCTCGCCATCCCCCAAAGCCGCGTGGAGGTCGTGTCCGGGACGGAGCGGCAGCAGGTCGCCAAACAGGGCGGCCCGGGCCCGCGGCGGGGTCAGGGCGTGGATGTCCTTGGCCAGGCCGTCACTCAGGTCCATCATGGCGGAGACTTCCCGGCGGGCGGCGAGCCAGGCGCCCTCGGCCAGACGCGGGGTGAACTTCCAGTGGTGGCCCGACAGCAGGCTGCCGCCGAGCACGCCGGTGACAGCGATGAAGTCGCCGACGCGGGCCCCGGCGCGGGTGAGCACGCGCGGACCGGCGGAGCGGCCGAGCAGGGTGAGGGTGGCGACGAGCCCGCCCCGGTGGGTGGCGAGGTCCCCGCCGACGAGCGGCACGCCATGGCGGCGGGCGGTGGCAGCGAGGCCCCGATAGAAGCCCTCCAGCCACTCGAGCCGCACCCGAGGATCGAGGGCGAGGGCGACCACGGCGGCGTCGGGCCGTCCGCCCATCGCGGCGATGTCGGAGAGATTCCGTGAAAGGAGTTTTTGGCCGACGGCCCGGGGGGCGACGGCGTCATCGAAGTGCTCGCCGTAAATCACCGGATCCACCGTAACGAGCGGGGCGCGATTCCGGCGGGTGCGGGGCACGGGCAGGACGGCGCAGTCGTCGCCCATGCCGTGGGGCGCGGCGGGCATGGCGGAGCCGAGCCAGCGGCGGATGCGCGGCAGCAGTTTTTGTTCGCCGAGGGCGGCGATGGTGGCGGAGGGGGTATCGGAAAAGGGATGCACGCGGACCGAGTTTAGACGGGGTAGCCGCCGAGGATGAGGATGACGGTGTTCAGGTTGAACAGCGAGTGGGCCGTGATGGGCACGAGTGCATGCCCGGAGCGTTCGTAAGCCAGGGCCAGGCAGACGGCCAGGACCACGATGGGCAGAAACACCGCGAGGTTGCCATGGAGCAGGGCAAAACCGGCTGCGGGGAGGAAAAGCACGACGCCGCGCAGCGAGCGGGTGCGGATCCAGCGGAAAAGGCCAATGCGGAAGACCATTTCCTCGGTGAGTGGTGCGATCACCACGGCCAGAACCACCATGATGACGAGCGAAGGAGTGTCGCCCGAGCGCGCGAAGAGCGCGACCAGATCCTGCGGCGGGGCGGGGATATCGAGACGGCCGAGCAGCCCCTGCCAGCCTAGATTTACCAGCCAGACCACGGGAAGCAGAGCGAGGAAGGCCAGCCCGCCTTCGCGCAGGGCAACGGCGGTGGACAAAGCGGGGAGCGGCCTGGCGGCGGTGGTTACAGCCATTGGTTCCCCGACGCGTTTGGAGGGGCGGAGATGCCAGAACCAGGCGTGGCCGAGGCCGGCCAGCGCGCCGAGTTGGACGCCTGCGCCGGTGAGGGCATGGAAACGCCCGAGGGAGCCGTCGGCCGGAGCGGGAAACCAGCGGCTGGCGATGTAACTGACCGCGACGTGGAAAATCATCGCGCCACCGAATGCAAAAGCGGCGCCGAGGAAGAGTTCGCTGGCGCGGAACGGGGACGACGTGAGGCGGTTAGGGGCGAGGCCCACAAAGCGTGCGGGGAGGGACCGGACGCGCGCGGCCAGAATCGCACAGCCGGCGAGCAAGAGCACCATCTGGAGGCCGAGAATGGCGGAGAGGGTCGGAGTGAAAACAAGGTCAGGCACAGGTGGAGGTGATGGGCGGTGGGGCGCGGTGGTGGGCCAGCGAGTTTGCCGGGGCTCGGGCCGCGGCGAACGCGTGGGGCGTCAGGCTGGGAGGAAGTCGCCGTTCGCGAAAACCAGACGACCGGCGACGTAGGTGTGGCGCACGCGGCCGCGTAGTTTTTGACCGCTCCAGGGGCTGTTGCGGGACTTGGAGAAGCCGGCGGAGGCATCGTAAGTCCACTCGGCCTCGGGATCGAAGAGCACGAGGTCGGCGGGAGCGCCCTCGGCGAGGGTGCCGGCGGGGAGCTTCAGCAACTCGGCGGGCTTGCGGGTCCAGAGGTCGATCAAGGTCGCGAGGCTGAAACCGTTTTGGCGAACGAGCACTTCGAGCGTGACGGCGAGTGCGGTCTCGAGGCCGAGGATGCCGTTGGGTGCGAGGTCGAACTCACGGTCCTTCTCGTCGGGCGTGTGGGGTGCGTGGTCGGTGGCGAGAATATCCAGGGTGCCGTCGCGCAGGCCGGCGATCAGGGCCACGCGGTCCTCCTCGGTGCGGAGGGGCGGATTCATTTTTAAATGGGTGTCGTAGGTGGCGAGGGCTTCGTCGGTGAGCGCGAGGTGGTGGGGACAGGCCTCGGCGGTGACGCGCACGCCGCGACTCTTGGCGCGGCGGAGCACCTCGACGGCGTTGCGAGACGAGACATGCTGCATGTGGATGTGGGCGCCGGTGTATTCCGACAGGATGCAGTTGCGGGCGACGATCAAGTCCTCGGCGGCGTTGGGCCAACCCTTCAGGCCAAGTTTCACGGACATGGCCCCTTCATTCATCACGGCGCCGACGGTCATGGAGTGGTCCTGGCAGTGGTCCATGAGCGGCAGGTCGAACATCTTCGCGTATTCGCAGGCGCGGCGCATCAATTCATTCGATTGCACGCAATCGCCGTCGTCGGTGATGGCGATCACCCCGGCGCGTTTCAGCGAGCCGATGGGGGCGAGGGCCTGGCCCTTCATGCCCACGGTGATGCAGCCGGTCGGGTAAACATGGACGGCGGCGGAGCGGGCCGCGGAATCCTTGATCAACTGGATGGTGCCAGCGTTGTCCGCGACGGGGGCGGTGTTCGGCATGCAGACGACACTGGTGAAGCCACCGGCGGCGGCGGCGCGGGAGCCTGACTCGATGGTTTCCTTGTGGGTCTGGCCGGGTTCGCGGAAGTGGACGTGCACATCGATCAGGCCGGGCGCGGCGACGAGGCCCTCGGCGTTGAAAGTAACGGCGGAGGCCAGTTCGGCGGCGGAGGGGCGGGCGATGAAGACGCCGTCACGGATAAAGAGGTCGCCGACGGCGTCGCGGCCGGAAGCAGGGTCGATAACGCGGGCCTGGGTGATATGGAGGAGAGGCATGGGATTCGGAGAGTTGGCCACAAAAGGCGCAGAAGGCGCAAAAACGGAGGCGGTTGGTGGGCGGAGGCTGGAGAATTAAGCGGGTTTTAGTCCTCGTTTCTGAGGATGTATTTGCGGACTTCGATCTTGGGGGCGCCGAAATTGACGAGCATGCCGTGCTCCAGGCGCGAGGGGCGGAGGTAGCCGAGAACCTGGGCGGTGTGGTCGTCGTTCAGGGCGCGCACGGCTTTAAGTTCGATGATGAATTCGCCGTCTACAAGGAGGTCGGCGAAGAATTCGCCCAGCAGACTGCCATCCTCGTCGAAGACATTGATCGGGTGTTACTGGTCGATTTTAGGCCGAGTTTGCGGAGGCGATTGCGGAGGGAGTTTTCGTAAACCTTTTCGTTCTGCCCGTGGCGAAGGAAGCGGTGGGCGGCGAAGGCGGTTTCGCTGATGGTGTCAGCTAGTCGGCGGGCATCGGTTTCGGTCATAAGCTTTTGCGCCTTCTGTGCCTTTTGGGGCCCAATATCACTCCGTCGGTGTGACGGCTTCCGGGCGGCCTCCGGCGCAGAGATACAGGCAGGCCATGCGGACGGCGATGCCGTTGGAGACCTGGTCGAGAATCACGCTGCGGTCGCCATCGGCGAGGTCGCTATCGATCTCGACGCCCCGATTGATGGGGCCGGGGTGCATGATGATGGCGTTCGGGTGCAGCCACCCGGCGCGGGTGCGGTTCAGGCCGAACATCGAGGTGTATTCGCCGAGGCTGGGAAACATGGAGGCGGTCTGGCGCTCGTGTTGTATCCGCAGCAGCATGACCACCTCGGCGTCGGCGAGGGCGGAGCGGAGGTCGTGGGACACCTTGACCCCCAGGCTGCGCAGGGACTCGGGCACCAGAGTGGAGGGGCCGCATAGGGTGACGTCGGCGCCGAATTTCACGAGAGCGTGGATATTGGAGCGGGCGACCCGGCTGAAGAGGATGTCCCCAAGGATGACGACGCGGCGGCCCCGCAGGGTGCCGAGGCGCTCCTTTATGGTGAAGGTATCGAGCAGGCCCTGGGTGGGGTGTTCGTGCGAGCCGTCGCCGGCGTTGATGACGGGGATGTCGAGGATGCGCGAAAGGTAGAGCGGGGAGCCGGCGCAGTTATGGCGGATGACGATCATGTCCGCGCCGAGGGCGGCGATGTTTTCCGCGGTGTCGCGGAGCGTCTCGCCCTTGGTGGTGGAGGAGCTGGCGGCGTCGAAGGAAATGACGTCGGCGCTGAGGCGCTTCGCGGCCATGTCGAAGGCCATGCGGGTGCGCGTGCTCGGCTCCAGGAAGAGGTTGACGATCGTCTTGCCGCGCAGGGCGGGGATTTTTTTAACCGAGCGGCCCAGCACCTTTTTAAAGGCGGCGGCGACGGTGTGGATTTGCTCCAGTTCGGCGAGGGAGAGTTCCTCGATCGTGATCAGGTGGCGTCGGTTCCAGGACATCGGTTAAGGTTCAGGATTTCGGGGAGGGGCGGGCGACGGTGATGGCGTCGTGGCGGGAATCGGTCGAGTGGAGGACAACGGAGACTTTTTCCTCGGGGCCGGCTTGCAGGGTGAGGCCGGTGTAGTCGGCGGCGACGGGCAGGGTGCGGCCGCCGCGATCGACGAGGACGGCGAGTTCGACCTTGGCGGGACGGCCGTGGTCGAAGAGCTCGTCCAGAGCGGCCTTTATGGTGCGACCGGATTGGAGGACGTCGTCGACGAGAATCACGGTGGCGCCGGTCACATCGATGGGGATGAGGGTGGGGGTAAACTCCTTCGGGATGGGGTTGCGCCCGATGTCGTCGCGGTGGAAGGAGATGTCGATGATGCCGGTGCGAGGGCGGGCGGCCTCGGGGTAGCGGTCGCGGAGCAGCAATTGAAGGCGGGTGGCGACGTGGACGCCGCCGTTGGCCACGCCGAGCAGGATGAGGCGGTCGGCGGGGTTGGCCGGGTGGCGGGCGGCGATCCCGTCGGCGAGTTTGGCGAGGGCTTCGCTGATGGCGGCGGAGGGAAGGGCGGGGGAGGGCACGGGCGGTCGGGGGAGGGTGGTTACCAAGTGGCAACTTCGCGCACGAAGGCGGCGCGGTCGGAGGATTTGAAAAACGAGGTGCCGGCGACGAAGGTATCGGCTCCGGCGGCGCGGCAATCGCGGCCGGTGGCAGGGTCGATGCCGCCATCGACTTCGAGCCGGAAGTGCAGTTTGCGTTCGCGGCGGAGGGTGTCGAGGCGGGCGAGTTTTGCCAGCATATCGCGGCGGAAGGGTTGGCCGCCGAAGCCGGGCTGAACGGTCATCACGAGGACCAGATCGACTTCGTGAAGGAAAGGCTCGACTGCATCGGCGGGGGTGCCCGGGTTGAGCACGAGCCCATTTTGGCAGCCGAGGGCGCGGATGCGGGCGAGCAATGCGCGGTGGTCGAGGGCGGGCTCGATGTGGAAACTCACGAGCTGCGCGCCGGCTTGAATGAAGTTCTCTGCGTAGCGCTGGGGTTCGTCCAGCATCAGGTGGACATCAAAGAACAGGCCCGGGACTTCGCGGCGCAGCTCGGCGATCATCTGGGGGCCAAAAGTCAGGTTGGGCACGAAATGCCCGTCCATGATATCGAGGTGGAGCCAAGGGGCGCCGGCGTTGGCGACCTCGATGGCGCTGGCGGCGAGGTGCGTGTGGCGGCCGGCCAGCAGGGACGGGGCGAGGAGGGCGGAGTGAAGGGGGGCGGGCACGACGGGGAACAGGGTGGATAAAGGTCGCGGGCAAGCGCAAGGGCGGGGCTTGGAAACGGCCATGAAAAAGCCGCGTCCGGGAGGAGCGCGGCGATTTTAAGGTGTCGATGGCAGGTGTTTTTACCAAGTATCCAAGACGGAGCCGAGCAGTTGTTTGGCGAACGGTTCCGCCAACTGGGGGAGGAGGGCGTATTCGGCCTGGGTTTGCTGGAGGGGTTGGAGGTCGGGGGAGCCGTTATCGGTAAACAGCTGGCGCTCGACGGACAGGGGGCGGTCGGCGAACCAGATTTTTTGGGCGGCGGGATCCTGCAGGGTGGCGGTGGCGGAGAGGGTGAGGCCCATTTTCCGGGCGAGTCCGGCGTCGGAGGTGAGCGAGGTGAGTTTGGCGCGTTGCAGGCTGGAGAGTTTTACCGAAAGCACGGCGTCGGCTTCCTCGGGGGTGTTGACCACGCGGACGCGGCCATCGCGGATGAAGGTCTCGCGGATCTGGGTGGTCAGCACGGCGGCGGCCTGGGGGTAGGCGGCGTTGGTTTGGACCGGGGCGATGAAGATACTCTGGTAATCACGCTCCACGCCGGTGCCCAGGCGGTAGTGCGAGCAGGCGCTGTGGAAGAGCAGGACAAAACCGGCAAAAAGCGCGGAGAGGAGACGGGCCATGGGGGCGGGGGAAGCGTAGGGTCGCTCTAGAAAATCCAGAAACGCTTGGCGCGGGGGCCGCCGCGGGCGGCGCCCTCGGCGGTGTCTTCGCCGGACTCGATTTTCTCGATCGCGGCGAGGTAGCGCCGGGCGCGTTCAGCGGTCGGGGAATCCGGGTAGGTGGTGATCGCCTCGTTGTAGAAGACCTTGGCGGCTTTGTAATTAGAGCGTTTCTTGTAGTAGAAATCGCCCATGGTCATCTTGCTCTCGGCGAGCAGGGCGCGGGCGCTGTCGAAGCCTTTGTTGGCGATGGTGACGTCGGCCTCGCCGGGGTAGAGGATGGTGTAATCTTGGAAGTAGGTCAGGGCGAGTTGGGTGGAGGCTTGATCGTAAGCGGGGCCTTGCGTGATCGAGGCCTGGGCGGCGGCTAGTTTCAGGTAGGCGTCGGGGGTGAGGAAGCTGTCGGGGTAGTTGTTAATCATCCGGTCGAGGGCGTCGATGGCCCCGTCGCGATCGCCGGAGCGGGTGTAGCCGGCGGCGACGTTCATGAGCGAAATGGCGGCATATTCGCTGTAGGGTGCGTTGGTTACGATTTGCTCGAGGAACTCCAGGCCCTTGTCGCGCTGTTTAAAGCCGGGGATGAGGCCCCAGTATAAGGGGCGGGCGCCTTGCACGAGTTTATCTGCGATGCGGTATTCGGAGCCCAGCACCTCTGTGAAGGCGGGGTAGGCCGGGTGTTCGACGATCACGCGTTGGAGGTTGCGGAAGGCCTTGGTGTATTGGCGGCGGTTTTCGTAGAGTCGGCCGGAGCGGTAGAGGGCCTCGGCGGCAAAGGGCGAGGTGGGATACTTCTTAAAAACCCGTTTATACCCCGATAGGGCGGTGCCGGCGCGGCCGGCGTCTTCGGCGCGGCGGGCATTGTCCATCAGGGACTTTGCGGTGTGGCCGGCGGGGGTGTCGAGGAAGGGGACGGGTGCGCCGCCTTCCACGCGCCAGCCGGTGCGGGTGTCCCAGACCAAGTCGGCCCGCATGGAAGGGGCTACACCCAGGGTCCAGAGCAAAAGCAGGGAGAGAGCAAAACCGAGACGGCGCGGCGCGAGGGGCATGATTTGAGTTACCAGCGAACCAGCGCGCCCCCGTAGGTCAAGCCCGCCCCGAATGCGACTAGCAGGATGAGGTCGCCCCGTTGCAGCCGGCCGGCGCGGCGGGCTTCGTCGAGGGCTAGGGGGATGGAGGCGGCGGAGGTGTTGCCGTAGCGGTCGACGTTGGCGAAAAAGCGATCGTGCGGCAGTTCCAGATACTCGGCGATGGCGTGGATGATCCGCAGGTTGGCCTGGTGGGGCACGATGAGCGCGACGTCTTGGGGGGTGAGGCCCTGGGGGGTGAGTAGATCGCGACAGACCTCGTCCATGGCGCGGACGGCGAATTTGAACACTTCCTTGCCCTTCATCTGGATGTGGCGAGGGGCGTCGGGGGCCAGGGGGGAGCTGCCGCCGCCGGGGATGAGCAACAGGTCGCTGGTGCCGGGTATCGCGCCGAGCTTGGTTGCGACGATGCCGGAGCCGGCGGGGGCTGGACCGAGGACGGCGGCGCCGGCGCCATCTCCGAAGAGCACGCAGGTGGTGCGGTCGCTCCAGTCGATGGCGGAGGACATTTTCTCCGCTCCAATGATGAGCGCGTGATGGTAGCGACCACTGGCGAGGAGGGCCCAGGCGGTGTCGAGGGCGTAGACGAAGCCGGTGCAGGCGGCATTGAGGTCAAAACAGGCGGTCGTGGCGGGCAGTCCCAGGGCGGTTTGCACGAGGCAGGCGGTCGCCGGCATGGGCAGATCCGGGGTGCAGGTGGCAACGATCAGCAGGTCGATCGCCGAGGCTTCGATTTGGGCATCGGCGAGGGCGGAGCGGGCGGCGCCGAGGGCCAGGCTGGTGGTGGTTTCGCCGGGGCTGGCCAGGCGGCGTTCGCGTATGCCGGTGCGGGTATGGATCCACTCGTCGGAGGTGTTCACCAACTTGGCGAGGTCATCGTTGGTGACGATGCGCCCGGGCACTTGGGAGCCGGTGCCGAGGAGGGTGATGGCGTGGATGGGGGGCGAGGACACGGCGGAAACGGGACGGCTTCAGGCTGCGGGAGGGGTCTCACCCGTGGCGGCGGGGGCGTCGGGGCAGGCTTCGATCAGGCTATTCAGCGGGGTGGTGTCGCGCGAAACTTGGGCAAGGAAATCGGCCCGAATCACTTTGTCGGCGGCGATGATGGCGGCGTGGAGGGCGTGGCGGTTACTGGAGCCATGGGCCTTGAGGACATTGCCGCGCAGGCCGAGCAGGGGGGCGCCGCCGTAAACATCGGGGTTCATGCGGGCCTTGAGGGCCTTGAAGGCGCCGCGCGAGAGGGCGGCGCCGGTGAGGCGGAGCGGGTTGGCCTTCAGCTCTTTTTCGAGGGTGGCTTTGAAGAATTTGGCGAGGGATTCCCAACTCTTCAGCAGCAGGTTGCCGACGAAGCCGTCGCACACGGCGACGTCGCAGTGGTCAGTGAAGGCTTGGAAGCCCTCGGTGGGGCCGACATAGTTGAGAATACCCTCGGCGTCGGCGCGCTTGAGAATCTCGTGGGTAGCCTTGGTGAGGGCGTTGCCCTTGCCTTCCTCTGTGCCCACGGACAGGAGGCCGACCCGGGGGTGGGCTACGCCGAGAATGAGGCGGGCGTAATGGCTGCCCAGTAGAGCGTTATGGGCGAGGTGGCGGGGTTCCGCCTCGGGGTTGGCGCCGGCATCAATCAGGATAAAGAAGCCGTTCTCCCGGGGAATGATGGCGGCGAGGGCAGGGCGGTCGATGCCGTCAAGCGTGCGCAGGCGCAGGGTGCCGCCGGCCATGAGGGCGCCGGTGTTGCCGCAGGATACGACGGCGCCGACGTCCCCGGTTTTGATAAGTTCGATGGCCCGGGCCATCGAAGAGTCTTTTTTACGACGGAGGGCCTGGATAGGTTTATCCTCCATGGTGATCACCTCCGAAGCGGGGTGGAGCGAAAGGCGGGGATGCGAAGAAAGCCCTTGCTGCTGAAGCAAGGGCTCTAAAATCGCGGGTTGTCCCACCAGAGTGAGATCGCAGCCAAGACGACTATCGCTCAGGGCGAGTTGGGCGGCGGCTACGACTTCGGACGGGCCAAGGTCGCCGCCCATGGCGTCCAACGCGATCCGGCCGAGGGAACCGGTGGGTGCTCCCATCGGGTGGTGCGTGAGTGAAGCGGGGGCTGGACGAGGTGCTTAGACGGAGACGTCCAGCACTTGGCGCCCACGGTAGAGGCCGTTGGCCGGATTCACGCGATGGGGGCGAAAAAGGCTGCCATCGACGGGGTCCTTGGCGAATTCGGGGGCCTGGAAGGCGTTGGCTGCGCGGCGGTTGGCGCTGCGACGTTTGGATTGCTTGCGTTTCGGATTGGCCATGGGAGGAGGGCTTGGAGGGTGGGGGCGCGGCGGCGGCCGTGCGAGTTTGAGTGAGTAAAGGTTAAACGGAATGAAGGCCGGAAACGGTGCGGTCAAGCGTGATGTCGGCGCTTATTCACCGTGCCGGCGAAGGAGTTTAGTTGGCGAAAAAGCCCAGCAAAAGCAGGCCAAGAATTACCCGGTATATGGCAAACGGCACCAATCCGAGGCGGGTCAGCAGCCCCACGAAGAGTTTTACGGCGACGGCGGCGCTCAGAAAGGCAACTACGAGGCCGGCGACAAGAGTGGTCCAGCCGAAGGCGGCCACCATCGCCGGACCTCCATCCAGGGCATCCTTGGCGGCAGCGGCGCCCAGCAGTGGCAGACCCAGGAGAAAGCTGAACTCGGCGGCGCGAGCGGGTTTCAGGCCGACGAAATAGCAGGATACCATCGCGGTCATGGAGCGGCTCATACCGGGCCACAGGGCGAGGCATTGGCCGAAGCCTACCAGCAGGGCCGCCAGGGGCGACAGGTCGGCGCCGGCGAGTTCGGCCCCCGGCGAAGCGAGCACCCCGGACTGGCGGGAATGCGTGCGCCGGCGGCGATATTCGGTGAACAACATGATGCCGGCGCCGACAAGAAGCGCCCAGGCGACGGTCTGGACGGAAAACAGGTGGGCTTTGATGTATTTTTTAAACAGAAGCGCGGTGATGACGGGCGGCAGGCAGGCGAGGATGAGGTTGCGCAGCAGGCGGAGCCCGGCGGGATTCCGGCCGGCGAGACCGGCGAACATGGTCGTCAGAGGCGCCCAGTAGAGAAAGGCGACGGCGGCGATAGCGCCGGCTTGGATAACCACCGCGTAGGTGTCGGCCGCGTCTTTGAGGGTGATGATTCGGCCGTGTTTATCGGTGCCGATCGGTGCGGCCGAGTCGAGTGCCAGCGCGTGGTTGGCGATCACCAAATGCCCGGTGGAAGAGACGGGCAGAAACTCGGTGATGCCCTCGACTAGTCCGAGGATGAGGCCGTCGGTGAGGGTGGGCCGGGTCTTGGCCTCGGCGGCCGGGGTATTTTCGGCGGGTGGCGGCTCGGGGGCGGCAGGCGAGGTGGCGGCGAGCAGGGCCAGGAAAAGATAGGTGAATGGGCGAGTCACGGGGAAATGCGTCACAGCTGACGGCGGGTGTCGAGTTTTGGCTTTCCCTTGGCAGGGGGCGCGGGCCATCTCTGACCAACCTCACTATGGTCTCGCTTGCCGAACTTACCCAGGGATTGCGTCAACGCTCCGATCTTGATGTCGCGGGGGTGGAGGCCGCCGCGGACGCGCTGGCGCACGCTGCGGTTCCGGATACCGAAAAGGCGGATTTTTTGCGGGCACTCAGCGACAAAGGGGAGACGGCGGCCGAGTTGGCGGCGTTTGCCACGGCGTTTCGTGCCCGGGCGGTGGACCCGGGGGTCGCGGGCTGCGCGGCTCGCGCCATCGACGTGGTGGGCACGGGCGGGGATCATACCGGGGCCTTCAATATATCGAGTCTGGTGGTGCTGACGCTGGCCTGCTCCGGCGTGCCGGTCATGAAGCATGGCAATCGAGGCATCACTTCCAAGTGCGGCAGTGCGGATTTATTGGGGCCGCTCGGCCTCGGTTTCCGCCTGGACGCTCCGCCCGAGCTTTTGCGGGCGGCCCTGGCGGAGCTGGGATATGTGTTCTTTTTCGCCCCGGCGTTTCACCCTGCTTTCAAGCATATCGGTCCCGCGCGCAAGCTGCTCGCGCAGGAGGGACGGCGTTCCGTTTTCAACGTATTGGGGCCGCTGATTAACCCGGGGCGGCCGGCCCATGTGTTGCTGGGCGTTTTTTCGGAGACCTGGACGCCTTTGCTGGCGGAGACGCTTGAGCGGCTCGGAGCGGCGGCCGGGCTCGCGGCGCATGGCCGGCTGGATGCGCAGCGCGGGGTCGATGAGTTGACCAGTGCGACGGATACCCGTGTCCGGGGTTTTGGCCGTTTGCGCGACCTTGATGCTGTCTGGACGCCGGAGTCCCTCGGGCTGCGACGGGCTGATTTTTCCGAGCTGACTGGGGGCTCGCTGGAGGAGAACCTCGGGATCGTGCATGCTTTATTGGAGGGCCGGGGGCCGGCTGGTTTGGTGGATACGGTGGCGCTCAACGCGGCGGTGGCCCTCTGGATATGTGGAAAGAGTGTGTCACCGGTGGCAGGCTTGGCCGAGGCGCGCGAGTTGCTGCTGGGTGGGGCGGTGCGGGCCAAGATCGCGGCGACCCGCGAGTTTTTTTCCAGTCATCCATGAAACGCGAATACTTCGGCACCGACGGGGTGCGCGGCCCTTTTGGCGGGCCGGTTATCAATGAGGAGTTCGCCGCCCGCCTCGGTGAAGCGGCTGCCCTCTGGGCGGTCGGCCGGCAGGGGCCTGGTGGCGAGGTCTTGATCGGGCGGGATACCCGTGCTTCCGGGCCTGCGCTCGAGCGGGCGCTGGCCGCCGGCCTGAGGGCGGGCGGGCTCCGGCCGATCTCCCTCGGAGTCACCCCGACTCCCGCGGTGGCGCGGGCGGTGATCGCGCGCGGCGCCAGTCTGGGGGTGGTGGTGACCGCGTCGCACAATCCGGCGGCGGACAATGGTATCAAATTTTTCGCTACGGGTGGCCGCAAGCTCGCCGATAGCGAGGAGTCGGCCATCGAGGCCTTACTGCCGCCGCAGGCGGCGGGCGGGGCCGCGGAGGAACTTCCGCACATGGAAGCGAATGCCGGATACGTCGCCGCGCTCGCCGCGCTTTTGCCGGCCGGGTCGTTGGTTGGCTGGAGAATCGTGGTGGATGCGGGACATGGCGCGACGGCCCGGACCACGCCGGAGGCTTTGCGCATAGCGGGGGCGGAGGTCGCCGTGATCGGCGGGGCGCCCGACGGGCAGAATATCAATGCAGGGGTCGGCAGTGAGCACCCCGAATCGCTGGCGCGCGCAGTGGTCGAGCATGGTGCGCGTTTGGGCGTGGCCCATGACGGGGATGGCGACCGTTGCGTGCTTTGTGACGAGACCGGCTCGCTGCTTGATGGGGATGAGATTCTCACGATTCTCGCGCTCGATGCCTTGGCGCGGGGGGAATTGGCGGCCGGGACGCTTGTGGTCACGGTGCAGAGCAATCTCGGAGTGGATGCGGCGATTCGTGCCGCGGGAGGGCGGGTGGAGCGCACCGACGTGGGCGACCGGCATGTTTTGGAGCGTTTGCGGGAGACGGGGGCGCGGCTGGGCGGGGAGTCCAGCGGACACATCGTGAATCTCGCGCTATCCCCGACTGGCGACGGTCTCGGTGCGGCGCTGGGGGTCCTTGCGGTCATGCGAGCGACGGGCCGGCCGCTATCGGCCTTGCGTGCGGGGCTCACAAAATTTCCCCAAGGTCAGCGCAGTCTCAAGGTCGCGGCCAAGCGGCCCATGGCGGAGTGCGCCGCGCTCAGTGGGGAACTGGTTTTGCTGGCGAGCGAGATGGGCGATACCGGCCGGGTGATGGCGCGGTTTTCGGGCACCGAGACCAAGCTGCGGCTGCTGGCCGAGGCGGGCACGCAAGCGTTGGTAGATTCAGCGCTGGAGCGTCTCACGGCCGCGGCCCGCAGCGATTTAGAACTGCTTTGAGCCGGGACCAGGCACATGGGGTCAGTCTAGCGTTGACCGGATTGGCCTACGGCAGCTTTTTAGAACGATACCCTATGCAGGAAGTTTCCCTCACCTCTCTAGATCTTCGCCTGCAGAAGCAGGTCGAGAATGCTCAAGTCGCTTTGCAGCGCGGCAATTTTGAGTATGTTTTTGAAGTCACCTCTCAAGTTTTAAAGCAGGCGCCTGGTTGCCTCCCGGTGCGTCGTCTGCAGCGTGCGGCGCTCATCCGCCAAAACGAGAACAAGAACATGCTGGTGGCCAAGGCTTTCGGATCGGTTACGATGGCAGGTTTTCTGTTTTCAAACAAGAAAGATCCGGTCAAGGCCATCGAGGCGGCGGAGAAAATGCTCCACGTTGATCCCAACAATATCACGGCCCTCAAGAGCATGGCCGATGCGGCCAACTCGCTCGGGTTGATGGAGACCGCGGCTTTCGCTTGGGAGTGCATCCGTGAGGCCCAGCCCAAGGACCATGATACACTGGTGCACTTGGCCGAGGCCTATTTGGGTGCTAAAATGAATAAGGAGGCGGTGAAAGTCGCCGACGAGTTGTTGAAGCTTCGGCCGCAGGATGGCGATGCCTTGGCTTTGATGCGCAAGGCGTCGGTCGCCCAGACCATGGACAAGGGTAATTGGGAATCGCAGGCTTCCTTCCGTTCCAAACTCAAGGACGAGAATCTGGCCACGTCCCTCGAGCAGGCCAGCAAGGTCGTGACCTCTACTGAGATGACCGAGCGGTTGATTGAGGAAGCCAAGGCCCGTCTCGCCGCCGAGCCCGCGAATGTTAACCATTTCCGCTCCATCATCGACGGTTATCGCCGTCTTAATGACCCTGCCTCCGCGCTCGACTATGTAAAGCAAGTGCGGCAGGTGCCCTCGGCGGCGGGTGACGCCACGTTTGAAAAGTTGCAGAACGATCTTACCATCGCGGTGATCGAGGCCCGGCTGAAAGTGGCAGAGACCGCCCTCGCTGCTGATCCTGAAAATGCGGGCCTGCTAGAGGCGGCGGCCGGGATCAAGGGCGAGTTGGCAAAAGCCAAATTAGACGATGCCAAGGCTTACGTGGAGCGTTACCCCAATGACTATGCCGCGCGTTTCACCCTGGCGAATCTACTGCTCGAAGCCGGCGACCATCAGGGCGCGATCGGGAATTTCCAGCAGGCGCAAAAGTCGCCCAAGGTCCGGGTGCCGGCGCTCGCCGGCATGGGGCGTGCCCTAAAGGCCCGCCGCATGTTCGATCTTGCGGTCCAGCAGTTCCAGATCGCCAAAGGGGAGATTCCCACCATGGACGATCTGAAAAAGGATATCATTTATCAGCTCGCCGAGTGTTTCGAGGGCATGGGACGGCAGGAGGATGCCATTAATGAGTTCAAGCTGATCTACAGCGAGGATATCGGCTTCCGGGACGTGGCGGACAAGATCAACGCCTTCTATTCGCGTTAAATCCGGTTATCGCGCTTATTGCGCTATCCGGGTATAAGCTTTTGGCGGTCTGGCGTTCGGTGGGGCCGGGAGGCAAACTTCCGGCTTGTGCGCCTCCGGCGGCGGAGTCTTTTCCGTTAACCGGTCGCGTCTCTGGCGGCAGCCGGGCTGGGCTGCGAGCGTTCGGAGCCTTGATACCATTGGTAAAAGGCATAAATCAGGGCGAGAAACGATACGAACATACCGCCCAACTTCATGATGGCGGCGCCGAGCAGTTGATCTTGAGCAGGAGTAAACTCTGCGAACAGCCGGGGCGCATATTCGTAGGTTGGATAGAGGATTTCGCTCGAAAAGGCCAAGTAGGCGAAGAGCGGGGTCATCATGATGGTGACCGCGACCAAGTAGAGCATTTGCAGGGCGGGTTTGGCCGGCGGGAACTCGCGGCTGGGACTGAAGAAGGGCCACCAGTAAAGCAGGGCGGCGATGAAGAAAGTAACGTGTTCCAGGATATGGACGGCTTTATCGCGCAGGGCCCAATCGTAAAGGGCGGGGAGGTGCCAGATCGAGATGATGGCCGTGTAACCGAGTGCGCCGATGGCGGGGTGGGTGAAAATCTTGAAGGGAAGCTGGAGTTCGGGGCGGGTGGTGGCATGGCTGGCCAGCCAAGGGGGTATGCCGATGAGAAAGAGGATGGCGGCGGGGTAGATGATCAACTGGTGCTGGATCATGTGGGCACTCAGCAGGAACCGTTCGCCGGCTTGGTCGAGCGGGGAACCTACGGCCAAATAAAAAATGACCAAGGCCAGGTAAAAGCAGATGGCTTTCCGCAGCGGATAGGCGGTTCCGGGGGGAGCGAGGCGCGAGCGAAAAGGGCCCGTGGCGAGAGCATAGAGCCAGCCAAGCACGATAAGGCCGCCGATCAGGTAGGGTTCGTTATGCCAGTGGGTCCAATCGATCATGAGATTCAGGTCCAGCTTGGGCAGAAAAAATCTAAGCGCAGCCCGTGGCGTGATTTTTATCCTACCTTCGCGGGTGCGCAAAAAAGGCACCCTGGGGGGGTGCCTGAAAATTGCATTGGCTTTGCACCGGGATCACTGGGCGGCGGCGGCGCGCTCGGCGTAGATTGTTTGCGCGGTGAGCGGCAGTCCATCCGAGGTCGAAAAAATCGCCAGCAGGGCCGCCACAGTGCCTCCTGCAAGAACTAACCCAATAAAGAAGAGGATGGTGCAGAAAAGCTTATCGAACTTCAGGTGCATGAACCAGAAGATCACGAGAAGGAATTTTACCAGGGAAAGGACCACGAGCAGGGTAATGAGCAGCCACTTCACGATAGGCAGGTAGATGAGCACGATCTCGACGCCGGTGATGACGGCGAGAATCATGGCAATCTGCACAAAGAGGTGGAATTTGCCCTCGTCGGCGTGGGCGTGCTCCTGGGTGGTTTCGGTGGTCGCGGAGGACATGGGAGGTGAAAGGCGTAAGGTTTGAAGGTCTCAGTTCGGAAGTCGTGTCCGGCACGGCCGGGGCCGGCGCGGGGAGGGATTGATTGGGGGCGCGAAGCGGGTGGCGACTTTCGACCTGAGACCTTTGACTTTCTGCGGCTTGGAAAGATCAGAGGTATTCGAGCAGGTAAACGATGGTGAAAATCACAATCCACACGACATCCACGAAGTGCCAGTAGAGGCCCATGCCCTCAACGTCGATGGCGTTGGCTTCGCCGAAATCGACCGTCCAGGCAGATCGGCCGAGGGCGAACAGAACGGCGGTGGAGGCAGCGAAGGCAATGGTTGCCCCGGTGGTCATGGTGTCGTGGTGGAGAGCGTGGACCACCGAAGAGAGCGAGTAGCCTTGTTCCGCGCCAACGTGGGTGACCGCGAGCATCACGAACATGATCGCAACCGTCGCCACCGCGAAGGCGGTGAACTGCACGACGGCGCGGGTGATCCAGGCCCGGCCGGCTTCGGCGGGTTTAAACGTGCGGATATACATCAAGACCAGCCAGAGGACGCCGATGGCCACGTGAACGCCGTGCGTGCCAGTAAGGGTATAAAAGGTGGCTCCGAACATATCGCTCTTCAGGGTGAGCCCCAAGTGCACGAAATGGGTGAATTCGTAGACCTGGCAGCCGAGGAAGACCAAGCCGAAGAAAATAGTGCCAAGCAACATCTTGCGAGTCGCTTCCACCTTGCCTTTTTGGCTCGCGCCCACGGCCAGGGCCATGAGCAAAGAGGACATCAGCAGGATGAAGGTGGAGAAAGAGGTCAGCTCGATGGAGAAGAGCTTGGTGGGGTCGGCACCTTCGGGGGTGGGGTGTAGCCGATAGATCACGTGGGTCGAGATCAGCGTGCCGAAAAACATGCAGTCCGATGCAAGGAAGGCCCACATGAAGAGCTTCTTGTTCGGTATGCCCGTCGAGGTGGTGTGATCGTGGTGGTGATCGATGGTGGCGGAATGGGCGGACATGGCTTTTAAATGAGGTCGAAGGGGCGATGTAGTCGAAGGGGCGATAAGTCTTGGTTTAGAAGGGAAATCGATTCCTCGACTTTTCGACCTATCGACGGTTCTGGGTTGATGGGTTTAGTGCGCGTCCTGCCCCTCGCCACCGGTGACGGTGCCGTCCTTGGCGATGTGGAGGTGATAGCCTCCCGGACCCTCAAAGGCCCAGCCGATGATACCGAGAAGCATCACGCAACCGCCGGCGATCGCCCCGAGGAAGTGGTGATGGGCGAAAAAGAGACCGCCGATCAGCATGCCCGTGGCGGTGATGATGGGGAACCAGGACTGGCTCGGCATGTGGATGCCACCGTGGGACTCCTCCGCCTGGGCGTTCTTGGCCTTTTCGGCGGCAATCTCTTTGGCATGGGTCTTTTCATACCAATAGGCGTCGCGGGCATGAACCACTGGAGTGATGTGAAAATTATGCTCCGGGGGCGGGGTGGTGGGCACGGACCACTCCAGCGTGCGGGCGTCCCAGACGTCACCGGTGGCTTTTTTCCCTTTAAGGTAGGTATATACCATAACGGTGAAGTAGGTGCCGATGCCAATCGCGAGGATGAAGGCGCCGATGGTTGCGGTGAGGTTGGCGCTGTTCCAGCCCATGTTGCCGTCATACACGGCGGTGCGGCGGGGCATGCCGTTCAAGCCCAGGAAGTGCATCGGGAAGAAGGTCACGTTGAAACCCATAAAAATGACCCAGAAGGAGAGCTTGCCCCAGAATTCCGATACGATGCGTCCGAAGACCAGCGGGAACCAAAAGTGGATGCCGGCGAGCAGGGCGAAGATGGAGCCGCCGATCAGCACGTAGTGGAAGTGGGCGACGACGAAGTAGCTGTCTTGCTGCTGGGCGTCGGCCGGAGCGGCGGAGTGCATCACGCCGGAAAAGCCGCCCATCATGAACATCCAGATGAAGCCGAGGGCGAACATCATCGGGGTGCGGGTGGAGATCTGGCCGCCCCAGAGGGTGCCGACCCAGTTGAAAATCTTCACGCCGGTCGGCACGGCGATGGCCATGGTGGCGAGGGAGAACGCGGCCGTGGCCATGGTGCCGAGGCCGGTGGTGAACATATGGTGAGACCAGACGCCGAAGCCGAGGAAGCCGATGACCGCGCCGGAGAAGACCACGATGGGGTAGCCGAAGAGTGGCTTGCGCGAAAAGGTAGGCAAAATCTCCGAGATGATGCCCATGGCGGGCAGGATGAGAATATAGACCTCGGGGTGGCCGAAAATCCAGAAGAGATGCTGCCAAAGGATGGGCATGCCGCCGCGGGCGACCTCGAAGAAACCGGTGCCGAAGGACCGGTCCATCATGAGCTCCACCAGTGCAATGGTGATGGCGGGGAAGGACAGGATGATGAGAAAGGCGGTGAAGAGCGTCATCCAGGTGAACACCGGCAGGCGCATCATGGTAAGGCCGGGCGCGCGCATGTTGATGATCGTGACGATGAAATTTAGCGACCCGATCACGGAGGACACACCGAGGATCTGCAGGCCCATGATCCAGAGGTCGGTCGAGGAGTCACCGGCGAACTGGCTGGAGTAGGCCACGGACGTGAGCGGGGCGTAGCCGAACCAGCCGACATCGGGCGCTCCGGCGCGGGTAAACCAGCCGACGTTCAGCACGATGGCGCCGACGAGAAAGACCCAGAAGGCGAAGCCGTTGAGACGCGGGAAGGCCACGTCACGCGCGCCGATCTGCAGCGGCATCATGTAATTAAAAAACGCGGCCGAGAGCGGCATGACGGCGAGGAAGATCATCGTCGTCGCGTGCATGGTGAACAACTCGTTGTAGAGCTGATGGCTGATGAAGGTGTTGTTCGGCACCGCCAGCTGGACGCGGATCATCAGGGCCTCGACGCCGCCAACGAGGAAGAAGAACAGGGCGGTTACGGCGTAAAGCAGGCCGATCTTCTTGTGATCCACGGTCGTGAGCCAGGATACCAGTCCGGTTTTAGCGGCGGGCCGGGTGAAGAACCAAGGACGCGTAGCGGGCTTGACGGCTTGGGGCGCGGTGTAGTGGGCGGACTTGAGGGTGGCGGTGGCCATGGCGGAGGGTGCGTGGAGCTGGGAGCGTGGAACCGGGACTTTGAGAGGGAGTGGCGTTTATTTCAAACTGTGGAGGTATTCCACCATGGCGCGGGCCTCGGTGTCATTCACCGCGATGTGGGCCTTGCCGTTCATAGCCTTGGTGGCGGGATCGATCTCCATGTAGCCGGCCATGCCATTGACTCCCATATACATCTTGTTTCCGGGTTTGACGTTGTTGGGTTCAACGATCCAGCGATGGAGATTCGACTTGTTGTTCTCCAACAGACCGGCGGCAAGGGTGCTACGAGAGCCGAAGTGGGTGAGGTCGGGGGCGTTCACGCCTATGCCCTCGTGCCCTCGGACATTGTGGCAGGTGATGCAGTTTTTTTCTTTAAAGAGAGCCCGACCCTGAGCGATGAGGGTGGGGTCTTCGTTCTTCTCGGGGAATTGCAGCGCGGTCCAGGCGCCCATCGGGTCGGCATCAAATGCGGCGGTGTAACCAGGGGAATTGCGCTTCTTCGGAGTCATGTCGTAACTGGCGAACGCGGCCTTGGGGGCGTCCGCGACTGGTGCTACGGTGCGAGCGGGCTTCTTCTGATTTTCAAGCCAGGCGGCGAAGTCTTCGGCGCCGAGTGCGATGACGCGGAAGCGCATGACGGCGTGGGATTCGCCGCAGTATTCGGCACATTGCCCCCAGAAATAGCCAGGCTCGTCAGCTTGCAGCCAGAGGTGGTTGCCGCGATTGGGCATCATGTCGACTTTGCCACCGAGCTTGGGCACCCAGAAGGAGTGGATCACGTCGGAGGTGCGGAGGTTGATGCGCACGGGGCGTCCGGCGGGGATGACGAGCTCGTTGCCGGTCACCAGCTGGCCGGAGCCGTCAATCTGCTCGGCGGGATATTCGAATTGGAACCACCATTGCAGGCCGCGGGCGGTCACTTCGTAGGCGTTGGCCCGCTGTTCCGCGGGGACATCATAGGTATACCAAATGGCCTTGAGGGTCGGGACGGCGATGAACACAAGAGCGCCGATCGAGGCACCGATCAGGCCGAGCTCAACGAAGGGGTTGCCGTGACCTTGGTCGGGGACGGGACTGTTTTTATCAATGGGACCCTTGGTGCGGAATTTGAGTGTGGCGTATGCCAAGATGGAGGCGACGATCACGAAGACGATCATGGTCACCCAGACGGTGACGTAAAATACGTCTAGCTGCGTGCGCGCGACCGGTCCCTTCACGTCGAAGGTGGATTGGGGGCCGGAGAGCCAGCCGCCGTGCAAGACGGGCAGGGCGAGCAGGGCGCAGGTGGTGGCGGCGCGGCGCAGGAAAGGGACTGGGCTGAATCGCATGGTCGTGTTTCGGGAAAAAGGGAGGTGGGTTTGCACCAAGGGCGGAGGGTTCCGACTCGGGCAGCGTTATCAAGCTATAATCAAACAGCGTATTTTCCACCCCTCCTTTGCCGTTTGTTGCGCGCAAAGGAGTTATTAGCTGAGGTCCTCGCTGCGATAGCACAGCTAAAGTCGGGAGGGCTGGCTTGCCCCGGGGGGCGGATGCCGGCAGGGCTGGGTCATGAATCCTAGATTTGGATGCGTTTTCCCCTGTGCGGCGCTGGCATTGGTGTTTTCCGGCTGTGGACCGGCAACCCACCCCGCTCCGGTTGGGAAAAAAGAGCCGGTCTTGGTGGCGGCTGTGGAAAAAGGGACGGCAGAGCAGCCACGTGCAGTGGGGATCGAGGTCGGTGACGGTATGGCATTCAGTGTCACCCGCCTGGAGGTGGCACCGGGCGAGGTCATCCGGTTAAAATTGGTCAACCTAGGTTCGGCACCCAAGGAAGCGATGGGACATAACTGGGTTTTACTGCGCGGGGGCGCGGATGAGGCCGCTTTTTTAAAGGCGGCGCTTGGCGCCAAGGCGACCGATTATGTGCCGTCCTCCCGAGCCGGGGATGTCATCGCCCATACCAAGCTGATCGGGGGAGGCGGCAGTGATGCCGTGGTCTTTACGGTTCCGGCGGCCCCGGGGGACTATGTTTATCTCTGTAGTTTTCCGGCCCACTGCCAGTTGGGGATGAGGGGTGTGCTGGTGGTGCGATAAAGCAGCGGACTGGCAGGACTGGCGGGGACGGGCGTGTTTTGGGGGTTGCGTTGCCCCGGGGGGCTGGTGGGGTCGCGGCCGCCTTTGCGCAGAACCTTTTCCTTATGTATCAAGAAACCGATTCCGTCCCGTCCGCTTCCCCTGCTCCCGATGCCTGGCCCGTGGCGGCCCGCTTATTGGTTCGCTGGCTTGACGAGGAGGTGCGGGCGGACGCGTTGCTGGACACGGTCCAGCTCACGGGAGGGGCTCGTGCGCGGTGCCAGAATCTCTTTTACGGGGCCATCCGGCATTATGGCAGGATCGAGACTCTGGTCTCCACGTTGGTGCGCCTGCGTCCACGTTCCCGCGTCATGGCGATTCTTCTGCTTTCGGGCTATGAACTCATCGAGGGGGGCGGCGACGGGCATGCGGCCAAAGTCGGGCACCACGCCGTCAGCCAGACCAAGGCCTTGGCTAGCGAATCGGAGGCGAAGCTGGTGAATGCCGTCGTGCGCAAGCTGGCGGAGGCGTTGGCTGCCCAGGCCGCGCCCGGTAAAATCGCCACGGCGACCGTGCTGGCGGATTTTTATTCTACCCCGGCTTGGTTGGTGGAGCGCTGGCTGGTGGAATTTGGCGCCGAAGCCACCCGCCTGCTGCTTGAGTGGAATCTGAAGCCGGCTCCGGTGCACGCGCGCTGGCGTTTGCCCGGTGGACCCGGTGCGGCTGAGGCCGGGTGGCTCGAGTCCACGCCGTGGCCCGGCTATTATTTGGTCAAGGGCGGCCACTGGTCCGAGGTGGCTCGCGCCCTGGCGGATGGCCGGGTTTATCTTGCGGATCCGGGCACGCGCATCGCGATTGAGGCTTTGGCGCCGGTGGCCGGCGAAAGGATTATCGATGCCTGCGCGGCGCCGGGGGGCAAGAGCCTCGCGCTGGCCGATCGTATGGGGGAGGGTTTACTGGTGGCGCTAGACGTGCCGGGCGCGCGCCACGAGCGGTTGGCGGAGAACTTAAAGCGCGTGCCGGCGGGTGTCTCGGCCAAGCGGGTGGAGGGTGACTTGCGACGTTCCACCAGTCTCATGGGCATGGCGCCGGGCACTTTTGACGCGGTCCTCGTCGATGCACCTTGCAGCAACAGCGGGGTGATGCGGCATCGCGTGGATGTGAAATGGCGGTTGCAACCGGCGGATTTTGGCAAGCACGCGAAGCAACAGCTCGAATTGCTTGGCGGCGCGGCGCGGTGGCTCAAGCCGGGCGGGCGACTGGTTTACAGCACTTGTTCGATTGATGCGGAGGAGAATGCCTCGGTGGCGGCGGCTTTCCTGCGCTCGGCCGAGGGCCAGGCCTTCGAGTTGGTGAAGGCGAGCGTGGCCTTGCCTTGGGTCACTGGCCATGACGGGGCGGGTGTGGCGGTGTTCAGGCGCGGCGGCGCCTGAGCGCTGGCAAAGCCGGCTTGCCAGCGCGGCCGACTGCGCGCCATGCTGGCGGTTTTCCCCTTTTACCATGCCCACCCTCAATTTTGCTGTCCTGCCAGGCGATTACATCGGTCCCGAGGTCATGTCCGAGGCTCTCCGCGTCCTCGAGCACCTTGCCAAGCAGGAGGGGTTGACCCTGTCCTACGGCCTAGCCGATGTTGGCGGCGCCGGGATTGATAACCATGGCAAGGCGCTACCCGACTCGACGCTCGCCCTTTGCCGCGAGGCCGATGCCATCCTTTTCGGTTCCGTCGGCGGTCCCAAGTGGGAGAAGCTTCCGCCCAAAGAGCAGCCAGAGCGCGCGGCGTTGCTGCCCTTGCGCAAGGCCTTTAACCTTTTTGCCAATATCCGCCCCGGGCTTTTGTATGCCGATCTGACCGACGCCTCCCCGCTCAAGTCCGCGCGCATTCCCCAAGGCATCGACATCGTCTGCATCCGCGAGTTGACCGGCGGCATCTACTTCGGCCAGCCCAAGACTACCACCACGCTGGAGAACGGCGAGGAGCAGGCGGTCGATACCATGGTTTATAAGACCTCCGAGATCGAGCGCATCGCCGAGGTCGCCGCCGTCACCGCGCGCGCGCGCGGCAAAAGAGTTTGCTCGGTGGACAAGGCTAACGTGCTCGAAACCTCCGTGCTCTGGCGTCGCGTGGTCACCGCTTACTTCGCCAAGCACCACCCGGACATCGCCCTCACCCACATGTATGTGGACAACGCCGCGATGCAGCTGGCCCGCGATCCCAATCAGTTCGACGTGCTGTTTACCGAAAACATGTTCGGCGATATCCTCTCGGATGAGATGGCCGTGATCTGCGGCTCGCTGGGCATGCTTTCCAGCGCCTCGCTGGGCACGGGGAAGAATTCCTTGGGTTTGCCTTTCGGCCTCTTCGAGCCCGCTGGCGGCACCGCTCCTGATATCGCCGGCAAGGGAATCGCTAATCCCTGCGCGCAGATTCTCTCCGTGGCCATGATGTTGCGCTACAGTTTTGGTCTCGATGCTGTGGCGGCCCGCATCGAGGCGGCCGTCCGCTCGGCGGTGGCGACCGATGGTGTGCGGACCGGCGATATCGCCTTCGGGCGCACGGCGGTGGGCACCCGGGAGATGACGGATGCGATTATTGCCCGGCTGTAGGCGAAAGGGCGGTTTGCGCCAGCTTGCTCCGCACCAGGCCGAGCAGTTCGTCGACTGAAAAGGGCTTGGCCAAGAAATCCACGCCTCCGCGGAGCATCCATTGCGCGGTCAGGGCGTCGGCCCCGTAGCCGCTCATGTAGATGATGGGCAATTCCGGGCGAAGTGTGGCGAGGCGGCGACCCAGTTCGTCGCCGTTCAAGCCGTCGGGCATCATGAGGTCGGTGATCACGAGATCCAGGCCGGCCTGATTTTTCTCCCACTGGTCCAGGGCGAGGGTGCCGGAGGAAGCCTCGACCACTTGATGGCCCGCTCCTTGCAGGACGGTCGCCACCATGTTGCGTAGGATATCGTCGTCCTCGACGAGCAGGATTGTGCAGGCCTTGCCGTCTATGTGGGCCGTGTTTTGGGCGGCTGCATTCATGGCCGGCAGGTAGAACCAGAACTCGGTGCCGGTTTCCGGGCTGGAGCGGACGGCTACTCCGCCGCCGTGGCGTTGGGCCACGCCGCTGACCATGGCCAGGCCCAGTCCGGTGCCGCAGCCGGGGTCGCCGCTGAAGGCGAAGGGGTCGAACGCCCGCCGCATTTCCTCGGGTCCGAGGGGGCGCCCGGGATAAGTGACGGCCAGGGCCGCGTAAAGTCCGCTGGCATTGGCAAACACGGGGGCAATTTCTGTTTCGGGCCGGGTAAAATCGGCGAGCCTGGTCGCCAGTTGGACGGGGCCGCCGCCGAGCAGGCTGTCGCGCGCATGGATCATTAAGTTCATGACCACTTGCTCCACCATGCCGAGATCCGCCCGCACGGCGGGCAGGCCGTTTCTGAGGTCGAGGTCCAGCA
Organism: Akkermansia muciniphila; assembly: GCA_945888375.1. Lineage (GTDB taxonomy): Bacteria > Verrucomicrobiota > Verrucomicrobiia > Opitutales > Opitutaceae > IMCC26134_A. Next base: position 74,239 of record CAMCZZ010000004.1, on the reverse strand, counting down.
GGATCGTGCCGCCTATGCTTCGACGTATTAGGGGTTCCAGTCCGTTTACCACGTCGTTCAGATTGAGCGGGGCGAGGTCCATTCTTTGCTGGCGGCCATAGGTCATCATCTGGCGGGTGAGGCTGGCGGCCCGGTCTGAGGTGGCGATGATTTGCCGGGTCGTTTCCGCCACTTCCGGCCGGCTCCCGGCGGCGCCCAGGGCGAGGAGTTCCGCCTGCGCGCGGATAACCTGGAGCAGGTTATTGAAATCGTGGGCCACGCCCGCGGCGAGTTGCCCCACGGTTTGGTCGCGCTGGGCCTGTCTCAACTGGTCTTCTATGCGCCGACGGTCTCGGGCGTAACGGATCGCGCGGACCAGGGCGCGGCCGGAGAGTTGACCTTTGACGATGAAATCCTGGGCGCCTTCGCGGAGGGCGGCCAGGCCGGCTTCTTCGTCGTCCAGTCCGGTGAGCACGATCACGGCTGCGCCGCCGCCCTGGTTTTGCACTTCTCTCAGGGTGGCGAGGCCATTCGAATCCGGCAGGCCTAGATCCACGATCACGACGTCAAAAATGTGCCTGCGCATCAAAGACCGTGCCGCGGAGAGCCGGCTGGCGTGGGTGAGCTCGAATTTGAGCGCATCGGATTCCGCGAGGGCGGATTCGAGCAGGAAGACATCGCTGGCGCTGTCCTCGATGAGCAGCAGGCGCACGCTGTTGAAGCGGTTCCAGGCTTCGTTGCCTGCGGCGGCGGGCGCCTCGGCGGGCATCTCCTCGGGAAGCGTGGCGCACCCGAGCCAGAACGCGTCTATGGCCGCGACCAGCGTGATGAAGTCATCGTATTTGACCGGCTTTCGCACGTAGCCATTGGCATGCAGGCTGTAGGCGCCGCCGACGTCCTCTTCCGCCTGCGAGGTGGTGAGCACGAGCACGGGAATGCTGCGCAGGCGGGGGTCGGACTTCAGCTCCGCCAGGGTTTCACGACCGTCCATTCGGGGAAGATTCAGGTCGAGTAAAACGAGGTCGGGACGCGGGGCGTCCTTGAAGCGACCCTGATGGCGCATAAAGGCGAGGGCCTCGAGGCCGTCCTCCACCCGGTGCACGACGGTGCGCGCCTTGGTGGTGCGGAAGGCTTCACGGGCCAGCAAATCATCGGCGGGGTTGTCTTCCACCAGGAGAATTTGGAACGGACGCGAGTTTGAACCGCGTTTCGCAAGGGCGGGCGGGGTGGTGTTCATGGCGGCGTGATGGCAGGCAGGGTGAAGCGGAAAGTGGAGCCGACCCCGAGTTTGGATTCCACCCAGATACGGCCGCCGTGCCTTTCCACGATTTTTTTGCAGACGGCGAGACCGATGCCCGTGCCGGCGTATTCGCCTTGGGCGTGGAGGCGTTGGAAAATGACAAAAATACGTTCCTGGTGGCGCGGTTCTATACCGATGCCGTTATCCGCCAGGGCGAATTCCCAGTCGTTGCCCTTGCGCTGGACGGACAGGAGTATGCGCGGGGTGGCGGTGGAGCGGTATTTCAAGGCATTGCCCAGCAGATTTTGGAAAAGCAGCACCAGTTGCGCGCGGTCGGCGCGGACTTGGGGCAGGTCGCCCTCGAGGCTGACGGCGGCTTGGCTCTCGCGGATGGCGACCTCCAGCTGGGTGAGGGCAGTTTTAAAGGCCAGGGCCGAGTCCGCCTCGATGCCGGTTGTCTCCCGCCGGTCGAGCCGGGCGTAGGTCAGCAGGTCCTGAATCAAGTTTTGCATGCGCACCGCGCCCGTGACCAGGTGGTTGATCAACTCGTCGGCACCGGCGTCGAGTTGCCCGGAGTAGCGTCGTTTAAGGAGCTGCGCGCAGCCGGCCACGGCGCGCAGTGGCTCTTGCAGGTCGTGGGAGGCGACGTAGGCGAACTGCTCCAGATCGCGGTTGCTGCGCTCGATGGCCGAGGTGCGTTCCTGCACCCTGCGTTCGAGTTCGTCATAGGCCTGGCGCAGGGCCTCGGCCGCTTTCTGGCGGCCGGTGATATCTCTTAGCGCCGCAATCAGGCGAGTCTCGCCAGCGCGGTGCAGGGGGGCGATCGCCGCCTCCACGTCAATCGTCTGGCCGTCCCGGGCGGAGAGCCGGGTTTCAAAGAGTTCGCCTTCCCGGCCGAGTCGCTTTCCGAGTTCGCGGGCGGCGGCGGCCAGACGGCCAGCTGGCTCCAGACGGCACAAATCGAAGGAGAGCAGTTCCTGCCGTTCGTAGCCCAAGAGGCGGCTGGTGGCGGGATTGGTGTCGAGTATCCGGCCATCCTGGTCGGTGACGAGCAAGGCGTCGCGGGAAGCTCGGAAAATCGCTTCGGTGCGGGCATTGGACTCGGCGAGGGCCGCCTCGGCGCGCACGCGGTCATCAATATCCGTGTGGGTGCCGAACCATTTGCGAATCCGGCCATCGGTGCCACGCAGGGGTTCCGAACGGGTTTTGAACCAGCGGTAAATGCCGTCATGACGGCGCAGGCGCAGCTCGCTGTCGAAAGGGCGGCCTGCGGCCGCGCTTGCCGCCCAGCTTTGGCGGGCGTGCTCGCGGTCCTCGGGGTGAAGTTGTTGTTGCCAGCCGTTACCTAGGCCGCCTGCGACTCGCGTGCCGGTGTAGCGTTCCCATTGGGGGCTGAGGTAATCACACTGGCCGTCGGGCGCGCAGCTCCAGACGATTTGGGGCAGGGATTCGAGTGCCTCCCGTGCCCCCTTTTCTCCCTCCAGCAGTAACCGTGATGCGGTGCGGCGCTGGGCATCCGAGCGATCCAGCCCCACGGAAACACGCCAGATTAGATAGCCTATGACGAAAACCCGGAGGGTGCTTTGCGCGGCCCGCGCGAAAGGCTCATCAAACCAGCCGGCCTGGACGCCCACCATGCGGACGGATTCCGAGCACAGGGGAATGACGAGCCCGAGCGGCAGCAAACGGCGGGCGATGCACCCGCCGGGGCCCTCGCTGGCGAGAATCTGGAGGGCTCCGTTTCCTTTCCTGGAGAAGAGCACGCCGACGGCGAGCACCAGAATGACACAGGAACCAGCGAGGGAGAGATCCTGAAAAAACCCTTCGCCCATCCACGAGTCGGAGCTGAAAAGCCGGCCTTGCAGGGCAAAGAGTGCCATCAAGGCGGCCAGCAGGGCAAAAGCGTGCGTCGGGCGCTTGTCCTCGCGGACACGGTAGTCGAGCCCCAGCAAGGCGGCACCGAGCAAAAGCACGCACAGCGTGGCGGCCGAGGGAAACGCGAGGGCCGCCGGGGTCCCGGTGTGCGCTGGGGCGGGCCACGCCGGCCAGCTTTGCCCGAAATAGTGCAGGGCGCCCAGCAAGACTCCGAGCCAGGCGGCCCGTTGGCCGGCGCGACGAGCCTCGTCCCCGCTGCACCGCAACCACAGGCTCACGGCAAGGGCCCCAAAAGCCAGCGCCAGAGGCGGCCTCCATAAACGGTCCCCCCCTAAAAACCGGGTCAGTGCTTCCGTCCCGTTCAGCCAGCCCGCCAAAAGCAGGCTGCAGAGCAAAAGACCCGCCGCCGCCAGGGTTTTAGTGACGGCGGTGAAGTCCGGGGGTTGAGCGGTGGGGCGGGGCGAAGTCATGGTTTTGCCCCAATTTAGGCGAGTTTGGTGAGTGGGGTTGGCAACGGGATGGTGTCCGGCGGGCCAATCCTGTTACCCGTGGGCGGTTGAAAAATCGTGCGGCAATAGCGCCCGAGGCCCGGCCCGCGGGGGCTGTTCGGGCAAGGGAGAAGACTGGGCGCGTATGCCGTGGTTTTCAGCCTTCGTGTTCGGCGAGCCAGCGTTCGGCTTCGATGGCGGCCTGGCAGCCCATGCCGGCGGCGGTGATCGCCTGCCGGTAAACATGATCGGAGCAGTCTCCGGCCACATAGACTCCGGGGATGCCGGTCTGCACTTGGGAGCCGGAAGCGGGTTTAAAATAGCCGCCGGCATCGACCTCGAGGGCGGGGGTGAAGGGGCCGGTGTTGGGGATATGGCCGATCGCGATGAAGACACCCTTGACCGGGAGCACGGAGTCCAGACCGGTTTTGAGGTTTTTCACCTTCAGGCCGGAGACGGCGCCCTCGGATACGCCCAGCACCTCCACGGGCACGGAATCCCAGACCATTTGGATCTTTTCGTGTGCGAGGGCGCGGTCAGCCATGATTTTCGAGGCGCGCAGGGAGTCGCGACGATGCACGAGGTAGACTTTGCTGGCGAAGCGGGTGAGGAAAAGCGCCTCCTCGGCGGCACTGTCGCCGCCGCCAAGCACGGCCACTTCCATCTTGCGGTAGAAAGCGCCGTCGCAGGTCGCGCAGGTCGTCACGCCCTTGCCGCCGTAAAGTTCTTTTTCGCCGGGAATGCCGGTCATGCGGGGTGAAGCGCCGGTGGCGATAATCACTGCCTTGGCGAGGATCTCCCGGTTGCCCAGCGTCAGGCGGCGGGGGAAAACCGAGAAATCCACGGCCGTGACGAGGGTTTGCTCAAAACGCGTGCCGAAGCGGGTGGCCTGTTCGCGCATGTTTTGCGTGAGTTGAAAGCCATCCACGCCGTGGGGGAAGCCGGGGAAGTTCTCCACTTCGCTGGTGGTCGTCAACTGGCCTCCGGGCAGGGGGCCCTCAAGCACGAGCGGGTTCAGGTTGGCGCGTGCGGTGTAGATCGCGGCGGTGAGGCCGGCGCAGCCGGTGCCTATGATGACGACGTTTTCGACGGGTGTGGACATGTTAAATGCGTGAAAACGGACACGTTGGCGCCGGCTTGGCAACGTGCAAGCCGCGTGCTTGCGCGGCCGCTCCCTAGGGAGTTTTTGGGAAAGATCTCGGCCCAGCTCCCTTTCTCGTTTCACTCGTAGCGCTAAGGCGATGGGCCGAGATCGTAACCAGACACACCCTGGGGCACTCCCTTAAAACAGGCGCAGGAGCGAGCGCGGCCCGACCGCGATGAAGGTTTCCCGCGACGAGGCGTCGGCGGGGAGGGCGCGCCGGAGGCGGCCATGCTCATCAAAAACCCCGATGGCGGAACCATCCGCGAGGCAGGCGTAGTATAGGCGCGCTTCCGGATCGTAGTCGAGGGAAACGCCGCGCACGGATTGCTCCAGTCTTAGCTGGGAATGGAGGCGTCCGTCCGGCCCATGGCGACGCACCAGATCGGCGTATTCCGTCGCCAAGATGAGAATTTCGCCGGTGCTTTTGTCCAGCGCCACGCCCCACACCGGTTGAGCGAGCCCTTCGAGGGGAATGTGGTTTTTGAATTTTCCCTCCAGATTGGCCTCCAGGATGGCGGGGGAGTCCGGGGCGGAAAAAAAGAAGTGCCGGTCTCGCGAACGGATCGCGAAATCGTGGCCGCCGGGTCCCAGGCGAGCCACCGTGATTTCGCGTTTGATCTTGCGGGCGGGACGATCGACCACCCGGACCCGGTTGCCAGGGGAGAGCCGGATATAGAGGTGGTCTGTGTAGGGTTCGTAGGCGAGGCCGGTTACGTGTTCCCTTTTTTTAACAAAAGCCGGGATTTCGGCCATTGGCGTGGGCTCGAGCGGGTTAAGATCGCGCACGCAGGCCTCCTTGGCCGGACAGAAGAGGTAGGCATGGCAGGGGCCCGGGGTGCTGCACCCGCCGGAAACCAGGGCCAAACCGAGCAAGCCCAGGAGAAAGAATACGTGAAACGCTCCCTTTGGTTTTGCGCGGAGACCGCGGGCAGTTAACCCAGCTCCATGAAGTTCGCCCTCGTGAGTGGAACCAGCATTAATCATTCCCCCCTATTCTCGGATTGGGCGCCTTTCACGGTCGAGACGAAATACGGAGCGGTCCGGCTGCGTTCGCGCGGCGATCAAGTGGTCCTCAACCGGCACGGGGCCGGGCCCGCGCCGCTGCCGCCACACTCGATTAACGCCCGGGCCAATTTTGCCGCGCTCGCCCAATTGGGTTTCAGCGACGTGGTGTCGTTCAACTCGGTCGGTTCCCTGCGGCCCTCGCTCGCCCCGGGGACTTTGTTGTCTTGCTCGGATTATGTAGCCATCCAGCAGCCCCCGGCCACCTATCACGACGAGGCGCTTCAGGCCGGTGCGCCCGGCATAGCCAACAATCTCGTGCCGGGGATCGTGGCCGCCCTCGCCCCCGAGTTCTCCGTCGCCACGGGACAAACCTATGTGCACACTCGGGGGCCGCGTTTTGAAACTAGGGCCGAGATCCGGGTGATGAAAGCCTGGGGCGACGTGGTGGGCATGACCCTCGCGCCCGAAGCCGATCTCTGCACCGAGCTGGGCTTGCGTTACAACTCCTTTGGCATGGTGGACAACTATGCCAACGGCATCGAGGGCGCGGCCCTTGATTATGCTTCTTTTAAGCAAATGGTGCTGGAAAACCAAGAGCGGGTAAATCGCTTCATCGCCCGCCTGCTGGAGTTTTTATCGAGATAGCGCGGTGTGGTTGGGGCGCTCTGCGGCTTCGCTTTTCCGGGAGGTTCGTTGACGAATTTATCCCCCGCAGCATGTTGGCCGCCTTCTCATGAGTGAATCCCTTCCCGCCCTTCCCCTAACGGCCGCCCGTGAGAACTTGCACAAGCTCCGTCGGTCGATGCGCGGCACGATCAAGGGCAAGGACACGGTGGTCGATCAGGTATTGATCGCGCTGGTCGCCGGGGGCCATGTGTTGATCGAGGACATGCCCGGCGTGGGCAAGACCACCTTGGCCTATGCCCTGGCCCGCTCGATGGATTGTGCTTTTTCCCGCATCCAGTTCACCAGCGACTTGTTGCCCAGCGATGTCACGGGCGTGGCGATCTACGACGAGGCGCTCAAGGAGTTCGTCTTTAAGAAAGGGCCGGTTTTTGCCAACATCGTGCTGGCGGACGAGATCAACCGCGCCACGCCCAAAACCCAGTCCTCGCTCTTGGAGGTCATGGACCGCGGCAAGGTCACGGTCGATGGAAAAGCCCATGCCGTGGGCACGCCCTTCATGGTTTTCGCGACCCAGAATCCAGTGGATTATGAAGGCACCTTTCCGCTGCCCGAAAGTCAGATGGACCGCTTTCTGATGCGCCTGCACATGGGCTACCCGCAGGCGGCGGACGAGTTGGAGATCCTGCGCAGCGCCCGCGCCGGCTACGATGCGATCGCGCTGGACCCGGTGGTGACGCGTGCCGACCTGCTGCAACTGCAGCAATGCGCGACGCACGTGTTCATCGAGGATACGGTCCTCGATTACATCCTGCGGATCATCGGTGCGACGAGGGCGGAGGCTGATTTCCGCGCGGGCGTATCCGTGCGCGGAGGCTTGGCGTTGAAGCACGCGGCCCAGGCCCGCGCCCTGCTTGAGGGGCGGGATTTTGTGGTGCCAGGGGACATCTCCGCCCTGGCCGTGCCCGTGCTGGCGCACCGTCTCACGCTGGTCCGCCCGGTCTCGGAGGGCATGGAGGAACGCCGCATGGTCGGGGCGACCCTGAAGCGCATTCTGGCCGCCGTCCCGCCACCGGTCTGAAAGGTTCCTCGGCATGGTCACGACCGCCAAACTATCCCTTCCGGCGGCGGCTGAAGACGCTTTGGCGACGGAGGGTGGGAGGCCGTCCGTCCCCGGTTGCAGCGAATGGCAAGGGCCTTGGGCCGGAGCGAGGCGGCGAGGCCGGCGCTGGCACGCCCTGCTGTGGTCTCTGTTGTATCCGCCGCGCGGGCACCGGATCATGCCGACCATCACCGGCATGCTCCTGATTGCGGTCTCCATCGGCATAGGCACGGCGGCCTACAACACCGCCAACAACATCCTTTTTATCACTCTTTCGCTGCTGTTGTCCTGTCTCATTCTCAGCGGAGTGCTTTCCTGGCTAAACCTGCGCGCAGTCACCTGGCGTCTGCATTACGGCGGTCTCTGGCGGGCGGGCCAGTCGCAAGTGATCGCGCTGGAGTTGAGGAACAACAACGCCCTGCTGCCGACCTACGGCCTGTGGTTTGATCTCGCGGCGGGCGCGGATGAACAGCGGCGGTATCTGGAGCTCAGACTCGATCCGGGCGCCGCCACCCGGCTGGAGTGGAGCGTCCGGGCGCCGCGCCGCGGTTTGCTGGCGGTGCGGCTGCGCGCCGTCGGTTCGCTTTTCCCATTCGGGTTTCTGCGCAAATCCGTGGCGAGCGGGCTCGGCGCGGAGGTGCTGGTCTGGCCGGCCGTGGTGGAGTATCGTCGTCACGAAGAGAGCGTGGCTTGGCGTGTAGTGCGCAGCCAAGGACCGGTTAATCGGATCGGGCAGGAAGGCGATCTGCTGGCCTTGCGTCGCTATGCGCCCGGCGACGCTCCGCGCACCGTGCACTGGAAGGCCAGTGCGCGTCTGCGGCATCTGATGGTGCGCCAGTTCTCGGCCGAGGGTATGGAGGGCTTTGCCTTGCAAATGGACACGGACAAGGCGGTCTGGCCGCGCTCGGATCAGTTCGAGCTCGCTCTCTCCCTCGCGGCGACCTTGGCCGAAGATCTTTTCCGGCTGGGCCGGCTTCAGACGGTTGCAATCGACGGCGAGACGCCGCACCGGGTCCGCCGCTGGAGCGACTTGCAGTATTTTATCGATCGGCTGGCCCGGCTCGAAACCAGCGAGCCCCCGAAGAGCGCCGCGCGGCCGCCGTTGGCGGCTGCCTCCGTGGGCGGGCGCCGCCTTCTCCACCTTCAACCTCTGGGTCCGCGCGGTGTCGCGGCGATGCTCGATGGCAAACCCGCGGCCTCAGCTTAGTCCGATCGAGCTCCAGCAACTGCGCTGGTTCCTAGGCGGCCTCATCGGTCTCGTCTCGGCGTGGTCGGTTTTCTACATGGAAGTGGATGCGATTCTAGCCTTGGGCGGAATCACGCTCACGGTTCCGTTCTTTACGCTGTATCCGCGGTTTTCCCTGGCTGTGCCGGCCTTTGTCCACCGCCTGGCTTTTCCGCTGATCGTCACGATTTTTGCCCTGGATTTGTGGGGGAATCGCGAGCCCCTGCCGGCGATGATCCGGCTGGATCTGATGTTGCTGGGTTACCGCTGCTGCTCGCCGCGCGGCCCGAGGGAAGACCTGCAAATTATCCTCCTGGCGCTTTTTCTGGTTGTGGTCACTGGGGTATTCACGGTGTCGCCCGCCTTTGTGGTGCAGATCCTCTTTTTTACCGGCGCGGCGCTCGGCTTGCTTTTTGCCGTCACGCTTTCCACTTCCCGGGCCGGAGGCCTGGCCGCGCACGCCACTGGCTGGGAGCGCGTGCGCTGGCCGGAGTTGTTTCGTCGCCTCCGGGCGGCGGCCGATCTGCGAGTGGTTGCCATGGCCGGCGGACTTTTCTGCGGGGTGGTCCTGCTGTCCGCCCTGCTCTTTCTCGCCCTTCCCCGTTTTGAAGTAAGCAACGATTTCTTCATCGACCGGCAGCTAACCAAGAGTTCTCGCACCGGCTTTTCGGAAAACATCCTTTTTGGCGAGGTGAACAAGATCGCCCAAGACAGCGGCATGGCTTTCGCGGTGGATGTGAGTGACCCCACGGCGGTGCCGGCGAGCCTTTATTGGCGCATGTTGGTGCTGGACGAATATTCGGGGCAGGGCTTTCGGGCTTCGGCCGGCCTGCTCCGGAGTTTCGCTCCCGCAAGTGACAAGGCGGTTGCCCACGCGGGTCCGGGCCGCGCGAGCCCCGACCGGACTATCTGGACGATCTACTACCAACCCGGGGTGAGCCGCTATCTTCCACTTCTGGGTGGCTTTGGCCGTTTGTATTTTGGCGAACCGCAAGCGCTGGCGCAGAGTCCGGCGTTGCGGATCGCGGCGTTGTCTTCGGAACCCGCCAAGATGGTCGGCTATCGCGTCGAGGGCATGGATGGTAACGGCGCGCTGCGCGATCCTCTTTTTGCAAGGGACCACCGCCTCCCGGCTTGGCGTTCCGCGCCCTCGCGGATGTTTTCGAATGAGGAGACCGGACCTGCCCGGTCTGGCGAAACCGGCGAGGAGCCGGAAAAGCAGCCCAGCTTTCTCGACCTGACCGGCGTCGCGGCCGGCGATCTCGCGAAGCTTCGAGTCTGGGTGTCCGAGATCGGCGGGACGGGTGCGGGCGGACCCGATTTCGCGCGCCGCGCGGGTGCCTGGCTTCAGGCTCGGCACCCTTACAGTCTCGATTCCACCACGCCGCCGGGTGAGGGAGATGTCCTGGTGCGCTGGCTCGGCTCGCGGCAGCCCGGCCACTGTGAACTATTTGCCGGCGGCATGGTGCTGCTCGCCCGGGCCGCCGGCCACCCGGTCCGGCTCGTGACCGGCTTTAAGGGCGGAGTCTGGAACCCGACCAGCGCCAGTATCACGGTGCGTAATTCGGATGCCCATGCGTGGTGTGAGATTTGGGATGAGGAAAAGGGCGTTTGGGTGCGGGTTGATGCGACCCCGGGTTCGCTGCTCACGCCCCCGGAGGTGCCGGAGGTGCTTACGCACGCGGGCAGTCGGATGGTGCAGGACGCAGGTTGGTCGGCACGGCTGGATGGCCTGCGGGTGTTTTGGTATCGGCGTATCGTCAACTTTGATCAGACCGCGCAGCTGGAGCTGGTCCGCGGCACGAAAGATCACTTGCTCGCTCTTGTGCGCGAGCTTCGTGAGCACGTGGAGACGGGGGGGCGCAAGCTGGTAGCGTGGTTCGACCAGCCTTGGGATTTCCCCCGCCTTCTTGTGGCCGCCGCAAGTGGCGGACTCCTCGTTGCCGGCCTGGGCCTCTGGCATCGTTATGGCCGTTCCCGGTGGTTGGCGTGGCGGAGTCTTCGGTTGGCTTCGCAGCGTCAGGAACCGGTCCGGCGCGAGGCTTCGCACTGGCTTTTAAAGCTGCAAAACAGGTCGGCTGCACTGGGGGCAACGAGCGCCCCCGGGCTGGTCGCGATCCGCGAACGATTGCTTCGTCTGCGTTTCGGTTCGCGCGAGAGTTGGGCGCCGCCGCTGGAGGTGTTTGCCGAGGCCCGGCGGCAGTTGCGCTTACTGAGGCCGCTCAAACGCCGCAAAGCCAACCGGCGCTAGGCGGGGGCGTTGGGGCTACCCTCGGTGTAGACTCCGCCGCCGAGCAGCCGCGGTCCGTCGTGCAGGGCGAGAATCTGGCCGGTGGCGAGGCCGCGCTGGGGTTCCTCAAAAACCACCTTTGCCGAGTCCGGACCGGTCGGGGTGAAGGTCAAGCGCACCCGTGGATCGCGGTAACGCACGCGGCCCTCCAGCGAGAGTGGACCGCGGTCGTTCGCGGGCGGGTTGGGGGTGTTCCAACGCAGGCCGTGCACCTGCACCTCACGGGTGAAAAGCCCCGGTGCGGATTCGCCATCAAAGGCCACCAGGAGGGCGCGATCTGCGGCACGTTTTCCTACCACCACGTAGGCGCGGCCGTCGGTGTTGGACGGCACGCCGATGCCTTTGCGCTGGCCCAGGGTGAAAAAGTGCAGGCCACGGTGTTCGCCCAGCACGCGGTCGTCGCCGGCGCGCACGATGGGGCCGGGGGCGTCGGGCACGTAGGCGCGGAGGAAATCGGCCATCTTCACCTGCCCGATGAAGCAGATGCCCTGGCTGTCTTTTTTGTCGGCGGTGGCGAGACCGGCGCGGCGGGCGAGGGCGCGCAGATCGGGCTTCAGGATGTCGCCGACCGGGAAACGCGCGGCGCGGAGCTGATCCTGGTCGAGCAGCGCGAGGAAGTAGGTCTGGTCCTTGTTCGGGTCCGCCCCTTCGAGCAGGGCGAAGTCGCCGGGTCGGCCGGCCAACTCGGCGCGGCGGGCGTAGTGGCCGGTGGCAACGGCGGCAAATCCGTGGTCGCGCGCCCAAGCGCGGAGCACGCCGAACTTGATTTCGCGGTTGCACATCACGTCGGGGTTGGGCGTGAGGCCGCGCATATAACCGTCGAGCAGGTAGGCGACGACCTTTTCGCGATACTCCTCCATCAGGTTGACCACGCGGAAAGGGATGCCGAGCTGGTCGGCGACGCGGCGGGCATCGGCGATGTCCTGCTCCCACGGGCAATCGCCGAGGATGTTGTCCTCGTTGATCCAGTTTTTCATGTAGGCGGCCTCGATGGGCACGCCGGCGTCGCGCAGGAGCAAGGCGGCGACGGAGCTATCCACCCCGCCGGAAAGGGCGACGAGGGTTTTGGGCTCGGGGGGGGGCGGGACGGTGGACGGCACGCGCCATGCCGTGCGCGCCGACGGGGGCTTGTCAACTTGGGGAAAAGGCGGGGGCCCGGCTGGGCTCAGGCTTTCGTCCCAGCCGCGAGGATTTTTTCCTTTAGGTGGGTGGAGCGGGTCTTGGCCTCGTTGTTGCGGACGGCCATGGCGTAGGCTGCGGGTTCGCCGACCAGGAAGACCTTCTTTTTCCCGCGCGTGATGGCGGTGTAGATCAGATTCCGCTGAAGCATCATGAAATGCGCCTTCAGCAGCGGGATGACCACGGCGGCGTATTCGCTGCCCTGGCTCTTGTGGATGCTGATGGCGTAGGCCAAGGCGAGGTCGCCCAGTTCGCCCCGGGTGAAGGCGTGGCGTGTGCCGTCGAACTCGGCGTCGAGCGTGCCGGCCTCGGGGTCGGCCGCCACGACCACGCCGATGTCGCCGTTGAAGAGCCCCTTGTCGTAGTTGTTGCGCAGCTGGATGAGCTTGTCGCCGACCCGGAACTCGCCGCCGGGGGCGCGCAGGCCGGCGCCGTGGGGATTGAGCGAGGCCTGGAGGCGGAGGTTGAGGTTGCCCACGCCCGCCGTGCCCTTGTGCATCGGGGCGAGCACCTGGATGTCGCGGCCGGGCTTCATCCACGGGAAGTGGGTCGGGATGAACTCTGCGCAGAGCGTCACGACTTTCTGGAGACAATCGTCGGCGTCGCGCGCCACCACGAAGGTGAGGTCGGCCCAGGGCTGAAGTTTTTCGAGGGAATCGACCGCGATGGGCAGGGCGGGCTCGCCGGCGTTGATGGCGTGGGCGGTGGTCACGATCTCGCTCTGGCCCTGCTGGCGATGGACGATGGTCAGGCGGGTGACGGGCACGGTCTCGGTCGCGATGAGATCCTTTAGCACGTTGCCGGCGCCGACGCTCGGGAGCTGGTCGGTGTCGCCCACCAGCAGGAGGTGGGCGCGCGACGGCATGGCGGCGAAGACGGCGGCGGCAAGGCGGGTATCGAGCATGGAGGCCTCGTCCACGACCAGGAAATCGGTGGCGAGGGGCGCGTCCTCGTTGGCGTCGAAGCCGCCGCGCTGGGGGTTGAACTTCAGCAGGCGGTGCAGGGTCTGGGCGAAAGCGCCGGTGGTCTCGGTCAGGCGCTGGGCGGCGCGGCCGGTGGGGGCGGCGAGGGCGAGGCGGACTTTTTTGGCCTTCAGGATCTCGACTAGGGCGCGCAGGCAGGAGGTTTTGCCGGTGCCGGGGCCGCCGGTGAGGATGGAGACCTTGGCGAGCAGCGAGGCGCGGACGGCGTCGCGCTGGGCCTGGGCGAAGGTGAACCCGGCCTTTTCCTCGGCCCACACCAGAGCGGCGTCGTGTTTGATCGGCGGTAGTCCGCTCGGCACCAGGCGCAGGCGGTGGACGGCGTCGGCGATCTTTTGCTCGGCGCGATCAAGCAAGGGAAGTTGGATGAGGCTGGAGCCGGGCAGGGGCTCGGCCACGCCGGCGGGCGTGTGTAGCGACAGGGTTTTGTCTGCCACAAGGGCTGCGATGCGGGCACTGATGCGTTCCCCCGAAGCTTCCAGCAGGGTGGCGGCGTAGTCCCGCAGGTCGGCCTCGCGCAAGGCGGTGTGGCCCTCCTCCTGAAGGGTCTCCAGCGCGTAGAGCAGGCCCGCGTCGAGGCGGGGTGGGGCGTCGTTGGCAAACCCCAGATTGATGGCGATGCGGTCGGCGGTCTTGAAGCCGATGCCGTCGATTTCTCGGGCCACGCGGTAAGGCTGGTTTTGCAGGATGGAGCGCGACTCGGCGCCGTATTTCTCGATCAACTTTACGCACTGGCCGGGGGTGACGCCGTAGGTTTGGAGAAAGATGTAGAGTTCGCGGAAGGCGCGTTGCTCGTCCCAGGCCTTTTTGATCGCGGTGGCGCGGACCTTGCCGATGCCGGGCACGTCACGCAGGCGGGCAGACTCCTCGGAAAGGACGCGGAAGGTAGCGGTGCCGAAGGCGTCGACGATCTTGTTGGCGTAGACCTTGCCCACGCCGGGCACGAGGCCGGAGCCGAGGTATTTGCGGATACCGTAGACGCTGGATGGCAGTTCGCTGGTGAAGCGTTCTATTTTGAATTGGGCGCCGTGCTGGGCGTGGCTGGCCCAGGAACCGTGGAGGTGGAGGGTCTCGCCGCATTGCACGCCAGGCAGGGCCCCGACGATGGTCACGCGCTCGTCGCCCTCGTCGGGGCGGAACTCGGCGATGGTGTAGTGGTTCTCTTCGTTGTGGAAAACGATGCGCTCCAGCACGCCGGTCAGGGTGTTGGCGGTCCCGGCGGCGACGGACGGGGCAGGACGAGGCTTGGGGGGCGGAGGCGGCACGAAAGTCGATAAAGGGACCAGCCGGAGCGTGCTGGCAAGCGGAGGAGGGCCACAAATCTCGCTCGGCCCCTGCGAAAACGCCCTCGACAAGCGCGAGGCCGAGGCTTCGTTGGGGAGCAGTGCACCACGTGAGGATCCACAACTTTTTGATTATTACCCGCCCTCCTGGGGCGGGAATCCTGGCGTAACTGCACGACGCACGCCGCTGATTTTCGAAAACCCCGGGGCTAAAGCGCCCGGGGTTTTTCGTTTCCCCCGCTCAATCATCCCTTCACCGTTCCCCCTACGACTCCTCCCTGCCGGCCCCGCGCCGGCCAAACCTACCATGAGCAACGCCGTTAAAATCTACGACACCACTCTCCGCGATGGCACGCAGGGGGAGGGCATCAGCTTCTCCGTGACGGACAAGCTCCTGATCGCGCAAAAACTCGACGCCTTCGGGGTGGACTACATCGAGGGCGGCTTTCCCGGCTCCAATCCCCGGGACATCACGTTTTTCGCCGAGGCTAAAAAACTAAAGTTCACCCACGCCAAACTCGCCGCCTTCGGCTCCACCCGCCGGGCGGGCATCACCGCCGCCGAGGATCCTCAACTCGCCACCCTGCTCGCCGCCGAGACGCCCGTGCTCACGCTCGTAGGCAAAACCTGGACGCTCCACGTCACGGAAATCCTCCGCACCACGCTCGAGGAAAATCTCGCCATGATCGAGGACTCCATCCGCTACGTCACGGCCCAGGGCCGCGAGGTGGTCTACGACGCCGAGCATTTCTTCGACGGCTTCAAGGCCGACCCGGAGTATGCGCTCAAGACCCTCCGCGCCGCGATCAAGGGCGGCGCCAGCAACCTCACCCTGTGCGACACCAACGGCGGCACGCTCGTCGATGACTTTAAGGCCATCGTCGCCAAGGTCGTGGCCGAGTTTGGCCCGGATAAGGTCGGCGTGCATACCCACAACGACTCCGGTCTCGGCGTCGCGCTTTCGCTCGCTGGCGTGGCGGCGGGCGCGACCCTCGTGCAGGGCACGGCCAACGGCTACGGCGAGCGCACCGGCAACGCCAACCTGTTCACCATCCTGCCGAGCTTGTTCCTCAAGATGGGCAAGACCGCCCGTTGCGCGGAAAACCTCGCCGGCCTGCGCGAGCTCTCCCTCACTTTTGACGAGCTTGCCAACCTCAAGCCCGACACCAAAGCGCCCTACGTCGGCGCCTCCGCCTTCGCCCACAAGGGCGGCCTCCACGCCAACGCCGCGCAGAAGGTAAAGTCCTCCTACGAGCACATCGATCCCGCCCTCGTCGGCAACCGCACCCGCGTGCTTGTCTCTGACATGGCCGGCCGCAGCTCGGTCGCGATGAAGGCCAAAGAGCTCGGCTTCGAACTCGACGAGAAGGCGCCCGAGATGAAATCGCTCATCGAGCAACTGAAGGACCTCGAGTTCCGCGGCTACGAGTTCGAGGCCGCCGACGCCTCGCTCGCCCTCCTGATTGCGCGAACCCTCGGCCGGACGAAAAACTTCTTCGAGATTGAAAGCTACCGCGTGATCGTCGAACGCGGGCCGGCCGGGCGTCTCGTCGCCGAGGCCACCGTCAAACTTACCGTAAACGGCGAGGCCCGCCACACCGTCGCCGAATGCAGTGGTCCCGTGGGCGCGCTCGACAAGGCTCTTCGTCTCGCGCTTGAGCCCGCCTATCCGCGCATCCGCGACATGGAGCTGCGCGACTACAAGGTCCGCATCCTCGACGGCCGCAACGGCGCCAACGCCCGCACCCGCGTCTTGATCGAGAGCGGCCACGGCACGCGCGTCTGGGGCACCGTCGGCGTGAGTGACAACATCATCGACGCCTCCTGGGAGGCGCTGCTCGACGCGGTTAGCCACCACCTCGCCGGTTGATTGCAGGGTGGGGCAGTTCCACCCTGCCTTTCCCCTTATGAAACGCCTGCTCTGGATCGTCGTCGCCCTTGGTCTCCTCGCCGGCTGCATCGCATGGGTGTTGCACGCCCGCTCTTCCGCCGAAGCGGTCAAGGTCGTCTATACCTATGCCAAACCTGAGCGGCGCGACCTTAGACAGACCGCGGTAATCAACGGCACGATCACACCGGTGCTTTCCACCGAGATCCGCTCCGAGGTCAGCGGCCGCATTGCCCGCGTGCTGGTCGAAGCCGGGGCGGAGGTCACGCTCGGCCAGCCCCTTATTGAGCTGGATCAAAGCACGCTCCGCGTGCAACTCGACGACGCTCGGCTAGGGGTGGCAGGGGCCCGCCTCCGCACCGAGCGGGCCGAACTGGAGTTCAACCGGCTCCGTTCCCTCGCCGCGAAGGCTCTCGTAACGGAGAAGGAGCGCAAGGAGGCCGAGATCGCCTTCCGTCTGGCTGATAATGAAACCGCTTCGCAGGAGGCACGGGTGCGCCTGTTGGAAAACTCCCTCGCCAAGGGTGTGATCACCGCGCCCTACTCGGGCCGCGTGCTCAGCCTCGCTGCGCGCCCGGGCATGATCGTCACCGGCGCCGACGCCGGCCGCGAGGGCAACACCTTGCTCGAGCTCGCCGACCTCACCCGCCTCCGCGTCGAGGCCGCGATCAACGAGATCGACGTTGCCGTGCTCACGCCGGACATGTCGGTCGAGATTACCTTCGAGTCCGTGCCCGAAGCCAAGGCTGCCGGGCGCATCACCTTCATCGCCCCCGCCGCCGGCAAGGCCGCCGGGGGAAACTCCCAAGTGGGCGGAGCGGGCGGCAGCTCAGGCGCTTCCAAGGATTTTCCGCTCCAGATCGCCATCGAGCGTTCCCATCCGCGCGTGCGTCCCGGTATGACCGCGCGAGTTCACATCGTCACCGCCACTTCGATACAGACCCTCTCTGTGCCGCATACGTCGGTTTTTAATGACCAGACCAGCGGCGATTGGTTCGTCTTCGTGCGCGCGGCGGAAGCGAAGGCGGAGCCGGTCAAAACCAAGGTTGAGCTGGGCGTGCGCGACGACAGCCACGTCGAGATTAAATCCGGCCTCGCCGAGACCGCCGAGGTCTCCCTGCAACGCCCGCCTGGCGTGAAGTTCAGCCAGGATAAATAACACTGCACCATGGCCCACGAAACACACGAAATGACACGAAATATGAACGCATTGGAGGTCCTCCTTTTCGTGTTGTTTCGTGTGTTTGGTGGGAAACCCATCCGATGCCCCTAGGCTTCGAAGTTCTCCGTCTCGATCGCGTCGGTAAACGTTACCCGATGGGCGACGTTATTGTGGACGCGTTGGTGGACGCTTCGTTTACCCTGAGCGAGGGCGAGGCCGTGGCCATCCTTGGCCCGTCCGGTTCGGGCAAGTCGACCCTGATGCACCTGCTGGGGTTTCTCGATTCGCCCAGCTCTGGGGAGATTTTTTTCGAGAACCGTCCCGTTGCCTCGCTAAACGAGAGTCAGCGCGCGCGTGTCCGGGCCGAGAAAATCGGCTTTGTTTTTCAGGCCTTCAACCTTCTGCCGCGTCTTTCCGTGCGTGCGAATGTCGCCCTGCCTCTCGCTTACCACGGCTCGCCGCCTGACGACGCGGAGGATCGCGTTGACCGCGCCCTCGACTTGGTCGGCATGACCAATCGTGCGCATCACAAGCCGGGCGAGCTCTCCGGCGGCCAGCGTCAGCGCGTGGCTATCGCCCGCGCCTTGGTGAACGAGCCACGCATCCTGCTCGCCGACGAGCCCACGGGTAATCTCGATACCAAAACCGCCGCCGCCATCCTCGATTTGTTCAAGGAGCTGAACCGCCTCGGGCGCACCATCGTGGTCGTCACCCACTCGCCCGAAATCGCGGCGCATTTCCGGCGACAATTGCACGTGCGTGACGGCCTAGTCACCGAAGGAGGGTTCGCATGAGGCGATTGTTTTTCGGGGTGGTCAATGGTTTCGCTGAAATCTGGGGGCACAAGCTGCGCTCCCTGCTTACCATCAGTTGCGTGATGCTCGGCGTGGCCTCGATGGTCCTGACCACGGGCTTCATGGAAGGATTTTTCAAGGGGTGGGAGGTCTCGCTGCAGGAGCAGGGCGGCATCGAGAAAATCTCCACGACCGCGCAGGGGGTGAAGGAAAGACAGGCCCCCCTAGCTGCCGTCTCGCCTGGCCTTACACGTGCGGACGCCAGGGCGATTGCCGCCCTCGTGCCGCAGGCGGCCTTGGTTTCCCCCGAGATCGAGGCGACGCGCCCCCGCCTCGTGCGCGGAGGCAAGAGCTTTGAGGGCCGCCGCGGCGCGCGTGTGCTGGGCGTTACCAACGCTATCCTCGAGATCAATCGCTACGAGGTCGCCTCCGGCCGGGCCTTTTCTGACCTCGACCTGCACGACGATGCGGAGGTCATCATCATCGGCAGCAAGATTCGCGATCGCCTGTTCGCCCTTGGCGAGGAACCGCTTGGCGCCTTCATCGATTTCAACGATCGGCCTTTTCGTGTGATCGGTTTGCTTCAGCATTACGAACGGCTGTGGGGCACCTACAACACCTTGGATTGGAAGAACGAAATCGCCTTCGTGCCCGTCACCACCATGGCGACCAAGGTGCAGCGTTCCGACCGTCTTAGTTATCTGAACTTCAAGGCGGCGGATATCACCCGTTTGCGCGAGACGGTGGATGCCGCCTCTAACGTCCTCGCCCAGCAACATCGCGGTATCATCGACTTCAATGTCCGCACCAACGAGGAACAGCTGGCCAGCTTCGCCAGCACCAAGGCCAGCTTCGTGATCGGCGGCAGCGCCATCGCGGGGGTGTCACTGCTGGTGAGCGGCATTGGCATCATGAATCTCATGCTGGCGTCGATCAACGAGCGCGTGCGGGAGATCGGCATCCGCAAGGCGGTAGGCGCCACGCCCTTCAATATCTTCAGCCAGTTCGTGGCCGAGGCGGTGACGCTAAGTCTGCTCGGCGGCGCGGCGGGCGTGGCGGTCGCCGTCGCCTTGATTAAAGTCCTCTCGGCTACGCTGCCGCCGGGCAGCACACCGCTGCTCTCGCCGTCTGCTTTCGTGGTGGGCTTTATCTTTAGCGTCAGCGCCGGCGTGCTGGCGGGCATCTATCCGGCGATCCAGGCGGCCAAACTCGATCCCATCGAGGCCCTGCGCTACGAGTGAGCGCCAGTGAATAATTCGTTTACCAGCCCGGGTAGCCCGGCTGCGACGAAGGGAGCGCCGTGGGTGCGGAGTTGTTCAGCGGAGTGGGTGCCGGTGGTGACGGCGAAACAACCGCCCAGTCCGCCCAGACGGGCAGCATCCACATCCCAAGGTGAATCGCCCACGAGCGCGGTTGCTGCCGCCTCGACGGAGAGCGAGCGTAGCACATGCGCCGTGAATTCCGGCTGTGGTTTCAGCCACGCGGTATCGGTCGCCCCGAAAACCCCGGCAAGGAACGGGTCAAGGCCGAGGTGGGAGCAGACCCGGCGCGCGGACGGGCCGTGCTTGTTGGTGAAGACGGCGCAGACGGACCCGGCGGCGTGAAGTTTTTCCAGTAAGTCGATCGCGCCGGGGAAGAGCACGGCATCGTCGAGCAGGGTGGCGTCCCAGTAGGCGCGGTAGACCGGCAGGGCCTCCTCTAGGAGATGCCCGTGGGTGGGGCCGAGGGTTTTTTTCAGGGCTTCAGGCAGGCCGCCGCCGATCGCGCGCAACACCTCCCCGCGGGTGGCATCAGGCAGGCCGTAGTGACGGCGCACGTGCGAGTGCGCGCGATGAATGGCGGAAAAATGATCGAGCAGGGTGCCATCCAGGTCGAAGAGGACGGTGCGGAAACGTGGTGACATGCATTAAGGGAGCGGGATCAAGCGGGCGGGCGGCAAGGAATCGTTTGCGCAACCCCGTTTCGCTGGCCCAACCTAGCGCATGGCCCGTCCCGTTCCTCCTCCCGTCGCGTCGCCCTGCGAGGCTTCCGTCCGCGTGGAATCGGCCGGTGGCGAGATGCGCGTCACCTTGGGCGGAGTCTGGCGGGTCACGGCCGAGAAACCCGGTTGGAGCCCCGAAAAACTAGCGGCAAAACCGGATGGTCTGCACATCGCGCTCGGGACCGACCTTGGCGATTGGGACAGCTCGCTCCTTCTTTTTATCCACGAGATGCGCAGTTGGGCGGAGGGCGCGGGCGTGCGCTGCGAACTGGAGCACCTGCCGGCGGGCATGCAGGCGATGCTGCAACAATTTACCCAGGCCTGTGAGAAATCGCGACCGGCGGATCGCGCCGAGAGCTTTGTGGCCACGGTGGGTTTGGCGGCGGCCGATGTGTGGGCCAAGACTCGCGAGATCGCGCATTTCCTCGGCGAATGCGTGCTGAGCGGTGTCTATCTCGCCCGCAATCCGCAGAAGTTTCGCGTGCGGGATTGTCTTGAGGAAATCCAGCAGTGCGGCGCGATGTCGCTGCCCATTGTCAGCCTCATCAGCCTGCTGGTCGGGCTCATCATGGCGTATCAGTCGGCGATTTTAATGCGGCAATTCGGGGCCGACATCTACGTCGCAGACGCGGTCGGCTTGGTGATGGTGCGCGAACTCGGCTCGATGATGACAGCCTTCATCCTCGCCGGCCGCACCGGCGCCGCCTTTGCGGCGACACTGGGCAATATGCGCGCGAACGACGAGATCGACGCACTCGAGACGCTCGGCATCCGTGCGGTCGATTTTCTCGTGCTACCCCGCCTGGTCGCGCTCGGATTGATGATGCCTCTGCTCGCCCTCTATGCGAATTTCCTCGGCATTCTCGGCGGCATGGTGGTGTCGCTCGGGCTGCTCGACATCCCGCCCGCCGCCTACTGGGTGCAGACCATGTCGGCGATCGACCTTTCCGATGTCGCCACCGGCGTGATCAAGGCCGGCGCCTACGGCGTGCTGGTGGGTCTGGCGGGTTGTCATCGGGGCCTGCTGGCCGAACGCAGCGCGGCCGGGGTGGGGCGGGCGGCGACCTCGGCGGTCGTCATGGGGCTGCTTCTCATCATTATCGCCGACGCGATTTTCGCAGTCGCCTTTAATGTCTTCGGACTCTGACCCATGGCTTCCGTTTTCAACCCCTCCGCCGACTCCTCTGACACGCCCGCCGCCGTCGAGGCGCTGGGCATCGATTGCGGCTACGGCGGCGAGCCGCTGATCAAGGACCTTAGTTTTGCGGTGAAGCGAGGGGAGATCTTTTTTGTCATCGGCGGCTCGGGTTGCGGCAAGAGCACTCTGCTCCGACATCTTATTGGCTTAAATCGTCCGACGGCAGGCGATGTGCGTTTCTTTGGACGCTCTTTTCTCGACGCCGGGGCCACACGGAGGCGCGATTTGCTCAAGACCTTTGGCGTGCTCTACCAGGGCGGTGCGCTTTGGAGTTCGCTCACGTTGTTGGAGAATGTCTGTCTGCCGCTGGAGGAATACACCACGCTCAATCCGCGGGAACGCCAGGAGTTGGCGGCCTTCAAGCTCTCTCAGGTCGGCCTCGCCGGCTACGAGGGTTATTATCCGGCCGAAATTTCCGGCGGTATGAAAAAACGCGCGGGGTTGGCGCGGGCCCTGGCGCTGGATCCGGCCATCGTCTTTTTCGACGAGCCCTCCGCCGGCCTCGATCCCATCACCTCACGCAAACTGGACGAGCTGATCCTGCAGATCCGCGACCTGCTCGGCACGACCTGCGTGGTGGTTTCCCACGAGCTGGATTCAATCTTCGGCATCGCCGACCGCGTGCTCATGCTGGACAAGCCGGCGCGCGGCCAGATCGCGCTCGGTGATCCCCGCGTGCTGGCGGTCGAGAGCGGGGATCCGCGCGTGCGCGAGTTTCTCGGCCGCAACGCCCGGCCGGGCGAAAAGGGCTTCGACAGTGCGGGACCGCGTCCGCATGAAATCCCCTTAAATCAATTGCCGTCGTGAAGACCAAAATCAGCCCCACTGTCGTCGGCCTCTTCGTGCTGGGCGCCATCCTGCTCGGCGTCATCGCCTTGTTCTCCTTCGGCGGCGTGAACTTTTTCTCCAAGCCCGAGCGCTTCGTGGTTTATTTCAACGAGTCCATCCACGGCCTCGACCAGGGCTCGCCGGTGAAGCTACGCGGCGTGCGCATCGGACGCGTGGTCGGCATGAAGGTGCGCGCCATCCCCGGCGTCTCGGCCGACGAACCCCGCTCGGTGGTCGCGGTGGTCTGTGAACTCAGCCGCGACGTGGTGGCCAACGCCGCCGGCGAACCGGTGGATGTCTCCGACCGCGGCGAGTTGCAGCAACTGGTGGACCAGGGGCTGCGCGCCCAGCTCGGCGTCATCGGCTACGCCACCGGCCTGCTTTACGTGGAGCTCGATTTCTATGACCCCAAATCCTATCCGGCGCGTCCGCGCGACGGTGCCGGGGCGGAGTATCTCGAGCTCCCGGCGGTGCCCTCGAAGAGCGCCGAGTTCCTGCGCGGTCTGGAGGAGATTCTGACGGACGTGAAGCGCATTGATTTCGCTGCAATGGGCGCGGAGGTGCAGGGCCTGCTGGTGGATACCCGCCGGCAGATCAATGCCGCCGACCTGGCGCGGGTCTCCCGCGAGTGGGCGGAGGCGGGCAAGGCCTTGCGCGGCTTCGTGGAATCGCCCGAGGCGAAACAGATACTGGCCAATGCAGCCTCGGCCTCGGTGCGGCTCGATCACATTCTGGCCGATCTGGAAAAA
This sequence comes from Akkermansia muciniphila, assembly GCA_945888375.1. Lineage (GTDB taxonomy): Bacteria > Verrucomicrobiota > Verrucomicrobiia > Opitutales > Opitutaceae > IMCC26134_A. The sequence goes on along the minus strand of CAMCZZ010000004.1, from coordinate 51,225 downwards.
TCGGCGGGGCCGAGCGGCGAGCAGCTCAACTTGGTCCTGTCCGAGGCCCGCACCGCGCTGGCCGACTTTACGGAAACCTCGACCGTGATGAAGCGTTTCATCAACGCGCAGCAATACCTTGGCGACGACGCCTCCAAGGCTTTCGTCCAGCTCGGCGAGGCGGCGGCCGCCGTCGGGCGGCTGGCTGATTTCCTGGAGCGCAACCCGAATGCACTGCTGAGCGGACGCGCCGAGGAGGCCAAGTGAAGGCAACCGCTTGCGAACTCCCCTTTCCCGCATGAATACGCGTCCCTTTTCCCGGTTTTTCCGTTCCGCTCTTTTCGCCCTCTCTGCTCTGGGCTTCGCCGGTTGCAGTCTTTTGCCCACGCCCCAGAAGGACCCGACCCGTTTCTATGTGCTGACCGGACCGACGGCGACGGAACTCAACACCGGCTACAAGAAAGGCCACCTGAGGGTTGGCGTGCGCAGCGTGACGGTCGCGCCTTACCTCGACGGTAAGACCATGATCGTGCGGCGCGGGCCCAACGAGATCGACTACCGCGACTATGCCCGCTGGGCCGAGCCGCTGGCCACGGGGATCAACCGCATGCTGGTGGCGCGGCTACACCTCTCGGACCGCGTGCAGCGGGTATTTCCCCAGCCCTTCCCCTTCGACACCACGCGCGATGTGGACCTGCATGTGAGCGTGTTGCGCTGCGAGGGCCTGGTCAAAGCGGACGGGACGGCGTCGGTCGGTTTTCTCTGTGGCATCGAGCTGGTGCGCGCGGGCGAGCAGGCCGGGGCCGGTGAGGTGCTGTTGCGCGAGGTCTATGAGGCACCGCAGACTCCGTGGCGCGAAGGTGACTACGCCGAGCTGGCGCGGCGTCTTAGCGAAGAGGTGGCGCGCGTGGCTGACCGCGTGCTGGCAGCGTTGCCGGCGGAGTAAGCGGCAGCGGGCGCCACGCGGCGGCTCTCGCCGTTTTTACTTCAGGCCGCCTTCGTGGGCGTCGGGGTTTTGGAGCTGGTCTTTCCAGCCTAGGATCTTGGCCTGGGCGCCGAATTTCTCGGCCGTGGCTTTGTCGCCTTTTTCCATCCAGATACGTGAAAGAGTGGTGTTGATGAACAAATCGTCGGCGCGAAGGGCATGGGCACGATTCGCGGCAGCGAGGGCATGGTCCAGATCGCGCCGTGAAAAGTGGATCTCGGCGAGAGCGTGCCAGGCGTCAAAACAGGCGGGCGCGGCCTCGGCGGCGCGTTCTAATTTGGCGATGGCCGCGTCGGAATCGCCCATCGCGTGGTCGTAGCTGGCGTCGTCGATCAGGGATTGCAGCTCGTCGTCGGTCATACCGTTACCTTGCGCAGTTATGGCTAAAAGAAAAGCCGCGTCGCGAGGCGACGCGGCTGGGAAGGCGCGGACGGGGCGGGGGAGGGGGATCAGGCCTTAGGGGCGCCGCCGACGAGGGCGAAGGTCAGCTGGATGGCGGGGGCGACCTTGTCTTCGTTTTTGCCCGGTTGAATCCCGAAGTCTGAGCGCAGAAGGGTGAACACGCCGCGCACGACGAGGAGGTCGCCGCCGAGTTCGGGCTTGTTCACGCGCTTGCCGTAGGCGCCCTCGAGATGGCTGAGGGTCACCGGGACGAGCACTTCCTTGGAGACGCCCTTGAGGGTGAACTTGCCGGCGGCGAGGGCGGACCACTTGCCGTCGCCAATCGATTTGACGGACTCGAGTTTGGTGAACTCGAAGCTGATGTCCTCGTGCTTGCCGGCGTCGATCCAGTCGGCACCGAGGAGGTGTTCGGTCATCTTGTCATTGGGCACTTTGAGGGAGGCGCTGGCGACCTCAATCCTGCCCTGGCTGGCGGCGACGTCAGCCGGGTCAAAGGTCACTTTGCCCTCGACGGCGGAGGCGGTGCCGACGATTGGCTCGAGCACGGAGTCGAGGGTGAACTGGATGGCGTTCACACCCTTCGGGTCCTTGAAATCGTAGGCCTTGGGGGCGGCGACGGCGGAGACGATGGTGAAGCCGGCGAAGGCGATGGTGCGGAGCATTGGGTTCATGGCGTGGGTGGGTTGGTTGAGTTGAAAAATCAGGTGCGGCCGGTTTTCGGACCGCGACGCCCGAGGAAGGTTGCGGAGAAAATCACCGTGCCTGCGATGAGACCACCGACGAGATAGTCGAGGCCGGGAACAAAGCGTTTCTCATACGTCACAAACTCTATCTCGGTGATCGGATCGACCTGCTTTACCGGGACCTGGTTTTGGGACCAGCCCTGGTGGTAGCCCTTGGCGGCCCAGACGCAGAAAATGTAAAGCATGAGAAACGCCCCTGCGCCGCGCAGCAGGATGCGCCAGGCCGCGATGGTTTTTTCGGGTGGCAGCGGCGAGTCGGCGGACGGGGTGGATTCGGGGGCGGAAGGCATCGAGGGATGGGAGCAGGCAATTTGATCCCGTTTGGGGCGCAAGCGGCGTTGAAGCTTTTGACGCCTTCACAGGATCAGCATGGCGTCGCCGTAGCTGAAAAAACGATACTTACGGGCGATGGCCTCGGCGTAGATCTCCTTCAGCCAGGCGATGCCTTCGGTCGAACCGGGGGAGAGGAAGGCGGCGACGAGGCAGAGCAGGGTGGAGCGAGGCTGATGGAAATTGGTCACCAAGGCGTCGATGGCGGCGAAGTGGGCCGGCGGGTAAACGTAGAGCGCGGCCTCGTCGTGGAAGGGTTTGTCGGGCGGGGCGGGGCGGGCGGGGAGTTTACGGCAAAAATCTTCCAGGGTGCGCACGGTGGTGGTGCCGACGGCGATGCGGCGCGTGCCGGGTGGGGGGGGGAGCATGGCGGCGCGGGTGGCGGGGGGCACCTCGTAGATTTCGCGGTGGATGGCGTGGGCCTCGACGGTGTCGGTCGCGATGGGTTTGAAGGTGCCGAGGCCGACATGGAGGGTGACGTCGGCGGTGCGCACGCCGGCGGCCTCGAGCGAGGCCAGCAACTCCGGCGTGAAATGCAGACCGGCGGTCGGCGCGGCGGCGGCGACCTGCCGGGCGCGGTCGGCGTAGACGGTTTGGTAGCGTTCTAGGTCGCTGATACGCTCCTCGGCAGTGTGCTGGCGGGTAATATAGGGCGGCAGCGGGACCTCGCCGACGCGGTTGGCTACCGCGACGATGGAGGCGGGGTTGCCATCGGGGCCGGGTTCGCAGGCGAAGACGACGCGCCCTGCGCCCTCGGCGTCTTTTTCCCGCACGGTGGCGGTGAATACGCCCGGGAGGCCGAAGGTGCCGCCGACGGGTAACTTTTTACCGGGGCGCAGTAGGCACCACCACTCGTTCTCGTCCCCGGAGGCGGCGGGGCGCAGGAGCAGGCACTCGACCGCGCCGCCGGTGGGTCGGGCGGCTAGCAGGCGAGCGGGCAGCACGGCGGCATTGTTGCGCAAGAGGATGTCCCCGGGGCGGAGATAATCGCCGAGATCGGCAAAGGCGCGGTGCTCGAGGCGGCGTTCCGCGCGGTGCACGACGAGTAGCCGGGAGGCATCGCGGCGGGCGGCCGGAGTCTGGGCGATCAACGCTTCGGGGAGGGTGTAATCAAAAAGGTCGGTGGGCAGGGGAGGCATGCGCGGCGGGTCAAAGTTGGAGGCGTGCAGGGAAAGAAGCTTGCCCTGCGCTCCGGCGCGAGTTTGTTCCCCTTTCTCTGTTGGCCACGCCGATGTAGCTCAGTGGTAGAGCAGCGGTATCGTAAACCGCTGGTCGTCAGTTCAATCCTGACCATCGGCTCCAGCATATCCCAATCGCATAGACCGGCGCCGCAAATCGGGCCGTTTGCGGCAAAGCGGCGGGTGCCTGTGCCGTCCGCGCCTGGCGGGCGGGCAGCAAAAAGCCGCGTCCGGGAGGACGCGGCCGGGGGCTGGCGGGGTGGGGGCTTACTTGCCGGACTTCTTGGCCTTCTGGCGCTCGCCGCTGTTCAGGATGCGCTTGCGCAGGCGGAGGTTCTTCGGGGTGACCTCCAGCAGCTCGTCGGCGGCGATGTATTCGATCGAGCGCTCGAGTGACATCTTGGCGGCCGGGATGAGGCCGGTGGCGACACCGGAGCCTTGGGAACGGAAGTTCGTCAGGGCCTTTTCGCGCACGGCGTTACAGGAGATGTCTTCGTTGCGGGGATTCTCGCCCACGATCATGCCTTCGTAGACCTGCTCGCCGGGTCCGATGAAGAGCTTGCCGCGCTCCTGCACCATGAGCAGGGCGTAGGTGGTGGTCTCGCCGGCCTCGGTGGCGGTGATCACGCCGGTGAGGCGGGTGAGCACCTCGCCTGCGTAGGGGCCGTATTCTTTGAACAGATGGCTGGTCACGCCACGACCGGAGGTGGCGTTGATCACGTCGATCTCGAGGCCGATGAGGCCGCGGGTGGTGATGGTGGCCTCGATCATGGTGGAGTGGGCCTGTTTCTCCATGTTGGTCAGCTGGCCTTTGCGGTTGGCCAGGTTCTGCATGATGGAGCCGACGCACTCGTCGGGCACTTCGATCCAGACGGTCTCGTAGGGCTCTTGGCGGACGCCATCGACGACCTTCTCGATCACGGTGGGGCGGGAGACGAGGAGCTCGTAGCCCTCGCGGCGCATGGTCTCGACGAGCACGGCCACCTGCATGGAGCCGCGGGCCTTGACGTTGAACACGCCGGCGCGGTCGGCGTCGTCGATGTAAATGGAGACGTTGGTCTTCAGCTCGCGCATCAGGCGCTCGCGGATCTGGCGGGAGGTGACGAGTTTGCCCTCCTGGCCGACGAGCGGGCCGTCGTTGACGGAGAACTGCATCTCCAGCGTGGGCGGATCGATCTGGGTGAAAGGCAGCGGGTGGGCGTCGTCGCGCACGTCGAGGGTATCGCCGATGTCCACGTCCTCGAAGCCGGAGATACCGACGATATTGCCGGCGTGGGCCTCCTCGACCTCGCGCTGGCCGAGGCCGGTGAACTCGAAGATCTTGGTTATCTTGGCGCGCACTTTCTTGCCGCCCTCGGCGTGGCGGAGCACGAATACGGGATCGCCGACCTTGGCGGAGCCGCCGAGGATCTTGCCGACCGCGATACGTCCCACGTAGTCGGACCAATCGATGTTGGACACCAGCATGTGGAAGGGGTCGGCAGGCTTGGCGAAGGGCGGCGGGACGTGGTCGATGATGGTCTGGAAGAGGGGGGTCATGTCCTTCTTCTCTTGGCCGAGCTTATACATCATGTAGCCATCGCGGCCCGAGCCGTAGACCACGGGAGCATCGAATTGCTCCTCGGTGGCATTGAGCTCCATGAGGAGTTCGAGGACCTTGTCATACATCTTCACCGGATCGGCGTTTTCGCGGTCGATCTTGTTGATCACGATCACGACCTTCAAGCCGAGGGCGAGGGCCTTGCGGAGCACGAAACGGGTCTGGGCCTGGGGGCCGTCGTAGGCATCCACTAGGAGGAGCACTCCGTCCACCATGCGCATGGCGCGCTCGACCTCGCCGCCGAAGTCGGCGTGGCCGGGGGTGTCGAGGATGTTGACGATCTTGCCCTGCCAGTGAACCGAGGTGTTCTTGGCCTTGATCGTGATGCCCTTTTCCTTCTCGAGGTCCATGGAGTCCATGGCGCGAACTTGCACGGCCTGGTTGGCGCGGTAGACGCCACCCTCTTGGAGCAGTTTGTCGACGAGGGTCGTTTTGCCATGGTCAACGTGGGCGATGATGGCGATGTTACGGATGTTGTGGTTCATTTGGATGACGTGGCGCGCGAGGCGGACGGAGTCGGGTGTTCTGGGAAAACGGTGAGCCTGCCCAGCGGGCGCGGGCGGATGCAAGGGTGAAGACGCGTCTTCGCACGAAGGTGACGAAAGTCCCTGCGCTGCTGAAAAACACGAATGGCGCGATCAGGGGGTGGGCAAAAAGCCCCGAATCCGCAGCCAGTAGGCGCAGTCGGCATCCCAAGGCGGGGCGTTTTTGCCGTGTTCCGGCAGGCCGAGGCCGTGGCCGCCCTTTTCGTAAATATGGAGGGCGAAAGGCACCCCGGCCCGGCGCAGGGCGGAGGCGAAGAGCAGGCTGTTTTCCACCGGCACGACCTTATCCTCGACGGTGTGCCAGAGGAAGCAGGGAGGGGTGGCGGCCGTCACCTGGGTTTCGTTGGAAAGCAGCTGCAGCTGCTCGGCGGCGGGGTTTTGCCCGAGCAGGTTTTGGCGGGACCCGGCGTGGGCAAACTCGCCGAGGGAGATGACCGGGTAGCACAGGATACCAAGGTCCGGGCGGGAGCTTTCGCGTTCCACCGGATCGGTGGCGTCGGGCTGGCCGGGGTCGAAATGGGTGAGCAGCGTCGAGGCGAGGTGGCCGCCGGCGGAGGAGCCGATGATGCCGATGCGGGCCGTATCAAGGCCATCGCGGCGGGCCCAGGCCCGCACGGTGCGCAGGGCGCGGGCGGCGTCCTGGAGCATGGCGGGGTGGCGGTAGCCGTTGGAGCCGAGCCGGTATTTCAGCACGTAGCAGGTGACGCCGAGGCGGTTCAGCCAGGCGGCGTAGCCTGCACCCTCATGCACGGAGAGGTGGGCGTAGCCTCCGCCGGGCAAAATGAGCATGGAGGCGCCGTTGGCCGTGCCGGCGGCCGGCAGGAAGGCGGTGAGTTCGGGGCGATCCGTGCCGGCGGCGCCGAGGGCGCCGGGCGCGGCCTCGGGCCAAAGAGGGAGGGGGTTGGCGTGCATTAAAGACATGGCGGGGATAAAGGCGCAGAAAAACCGCAGGCGGCGAAGGAGGGTGGGGTGGTGCATGGGGGAGGTGAGACTGGGCCGGAGGTCCCGCAAGATAAAGTTGGAAGCGGGGCAGCCGGGGGGCGATCGGGTTTTTCGGTGTTGCGCGGCGGGCGGGGCGGGCGACTTACTCCGGCTTTATCCTCGCATGGCGTTCAATCTCAAACTGGTGCTGAAGGCATTGCTCTTCTCCTCGAGCCAGCCGCTTACGATCAAGGAGATCCAGGCGGTCTTTGGTCGTTATCATGACCAGGCCCAGACGGCGGGCGTGAGTCCCGAAGCGGCCGCCGAGGAGGTCGTCGAGGAAGGCGTCGCCCCGGAAGTCCCGGCCACGACGGCGGAGGAAGTGGACCCGCTCGGCCTCGCCCCAGTGGACGAGGAGCTTTACGTTGAAGTGCCCTCTCTGGTCACCGCCGCGCAAATCCGTGAGGCCATGGATGCGCTCGCCGAGGAACTGAAGGCGCAAAACGACATCTACCTGCTTATTGATGGCGCGCAGGGTTACCGGCTGGTCACGCATCCGCGTTTTGCCAAATGGATCCGCATCCTTCGCGACGAGCCGCCCCCGGTGAAGCTCACCCAGTCGGCCCTGGAAACCCTCGCGGTGGTGGCCTATCGCCAGCCGGTCACGCGTTCCGAACTGGAGGCCGTGCGCGGCGTCTCCGCTGAGGCGGGACTGGGCAAGCTGCTCGAGCGCGAACTGGTTTACGTCGTGGGGCGCGCCGACCTGCCGGGGCGTCCGCTGCAATACGGCACCACCGACCGTTTCCTCGAATTCGTCGGGGTGAAGTCGCTGGTCGAGTTGCCCGCCTCGGATGTGCTCTCGCCGCGCCAGATCGATGAGTGGCTCAATCGCGCCGCCGAGAGCACCCCGCCGGCCGATGCTGAGATGGGCCTGCCGCTCGAAGATGGCGAGGGCGAGTCGCCTTCTCTGGCGCCCGTCGAGATCCAGGCGCTTTTCGCCGAGGACGGGCCCGTGTCGTCCGCGCCAGCTACAGAAGAGGCGCCCGCCCCGACGGAGCCCGAGCCTTCCGCCTGATATTTTCCCCCACGCATGTCCGCAGACCCGCTCCTCCCTATTCGCGAAGGCATCGACCGGCTCGACCGCGAGCTGGTGCGCATCCTCAATGAACGCCTGACCCTCGCCTGCGAAATCGGCCGCCTCAAGCGCAGCGCCGGTGGCCAGATCTACGTGCCGGAGCGCGAGGATGCCGTCTTCCGCAAGGTCACCGGCCTCAACGCGGGCCCGATCCAAAACGAGGCCCTCCAAGCCATCTACCGCGAGATCATGTCGGCCGCCATCGCTTTGGAAAAGCCCTTGCAGATCGCCTACCTCGGGCCGGAGGCGACCTACACGCACGCGGCGGCGATCAAGAAATTCGGCGCGAGCGTGGACTACCGGCCCATCGCCACCATTGCCGACATCTTTACGGCGGTGGAAAAGGGCGAGGCGGACTACGGCATCATTCCAGTTGAAAACTCTACCGAGGGCTCGGTGCGCGAGGCGTTGGACGGCTTTGTGGAGAGCGAACTCAAGGCGGTCGCGCAAATCTACCTCGAGATCAACCACGCGCTCATCTCGGCCACGCCGCTCGAAAAAATCGAAAAAGTCTGCTCGAAGGACCAGGCCCTCGCCCAGTGCCGGGCCTGGTTGCAGCGGCACCTCCCGCACGCGCAACTGGTCGAGACCGCGAGCACGGCCAAGGCCGTCGAGACGGCGCGCAGTGAACCCGGCGTCGCGGCCATCGCGGCCGAGCTCGCGGCGCAGGCGCGGGGCGTGCCCGTGCTGGCCCGCAATATCCAAGACCGGAACGACAACACCACGCGCTTCTTTGTCATCGGCAAAAAAGCCTCCGGTGCGGTCGGTGGCGGGCGCGACATGACCAGTCTGGTGGTCTCGCTCGGCGAGGCGGCGGCGGCGAATTCGGGCGCGCTCATGCGCATGCTCACCCCCTTCGGCACCCGCGGGCTCAATCTCTCCAAGGTCGAGTCGCGCCCCAGCAAGCGCCGGCCCTGGGACTACCTGTTCTTTATCGATGTCAGCGGCCACTACGAGGACCCTGCGATGAAGGAAGCGGTGGCCGAGCTGCGGGCCTTTTGTCCACTGGTCAAGTGGCTGGGCAGCTACCCGAGCGTGACTTGAGAGTGCCGCGCAACGCCGCGCTTTCAGGGGAACTTCAAGGCAAGGGGCCCGCGGGCAAGAAGCGGGTGGTAATTAGGGCGGGCCTGTGAAGCAGGCGTGGGGATTTTTTGCTCAGAACCACGAGCACAACGAGGGCATACCCCCTAAGCTCCGTGCAGGTCCGGCCCCCTGCAGTTTCTGCCCTCCGCGTTTTTTAACCCGTAAACCGTGATGGGAGTTGATGAGCTGCCGTAGGACCGAGGAGCAGATGGCGATGCGCGAAATCCGAGGTGCGCCAGAAGGTGCATCGAGGTGGTTTCGCAATTCGCCAGATGCCCGCGAGATTACGGCGGCTCGCCGCGAGCAATCGCGGGTTTAGGGTTAAAATTCGTTTTCTGGCGCCGGTTTTTCGCGGGCTATGGTTAGAGTGCCGAACGTCTTTGCCCCGCATCAGGTAGGCGTGCAGGTCCTCGGCTTCAAGCAACGGATACTCGGTCAATTTTTCGTCCCGCCTGGCGCCGGCCGACTGGTGCAGTGCCGCAATGGAGTGGTTGCGGGCTGGTATGGAGTAGCCGGCGGGTATTCCCGAGAAGCGGCTGGGTATTCCGGAGCAGCCGGCGGGTATTCCGGAGTAGCGGCTGGTTACTCCCGAGTAGCGGTTGGGTATTCCGGTGCGGCGGCCTGGTAGTCCAGAGTAACGTTTGGGTATTCCGGAGAAGCCGCCGGCTACTCCGGAGCAGCCGTTGAGTATTCCGGAGGAGCGGCCGGTTACTCCCGAGTAGCGGCTGGCTACACCGGAGCAGCGGCTGGCTACACCGGAGTAGCGGCTGGGTAATCCGGAGTAGCGGCTGGGTAATCCGGAGCAGTCGGTGCCTATTCCGGAGGAGCGGCCGGGTCTTTCGAATTCAGGACCAGGAAGGTCGCGCGCTGTGCTTTTTATGGAAGCTGCAAGTTCAGAACCGGATACCCCGCTTATCGCGCTATGCGGGTTTAGTTAAGTTATCGGGTCGAGGGTGTGCCGGTTTGCCGCGTGATTTTATGGGTCTTGAGCTTATCGGTTGTTTGCTCCGCGCCGCTTTCGTTGTTTGCTCCCCTCGATGTCGCATTACCATTTCCCGACCCAGTTCCGTGCTTTATATGATTACGCCCTTGCCCTTTACCGCGCGGGACGACGTGGAGCGGAGGGATACTTCGACGCCGACCAGACGGCCTGGCTGGCGGCCAACGGTCTCACAGCGCAGCACCTTTACGACTACGCCGAGGATGACGCGGGCGGTGGCGAACCCGGCTTCGGTCACGCCCTCGCCATCGAGACCATTCGCCGGGACTATTTTCTTAACGTGCAGGGTGGTCGCGGCACCGGCGTGGTGGCCGATCCCGCCACCTGGCCAGACAAAGCGGCGGCAGTGGATGGCCTTGTCTGGCTCCCCCGCATCCTGCCTAAGGCCCGCGCCAAGCTCCGCGGCGAGCTGCCCGCCACGATGATGTATGGCTGCGGCGGCGACCGGCGGTTTTTCAAGGAGAACGACATCCTGCCGGCGGAGTTCCTCGCCCTAGTCTGGCGCGCGGGCGCTGACGACGCCGCGATCATCTCCTGGGTGAAGCGCCGGAAGGCCGGCCGCTAAGGTCCGGGGGCGGCGTCCGCGGCGCGGGTCGGTTTCGACTCCGAACCTTTGATTTCCTCCAGTATCAGCCAGCGTCGGGTGGACGCCCCGCAGACCTTGGCGAAGGCGCGGGATACGGCGCTGGCCTCGCTGAAGCCGAGGTAAGCGGCGATTTTTTCCAACTTCCAGCCGTCACGGAGACAGCGTTGGACGACGGCCATGCGCAGGCGCGCCAGTTCTGTCCGGGGGGCCTCCCGGCCGGCGTCCGCGAATAGGCGGCGCAGGTGGGCGGGCGACACCCCGACCGCGCGCGCGACCGTGGCTGCGGAGGGGTTCTCGGCGATGTTCTCCTCGAACCAGTGCAAGGCTTGCTCCACTCGATCGGCGATCGGCCGCCTCGTTGGCGGCGGAGTGGCGCGTGTCAATACCAGCAAAGCCACCTCGATCAGGATCTGTTCGAGTTTCAATTTCAGGCGGACATCGGCCGCGCCGGCCATTTCCGCCACGTCCTCCAGGCGGGCGGCGAAGTGGCGACGCTCCGCCTCGCTCAAGGATAGCAGGAGCGTTCCAGCCATGTTCACATGGGCGGACAACTCCTCCGGGACGGTCCGGAAATGCAGGACGAAGACCTCCGATACTCCGGCGCCGTCGTCCGTCCAGCCGTGCGGGGAATCCGGGTGGGCGAGGTGGAGCCGGGGGGATCGCGCCGCTTCGCTTGGCAGGTCGGAGTTGTCCGGGCGGGCGTTCCCCTTGAAAACCCATTGCAGCTCCCAGTAGCCGCGAGGCCGGCCCAGGACCGGGCGGAGCCCATAGGTGCGGGCGCCCTTCGCCATGTAGACCAGATTCTGATTTGAGCCCGTCATGCGCGTTTCTGTCATCTTTGCGCGCGATCCGGCAATGGCAAAGGACGGGGTGATCGGCTAGTCTGCGAGCGAGATCGACGGGCACCCCATCCCGCGATTCCCGTCACCCCGTCCCGATCCATCCCATGCTCTTCCTTCGTCACCGTTGGCTCGCCCCAGTTCTTGTGTTTCTCGCCGGGTTTTTGCCCTGCCATGAGGCGCCAGCCGCCGGGTTCAGCCTCTTTCTTGCACCGCAAACCCTGCGCTCCGACGAGGCCACGCTGATCTGGGACAAGCCGGAAGGCGCCGGTCCCGGCCTCGCCTACGAAGTGCTGCGCGACGGCCGACCTTGCGGGGAGACACGCAAGACGCATTTCACCGCCCGCGGGCTCGCCCCGGAGCACGCCTACGTTTTCACGGTCCGCGCCCGTGCCGCCGCCGGCACGGAAGACCCCGGCGACCGAACGGAGAGCAATGGGCTCGACCTGCGCACCCGTTCGCCGGAGCCGGTCGTTTCCGTCCTCGACCACGGCGCGGTCGGCGACGGCCGCACCCTGAATACCCGCGCCCTCCAGGCCGCGATCGACGCCTGCCCGCCCGAAGGCGTCGTGCGCTTGCCGGCCGGCGTGTTCCTCAGCGGCGCGCTCTTTCTCAAAAGCGACATGACCCTCGAAATCGCCGAGGGCGGCGTGCTCAAGGGCTCCGCCGATCCCGCCGACTACGCGCCGTTCATCCGCAATCGTTTCGAGGGTTGGGAAATGGACACCTACGCGAGCCTGCTCAACGCCGGCACCCTGGACTCGGCGGGGCCGGCCAATGTGCGCAATCTCAGTATCCGCGGCGCGGGCACGATCTCCGGCGGCGGGAAAAAACTCTCCGACGCCGTGCGCGCCGAGTTCCCGGGGGTCAAGGGACTGCGCTCGCGCGGGAGGTTGATCCTGCTGATGAACGCGGAGAACGTCGAGGTGGCCGGGCTCACCTTGGAGGAGACGCCGTGCTGGACACTCCATTACATCTATTCGGAAAACATCACCTTACGCGGGCTCGTGATCCGGAGCGACGTGCGCAATGGCGACGGCATCGATCCCGATTCCTCCCGGCGCTCCTATATCTTCGATTGCACGTTCGACACCGGCGACGACTGCATCGCGATCAAGTCCGGAAAAAATCCCGAGGGCAACGTGGTCAACCGCCCGACCGAAGGCGTGCGCGTTTTCGACTGCCGTTTCGAGCGGGGGCACGGCATCTCCATCGGAAGCGAGATGTCCGGCGGCGTGCGCGACGTTCTGATCGAGGACTGTGTCGCCGGCCCGCTTCTCCACGGTCTGCAGATCAAGGCGACCGAGGAGCGCGGCGGTTTTGTCGAGAACGTCACGGTGCGCGACTGCAGCCTCCGGCAGATCACGGTCTACACCAAGCTGCCCTACAACAACGACGGCGGGGCCGCGCCCGTTCCGCCTTTTTTCCGCGACTTCCGCTTCGAGAACATCGACCTCACGGAGGCCGATCCGACCAAGCCCGTCATCGTCGTCAACGGCTTCGCGGCCGAGGGGCATCGCACCCGGAACGTTTCCTTTAGGGACATCCGGCTGCCCGCCGGCGCGAAAGTGACGGTGGATCGGGCCGAGGATGTGACCTTCGCCCAAGTGACGACGCCCGAAGGTGGCGAACCGCTCTACGAAATCATCCGTTCCGAACGCGTGAAACATTGAGCCCGTCGCATCGATTTCCGATGAAACCCGCGTCGTCGCCCTTGCTTCAATCCATGGTTCGCGTCTGCGGATTGGCGCTGTTGGTCGTCGCGGTGGGCTTGTCTCCCTTGCGCGCGACCTTGGAGGCGGGCGCAGAGGGTGGAGAGTCCCTTCGGTTGAACGCCACGGAGTGCGGCGCGATCGGCGACGGTGTCGCACTGAACACCTCGTTCATCCAGTCCGCCATCGACCGTCTCGCCGCGGGTGGCGGAGGAACCCTGGTCGTCCCGGCCGGCGTTTTCGTCACCGGGGCCCTGTTCTTGAAGCCGCGGGTGCATCTGCGCCTGGAGAAAAACGCCGTCCTCCGCGCCTCCACCGATGTAGCCGCCGACTTTCCGGCTCGCCGCACGCGCATCGAGGGCCACTTCGAAGAAAGCTTCACGCCCGCGCTGATCAACGCCGACGGCTGCGACGGCTTGCGCATCACCGGCGAGGGCACGCTCGACGGCGACGGACGCAAGATTTGGGACGAATTCTGGCGGCTGCGAAACGCCGCCGCCGACAAGAACGGCTTCAGAAATCTCGCCATCCCCCGCGCCCGGCTCGCCCTGATCGAAAACTCCCGCGACGTCGTGATCGAAGGCGTCACCTTCAAGGATTCCCAGTTCTGGAATCTCCATCTCTACCGCTGCCGCGACGTCCTCGTTAAAAACGCCCGCTTCGCCGTTCCCGACGACTACAAACAAGCCCCCAGCACCGACGGCATCGACGTGGACAGCTGCCAGGACGTGGCCATCGAGGGCTGCTGGTTTTCCGTGACCGATGACTGCATTGCGCTGAAGGGAACCAAAGGGCCGCTCGCCTTGGAGGACCGGGACAGCCCGCCGGTGGAGCGCGTGCGCGTGCGTGATTGCGTTTTCAAGCGCGGGCACGCGGCCGTCACGCTCGGGAGCGAGGCCACCGTCGTGCGGGATGTGCGGGTGGAACACTGCCGGGTCCTGAGTGCGATGGTCGTCGCCAACTTCAAGCTGCGTGCCGACACGCCGCAGCGTTACGAAAACATCCGGTATCAAGACATCACGCTGGAGAGCTCCGGCGGCGCGTTTGTTTCCATGCGACCGTGGACGCAATACCTCGATCTGAAGGGGCTCGCGCCGCCTCGATCGGTGGTGCGCGATGTCACCTTTTCCGGCCTCCGCGGTCGTTTCGGTTCCTTCGGGGGCATTTCCGGGAATCCCGGCCAGACCGAAATCACAGACGTGCGGTTTGAGGAAGTGGACGTGAACCTCGCCCGGCCGAAACTTGGCGTGTGGGCTGGGAGTGAAATTCGTTTCGAGACTGTGAACGTGAACGGCGCTCCCTACCTACCTTAACCGCGCGCGGCGGTCCGCCTTTGCCTCGTCGGTTCTCTTCGAAATTCCCCCCTGCCCCACAAACCTTGTGCTTTCCCCCATGTGTTTCGGTTTAATCGAGCCGCCCCGTTTCCTGCGCTTTCTTGGTGCGGTTTCAGCCGCATGGTTCGCTCCTTGGCTCGCGGGGCAAACACCGCCCGCAGACGCGCCGCCGGCTTTCGGGTCGGGCTGGCCCGTGATCACGCGCGAGGCCCGGCCGTGGACCTTCAACTGGTGGCTCGGCTCGGCCGTGGACGAGGATAATCTCGGCCGCGAGCTGGATCGTTACCGGGACGCGGGCCTCGGCGGCATTCACATCATTCCGATTTACGGCGCGAAGGACGCGGCGGCGCGCTGGATCCCGTTTCTCAGTCCCGAGTGGTGGCGGATTTTCGATTGGACGGTCGCGGCGGCGGAGCAGCGCGACCTTGGCGTCGATCTGACGGCCGGCACGGGTTGGTGTTTTGGCGGTCCGAACGTCACGGAGCAAGAAGGCGGGAAGCGTCTGGTGTTGATCAACACGGCCTTTCCCGCCGATAGCCGCATCACGCCGCCCAAGGGTTTCGATTCCATCGCGTGGCAATCGTTCGCGGCGGTCTCGGCCGGCGGAGCGCGCGAGGACCTGCGTTCGCTCGTGCAGGCGGATGGGCGGCTGGGTTGGCAGCCGCCCGGTTCGGTCGAGGGCTGGACGGTGGTCGCGGTCGGGGTGCAGAGCACCGGACTCAAGGTCAAACGCGCCGGGCCCGGGGGCGAAGGCAGGATGATCGATTCCCTTTCGCCGGGGGCGATGGAACACCACCTCGCTCCGTTTCAGGAGGCCTTCGCCGCCGGTTCCGGCCATGCCCGGCCGCGCGCGATCTATCACGACTCCTACGAGTATTACGAAGCGGCGTGGAGCCCGGCGCTCGTGGATGAGTTTTTCCGCCGGCGCGGCTACCGGTTGGAGGACAATTGGGACCTGCTGGCCGGGCGGGGCGAGTCCGAGGCGGTGGGCCGTCTCTGGCACGACTATCGCCGGACGGTTTCGGATGTGATGGTGGAAAAGGTGTTCCCGCTCTGGACGGACTGGGCGGCGGGGAGCGGCCTGCGCACGCGTTTCCAGGCCCATGGCGCGCCGGCCAATCTGCTCGATCTCTACGCACTGGCCGCGATTCCCGAGACCGAGATGTTCGGCCACGGCGGCCCCGACCCGCTGGACTCGCGTTTCGACCAAAACATCGGCGGCGCCGACCGCGACATGCAGGTGAGCAAGTTCGCCTCGTCCGCCGCGCACGTGACCGGCCGGCGGCTGGTTTCCGCCGAGACCGGCACCTGGATGGCGGAGCACTTCCACGAAACCTTCGAGGAGTTGAAGGGTTTCACAGACCGCTTGTTCGTCGCCGGCGTGAACCATGTTTTTTACCACGGCAACGCCTACTCGCCCGACGATGTCCCGTGGCCCGGCTGGCTTTTCTACGCCGCCAGCGAGCTCAACACCCGCAACCCGCTCTGGCGCGAGTTCGCGGCATTCAACGCCTATGTCACCCGCGTGCAGTCCCTCCTGCAGGTCTCCGCGCCCGACAACGATTTTTTGCTCTACTGGCCGATCGACGACGTCTGGAGCGATCCCAAACCCGGCGTCGCGCTGCTCACGGTGCACAACCGTAACTGGGTCCCGCCGCTTGGCTACGAACTCTTCGCGCGGGGCCACGCCTTCGACTATGCCAGCGATCGTCAGATCGCCGGGCTGAGCATGCGGGACGACGGCGGCGTCGGTTTGGACGGCGGCGCGGCTTATCGAGCCGTGGTTTTTCCGGCCTCGAAAACGTTGCCGCTGGAAACTCTCCGCGCGGCCCTGCGCTTGGCCGAGGACGGCGCGACGGTCTGCTTCGTCACGCCGGTCGCGGGCGACGTTCCCGGGCTCGGCGAGGTCGAGCGGAGGCGGAACGAACTGCGCGACTTGTTGCCCGCCTTTGCCCGTGCGGAGCTGACCGAGGCACGAGAGCTGCGGCGGGGGCGCGGACGGATCCTGTTTGGACCGGCGGAAAAGGTCCTGGCGCTGGCGGGCATTCTCCCGGAGCCGGCGGTGCGCGCCCACCCGGGCCTGCTGCTCCTGCGCAAAACCGAGGGTGGCGCCCCGGGCTATTTCTTGGCCAACCACGCGCCGGAGCCGCTCGACACCTGGGTCGAGCTGGGGCGGCCGGCTGCGGTCGTGAGTTTGCTTGATCCTCTCACGGGCGCGATCACGGCCGGCCGGGTGAGGAAAAACGCCGCCGGCCGGCCCGAGGTGCGACTGCGCTTGGAGCCGGGCCACAGCGTCTGGCTGCGCACCCGCCGGGATGGTGCGGATGTGGCCTCGGCCGGTGGGTTGGCGAGCGCGGAAGGGGCTGCGCGACCGGGCCGGACTTTGTTCACTTTGGATGGCCCGTGGCGGGTGGAGTTCATCGCGGGTGGCCCGGAGCGGCCGGAACCGTGGGAGCCGTTGCGTTTGGGTTCTTGGACCGAGGGCGGCGACGTCCGGCGCGAGGCTTTTGCGGGCACCGCACGGTATGTCATGCGTTTCGACCCCGATGAAACCGGCACCGGGGAATGCATTCTCGACCTGGGCGAGGTTTTCCACGTGGCGCGGGTGCGACTCAACGGGAGCGATCTGGGCGTCACCTTTATGCGCCCGCATCGGGTTATGGTGCCCGCCGGGCTGCTCCGTCCGATCGGGAACGAGTTGGAGATCGAGGTGACGAATCTGGCCGCCAACCGCATTCGCGATCTCGATCGACGCGGCGTGTCGTGGCGGAACTTCTACTTCGTCAACATCGGCTACCGGGACTTCAAGGCGGCGGACTGGCCGCTGGCGACGTCCGGTTTGATCGGGCCGGTCCGGCTGCGGGCCCGGGATGGGGGCCTTGAATCGGACTTCGGATCGGCCGCCGGCATTGTTCGCGAATAGCGTATCCCATTTCGCTACATGGGTTAAAATGGCGGAGAGGGAGGGATTGATTCGCTAACGCTCAGGGTCTTACCCCGGCGCTGCTGCGCCGTCCCTAACCCTGCCTCAAATGCTAACGCATTTTGTTCGACTGCGTCGCAGCTCCATTTGCTGCACAAATGGCGGAGAGGGAGGGATTCGAACCTGAATCTCCGCTGCAAGCTAAGTTCCGTATTAACTGGGATTTAGTTGATGGTTAGTGGGTTATAACGAGCAGAGAAGTAGGTAAATGCGGGAAAGTGAAGGCAAAAACAGCGTCTTGGACAACCTTTTGGCAACCTGATCGGCAGGTAAGCGCGGCTCATTACTCCTTCGCGGGAGGAAGCTTTTTCGGCGACGCTTTCAACGCCTTCCGCTGCTTCGATTCCAGCTTCTTGATGCTCTCCGCTGCAGGGAGATGCTCGGGCATGGTGCCGCCGAGTTCTTTGATCGTCTGGCGCACCTTCGCGCCGACTTCGCGGTGGGCTTGGTTGGCTTTGTCTTTGCCGGTGATTTTTTCGCGGCGGAGTTTTTCTTCGGCCTGCGTGGCGCGGAAGAGGTTGGCCGCAAGCTCGGTGCTACCCATGTGGTCGAGGATCTGCTCGCCCTTTTTCAGACCTTTGCGGCGGTGGATGTCTTGCGCACCAAGACCGCCGTAGAGGCCCATGTAACCGTGGTTTTGGAAGATGGCGTAGTCGCGGGGCTCGATTACGCCCGCGTCTTTGGCGGCGTCGGCCAACTGGCTGTTGTGGGTGCGCAGTTCGGAGCGGATGGAGAGGCGGCGTTGGGCCTCTACCTCTTCGTCAGAGAGTTCCTGGCGGCGGGTCTGGATGGCAAAATAGGTCTGCCCCTGAGCAACGATTTCCTTGGACGGGTCGGCGTTCTGGATGACGAGGTAGCACGCGTAGCGCGACATCATCACGGTCGGAATCACACGCTGGGCTCCGCTGCCGATCTCGACCATTTCGTCGATCCCGACGAAATGGTCGTCCACGCGCTGGCCGCTGTTAAAACAAGCGGTGCGGGCTTTCTCGATGACCGCCTGAAAATGGCGATAATTCACATAGCCGAGCACTTTGGCGAAGTCGCGGCTCGACCAGTATTCGTTGCCCGCCGGGTTGGTGCGGCGGATGGCTTCAAACGGGGTGATTTCTTGGCTCATTTTATGGTTATGCCGATAGCTTGATCTGGCCGGAAAGCTGCCCGAAGACATCGCGGAGCCGTCCCTCGAAGAGTTTGTTGATTTCGTCAAATCGGCCGAGCAGGCGGCTGTAAATTGGGTTGGCAAAAATGGCGTCAAGGTCGATGCGGCCTTGGTCGTCGATGTTGGCGGCGAGGATGGGCGCGGGGTTGGTCTTGAGGACAGCGCGGGCCTCGCGGACGATGTTGCCGTAAAAGGGGAAAATCTTCGAGTTGAGGCGGGGGAGGATGTCGTCGTTTGAGGCGACGAGAAGTGAGCTGAAGAGGAGCCCGGCGTGCTCCTCGGATTTGAAGATAGGGATGAGCGGTTTGAAATCCGCGTCCTGGCGAAGCTTCACCTCAAAGAGCCGGAGGAGAAGCAACTCGATGATGTATTCCACGCGCTGCACCGGAGTGCCTGCTGGCCGAAGCTTGTTATGGAGCTTCTTGAGCAGGTTGTTGGTGGTGCTGTCGGCGTAGTGGACGGTGGAACGGGCCATGAAAGAGGAGGTGCTAGGCGCGTGCCGCTGAGTGAAAAACAGGCACGAAACAAATGATATGGTAGGACAACAAAACGGTTTGGAGCCGTCAACCTAAGGGCTTGCAGCCTTGCACATTTGGCGCGGGGGCGAATTTGGCGACGGCATAGTAAGCGCGTAATTGTCGGACCATGCGTAGCGGCCTCGCGAGGAGGCCGACCACTGCCGAGAGGAACTCTTTCTGCCGGAGCAATGCGGGCCTTGGCACTAGGCGGGAAAGTAAAGAATCAGGCAGCAATCGCGTCATCAACTCCACGAAGCGGCGGGGGAAGAAACCGCTGCCCGATGTGTCGGTTGATGAACTGCTGTGGGAGGTCGCGGTCTTGACATGGCCGCAGCAGCCAGTCGCCCAGGAAAAACGCGAAATGCCGACACGGGAAGTCGGCTCCTAGCAAGTTGCCCCGAAGTAATACCGCTGTCGAAAAAATTTCCTGCCCGTGCGGCAGGTGTCACGAAAAACCAATTACCAAAATGAAAACTACAATGGAGAATGCAATCGAGGCGCGCCTTAAACTGGCCGACCTCCCTGTTCAGAAAAAAGCCCTTCATGACCGCCTTGAGGCGCACCTAATCGAGAAGTGCAAAGTGATCGAATACCTGACCGCGATGTCGGACGCGGAAGTCTACAATGTCACACGTCCGCCCAAGGCTGAAGCTGCGGCGAAGGTGATCACGGCCCCGGCTAAAAAACAGGAGGGCGCATCGTGAACCCTACAAAGAAAAAATCCCAGGTCGTCACCCTGAATGTCGACAATGAAGAAGCGGTCATGATCGAAACCCTTCGCTTGAAATTCTACGGCGGCATTTCCAAGTCCGATGCCGTGCGTCGCGCGATCAAGCAAGTCGCCACGGGTGCCCCTCCTTTGGTGGTGGTGTCCCCTGGCGCGATGCAGGCACTGCTCGTCGAGTTGGAGAAGACGGAAAAGTTCATCACGGAAATCGAACGCGGGCGCCAGGCCGTGTGGACGCACAGCGCAACCGTGCAGGAAAAGGCCGATCGTCTCCATGCGGCGGACGCCAAGCTGGACCGCATGATCAACGAGTTTGAGGCTGCTGCCGACCGCGTTCGCACGTTGATTCGTATGAACACGGCGGTCGCCGAAATCGACATAGGCGAGCTAAAGAAGGCTGTCCAATTGCTTCGCGATTCCTTGCAGAGCTTAGGCGCGGAACGCGGGAAAGCTACCGACCCGAAACGCATAGCAGTCCTAGATGAACGCATCGAGCTAGTCCGCGCGCTGTTGCGCCTTCTGGCGAAGGCAGGCCTGGGTGCCTACACCGACGAGGGGCCGGACGAGAAGCGTTCAAATGACAAAACCTAAAAGGAGACACGTGCCGACGTGCGTCTCCAACTTCAATCCGGTCGGGTTCCCCTCAGCGAGCATTCGCCGGTTTTACGAACTTGCAGACGCACGTAGGTTCCCTCGCCGCCGCTGGTCGCTTGATCGGAGCCCCTTCGCTACGGGTGTGTCTGGACGCAGGTCGAAGGCAGGCCGGGGCATTGTAGGCTCTGGGGAAACGCTCGGGGGGCGGCGGGGTAACCGTCGTGGCCGGGGCGCTAAAAGGGGAGGCCGCGCTCGTAGGCACCGCTGTCGGGGTAGCGCCCGGTCCAGGCGCTTCCGGCGCGAACCGTCCTCTACGATCTGCGGCCAGCCGCCGTATCAAGTCTTGATGCGATTGAGAATGAATCAAGCGGCGGCGCGGCTGGAGGAAAGCGGCCGGCTGGTGCGCGAAATCGGCGACGAATTCGGCATGGACCCTTATCATTTTCCCTGGGTGTTTAAACGCGTCCACTGCCTCTCGCCGGAGAAGTTTCTTAAATCACGCAGTGGCTAAACGAGCCGAGATCGGTTGCTTCTGGTTGGCGGATTAGAGTCGCACGATGCAGCAGTGAGAGAGAGAGGAGAATTCCCCCTGTAACGAAGGGGCTTTTCGTTTTTAGCGAATCGGAGGGTGAAAGTCGTTTAAATAGAGCTGTAGCCGAAATGTCTCGCGGCCGAGTAGCGGGATACGAACCTACAGCCGAGCGACCAGTCGCGCGGCCGCAAGGCGAGCTTCATGTCGGCGCACGGCACCGGGATGAAGGAATTGGTGCGGGTGCCGCCAGATCTAACGGAGGAGGAGATAAGGCGGCGGATAGAGTTTCTTAACGACGCTCCCAAGTAAGCGAATTAATGGCACGGACGCTTCCATCAAAGTAGCTGGCGTTCATCGAGCCGCTACCATGGACCTCGCCCTCGCTGACATAGTCGTTGTCCACCGCAAGGAGCGTGGTGGAGGGGCTGGCGGGCTTGCCCATCATGGACGGGGGGACCGATTGTATAGTATTCTGCGTGGTTCTAAATGTAAGGGTTGATATCTTGGAAATCGTCATTACCGGCTTGGGGGTTGCCGGGCCGTAATTGCCCCAAGGCATCGCCACACCGTTGACGTTATTAAAAGGGGAATTGGTGCCATTTAGAATCATATAGCTAGCAGTCGGGGCCGGCACGGTGGTGGAGGGATCCCCTTTGGCGGCCATATGGGCTGGGCATTCAAGCGTGCGGATAAATGCTGGGGCGATTACCTTGGCCCCGTTGCCCAGGTAGGGCCCGATATAACTCACCAAGGCACCTTGGTCCAAGCCCGTGTAGGTGCTGCCGATGCCTTTATAGAGATTGGTTGGAATTCGGTCTTTATTATCGCCGGCATATAAAATGACCCCCATGGCAAGTTGGCGCAAATTGGATTTGCACGTGGCGTTTGTGGCAGAGGAGCGGACTTTGCCCACGGTAGGTATTATGATCGCGGCCAGGATGCCGATGATCGCGATTACGGTGAGTAGTTCGATCAGCGTGAAGCCTCTTCGGCCCGGGCTGGAACGGAGGGTAAAATTGGATGTGAGTTTCATGGTTTTGGGGATCATACTGCCGTGATTATCTAAAACGGAGGCTTTGGTTCGTAACGGGGGTGAGTGGCCAAGTTTATATCCAATTCCGCGTTCCTCAGCCATGCGTTTATGCGCAGGACGGATATGATTTTTTGCCTCGGCGTTCCGTGAAAGCGCAGCTGCGGTGTCCGCAGTTGTCTGCCGCTTCGGGCCGCGGAGGATCGCAACATTTTCGCACAAGAAACGAGACGGTTCATCGAAACGGTCCGCCGTCGCCAAAGAGGCTCCGCCGCCGCCGGTGACTAAAAGCTCATGCCGCATGCGCAGAACTACATGGGCGCAGCAACGCCCGCTGCTTATACTCATAAAACTTAAATCGCCCGCCATGCGAGGCTGCATCGGTCGCAGTTCAAATGACACCGTCCCCATGTTTTTAGAACAAAGTCCCGTTTCCGCTCCGTCCAAAAGCCAGCCACTGGCTCTCGATGGCACGTGGTTGTTTCGCACCCACGGCGCCCTTCGCTCCCACGAGGCGACCCTTGCACTTCGGTTGCGCCTCGGTGCCGCGCCCACCGCCGGCGACGCAGGCTTGCTGGACGGGGACATCGAGCGCCCTGGAGTGCCCGCCGTCCGAGTGGACAACCAGACGCGGGTCGTCGCCACGCTGCGCGATGGCGCGGGCGAGTTGACCACTCCGCCGCTACCGCTCCACGAATGGTGCTGGCTCATGCTCACTTACAGCCGCGACAAAGGCCGCTGGACCCTGAGCCTCGTGGGTGAAAAGGCTGACGAAGAGATTGCAGCCCCCGCGACGGCTCCGGCGATTTGTGAAAGCGGGATCGACCTGGACACTCTTACGATCGGTGGCCCGCGTCTCGCTGCTTGCACTGCGGCCTTTTGCGGAGAACTGGATCGCGTAGTCATCGTTCCCCGAGCTTGGAACGACCAGGATCTACGACGATTTTTCGCGGGCGGCGAGTCAGTCGAGGACGACATTCTGGCGTGGAGTCCCGGTCCCGCGCCAAGTCGGGGCCACGAACGCCGCGTGGCCGGCGACGCCCAACGCCTGCAAGGCCGGGAGATGCGGAAAGACTCGGTGGTTGGCGACGGCGGCAGCCGCGGTGCCGACGGTGCCCGCCTCTATCGCGCCGATCTCGCGCAGCCTTTGCCGCCCGCGTTCATCACGGAAGCACACTTTGCCGAACTCGGCCTCTCGGATGTAACGCGAGGCATCGTGAGCGAGACTCCTTCCTGGTCTTGGGAAACCGCGCTTACCTGCGGCAACGGCGAACACGGCGCACTCGTGCTGGGCCGACCGCTCGACGAAGTCATCGTCGTTAATCGCGCCGGGCTCTTCCTCCCCCTGAACCCACCGATTCCCCCGCCCAACCAGGCCGCGATTCTTCCCGAGCTTCGCACCCTGCTTTCCGCCGGACACTTCCAGGCCGCCGCAGATCGCCTGCTCGCTGCCTCCGCCGGCGATGGTTACGGAGGGGAGAAACGCTGGACCGATCCCTTCGTGCCCGCCGGTTTTCTCCGTCTTCGGCACGAGGACAACGGCCTTTGCCACGATTACCTGCGCGGACTCGACTTCTTAACCGGGAAAGCAAGCACGACGTGGACAGACCGGGCCGGCAGGCATCGTCGCGAGGTCTTCGTCTCGCGCGCTGACGATGTCGTGGTCGTCCGAATCACCGGACCCGTCAGCAAGGTCGGCGTCGCGCTCACACTCGCACCGCACGACGCACGCGCCCAGCTCGCGGGCCCAAATCCGCCGGATAGTGTGGCCAGCGTGGCCTCGCACGCGATGCCCGGCTGGATCGAGTGTCGGCAGACTTACGCCCAGCACTGGCCCGGTAGCCTCCGGAGTTGCCGCACGCTGGGACGCGTAGTCGTGCGCGGTGGCTCCGTTCGCGTTGACCAAAACACGATTCACGTCACCGAGGCCGACGAGGTGTTGGTTCTGGTGCGCACCGAAATCAGCCGGGGCTCCGCCGAAACATCACGCCTTCGCGACGACCTTTCCGCCCTCGTGCCGGATTTTGCGTCCCTGCTCGCCCGGCACCGCTCCGCCCACCAAACTCTTTTCGAACGCGTGCAACTCCGGCTTGGCGGCTCGGCCGCCGACCACCGCCTGCCGACGGAGCGGCTGTTCCAGAAATCGCACGTCGGCGCGATGAACCCGGCGCTGATGGAAAAAGTGTTCTACGCCTGCCGTCACCTCGCGCTGTGCTCCAGCGGCAAACATTTCCCCCCCACCTTGCAGGGAGTGTGGAGCGGCACCTGGGAGCCATCGTGGTCCGGCGACTACACCCAAAACGGGAATCTCCAATGCGCGATCGACGGTCACCTCGCGGGCAATCTGCCCGAGGCGATGGAAGGCTTCTTCGCCTACTTGGAGTCACAGCTCCCCGACTATCGCGAGAACGCACGGCGGCTTTACGGGGCGAGGGGCATTCTGATTCCTTCCCGCACCAGTTCGCACGGACTGCTGAACCATTTCTGCCAGATCTGGCCGATGCCGTTTTGGACTGCGGGGGCCGCCTGGAACGCCCGCTACTTTCACGACTATTGGCTGCACACCGGCGACCGAGATTTCCTGCTGCGCCGCAGCCTGCCTTTCCTGCTCGAGGCCGCCGCCTTCCACGAAGATTTCCTGCAACCCGGCCCCGACGGACGACTGCACTTCTCACCGTCCTACTCGCCCGAAAACGACTCGCCATCCACCGGCTCGCAAGCCTGCACGGACGCGACGATGGACCACGCCGCCGTGCGAGAGCTGTTCACCAATCTCCTCGAATGCTGCCGCGCCGAAAATCTACATCGCGAACGCTGGAGCGCGTGGGAGTCTATTCTTTCGCGCCTGCCCGACTACCGGATCAACGCGGAGGGCGCCGTCGCCGAATGGGGCGATCCGCGCCTCGAGGATCGCTACGAACACAGGCACGCCTCCCACCTCTACGCGCTCTACCACGGTTTACCCGACGACATTGCCTGCCGCCCCGCGCTGATGCGCGCCTTTGCCGTGGCGATTGAAAAGCGTATGGAGCCACGTCGCCGGGCCGCTGGAGGAGTCATGGCTTTCGGCATGGTCCAACTCGGCGCCGCCGCCGCCAGCCTGCGCCTGCGCGAGGCGACTTTTGAGACCATCGACTGGCTGGCTCACGGATTCTGGATCCCGCAATCCATGGTCTCCACCCATAACCCGCGCTCGGTCTTCAACACCGACATCACCGGCGGTCTGGTCCGCGTGGTCACGCTCGCGCTGGTGGACAGTCGTCCGGGTTGGATAGAGGTCCTCCCCGCACTGCCCGCCGCTTGGAAGGAAGGCGAGGTCAAGGGCCTGCTTTGCCGGGGCGCGATCACGCTGGAGCGCCTTTCGTGGCAGCCGGGCCGCGCGACCGTGGTCCTCCGCGCCCGGACTGAACAAACCCTTGAGTTGCGCGCCCTAGGCCTGCGTGCCCTTCGCCAAGGCCGGGGCACGCCTCTGCCGGTCGCTCACGGGCGCGTCGCGATCCTTCTGCCGGCGGAGATCGCCGTCTCTTTCGAACTGGAACTCGCCGTTCAGGCTTAACATGCCCCTCATCGATCTACCCTTGGCGGAGCTTCCTCGCTACACCGGGCGCAACCCCCGCCCCGCCGACTTCGACGCCTTCTGGGATGCTTCGCTCGCCGAACTCGCCCAAGTGGACCCGCGTGTGGAACTCATCTCCGCAGACTTTACCAGTCCGGTAGCGGAGTGTTTCCATCTCTGGTTCACAGGCACCGCCGGAGCTCGCGTCCACGCCAAATATCTCCGCCCGCGGGGTGCCGAGTCAGGGCGCCGCCCCTGCGTGCTCCAGTTTCACGGTTTCAACCATCACAGCGGTGAGTGGCACGAGAAGCTCGGCTTAGTCGCTGAGGGATTCTGTGTAGCTGCGCTCGACTGTCGCGGCCAAGGCGGGCTCAGCCAAGATCACGGCACGCTGCGCACCTCCCCGCCAAACGGCCATCTGACCCGCGGCCTGCTCGACCCCGATCCACGCAACCTGCTCTATCGGCACCACTATCTGGACACCGCGCTGCTCGCCCGGATCGTTGCGACATTCGCCGAAGTGGACTCCGCGAGACTGGTGGCCACAGGTAACAGCCAGGGCGGCGGCCTCACCCTTGCCTGCGCGGCGCTGTCGCCAAGCATCCGCCGCGTCGCGCTCAAGTTTCCCTTTCTCTGCGACTGGCGGCGAGTATGGGAGCTCGACCTCGCCAAAGACGCCTACGCGGAACTGCGTGATTTTTTCCGCAAGCACGACCCGGAACACCGGCGCGCCGAGGAGTTTTGGCTAAAGCTTGGATACGTGGACGTCGCCCATCTCGCCCCCCGCATCCGGGCCACTGTATTAATGGGCGTCGGCCTTATGGACACGATCTGTCCGCCCTCGACCCAGTTCGCCGCCTACAACCGCATCACCTCACCCAAGGAGCTCGCGATCTATCCGGACTACGGCCACGAGGCGCTGCCCGGTTTTATGGATCGAGCCCATCGTTTTCTGAGCGCCGTGTAGCCCGAAGCGCCCAGCCCAACCCCAATCCAGTCACCTTCTGATGAACCCCGCCCCTCTCTTTTCGCCCTCTTCCGAGCCCTTCGCGCCCGAGTGGTCCTCATTGCTCCGCTATCAAGTGCCCGCTTGGTATGAAGATGCCAAATTCGGCATTTTCATCCATTGGGGGGTTTATTCCGTCCCGGCCTTTAAAAGTGAATGGTATCCGAGGATGATGTATCAAAAGGGCTCGGCGGAATTTGAACACCATGTCGCGACTTACGGGCCGCATACCGAGTTTGGCTACAAAGACTTTATCCCCTCCTTCACGGGCGAACATTTCAACGCCGCCGAGTGGGCGCGACTCTTTCAGCGTTCCGGCGCGCGCTACGTCATGCCCGTGGCGGAGCACCACGACGGGTTTGCGCTGTATGATTCCTCTTTCACCCGTTGGAAATCTACCACGATGGGGCCGAAGCGCGACGTCATCGCGGAACTCGCCGAGGCCATCCGGGCCGAAGGTATGGTGTTCTCGCTGTCCAGCCACCGCGCGGAAAACTGGTTCTTTTTCAACGGTGGGCGCGCCTTCGACTCCGATGTCCAGAATCCTGCGTTCGCCGATTTATACGGCGCGGCCGCGCCTCTTACCGAGCACGGCTTCATCCCCGGAGAACACGGCCACGACTGGCTCAGTGAACCCTATCCGGACGCAACCTTTCTGGAGGGCTGGCTCGGGCGCACCTGCGAGCTGGTGGACAAATATCGCCCGCAAATCGTGTGGTTTGACTGGTGGATCCATCATGTCGCCTTCGAGCCCTATCTTCGGCGTTTCGCGGCTTATTATTACAACCGGGGCCGCGAGTGGGGTCTGGGCGTCGCCATCAACTATAAATACAATGCCTTCCCCGAGGGTGCCGCCGTCTTTGACGTGGAGCGTGGTCAACTCGATGGCATACGCCCCCTGTTTTGGCAGACCGACACCGCAGTATCAAATTCATCCTGGGGTTATACCAAGGACCAAGATTACAAGACGGTGCCCGCGTTAATCGCCGACTTGGTGGATATTGTGAGCAAAAATGGCAGCCTGCTCCTCAACGTCGGCCCGCGGGCCGACGGCACCATTCCGAAGGAAGATCAGGAGATTCTCCTAGGCATCGGCGCCTGGCTGAAAATCAATGGAGAGGCTATCTACGGCACGCGTCCGTGGAAGATATACGGCGAAGGCCCAACATCTATTCCCGCCGGCGCCCACACCGATACAAAACGGCCCGCCTTTACCGGAGAGGATATCCGTTTCACCACCCAGGGCGACGTGCTTTACGCCACGGTGCTCGGACTTCTGCAGGACCGGGTGGTGCGGATCCGATCGCTCGCCGGCCAGCCGGTGAAAACGATCGCCATACTCGGCAGCGCTTGTGTGCCCGCCTTTGCGCAGGGCAGCGAAGGGTTGGAGATCCATATACCAGACGACGTGACCTTGTCCCCCGGACTGGTTTTTAAGCTTACGCTTTCCCACTAATATCCCGACCAAAATGGCACTTCATTGGGCAGGGCAGCCCTGAAGGGGCGACCTGTTGGAAGACTACACTACCCCACCTTCACCACGCGCCATTCTTATCCGACAAACATGAAGCCACTTATTCACCTGTTCTCCATGTTTTTAACCATTTCCTCTTAAATCCGATAAATGACCCTCGCCCCATGTCCATGAGAACTCCCCAAGCAATTCTCCTCGCGAACAAGGTGTCCTGGGTGGACGGCGATGTCTTCGACTACGTCTATGGCAAAGAACGCCTTTCGCGAATCGCGGCGCTCACCCAGCTCTATCCGACCAAAATCACCTCGGAAAACTTTGCCCGGCATCAGTCTGCACTGGGGGAGGTCGAGGTGATCTTCTCCTGCTGGGGCATGCCCTCTCTGAACGCCGAACAGTTGGCCGCGTTACCCGCGCTCAAGGCGGTCTTCTATGCCAGCGGCTCGGTCAAGGCCTTTGCCGGGCCGCTTCTGGAGCGGGGCATCGTTGTATGCAGTGCCGCCGAGGCGAACGCCATTCCGGTCGCGGAGTTCTGTCTCGCCCAGATACTGCTCTCCTGCAAGGCGGCGTTCCGGAATTCCAGCCGGTGCCGCCTCGGGCCGTGGATTGAGACGGAAATGCCCTCCGGCCCGGGCGCCTACGGAGCGACGGTCGCGCTGATCGCGATTGGAGCCGTAACCCGCTATTTGTTAAAGCTCTTGCAGCCCTTTAATCTCCGGGTGATCGCGGTCAGCGATTACCTCACGCAAAAAGAAGCAAACGCGATGGGCATTGCCAAGCTAGTGGATATCGAAACCGCCTTTCGGGAAGGCGACATCGTGAGTAATCACCTCCCGGACCTGCCAGAACTGTATAAATGTTTTAAGCAGGAACATTTCGCATCCATGCGCGAGGGAGCCACCTTCATCAACACCGGCCGCGGCAAGCAGGTCGATGAACCAGGGATGATTGCAGCACTGCAAGCGCGCCCCGATCTCACCGTATTACTTGATGTCCAGCATCCGGAGCCGCCCGTGGCGGGTAGTCCGCTTTACACCCTTCCCAACGTCCACATGACAAGCCACATCGCCGGGAGTAAAAACAACGAGGTCCGGCGCATGGCGGACATGATGATCGAGGACTTCCTGGCGTGGCGGGACGGCCACCCGCTGCGGCATGCGGTGCGAGCGGAGGAGTTTCAAAAGAAAGCCTGACCGAAGCCTCCTCTTCGATCCCTCCCCCAGCGCCGCTGCTGGCATGGGGCCAAAATCGCCTCATCGCTCCTTTGTATTAACTCCGTTACCCCTTTCCCCATGAACTACAGAAAACTCGGCTCCTCCGGCCTACTCGTTAGCGAACTCTCCTTCGGGAGCTGGATCACTTTTGGTGCCCAGATTGAAAACGACACCTCCAAACAACTGCTCCACCACGCCTACGACGCGGGTATCAACTTCTTCGACAACGCCGAGACCTACGCCAACGGCCGCTCCGAAGAGGTGATGGGGCGCATCCTCGCTGACTCCGGCTGGACGCGCGATACCTATATCGTTTCCAGCAAAGCCTACTTTGGCGCCGTTGATAATCCCCGCCCCAACCAAACCGGCCTCAGCCGCAAACACCTGGTCGAGGCCTGTCACGCCGCACTCCGCCCCCTGCGCCTCGACTACCTAGATCTTTACTACTGCCATCGCCCCGACGCGTCGGTGCCGATATTCGAGATTGTGCGCACTATGAGTGACCTCGTCGCCCAAGGCAAAGTTCTCTATTGGGGCACCAGCGAATGGCCTGCCGACCTGATCATCGCCGCCCACGAGTGCGCCGAACGTCACCACCTCATCCCTCCCGTGATGGAGCAGCCGCAATACAGTCTCGTCGTTCGCGACCGCGTGGAGCGTGAATACGCCCCGCTCTACTCACGCTACGGCATGGGCACCACCACCTGGTCTCCACTCGCCGCAGGATTGCTCTCGGGCAAATACACCGACGGCATCCCCGTCGATTCCCGCCTCGCCCAGACCGCCTGGCTGCGCGCACTCATGGAAGGCAAGTCCGCCAACGGCATCCCCGGCACCGCGCCCAAAGCCGTCGCACCCATCGCGCGAGTCGCCGCCGCCGCCGGCCTCCCGCCCGCCCGTTTCGCCCTCGCCTGGTGTCTGCGAAATCCGAACGTCAGCACCGTGATCCTCGGGGCCAGCCGCGTTGAACAACTCACCGAAAACCTCCTCGCCGCCGGCGACGTCGCTAAACTCACCCCCGACGTGCTCGCCGCCGTCGATCAAGCCACCGCCGGGCTCCACGCCTGATTCCCCCACCATGAACAACCGCTCCTTCCTTTTATACTCTGTCTTCATTGCGGGCCTGTCGCTCGCCTCGCTGCACGCCCAAGGCGAACCCACCAACGCCAGGGAGGCCACGGCACAAAACGCCAAGCCCAACTCCATCACTCCCGAGCAAAAAGCCGCCTACGCCGCGCTTGTCGCCACGCTCTCGCCCGAAGAACAGGCGTGGGAACGCACCCTTTCCGAAAACCTTGGCGGCTTCTATTTCCCCATCCACCAAAAGGACCGCATCGCCGGCAAGGTCACCGCTTGGAACTACGTGAAGGACGACCCCGCGCTACTGCGTATGTTGATCATCGGCGACTCGATCTCCCGCGGCTATACCCTTAACGTGCGCTCCGCCCTTGCCGGCCAGGTCAACGTCCACCGCGCCCCGGCTAACTGCGGCCCCACCGCCACCGGACTGGCTAAACTCGACGTGTGGCTCGGTTCCGGCGAATGGAACATTATCACGCTCAACTTCGGCATCCACGACCGCGCAACCCCGCCCGATGTTTACCGCGCCAATATCATCGCTTTGATTACGCGCCTACGCAAAACCGGCGCGAAACTTTACTGGGTGCGCACCACCCCCGCTCCCGCCGGTCCGAACAAAGAAAACTTTACCGCCGCGCAGTGCGACCAGGTCAACCGCATCGCCGACGAACTCATGTCCGCGGAAAAAATCCCGTCCATCGACCTTTACCGCGCGGTCGAGCCGCAGCTCACCGAGCTTCAACTCCCCAACAACGTTCACTTCAGCGGCAAGGGCTACGCGGTCATGGGCACCGAAGTGGCCCGCGCGGTCAGCGCCGGTCTGGCCGATACAAAATGAATACAAACCCCGCGCCCTACCGCCACGTCGTCTTGTTTAAATTCAAGGACGGCGTCGGCCCGGGAAAAATCCAGGGCATCGCGCACGCCTTCCGCGCCTTTTGCGCCGGCCTGCCCTTTGTCACCGGCTTCGAGTGGGGCGAAAACTCGAGCGTGGAAAACATCAACCACGGCTACACCCATTGCTTCATCGTCACCTTCGCCGACTCGGCCGGGCGAGATGCTTATCTACCTCATCCGGCCCACCAGGCGTTCTGTAGAGACCACCTTGATCCAAGTTTGGACCGCGTGTGCGTGCTGGATTTCAGCGTGAACACCTGAACCGGAATACATCCGCCTCAAAAAATCCCCAATGATCCCCGCCCTTCCATCCCCGCTCCGCTCCGCACTGCTCATTGTCCTCCCGCTCTTGGCGGGCGCCCCGGCAGCCGAGGCCGCCTCCTTTCAACCCACCTGGGAATCCCTCGAAACCTACCAAACCCCCGATTGGTTTCGCGACGCCAAGTTCGGCATCTGGGCCCACTGGGGTCCGCAGTGCGAGCCCGAGAGTGGCGACTGGTATGCGCGCAATCTGTATCTGCCCGACAAGCCTCACTATAAAGAACATCTCGAACGTTATGGCCACCCCTCGGAGGTCGGCTTCAAAGAGATTATTCGCGACTGGAAAGCCGAGCGCTTCGAGCCCGATGCCTTGGTGGACTTC
The DNA here is from genome assembly GCA_945888375.1 of Akkermansia muciniphila. Lineage (GTDB taxonomy): Bacteria > Verrucomicrobiota > Verrucomicrobiia > Opitutales > Opitutaceae > IMCC26134_A. The sequence continues at coordinate 19,440 of CAMCZZ010000004.1, read as the reverse complement.
TACCGCAAGAGCGGCGCCCGCTACTTCGTCGCGATGGCCAACCACCACGACAATCTCGATCTCTGGAACTCGACCCACCAGCCCTGGAACTCGGTGGCCGTCGGGCCCAAGCGCGACCTCATCGCCGGGTGGGCAAGCGCCGCCCAGAAGGCGGGCCTTCGCTTCGGCGTCAGCGTCCACGCGGCACGCACCTGGCGTTGGTGGGAGGTGACCCGCAACGCCGACAAAGACGGCCCCCAAGGCGGGAAACGTTACGACGGGCGGCTGACCAAGGCCGACGGGGCCGGGCAGTGGTGGGAGGGGCTCGATCCCCAGGATCTCTACGAGCAGCGGCACGTGATCGGCGGACCTCCCGGCCCGGCCTATGTGGAGCGTTTTTTCAAACGGGTTGACCAGTTGGTCACCGATTACCGCCCCGACCTTCTCTACTTCGACGACGCCGTTTTGCCGCTCTACAAGGACGCCCCAGCGGAGGCGCTCGGTATGGCGGCGAAGTTCTACAACGCCAACGTCCAGCGTCACGGGCGCAACGAGGCCGTGCTCGCCACCAAAGCGCTCAATGAGCAGCAGCGCAAAGCGCTCCTCTATGATATCGAGCGCGGCAAAGCCTCCACGATCCTGCCCGAACCTTGGCAAACCGATACCTGCATCGGCCAGTGGCACTACAGCCGGGCGGTGTATGACAAGAACGAATACAAGGATGCCCGCACCGTCATCGCGATGCTGGCCGACATCGTTAGCAAAAACGGCAACCTCCTCCTGAGCGTGCCGCTCCGGCGGGATGGCCAGCCCGACGAAAAGGAGTTCGCCATCGTGCGCGACATCGGGGCCTGGCTGGAACGCTACGGCGAGGCGATCTACGCGACCCGGCCCTGGCAGGTCTTCGGCGAGGGGCCCGCGATGCTGGCTCGCGAGCCCGGCCGGCACGGGGGCGACAAAGATGTCATTACAGTTCCCCTGACCGCGGAAGACATCCGCTTCACCCAAACGAAGGACGCTTCGCGGCTCTACGCGATCGTCATGGCCCCGCCGTCCAACGGTGAACTGGTCATCCGGTCGCTGGGGACCACCGCCGCAGGGGCGCCGCCGGCCATCGCATCGGTGCGCCTGCTGGGCACGGCGCAGGATCTGCCGATCACGCGCGATGAAGCGGGACTGAAGCTTGCGTTGCCGGCGGACCAGTTGCCCGGCTTGGGGATTTTCGCGCTTCGTATAACCACCGCACCATGAGAACCGCCCGATCAAAACGACCGATGTTATCAGCCCTGCGCGCTCGACCGAGAGCGTTCCAGGGTCGTCGTTAACGGCGCTGATTCCCTGATTCCCTTCCTGCATCACTATGAAATGGACACTCCCGGCGTGCTTGCTGGTGGCCGTAGTTTCCGGTTCTGGCGCGCTGCGCGCCGCCGAGCCGCCACTCACCTCGGTCACGGCGCAACTTTCCACCTGGCTGAACGCAAAGGCAGAAGGCCCCGTGCGGGTGTGGGATCCCGGCTCCGAGCCGACCCTCGCCCTCACGGCGGAAAGCGACCGTTGGCGGCTTTTGCCGAAACCCGGTCTTGTGCAACTCCTCGTCCATGCTGCGGAGGCAGAGCCTGGTTGCATGCTGCAAATCACCCTTGGAAAGGGCGGGAGGCCGCCGACTCCCGTTCCATTGCGGATACCCGGCTGGCAACGCATCACCATCGCGGTGCCGCCGGAGGACTGGCAGGGCGGAGACCCCGGCGTGATCCAGGTTTCGGCAAGCGGGAAGACGGGGGCGATCAAGCTCGCCGGTCCATCGCATCCGGCCTGGCCGCTCGGCCCCGGCCTGAGCGATGCCCAACTCCTCGCGGCGCTTGACCTCGAACGCCCCGAGTTGAGCGGGGTTCGCGCGGCGGTGCTGCGGGGCGACATCACGGAGGCCCGGCGCGAGCTCGTCCGGCATTTTCGCGGGCGGACCCAGCCCACGTGGCAGTCCCCTCCCCGGGAGATGACACTTAAGGAAAAGGAGGACTTGGCGGCACTCGCAGCCATGAATGTGGCCGGCGAATTCGCCATGCTGGGCCATCGCCACACCTACCCCGAGGGAGCCGTCGACTGGCACTTCGACCCCACCGCCGGAACGAACGCCCAGACCAACGAGTGGGTCTGGAGCATCAGTCGGCACGAGTTTGCCTCCCGCTGGAAGTATGGCTTGGAGGCCAGTGGTGATGCGCGTTATCCGGCGGCGTGGGGCCGCACGGTCTTGAGCTGGACGGATGCGATGCCGGTGCCCGCCTCGAATTGGAGCTGGGCGGGCTCGGGCTGGCGGGTGCTCGAAGCGGGCATTCGCACGGGGGAATTCTGGCCGGATGCCTGGGCCGCGTTTCATGCGCACCCGGCCTTCTCGGACGACGCGCTGCTCGCGATGGTGAAATCGTTTTGGGAACACGCTGATTTCCTCGCGGCGAAGCCACCCTTTACGGGGAATTTCTACGTGCTAGCCAACTGCGGGCTTCATACCACCGCGACCCTTTTCCCGGAGTTCCGGGACTCCCCGTCGTGGCGCAAAACCGCCGTCGTCAATCTGGAGAAATGCGTCGTGCCCAACACCGGCAGCGACGGTGGGTGGTTCGAGGCCTCGCCCTCCTACCACCAGTGGATTGTGGACAAACTCGCGCTCGTTCTGAGCTGCGCGGAACGCAACGGATGCGCGGGCGATTTTTCCCCGTCTTTCCGGTCCTTGCTCAGCCGGATGGCCGAGTGGAATGTGCGGGTCTCCACCCCCGACCGCCGTGTGCCATCGCTGAACGACTCGAGCCGCCTGACGCTCGCCTCCGTCACCACCCCCTTCCTGCGGGAGGCCTATTCGGGCAGCCGCATCCTGCCCTGGGCCGCCGCTCTTGCCAGCGGAGCCGCACCCGGCCCGAACCCACCCCTGCCGGCCAGCGAATACCTCGAAGCGAGCGGCTACATGGTCATGCGCACCTCATGGGAAAAAGATGCGAGCTACCTGCTTTTCGACGTCGGCCCGATGGGCGGAGGCCACGGCCATTTTGATGCACTCAATCTGGTGTATTCGCCGGACGGCCGCCGCGGCTTGTTCGACGGGACCGGAGGGACCTACGACAAAACGCCGTTTCGTTGGTGGTCGATGTCCACCTTGTCGCACAACACGATCACCATCGACCGGCTGAATCAGTTTCGCCCGAAACCGAGCAAGGATGATCCCATCGGCGCGCTGCCGGCGGATACTCCCGCTCCCGTTTACTCCGAGTCGCCAGCCTACATCTACGCCAGCGGCTGGCACGTCGGCGGCTACGGACGGGAGCCGCAGCTCAGCGTCCGGCACCGGCGGGAGATCGTTTTCCTCAAAGAAACCGGGATCGTCCTTGTGCTCGACACCCTCACTCCCGCCGACGACCTACCCCACGCCTACGGCCTGCGCTGGCACGCCGCCACCACGCAGGCAAAACACACCGCCGACGGAGTCGCGCTGTGTGGCGAGGAGGGAAGTCCCCTGCTGGCCATCCTGCCCTTGACTGGACTTGATTCGTTTCATGCCGATTCGGCCGTCACCAAACCAGAAATCCTCGGCTGGGATGTGATCAAAGGGGGCACTTGGGACAAAACCAAGAGCGGCCCTCCGGTGCCCGCGCTCACGGTGAGACACCTGCGCAAAACATCCGGCCCCACAACCTTTGCCACCCTCCTGGTCCCGCCTTCGCAGTTTATCGGGTCCCGGGCGGAGTATCGTATCACTCGCAGCACTACGAGTTCCGCTGCGGTCACGCTCGGCGGAAAACGCCGGGAGGTATCGTGGGGAACCAGCCCGAATGACCCGATCATGCTTTGCGGCGTCTCGCCGCTAGGGAAGCTCGAGATCAGGAGAGCCGCGTCGGAGTGATCCCGGTCCGGCGGAGAACGCACAAACGATAAGAGATCGCGTAAACAAGCGGCACCGAGAAAGCTCCCTAACCTAACTCCCTATTGCTCCGCAGGGCACGGCTTAGGTCGTTGGCGTGTTTGTAGCCCAGATGGTGGGCTGCCGCCTTGACCTGCCAGCCGTCTTGTTCAATCAGCCGCTGGGCTTCGTCCAGTTTGAGTTGGCGGAAGTATTTCCCCGGCGTCGTCCCGGCCTGATCGAGAAAGAAACGGCTCAAGGTGCTGGGGGCCATTCCGAGGTAATCACAGAGCGCGGGGACGGTCGCGCGAAGGGCAAGATTTTTGCCCAGCCACGACTGGGTGAGCGCCCAGCGGATATCACCCGCCGCCGGAGTGGCCCGACTGGCCCGCAGCAGCTCCACTTCCATCAAGGTTCGCAGCGCGGCAAGCGTCGCAGGCACGGAGGCATCGGCGAGAGAAACTTCCTTCCGGCATTGCACGTGCACCTGCGCTAAAAAATCAATGGGACTGTGCGTGAGGGGCAGAAGGGAAAAGCCCGCGTTCGTTGATCTCAGTTCAGGAACTTCCGGCCGGCCCCGCCACACCCAGACCAGAATCTCCACCGGCTTGATTGCGTTCTGCCGGATGCCAAACGGGAATCCGGGCTCAATCACCAAGGCGGCCGGAGCGCGCAGCGTCCGCACCTCTTCGTCGCTGACCATGCTCACGGAACCGCGCATCAGCACGAAATAGTTCGTGCCCGGATCGACATGCCGGGGAAGCGGATCGCTGGCGAAATCCCGTTGCCCCCAGCCAAGGTAGATCAACGGCAGATCGCCGCGCCCGGCCCAGTTCGGCCGCCCGGGCGGAGGGCTCAGCGTGCCGCTGGTGGAGGGAAAATCGCCCCTAGCATTTTCAGTCATTGTGCCCGTGAAGGCTACCTCATTGCGCTTCAAATTCCAGCCCATACCGAGCAATGACGGGCCGTAAGTTACCCCCTGCGCTCGGCACTTGCCCAAGGGCTTTGCGCCGCTCGTCCCGCCACCCCCGCCTCGCCTCCCGCAATTCTCATCATTTATGAAAACCCTCTCCCTCCAACAACCCGGCTCACTCGTGTGGACCGAGGTTCCCGTTCCCCAACCGGCGGAAGGCGAAGCACTCGTCCGCGTCCGCCGTTGCGGCGTGTGCGGCACCGACATCCACGCGCTGGCGGGCAAACAACCGTTCTTCAGTTATCCTCGCCGCCTGGGTCACGAGTTGTGCGTCGAGGTCGTGACTGCCCCGGCGGAGAGCGGGCTGGCCGCTGGCGACCTCTGCGCGGTCGAGGCCTACTATTTTTGCGGCGTGTGCCCGGCTTGCCGCGCGGGCAAAACCAATTGCTGCAAAAACCTCAAAGTCCTCGGGGTTCACATTGATGGCGGCCACACGCCGTTTATGACCGTGCCGGCGGAAAAACTCCACCCGGCCAAAGGACTGAACCCGGATCAGATCGCGCTGGTCGAGCCCCTCGTGATCGGCGCGCACGGCGTCGAGCGCGCGGCGATCAAGGCGGGCGAACCGACCGTGATCCTCGGCATGGGACCGATCGGCCTCGCCGCCGCGATTTTCGCCAAAGCGGCGGGCGCAAATCTGGTCTGTGTGGACCTGCAACCCGATCGCCTGAAGTTCGCCTGCGAGACCATGCAGCTCGGCACCGCCCTGCCGGCCTATGCCCACCTGGCGGATAATCTACAGGCGCATTTTGGCCAGTTGCCCTCCGTGGTGATCGACGCCACCGGCAGTCCGGCCTCGATGCGCGGCACCTTCCAACTCACCGAGAACGGCGGGCGGATTGTTTTCCTCGGCTTGTTCGTAGGTGACATGACCTTCGACGATCCGAATTTCCATCGCCGCGAGCTCACGCTGATGGCCAGCCGAGCCGGGCTGAGCGGCACCTTCCGCGAAGTGATCCGTCTGATGCACACCAATCAAGTGGATGTGCTGCCGCTCATCACCCACCGCTTTGATTTCGCCGATACCGGCGAACGCCTGCCCGGTCTCCACCGTGAGGCCGGCTTGGTCAAAGCCATGATCGATTTCGATAAGGCCCTCTAAGCTCCGGAATAATACTATGAAAATCACCAAACTGGAACCGATCATCCTCCACGCCCCGGTTACTCGTGGCGGCATCGCCGACAGCACCCACAAACTCACGCACTGGGGCGCGCCCGGCGTGGCGATCCATACCGACACCGGCCACATCGGCTACGGCTTTTCCGGCACCCACGCGCACCTGCCCACCGACCGTTTGATCGTGGATTGTATTATTCACAGCTTCGGGCCGCTGCTCCTCGGCGAAGATCCCCAAGAGGTGGTGGCGCTCTGGGAGAAACTGCACAAAAAGTCGGAAATCTACTGGGTGGGCCGCGCCGGTATCACTCACCTGGCGCTCGGGGCGATTGATATAGCGCTATGGGATCTGAAGGCAAAAGCCGTCGGCCAGCCGCTGTGGAAACTCCTCGGCGGCTCGGCGACTAAAAAAGTCGAGGCCTATAACACCGATGGCGGGTGGCTGAACTGGTCGCTCGAAACGATGGTGAGCGATTGCAAACGCTTGGTCGAGGAGGAGGGCTATCGCGCCGTCAAACTCAAGGTCGGCGGGCCCAATCCGCGGGAAGACCTCCGCCGCGTCGAGGCCGTGCGCCAGGCCCTCGGCCCCGATATCCGCATCATGACCGACGCCAACGGTCGCTGGACTTTGCCCCAAGCGATCCAAACCGCCGGACGCCTCGTGGACTTCGACATCGCCTGGATCGAGGAGCCGATCTACTTCGACGACGTCGAGGGTCATCGCCGCCTGGCGGAAACCATCGCCACTCCGATCGCCCTCGGGGAGCAACTTTACATGACCTCGCAATTCCGCGATTTCATCCACGCGGGGGCCGTGCACTACGTCCAACCGGATGTGGTGCGCCTCGCCGGCATCACGGAGTTTTGGCAGGTCGCGGACCTGGCGCGCTGCTACAGCTTGCCGGTCGTGCCGCACGTCGGCGACATGTGTCAGGTGCATCAGCACGTCTGCTTCGCGCATCCGGCGTGTTCGTTACTCGAATATATTCCGTGGCTGCGGGACTGGATGGATAAGCCGGCCCAGATCGTGGACGGTTTTTACGTCGCCCCGGAAACACCCGGCGCGGGCATGACACCCAGCCGCAAGGCGCTCGCTGAAATCAACAAGATCTAACCATGACACCTAACTCCAGTAACCCCTTCCGCCTCGATGGAGAAACCGCGCTCATCACGGGTGGAGGTTCCGGCATCGGGCTGGGCATTGCCCGCTGCATGGTTCAGGCCGGCGCAAAAGTCGTGCTGGTGGGTCGCCGCGAAGATCAATTGATCCAGGCCTGCGCCGAGCTGGGGGCGCTGGCTTGCTACGTCGCCCACGATGTCACGCGGCTGGACGCGGCGGGCGAACTCGTGGCCGCCGCCCAAAAAGTCGCGGAAAGCCCCGTGACGATTCTGGTCAACAACGCCGGCACGCACCTCAAGAAACCCGCCGCCGAGACGAGCCCGGAAGATTTCCAAAGTGTGCTCAATACGCATGTGCTCGCCGCGCACGCGCTGACGCGGGCGCTCATTCCCGGCATGGTGGCGCAAGGCAAAGGCTCCATCCTCTTTACCTCGTCCATGGCCGCCTTCATGGGCGTGCCCTTGGTCTTGGCCTATGCGGCGGCCAAGAGCGCCTACTTTGGCATGGTCTCCACGCTTTCCGCAGAGCTCAGCGCCAAGGGCGTGCGGGTAAATGCCATCGCGCCCGGCTGGATCTTTAGCGAGATGTCGCGCAAAGCGCTTGAGAGCGATCCCGCCCGTAAGGCCAAGGTGTTGTCCCGCATTCAAATGGGTCGCATGGGCGAACCGGCCGACATCGGCCACGCGGCGGTCTACCTCAGTTCAGCGGCGGCCGGCTATGTGACGGGCGTCACGTTGCCGGTCGATGGCGGCGCCTCCGTGGGGTTCTGAGGCCCGCCTCGCATGCCGCACCAGAGTCAGGCGGCGGCGAGAGCCTGTAGAATTTCTGGGATAGGGGAACCGAGCGCCATTGGGGTCAATGGCCTCAACTTATTGAATTTCCATCTTTCCAAGCAAATTTTCAATAAGTTGAAACCTGCCCCCCCCTTGGCTTGACCCTATTTTGCTCGCCCCGAATCAAACCGCCTCTATGGAACAAAAATCATCGTCGGAAAACCACGATTCAATACATAGTAATACGAAAAAAGTGGATGGCTTTCCGGTAATCATACTCTCCAACGGCCTGCTTGAAGTGGAAGTATTATCCGTTGATAAAAACAACGGGTATTATCGCGCATGCCGCTTTGATTGGTCGGGATTTATGGCACAGGTGACCTACAAAGGTCATACTTACTTCCAGGATTGGCGCGGCTATGATGGTTCGCTCAACCCCGGCACGCACGACCCCCTGAACATCGGCAGCGGAACCGGTATCGCCGAGGAATTCCGCTTCCCGCTGGGCTACGAAGCGGCGACCGCAGGCGGGGCATTCGTCAAGGTAGGCGTAGGCGTGCTGGAAAAATCGACGGATGCCGCCTATTTTTTTGCCAATCACTACAAAATTCTCGATACCGGCGAGTGGAAAGTTTCCTGCGACAAAGACTGGGTGCTATTCGAGCACGCCGTAAAAATCGATTCCGGATACGGCTACCGCTATACGAAAAAGATTTCGCTGGTTCCCGACAAAGCGGAGATCGATGTGCTGCACACTTTGGAAAATACCGGCGGGAAAGACATCGTCACCTCCACCTACTGCCACAATTTCTTCCGCTTCGATAACGATTTTATCAACCCGAACTATCTGCTGCGATTTCCACAAGACATCACGACCTCGGCCGATTTCACCGGTAAAGCCGAGATCAAGGGCAAAACCTTGCGCCTGCTTAAGTCTCTGGTAGACAGGGTGCCAATACGCGGCGGTTTGAATGTGGGAAGCACCAATGCGTTCACCCTGAGCAATGACAAGACCCATACGGCGGTTCATGTTACGGGAAGTCATCCCCTATCACCGAACCCGAACGCCTCGTTTTATGTCTATATCTGGCGGATGGCGCATTGCCCGGAACCGATGATAGATTTAGACATAAAGCCCGGAAAGGCGACATCCTGGAACAATTATTATCGTTTTGATGCGAAATAAAATAATGGAAGCCGCCCAGCTAGTTCCAAGCTGGTTCTAGGACAAAAGAAGCGCTGAGTTTGATATCCGCCGAACTCGGCCCGGCGTTTAAAACATAGCGGCCGGGTTCCGCGACAAAGGCGTGCGTGTCTTCATCCCAATAACGCATCCGCGCAACCTCCACGGGAATGGTAACGGTTTGTGTTTCCCCCGCCTTCAGGGTCACCCGCTTGAAACCGACCAGGCGCAGGCGCGGCTTGACGACTTTGCCGGCCGGTTCCTTGACATAGATTTGCACAACCTCGTCGCCATCGCGCTCGCCCGTGTTGGTGAGGGTCAAGGTCACCGCGATGGTATCATTCGCCTTGGCGGTCAGCGCCGGAAGTTTCATATCGGAATAAGCGAACGTGGTGTAGCTCAGACCATGGCCGAAAGCGTAGAGGGGTTCGCCCCGCACATACATATAGGTGAAGCCCTGGCTGATGTCATATTCGCTTTGCGGCGGCACCTGTGCATCGGAGGCGTAAACGGTGTAGGGCAGACGGCCCGCCGGGTTCGCTTTCCCGAGCAGGACATCCGCCAAGGCGTCACCTTGGGCCTCGCCGCTCCACCAGGCGGCGAGGCATGAGGGCACATGCTCCTTGATCCACGGTGTGCAAAGGGGGCCGGCATTGTGGAATATGACCACGGTGTTGGGATTCGCGGCGAGGACGGCCTCCACGAGTTGCTGCTGGTTGCCCGGCAGGGCCAGGGTCGTGCGGTCGCATTCTTCGTTTTCGACGTATTGATTGGTGCCGACGCAAACAATGGCCACGTCGGCGATTTTCGCCGCGTTGACGGCTTTTTGGAGTTCGCCGACGTGATCGAAAGGGGCAGGGGCCGGTTGGTCTTTCACCCGCAGCGGGCGCGCTATTTCGGCGCCGGGAGCGAAGAGGATTTCCGCGTCCGGCAGGGCCTTGGTGAGGCTTTCCAGAAGAGCGACCGTTTTGCGGCCCGGCGCCATGATGTAAAAGTGGTCGCCTTCGTAAACCCGCTCCGCCAAGGGGCCGAGCACGGCCACTTTCTTCAATTTGCCCGCGTCCAAGGGAAGCAACGCCGGGTCATTTTTCAGCAGAACGATGGATTTTTGCGAGGCTTCCAGCGAGAGCGCGTGGTGCTCAGGCGAGCAGACCACGCTCATCGAAATTTTGCGCCAGGGGACGAGTTCCACCGGATCGAACTCCCCGAGCCGGAAGCGCACCTTCAGGAGGCGGGACAGGGCTTCGTCGAGCCGCGATTCGCTGATCTGGCCCTCGCGCACCGCTTCCGGGATGTATTTCATGAATTCCTCGTCGGAAAAATCGCAGCCGGCGTTGACCGAAAGCACGACCATTTCCTTGTTACGCACGCCGCCGAGATCCGAAACGGTGAAGCCGTCAAAGCCCCAATCTCCCTTCAGGATATCTTTGAGCAGGAATGGGTTGAACACATTATACAGGCCATTAACCTGGTTGTAGGAAGCCATCACGGAGCGTGCGCCTCCCTCCACCACGGCGTCCCGCCAGTGCGGCAGCCAATATTCGCGCAACATCCGCTCGCTCACGTTGGCGGACAAGGTTTTGCGGTCCACCTCCACGTTGTTCACGGCGAAGTGTTTGATGGTGGCGGCCAGCTTGAGGTAGCGGGGATCGTCTCCCTGCAGGCCCTTGATGAAGGCGACGGCCATGCGCCCGCACAGGTAGGGATCTTCGCTCCAGGTTTCCCCGTTGCGGCCCCAGAAGGGATTTCGCATGATGTTGATCACCGGCGAGCGGTAAACCAGGCCGGTTTTTTCGCCGCCGTGCCTGCCGCCGAATCCGCCTTTGAAGTCGGGGTCGTCATGCCACCAGTTGTTAACCGCGCGGGCTTCGTCTGAAATGGCGTCGGCCACGAGGCGGATCAATTCCGGGTCCCAGGTCGCCGCCATGCCGGTGGGGATGGGAAACAACGTGGTCGGGCCGCCGGCCCAGCGCATGCCGTGCAGGCATTGGTTCCAGTTGTCGGATAGAATATGAAAACGCTTCAGCTCCGGCCCCTTGTGGTTGAGGAGAATCGCCTTTTCCTCCAGCGTGAGCCGGGCGACAAGATCCTTCACTCGCTGCTCCAGAGGGGCGTTGGGATTTAGGTAGGGATGGGTTTCGGGAGAACCGGCGAGGCCGGGGTGTGCGGGAATTTTCCCCTCGGCTGGTGATTGGGCGGCTGTCGATGGGGAGGAGGGATGCGGTTCCATAAGGTCTGTTTAATTCACTAAAGTCACTAGTGATGAGTAGCGGGGGCCGGCCACGGTGTAGGTGAAGTTCACCGGCCCGAGATCGGTGCCGGAGTGGTTATATAGAATGCGCCCCTCCGCATCGGGTGTCGCGGTGCCGAGCACCGGGGCTTGGGCGATGACGACCGTGGAAGCGGTCAGCGGGCCGGTATCGTTGGCGAGCACGGCGATCCGCGTCTTTTGCCCCGGGTGGATCGTCACCGCGTCGGGCTGGGCGGTGGGAGGGGAAGAGACCACGTCGGGTCCGGCCGTGCGACTCGCGGTGATTTCGGATGGGGTAAGCGCGTGGTTATATACCCGCACTTCAGGTAATCGTTTACAGGGGCTACTTTTCAAAGGGCCGTGAGCGTGCGGCCTTCGACGGCGGGGTCGTGCAGACTTGCCGCGATGCCGCCGTGGAGGGCGTCGAGAATAAGAAAACTGGAAACGGCGCCGGCATCGAGCACACCGCGCGAGCGTTCGCCGAGTCGGGCTGAGCGTCCGATTTTCGCCACCATCGCGCGGGTCGATTCCTTGCCCGCCTCGGCCGCAGCGGTGCTTCTTTGCAGTGCCTCCGCAAAGCCCGCTTTGTCCGCCAAGGCGCATTGAAATGCCTGGTAGGCCGGCACCAGCGTATCGATGAGCGACTTGTCCCCGACTTTGGCCCCGCCAATCTCCATGACGGCTTCGGTGGCGGCCTGGAGCATCGTGCCGTAGTTTTCGGCGCTGATATTCTCCAGGCTTTTGGAGTGGCGCCACAGAGCCTTGAAAAACGAACCGTAAAGCGGCCCCATGGAGCCGCCGATATCCTCCATCAGCGCTTGCGCAACGACGCGGCAGGCTTCGGAGAAGGTGTGACCTTCCTCCAGCCGCTCGCCTGCCATGGTGAATCCCTTGTTCATATTCACGCCATGGTCGCCGTCGCCGATTTCACCGTCCACACTACCAAGATAGTCTTTATTGGCTTGGATGGTCCTTACGATGCAGCGCACGATGGCGGCACCCTCTTTGTTTTTGAAATAGTTCATAGGATTATTTTTTTGGGGTATATGCTAACGTCGCCTGAACGATCAGACCTGTTTTAAAGCGACCGCATTGCACTTCATATCCAGCAATTGCTTCAGTTCGTCATCGAGTTTCATCAGCGTGAGGGTCACGCCCATCATCTCGAGGGAAGAGAAATAATTCCCTACATAGGACTTATGAATGTGGATGTTTTGGCTCTGTAGAATCTGTGCGACTTTGCGGAAAAAAACATACAACTCGTTAATCGGAGTCGCGCCTAAACCAGATACCAGGACGGCAACCTCGCACCCCGGCGCAAAGGGCAGGTCGGGGAGGATGTGCTCCAGCGCCAACGAAGCCATCTCATCGGCGGTCTTCAGCTCGGTAATCGCAAGGCCCGGCTCGCCGTGGTGGCCGATACCGAATTCCATCGTGCCGGGTTTGATAAAAAAGTTCGCCTTACCCACGGCGGGAATGGTGCAGGAACTCAGGCCGATACCCACGCTTCGGGTCTGGTCGATGGCTTTCTGGGCAGAGGCGATCACTTCGTCGAGACTACCGCCCAAGGCCGCTCGCGCACCGCCGATTTTCCACATAAAAATCTCGCCCGCCACGCCGCGGCGTTTGTGGGGTTCTGATTTTGGGGCCGATACCACGTCGTCGTTGGCGACCACGCTTTTCACGACGAGGCCGTCATCATCCGCGTCGATCTTGGCCATTTTCACATTCATATTGTCGCCCGAGTAATTGCCGTAAAGCACCGCAACGCCCCGGCCGGAATCCGCCGCCTTGATGGCATCGGTGAAGGATTTTGCGGTGGGTGACGAAAAGATCTCCCCCACGGCCACGGCATCCAACATATTCTCTCCGATATAGCCGATGAAGGCCGGTTCATGGCCCGAGCCGCCACCCGTGATCACGCCCACTTTGCCGGGGACGGGGGCCTGCTTGTATTTGAGGACACGATGATTATTTTGGACACGGGCCACGAGGTCGGCGTGCGTGGCAGCAAAGCCTTCCAGCATCTCATTCACTACGTCGTCGGGGTTATTGATAATACGTTGCATGGGTGTGGTTTTTTTGGGGGGAAGGGGAAGATGAAACTAATCCGGGAAAATCACCTCTTCATGGAGGAGGTAATCAGCAAAAGTGGCGGCGGGCGTAAAGAAGCAGGCGACCTTCATATCCTCGTTGGACGAATTGCGGAGCATATGGATGCAGCCTGCGGTAAAAAGAATGGCGGAACCTTGGCGGACATCCGAGACCACGCCGTCGATATAAACCTTCCCGCTGCCGCTCAACAAATAGACAACCTCGTCGTGTTTGGGATGCGAGTGGGCGGGCTTTACGGTGTTGCCGGCTCTGATATTAACCACGTTCATGGAGAAGCCCTTCGACTCCACCAGGTCCGGGGTGTAGAGCCATTTCAGGGAGCGTCCCGGGAGTTCTTGAAAGGGTATTTCGTCTTCTTGTATTATTTTACTCATGGTAAGGAGTGTGCTTTGCGGGCCTTGGAAAGAATTGGGTGGGGTGCGAGTATCAGGAATAGAGAGCGACCTCGTTTTTTACCTGGTTGGCGCTAAGGATGTAGTCCGTGCCTTTGTGCGTGAAGAGGCGCGTTTGCGTCGGTCCAACCCCGGTCTCAAGAATGATGCGTTCGATGGCTCCGTTCGCAAAATCCACCACTTTGTGAAGCTCGAGCGCCTCGGTATCGCGCCGGCTGCCCACGACGACCACGAGGTCCCCCTTGAAAGTGCCGGCACAGAGGCCGTGGCCAAAGCTCAAGGGTGAAGTGTAACGACGCTCCCAGGTCTGTTCGTTCTTCTTATAGATATTGAGGGTGTTCCCGTGAAAGAGCTCTATCGTGACGAGCTCATCCACGCCGTCATGATCGAGGTCGATGAAGACAAATTCGCTCACTTCCGTATCAAATAGGCGGGTCACCGCATACGAGCCCGTCGCTTGGGGCCGGATCGCAAAGATGCCTTCCGTGCCCGAGACGCAAAGGCAGTCCTGGCCGTTTATGACGGATTTGGTCATGCCGTGGTTTCGGTAGAGCTTATCCATGATGAGCGTCGGTTTCCAGTCGCAGGAATCCGGATCGCCCACCTTTACCCCGTAAACCTCGCCGGCTTGTTTCCAGTCCTCCGGGTTGGCCTTATGTTTGCTACAGGTGCCTATCAACAGGAAGCTATCACCCTCCACGGTGAGAAATTCGCAGCGGTGGGAGAAGGGGAGCGCAATGACCATACGTGAGGACCAGGCTCCATCCTTTTTAGTATGAAGAAAGATGCCCGCCTCCAGCCCGATGAAGGGCGGGAAGAGTCCCATCACCGAGACGAGATGGTTATCGCTTCCGGGCACGGGCACCAAACTCATCGTGCCGCCGGGGGCAGGAGCAATCTCGACGGGTTCGCGCTGTTCGAAATCAAGCAGATAGGAGGGATGCGGTCGCTCCGATCCGGCGCCTACACAAAGCCGGTCGCCGACGGAAAAAACGTTGGCCGTATAGACATAGGGCAGGTCGAGAATCTTTTGTTTAGTGAGCATGGATTATAATGAAGTAGAGGTGGTGTAGGAGCTTTCGATTTCATGAATACGGTCGATCTTGGCCTGGGAGCGGCCGCCAACTTCGTAGGTTGATTTCATCCAGATGGTAAGCAGGGCCTTGGCTTGTTCCGGGCCCATGACCTGGGCGCCGAAAGTCAGAATGTTGATATTGTTGCTTTTTATAGAGCGCTCCACCGAGTAGGCATCGGCCGCCACCGCCGCATATGCCCCGGGGACTTTATTGGCGGTCAAGGCGACGCCTATACCCGTGCCGCACAGCAAGATGCCGCGGGGGTGTTTACCGGCTGCGACGGCGCGGGCCACATCCAACGCGGTGTTGGCGTAGATCGGATCGTCACTTCCGTAGTCACTCGTTTCGTAACCCATCGTGTGCAGATGTTTTACCAGTAAAGTTTTTAACTCCGCAGCATTCGGGTCGCACCCGATGGCGATGGTGGTATTCATGGTGTTTGGGGGGCGTTTAAGCGTTACTCCATCGCCTCAAGCATCTCGCGGATCTTGGTGAAGCCGGTGCGCCCGCTGTTGAAGATGGGGACCTTGCAGTCCCCCAGCATGGGTTCGAGAGCGCTCATGGAGAGCTGCGCCATCACGATGGTATCCACCGTTTTGGTTAGGGTATCGATTTCCCGCAGAAGCAATTCGTTGTGACGAGCCACGTTGCCCTTTTTGATTTCGGCGAAGGCTTCGCTACAAAGGACGGTGGTGACGTCGATATCTTTGCCAGCCTCGGCGGCGGCCAGACGCAAGAGGCGCTCCGAGGCCGGCACGGTGGTGGGCACGGTGGCGAGCAGGCCGATCTTCCTGCCCTGCTGGACCGCTAGATCCATCATGGGACGGTCGATTTGTAGCATTGGGGTCGTGATCATCGGCCTTGCTACTTCGACGGCGCGATTAAAGGTCGAACAGGCGAGAAGGATGACATCAACCCCCGCGCCTTGCAGCATGTGCGCGTAGGTTGTGAACTTGTAGAAGTTCTCCTTGGGAATGATGCCCGGAGCGCAGGCGAAATTCGAGTTCTGCACCGTATCATCCACATGATGGACGATTTTTACCTCCGGTAGAATCGAATCTATAAACGGTTGAACGGCTCGGCTGGTAAGCAGAGCGGCGTGGATGATGCCGACGGTTCTTTGGCTGATATCTTTCATGGTAGGGAGTGTTTATAATGGAGGGGATTGGCGCTATTGTTCTGGGAAAGTGGGCAAAGCAGTAGCTGAGGCACCCGCAGCGCGCGGGGGAGAGGAAAAAGGGTATTAAAGATGAATCGAAGGGGCGTTTAGCAGAAGATATCGAGGTAAGTAGCCTCCTCGGTGAGGGCCTCCACTCCGTGCTCTTCCGAGGCGTCGAAGTAGAGACTGTCACCGGCGTGGAGGGTGTAGCGGACGTTGCCTACGTGGAAGCAGATGGAGCCGGCCAAGACGTAGAGGAATTCTTCGCCCTGATGCGTGACCGAGTGTCGGCGCAAGGTGCCTTTTTTGATTTGGAAAAAGACGGGTTGGATGCGTTTGGCACCACGGTTGGCGGCAAAGGCAAAGGTCTCGTAGCCGAGTTCGGTGGCTTTAACGGAGGATTTCACCTCCTCGGCAGTGGTGAGAATGGTGCCGACACCGTCGTCCGTTTCCAGCAGAGCGGCCAAGGTTACATTGAGGGCGCCGGCGATCTTTACCAAGGTGGCGACGGGCGGGTTAACATCACCCGTCTCGATGCGGGAGAGCAGACTTTTAGTGAAGCCGCAGACTTTCGCGATGTCATCCTGTGTGCGGCCCTGCTGCCTGCGGATACGCCGAATCAGTTGCCCCAGCCTGCTGTTAACACCTGGCTGCGCGGTCTCGGTGGACTCGATTGCAGGGAGTGCGGCTGACGGGGCGGAGGCTCCCGCTAATGTAATGCTTGGGCTCATGGAATGGTTCAATTTTGCGGGTGACAGAGGGGCTGCGTCTGGAATTTGTAAACCCCGCCGGCTTCAGCTTGGAAACTTAGCAAGTTACCGCCTTCCCTCGCTAGATCAATTGCGGGATGGGTGGCGGCAGGCACGAGGGTGTCGGGAGCGCGTAGGCGGCAGCGGGTGGTCTGGGTGGCGGCCACCGTGGCGGAGACCAGTTTGCCGCGCGCCCACGTCATCGAAACTTCAAAGCCGCCTCGCGCCCGGAGGCCCCGCACCGCTCCGTCCGACCATGCAGCTGGAAGCGCCGGGAGTAGAGCGACCTCGCCATCGTGGGATTGCATCAGCATCTCCGTAATCGCGGCGGCCGAGCCGAAGTTACCGTCGATTTGGAAAGGCGGATGGGTGCAAAAGAGATTGGGCAAGGTGGACTGGGCGAAAAACTCGCGCAGGTTAGCCCAAGCCGCTTCACCATCGCCCAAGCGCGCGAAGCAATTGATGATCCATGCCTTGCTCCAGCCGGTGTGCCGCCCCAGCACATGCTTCAGCCGGTGGTCGATGGACTTCCGGGCGGCGGCAGCCAGGTCGGGCGTGCCACGTGGCGTAATCTCCGTGCCGGGATGCAGCGCGAAGAGGTGAGAGATATGGCGATGCCCCGGCTCGGCCTCCTCATACTCGCCCGGCCACTCCAGCAGGCGCCCGTCGGCACCGGCAGCCGAGGGGGGCAACTGCTTTGCCAAGGCGGCCAATTCAGCACAAAAATCCGCGTCGATACCCAAAACCTTGCCGGCCTTGCCGCAGGCGTGGAAAAGCTCGCGGATGATTTGGTGGTCCATGGCAGGCCCCATACAAAGCGACCCTTCTTCGCCACCCGGCAGGCGATACCAATTTTCCGGCGAGAGCGAAGGCCCGCTCACCAATTGCCCGGCAGGGTTGCGCACGAGAAAATCCACGAAAAACAGTGCAGCCTCCTTCATCACGGGAAAAGCACGATCACGCAGAAACGCAGCATTTCCTGAAAAGAGATAATGCTCCCAGAAGTGCAGGCTTAACCACGCGCCACCCAGCGGCCAGATGGCGGCCATCATAGAGATGCCTTCGGGCGCAGTCTCGGCCCACAGGCCGGTATTATGATGGGCCACGAAGCCCCGGCAGCCATAAAGGGTCTGCGCGGTTTTGCGTCCGTTTACGACCAAGCGTTCTACAAAATCAAACAGTGCCTCGTGACACTCGCCCAGACCGTTCACCTCGGCGGGCCAGTAATTCATCTGCGCATTGATATTGATGGTATATTTCGACTCCCAGGATGGAGTGTAACTCTCGTTCCAAATACCCTGTAAATTCGCGGGCAGAGTGCCGGGGCGGGACGAAGAGAGCAGCAAATATTTACCAAAATTATGATACAAGGAAACGAAGCCGTTATCCTGCGCCCCCTCCGCCAGCCGACGCAGACGCACATCGGTGGGAAGGTCGGTCGGATGGGGCTTCGGAGCGTTTGCCTCTTGTGGGGCGGCGAGCGAGAGCTGACAGCGTTCGAAGAGCCGGGCGTGTTCACGAACGTGCCTTTCCCGTAGCTGCGCATAGGGCAAAGCCATCGCCTGCTTAAGTTGCTCCAAGCACTTCTCCAGAGGATGCTCACATCGGAAACTTGTGTTGGCGGCGATGTATATGATCGCCGAATCGGCGTCCTCCACGGACACGAAATCGCCGATCACCTTGGTGCTCCCCCCTTGGGCGGCTACCTTTACCGCGCAGACATAGCGCACCCCGCCCGCGCCGCACTGGCCGGATAAGGCCAAACCATCGGTGCCAAGCGAAACGGAGCCAGGGTCAAAGGGACGGCGGAACAAATGGCCGGCAAAGCGAAGTTTACCCGGTGTATCGGCCGTCAGGCGCACCGCGATCACCTGGTCGGCATGGCTGGAGAACATTTCCCGACTAAACAAAACCCCGCCCAGCCGGAAACTCACGCCCGCCACCGCCTGCCCCACATCCAGAAACCGGCGGTAATCGGTCGCACGGCCGAGGGGAGCCTTCATAAAAACCGGCACGCCGGTGGAATCGGGCTGCACCGAATAAGCCGCCGCTCCACCCTCATCGTGGAAGTAGAGGTTGAAGTCGCACAGGGATTGGTAGGGCCCCAGATGCTTGGGCCGCGAGGTCATCGCGATGCGGGTGAGCGCGGCGGCTTCGTTTAACCTCCCGGCAAAAAGCAGCTCCCGCAAGCGCGGAAGATGCGCCAGCGTATCGGGATTATTTCGCTCCAGAAAGCCACCGAACCAGACTGAATCTTCATTGAGCTGAATGCGTTCGTCGCAGGTTTTGCCAAAAATCATTGCCCCTAAGCGCCCGTTGCCGATCGGCAGCGCATGATTCCAATCAATGGCGGGTTGGTCATACCAAAGCACCGTCTCGGAGTTAAACTCCGAGCTTTCAGGCGTGCCATGGGGCATAACGTCATTCACCATAAAATGAGCATGGCTCAACTTTGTTGAGCCGTCAAGCCTAAACAGTGTTTTTAACGCACACTCCTGAAATTAGGTATTCTGCTAATTAGTCGGTTCTGAAAAACGCCATATTAGGCGGGACGCAGCAGGGTAACTGCTGGACGAGGCGTGAGGAGAGCGGAGAGCAGGAGGAGCAAAAAGGCCAAAAAGAAGCCCAGGAGCTTCTTGAAGTTCATGGCGGCGGCGCTGAACAGCG
>CAMCZZ010000003.1 GCA_945888375.1 Akkermansia muciniphila | reverse complement strand
ACCTCGCGACACACCATGAACACCGAAGTTCAACGCGACACCGCCATCCAAAAACTCCGTGAGGTCATAACGCCGGGGGCGACCATCTACGTCGTCTTGCGCCGCAAAAACCAACTCGGCACCTGCCGCTGGTTGGAGTTCTACCACGTCCACGAGGGCGAGCTGAAGCGCATCACCTGGGACGTGGCGCTTGCCATCCAATGCGAGTATTGCCGCGAACATGACGCGGTTAAAGTCACCGGCTCCGGACTCGATGTCGGCTTCGCCAGCGTGGACAATTTGGGCGACGCGCTTTTCGGCACTGGCCGGGAGTTGAAGCACTGTTGGCTTTGACCGCGACGCGCGCGCCGGCGCGACCGGCGCGCATTTTTTCCGGCGACTTACCGCCGGGATTATTTTGCCGCCGGCTTGGATGGGGCAGGCGAGCAGCGGCGGAGTTGAATTTCGTCAAAGACGACCTCGATTTCCGTCACGGCCAAGGGCGTCACGAGGTCACCACGACCCTCGACCTGCTTGGCGATCACCGTGCGCTTGCCCTTATCCGTGCAAATCCAGCGGCCTGTCTCGGTGAGAAATTCCTGACCGACCTTGAACTGATCGTGCGTCATCCCGACCGGCTTGAAGGCGTTCGCCACGAGTTCGCGGTCGATGATCGTTTTGCAGACGTTGACGCAGGACTCGCAAATTTGAACGCCGGGGCCGGCGATGATTTTCTTAACCTCCGCCTGCTCTTTCCCGCAAAACGAGCAATAAACGAGCTTCCTTGGTTTTCGTTTGGGTGACGCCATGCGGCTGGCAAAGAAGAGCCGAGAGCCGAACCACTCAAGCTATTCGATGCCGCTGCCGCGTCGGGACGTTGCGGCTTGGCAGCGTCATTAGAAAAAAACTCGAAGGGCAGGCGCGCAGGCGGTTTAGTTCCCGCATGACGAACCTGACCAAGCGCGAAATTGTCCTCGAAATCTACGAGAAGGCCGGCTTCCCCCAGAAGGAAATCGTCGATACCGTTCAGATGACCTTGGACATCGTCATGAAGGCGCTTTCCGAAGGCCGGAACGTTGAGCTACGCAATTTCGGCGTGCTTGAAGTTCAGCGCCGCAAGGCCCGCGTCGGTCGCAATCCGAACAAGCCTGAGGCCGATGTGCTCATTCCGGCGCGTGCGGTCGTGAAATTCAAGTCCGGCAAGATTCTCAAGCAGCAGCTCAAGAAGATGGATTTGGCGAAGTTCTGACGACAGGGCGCGCCGCGATGCGGCGCAAGGTTAACTTTGGTGCGGGCGAGGCGATGACTCGCCGGGGAGAGCCCGCACTTACTTGAACTGAAAGGGCCTTCCCTCTGGACGCCCTATCTTATCACACCAGGCAAGGTAGTGCGCGCTTTGCGCGCCTCCACCACGCCGGGCCGGATAGTCGTCCGCCCCGGCTTTGCCGTGATATGTAAAGCAGACCCACAAGTGTTTTCCACGCTTGTGGTTGAGTGGTCTATCCCGGCACCGACTTGTTGGAAAGCTAAGAGGAGGCGGCGGTTATAGGATGCAGGAAATCGGCGATCCATGCAGGGGCGTGGATGTGATCTTTCTGAAGGGCCAAGCGCTCGGCGGAAGAAAGCTGGCGAGCAATGATGGCCCCCACCTGATCATTCACCTGATCTTGGCCGAGGTAGCGCAGAGCCTGGATGACCGTGCCACTCTTGCGCCCGGCTGTGGACATGTTGCGCGGTGTGGTGTGCAGAAGGTGAAATTCCCGGCGGCCGATTTTCACCTTACGCGAGGGGCCATCGGTCAGGAATACGATGCCTGATTCTCTCCTCCAAATCCAAACGCTGCCATTTTAATGAGAGGTCCACCATATCTTGAATTCGGTCGGGGCTATGCGCCAACTGTTGCGATAATAGCGTGAGAACCGGAGCAGCCTCTTTGCTTTTGAAGAAGATAAACTCGGCGGGGTCTAGCCCAGCGCGTCCGATCTCGTCGCGCAGGTGGCCATAAAGAACGAGTAAGGCCGACTGAGGTGAAAGCACCTTCATCAGCCCGCTAAGCAGCGCGGGGCTCAACGGCCTCCCCTCGAGGAATTTAGTGATAGCCGTTCTACTGACGCCCACCTTTTTCGCTACTTCAACGATGGTTGTCCGATCGTCTCTAATCGCCAGTCGGAACGCGACAACAGCGCCCCGCTCGTAATTTTCAGGCTCTAGGAGATACATAAGGGGTTGAAATATAGGGAATAAAATTACAGACAATCAGAATGCGTTCTTTTTGATTGCATAAGATGCCGTTTGGTTGTTTAACGGTTTCAAGCAAACGCATATATTCCCAAAAAGAAAACAATAATGAAAAGGATAATACAAGGCAAAGTCTACAACACCGAGACCGCGACATTGATTGCGGAATGGGACAACTCCCCAGAGCGCTATCCCACTGATTTCCATTACGAGGAAGTTAAGGTCTACAAGACGAAATCCGGAGCATGTTTCACCGTTTCCAAATACAACCCTTATCCGTGGGAGATGAAACTCCTACATGGGCCAGAGATTTTGGAGCTAGCGCAAAAGATCGGTGAAGTGGATTTCGTGGCCAAACATTTCCCGGCCCTGATCGTCGAAGGTTAGGCGACCAGTGACACGTTGCGCTCAACATTCAGGAAACCGGGGGCGGTTAGCTTGCGCAGGCCATGGCGCGCTTCTGCGCGGGGTTCTCCACCAAGGTTCACCTAGTTTGCGACGCGCTGGGATACCCCTGGGTTTAATCCTGACCTGGTCAAAGTCTCCCACCTCACCTAGTCTATCCCGCTTCTGCGCATGCACCTGTGGCCTGCATGCCAACGTCCGCATGGACAGCTCTTCACCCTGATCGAGCGAAGGCTTGCGAAGCGAAGCCACCCCTGATCACCGTGCGGGACATCACCGAGCCACTTGAGATCTACCTGCCTCGCCGCCACAGCGCACCGAACAAGAGGTCCTGCGTAAGACCGCCCGCCGCCACCGCGCGCCGACGAAAACCCGCATGCCGAGAGTCCAAATCCATTTTAACAAAGCAGAACTAGAGTAGGATGGCACCCTGGGCTCCGCGCGCCGCCCACCATGCTCGGGTTGGGTTCGTCACGTATTGGAGGAAACGCAGTTTACCGGGAGAATTCGCATAAACCTCGGCATGGGCCTCAAACGTCCATCGAGCGTAATCCTCCCAGGCGCGCTTCGAATCCGGCGTTCCAAGGCTAACCGATCTGAGCCGATCCGCTTCCCGATCAAAGCCCGCCGTGCGCAAAGCGGCCTCGGTGCGCTCGAAACTTTCCCCGCGCACGTTGATCACCTCAGCCCAAACGTGTTCCATGCGCTCCGCCCTGAGTTTTTCCGCGCACTCGCGTGCGAAGACTCGGTATTCCTCTTGCGACCCCAAGGGCAGGCTTGGGCAGATCATTCCGTAGGTTCGGAATCCATTATCCTGCAGCCAGCGGATCGACTGGATGCGCTTCGACACCCGAGGAGTGCCTCCCTCAAATGCTTGGGCGAGACGGTCGTCCAAGGTGCCGGTGGAAACCCCGTAAATCACGCGATGCTTGATCGCGGGGTCGGCTAAGCCCTCCGCAACTTTGGGCAAAAGGTTCGATTTGCTCAGCAGGCGGATGGTCCACGGCGTCAGCTCCATGATCACGCGACATGCCTCGATGGTTTCACGGACAAGATCCATATTCGCCGCCACATCCACCAAGGGGCTGGAGAAGACGACGCGACCTGCTTCTTCCGAACCGGTAACGCGGGGCGACCCATTGGCCCGGGTCAGCTGACGACGCAAAACCTCTACTGAGTTTTCACGGCGAACCACGATATCCTCGTGTTTGAGACTCCGATCAAGCCCATGCGGGTTTCTTCGCATTACAGCCGGCACGTAGCAAAAAGAGCATGTGTAGGCGCAGGCTGATCCAGTGGAAAAGGTCGGCCCGTCGCATAGCCCTTTTTTATCAAAGCCACTCTTGAAGTTGATCACCGTCTTTGCCGGCACGACCACCACCTGCTTACCATTCATCTGGGCACGCGAGTGAGGAATAGAATTTAGTTTGTCCATGGTAGGTATACTTGGATGGGTTTGTTGGATTTGATAAGAAATGGAGAGTTCTCAAAGTTACTCGGCGTATTGTTTTTCTGCTTTCCGCACTAAATAATCATGAATGCTTGGTAGCCATACCAAGCGAGAAGCCCGAGATTCATCTGGGAGTCGAAGCTGTGCGGTTTGTATCGCCGATCCCGCCTCTTCGAGCAGGCTATAAAAACTATAGTGGCCGAGACTCGTGAAGGAGCAGGTCTCTTGATTTTTCGGCGCCCGTATCCAACGACGCGGAATATTTGCAAGTCGGGCTCCTCGAAAGTCGGGCTTGAACTCCGGAATTTTCCCTGGGTGTGCAGACAACCAGGTGAACATTTCGTGAACCGAGGGGGCAAAAACCAAGTGTTTCCCGCGATGCGCGCCTTTTTGTATCAATGACACTTTAACAACGCTACCTCCGAACGCCCCCAGTAATTTGGTTTGAAAAGTCGCGCGCTCAAGCCCGGTAAAGGAGCATGCCTCACCTTCGACAGGCGGACCAAACCAACGTGGAGTAATCGGGGAACAGGGTGTCTCATCCGAGTGTGTGTCAGCCCGAGGAACCGGAAGAGGCGAGGCGTCGATCCAGGGGTCAAAGTTGATGCCAAACATATCGTGTAAAAGTTGATGTTAATTAGGATTTTATCCGCCTATCCCCAGACGTTGCTTATTCCGGGGAGAGGGGAGTGGTGGCGTGGTATGTAATCCTTTAGTCTTTACCGTCTCCGGCGGGTTTAGCCCGGTCCCTACAATCCCATGGGGAAAGCGGTTTCAGCGAAAAGTGGAACGACTCACAATTGCCCACGAAGCGACCGAGTATTTTGTGAGCCAGTATCATGCCCAAGAGTTCGGCATCTGTTTGACTAAGCCAGTCCTCCGCCGCGAATCGGATTTCATCGTAGCTAGCCAAATCCTCGGGATCGCCTCCTTGGTAGGAACCTTGCGACCGTTGGAAAACCGTGAGCGCGTAGCAGCGCCTGAAAGCGTTTCGTAATCCGAGTTCATGCACGTCGGCCGCAGTTAGGGCCGTGCAGGCGAAGAATAATATGTTGTCCGTGTTAAGCGGAAGGAAGTCAGGGGTATCGACGCAAATCGAAGCCCCCATAAAGACTAAGAGTTCGGCGGCGTGGTCCTGATCCAGGGCGGCGGCACGAAGCAGGTGGTTAAGTCGAGTATTAGGTTTCATGGTAGTGTATGTCATCTGGCCCTTGGGAAATTAGGAAATGAAGTGCCAAGGTGAAATTTCACGCCGGTGCGCTTTTCCTCGGGGGGCTCCGCAATTTGTTCTACTGGTCAGACCTCTTCTCCGATGCTTCGTTTGCGCATTGGAAGACTGACTCAACAGCCGTCTCGCCTGAGCTGCGGTTTAGCCCGCCGCCCAGGCGAAAGTTGCCGGACGTATTGATTGTTGCGATTCTTGGAATCGCTATACAGATACTGAATGCCTTTAGCCGCGTGTCCAAGTAAGGTAATCTCGCCGGCATATCTCTTCAATCTTTGCGAGTTCTGGATTCTCCCTAAGGAGAGTCGAGCAGTCTGCATCTAGGGCCTCCTGGACGAACAGATCTACACATCCATGTTCTCCTTTGGTTCGATCCTTGAGCAAAGGCTGGAGTCGTTTGCTTGCCCCGGGGAAACCAAATACTTCTGCCGAGAGTCCGATGGCAGCCAGCCGGACACAGGCCAAAAGCACGGGGCCCGCAAAACGAAGTTTGCAGCTCCTCCCTTTTCCGCGTGGGTGCCCAAGCAATTGGCCATCCACCGAAACACCCGCGTAGTAGGTTTGGAAATGCGAGGATTGAGGGCTTCCAGAAATACTCACGGTCGGCTTCGGATGGAATGGGAGGGAAATTACCTCGAATCCGGTCGCGGCCTCCCATGCAGACGTCGTGGTTATTGCCAACCGAGTCAAAACGGGAACGACGTCAATCCCTTCGCTTGCCGCTTTATTTAAAGTTGCGCTCCACCATGGCGACAACGGGACGGCGTGATGGCGGACTGGCTCGGCGATCGTCACCCAGCGCGTCATGCCGGGGCGATCCTGACGGATGGCCAGATATCGGCTTCGCTGCACTTGGCCAATCAGCAGGAGCTGGTTGACCTCTTGGTCGGTGAGCTGCTTGCCCTGCCGATCCCAGTTCAGCGGCTCGATGTCGAGTTGCTCGAAACCGGCTTCACGAAGCAAATGGAGGATTTGAGTAGTAGGTTTCATATGGATGTTGTTTCACTCGGGGGTTGGGAAAATGGGGAACGAAGTGCCAAGGTGTTTTTTGCGCCTATGCATTTCTCCCCACGGATGAGCCACCAGGCGACCTCGTGGAGGCTTCATTAACGATGCTTCGGCTGCTCGCATGGCGGCTGACTAAACAAACCGTCTCGCCTGAGCTGCGGTTTAGCCCGCCGCCCAGGCGAAAGTAGCCGGAGGTATTGTTTGTTGCTATACAGATGCTGAATACCTCCAAATTTCCAACGAACAGAAGGTTGACATGCGCGCCGTCAGCGTCCGTCAGGCTGTATTTTATTTTCCGTTACAAACTTTCTCTCAACTGACAAGTTTACATCGGGTTCGATGCTGTCTGGGGCTACATCCGTGTATGAGTTTATTTTCAATACGGTCGCCATTAACGGATGCTGTGGCGGAACCAGCAACGCGATCATGTTCATCAGGGTTTTCAGTTCGGCCGAAGGCACTAGTTTCCCGGCGACTCCGATCAGATGTCGGTCGCGTTCATCCGTCGTAAGGATATCCTTAAAGCGTCGGCTCACCTCTCCAAGGACTGAACCTAGTTTTGCTTTTAGTGTATTTACGCCTTCGACACTTTTTTTAAGCTGATTATTTTCCGTCGTAAGGAGCAGATGCCGAGCTTTGAGGTCAGCGTTCTCTTGCGATAGGGCAACCCGGTTCCCGCTTTGGCCGCGTTTCCAAGTAAGGTAAGCTCGCCGGCACATTTCTTCAATTTTCGCGAGTTCTGGACTCTCCCTCAGGAGTGTCGCACAATCTGCATCGAGGGCCTCTTGGACGAGCAGATCTGCACATTCCTGTCCCCCTTTGGTTCGGTCCTTGAGCAAAGTCTGAAGTCGTTTACTCGCCCCCGGGAAACCAAATTCTTCTAACGAGAGCCCTATGCCAGCCAACCGGACACACGCCAAAAGCACAGGTCCAGCAAAACGAAGTTTGCTGCTTTTCCCTTTTCCGCGTCGGCTCCCAAGCAATTGGCCATCCACCGAAACCCCCGTGTAGTAGGGTTGGAAGTGCGAGGTTTTCGGGCTTCCGGAAACACTCAGGGTCGGCTTCGGATGGAACGGGAGGAAGATTATCTCGAATCCGGTCGCAGCCTCCCATGCAGACGTCGTGGTTTTCGCCAATCGGTCTAGAATGGGAACGACGTCGATTCCCTCGCTGGCCGCCTTGTTCAACGTCGCGGTCCACCATGGCGACAGTGGGACGGCGTGGTGGCGGACTGGCTCGGCGATCGTCACCCAGCGCGTCATGCCGGGGCGATCCTGGCGGACGGCCAGATATCGGCTTCGCTGCACTTTGCCAACTAGCAAGAGTTGGTCGACTTCTTGGTCGGTGAGCTGCTTACCCTGCCGATCCCAGTTCAGCGGCTCGATGTCGAGTTGCTCGAAACCGATGCCCAATGTTTTAGCCATCGCGATCCTTTCAGCTTCTAGGGTTTTTAGCCCGTCCGACTCTTGGCGCCTTAGCTCTTGGGTGATCTGGTCTTCGCGATGCTCACGCGTCCTAGCATTAGCGTGAAGGCGGGAACGGAGCCCGCCCAAAGCTCCCCGATGTTGGATGTGCAGAGTCATGTTCCCGCCCTCCAGTTACGTGATGGGTTTTTAACGGCGCACACCGCTCTATCGCCCACCTTTGTAAGTGTTGGACTGGAGGCGGGTAGCAGCTGGCCTAAATAGCGGCCGATATTGGTCCGGAGACAAGAGTCCGGTCGAGGAATGTGTTGTGTTGTCATACACCCTCAATTGGTAAGTTGATGGGCCTCCACCAAGGTGTATTTTAATAAATCTTTGGCGCTACCGATCGTTGAATAGAGACTAGTGCAATTGGACGTGAACCGTTGCGAGGGTGCACGGATTTCCACTCGTCCATACGCCCGAGCGCCCCCTTGCGTCCCCACTTGATGCATTGATCCGCTTCGTAACCGGCGCGGATCTGACGCTTAGAACCCTTCAGAAGGGCATCTTTGAGACCAAGCTCCAACCAGAACCTCCCTTACGCTTGGCCGGATCCACCCATTTTCAAAAACCTTAATTTTCGCGAAACTTCACTTGTCGCCCCTTTCCCAATATCAATTAAGATGGGGATGAACCCTCTAAACTCACTCCCTAATAGTTCAGGTTTTGATCCTCTCTTGAACGGAATTTTGCCCACGGATGCGATCCGTGACCCTGCGCTCTTCCCATATCCCGGCATCGACGCTGACATACCAGTCTATGCACTCCGCCTTGCTGATGCCGCAAAAATCACAGGGTGCACGTTGCAGGATTTTCATAATGCATTTAATCAACAGCGTCTGGCTGGGTTCCGAGCCATACAGCCAGATGGATCGACCTCCATCTTTGTAACCCCTTTGGCCGTCGTTCAGTTTCTGTTGTGCAGAGGGCCTAGAAAATGCAAATGGACGAAAGCAAGAACGATAAGCCTCGATCAGGTTTCAGAAGACGAACCCTTCCAATTTAGGGCCAACCCTCTTGCGAGCAAAATTGAGGCAATTGCAGATGAGCTTGTGCGTGGGGGAGCCATTAATATTCCAACTTGGTTGTTCCCGATGAGCCCAAACCGATATCTTGTTATAGACGGGCATACCCGCGTTGCGGGATCGAAAGTCGCAGGACGGCTATTCATACCGGCTGTTATCCTACCGGTTCCATTTTGGTTTGCGCGCAATGTAGCTTTCGAGGCAAACATCGGGCAGGCGAAAGATTTAAGCGCAAGCGAGGCAGCCGATTACGTTCGATCCCTGCTAAAGGAGCGCACGGACATAGCCGAGAGCCTGGCGAACGGAGACATGACCCAAAGGGAGGCAGCAGAGAAATTCGGTGTCGGCCAAGGCACGATTTCAAAAATAGTTAATGAAGGAAAACACAGGTCTTCGAGAGTGAGCCTCGAAGACCTCAAAGATTTGATTAATCAATCATTTCAACATTTACAGCACACGGCAGTCCATGAGCACATCCAAGTAATTGTTGCTCTTTCGTTTGTGGTCAATGAGCTAAAACTGGGAATCGCTGACGCTGACTGGAAAGCCGCAATCCTAGGCTTGAAAACAAAAAGCACTGCTTTTTCGGTGACCTTGAGTCCGGACATCATACCTCTGTTTTCACCGCGTGGGGGTCCGCGCTCGAAAGGGTTCAAGAAGAAAGCGATTCCAGGAATCGCAGCGGAAGATTCTTGAATGTTTCAGCTGACTACCGAAGGCCGCAGATTGTGCTGCGGCCTTCGTCTTTTGCGGCTTGGTGATACTAGCCGCAAACTCTGCTCATTCTTGAGCGGATTATGTTATCCATCGACGGGCTGAACAGAAAAGTGCCGTCGTAAAGCCGTAATCTTGTCAATTGCGGCTACTATTTGCTTCTTTTGTTCCAGCGATAGACTTTCTACCTGCTTCGATTGAACAGTTAATGCGCTCGAAATCGTTTTTGCCAGAGTGATTATTTTTTTGCATTCTGTGCCTTGTTTCCCGAATTTACATTTTCCGTAAGATTTAATTCGATCCTCTAGATCTCGGAGAGAAGGATTATCCTCGAACGCAACGCGGACCCAGAATTCGATCATGTCTTGGGAACTGCAGCGCGCAATAACACTGGCGGCAGTCCACCGCAGATCTGGGTGGCGTATAGCCAGCGGGATTTTTTTACAAACGAACTTAAGATCATACAGCGCCTGGGATTTAATACCCAATTTAGCTGCTTGCTTAGTGATCTCACCGTAACCGAACTTAACCAAGTTTAAGCTATCGCCTAATATAAACGAAAGCCAATTCGTGTCGTATGCGGCTTGAGCATAGTGGAATAGAGCAATCTCACAAATCTTGAAAGCGGCAAATTCTTCCACGTTGGTTGCTGCCAAACCACATGTTTCCGCTTTCACAGGGTAGGGTGCAAAAGTCCGTTCAACGTAGATTTTGCGGGCCGATGCGTCTAAGACGCGTGCTACGTAGTCATAGCTGTTGGCTTCTGCGTCAGAGACGTCTGTTGTGATTAGTTGCGATTGAAAAACTGAATCCGACTCATCCAGCAGGTCATTGCCCTCTCTCGCGTGGCAGTCGGATGCCGATGACATGGGTTTCGATGACTTTGGTCTCTGGGTTGCTTTTGGTTTTTGGTTCATTGGTATTTTGTTTTTGTATTTGATTAGTGAACGAGCGAATCAGCTGCTCGTATCATGCGTGGGCAATATACACCCGGTTTTTAAAATCTTGACATTTTGGGGTGAATTGATAAAATCGACTTCAATAAAGGGTCCCTTGGTGGCCTCCTTTAATGAGGTAAAAATAAGTCGGATTCCTTGATTTTGTTCTTGCCTACTTCGAAGGGAAACTTCCCCCTTGACAATACTATTGATCGCCTATATAGTTCTTGATTAAGAGAATAAGGCATTTGTGATGGGCCTACTCCAGACTCTGAGCCTTTTCACAAAAAAACTCAACGCACGGGAGGAGGGTTGTGTTTTTGTGCATTAGGACTGCCTCATCCGGCAGACTGCGGCTGAAAATCTCGCGGCGCGCCGAGATTCCTGATACTGGATCTGTTTCCGGCTCGGTCGAATTTCTACGAAGGGCGCTATCTTGGACGTTACTTGATGATTCAAGGATGCTCCGCTATGTCACGGTAAGCAGACAACTGCCCTCCGACTGGGTCACAGGGCCTCAGCACACGTGCCCCTCCACGATTCTCTCCAGGGTCGCACAGAAATTAGGCTCCGTAGCTGCTGATATCCCATTCGGTAACTCATCCGCTTAATCCGGATGGATATAACGTAGTCTGGTCGCTATTACTAAAATCAAGAAGCCGCAGCGTGGGCTGCGGCTTCTTGATTTTTCTCACCCTTCGCAGGGTGTGGATTAATTGACAAATGACGAATGGCCAATGACCAATATTTTGATCACCTCTTTGGTAGAGGTGTGGTTGATGCTCCGACGGCGATGGCGTAACCAATCTCCTG
Organism: Akkermansia muciniphila; assembly: GCA_945888375.1. Classification (GTDB taxonomy): domain Bacteria; phylum Verrucomicrobiota; class Verrucomicrobiia; order Opitutales; family Opitutaceae; genus IMCC26134_A. The sequence continues at coordinate 230,341 of CAMCZZ010000003.1, read as the reverse complement.
TTTTGCTCACCTATGCGAGGTGTGGTTAACGAAGCTCCTTAAAGAACGGGTGGAGTGACACGGAGTAAATCAGTTGTTTCAAGGCGATAAAGATAGGGTATACTGCGTATGCTCCTGAATCCCGCAGTTGAGTGCGCGTCAAAACTGAAGGGAAAACCTTACAAGCCCTCAACTGCGGCTCAATTTGATCAGAGATCAGCTAGTCCCTGATGGAAAGGGAGCTACATCGTTACTAACTGGCCGATTTAATGAGTTTTTTTGGTGATTAAGGTGCGTGACCCCAATATGGTGAGTTGGGCGTGAACTGAGTCAGCACCGGAAAACCCTGATTTCTGAGAAGGTCGCTCCACGTCTTGGCCGGAAACGGAGGCAGGTAGGCATGGCTGGCCTTGTCGTAGCTTCCCTCGATTCCGGTAAGTGAATGCAGCGCGGAGGTGGCGGCGGCCTTGACGCCATCGTCGGTGGCGCGGGAGCCGGCGTTAAAATCGTTGCCCGGCCACGAAACGTGATCCCAGGCCACGAGGCTGTAGAGCCTGCAGGTGGAGAAATCGTCGTCGGGATCCTCTGCGTAGTCCTTGGGCGAGCAAAGCTGTGGGCGGCCTCCGCCGGGGGTTTTGTTGAGCGGCCGAACCAGGAAATCGGTGTCGTGGTGACGGGCGCGTCCCGGCGAGCACTCGCTGTAGGCATCGTAGTAGACGGCGCGGAGGGCGGGCCAGCTCAGGGCATATTCGGCGAGAAGTGATTCGAGGACTTTCTCCAGCTGGGTCCCGAGTTGGCCACGGAAGGGGCCGGCGAATTGCCCGCAGCCGAGGCCGGGCACGGTCACAAAAGCGCGGACGCCGAGCTGCGTCGCATGGGCTTGGATATAGGCGAACACCGGACGCAGGCGGCGGAAGTAGAGCGCGGCGAAACCGGCGGGGTCGAGTTGGCCGGAGGCGGTCGTGACCTCGGCCCAGTCGGCCGGTGGGTGGCCGCACTCGTTGCGAAGAAGCGCCCCGGGCGTGAAGACCAGCGTGGCAGGGAAGGGGACCGGATGCGGAGTGGGATCGCGATGGCGGCCGTCATCGAAAACGGTGACATCGGTGGCGACCGAGAGATCGCCGAGCAGGGCCAGTTCGCGAAGCGTCCAGTCGCTGCCATCACCGCACACCGCACTCTCGGCGAAGATGCAGGGCTCCTTCGTATCGAGAAGGGCGGCGAGCAGTTGTTCGGCGGTGATTTCGCCAGGATGAGCTTTGCGCAATGAGTCAGTGAGACGTTTACCGGGGTCTACCTGTCCGGAGCGAAGATCGGCGGTATAAGAGTCGAGGTGCAGGCGTGTTTTCTTCGGGACGATGAGTGAGCAGGGCATGAGTTAGTGTGGTTGGGTTTCCGATTTACGACCTTAGTCTTTATCTAAGCCCTCGATCCGAATCTCGCCGCGACAATAGTGATCGTCACGGATCATCGGATGATTCCGGCGGCACGCTTTGCGGAACCCTTAAGCTAGGGCGCCCAAGGAAAGAACCGCCTAGGCCCATCGTTGTCCTACCCCCACCTCTATCGTGCACGGGTCTTCGCAGACTCCCTTCAAGCCGATCCCTGCCATGTTCCCAACTACTCCCTGCGTTCCCTCGGTGCTCCGCGCCCTCCTCCCTCCGCTCCTCTCCCGGGGAGCTTGTCTGGTTTTTCCAGGCCCCAAAATGCCCGTGCCCATCCCGCTCAACGAATGCGTGCTCCGCGACGAGCAGCATCTGCTCTGGGCCACGCTGCACTCACCTTACGGTCCTGCCCGGCCCTGCGTAGGCCTGCTCGCCTGCGCGGCCGTGCGCCCCTTGGGCGATGGCCATGACGGCATCGCTTTGCTGTCGGACACGGGTGAGGAAGTGGCCCGTATCGTTCCGCTTGCCTCCTTGTCGCTCACCACCGACCGCGCCCGGCGGCTCCGCGAAGAGCAGGCCCGCCATGAACACCGCGCCGCCCGCGAGCCGGCCTACGCACACCGCTGGGCGCTTCGCTTCCGCGAGGCCAGTGCGGCGGCGGGTAAACCATAGATCCTTGGCTCTCAGCCTATTGTTCACCACGTTTTCGTTCATTCAACTCATCGCGCATGCCTGCAAAAAAAGCTCCCGCCACCGCCCAGAAGTCCGCGTCGCAGTCTTCTCGCCCGGCCCGCGTGGCTGGCAATCGCCCGGCAGTCATGCGCATGAAGCGGATCTTTGATCTGCTGAAAAAGGAGGATTTTCCCAACTGCCAGCGCATCGCCGACGAGCTGGAGACCGCGACCAAAACCATTCAGCGCGACATCAACTTCATGCGCGATCAGCTCGGCTTGCCCATCGCCTACGACCCGCAGGAGCACGGCTATTTTTTCACCGAACCCGTGCATGAGTTTCCCACCGTGCAAGTGACCCAGGGCGAACTGCTCGCCTTCATGGTCGCGCACAAGGCCATCGAGCAATATCGCGGCACGCCCTACCACGCTCAGCTCGAAACCGCCTTTGCCAAGTTGCTCGCCCCGCTGGAGGACATGAGCGGGTTTTTGCCAACCGCGGATATCGTTTCGTTCAAGGTGGCTGCCCCGGCCGCCACCGAACTCGAAGTCGTTGACCGGCTCAGTCGCGCCATCGCGGACCAAATCGAGGTGAGCTTTGATTACCGCAAGCCTGGCGAGGCCAAGCCCGCGCCCCGGCGCGTAAATCCGCTGCACCTCACCCACCGCGAAGGTCGCTGGTATTTGATCGGCCATGACCTCGACCGGGAGGGTATGCGCACCTACGCGCTCGGTCGCATCGCCGACGTGCAGCTTTCCTCCCGCTGGTTTGAGCGCCCGGCCAATTTCTGTGTGGATCGGTATTTTGCCGCCGCCCTGGGGGTGATGAACGGCACCGAGCACCACCGGGTGTGCATCCGCTTTTCACCGCTCGCCGCCGACCATGTGCGTGACCGCTTCTGGCATGAGACGCAGGAGTTCAAGGAGCTGTCCGGCAGCCGACTCGAACTTCGCCTCCAGCTCGCCGACCTCATCGAGGTCGAACGACTCATCCTGCAATGGGGCGGCCACGCCGAGGCCGTGGAACCGCCGGAACTCCGCTCCCGCCTGGCCGCCGCTGGCCGCAAAATCGCCGCTGCCCACGGCTGACCGAGAACGACGTGCAAGAGCGCTCAGCTACCTTCGTCCTCGACGGGGCGGTTTCGGGTTTGCGAGCACGCGCACCAACTCGCCTTGCCCAAAGCCGGACAGCTTGCGCAAGGGCGAAGCTAGTAGCTCTGCCTCAGGCATCACTTCGTCAAAGGACAGCCCGTGGCGGCGCGTGAATTCTCGGGTATTGTCCGACATCAAGACCGACAACGCCCGGCGCAAAAGCGGTAGCGCGTATTTCTCGTTTTCCGCCGAGGCCGTGATCACCACTTCCCGCAAAAACTCGCGCAACACCAACGCCATGATCCGAACGTGTTTCACGTCTTGCCGCTCCCGCTGATCGAGCCGGAGCGCGTTCTCCAACTTTGCCTGCAAAAGCAGATGAGGGAAAAGCACCGGCACGGCATGGCCGCACACCACCAGTGGAATTGCATCCTGAGCATCCAGCGTTGGCAGCCCGTTTACGCTGCGGAGCACATCCAGTTCCCGAGTGTCCGGTTCCACGCCCACGATCAGCGTGCCGTCGGTGATTTCACGCGGCCCGCTGAGCAGCAGCCTACCGCCCAGCGCCTCGTGTAAACCCATCAAGGCATTCCGCGTCGCATACACGTCCATGTCGCCGCTCGTGAACGGAAGCAGCGGAGTCAGCACATCGCCAAGGCGATCTCGATAACTCAATGCCCATACGTTCACGGCGTGACCGCCTACCAGAATGACGGTTTCTTTCTGCAGGCTGATCGCCCGAAACACCGCCTCGAAATCCTCCACCGGCCGACGTAATGCGCGCGACATTTGCGAGGTCAGGCGGATTTTTCACGCACGTGTCGCCGGATGGACGACCACATGTCCAGCACCCGCACCGGCTCAGAAACCGGCGCGTTTTGCTGCTGTGCCTCCGCCGGGGTCATGCGCCCCGTCTTTATCTGCCGCGCCGTCCGGGTTCGTTGTGCCGCCTTGGTGGCCGCCCGTCGTGCCGTGAGGCTCGTCTCCGGCGTGGCGTTTGAGTGCTGAAGAAAATAAGTGGAGGTCGCCTCGCGCAGAATCACCGACAAGTCCGTGCCACGTTCCTGCGCCACGGATTCCATCCACTCGATCACCTTGCGGCTTTCCAGGAAAGTCACGGAACGGCGGTCTTTTGAAATCACGTTTGGCATGGGTATAAGATACCCGGTATAAGCGGTTGAAGTCAAGAAACCGAAACGACCTCGACTCACCCGAGCGGCAGCTCATCCGCGCGGTCGAACGCCAGTCCCTCCTGTCGCGCTGCCCTCAGCTTGGCCAGTTCGTCCCACGCCGAAGTGAGTTGGTGGTCGAACCACCGGCGCAATCTCGCCACCGCCGACGCCCCGGCAGGCACCTTCCCCGACGCGACCAAATGCTCCAGCGCCCGCCAGGATAGTGCCGCCACCGGTATGCTCAGCGCCGTGTGTTTCCGCAGCACGTGCCGGGGTTCTAGCGCGAGCAGTCGCGCCTGCTTTTTTCCGCCCCCCATGCCGTCATCCAATACCACCAGATGCAGGTCGAGCCGCCCGCCGGTCTCTTCGCACTGCGGCAGCAGTCCATCCACATCGAGTTCACCGTCCCCAAACGGCAATGCCACCTGGTTCGGATCTTCCGTCACCGCGCCCGGCCCGGTAAACGCGTCTCCGCTCTGGATCAGGGCGAGCATTAGTTTTCCTGGCAGCCGGGCACCATCGCCGAGACCAGCGGAGGTCAGCCGTTGGGCCGCTGCCGACGAGAGCTGAAACGTTACGACCCGCCCATGGAGACTGGCCTTGGCGTAGTATCCCGAACCGTCGACGTAAGCATGGAGTGTAGGCATGTCCGCGATCTTACCAACCGGGGTCAGACATTCACAGGCCCCCCGCCAGTTCTCAACTCCACTCCGGCTCCCTTCGTTTTTAAAGCTCCGCAAAAGCCAGCCGCGCCCCGCCCTTACCCCGCCGTTGTCCTACCCCCTCCGGTAAGGTGTCGGGCATGCTTCATCTCGTTGCAACCGTCCACGCCTGCCAGCGCGCCCGTGAGCGCATCCACTGGCATCACCGCACCCTCGCCCGCATGCTCGAACGGGTCTTCTATGACGGGCTAGGCCCCGAAGATTATTCGCGTCGCTTGCACACCTTCATCGCGGCGAAGACCGCCGCCAAGCCGGCCGGACTAGCCCGCATCTACGGCGAACACCTCTTTCTCTTCACGCGCGACGACCCCGACGAAGTCGTGCTGCTCACCGTTTATTCGATTCCGAGCGAACTCAGAACCGCCGCCCACCAGGCCCGTCGCAACCAAAACGCCCTCGCCGCCTAACCCGCCCCATGCTCACCGACCGCTTCTCACTCGCTCTCACGGAAGCCGAGCGCCTACACCGCAACCAACTGCGCAAAGGCACCTCCATACCCTACATCTCACACCTGCTCGCCGTCACCGCCCAGGTGCTTGAACACGGCGGAGACGAAGATCAGGCCATCGCCGCGCTTCTTCACGATTCCATCGAAGATTGTGCCGATCACGTGGGAGGCGCCCAACTCCTCCGCGACCGCCTCCGCGAACTCTTCGGACCCCACGTCCTCGAACTGGTAGAAGCCTGCACCGACGCCGAAACCTTGCCCAAACCGCCCTGGCGAGAGCGCAAAGAAGCCCACCTCCGTCATCTTCAAACCGCGCCACCCGCCGTGCTTCTCGTCGTAGCCGCTGACAAACTCCACAACACCCGCACCCTCCTCGCCGATGTCCGCCGCCAGGGTTCGTCCACCTGGACACGCTTCAAAGGAGGCCACGACGGCACCCTCTGGTATGCTGATGCCGGCATCCCTTGGTTCGACTACGCCAGCAAGGCAGCTCCGGTAACGACGCCCTCTACGATGGCCGGGATCAAGTCGGTCGGAAGCCTCTTCAAAACCAAATCGGGAATAGATCTCCCGGGGAATGCGAGCATACCCCTGACGCCCACCGTCCTCCTTTCCGAAAAATAAGACCGACCTTCTCTTATGTGGCTCTTCACCCGACACGGCTTTTACAGCCTCACCCGTTCGACCGACGAACCGGACAAACTCCAAGTCCGCGCCCGAGTGCGCCGCGACCTGGAAAATATCCAGTCCTTTACCGGCCTCACCGGCCCCATTCTCGAAACCCCGGTTGCCGATTACCGCTGGCGCTGGATCGTCACGCCCGCCGACGCCGAGGTGGTCACCCGCTGCCTCACCCACGACATAACCTATTCCAACTTCAAGAGCACGGTCGCCCAGCAACCCGACCAATCCGGGAAACTCAGAGGCCTCCACGACATCTGGGCGATCCACCACGGCTGGCAGAAATCTGATCCTAGCTCCTAGTCTCTAGCCGCTGGCTTCTAGCTACCAGCCCCCTCCCCCCTCCGATGTCCCACCCCCTTAGTTAGAATGGCCGGATGCCACGTAAAATTTTCGTTCATGCCCACGCTTGGCCCTTGCGCTGCATTCTAGTGCGCGACCTCAATCTTACGCAATTACGCGCATGAACCCCAAACCCCGCGCAACCCCGCTGCCCCGGCCCCCGCGTTCGCCGCCATGCTCCGACTCTCGCAATGCTCGCAACCTTGTCTTTAGACGGTTTGGCTAACTTTTTTCGCTCATGACTGCTGCCCCCGCCTTCCGTTTCTCCGGCCACGAAACGTTCGTCTGTCGCTACGCTTGGCTACCCAAAGCCATCCGTGAGGTGTCAAAGAACCCCCTACTCTTTAAAGACGACGACGAGGCAATGGTAGCTCTCGGCGTGGGCAAGAATATGGTTCGCTCCATCTGCTTTTGGGCAGAAATGGCCCAGATAATCGTCAAGCCTGATGGCACACAAAAACACGAGTTGACCGACTTCGGCCGCGAACTTCTCGGCCATGATGGCCACGACGCCTACTTGGAGAACTCACTGACACTCTGGCTACTTCATTGGAAAATCGCGACCAACCCCACTCAGCCACTTTTCTTCTGGTATCAGCTCCTAAATTTCTGGCATCGCGCCGAGTTTACGGAGTCCGAAATCATTCCCTTTCTCGCTAAGAACACCCCTCCCGGCGCCGGCCTCCGCTCCGAAAGCACGCTGGAGGCCGGATACCGCGTTTTCGTCAACTCTTACGTCGCCACCCGAAGTGCTAAAGGCGAGGTAGCCGAGGACAATCTCGACAGCCCCCTGGTAGAACTCGATCTCCTTCGTCGGAGCGGTGACCGGCGCGCTGGTGGCATCGGCCCTCGTGAGGTAATTTACTCGTTCAATCTCGACGATAAACCTGCCATCACATCTGCCCTTTTCGGTTACTGCCTCCACGATTTCTGGATCCATCATCATCCTGACGAGAAGACGCTGCCTTTCCGCACAATCACCGCCGCCCCCGGAAGTCCGGGCCAGATATTCAAGCTCCCCGAGGCATCGATTCGACGCCACCTCGACAACCTGAAAGAGAGCACTGACGGGGCATATAGCTTTGAGGAATCTGCATCCCTGCAAATGGCCATCCGCAAAAAGCAAACCACCCCGTCCACCCTGCTCGAATCCGTTTACGCTTCCGAGGCCTGAGCCATGAAAATCCAAGAACTCCTTTCTCCCAGCCGTCGTTTTCTACGTTCCACTCAGCTGGAGCGAGATTTCAACGACACTGCCGCACTTGAGGGCTATATCCCTACCCCTGAAATCGAAGAGTGCCTGGAGCGTATCACGCGCGGTCTGTCCCCAACTTCCGGCCAACGCGCCTGGCGTATCACCGGCGACTACGGTTCCGGCAAGTCCAGCTTTGCCCTGCTGCTAGCCAATCTAGCCTTCCGCAACGCGAACGAACTGCCCAAGCAAGTTCGGCATCTCGTCCGTGATCACGGCCTATCCGGCCGCCAGCATAAGCTTCTCCCGATTTTGGTCACCGGCGCCCGCGAGCCCGTGTCCCTCGTCCTCCTTCGCGCGCTGCATGAGGCGCTGACAACCCATGTCGATGGTCGTCGCTCGCTGCGTAGTCGTGAGCAAATCGCCGAGGCGCTTAAAAACCCCGAACGCCTGGATGAGACCAAGATCGTTCAGTGGGTCGCTGCCGCCGCACGTGAACTTCAGGAACGCGACCTATTTCGCGGCCTGCTCATCATTCTCGATGAAATGGGCAAATTTCTCGAATTCGCCGCTCTGCATCCTGAACGGCAGGACGTCTATTTTCTCCAACAACTGGGCGAGGCCTCCGCACGCAGCGGTGAAGCCTGCCTTTTCTGTGTAGGCCTCCTCCATCAGGGCTTCAGCGCCTACGCCGATAAACTCTCCGACGCCGGTCAGCGCGAATGGGAAAAAGTCGCGGGCCGCTTTGAGGAATTGGTCTTCACGCAGCCCCTTGGGCAAGTCGCCACGCTTATCTCGGCCGCGCTCGATCTGAATCCTGATGCGTCCGCCTTGCGCGGCTGGAAGAGTGATGCCCACCAAGCGATGGCCCGGGCGGTCGAGCTTGGTCTCTTTGGTGCCGCCGCACCCAAGACTTCTCTGATCCAAAGCGCTCCTAGTCTTTACCCGCTGCACCCAACGGTGCTTCCGGTTCTAACCCGCTTCTTCCGCCGGTTTGGTCAAAACGAGCGATCGCTGTTCAGTTTCCTGCTCTCCAGCGAGCCGCACGCACTGCAAAGCTTCGCCACTCGCGAAGCCTCTCGTGAGACCGTTTACCGTCTCGCCGATTTTTATGATTTTGCAGCTCATAATTTTGGACACCGGCTCAGCACGCAAAGTTTTCGCAGTCATTGGAATCACATCGACAACGTGATTCGCAGCCATCCCGCCGAACGAATCTCCGAAATCCGCGTCCTCAAAACCGTCGGCATTCTAAATACCATCGAAGCAGCTGAACTCCTTCCGACCGAAGAAGTGCTTGCTCTGGCTTTGGACGACCTTGCCGACTTTCACCCAGCCCTGAAAGCGCTCAGCGCCTCCGGCACACTTTATCGCCGAGGGCGCAGCGGGGGCTACGCGTTGTGGCCCCACACCAGCGTTAACCTGGAGGTTGCTATCACCGAGGCTCGGCAAGTCATCACCTCCATCCCAAGTATCGCCGAAGCTATTCGCGACCGGCTCGAAACCCGTCCCATTGTCGCCAGCCGTCACTACATCGAAACCGGCACCCTTCGTCATTTCGAAATCATCTACACCACGGTTTCCCAGCTTGAGACCGATGCTTCGATTATGGAGCCGGTATTTCCTGCCGATGGTCGTCTGCTCGTGGTTCTGTGTGAGAACAAACACCAGCAGCAACAGGCTGAAGCCTTCGCGACGAAGGTGGAGGATCGCAATCGGACGCTGATCGGAGTAACCGCCACCCTCGATAAGCTAAACGGCTTGGTCTTGGAGCTAGAACAGTGGACGCGCGTTGAGCAGCAGACGCTCGAATTGAAGGACGACCGCTATGCGGCCGAAGAGGTTTCCCGGCAAATCTCCGTCGCCAGAGGAAATCTCGAACGGGCCTTGGCGAGAGATGTTGGACTCCACAGCTCAACCGAAGCGAAAGACACCTCGATCCGCTGGTTTTACAATGGTGTTCACGACGAAACAATCACCACTAAAGACAGTCTTCGCTTCGTGTTGTCTGAAATTTGCGACGGAGAGTTCGACCAATCGCCTCAAATAGAAAACGAACTCGTAAACCGGCACGACATCAGCACCGCCGCAGCCTCCGCTCGCCAAAAGCTTTTTGGCCGCATGCTTCAACAGCGCCGCGAGGCCATGATTGGTTTGCCGACCGATAAGGCTCCGCCGGAGAAGTCCATGTATCTCTCGGTGCTCCAGGCCACCGGCCTGCATCGCCAAGTCGAGGGATCTTGGGACATTCGATTTCCCGCGCCTAACATTGCTGCCGAGGCACGCGTGCTTCCGGCCCTGCAACGGATAGTCGCACTCCTTGAAGAGAAACCCGATGCGCGCGTAGCGGTTTCCGCCATTCGCGACGACCTTCGCTGCCCCCCTTACGGCGTTCGCGACGGACTGTTCCCGCTGCTCTTGCTCACTGCCTTGATCGAGCATGAGGCCGAGATTGCCGTTTACGAGGACGGTCGGTTTGTTCCCGAGGTTGAGGAAAACCTTATGATGCGGCTCGTGAAGCAGCCGCAGACTTTTGAGCTTCAACTCACCCGCATCACCGGGGTTCGCCGCCACCTGATCGAAAAATTTGCCGAAGTGCTATCGGCTAAATCCGCCGAGCGCACCGAATTGGTGACCATTGTGCGCCCGCTCTGTGCCGCTGTGGCCGGCTTACCCGACTACGTTCGCGAGACGGATCACCTTTCGCCAGCTGCGCGCGCTTTACGCAACGAGGTGGTGCGCTCGCAAGAACCCGCCGACCTCATTTTCAACGCCATTCCACGTGCCCTTGGCTTCACAGAAAGTGGTGTGCCCAACGAACCCACGGCCGTGGCCAAAAGATTGTCCGAAGCGCTGACGGAATTGCGCCGCGCGTTTCCAGAACTCCAGGAGCGCATGGCCCAGGCGGTGCTCGATGCTTTTGGGGTCAAGGAGCGCGCCATCCAAGATTGGCGCGTCTCCATTAGCCCACGCGCCGAGACAGTGGTCCTCGGCATAGCCGATGCCGACTTTCGCGCATTTGTTTTGAAGCTCACCCAAGAGGAAATGGGCCTAGGCGAATGGCTCGAAGCATTGGGGAGTATGTTAGTCCGGCGCCCTCCCTCCCGGTGGCGCGATCAGGATGAGTCGGCCTTTGTGGCCAAAATTTCTGAATACGCTCAGCGGTATCTCCGCGTCGAAGCCGCGCGGCTCGGACCTAACGCTTCCGCATCCGCCGATGCTGTGCGCATTGCCCTCACTCGAACTTCCGGAGAAGAGGCCGATCACATCCTCACCCTATCCTCAAAACAAAGCGAAGAAGCGACTGAGGCTCGAAATCTGCTAAAGAGGCAACTCCCATCGGATAAGAATGTTGCCCTCTCCGCCCTCTCCCAACTTATGTGGTCACTAATGAAGGGCCAATCATGACCCCGCTCGCCCCCAGTTTCACCGACGGCCGTGAGGTGCGGCACGTGCTCAATGTATCCGGCGGCAAAGATAGTTCTGCAATGGCCCTACTCATGGCCGGACGGGTTAAAGGTCTGGAGCACTTCCGTCACGACGGTATGGAATATGTCTTCTGCGACACACAGAAGGAACTTCCTGAGACCTACGAATACCTAGCGCGTCTAGAGGCTGAACTCGGTTCCAAGATTATCCACCTGAACGCGAAGGCGGGTTTTGACCATTGGATTAAAGTCTTCGGTGGTTACCTACCGTCGCCGCAAAATCGTTGGTGCACGAAAATGTTAAAGCTAAAACCCTTTGAGGCACATGTGGGAGATGACAATGTAATCAGCTATGTTGGTCTTCGCGCCGACGAAAACCGCTCTGGGTATATTAGCACTAAGCCAAATATCCAAACTCGCTACCCACTAAAGGAAGCGGGAATTGATTACAAAGGAGTTGTTAAGATACTGGAAGACAGCGGACTCGGTCTACCAACGTTTATGAAGTGGGGCCGAACCAATTCTGGCTGCACATTTTGCTTTTTCCAGTCACCACTTGAGTGGGTGCGCCTACTCGAAACGTATCCCCATTATTTCGAAGAGGCGATGTCTTATGAAACATGGGACGAGAATGATCCAAATAAACAGTTCACATGGATGCAGGACAAACCACTAAGCAGCCTGCTCGATCCGGTATATAGAAACAAAGTTCTTGCCTTATACTGTAAGCCGAAAACCAAAGCGTCTGGAGGCAAAAACTTGCTCACTGCATTTGGCCTAGCAGCTGAGGAAGTAGCAAACAATGCGTGTTTGATGTGCCAGAAATAAGCAGCAGTTACCCCTAGCACATATCATGTTTAAAGTCTCAGCCAGAATGATTTTAGAGCTTGGATCGGAGCTAATAAGCTCAGATATCATCGCATTCTATGAGCTGATCAAAAATGGTTTTGATGCGAGAACTAATTCAGGCGTTGAAATCCATTTCAACGTAATCTTACGACGGAATTCATACTTAACTCTCAGCCATCGCGCTAAAGCAGCAGATACGGATTTGGCGGTTTTGCGTGAAGCGACCAGTGACGCTCTTAACTCCGACGCTCCTGCAGAACTTATATTGCGCGCAGAAGAAATTCTGAAGAATGTTAAATCGGCGATCATGTTCCCCAAAGCGTTGCGGGAAATTTATGCGTTAAGCACAATCGTCGTCTCTGACACCGGCTCGGGGATGTCGCTCGACGACCTCAATAAGAATTTCTTGGTGTTAGGCACGTCATGTCGCAAGCGGGAGGTAGATGCAGCGTTACTCGCAGGAGCGACCAAGTCTCCCTACTTGGGTGAAAAAGGCATCGGTCGCCTTTCGGCGATGAGGTTAGGCCACCACCTCAAAGTGGAAACGGCACGAAGCAGCGACGCCAAGCTGAATTTGCTAGAGGTTGACTGGAATGAGTTCGCAAATTTGGACGCCATGCTCGACGAGATCGAAGTCGCACCGGTAAAAGGCCCGACCAAGTCAGACAAGGACTGGTCCGGCACCCGAATCATCATCAGCGACTTAGCTGAAGATTGGACCGAAGCGAGAGTCAAAGATCTGGTCGAAAAAGAATTTTCCCGACTAACAGATCCGTTTCTGGATCAGAAACGTCGGCCTCGCGTAGTGATCTTCTGGAATGGCGAGCGGCAAACGGTTCCGTGGATGGAGCAGAAGCTGCTCGATCACGCCCATGCACGGGTTAAAGGTGAATACACACTCGTCAAGGGAAAGCCCCAGTTAAGTTGCGTGCTGGAGGCCCTCGATCTCGGCTTTGATCATCCGAAGGAAATCGAGCGAACAGTGCTGACGGCGCCAGACTTGGAGGCAGCACTGATCGGCGTCGCTCAAAACCTCCATGATGGGGCATTGTTCGCGACAGGTCCCTTTAGTTTTGAGGCCCACTGGTTCAATCGGAAGCGACTCGGAGCGATCGATGGCATCGGCGAAATGAAGCGAGTGCGAGAGCTACAACAGCAATGGTCCGGCATTCTTCTTTTTCGTGATGGATTTAGGGTTTTCCCATATGGCGAAGAAGATGATGATTGGCTGCGGCTGGATCGTCGGGCTCTAAGCCGGTCAGGGTATCTCCTTAATAAAACACAATTTATCGGCCGAGTGAGTGTGTCCCGTGCTGAGAATCCCGCCTTGGTCGATCAAACAAACCGCGAGGGATTACGGGAGACGCCGGAACAACAGATTTTGCTAGGTATATTACAATTAGTCATAGGCGATCTGCTACTCAACTTCCTCAAGCATACTGAAAAGCAGTATAAAAACCAAAAGATCGATCTTTCGGAGGCAAAAACGGAGATTACCGGCTTAGAGGAACGTGCACGCACCGCGCTACGGCAGCTAAAAAAAGTTGCTCCCAAGGAAGGTCAAGAAGCCGTTGAAGACCTGCAACAGGCAATGCTTGAGTTCACCGACTTTGCCGAGCGGGCCCGACAGCGCATTTCGGAGGTGGAGCAGGAAAGCCGCCAGATGGTCGAGATGGCTGGAGTAGGCTTAATGGTTGAAGTCGTGGCCCACGAACTAGCGAGGGCATCTGAAAACGCCCTTCAAAACCTCGAAGTTTTAAGAAAGCGTGGCGTGCCAGATGAGATTAAGGGAGCCCTAGAATCCCTTCGCGCTCAGATGAAGAGCTTGTCTAAGCGGGTGCGGATTTTAGATCCCCTTAGTATCTCTGGTCGGCAGCGCTCCGAAATCTTCGCATTGGATGATTTAGTGCGAGAAACTGTCGAAGCCCATGAAGCGCAATTCAAACGTCATGAAATCAACCTGATCATTGACCTGCCGTCGAAATCAGTCCGCGTGAAGGCTGTTAAAGGCATGATTGTCCAAATATTGGAAAATTTAATATCAAATTCTAAATATTGGATGCAAATGCGAAAGGATCGAGAGGGAAGCCTTCAGCGCACGATCAAAATCGCACTGCACGATGGGCCGCCAACCATCATCTATGAGGACAATGGGCGAGGAATTGCACCGGAAAACCGCGAGAAAATTTTCAAGCCTTTCTTTTCCTTAAAAGAAAAAAGTAAAAGACGAGGTTTGGGACTTTTTATCGCCCGTGAGTGCGCGCAATACAATGGGGGCACTTTGGAACTAGATGAGACGCGCAACGCGGAAACCGACCGACTACACCGGTTTACTTTTGAGCTTCCCGCAAGCTCCACAGTGCCATGAATAATCTTAAAGCTATCTTACAGGCTGGAAATATCCGGGAGGTGGTAATCGTAGACGATGCAAACGACATAGTCCCAACCGCAAAGGATCTGGCGGCGGATACTATTAAATGGCAGCAGTTTATTGAAGACATTAAAGAAGAGGACGAAAAACAATTAGAGTCAATCTACCCCCGATATAACGAACTACGAGCGGATGAATTACCCGATCAAGATGAGTTCATCGCTTTATTATGGCGCGAACGCACGCGTTTACGACAGACTCTCATCACGCCACTGCTTGAGCGCTACCAAGGCGACAAGGATCAAGACCTGCGCTATATAAAAACGCTAACGGACATCTTGGATAAAGAAGATATTCGCCATGAGTTGGTTGGGCGGGCCTTTGAACAAAAGGCGCTTACAGCTGACTTGGTGATCATAGATCTGTTCATGGGGTCAGCCCAAGATGAGGAGTCTTATCTATTCACCATCAATAGTCTAAAACGCGTGATTGAACGACGACCGTCCAATCCGCCATTAGTGCTATTGATGTCGCGTAGTGGCCGGCTAGAAGCGAAGCGGAAAGAGTTTCGAGACGGCGTTGGGTTATTCGAATCAGGATTCCGGATTATCCGCAAAGTGGAGTTGGCGGAGGACGGCAAATTGGGCCGAACACTAACCCGCCTCGCGACTCATTATTCTGATTCACTCAAACTAGCAGTTTTTTTGAACGCATGGAAAACCGGC
Organism: Akkermansia muciniphila; assembly: GCA_945888375.1. GTDB lineage: Bacteria > Verrucomicrobiota > Verrucomicrobiia > Opitutales > Opitutaceae > IMCC26134_A. The sequence continues at coordinate 215,287 of CAMCZZ010000003.1, read as the reverse complement.
TTAGGTCGGGCCTGTAGCCGAACAGCTGATCTGATTCGCACCCTAGATCTGCCTGACTACGCTCAAATACAGCAATTACTGTTGGCCGACGAAGAAGAGCCCACCGGCAACTATCTTGTAGATGTTTTTGATCGGGTTCTTCTGCACGAGATTGAACGAGAAGCGGGCATCATTGATGCAGCGATTGGCCTAAATAGCCTCAGCATTACCACCTATCCACCGCCTTATGTTGTTGGCTCTAAAGATCTACAAGCGTTGGTCTATCGCTCGATCTTTCAGAACAATGAACGTCTGCGCTTGGTCAGCCATGCAGGGAGCCCGGTGGGCTTTGGCGATGTGCTCCGACGCAAACCCGCGCACCCTGCTCCGTCTCCTGCTCAAGTAACGGAGCCCGCTGCGGCTGATGCTGGCCCACCGCCACCGACCCACCCATTGGCAGGAATTGGAGCGGATGACGTTGTAGTGGTGATGACGCCGGCCTGCGATTTGCAGCACGCACTTACCAAGCGGTGCTTGCTGCTAAAAGGCACGCTCGTGCCGCTAAAACCCGAGAATTGGACATATAAATCTGATCCAATTAGAACGCCGGTCTACGAGGTTACCCCTGACGAGCGGTATATGATCAAATGGGACATGAAAGATTTTGAGACGATCTCCCATGCCGATTTAAAAGCCGTTTTGGCGGCGCCAATGGGTTTTCAGGTGGTCGCACGTCTCCGTGAAGCGCAGGCGCTGGAGCTTCAGCAGAAACTGCTTTCTACCTTTGGTCGCGTGGGGTTGCTCAATCCCTTGCCCGGCACCTTTGCCGTAAAGGTAGAAGCCTATTTGCCCGATCTTGAAAAGAAACTCTTCAAACTCACTATTCCTGCGCTTGCTGAGCATCCCGCTGTGACGATCACAGGCCGTAAGGCGAATAAATCTGCTGTAAGCTTGGTTCTTTGCGAAGATGTGTGTGAAGCGATTTGTAGCTTCATACAAACGCTCGATCTCGCGACGATTCATCCAGGAACACGAGCCCTTATCGCCGAATTGAGATCTACTGGTGAATTACTGATGCTAGAGCGGGGCGCAGACATCACTGACCTTAAAGATAGCGGCTTTAAGGACATTATTTCCAGTCGTCCCGCAATCGGGGAGCAACCGGCAATTTCTAGAACGATCGCGCTTGTTCGCCGACGAGGCAGTTGGATCGAGGAGCCTTTAAATAACAGCTTCGTCGGAAAAGCGGGCGTTATATTAGTTGTCGCTGAATGATTCTCCAAATGAAAAAGGCACCCATTCTCTGCGGTATGCATTTATGTCAAAATTTTAAATAGCATGAATGGCTTTAACTGGCTCAAATTCCTTCGTCTATATGGTCCGGTCCCCCGGAATGATAATATGTATGACGAGACGATCCAGCGATTGGCCCGGCGGCTAAAAATTCAACCGATTGAGTTTGAGCATCCGACGCAAAGCGATGTCATCAATTCCTTCAATCAATCGAGTCCCGATCCCGTGTCGGTAATCCTCACCGGCACCGCTGGCGACGGGAAAACACATCTTTGCAGACAGGTATGGAAGACGCTAAAGGGTGACGATGAATCGTGGGCATCGGACAGCCCTTATCTGACGCTTGAGTTCAACTGTCCGAAAGATCGAAAGACTTGGCCGGTTGTGGAGGACATGGAGCTTTATCGCTCTGTAAAAATACACTTTATCCGTGACCTGAGTGGCTGGGCACCAAAGCTAGGCGCGGATTGGGAACCGGAGAAGGAGGAATTGCTCCAATCATTCTGCCGGTCGCTTTTTGATGAAGATGCTCAGGAGATTTTCTTAATTGCAGCAAATGACGGACAGCTTGTTGAGGCATGGCGCCGATTAAAGCAGACAGAGCATGTCGCACGGGCCCGCCGAGTCTTTGAGGATCTTCTTATTGAGGATCGGCAGGAGCAATCGGGAGTGCGACTTAAGTTCTTTAATCTTAGCCGAGCTAACTCTGCAGAGCTTTTCGACCGGGCAGTGGATGCGTTCCTCTCGCATCACGGCTGGGCGGATTTGAAGAAAGAGGTGCCTGGAGAGAATGACTTGTTTGGACCTAATTGTCCGATCCGCAAGAATTACGAACTACTGCATAGTCCACTTGTGCGCGATCGACTTCGTTCGCTTTTGGAGTTATGCGATCACAACGGGCTTCATGTTCCAATCCGGCAAATCCTTCAGCTTTTATCCAACGCAGTCCTGGGACATCCTGACGCAAAGGATCATCTCATGACTCCGGCGGAGGTGCCAAAATTTATTGCAGAAGGCACCGTCTCGAAAGCGAGCCTTTATAATAACATCTTCGGGGGAAACCTTTCTGAGATTAGGCGGCAGTCTATTACGATTTTTGATTACCTAGAGCGTTTCCAAATCGGCTACGAAACTACGAACCGTGTGGATAACCTACTAATCTTCGGAGAGGGGGACGAGCTGCTAGGATCTTATTTTGCTGAGTTCGTTGCGGCAGATCGCTTCTACGGGGCCGACTCCCGCTACTATGCATCTAAGCAAGAATACATCGAGGGCACGAACGAGGGCGATGAGAAGTCGAAAGAGTTCTTAGAAATGCTCGTCAGCCAGCGGCGCGGTTTGTTTTTTAAAATCCCGAAAGAGTCTGAAGTGGAATTGCATCTCTGGGACCTTACGGTGTTTAGATTCGCAGGCGAGTATCTGGGCTCTGTTGTAGCTGTTGTGAAGGGTGGCGGGGTGGTTAAGCGCCCTCTACTTTCTCGGCTTGTCAGAGGCTTAAACCGAGTTTTCACCGGAATGCTCATTAATAGTGATCGCGAACTCTACTTGGCGACGAGCGGCAACTATTCTCAGGCTAAAGTAAGTCGCATTCTTGTAGAGCGTGTATCTGTCGATCCGAACAAGGGCGAAAAGATTGTTTTACGATACGATGCAGCCAGCGACCGCGTGATTCTCACGGTATTCTTCGCACCCACATTGTCAGTCGAATTTTCGCTTACGCTGATTCGCTATGAATTTCTTTCACGCGTAGCGATAGAGGGGGCATTACCGGCGAGCTTCTCCAAGGAGTGCTATGAAGACCTGCTCGCATTTAAAAGCCAGCTCATCGCAGCTCATACGAAGCGCAAAGCCGACGATCCCGTGCAAACAGGAACCGCCATCGGACTTAACCTATTTACGCTGACCGATCAAGGAATGCCCGATCCCCGGTTCATTGAAATCGTCCCATGACTACGCTTCCTACACCACTGCCCCCGCCAGATAGCTTCGACCAATCGTCCTCGATGTGGATAGATGAAGCCATATGGGGCCATCGACTCTACGACGAGCAGTTACCATGGATGGTCTTTTTGGAGTTCCTGAATGTCTTTTACCATGAGGAGGACAAGTCGCGTGCTTTCTTTGAACCGAACGGACTGAACACCCTGAAGTATCGGTGTGCCCATAGGTTGCACCTGCGAAACATCCTGTTCAATAACCCGCATCTCGCAGAAATTCGGCAAAATTACCCCAACGAAAGCAATCGCTGGGATGAGTGGCTCAAGCGGATGAAATCAGCGACTGGAATCGCCCACGCTCAGTTCAATTATTTGCGACACCACTTTCATTCGTTTGATGATTTTTGTGAGACTGTGTCTCTCATTCGTTCAACGAGCCTAGAAGTTAATAGTAACAAGCGATGGACTTCAAAGTTCGTCTTTCCCTATGGCAAAGATTGCCTATATGAGGATCTCGACAATACCGCATCCACAAATGATCGCCGCTTCTTTGGGCGAACTGGCGAGATGCTCTATCTAATGCTCTGCCGCACACAGCGGAAAGTCGAGTTGCTGACTGCTCTAAAGTCGAGACTGGCGGAAACAGACCCAACCTGGGATTCTATTATTAAATGTTTACAACCCGCCGACGAAACCCAGCTAAGCGGAGAACGGGCGAATTCATTTCTTCCCTACAAGCATCATGAGAGCTTCGATCAACTCGCGGAAGACTGGCTGGCGATCCTACGCCTGAACATACCCAGCTTTGATGTATTTCCACATCTCGTGAACCTCGCGGGGCTTCACCTGATCACGTATCAGTTGGGTGTTTCAAGGCAGCTATTAGGACTAGAAACACCGCTCCAGCTTATCTGCGAAATGGTGGCTCCGAAGAAAACCCTGGTTCGGGAAATCTCCTGCGACCTTTACCAGCAGAACAATCTTCTGCCAGCTCAGGCGGTTGAGACGTTCATCTCGCGAATCGAAAATTCACCTGCCTGGCAGCAGGCCCTCAGTGACAACGGGGCATTCGAAAAGTGCCGTAAGATTCTTCGCGATGAAGTTCGCTGGGGCGAAGAATACGATGGGCCGAGCGACCCGGAGCAGCTGATTACTGCACTGCGCCAGGCAGCTATGAAGCGGCACCGTCAGCACGTTGCGAATATCCACCGGAATTACGGTCGAGACATCGGACTCGTATCCAAACGCGGAACTGTGAAGCTGCGTTACGCTCCAACTGACGCTCTATTGAAGACCCTTTTATTTGCGAACGTCGAAAGACGCATAGAATTAAATCAGTTTCTGGATCGTTTGCACAGCCGCTACGGATTCGTCTTCAGTGACAAACAAGCGGAACAAGTGCTAGCCAAGGGGGAATTCGATAAAAAAGCGTTCCAGGCAAACTCCCGACGGCTTGAACAGCGACTAGGCAGCCTAGGTGTGTTGAAGCGGCTATCTGATGGTTGTGCTTACGTCGTTAATCCTTACTACAAGACTATAAATGAATAACGACGAACTCATTGGCAAGGTTGCCGCCGAATACTTACGTGTCCGGCTCGCGGATGACGATTCGGCGGGCGTCGCGCGCTACCTACTCGATTGCCTTACCGCGGACCAGACAGCAGCTATTGCCAAAACGATTTTAGCAGACAATATTCTTAGCCACTCAGTTGAGATCAAGCTACCAGTTCATTTCGTTGGTGGGCATGGGCTACCCTCAACAGCGCTGACCATAGAACGCACGACTTATTGGAGAAATGCCAATTGCGACAAGTCCGTGTTGCTCATTGCTAACACGGGGGATGACGAAGAGCAGTCACTTAAAGATCTTGTTCCCATCGGTGCTCCTCAACTTCAGGCGCATCCAGCGCTATGGGTCGGCCTAGCAGCGGATGGCTTGCCACTTACTGACCAGCATAGGGGCTGGTGGATAAAGGCCATTGAAGGGCTTCTTGAGGTGCGTTCCTTTGCCATTGATCGCTTCGCCGAATACATCTTACGCACGCGCGAGGCGGTAGAAGATGGTCAGCCGATCCTGTTCGCACTGGGCATGGCGCTTCCTGCGCTGCACGTCCCTCGCGACACTGCTTTCTTTCATACACTCAACGACAAGACGGCCGGATATCTTTCAAAGTGGAAGACGCTTTATGCACAGGCCATCAGGAAGCGAGCATGCTACCTAGTTAAACAGACACCGAATCAAACGCTTTTGCTCGAAGATGACCTTATAGTGGCCTTCGACAAAGTGAAGGACTCGATCCAAGAAAGTATCCATCCAATTATCACGGCATTCATCCACGCAGGAAGTGGATGGAATCAGGAAGCTGCGGCTCTATCTCAATGTGAGTGGGAGCTGATCAAACCACTGTTTGATGGACTAAAGAAGGAGAAATTTAATCTTGGTAAAGCTACAATCGAGTTCTACGACGACCGCGAGACTGACCTGCTAACTGAAGATGAACGCGATTACCTCGCACGATTGAGCGATAGCAAACGCACCGACGCACAGGAGGAGGACGAAGATTTTTTCCGCCGGCATCGTAATGAGCTGAAAGAGCAAGCCTCACTCAAAGCGAAGTGGGATCGCTTTATCTTCGGAACTCCGATCGAGACCGATGATTTCATTCAGGGAATTGCTCTCTGCCTTGAGTGGCTGTTCGACCAGGACATGCCCTCATCAAAGCGGAAGCTGAAGATCACAAGCGACCGTCGAACAAAGAAAGACCTCAAAGACTTGAACCTGGACGCCGGGTTATATTTCACGAGGCGCTATCGCGGTCTAAAGTCCCTTTTTGGACCTCGGGTCTCTTGGGAATATGGTGAGCTGCTGAATTTTGAAATGCTTAGCGAGGGCTGGAAAGCTGCGCATAAGCCATTCGTCAATCGATCAGTCGCGAAGTCCGCCCTACAGCTTAAGTTTCTGCTAGAACTTGAAGTTGAACTCACCACCGGATCGACGGAGACGTTTTTCAAACAACTCATCTGGATTTACGACCCGAATGCAATTGCGAGCGAGTTTCCGGGGGATTGGTCACGATTAACTGAACATCCATTAGTCCGTTGCAGAGTGCATCGCGAGCCCGTGAGCGGAAAGGGCCGGTATCAGTCGCTCGACCTGAAAAATGTCCGAACCCTCTATCCAGCCTATGGGCAGGACCGCGGCTCGTTCGTCGCTACTTTCAAGAAGGACAATGACATTTCGCTGATCTGGCCGGCGAATCTCACTAAGGCCCAGGCGCAAGGCTGGGTGTCGGAACCCACCGCCAAAAGCTTGCTTACGCTCTTTCAGGCGTTCCAGGAAAGCTATCGCAAAGCAGTGCTGGGGTTCGTCGAGGACGGACTGGCGTGCGGTCAATTGGTAAAACAGGCGGAGGATTTTGGCGCTCTCCTCAATGCGATTTGTATCGAAGCGAAAGGTGATCGGAATCGCGAGGCACTCCTGCGGCCGTTACTTGAAATCGGCATTGTTGCTGTGGATGGCGGGCGCGTGACCGCAATAGTTACTCCGTGGCACCCACTACGTATTGCAGCAATAGCGAACAAGGCATTACAAGTTTCCTCTCTGATCCGTCACTTATTGACTGCAGATGATATTTATTTCGGGGACTCACCGCTCTTCTTCAAGGAGCTAGAACAGGAATTGATTCACCCCTTCTATCCAGAAATCGTATTAGGCTGGTTAGAGACAAAGCCAGAGTTGCTTTCGCTGACCGATCACCACCTCGACTACAGCCTCCACGAAGCCCCGGTAATCAGCAACGACGGCTATGATGATACCAATGAAAGCCCTTCGGAGACATCTGCTCTCATTGTCGATCTAACAAAGCGGTTTCTCGCTCTATATCCTCACGAGCGGACGAATCTCTCCGTAGTCCTGTATAACTGTGACTCTGCCCGGCTTCCTCACGCGCTAGTAGACAAGATGACAGAGCTTCACGAGGACGAGGAAGACATGCGTTGTCAGATAATCCTACGCCACCGCGACGGGATCAAACTTCGCGAACTCTATGAAAAGATCATAGAATCGTCAGACTCGGACGCCGATTCTTTTGTGTCGAGCGAGGCAGCCAAAGACTTCATGGCACGGCTGCGCATAGGTATCATGGCAGATCAAGCTCCGGCGCCCGATCCAAAGGATGGACCTCCTGCTGACATCGTTTTTTTGCAGGACGTTATCGCGCGACATGCAGGGCTAGAGTGGTATCTCGAAACCTGCATCACAGTTGACTCTGCGAACTTCATCCCTGCTCGATGGTCGCGCCGCCGCCCGTCACCAACGGATGATATGAAGTCGGTGGTCTATTTGTGTTGTCCTGTGCAAACGACAGCAGGGTGGTCTTTCATCACAGCATTAACAACCTTTATTAAAGGCGATTGGGATGGAGTGACAAGCAAACGGCTGCTTCCAGCTCGCAAGCTCGACTTCAACGACCCACTTACCGCCAGCATCTTCAAAGAAATTCACCATCTTGGAAATTGGGTCGTGAACTACGACGAGCTGCTTGATCGACGCCAACTGCTGAATCAAAGCGTCAAAGTGATTCGCTACAAACAAGGCGCTACGCAGGGGCGGAACATACTAATTTCTTCGACGGCATCATTGAGCTTACTTCGTTCTATGGTGTTAGGTCGTGTAAAGGATTTAAATCTGGAACTTCCTGATCAGGAATGCCGAGAACTAACCGAGCGGTTCATCAATGACGCAAATGAGATTTCAGGTGACATCGTGCTGCGTGCCGCAAAGCGTGGCCGCAACGCGAGCGAATTGATGGGTGTCGTGTTAAGCCGTTATCTCATCCGTCACGAGCTAGGAAATACGCGCAGCTTCGGCTGGTATTTCCTGGACGACTACGCCGAGTGGCTCGGTCAGCGCGAAGAACAGATTGCCGACATTCTCGCGCTCTCGCCCGAACAGACGGCGGACGGACGACTACAACTCGCCGTTATCATCGCCGAGTCAAAATACATCAATTGTGCGAGCCTTGCTGCGGGCCGGAAGGAGTCCCAGAAGCAACTCCGAGACACAGTGCGCCGAATTCACGATGCCATCTTCGGCGACCCCAAGCGGCTAGACCGCGATCTTTGGCTATCTCGGTTCTCGGATTTGATACTGAACGGGATTCAGTTCCCAGCTAACTCCCCGATTGATCTGGCTGCTTGGCGTAGAGCGGTGCGAAGCGGGGAATGTGAGATTTACATGCGGGGCTACTCACACGTGTTTGTGTCCGGCCCATCCGAAGCGGCCGAATGCTCAGACTTTGTCGCTGTGGCCGAAGCGGAGCAGTCATGGCAGGAAGTATTCTCACGAACACGACTTCGAGAGGTGGTGTCAAGCTACTGGAAAGAAACCAATCCAACTGGGATTCGTAAAGAGAATGCAGGGCAAGACATTTGGAGCACGCAGACCTATCGGACGCCGTCCACTCGTATTCAAATCATCCAGCGCCCTAATAACGACGATAGTTCTTCTGGCAGAGATTCGACATTAGGCGCAGGATCATCAGGATCGCAGCCAGTCCCAATATTGCCACCACCGTTGCCCTCTTCGCCCGCAGCTGTTCCATCATCCAGTCCAATCGCTCCAATGATCGAGACGGTTTCAATATGGGCACATCCGAAGATCGGCGAACTTGTTGCGAACTACTACGGTGGCACGCAAGATAGCGCAAAAGACGAAGAATGGCTCAAGGATGTAGAGGGGCGTTGTAGGGGTGCATTGCAGCAATTCCAGCTTCATTCGAAACTTCTTTCCAAATCACTTACGCCAAACGCAGCATTGCTGAAATTTCAGGGCAGCGCCAACCTTACTGTTGATCAGGTTCTTAAGCGTCGCTCAGAATTTCTTACAACGCATGGCTTAAACGTAATCTCAGTGCGTGCCGAACCCGGCATTGTCTCTATTGCAATCGCCCGTCCAAATCGACGGATTCTACACCTCGCAGAAGTTTGGAAGGGATGGAGCCCCGATTGTTCTCAGGGGAATGTTACGATTCTAATTGGAGTGAAAGAAGAAGACAGTAGCCCATTGTTTTTATCACCTAAATCGAACGCACCCCATACGTTGATTGCTGGCTCGACGGGTAGCGGAAAGTCAGTGTTGATGCAAAACATCGTGCTCGGAATCGCCGCAACAAATACCCCTGACCAAGCTAAAATAATCCTTATTGATCCCAAACTGGGCGTAGATTACTTTGCATTTGAGGGACTGCCTCATTTGCAAGGAGGTATTATTGATGATCAGGAAAAGGCTATCGCCAAGTTAGAAGAACTTGTTAGCGAAATGAACCGTCGTTACTCCGTTCTTAAGGCCAACAAGGTCGCGAATATTTTTGATCTCAACAAGAAGCTAGGCCCCACTGAACGGCTTCCATTTCTTTGGGTGATTCATGACGAGTTTGCGGAGTGGATGATGACAGCAAGCTACGCTGACTCAGTTTCCAATATAGTAAGCCGACTAGGGGTAAAGGCGAGGGCTGCGGGCATTTCCCTGATATTTGCGGCTCAAAGGCCTGATGCGAACGTCATGCCGATGCAACTGAGATCCAATCTTGGCAATCGGCTTGTTTTACGTGTTGATGGTGAAGGCACATCGGAGATTGCACTGGGTGAAAAGGGAGCAGAAAGACTACTTGGAAAAGGTCACATGGCCGCCAAACTTGAAGGAGCGCAAGACATTGTCCTATCGCAGGTGCCTTTTATCGATGAAGGATTTCTTGCGGGCTTGGTAAACTCTTTTGATAAAACCTGATCGCCGTGCGCGGTGTTTTATACAATTAGAGCATCTTTGATTTGTTGCTTCAGGAGTAGCTTGAGTAGTCACATAGCGGTTTGTGTAAATTGCTTTAACGCGCGAGTAAGTGCCTGTAGGCATGTATCTTTTGCCCCACATCCTATACTTACCCTTATTGATTCAGATGCCTTATCATGGGATCGGGTCATTGAGAGAATCACATGTGAAGGGGAAATTGCACTCTCCAAGCATGCAGATCCTGACGATATACATATCCCATTTCTGTCACAGAAAGTCACTAACGCGTCGTTATCGCAACCGGTAAATCCGAGGTTTGTGGTATTAGGCAAACGTGTGTTCTTTGCGCCATTACGATAAGCACTGGGAACGCTTGCCAGAATTTCATAATCAAAAGCATCACGTATAGCCGCGATTCTCGCCCAGTCATCATATGTTCGTGTTTGGGCAATGCGTGCAGCTTCGCCAAGCGCAACAATCAACGGCACGCATTCAGTGCCACCACGTCGGCCAGCCTCTTGCTTTCCACCGAGAATCAACGCGTGGAAGTATACTCCATCGCGAACAACTAGGGCTCCGATGCCCTTCGGCGCCCCTAGTTTATGCCCCGACAAGGTGAGAAACTGTATCGGCAAGCCCGTGAAATCGACCGGGATTTTCCCCACGGCTTGAACAGCGTCGCAATGATAGAGCACACCACACCGCAGACAAATTTCTCCAATCGCCTTAACCGGCCAAATTACGCCGGTTTCATTATTCGCCCACATAAGCGAAACGACGGCGGTGTCCGGGCGGATCGCTCGTTCCAATTGATTTAGATCGAGTAAACCTTCGCTGCAGACCGGCAAATAAGTCACCTCATATCCTCGGCGCTCCAGTTCTTGGCAGTAGTGAAGGACAGAAGAGTGCTCTACCTGAGAAGTAACTACATGTCGCTTGGCCGGATTTGCCATAAGCGCCGAGTGAATAGCGGTGTTATTCGCTTCGGTTGCACAGCTGGTGAATACCACCTCTTCAGGTCGGGCATTCACGAGAGCCGCCACCTGCGCGCGTGCTTTCTCAACCGCCGCCTTGGCACGCGCTCCAAAGCGATAGGCGCTCGAGGGATTCCCCCACTCGCTCACGAGGTAGGGCATCATGGCATCCACCACCTCAGTCAGAACCGGCGTAGTTGCATTGTGGTCGAGGTAGATCACAAAAAAACAGCATCGCACAACCGTGCGCTCGTCAATTTGTGCCCACACCCTGCAAGAGATTTTCCAGCCATGTCTACCATCTCCTGGTTCTCCCGCTTTACCGCCCTCCGCGTCGATAACGACGCCGAGAAGGGCCTCGCGCCGCACAAGCCGCTCCTCCTCCTCGCCCTGCTCGATCTTCTGGAGGCCGGGCAACTCATGGACGGTTGGGTGACTCTGTCGCCCGATCTCATCCTGCGGTTCCAAAACCTTTGGCCTATCGTCGCCGAACGCCGCACCAACAAGGGCGATATCCGCATGCCTTTTCACGCCCTCGCCACCGACGGGGTTTGGCGTGTGTTCGACGAGGACGGCCGCCCCTCCCGCGCCCGCGTCACCAGCGTGCGCGCCAAGTTCGACGACAGCGTCCTCGCCGGCCTAGGCGACTTCGCCTTTCGCTCAAAGCTCCGTCGCCTGCTCGTCGCCACCTACTTCCCGCCGGACGAACAAGTCGCCCTCGCCGCCGCCCTCGGTTTTGACAGCGTCCTCGATTCCGTCGAGATCTCCGCTTTCGCCAAGGACCAGGCCGCCTACCGCGCCGCGCGCGAGGCCGGCCGCAACGCCCGTTTCAAAAACGAGGTCGTGAGCGGCTACCAATTCACCTGCGCGCTCACCGGCTACCGTCTCGTCACCGTGGAGCAGGCTGGTATCGTGGAGGCCGCGCACATCCACCAACACGCCAAGAGCCGCAACAACGACCCCGACAACGGCCTCGCCCTCACGCCGACGGCGCACGCGCTCTTCGATCTCGGCCTGTGGAGCGCAGACGACGATCTCCGGGTGCTCGTAAAACCCGCCGCCGCCTTCGTCGAACAATCGCCCCTCGGCGGTTTCTCCCTCCGCGCCGTCGCCGGTCGGCCGCTCCACTTCACCCCCGCAGCCAAGCTTCGCCCCGCGCGCCAACACCTTGCCTGGCACCGCCGCCATCACGGCTTGGCAGCCTGAACCTGAGCAGCCGTTAGCGTCTCCCCTGAAAACGAGTAACCCATCGATTTGAGCAGTGCGCCTCCGCTTACGCAGATAAGCCCGAGGCTTGGCTGGTATTGTTGATGGAACTTTTCGAAGGCCAATTGCGAGCGCAACAAGAATGAGGTTCGGCCGGCAACGCATCAAGGTGGCGACCACCAGCAGGCCTCGAGTGAGCTGCTAGGCGGAGGCCAGCACCTCCACGCGCTCGGCCGGGTCCTCGATCACGTTGATCACGAACCCGAGGTTAACGACATCAGAGGGACTGTGCTCACCGGTCGGAGCATGGACGGGGTCCCAGCCGGTGACGGAGTAACCCAGCGCGGCCAGGGCGCGAACATCCGCGCCCAAGCCGCAGCCGTAGTCGAAAAAATTGTCCCCGGGCCGGAGTTGAGCCGCATCCAGAATCAGCTTCACCGGCTTCGAGAGTCCTCCTCGCACGATGGCCGTGCGGTGCCGATCTACTTTTGAGATGACCTCGGCGCTCGGAGGCTCGCCCTGAACGGGAGGGGAAGCATCATGCTCAAGCAGCAAGGCGCAGAGCGCGGCGGTGAAATCGGAGCTACGTGGTTGGTGGATACCAATCGCATCCTCTGCTCGGAGTCCGCGCGACGCGCATGGCACCACGCGTTCATCGGCATCCAGTCGCATGATCCAATCGTGGGCGGCATGGGATTCCGCAAACGTTCGAGCCGCAGCGAAATCGTTGCCCCAAGTGTAATCCACAACGCGGGCACCCGCCTTGCGGGCGATGTCCCGCGTGCCGTCGCGACTGCCAGTGTCACAAATTACCACCTCGGGCGCACCACGAACCGATGCCAGCGCGCCGGGCAAGGCCGCCGCTTCATCGCGAACAATCATCACGACCGAAAACATAGATCACCACACTTTCAAAACGTAACGTTTCTCGCCAGGCGTGCGCTCCGGGCGCTCTTGCCAAACCACCGGGTCGCCGTGCCACCGACAGGGGCCAAAAGAAATCCCCACGAAAATCGAGAACGGAGCGATAGGGCTAGCCGCCAGCTGGTGCTGACACGCCAGCGCGAGGAGTCGGTGGTTCCCGTCCAATATCGACCATTCATCTAGCGGCGAGTGCCCAAACAAGATCGCTTGCCGATCAAGCAGAGCAGGGAGTGCAGGATGGGCGAACAGCCGCTCAACGCGGACGCGATGCGGTTCGTGGAGCGAACTTAAATCGGTGCGCTTCGCCAATCGACGCTCACCGCCAACGGCACCGTGATTCCAGCTCTCTTCTTCGATGAGCTTTAAACTCGTGAACCATGCTGGATCGAACCGGACTTCGAACCAGTCGCAGGCTGGTATGAACCGGAGGAAAAGATCTCCATGGCACACGAGTTTCTCGTATCTTTCGGCAGCCGTTTTTGGAACTGGATCGTATCGTTCGCTATCGTTCTCTGATCCGCTAAGACCGCCAGCACTCAGCCAACCGGTGATCACGGCATCCAAGGTCACCTGCCTGGCATCGGGATAGACCTTCAAAAATTCGCTCATGGCTTTTCGGGTAACTTGAAAAAGTTCCGCAATCGAAAGGTGTCGTCATCCGTCCACCCATAAGCTGCGAGCACGGTTTGTGCGCCACCTCGGGCGTCAACTTCGCGACAAAAGCGCTCCATCCAAACGCGTGAAACGGATACGCCTGATGCTTCGTAATCCGCTAGGATCAGTCGCTCGTCCACGTCGAGCAGCAACCCGATCAGGGCAACAAAGATTCCGGTGCGATCCATACCGGCCTTACAGTGAATCACGGTGGGGGGAGCGCCGTAGCTTAACCTCCGAATCCCTGCCAAAAAGGCGTCCGCATATTTTTCCAGAACAGGAAAATAGTTAAGTTCACTGGGTCGCTCGACTTGCTGCTTCCGGCCACCCTGACTGCCAACAGGGAACCGATGATAATCCACGCCCTGCAAAATCTCGGATATATAAGCCGGGCCTTCGCTCTCCTTGTCCACGCGCAGATCTATGATTTGGCCAATCCGATTACCCACCAACCACTGCCGCAGAAATGGTTCATTTTGCCAACGGCTCAGCACGCTCGTCCGAAATAAGCGGCCGCGCGTGAGCGGAGAACCGAGCCATACCCCCACGTCGCGCACGTTATACATCGCGTCGCGGATCCTCACCGAGTCGAGGAAGCGGGTTAGCGAATCGACATCGACATCCAGCTTCAGCGGGCCACTTCTAAGTTCCCTCACGAATTTGAGAAATTGTTCCTGAAGGCGAAGCTTTGCCTGATTACCCTGCTTCAAATCCATCGGCGCGTTCAACGCGATGAAGGGAGATCGCTCTGCCTCGGCCAACAGCGTGTTGGTCAAATGCGGAACGAGGTAAAGTCTAGGCAGTCCATTCCGCGAGATAGCCACCAGCCGCGCGAGTCGCTGAAGGGCGAGATTGTAATGGAAGTAGAAGGCGTAGGCATCGCTGCGAGCATGAGCGCGCGAGGCCGATTCAAAGGCCTCGGTAAACTTCTCGATCTCTTCATGCGCACGCCTCACCGGGTCAATTTCGAGCCTAGCTGCAGCTCGGACTTCCAAGCCGCGTCCGGCACCGTCGCGCTCAAAAGCGAGAACCAAGCGCGGCTCCGGCACCTCTGGACAATCCGCCAACCAGGCGAGCCCGGCTTCGGTCGTCGCCCAAGATAAATCAACGCGTCGCAGATCATCACCGATAAAGAAAGTGACGCGGCCGGAATCTGAAGTGACGCCAAGCTTGAGACGCACATCTCCGATCATGGGCTCCAACTCCTGCCAATTGGGCGTGGTGTGCGGCTCGAATAGCACTGCGACATCCAAATCGGAGTCCGCCTTTTCTTTTTTGATCGAGTATGAACCATACCAATACACCGCGCGAACACGCGAGTTTTGCTTAGCCCAATCCAAGATGCGCTCCTGCGTCAGCGTAAGGTCGTTCATGAAGTCACGAGGGGGTTGACGGGGTCGTTGGCATGAACAGAGGGATCAACTGGCTTATTTGCTCCTCAATCGCGGTCGCGCCATCGAGCCGCACCAGATCGCCGTTTTTCCAATACAGCTCGTTGTCAATTTCACGTGCCAGTCTAGCGCCGAGTTCCCTCGTGGTATCTTCGTTGCGGATAATGGTGTTAACGTGAGCGGCAGCGTGGGTATCCGCAGGATCACTGTCGGAGGCGTGGTGGAGACTTTTGCAGGCGGAGGTGGCCGCGGACTGATTGACGGCACCGGCACAACCGCTAGGTTTACCCGGTTGCAGTCTTTGACCATGGACGCCAGCGGCGCGCTCTGGGCCGCAGATGGGGACGTGCCCTCTTGGAACAACACGCCGACGGTCTTGCGCCTTATCGGCAGCGATGCCGTGGTCACCACGGTGGCGCTTCCACTCAACGGCAGCAGCGTAGGCCCGCACCAAGTGAGCGCCGCGCCAAATGGCGCGTTAGTCCTCTCCACCATCATGGCGGTTCAGAACACTGGTGGAGGTGTAGTGCGTTTTTCGGGAGGCACAGTTACGTCAATCGCTTCAGAGAATGGAGCGAGCGGCTTCTTTTCCATCAGCAGTCCTTCGCCGTTGGAGCAGGCGTCGCTGGCGCTTTCGGCTCAAGGCGATGTGTATTTCGATACGCAGACGAGGTATATTAATTCCCTTGCTCCCGATGGAATCATCACCCGTTTCGCAGGAGCCGGACCGATCTCTGGTGTCCTCCTGCAAGGGGATGGTGAGCGCTTGGCTGTTCATCTGGCATCCCCCTCAAGTTTGATTTTCAACGCCGCTGGCGAGTTGATCTTTTTGGAGCCCTACAACCATCGCGTGCGCAAGGTGGATATCGCGGGCAACGTAGTGTCGATCGCGGGCGGCCTACCTAATGGTTTTGGCGCAGGCTACGCGGACGGCACGGGCACGGCGGCCCGCTTCAACACTCCGTCGGGTGTTTGTATGACGCCAAACGGGGACCTCATAGTCGCCGATTCGGCCAACAACCGTATCCGACGGGTTACGGCCACAGGCGTCGTTACAACGCTTGCCGGTAGTGGCTCCAGATCGGTAGCAAACGGAACGGGCACGTCCGCCAGCTTCAATTATCCACTGAACATCACCGCCGACATTCTGGGTAATGTTTACGTGACTGAGAACAGTCATGGAATCCGCAAGATCACACCAGGCGGGGTGGTCACGACATTAGCCGGTTCGACCGCCGCGGGCTATACGGATGCAGTCGGCAGCGCGGCGCGTTTTTCCGGGCCGTCTTGGCTGGTGGTGGATCCGGAAGGCAATCTGATTGTTTACGACTCCGGCAATTTTCGGTTTCGTAAAGTCACGCCGACGGGAGTAGTCACGACCATAGCCGGCACAGGCTTTGGTGGTAGCCGCGACGGCCCGGGGGCCCAAGCCACTTTTCGTGGTGTGGACGGGTTGGTGGCGTCCATAGGTGGGGCTATATTTTTCTCCGATAATCGCTCGATTCGCAAACTAGCCCGGCCGACGGAAGCGCCCGTGGTGGTTTCCCATGCTCCTCAATTGCCCCTTCAAATCGGCTCTTTTATGCGAATTCGCTTCGTGGTGAGTGGCGAAGGCCTGCGCTACCGCTGGTTTAAGGACGACGTTCTCCTACCCGATGAAAACGGACCGGAAATGGTTTTGTCGCCAGCGGTGGCAGGCGATGCGGGTGCGTATCGCTTGGAGGCCTCCAATATCGTGGGCACCACCTCAGCCACCACCGTCTTGGTGCCCCCTGCCCCGCCACTCATCACCCAACAACCGGAGGTTCGGGCAGTGCTCGCTGGCACCTCCGTCACTCTCTCGGTCATGGCCGATTCCAGCCCCGGTCCTAGTTATCAGTGGTATCGCTCGGGCGTGCCGCTCAGTGGCGCCAGCTCCGCGAACTACCTCATCGATTCGATGGATGAAGAGGATGTTGGCCTTTACTATGTCATCGTCAGCAATCCCTACGGCAGCGTAACGAGCGCGTCGGCGCGGATAAGCTTGGCGACCGCACCCCTGATCATGAGCCCTGTGTCGGCGCAATCTACCACGGCCGGCCTGCCGATATCGTTCCCGATCAGCGTGGTCGGCACTCCGCCGCTGACCTTCCACCTATATCGCGGCTCCACGCTCGTTCATGAGCTAATTTCGGCGACAACCGGCTCGGTCACCGCAACCTTGGGCGATCCGCAGAAGACCGATGAAGGCCTTTATCGCTGGGTTATATCTAACGCCGTCGGGCAAACGGTCAGCCCCGACTTTACCCTGTCCGTCGGCGACTCGCCTCCTTTCATATTCGATGATCTAGACGATATAGCCACCAAAGAAGGGCTGGTCATGATCTTTGAAATCGGCGTCAGAGGCACGGCACCGCTTACCTATTCCTGGTGGGTGGATGGTCAGGCGTATGAAAACCCCAGCGCGCCCAGGCCCACCACCCAGTTGTCTCTCGGCGCAGCTTCCCCGCAAGACTTAGGCAAAGAGGTGCGCGTGGTGGTGAGCAATGCCCACGGCACCGTGATGAGTCGCACCGCACGGGTAACATCAGTCACCCCAAAAAACCCACCGCCCAACGACTCCATCGCCTCTGCGCTAATCATTAACACGCTGCCCTTCTCGCAAGCTGGCAATAATACCGATGCGACCCGCGAGTCTGGCGAACCGGGTCACATCTGGGGCGGCGGGGCCTCGTCCTCGACTTGGTTCAAGTGGATCCCGGCGACGGATGGTATCGCGTTGATTGATACCGAAGGCTCCGAAATCGACACCGTTCTGGTGGTCTACGAATACGACGACCTGGGTGGTCTGGCACAGGGCTTCAACGCGCTTTTCAACCGAGGCGGCAACAAGGACCAAGACGGCCAATGGGATCCCTCCGCGCGCGTGGTGCTGCGGGTCGTTGCAGGCAAGACCTACTACATCGCGGTCGGTGGCGACCAGCAGTCTCCGACGTCCTCGTCCCCAGCTCGCGGTTCTTATAATCTCAACGTGAGATTGGGTGATGCGCCGCAGATTCGGCAGCTCCAGCTGGGCTCGACCAACCGCCTAGTTCCATATGAAAAACGAGTCGAAGCGCTGGGCGATTCAGTGACATTTTCCGCCAGTGGGCTTCCCCCGGGTATGACCATTGACCCATCCAGCGGATTAATAACCGGGGCAGCGCAACAAGCGGGATCGTTTGCGGTGCTTCTAAGCGTCAGTAATTCGCACGGTTCGGGCGAACTTCTACGCCGTCTCTTCGTTGGTAAATCTCCGGCCACAGTCCTGCTCGGTTCCCTCAGCGCGCCACACAATGGATCTCCTCGTTCCGTTAGCGTGACCACCGAGCCCAAGGATCTGCCCGTGGTGGTGCTCTACGATGGCTCACAATCGCCGCCCACCGACGCGGGCACTTACTCCGTGCAAGCCTTCGTCAACTCCTCTGACTACGCTGGCGAGGCCATGGGGACTCTTACCATCACTTCGCCCTTTGGTCCGCTTACCTTCACAGGACCGGATCAATGGGCTGCGACTTACGGGATCGAGATGAGCCCTTACCAAATACTCGCGACAGGGCAGCCTACCGAGTTCGCCGCGGAAAATCTGCCCCCCGGCCTGTCACTCGACAGCGCCACGGGGATCATTTCCGGCACACCTTCAGCGGCGGGTGATTACAGTCCACGTATCACCGTTCGAAATGGAGCAGGCTCCAGCTCCACGCGGATTCGGTTAACTGTTTTACCTCTCGCCTTTGATATCTTGCTCACCGATTTGCAGCATGCTTACAGCGCGACGCCAAAGCCTGCGACGGCGACTGCCAGCCGAGCGGGTGTCGACTTGGCCATCTCCTACGACGGAAATCCGCAACCGCCTACTGCAGCAGGATATTATCTGGTTTCTGCGGTATCCAATAATATAAATTTTGCAGGTTCCGCCAGGGCAGTCCTTACCGTCGCCAAGTCTCCGCTCACCCTGCGCGCTACCGATCGACGCCGGTTCGTTGGCGAGGCCAATCCGGCGCTTACCTACAACGTTGAGGGGCTAGTCGGCCCCGACACTGCCGGAACTGCATTAACCGGCCAGCCCGCCTTGTCCACCACCGCCACCGTGGCGAGCGTGGCAGGCGTTTACCCCATCACCATCACGGCAGGCACCGTCAACTCGGCCAACTATGCGCCGAGCTTCGCGCCCGGCGAACTGGAACTTACGCTGTGGACCTTCGCCGAGTGGCAGGGCCGGAATTTTGCGCCGCTGGCCGCGTCTGCGGCCGCCGATGCCGACCCGGACGGCGACGGATTGGCGAACTTGCTGGAATACGCTTTTGATCGTGACCCGCTAGCACCGGATGCTGCTGTGACGGCGAACACGGTTGCCGGGGATCGCTTGACGCTCGGTTATCCGCTGCGCCGCGATGTCTCGGATCTTCGTTATGTGCCCGAGGTGTCGGCGGACCTAGCTGATTGGCAAAGCGGTGCGACCGTCATCGAACCTCAGTCGGTCGATGCGTTGGATGCGTGGCTGGATTGGGTAACGGTGAGCGACTCTACGCAGCTCTCGCCGACAGTCGGCCGTCGTTTCCTGCGGGTGCGAGTTGAGGTCGCCACCCCTTGAGCCTCGCAGCCCCAAAATGGGTGATCTTAAACCGGCGAAGTGAAAAATTGGATCTTACTTCTTATGAAGGGGGCGAATCGTTCGGCGTGAGCAGCTGAGTTCTGAATAATAATCGTTCGATCCAGAAATCGTCATCGAGGGCGAAGCCCTCGTGTGTCGCGGCCAGCAGATTCCCTTCGACCAGGATGAAGGTGAAGTGACCAGAAACGAGGCCGAGGCTTAGCTTGTGTGGTTAGATTAGGCGGTGTGAAAAGGTTTTGCCACGGCAACGTTGATCGTGCTGCCGTTCATGCACGAGGGCGCAGCGCCATGAGAGTTAGGTTGTCGTCGGCCGGCCCGGCCAAAATCACCGCAGCCAAGGTCAGCACGAAGTCGTGCAGCTTCGGCCTAGCACCGTAGATCGTCGAGATCACCCCGGGCGCCAGGTGTCGCCATGCGCCGTCGCTAGCCAACAAAAGCGCCTGCTCCTGCGGCCACTCCAGGCGCAGCATCAGCGGATCAATCTCGTTGGCCGAACCTGGCAACTCGCCACCGCCGAACCCTTGGGTGAGCACGCCGCGCGCGTTCACGTGATCCTTGGTCAAAAGCACCGTGTTCACCGGCCCGACGAAAAAGGCCCGGGTGTCGCCGACGTGAAACACGTCGATCTTGTCGCCTCGAAACATCGCTCCGGTCGCCACAGCGCCCATCAGCGGGTGCGCAGATTCCCGCGCCTCCGCTAGCAATGCCAGGTGGTCCTGCACCAGGCTTCGCTTCAGGGCCGTCGCCGAGGCCGGACGTCGCCCGGCCCAGCGCCGCGCCAACCAGTCCGCAGCCACGTCGCCGCCACCAAGACCGCCCATGCCGTCGATCACCCCGACCAGTGAGCCGTCGGCGACGAGGGTGAAATCTCGGATCACCGTCTGCTCCGGCGGTGGTGGCGGCTCGGCATGATCGCCGGCTACGAAAGCGTCCTGGTTTTCGGCGCGCATCTTGCCTCGGTGGGTGAGCGCGCAGCCTGCGATTTGGAGTGATGAGATTTTGGGCATGAAAGAGGAGAACGATGATTCGACAGGATCGCGTGAGCCTTACTCGAACAGGGCGATGAAGCATCATAGGCGATGGGGTCGGACAAAGACGGTCTATGCGCTCTCCGGTGCGACCTAGTAAGGCCGTCATCGAGACTCCAGAAAGAGTGCCCGGATGATCGCACGCTCCGCCCAGTAGTCTGCACCGAGATCGAATTCATTCGCTTCGGCCAAGAGCATCTCACTTTCCAGGAGAACGACGACGAGCCTGAGCATAAAGGGTTCGCCGTCGTCGATGATCAGGCGCACGTCTACCCGCTCGACCAAGAGTTCTCCGCCGCGTAATTTTCCCACGTAGCCGCCAAGGAAACGGTCGCGCCAGATCTGCTTTTGAATGTAGCGCATAACGCCCAAGCGCAGAGACCAGATCCTGCCCGGCGGGCACGGCTCGGCTGCCCGTGCAAGGATGGTGTGCACTCCTGGGGTCAGCCATAGATGCGGGGCATGGCCGGTCATGCCGACGAACTTGTCGGCGGTGATCGTGGCTGGGTGACCTCTCAGCTTAGCTTTTTGAGCCACGTAAGATTCTGCCAGTGTCCAATCGTAGAGCATGGCGCGATGGTTCAGTGGACAGAATGGACGGACGCACGCTCACGGTCTCGCTCTGCCAGTAGCAGATCAGCCAGCAGGCTTTCGAGAGACCGGAACCCGAACGGCTCCCAGGAAAACTCGCGCAGGCGCGGCTCGAAGCCGACGCGAGCGGCACGATCCGCGATACCAAACCGGCGGAACAACTCTTCTGTTTCTTGCCGGGTCGGGTAGGGCAGAGCTACGGGGCGGCTGTGGAAGCGCCCGAGTAGTTCGGCAGGGAAGCCGGCCTCCTTGATCGCTCTCAGCAGGATGGGATCGGATGTCTCAGTGACACATGTCGTGGAGAATCCAAGGGGTGACTTGGGCTTCGCCTGATGGAGTGACTGCCAAGTTCCCGCGCCGACGACAAACATGCCCGACTGCAGTCTTTCCTCGATAAGCTGACGTGTTTCGCCTTCTTTCTTCAAAATTGAAAAGACGCTCGCGGGTAGGGTGCGCTCCAGGATGTTAAAGACTTCGGTTCCGGCCGAGCGGGACCAGCTCCTGCCGTCGTCTACGAATTTATCCAACTCGTCTATGAACACGATCACTCGCGCATGTTCACCCAAGGCCTCCGCCACTTCGACCAAGGCGGGGGTAAGGTCGCGGCTAGCCCCGATCGGCACCCACTCCGCAACCGTCAAGCGCAGCAGGTGAGCATCGAGTGCTTTCGCGACTGAACGCAGCAAGGCGGTCTTTCCCGAGCCGGTCGGAGCGACCAGAAGCGGTGAGGTGCGGGGGCGCAATCGCCCAAGGGTCGGAGAGTCGAAGTAGAGCTGCGCCAAGGCCAGCACCCGGTCGCGCGCCTCTGCCTGGCTACGGGTGAAAACCTCCGTCGCTTCCGCCAGCGCTCGACGATCAATCATCGCAGGGGCGGGCGGCGATGAGACCGCACGTCCTTTCCTGGGCTTTGCCGAGGAGGGAGTGACCTGTTCAAGCGCGCATGCTTCCCGCAGTGACTTTGCCGCCTGCCAGAAGGCAGGGCACGGCTCGAAATCCGGGCGATCATTCAAAAGGAGCAGCATTTTCAGCCGCTCGTTCACCGGAAGGTCTCCCTCGTTCAGCGAGGCGATATAGTCGATCCACACGAGGCTGTGGGCGCGCAGAACCGCCTCGGCCGCCGTCACCCAGTTATCGGGAAGCAAACGCCTGGCCCATTTCCGGTAGAGGCGGATGTGCTGATCTGGGCGGGATCCGGTTCGCTCCTCCTCGCGCAACAACTCGGCGCAGATCGCATCAAATCCGGTCAAAGCGGTGGCGGAGCTTTCTCCACCGAGCAGGTCTGCAATCGCGATGAGGGCCTTAAATTCCCTCATTTTGCTCATGGCTAAACTCTCCCAAGCAGGTGGGCCGCGATCTGCGAACCGACGTTGATGAATTTGTGAGGCCGTTGGACCTCCAGCAGAAAGGCGCGGTGAGGAGCAGTCGATTCGACGTAGAGAACGGCGACACGATCCGTGTCTTTTTTCGGTGCCCGATCCCACGCAAGAGCGAAGAGAAGAGAGGCCTGCACGGCATGTTCCAGATGAGCGAAAGTGTCTGGAATCCGGTGCATCGTCTTGATTTCGACGACGGCTGGACGGCCTCGGAGGTGTCCCATCAGGTCCAGCTTTCCTCGGATGCCGAGAGAGGCGGATTCAATCAAGAGGTCATCTACGTCGATCTCCGGCAGGGGCTCGAAACCGAAGCGGTCGAGAATCCGCAGTGCCGGACGTAAATGACGCGACGCTTTCGCCGCAGGAATCCGGCGATCCACGGCGCGGATGAGATCTGCGTGAAACGCCGCGCCGTCCACCTGGTCGTCGCGCCAAGCGTTTAGCGGAACCCGATGGCGAAGCATCGCGGCGGCAGGCACGGCATCAAAATGAGCCTTCAGGATTTGCAGGAGGCGGTGGTCTGACTTTCGACCTTGGATGAAAGCACGGATCTGAGTGAGTGAGACGGTAGTAGCGGTTTTAGAGGGAAGAGCAGTGGTCATGGTGGGTGAGGAAATTAAAGGGGACGGCTCTGAATGTTTCCGGTCGGCGATGCTCAGCTGATGTTCCAGGCGGCCTCGGCGTCGGTGGTGATTACGAGGTCATGAAAGCCTTTCGCTTCGATGGTGCAGGACTCGGAGTGCCGGCGGCCGTCACGCAGCACGAAAACGACCTCGGCTTCGCCAATGGTGTCGGCGTTCGCGTAACTCGCGGAGCACTCCTGCACGCGGCGCACAGCGACCTCGTCGATACGCACCTCGACCACATCGTGGAGGTTCCCGAAAAGTTGATGAAGGCTCTCCAAGACCAGCCGCGAAAAACGGACGGCGAGGCCTGCCTGCAGGTTGACGGGGTTTTGGAAGGGCGTTTGAAGCAAAAGAAGCGTGTTCATGATTGATAAGATTATCAATTTTACCTTTGCCGCAAGCAGAAATTGACAACGCTATCAATTTTGATCGAAATTACATCGTGAGTAATCTCTCTAAAACGTTGATCGCAATGCAGCAGGCCAAAGGCATGAACGGTCTCGCACTGGCCGAGACATTAGGGATGGATCCGGCCACCATGAGTCGCCTGCTTAATGATCGCCAGCCGGTAGGACACGGGACCGTAGCTCGATTGATTGTCCACCTCGACGCTAAGGAAGCGCATCGTCTGCTCCAGGCCTATTTTGAAGACGAATTAAACCGAATCCGCGACGGACGTGACGAAAAGGCCCGAGAACTGGGCGTGAAACGAGTGGATGAAAACTGGCCGCACCGGGTGCACATTGAATCGGCCCTTAGTTAATCCGTGTGCGTGGGGCGCGACTTCACGGGTTACGGATTGTCCGGACGGACCTACCTTAGGATTTAAGCCGTCTGTCTTGACGACAGGTAGTATTTTACTACCATCCGTCCATGAGCCAATCCATGCCCGTAAAGCTTTCAGGAGAACTCGTGGAGGAGGCCCGCAACTCGGCCAAACTGTTCAATCGTTCAATTACTGGGCAGATCGAACATTGGGCGGCCATCGGACGCGCGATTGAGTCCCAACTGCCGGGCGATGCCCTTGGGCGTTTGCTGGGGCGCATAGGTGGCACGATGAAAATCAGTCGTGTGGCCGAGTCCGGCCAGCGCCAGGAAGTCGCCGCTGTGCTGACCGGATTTCTCGACCAAGGTGCGGATGACGGAGCATGGCTGCGCGAAATCAGCGCGCGCGGAGTGCCGCTGTATGGCTCCGAGCCAGGCCAAGCGGGAACCATCACGCGGTTGAACCCGGATGGATCGAGGGACGCGGTTAAACACACTTCCACCGCTACTCACGCATCCGTCTGAGCACATGCCGACGTCGCTGCCGAATGTTATCTTGGCGCAACTGGCGAAGCTGACGCAGCAAGCTGGCCCTCTCTTGCTCGTGCTGGTGGGCCCCAACGGGGCGGGAAAGAGCACATTTTACCAACAGTATCTCTCCTCCATCAAACTTCCCTTCATTAACGCCGACTTGTTGGCGAAGACGCTCATCGTAGCGGGCGCGCCCGAAGGAGAATCGACCGAACGTCTGGCGGCCGACTTGGCCGAGAAACGCCGTCGCGAGATGATCGCGAAGCGGGAAAACTTCATCACGGAGACCGTGTTTTCCGACCCGGTGGGAGAAAAAGTTCAGTCGCTTCGTGAGGCGCAGGCAGCCGGATATACCGTGGTGTTGATTTTTATCTGCGTGGAATCAGCCGAACTCAGCGCACTTCGCGTCCAGAGCCGAGTGCAGGATGGGGGCCACCGCGTGCCGCCCGAAAAGATCGGCCCGCGCTACGAGCGTATGCGCAAAAACGTGAAGGCGGCACTGGCGTTCGTTAACTTTGCCATCGTGGTGGACAACTCTTCGTTTAACACGCCGCTGCGGCCTGTGGCCGCCACCGCTCAGGGCAAAGTAGTCTATCGAAACCCGCCGCTTCCATGGTGGGCTCTCGAAGTATTACCTAACTAGTCACAGGCGGCGGACGGAGTTAAATGCAGCACGGCACGAGACTCATGCCGCCCGCAGTTCCGCAGACACAAGATAAGCATTAATCAATGTATGAGGACGAGGGCCAGTGCGCCCGCGCTTCGCGCCGGGTGCACCGGCCAGTAAGGGGCGAGCTTTCGGATTCGATCCATTTTCGATCCCTGCCGGAGCAGCCCCTCCGCACGCTTAGCCCACGTGGACCGGCGTGCTTTCACAACCGCTACTGACCATGACCCAGATCATTTTTAACCTCCAAACTTCCGACGGAACGGAGAGCCACACACTGACCGCAGACGGGTGGCTCCGTTCTGAATTCAGCGGACTCTCGACACGCCGCTGGATTCCGGAACTTCCCGATTTTCTCCGAACCCGAGGTTTTCTTGAGCCTTCATTTACGCTCCGCATTCACCGTCATCCGCTGTCGGCCAGGCAAGCGGCCCTGCTCGGCGTTCCGAGCCTCCGTGTATTGGGAAACTCTACGGGCACCCAGGCAATCGCAGTCATATCCGGACCGCTGGATCCCGGCCAGTGCGCCGCCGTGTTTCAAATCCTGCCGCACCTTTGCGCTGTAGCGCATGGACCAACTCTCACGCTGGCGCCGCCGCCGACCTCCAAGCCGGCCACCCAAGGACCGCAGCGTAGGAGCATGCCGGAGTTCGCCACGCTCCGGCCCTGGAAGCCCCTGCTTCAAGTCGTCGGTAACTTGGATGAAAATTGATGGGCCTGAATCATCCGTTACGAAACGGGAAAATGCATGGCTATAGTGCTAGCTACGAAGTCCCCCTTTCTACTCGTCCTCGCGTTATTCGGGTTATCTGGATCGGGCTCGTCGTTCTGACTCTGAGCAGTCACATCGCACCGGACGGCGTGAGACCGCTCCCAGTGCCGCACTTACAGTCGGCTCCCGCGACCTCACCGGCCTTGCCGACACCGCCCTTGCCGATTCGGAGCCACGCTCCAGCCACCGTAGCCAATACAGAATTCGAAACTCGGATCTGGCTTCTCGAATCTTTGATCCTGGGCCTCGCGAACAACCGGCCACTCGACGAACTGCGATTCGAAATCGTCGCGCTCTACCCGGAACTGAAACCGGACTTTCAGCCAAATTGGATGAGCCAGCACTCGAATCAAATTCGTGCCGCCGCACATCGTTACCGGCTCCGCCTGGAGCTAATTAATGTAGTGCTTTCTGAATACGCCGGACTTTCGATTTCGGATTCGGACTCGGAATAAAGGCGACCCTGGCCGCTTCGACCGTGGCTTCGCCCCCGGTCTACGCGGCCAGCAAATGCGATACGGCAGGTTCGAGCTTTCTCGATCCCGATCCGTCGCACGAGTCCGTGCGACCCCGCCGGCATGCGCCGACGGACAAGACTACCTAGCAAGCGGAGACGGCGCATGACGCCTCCATTTTACCATGAAAACGTTTATCCACCTCGTGCCCGTGCCTCACCACGCCGGACGCTTCTTCTCTCCCTGTGCCCCGAATGGAGCAGGCATCATTTTATTCCCCGAAGGCCTCGGCTACACCTGGTGGCGACAGGGAACCGTGCTCGACCCGGAGCTTATGCTGCAGGTTCCCGCCTCTATCGCGCGACTGATCTTCGCCACGCTGGCTACTCGCAGGTTGTCGATCTGGGTGAAATTCCCGTGGCGAAACCCACTCCAAAATTCCCTTCTTCTCATTGTCTCATGGCGGCGAGATGACGGATCCCACCTAAACATCGGATGGAGTCCTCAAGTTCGCAGTCGCGCCGACGCCGTCGATTTCCTCACGGAGTGCCCGCGCATCGACGCCGTCTGGATCGGCGACGAGCAGTCGCTCATGGATCAGCTCCATGGAAAACTCGTATCCATTGAGCATTACACGAAAGGCCTTTCTTTCATGTCGATGGAGGCGATGGCATGAAGGAGCATCGCATTCAGCACTGCTACCGGGAAGATGGGCTGCACTTCACCGACGACGGCGAAGATTTTCTCTCCCTGCGTTACGACGGTGACGTCGTCATCCGCAGCCGGGCAAAGAACGGCTCGCGGCACATCCACGTTACCCCCTTTCCGGGGTTGCTGCCTTGGATCATATCGCAGCTCACCGTGGGGGAGTCCGACCTTTGGGTCGGGATCTACCCGCTGCCCAAGTCAGCTCATCGTCGCATTCGCATTCGGAGTGTCATAACGCTCTTCGTCGTCGAATCGGAAAAATATCCGCTGGTTCTCGCCCGCGAGCCGCTCGACGCCCGTGACGTGGATGAGCTGATCCGCGTGCTTCCGCCCCCGCTCGCTCTGCTCAACGCAGGGCAGGTTCACTACAACGCCCGCGCACCCCATGCGTGCCCTCCTCTGCTATGATAGATCCCGTCGCTTTTTCCGCCCGCGAGAACGGAGTGGAATTCCTAACCATCGCCGCCGACGGAGCCATCACGACCCGGCACCGCCGCGCGGACGGCGTCCTGCATTTGCACCACCAAAAACAGGTCCTTGTTCCGGGCTTCATCCACACCATGGAACCATTCGAGGCCTGGTCGGCCAAAGTGCTCCCGCTGCCACCGTCGGCGCGAACTCCCGGCGATCCTGAAAGCATCGCCGTCCTGGTCCGTGCGGATTACGGACGCGACATCCCGTTCGCGTTTCCGTTCGCCGCCCTGACGCCGGAAGCGGCGGAGCGGATCGTCCATGGCGTGCCGGGAATACTCCTGCTGGTGCACGACGGCCAGCTCTCCTGCGCCACCAGTCGCTATGAAGCCTTCCGCGCCGGACGGTCAGACTACTGACCACCGCCGCGTTCCTAACCAGCCCCCGCCCCCACTGTGAGGCGGGGGCTTTTTTATTCACCAATCCCAAATCATCCGCCGAGCGGACACGCACCATGCGTTCGTCCGTCGGCCTCCAATCCTATGTTTGAACAATCTCATTGCCGCAGCACGTGCTGCGTTTTTTTCGCCTACAATGGCCGCTCCCTCGTCAAGCTCCCGATCTCACCGGACGAGGCTATCACCCTGATCGAAAACACGGGAGACGCCCTACGGGTCATGCGGTTCTCGCTCGCCGACGCCGAACGAATCACGGCCGCCCTGAAAGCCGGTGCGACCTTCTGCTTCTCCGACGGAACCCTTCGCATGGAGTGCTCCGCTCTGAGCATGGAGTTCACGCCGCTCCCACCGGACGACGGGGGCGCACTGCCGCCGGCGCTGCCTTCACCCCGAGAGGTCTACCAGCTCCACGCCGATCAGCCACTGCCCGATTCCGACGAATAAACGCGAGGCACTGAACGCCCACCATCCATGCAACCAAACACATCCAAAATTATGTCTCCATTTCCTGGCTCAAGCTCGTCCACTCATTTACTTTCCGCATCCGCTCCCGTCCGCCCTGCGCCACCACCCGCTCGACTGCACCTTGGCCCCAACCAGCCGGTCGCACGTGCGCGCGACGCCCTCCTCGCCATCGGCCTGCTGCCGCTTCGGGAGCAAGCCGAACGCGCCCGCGTCCTCGTCGAGATTGGCGGAGTCAAAACCTACTGGCGCCGCGCCCTCTCGGATCTGCCTCCGTTTCATCTCACGGAGCTGCCGGACGGGGGGCGCAAGCTCCTCGTTTGGCGGGCGGAAGCCGCCACGCTGCAAGTCTTCCAACGCGATGCCGGAACCATGCGCTACGGCCTCGTCGCCAGCTTCACGAAACACTCTGCGATTTTCGCGCAGCTGCCGCGTCATGCCTTCGGTTCCGCGTCAGTGGAGCAACCCGCGACGTTCAAGCAGATCGTGGCCTTGCGAGGCCTGCTGCGACTCGCGCCCGAAGAGTCGATCCCCGCGCTCCACATCGCGTCCGCTTCACGCCTCATCGACGCCATCGTCGCCGAGCCGATACTGAGGCGCCTGATCCGCGACTGTCCCGCTTATCTGATCCAACCGAACGTGGCCACGCTCAAGACGGAGGTGTTTTGACCATGGCATCACCCATCACCGCCCGCCGTTCACCGGAGGCGCTTCACTTCACCGTCGACCAGCTTGATTTCCTCGAGATTCAGCAGGCGGGCGCATGCATCGCGCGAAGCATAGCCCCCGACGGCTCGCTCAAAGAGTATGTCCAGCATCAACCAAAAATGCTCGAAACCATTATGGAGTTACCGGGCGAAAAGTTTGGCGTGGGAATTGAGCAGCTCCCCAAGCTCATCGCCGAACATTTCGCGATACCCAGCGTGATCGTTCTCAACCTTGGCCTACGCATGAGCGCCCGGGTGTTGATCGCGAGAGAGCCGCTTGGCCTAAACCAACTCAATCTCCTCCGTGACCATCTCCGCCCTTTCGTCGGGATCGTTAACAAAGATCAGTTTTTCGTGCCTAAACGGGCTCTAAGTTGAACCTGCCCTCCGCATGGTTCCGACCTATCAGAACCATGCGTCCACTGGACTACATGGAACCTGTAGGTGTGGCTTTGCGTGTCGATTCCAGTCCGAAACAGCGTGGGCTTTATGCCTATTTCCCTCTAGGCACTTATGTCAGTTGCAAACCATATTAACCAAGGCACGCTGTTGTAACTTTGTCGTAACTTTTGCCCGTTTTCAGTCCAAGCAAAACCCGCAACTCACTGGGAGATTGCGGGTTATTAAAGTGGTGGACGCCACAGGACTCGAACCTGTGACCCCATCCGTGTGAAGGATGTGCTCTAACCAACTGAGCTAGGCGTCCGCTTGAGGAGCCGGAAAAATTGCCGGCCGGCCCGGCGCGAATCAATCACTATCCGCGTCCGGGACCAAATTCCGTGCGGTTCTCCTTCGGATCGTCAACGAAGCACGGCGCGGGAAGACCGGGAGGGCCCGTCAGGCCATCGGCTCAGGGTAGCCGGCTCACTTTGAGGCGGAAGAACTGCCTCGCCGGAGTGCCGGGAGTATAGACGTGCGAGATGGTCGGCGAGGCGTTGCCGGCCGCTTGGGTAACCACTTCGGACCAGGAATCGGCGGCGAGGGTGGTCGAGGCTTCGATCGTCCAGGAGACGTCGCCATTTGCGATGGCATCGGCCCCTTTCACATAAGTCACGCTGCTCCCGGTGAGCAGGCCGGCCGGAGTGCCGGCCACGCGCGGATTCGTTCCCAAGGCATATTCGAGGAGGTTCGAGATACCGTCCGCATCGAAGTCGCCGGTTTCCGGCTCGCCCGGGATATTGCCCTTGGCGGGATCATCGGCCCAGGTGGAGTAGCCCGGGCTTTCCGTGCTCGTGGCGGTAAGGAAGCCGTCGGCATCCAGGGCGAACCCGGTGAGGCCGGCGCCGGAAATCAAGCCGAGCTGGGTGGCGGTCAACCCGGCGGCGGTGGTTCCGAAGCGCAACGACGAACCGGAGACAAAATCGCCTTGGATCGCCAAGGTGCCGCCGGTCCAGTCGACCGCGCTGCTATCGGCGAAGACCAGGCGCGCTCCGCCGACCAGCTCGATCGAACCGGCGGCGGTCACATCCAGGGTCGCCGCCGTTTCCGGCTCGGAGGCGGTGGCGCGCAGGGAGCCGGCGCCAAGCAGCACGGGGGAGGCGTCCGGCAAAACGCCGCTCGCGCCCAAGGTCAGGGTGCCTTCGTTTACCGTGGTGGCCCCGCTGTAGGTGTTTGCTCCCGCCAGGATCCATGTCCCGGAGCCCTGCTTGGTGAGCGTGATCGCCGCCGTTCCGGAGGCGCCGACCAAATTGTCCTGAATGACGCCGAAGATGGTGTTCAAGGCGGAGTTGGAACCACTTAAAACAAGACCGCGCGGCGACGTGGCGGTCACACCCGCCTGTGCGACGTTAAAAATCGGCGCGCTGAAGACGAGCGCACCGCCCGTCCCGTTATGCTCGAGGGTCGCGTTGGCGAAGTTGGTGGCGCTTGTCCCGTTGCCGATCCCGATGGTCCGGTCCGTGGTCTCACCGGCTCCCAGGTAGCGAAGGTGGCCGTCCACGTTGAGGAAGCTTATCACGACCAAACCGTTCTCCGGAGTGATCGGAGCGCCCAGACTGCTGCTCGGGCCGCCTCCGACCACGCTGTTGAACGATGATATCTCGACCACGCCGCCGGCCACGGAAGTGGGTCCCGAGTAGGTGTTGGCCCCGGAAACGATAATCTTGGCGGTGCTATCCGATTGGCGGTAGATCAGCCGTTGATCCAATGCGCCGTCATCGATCACCCCGGCGATTTCGAGGGTCGCGTTGGATAACGCACCGATGCGCGTATCAAGAAGCGTCGCGGCGCCGGAAATCAAAATCGGCCCGGCCCATTTGCTATAACCCGAGTCCCCCCGCAACGCCCCCAGCGATCCGGTGCCGCCGTTGCCCGTGATAGAAATGCTTTCCCCGGTCACCGTGGTGTTGCTCAATGCCAGGCGCGCCCCGTTCAGGACCACCGCTCCGGCGGCGTTGGAGCCCAGCGAGTTGGCATTGTTCACCACCAGGTCGCCCGCGCTCACCGTGGTGAGGCCGGTGTAGGTATTGGAGCCGGAAAGGATCAGCGTGCCGGAGCCGGACTTCACCAAGGAGCTGGAGCCCGAGAGAACCTCCGTTTGATCAACCGATACGGCCACGCTATCAACATCCATCCCGATCCCCGCACCCGCGGTCAGCGTAAAGCCGGAGGATGCCGGATTGTTGAAGATGGCGGCCGTCTCCGCCTTCGAGAAATAGGTCGTGTCGGACTCGTGAACACCAAAGCCGATGCCGGCGGTCGCGCCGACCGACACGGTGGATGCCGTCGACCTACCGATCTTTTTGCCAAAAACCAACACGCCTTCGTTCACCGTGGTCGCCCCCGAGTAGGTGTTCGCCCCGGACAAGGTAAGGACTCCCGCCCCGGTTTTGGTAAACCCACCGGCGGCGGTGTCATCGGAAAGAACACCGGAAAGCGTGATGTTGCGCGCCAGCCCCGCGCTGTCGGCCGCCTGGATGGCGGGACCGACCTCCCCGAGTTTAAAATCAAGGGTGGACGACCAGTTCTGGGCGGCCCCGAGCGTGCCGCCCAACAGCTGGATGGTCACCGGCAAAGAGGTTGCGCCGGAGGTTCGGGTGATGCCGGCGGCGCCCACGTAAAGGCTGCCGGAGGTCAGCTGGATGGCGGCGCTGGACGTCGCGTCGTAGGTCGTCGACCCCGCCGTCGGTCCGCCAAATTGGATGCCGTTGGAGGTCACGGTGCCTCCGGACACCTTCAGGACCGCGGTTCGGTTGGCCAGGGATCCATTGTTGAAAAATGTAATATTATTGGTGGAGCCGCCCGCGCCCACGGTGAGCGCGCCGCCCTGAACGTCGATCAAGGCGCTAGAGAAGTTGTTATTGGCCACGCCACCGGTGAGAAAAAGCCGCCCCGCGCCCACTGTGCCGATATTGATGGCGCCCCCCGCTTGAACCGTGAGCGTCGTGGTTTGGGAGAGATTGCTGGTTCTGCCCACGACGATGCCGTTGCTTGGCGCGTTGATGACGCCTGATCCCGAAATGGTATAGCTGGTGTTCTTGCCGTTGGCGAAGCCGATATTGTTTAACGACGTGGCCTGGAGGGTGATTGTTCCGCCCGTGTGATTTATTATATTGGTGTTGAAATTCGTCTGGCTGAGGGTGGACGTTCCGCCGGTTATATTCAAGGTGCCGTCGCCCGCGAATCGCCCTTGGATCGTATCCAGATTTCCCCCGAGATTCAACACGCTGGCGAGGTTGACGGTAAAGGTTGCCGCCGCGTTATAGCCCGAGATGTTCGAGTTGATAGTCGCGGTTTTTCCCGCCGCGACCGTCACCGAGTAATTGGTGATGGTGGTCGTCGGGCTGTTGCCAAGGAAGATCGCCCCGCCGGACAATTTGTAGCCCGTGTTGTTGAAGGTCACACCTTGGGTGGCGAAGGGCTCGGACAAAGTGATCTCATAGGAATCGGCCGCCGCGTCGGCGCCGGCGAATAGCGCGCTATTCGTGGCCACGGTGCCGCTGGTCTGCGACCAGGCCTCGTTGGTCCCGACGTTGTTCCAGTTGGCGTCGACCAGGCTCCAGTTGCCGGTGCCCGGGGTGATCGTGGCGCCATCCGAGGTGATATCCCAGGTCAGCGCCGCCGCATCGAGGACAGGGGCGGCGAGGGCAAGCAGGACGGAGGCCGAAATAGCGGTGCGAGGGCGTTTAAGATACATGGGGGTATTGGGGAAATGTGGTCTGTGATGCCGAAAATCCCTGGTTTTTATTCACAAGGGACCTTTACGGATAGGCAGGGCGTTGAAGCTAAACGGGGTAGGATAGGCGTGGGGCGCGGCCGGTGCGGAAGGGGTGGAGGCGACGACCGAAAATTCATCCGCCTGCCTCCGGGGAGCAATCGCCCGTTATACGATCCCGTTAGGTCATCGTTACTAATTATTTGCTTACAAGTTATTTGTATTGTCGGGAGTTTCTTCGATTTGTTCGGCGCGGCACTTTGCGGCGCCAAATCTTCCCGGCGTAAAGATTCCCCATGCCGGGACCGGCCGGATATCGCACCGTCTGAGGCCTTGAATCTGTCCGTTTAAAAGAATTTTCGCCGGTCGCCCGGGGCGGCGCGCCATGCCGCCCGAACTCGATCGATTAAATCGCGTGAAGTGTTTGTTTATAAGTGCTTAATGAAAATTCACCTAACGGAATCGCCGAAGCTTGGGTTGAGTTTGTTTGCGCCCAGGGTCGACTGTTTCCTGGTATGCCGGTATCGGAGTCGGTCCGATGCGTGTCAGGTCGCCCCAACTTCATTACGCCCGTCTTCCCCCTCCGCCGCAATGTCCCGCCCAACCGGAATTATTTTAAAGGCCGGGTCATGCCCCCAAGTATCAAGCCTGGGATCAAATGAAGGAGTTCCCCGCTTTTTATCCGTTTTTTTGGGTTTTATCCTTCTTTGCTTCATTCCCTCCGTCCACGCGGACGAGTTCGACGATTTGCGCCTCAAGTGGCGCGATAGCCTGATCGGCACGGGCTACGACATCGCCGACACCAACGTCATTTCGCGGCTCAACAGCATCGCCAGCACCGCCAACACCCACTGGGCCAGCCTCGATAAATCGCCCACGCGCTCCTTTCTGTGGGGCGATCTGGCGAGCACGACCGACTCTTCCCATATCACGGATTCGTATTCGCGGCTCAGGGACATTGCCCTGGCCTACGCGACCCCGGGTTGCTCCCTCGCGGGCAACGCGACGCTGCTCGCGGACACGATCGGCGGCCTGGATTGGATGTTTGCCAACCGCTACGGCGCAGCGACGAAACAATATTTCAACTGGTGGGATTGGGAGATCGGCACGCCGCTTCGGCTCACGGATACCTGCGTCCTTCTCCACGATCAGCTGAGCCCCGCCCAGCTGACAAACTACATGAATGCGGTGAACTTCCAGGTTCCCGTTCCGGACATGACCCAGGCCAACCAGGTATGGAAGGCCCGCGTCGTCGCCCTGCGCGGTTGTCTGGTCAAGGACGGCGCCAAAATCGCCCTCGCCCGCGATGCGTTCAGCGCGGTCTTTCCCTACGCCACATCCGGCGACGGTTTTTATCCCGACGGCAGTTTTATCCAGCACGATATCCACCCTTACACCGCCGGTTACGGCTCCTCGTTGATCCAGAACATGGCCCCGACCCTGGCGTGGTTGAGCGGCTCGTCCTGGGCGGTGACGGATCCGTCGCAGAGCAACCTGTTCCGCTGGGTCTTCGATTCCTACGAGCCCATCATCTATAACGGCAACGTTTTCGATCTCGTGCGCGGTCGCGAGGCCGGACGCGCCGCCGCCACGCCCAACGGCAACACCATGATGGATTCCATCCTGCGCATCGCCGAGTTCGCCCCGCCGGCCGAAGCCGCGCGGATGAAGAGCATGATCAAGGAATGGGCTCTCGCCGACTACACGCGCAACTTCGTCTCCGGTCGCCCGCTGACCACGCTGCCGCTCGCGAAACAGCTGATGGAAAACCCGTCCGTCGCGCGCCGCGGCGAGTTGATCGCGCATTACACCTTCGCCGAAATGGATCGGGTGGTTCACCTCGCCGCCGGTCACGGTCTCGGGCTGTCGATGTCCTCCACCCGCATCGCCAACTTCGAATCCATCAACGGCGAAAATCTGCGCGGCTGGTTCACCGGCGACGGTCAGACCATTCTTTACAACGGCGACCTGAACGCCTTCGCCGACGCCTATTGGGCCACGGTAGATCACCACCGGTTGCCCGGCGTCACCGCCGACGTCACCCACGAAAAACTACCGCATCAGACGTCTTCCCTCGGCCCGCGCGGGCAGGGCCAAAGCACCCTCTCGCCGCATGCCTGGGTGGGCGGCGCCACCCTCGACCGCTACGGCGCCGCCGGCATGCAGTTCAAGGGGGTGGGCGTGACCCTCACCGGCAAAAAATCCTGGTTCATGTTCGACGACGAGATCGTCTGCCTCGGCGCCGGGATCACCAGCACCGATTCGCGACCGATCGAGACCACCATCGAGCAGCGCAAGATCAACGGCGCCGGCAGCAACGCCTTCACCGTCGACGGCACCGCCCGGCCCTCCGCCCTGGGCTGGACGGAGGTCCTGGACGGCGTCTCCTGGGCGCATCTCGCCGGCCATGTCGCCGGCTCCGACATCGGCTACCACTTCCCCACCGCCCCCGCCGTCCGGGCCGTGCGCGAAGCCCGCACCGGCGCATGGAGCGACATCGACGCCGGCGGCTCGACCACGCCGCTCACCCGCAACTACCTGCGCCTTACCTTCGAGCACGGCGACAACCCGACCAACACGACCTACCAATACATCCTCCTCCCCGGCCGCACCGCCGCCCGCACCGGCCACTACGCCGCGTCTCCGCACGTCACGATCTTGAACAACAACGCCAACGTGCAGGCGGTGCGCGAGAACACGCTCGGCATCACCGCGATCAATTTCTGGACCGATAACGTCCACACCTACGGGGGCGTCACCTCCAACAAAAAAGCCAGCGTGCTGGTGCGCGACGACGGCGCCTTCATCGATGTGAGCGTGAGCGATCCCACCCAGCTCAACACCGGTTCCATCGCCCTGCAAATCGCGCTCGATGGCGGAACGCTGGTCGGCGCCGACCCCGGCGTCACCGTCACCCAGACCAGCCCGACCATCGCGCTGAGCGTCGCCACCGCCAACGCCGCCGGAAAGACCTTCAAGGCCCGTTTCTACAAACTCGCCCCCGAAATCGTGAATCTCGCACCCGTGGCCGACAGCTACGTCCACGACGCGACCACTGCGGTGAATTCCAACTTCGGCACCCAGGCGACGATGATCGTCAAAAAAGCGGGCGCCACCTTCAACCGCGAGAGCTTTCTGCGTTTCGACCTTCCGGCCCCGAGCGGCGTGCTCCTCGGTGGCACGCTGAGCCTGCCCTGCCTCACCGCCAACGTCCCCGGCGTGAACGCCGTGGCCAAGGTGGACGACACCACCTGGAGCGAGACCGGCATCACCTGGAACAACCGCCCCGCCGCCGGCGCCGTCCTGGGAACTTGGATACCCGCCGCCGCCACCACCGCCGCCGCCGATGTCACCACCTCCCTCCCCGCGAGCGGGCTGGTCTCGTTCAAGGTCTTCGCCACCACCGAGACGAGCAACGGCATCATCTCCTACGGCACGCGGGAAAACGCCACCGCTGCCAACCGCCCGCGACTCACCCTGGTTTACGGGCGCTTGCCACCTCAGGTCAGTCTCACTTCGCCCGCCGACGGCGCGGTCGTCGCCAAGGCCGGCGACCTCACGCTCACCGCCGTCGCGACCTCCGCCGCCGGCCCCGTCGCCAGCGTCGCCTTCTACGCTGGCGCGGTCCTGCTCGGCACCGACACCACCGCGCCCTATTCGATCACGCCGTCGCTCGCGGGCGGACCCCATCACCTCACCGCCGTCGCCACCGCGGCCAACGGCCTCAGCCGCACCAGCCTCGTCACCCGTGTGGACGTCGCCTATCCGCCGGTCGCCGGCGCGGGCGTTTTCACCACGCCGCGCGACACCGCCGTCGACGTGGATCTCCGGTCCCTCGTCGGCGATGTCGAGACCCCGCTCGCCGACCTCGAACTGGAAATCGGCCCCGCGACCAATGGCACCGTCACCCTCCTTGCCGACGGACGCACCGCCCGCTTCACCCCCGCGGCCGGTTATCTCGGCCCCGCGAGTTTCAGCTACACCGTCACCGACACCACGCGCGACGAACGCACGGTGTTGAACTACGCCTTTCAAACCGGCGACGTGACCGACCGCAGCGGCCAGGGACGCGACGCGATCTTGAACGTGCAGGGCACCGGCGCGGCCGCCTTTCCCGCCGATTCGCCGCTCGCCGACTACACCCGGAGCATCGCGCTGACCGAAAACGGAACCGCCGGGGCCGTCCGGCTCGAACGCCAGCTCACGACCACCGAGGTGGATTTCGCGGCCGGCGACTGGACGATCGCGGGCTGGTTCAAACGCGGCACCTCCTCGAATATCGACGTGATCATGCAGCTCGGTGAATCCGGCGGCTTCGGCCCCGGCGCGCTCTCCCTCGCCTTCTACGGCAGCGGAGCGACCCTGCAGCTGCGCAACTTCACCAGCGCCAACACCCAGGATCTCGACCTGAGCAAGGCCAACGTGGCGGCCAACACGTGGCACCACTTCGCCGTCGTGCGCGCCGGCGCCGTGATCAGTCTTTATCACAACGGCGGACTGGTCGGCGGCGACAGCGCCTTCGCCCTCGGGTTCACCAACAGCGCCCCGCTGAAGTTCGGCGGCCCCAACGTCACCACCGTGCTGGATCGCTGGTTCAAGGGCTCGCTCGCCGACCTCGCCGTGTTCAACGCGCCGCTCAGCCCGGCGGAAATCGGCAAACTGGTCGCCCGGCCCGTGCAGTGGTTCGGCGGTCAAAGCACCGCCGCGGCGGTGACCATCAACGTGCTGACCCCGCTGCAACAGTGGCGTGAGCAACACTTCAGCACCGTCACCAACACCGGCGACGCCGCCGACCTCGCCGACCCCGATTCCGACGGCATTCCCAACCTGCTCGAGTATGCCTGCGGCAGCCTCCCCAAGGTGAACAACCCGTCCAGCCACTCCCTTGTCCCGGGCGCCGGAACGCTGGATTTCGTCTACACCAAAAGGAAAGACGCGACCGACCTCACGTATTCCGTCCAGTGGAGCGGCACCCTCGCCGACGACTGGAGCACGACGGGCGTCGGCGCGCCGACCGTGTTGAGCGACAACGGCGGCACCCAGCAGATCAAGGTCAGCGTGCCCTTCACCCCCGGGCTCGGCCGCCGTTTCGTGCGTTTGAAGGTAACGACACCCTGAGCCTTGGCCTCGATTCCCATGCCCAACCCTTCCGCCCCCTCGCAAACGCCCCCGAACATCGTGATCATCTATGCGGACGATCTGGGATTCGGCGATCTCGGGTGTTACGGCGCGAACGGGATTCCCACGCCTCATCTCGACCAGATGGCGGCGGAGGGCGTGCGGTTCACCAACTTTTACGCCACCGCCGCCACCTGCACGCCCTCGCGCTACAGCCTGCTCACCGGCAGCTACCCCTGGCGCAACCCCCGCGCGCACATCCTCGACGGCGACGCACCCATCATCATCGGTCCGGACGAGCTCACCCTGCCCGGCGCGCTCAAGCGCGCCGGCTACGCCACTTCGGTGGTCGGCAAGTGGCACCTCGGGCTCGGTGACGGGAGAATCGACTGGAACGGGGAGATCCGCCCCGCCCCGGTCGATGTCGGATTCGACGAGTCCTTCGTCATGGCCGCGACCAACGACCGCGTGCCGTCCGTATTCGTAAAAGACCGACGCGTCCACGGTCTCGACCCGGACGACCCGCTCGAGGTTTATTACGGAAAGGAGAATCCTTTCCCCGACGTGCCCACCGGGCGTTCCCATCCCGAACTGCTCACCCTGCGCCACGGCGACCGGCAACACTTCGACACCATCGTGAACGGGGTGCCGCGCATCGGTTTTTGCCGCGGGGGCAAGTCCGCGACCTGGGACGATACGACCATGACCGACGTGTTTCTGGAACGGGCGAAAGACTTCATCACCCGCCGTCAGGCCGGCCCGTTTTTCCTCTACCTCGCCCTCCATCAACCGCACGTGCCGCGCATCCCCTCCGCCCGGTTCAAGGGCGCTTCCGCGAAGGGCGCGCGCGGTGACGTGATCATGGAGCTCGACTGGATGGTGGGCGAGGTGCTCGCCCATCTCCGCGCGCTCGGCATCGCGGAGAACACCGTGGTGGTGTTCTCCAGCGACAACGGTCCCATCCTGCTCGACGGCTATCAGGACCGCGCCGACGAGCTCACCGGCGAACACCGCCCCTGCGGGCCCTTGCGCGGCGGCAAATACAGCCTCTTCGACGGCGGCACGCGCGTGCCCACGATCGTGTGGGCGCCAGGCCGGGTGGCGCCGGGGGAATCCCACGCGTTGCTCAGTCAGCTCGATTTTCTCGCGAGTTTTTCCCACCTTGCCGGCGTGCCCTTGGCCGCGGCGGAACTGGCGGATGGCCTCCAGCTCGCCGACGCCATCCTGGGTAAAACCGAGCGGGGCCGCGACAGCCTCGTGACCGAGGGCATCGGCTCCAACACCCTCGTCCGCGAGGCCGACTGGGTCTACATCCCGCCGTATCCCGGCGACGCGTTCGTGACCAACAAGGCGGTGGAATCCGGCACCGCGCCCGAGCCCCAGTTGTATGACCTTTCGGCCGATGTCGGGCAGCGGGCGAACCTCGCCGCCGCGCAACCCGGGCGCGTGCGTGCGATGGGTGCGTTGCTGGAGTCTATCCGCGCCCGACGCGGCCCGGTGGTCTGAACGCGCCCACTCCGGATGATTGAATAACCATGAAACGGCTGCTCCTTGCCTTCGCCCTTTGGTTGTCGGTGCTCCCGCCGGGGTTCGCGGCCCCGCCGCCGAATGTTGTCCTGATCTTCGCCGATGATCTCGGTTACGGGGATCTCGGGTGTTTTGGCTCCACCACCATCCGCACGCCCCACCTTGATCGCCTCGCCGCCGAGGGGCGGAAACTCACCAGCTTCGTGGTCGCCTCATCGGTCTGCTCGCCCTCGCGCGCGGCCTTGTTGACCGGATGCTATCCCAAGCGGGTGGGCATGCACGAGGGGGTGCTTTTCCCGGATTCCAGGAAGGGTCTGAACCCCGCGGAATACACCGTCGCCGAGCATTTCAAGTCTCAGGGCTACGCGACCGCCTGCATCGGCAAATGGCACCTCGGAGATCAGCCGGAGACGCTGCCGAACGCCCACGGCTTCGACACCTACTACGGCATCCCCTATTCGAACGACATGAACCATCCCGATAACAAAGGGAAACCGCCCGGCGGCGTGGCGGGGATGGACGCCCTTTGGAATGATCCGGAATCGACCCTGACCAAGTGGAGAACCCCGCTGATGGAGGACGGCAAGATCATCGAGCTGCCGGTGGACCAACGCACCATCACCCGGCGCTACACGGACAAGGCCATCGGTTTCGTGGAGAAAAACCGGGCGCGGCCCTTCTTCATCTATCTGCCCTACTCGATGCCGCACATCCCGCTCTACGTGCCCGACGAGGTCCGCGATCCCGACCCGAAACGGGCCTACATTAACACCATCGAGCACCTCGACACCGAGGTGGGCCGCCTCTTTGAAAAACTCCGCGAGCTAAACCTGGCGGAGAACACGATGGTCGTTTTCACGAGCGACAACGGCCCGTGGCTGACCTTCAAGCACCACGGCGGCTCCGGCGGTCCGTTGCGCGGCGGCAAGACGAGTGTCTTCGAGGGCGGCCATCGCGTGCCCTGCATCGTCTGGGCTCCGGGCCGCGTCCCGCCCGGCACGGAGACGCGCGCGCTCGCCTCGAGCCTGGATATTCTGCCCACGCTCGCGGCGCTCACCGGGAAGCCGATGCCCACCGACCGTAAGATCGACGGGCTGGACATCTCCCGACTGCTGACCGGCGAAGCGGAGACGGTGCGGGAGGATTTTCTCTACTACACGATGCGCGGCCGGCTCGAAGGCATCCGCGAGGGAGACTGGAAACTTTTGGTGCGCCAACCCGACCCCAAGCAAACCACCGATGCCTCCGCGAAGCCCGAGGTGCTGCTCTTCAACCTGGCCGACGATCTCGGGGAGCGAAACAACCTCGCCGCCACGCGGTCCGAGCTGGTGGAGCGCCTGAAAACCAAAATGCACGCCCAGGACGCCGCCATCGCGGCGGAAGCCCGCCCGGCCTGGAAAGCGGCGGCCAGGTAGATCGGGCGGACACGGCCAATTCCCTCGCCGGCGTTCCGGGGTCGGGCATGCGCCCGGCCGAATCAGGCCGGAACGGGCACCGCGTGGTAAAAGTAGACCGAGCCGTAGGTCCAGGTGTGGTGCGGGATGTCCGGGTGGTTGAGCCGATCCATCGTGAGCATCACGGCCGGGACGGGCGATCCGGCGGGCAGCGGAATGACGGCCGGCCATACGCGGGAACCGGAGCCTTCGCGCCACGGCGGAAGATCCATCTGGATGGTCTCAAGCAGCGTCAGATCCTCGGCGGAAGCCACGTGCAGGCAGCGCTCGGCGCTGCCGTAGAGAATCACCGGGCGGCCGTGCAGGTTCAGGATCTGGATCCCGGTGGCATCGGGCGCGGTGGGGCCGGCGACGTGCTGGAAATCGCTGTCCGGATGATCCGACTCGAAGAGCATCGCGTGGTAGAGGGGCTTTTGGCCGATGCAGACGGCAAGACGCCACTTGCCGGTCGCGGCGTCGTGAAAAAGGGCGGGGTCCTCGTAGTCGCCGACGATGCCGGACTGGCGGGCGGCCACGACGGAGAAGCCGAACCGCGGATCCCGCCGGGTGCGGAAGGAGCGGATGATCTTCGCGGTGGGCGGATCGTCGCCGAAGCACGAAAAGCCGGTGGTGAGCCCGAACCAGTCGCCGGTGGCGGGATCGTGCATG
Source organism: Akkermansia muciniphila (assembly GCA_945888375.1). GTDB lineage: Bacteria > Verrucomicrobiota > Verrucomicrobiia > Opitutales > Opitutaceae > IMCC26134_A. Next base: position 173,055 of record CAMCZZ010000003.1, on the reverse strand, counting down.
AGGTGGGAGGCCACCTCGTTGCGCCAGCAGCCGTCGCCGCAGTCGAAGACGATCACGCCCTCCAGCCGAAGATCGCAGAGGCTGGGGTCGAAACTGAGCACGCCCTGGAGCGAATGCGGCAGCCCGCGTCCGCGCAGGGAAGCGGTGACGAAGACGCGGTTGCGCTCCAGCAACGGGAGGCCGTCGGGCGTGGTGATGGCGCGGATGTCGGCGATACCCACGCCGGCGCTGAAATAGTGGCGCACGGCGCGCAGGCAGACCGGCTCGGCCACGTGCGGAGGGACGACCGCGCCGACCAGGACCTGGGTGTTCCGCGCGAGGCGGACGCGACGAAAGTCCATCGCCGCCGGATAATCCGCGCTGAGCGCGTGGCGCGGGAGGGTGTCGCCGAACTGGGCGAAGACCATGATGCCCGAGCCCTGGCCCTGGAGGACGACGCGTTCCAGCGGGGCGGCGTTGCCGGCGGCCAGGGTGGCGGTGCGCCGGATCAAGACCGAGTCGCCGGCCACGCCGGACAACTCGAACACCCACCCATCCGGTCCGGTGCGCCGCAGCTCCAGGGTGAGCGAGACCTCGTCGTCGGCGGCCAGCGCGCTCCAAAAGACCGAGGCGCCCACCGGAACCCGGCCGAGTTCGAGCTCGTGGCAGGAGAACGCGTTGAAGGCATACATCCAGCGGCCGGAGCCGGGGTCGACGCCGCGCAATTTGAAGCAGCCGTCGGCCAGCTGCCATTCGGTGGTGCCGGGCCCGATCACCGGATGCATGGTGTCGAGATCGTTGATCCGGGCGGGGACGACCTCGGCGAGGAGCAACCGGGTGCGGGGATCGAACGCGGGCCGGTAGACCGACTGGCGGACAAAACGCCACGGGACCACGCGGGAGGCGCGCTTTTCCAAGGACTGCGGACGCGGCAGGGAGCCCAGGGTGGTCGAGATCATGAAAATTCGGGAGTTGTCGGGCCGTTCAAGGGGCGGCCGGAGCGGGGGTGATGAGCGTGCGGATACGGACGGACGCGGCGGGACGGGCGAGGTCGAAACCGACCCGCAGACCTTTGGCCGGAGCGTCCGGCACGATGCCCCGGATGGGTTCCTCTGCGCGGACCAGGTCCGAGGAGGATGTGACGACCACGCGGACGCGGCCGGCGCCGCCCTCGACGAGGTGTCCGTCGGCGCCGTCCTCGACCCAGCGCTGGGTGGGCAAAAGGGCGAACGCGACGCCGAAGGCCTGGGGCGACCCGAAGATGGCCTCGTCCAGGATCTCCAGGGAGCCGGCCCCGTCCCGTTTGAAGATAAAGGTGCGGGTCAGTTTTTTCAGCTCCGGCACGGGGTAGGCGGAGGTGAGGTCGATCTCCCAGAGATCGCGCCCCGGGGTGAAGGAGGTGCGGACGGTCATGGCGCGGGCCTTTTCTCCGGTGGATTGGAGTTGGCCGGCGACGCGGGGCACGGAGTGCCCGAAGGAGTTCATCACGCCGCTGGTGTAGCGCAACGGGCCGAAGGTCTCGCGCACGTAGTCGTCTTTGCCGAGCTCGGGCAGGGCGATCCGGCCGTCGGATACGACCACGAAGGACCCGAGGTCGTTGTGGTTGTGCGGCTCGTTGTTGTGGCCGCCCTTGAGCGCGACCGAGAGCCCGAAGCCGGGCTTCGCCCCGCGGCAGATGAGCGCGCCGCCGTCGGGAAACCAGGTGCGCGGCGGGAGTTCGGGTTGGGCGGCCCCGGCGACCGAGGCCCGGTCGATGACCAGATCGAAGAGGGCCACGTGCATGCGGCCACCGAGGATGTAGGGGGCCTTGAGCGCGGGCGTGCCGCGAACCTTCCCGATGCCGAAACGCACGGCGGCAAAATCGAGCAGATTGGTTTCCGGACGGGTGCCGAGGGCGGTGTCGCTGAAGACGGGAAACTCGCGGTTATCGATCTCGAAGCCGGGGCCGTATTCCATGATGCGACGCACGTGGTCGGTGGCCAACGGGTCGATCCGGCCGCCGGTGACGTGTTTGACCAGCTCGCTGGCGATCACGAAGTGGCCGAAGCCGTAGGTCCAATAACCCACGCCCTCCGCGCAATAGCCGTCGGGGGTGAAACCGGCCAGAAAGTAGGGATTGAGCTGCTCCCAGGCGACCACGTATTCGGCGCGTTCCTTGGGGTCTTCGATCAGGAGGAGGGCGGAGCCGAGCACGCCGGAGTTGCACACCGCGCTCCAGTTCATCGGCACCTTCATCCACCAGAACACCCCGGTGTCGCCCGCGCGGAAGCGCTCGATCCAGGGGCGGAGGATGCGTTCGCCGACCTCCTTGCGAATGCGGGCGCGGGTGGCGGCGGGCAGGCGGTCGGCGAGGAGCCAGTCGATGTTGGACAGGGTCCAGCCGCGGGCGCTGGCGGCGAGGTCGATGAACTCGCGCGCGGCGTGCCGGTTTGGATACCGTTTGGTGTGGGCGGGCACGGACCAGGTGGGCTCGTCCAGGATGCCGTCCACCTCGCGCACGATCTGGGCGAGCCGGGTCTGGTCGGGGGCGACGCACTCGGCGAGCACGAGGGTCACGAGGCGGCTGGTGCGGATACCGTTGGGCACCTCGTAGGGGCGGCGGTTGCCGGTTACGGAGAAATCGTTGAACAACTCCTCGGTCAGGACGGGCGGTTCGGTGCCGAGCAGCTCGGCGGCGGATCGGAGGAGTTCGGGGGCGGCGGGCAGGCGGCCGACGTTTTCCCAAAAGGGGCGATCGGTCCACGGGGGCGCGACGTTGGCGGGCCGGACGGTGAGCATGGCGGCGACCTCGCGCACGCGCTCGGCGGAAAGCGGGGCGATGGCGCTTTTCTCCCTGTCCGCGGGGTCGACGTTTATGGCCGAAAGGGGGGTCGAGGCGTGGACGGGTTCCATGGTGAAGTCGTCGAAGTCGAGCGAACCGCGGACGCCCCAGGCGAACAGGGCGGGTCGGGCGGTGGCGGCCCGCGCGGGGGCCTCGATGACCGCCTCGATCTTTCTCCAGGCCGAGGGCAGGGAGGCGGGTCGGGGGAGCGTCGGGGAGACGCCGACCGAGACGCGGCCCTCCACATCCAGATAGAAAGCGGTCTCGACCGCGGACGGCAAAGGCTCGCGGAAGATGACGCGGACGAGCGGCCCGACGGTGTATTCGATCCCGGGGGCGGCCTTGACCCAGGCCGAGACGCGGTAGCGCCGGCCCGCGTCGACGTCGACGGGGTCGTGCGCGGCGGCAAAGCGGGCGGACGCCGGGGACGCGAGGCGGAGGTGTTTTTGGCCCGAGTGCGCTTCACCGGTGACGACGCTCATCCCGGGCGCGGCCGCCTGCGAACCGGCGGGCGTGAACATCGTCCAGCCCTCCGCGCCCCGCTCGAAGCCGCCATTCGGCACCGGCGCCCGGGCGGAAAGGGACGTTGCCGAAACGGTCAGGAGCACCAGCCAGGTCAGGGCCGCGAGGGGGCGGAGGCGGAGGGTCATCGGGAGGGAGGCGGGGCGGGGCGCGTGAATCAACGGGACGCGGGCGGGACGGCCTCGACGGAGAGGTCGTCGAAATAGACGGAACCGTTCATGCCCCAGGAGAAGAAGCACAACGAAAGCGCCTTCGCGTTCAACGGGGACTCGACGACGGCCTCGACCTTTTCCCAGGCGGTGGGCAGCCAGTTCGGCCTTTTGACCTCCTTGTAGTCGCTGGCGGTGTGCCCGCCGAGCCCGACGTAGTAGTCGGTGTCGCTCTCGTCCCCGGCGGAGCGGAAGTTCAGCCGCACGATCGGGCCGTTTTTGTATTCCACGCCTTTGTCGGCCTTGAACCAGAAGGTGACGCGGTAGCGGGTCCAGCCGGCCACCGGGATGTTTTTCTGGGCGAGGCCGCAGCGGCTGATCACGGTCGAGGTCAGCCGGGCGGCCGCGCCGCCGCCCACGCCCTCGACGGGCACGACCACGAAGGTGTTGCCGTGGTCCCGGGCGCTTTCGGGCACGAAAAAATCCCAGCGGGACGCGTTCTGCTCGAAGCCGGGGTTCTCCAGCAGATTCCCGGCCGCCAGCGAGGCGGACAACAGGAGCGCCAGCGCGGCGGGCGGGAGGAGGGACGACATGGTCCGGGCCCCGGTTCAGGCGCGACGACGGCGCAGGCCGGCGAAGCCGAGGCCGAGCAGGCCGGCCAGCGCGGCGAAGGTGCCGGGCTCGGGGATCGCGGTGCTGGAGATGGTGAGCAGGCCGCTCAGCTCGGAGAACGTGTAGTTAAAATCCAAGGACGAACCGGACCACGCGTTCAGGCCGGACAGCGACACGCTCTCCGCGCCGGTGATGGAGACCGAGGCGAAGTCGCCGGTCCCGCCGGCGGCGCCGAAAAGCTGGTAGCTGCCGGCGGCGGGCGCGCCGGTCAGGTTGACCACCAGGGCGCCGGCGAAGGTCTGGACGGGGGCGGAGACGCGGGCGAAATCGGCCAGGCCGCCCACGCCGAGGGTGATGGTGCCGACGTTGGTGGCGTCGAAGCTGGCGGCGGTGAGGTCGGTGCCGGCGGTCACGGCGAGGTCGGGGGCGACCGAATTGCCGGTGGCATTGAAGGTGATCGAACCGGCGCTGACGGAGCCTCCGCCGGTCACAGTCCAGTCCGAATTTCGGGCGGTGGACGAGTTGTTGAAAACGATCGAACCGGCAGAGCCGTCCAGGGTGAAGTTGTTTGTGTCGATGATCAGGCTTTGCGCTGTTCCGCTTCCCAGCGTGGCCACGGAAACGGTCGAGCCCGCCGTGAGGGCGAGGTCCGCGCCGAGTCGGAGGGAAAGGTCGCCCGAGGTGCCGTTCTGGCGGAAAAGAATGTTCCCGACCGTGTTGGTGGCCGTCACCGTTTTGACCGAATTGCCGGTGCCGGTCAGGAGCAGGCCGTTGAGCGCGGCTCCGCTGGTGAGGGACTGATTCGTGTTGTCCACGAGCGAGGTGAGCGAGAGGTCGGTCGTGTTGAGGTTGACGCTCGAGTGGATGGAGTTGGTCGAGCCCGCGAGATTGAGGTCGGCGGAACTGGCATTGCCCGAGGTGATGCTGCCCCCGTTGGCGTTGAAGTTGCCGTTGATCTGGAGGCGGGAGTCGGTGATTTCAGACCCTGAGCCGGTCGCGTTGTCGACAAAGGTGGTATCGGGGGCGAGGCTCATGCTGCCCGAGTTGAGGGTGAAGGACCCGCCGATTATGTAATTCAAGGAGGTCGCCGTGTTGGTGTTGGTGCCCGTGCTGGCCTCGGGTCGGCGACCGCGGTTCGCGATGAAGCTGCCGCCGTCGATCGTCACGTTGCCGCTGAGGTATTGCGGGAGCGTGTTGGTGGTGCCGATAAACTGGCGCGCAAACACCAGCGAACCGCCCGAATTCACCGTGATGTTCGGAACGGTCAACGCGGTGGAGGAGCTGCTCGTCTGCGCGACGTAGGTGGCCAGTCTGTCCGTGCCGCTGTTGCTGTTTACGTTTGCGGTATCGACACGAAGAACGACCTCGGCGCCGCCGGAGGCCCCAAGGGTGATGTTGTTCGCCACGGTGAGCTGGGTGCGAACATCCAGCCGATTCACAAACGCGGACGTTTGGGTGAAGCTGATCGAATTGATCGATGCGGGCGTTCCCGAGGATTGGCTGAAAAGCGCCAATCTGTTCCCGGCGGAGTTGTTTCCAAAAACCAGATCGTCACCGTTCACGGGAAGCTGGCCACCCACCCAATTCCCCGCGGTGGCGACGAGGAGACGGTTCGTTGCGTAGCTGGTGGAGAGGCCGGCGTCGGCCGCCGCGAAGTCATGGTTTGCCGTGCCGACCATCGTGCGCTCAGCGCCCAAAAGCGGTGAAGCGGACAAGAGCGCCAGCAAGGCGACGGTGTTGCGGGATTGGGAGCGGGTGGGGTTTTGCATGGGGTGTTGGGTCGGATTTTTGCTTAAGGTAAAGGGGAAGGAGCGTTGGGTTTTTCGGCGGGAGGCGCCCGGGAGATTCGGTGTGCGGCCGGTTCGCGCTTGGTTGGGTTCTGGCACCAAGCCGGGCTGCGGGGGCCGGGATTAAAATTTGCCGAAGGGATCCCACAGTTTGCGGCCCTCGATGGGATCGATGAGGCGGCCCTTGAATTCATCGAAGGTCAGGCGGGCGGTGTGGCCGTCGACAAAGAGGCTGTTGAGCCCGAGGTTGTGCCGGTAGGACACGGTCACGCTGGCTTCCGGGGTTCCGGTGATGGAGGTCTGCACCTGCGAATAGATCATGCTGGCATTGGACGTCGTGCCCTGGTCGTTCACCGTCACGTCGACCAACAGAAAGGTGCGCGAAGGATTGGGGATCTCCTCGGGTCGGGCGCCGACCCCGGTGGGCAACAAGGCGGAGCCGGAGCGTTCGAGCGCGCGGGACACGGAGTATTGAATGACGCTGTTCACCCGGTCGGCCGGCACCTGGGTTTCTTCCGAGGGGCAGCGATACACCGGGTGGTTGGAGACGATCTGGGCCTTCTGGATGTAAGGGGAGATGGCGGAATACCACAGGGCGTCCAGGACGTCGGGCTTGGTGGGGCGCGGGTTGAGGCCGACGCGGGGCAGGCGGCCTTTGTTCTCCGCCGCGAAAAGATTGAAGCCCATGCCCATCTGGCGGAGGTTGGAGAGACACTGCGCGCTCTTCGCCGACTGCCGCACCTTGCCGACGGTGGGGATGATGATGGCGGCGAGGATCCCGATGATAGCGATCACCGTGAGCAGTTCGATGAGGGTGAAAGCGGAGCGGCGGCGAAAGGAGGGCACGCGGACGGAGGGGACGGGCCGAAGCGGGTTGGGGTGCATGGGGTGGGGTGCGTCGGCAGCAACGGAGCGGCGCGGGCAAAGCGCAACAAGCACCTGGACGATCCCGTTAGGTCGCAGAGGGGGTGTCCGGGTCGCGCGGCCGGCGGCGGCGCTCCGGAAAGGCGCCGGAAACGGTGCGCCGGGGTTTCGCGGCGGGGGCGGGAGGCCGCGACGAAGCGGGCTTGCGTTTCCCGATCGGCTCCGGCTTCTAAACCCGGAACCGATCCCGTTCGGTCCACCCGACAACCTCGTTCAACGCGTGGAAACACCCGGAAATCCCCCGAACCGCCCGGTGACCATCGCCGATGTCGCCCGGCGTCTGAAGGTGAGCAAGGCGACCGTGTCCGTCGCGCTGCGGGGCAAGCCCGGCGTTTCGGAGCGGCTGGCGGCGAAGATCCGGGCCGCCGCGAAAAAAATGGGCTACCAGCTGAATCCGCTCCTCGGCATCCACATGGAGCAGGTGCGGGGCAGCCGGCCGACGCGTTTTCAGGCCACGATCATGTGGATCAATTCCCATCCCGCGCTCGAGTTGACCCGGGGGCATGCCAGTTATCAGGAGGGCTTGCAGGGGGCGCGGAGGCAGGCGGAGGGCATGGGCTATGCGCTGGGCGAGTTTTGGCTGGGCGCCCCGGACATGACGGCGCAGAGCGCGACGCGAATCCTGCGGGCGCGCAACGTCGCGGGCCTGATCATCGGCCCCCTGCCGGCGGCGGGGGGGCACCTGGAGCTCGGTTGGGAGCATTTTTCGGCGGTCGCCCTGGGCTATTCCCTCGCCAGTCCGGAGCTTCACCGGGTGAGCAACAGCCAGCGGGCGACGATGCAGGAGGCGTTCGCGCAGCTCGAGCGGGTGGGTTACCGGCGGGTGGGAGCGATCATCAACGAGGAGAGCAACGAGCGCGTGCGGCGCGCGTGGTCCTCGGGGGCCTGGGACGCCTACCACGCCCGGCCGCCCGGGCTGCGGGTCGAGCCGCTGTTTTTTCACGAACGCGAGAGGCCGCTCACGCCGTCCACCGTGGCCGCATGGCTGCGCGCGCACCGGCCCGACGGATTGATCATGGAGGACTGCGTGGCGGAGATTCTCGCCGGGCTGGGTTTGCTCGGCCTGCAGCCCGGGCGGGATATCGCGCTGGTCTCGCGCAACGTGCGCGAGGGGGAAAAACTGCTCGCAGGCATCAACCAGGAGAGCGCGGCGGTGGGCGCGGCGGCGGTCAATTTCCTGGTCGGCATGATCCAGCGCAACGAACGCGGCGTGCCCGAACATCCCTTGCAACTGCTGCTGAACGGCACCTGGCAATCCGGCCCCAGCGTGGTGGAAAAAACTCCGGCCTGAGCTGGGATCATGCAGTTGGGCGGCGGAGAAGCGGGGTGAAATGGCGAGCGCATTTCGGTGCGGGCCGAGCGAAGGAATACTCGGAGAGTATTTTGAGCGAGGGCCCCACCGAAAGGTGCCGCCAGTTCGCCTCGATACGACCCGAGCAACCGCATGATCCCGGCCTGAGGGCTCGGGCGGGTCAGGCTTTTTTGACCCGCACGGCGCGGCGGCGGGCGGGGAAGAGTTCGCGGCAGAGCGGACAGACCATGCCGTCGCAGCCGCGCGCGGTGCAGTGCTCCCGCCCATAAAAAATAATTCGCAGGTGGAGCGCGTTCCAGTGCGCCTCGGGAAAGAGGCGTTTCAGGTCGCGCTCGGTGCGCTCCACGTTCGCGCCGAGCGGGGTGAGTTTCCAGCGCTGGGCCAGGCGGTGGATGTGGGTATCGACCGGAAAAGCCGGCACGCCAAAGGCTTGGGCCATGACGACGGACGCGGTTTTGTGGCCCACGCCGGGCAGGGCCTCCAATTCGGCAAAGCTGCGCGGCACCGCGCCGCCGTGGTTTTCGAGCAGGAGTTGGGAGAGGCGGCGGATGGCCTCGGCTTTGCGCGGCGCGAGGCCGCAGGGGCGCACGTGGGCGTCGATTTCGGCCACGGAGAGGCGGACCATCTTCTCCGGGGTGTCGGCCCGGGCAAAAAGGCCGGGGGTCTGGAGGTTCACCCGCTTATCGGTGCACTGGGCGGAGAGCAGGACCGCCACGAGCAAGGTGTAAGGCGAGCTGTGGTCGAGGGGGACGGGAGTCTCCGGGTAGAGCGCCGCTAGCCGGGCGTCGATCCAGGCCGCGCGTTGCGCCGGGGTGGAGGGGTGGGGCGGGGGTGGGCTCAAAGGTAACGCTCGGAGTAGAGACGGGTGGCCTCGGCGCAGGAGTTTAGAAACTCGGTTTCTTGGCGGGCGAGCTCGAGAAAGGCCCCGGTGTCCCCGCCGGAATAGTCGTGGGCGATGCGGTTGCGCAGCTCCTTGAGGGCGCGCATGCGTTCGCTATCGGGGATGAGACCGCGTTTTGCGCCAGATGGATACGATCAAGGACGGAACCTTCCGGTTCGAGCTCATGGCGGAAAAGCGAGCGCAGGGTCTTGTTTGTCAGGAGGTCCACCCCGCGGGAAAAGCGGGCGAGGAACGCCTCGACGCGCTCGGCCTCGCCCGGGGACCACGTCCGGAAGTCAGAGGAAAGGGCGGACACGCGGGCGTTGGAGAAATTCAAAACCCGCCGGGCCTCGGCCAATTCGGCGAGGGCGGAGCGGAGTTGCGCCAGGGTGCGGGACGTGCTCAAAGGGGAATGCCCTCCGCGAGGGCATCTGCGGCGAGCGGTGAGGAGGCGTCGCGGACGACGATCAGATCGAGTTTTTGCCAGCCGATGCGGTCGAGGATGTGCACCTTGGCGCGCAGTTCGTCAGCTAGGGTAAAGCGGGGTGAAACGACGAGGAGGTCGATATCGCCCCCGGCGGCGGTGTCGCGCGTGCGGGAACCAAACAGCACCACGGGGGCGAGCGGATCGATGGCGGCGATTTCCTCCCGTATGGCCGCCTGCTCTTGGGCGTTGAGTCGCATGCTAAGAGATCTGGCGAGGAGGAGCGCGGCGCGCAAGCTCGGGACGCAAAAAGGCCGGCGACCCCGAGGGATCGCCGGCCGGAGGAACGGGACGCGGGCTGCGCCCGGGCGTCTATCTTAGTGAGTGACTTGGAGGCGTAGGAAACGGCGGGCGTTGGTCGAGTTCAGGGGCACATCGTCGGTGTAGGTGACGGTATTGCCATTTACGATGGTCGTGCCGGTGCCGGTGGTGAAGGTCACGCCGAGATCGTTGGTGGCCTGGACGGTGTAGGTCAGGTCGGTCGCGGCGGGATTCTTCGGGTAGCTGAGGGTCAGGAAGGTGCCGCCGACGTTGGTGACGGTGGAGACGACCACGAGGCTCGGGCCGGCGACCTTGGCGCTGGTGTTGGTCAAGACCGGATCGGTGTCGGTGGCGAATTCGAGCAGGTTGGAGAGACCGTCGAAGTCGGCGTCGCCCGCGTCGGAGCCGATTCCGGAGAGGGCGTCGCTGCCGGGGAAGTTGGCCGAGCGCCAGGCCTCGACCGGGGTGACGCCGCCGGAGACGGTGAGGACGCCGGTGGTCTCCTCGAAGCTGAAGCTCTTGCCATCGATAACCCTAGACCAGGTGGAGCCACTCTGGGTAAGGGTGTCGCTGTAGGTCCCGGTCACGAACACATTGGTGAAGGAGCCAGTGCGGGTGACGTTCGTGCCGGTCGCGAACAGGGTGTAGTCGCCGTTGGCGGCGGTGGCGCCGAAGTCGAGGGTCAGGTCGCCTCCGTAGGTGAGGGAGTAGGTCGCGGTAGCGGCGGTGTTGGTCAGAGTGACGCGGTCGTAGCCAGACCCGGGAGTGAGGCCGGAGATGTTGAACAGGACCGAGCCGCCCAGGTTGAGGCTGGAGTTCAGGGTCAGGACACCGATCGGGTTCAGCGTGCCGCCGGAAGCCACCAAGACGGCGGGTTCGATGGAGTCGTTCGCCTGACCCGCAAAAGTGCCGGCACCCGCCAGCGTGGAACCGGAGTCGACGAAGACACGACGACCGCCCAAGGTGGCACCAGAGGCGATCGAAAGCGTCACCGTGTCGTCCAGATCGAAGTCGTCGACGATGACGGAGGCGTTGCCGGCAAACTCAAGTGTGCCGGTGCCACCGACCAAGATAAACACGCGACTCGTGAGGGCCGTGGTCGCGCTCGTGCCGGTCTTGGCGAACGTGCCTTCGAAACGCGTGGTATTGTTCACATCTACCGCCACGCGATCATAGGCTGCCGAGACGGCGGCGTTGTAGAAGAAATAGTTGTCGTTCCCGGTGAAGGTAAGGTTCGAGCCGGCAAGGGTCGGCAGGGAAATGGGGGAGGCACCGTTCGTGTCTGCCCGGCCGCCGAACGACACGCTGATCGGAAAAGTGATCGGCGCGGTCGCGGCGAGGGTGCCGGAGTTAAAGAACATCTGGAGGGTGCCGAGGTCGCCGGCATCGTTGATCTGCACGGTGCCGCCTTCGCGCATGGCGGCCTCGTTGCCGACGGCGCCGATCTGTAGTCCGCCGGTGCCTGTCACGGTGGTGGTTCCGGTGAGATCGAAGGCGCCCGCACCGATTTTCTGGATGCGGCCGCCGCCCAAGGTGAGGGTGCCGTTGACGCCAACCGAGCCTCCGACTAACGACAACGTTTTGGTTCCGGAGTTGAAGCCAATATTACCGTTGATGGTCGAGGTTCCGGAACCCTGGTTAAATGTAAGGCCGGACGTGACCTGAAGATCGCTCCCCGTGATGTTTAAGGTAGCCGCGTTGGAGAAGGTCAAACTGCCCACTGTTTTGCTCGATCCCGTGAGGTTGAGCGTGTCGGCGGTGTTGAGGGTCAGCGCAGTGGCCGACAAAGGCCCGGCGATGGAAATAGAGCCGGCAGAGGCGGTTTCCAGGGTGCCGGAGCCTCCTACGGAGCGCCCGGAGCCGAGGGTGAAGCCGGCCGGGACTGCAAGGATGCCAGCTGAGCCGGCAAACGCGATGTCGTTGGCGGCGTCGCCGAGGTTTGCGTCGTTCGTGACGATCATCCTTCCTTCGATACCCACAGGGCCGACGAAAGTGTTAGCGCTGGAGAGCGTGATGGAGCCCTGACCCTTTTGATCAAAGCCTAAGGAACCGGCTATGACCCCCGAAATCTCCGCAGTCACGGAGGTATCCACCGTCACCGTGCCATTCAGGGTGAGCGGGGACAAAGCGTCTCCTGTCAGGTTGAAACTGCTGCTGCTGAATTTGAGCGCAGCGGCTGTGACCGGCCCCGCCGAGTTGCTGAGGGTAATCGTGCGGCCGGAGCCGGTGAACACCGCCGTGTCTGTCGCAGCAAACGGGGCACCAGCGAGATCGGTGGCGGTGAAAGTGGAGCCTGCTCCGACCGAGACATCCGCCCCGGTGTTCACCTCGGCGGTGAAGGAAAAGTTATCCACCGCCATGGCATGGTCGTTGCCTACGTCATCGGCGTCGGCGAAAACAATCCAGACCGACTCGCCGTTCGCGATCGCGGCGGTAACTTTCTTGGTGATGCCGGCGACGCGATTAGCGGCGGCATTTCCGTCCAAACCGGCGGCGACACCGGGGCCCGTCGGAGTGATATTTGGCGATGTAAAAGCCAGCTCGGGGATCAGTATCCAGGTCCCGGAGTTATCGAGGGCAGTGCCTCCGATTCGGTAAGCCACGTTGAGGGTTTCCGGCCGTTCGGTCGCGGTTCCGCCCCGGCGCCATTGTTCCCCATCGTAGGTAACCGTAAAATTCTTTAGAGGCGAACCGGTATTGTTGGTGATCCGCACACCGTAAAAATAATCAACATTGGAGGATCCCACCGATCCCAGCGCGCGATCCGTGCTGCTAAAAGTTCCCGAGCTGTATAGATCACCGGTATTCGTTGAATTATCCGAGATGCCGTATTGATCGGCGCGATTGCTGGCGGCCACGCTGGTCGCCAAAGTGAATGTCGCAGCAGAGCCGGTGTAATTGGTGGTCAGCGACTCGGCATACCAGCCGGGGAGCGTGACGTTATCTTGGAAGTTGAAGGCGTTTGCCGTAAGTGCGGCTGCCGTGGCCAAGGTGTCGAAGTCCTGAGTATAGGTGCCAGAAACGTAGGAAACCTGGGCGTTGAGGGAATGGATCGCACCGAGGAGGGCGGCGGTCGCGGTCAAATGCTTTAGGACGGAGCGGGTGAGGTTTTTCATAGGGGGAATAGACAGGGAGTTGAGACTTTACGGAAAATTGGTGCGCTCATCGCGGATCCCAGATGGGTCCGCCTGTGGTGCCCTTCAAGTCGCCGCCTTGGGTGAGCAGTTGGGTTTGGGTGAAGCTTTTCACGCTTCCGTCAAAAAAGCTCACGAGGCATTTGCCGTTCCATCGCGAGCCGCTGGTGGCGCCCGTTTGGGCGCCCATGTAACTGGGATTTGAGGTGCCGAAACTACCGGTTTGTCCGGGGGCGTGATTGGTGGCCTCGGCAAAAAGCACCGTCCGGGATGCGTTGTTGGATGCGAGACGGATGTTGGCTAATCTCCCGTTTTGGCTCAGCGGAAAGGCCGGTGCGTAGCAGAGCCAGGCAGGCGCACTGCTGGTCGAATTTACCGAGGCGTTGGGACAGATAAATGGATGATTGTCGCGAAAGGTTGGAAGGGGGATCCGGTTGGCATTCATGAAGGCCAAGGTCTTAAGGCCCATGTAGGGTGGGAGCTCGTTCCACCACGGGCCGGCTACTCCGATCGGGGAAAAGGTGGTCTTATCCACATTAGCGGCCGTCACATTGGAACCACCATCGTGAGGGATAAACCCCTTATTATCATTGGCAAACATAAGGGCCGCGCGAGCAATCTCACGGATATTGGCTTGTCCCTTGGAAAACCGGGCCGTTTCCCGCACTTTGCTAACTGTGGGGATGATGATGGCGGCGAGGATGCCGATGATGGCGATCACCGTGAGCAATTCGATCAGGGTGAAGCCCTTTCTTTGCGAAACAGCCGACACTCGAGGGCGAAGGGCCTGGGTTGAAAACTCCATCCTTCTTGATGGGGCCTGCTTGCCACGGACCGCAAACCGCCCATGTGACTTCGCGGTGAAAATCCGTGGTAGTAATACCACTAACCGGAAAAGTAAAATTTATGTCAAGTCGTTATTCTACATAGAGATAACAGGAAAGTAATAGGGTGGCGGATACGGGCTCAGCTGGGAGTCTTCCGCTGCCCGAGTCGCGACGAGCGGCTTGGCGGCCCCTTTCGGTGGAGCCCTCGGCTCGTAATACCCTGCGGGTAGTGTGCGCCGTCTCTGCTTCGCTCCATTCTTCGCCCGGTCCGCGCCGATATCTGCCCGCCCCCGCGTCCCGCTGCTCTGCCGTCCAGCGGAATGCTCCCGGCTATGCGGCCGCAGGCGCGACGTGCCTAGGGCGCCTCGAGGGCGGACTGGATCGCGCGACAAGCGGTGCGGAGGATTTGCAGGCGGGCGTAGCGTTTGTCGTTGGCGGGGATGAGGTGCCAGCGCGCGGCGGGGGCGTCGGTGAGGGCGAGCATGTCGCCGACCGCGATCTCGTAGCCGCTCCATTTGCGACGGTTGCGCCAGTCCTCCTCGTTGATCTTGTGCTTTTTAAAGTTGGTCTCCTCGCGGGCGCGGAAGCGGGCGAGCTGTTCTTCGCGACTGATGTGGAGCCAGAACTTGATCACGATCTGGCCGTGGTCGGTGAGTTCGCGCTCGAAGTCTTTTAACTCTTGGAAGGCGCGGGTCCATTCGTCGGGGCGGCAGAAGCCCTCCAGGCGCTCCACGAGGATGCGACCATACCAACTGCGGTCAAAGATGGCCACCTGGCCGTCGCGGGGCAGGTGGCGCCAGAAACGCCAGAGATAGTGGTGGGCGTATTCCTCCTCGGTGGGCTTGGCGACGGCGTAGACCCGGTAATCGCGCACGTCGATGGCGCTGGTGAGGCGGCGGATGGCGCCGCCCTTGCCGGCGGCGTCCCAGCCTTCGAAGACAAAGGTGATGGCGCGGCCGGCGAGCTTGGCGGCGCGCACGACGGCGTTGAGCCGGCCGAGCCATTTATCGCGTTTTTCTTCGTAGGATTCGGCGGAGAGGGTCTGGTCGAGGGGTAGGGTGAGCAGACGGCGCAGACCGGTGGGGCGGAGGGAAACCGGGGCGGGGACGGGGCGGGCGGGTTTTCGGGTGCCGGCCAGGCGGGTGAGCCGGCGGCGGTGGGCGGCGAATTGTTCCAGCAGGAGCTCGCCGACGGCGAGGTTGCGGGCGCGTTCGTCCTTGGCGTCAACCACGGTCCAGGGGGCGTGGGGCCGGTGGGTGGCGCCGAGGATGTGCACGGCGGTGCGTTCCAGCCGGTCGTAGATGCGGTGGTGCCGCCAGTCGTCCTCGGTGACGCGCCAGGCGGTATTCGGGTCGGCGGCGAGGGCTTTGAAGCGCTGGCGCTGGGTCTGCTTGTCGAGATTGAGCCAGATTTTCACCACGAGGGTGTCGTCGTTCACCAGGGCTTTTTCAAAGCGGCGGATGCGTTCGAGGTCGGCGTCGAGCGCGACGAGGTCTTTTTGGCTGCGGGCTTCTTCGGCGAGGGTCTCGGTATACCAGGAGCCGGCGTAGACGCCGATTTTACCTTGCGGGGGCAGGCTGCGCCAGAAGCGCCAGAGAAACGGCCGGGTGCGCTCTTCGTCAGTGGGTTCGATGAAGGAAAAGGTTTCGACTCCGCGCGGATCGAGCCAGCCGCCGAGGGTATTCAGGACCTCGCCGCGGCCGGCGCCGGCCACTCCTGCAACGATGAGGAGGATGCGGTAGGGTTGCTCCTTCAGCTCGACTTGGAGGTCAACCAGCCGTTCGCGCAGGCGGGCGACATGAAGATCGTAGGTTTTTTTCGGGATGCGATCGTCTGCCACCTTTTCAGCACGGGGGGAGCGCGGGCGGGCGGCGGAAGGGGCCTTGACGGGGATGGGGCGGGGGCGGCTCGGCTTTTTCGCGGTGGGCATGGGTGGGAATCGCGGTGGGTCGGCGCAAACAGCGAAACGACGCCGCACGGCGGGCGAAAGGCTTAAACGGTTCGGGGCGAAAAAAATCCGCCGCGCGGCGGATCGAACCGTCCGAAGCGGGCGGGCTTGGCCGGGCGGGTTTTTGGCGCCATGGTGGCGACATGCCCCAACCCATCACTCCCCTCCTGCTCGTATCTCCGCGCACCCTTTGGCCTGCTCGTTTCGGCCGGTTGCTTTTCGCCTGTCTGGCCGTGCTAGGAGCAGCGGGGGCGCGGGAGCATGATGTGCGGGCGCTCGGGGCGGTGGGGGACGGCCGGGTGCTCGATACCGCCGCCATCCAGCGTGCCTTCGACGCGGCGGCGGCCGAGGGCGGGGGCACGGTGGTGCTGCCGGCGGGCGTTTATCTTTCGTTTTCCCTTCGTTTGCGCAGCCACGTGGCGCTCCGGCTCGAGGCTGGTGCGGTCCTGCGGGCGGCGACGCCTGCGCCGGGCTTTGGCGCCTACGATGACCCCGAGCCCAACATCTGGGATATGTATCAGGACTTTGGGCACAGTCACTGGCGGAATAGTCTGCTTTGGGGTGAGAATCTGGAAAATATCGTCATCACCGGCCCGGGGCGCATCGATGGTGCCGGCCTGACCCGCCGCGGTCCCGGACCCCGCCGCGCGGAGAAGCCCGGCGACACCCCGACCACGCTCAAAGACGCCGCCGATGCCGCGCGGGCCGTCGACCCCGAAGGCAGGGCCAAGGGCCGGGATGAGTTCGCCGCCATGATCGGCGAGGGCAACAAGGCGCTCGCGCTCAAGCTCTGCCGCAATGTCGTGCTGCGCGACTTTACCATCCTAAACGGCGGCCACTTCGCGCTCCTTGCCACCGGGGTGGATAACCTCTTGATCGACAACGTCACGGTCGATACCCAGCGCGACGGTTTTGATATCGATTCCTGCCGACATGTCCGCATCGCCAACTGCGCGCTCAACACCCCCAATGATGACGCCATCGTGTTGAAGAGCTCCTACGCGCTCGGCTTTGCGCGGGCGACGGAGAACGTCGTTATCACCGGTTGCCAGGTGAGTGGCTTCGATCCTGGCACGCTGCTCGACGGCACGCGCGGCCGCACCCAGGAGTTTGCGCCTGATCGAGATCGGGTGACCGGGCGGATAAAGTTTGGCACCGAGTCCAACGGCGGGTTTCGCAACATCACCATCAGCAACTGCGTTTTTGAACGCTGCCGAGGCATTGCGCTCGAGACGGTGGACGGTGGTGTGCTCGAGGATGTGAATATCTCCAACCTCACGATGCGCGAGATCACCACTGCGCCGATTTTTCTGCGGGTGGGCCGGCGTCTGCGCGGGCCGGAGGGGGCCACGATCGGGGGAATGCGGCGCATCCGCTTGAGTAATATCACGGTTTATGACGCCGATCCCCACTACGCCTCCATCCTGGCCGGTCTGCCCGGGCATGAGATCGAGGACGTGAGCCTCAGCCACCTCCGCATCGTGGCGGCGGGCGGGGGCACGGCGGAGCAGGCGACGCGGGAATTACCGGAAAACGAGCTCGCCTACCCCGAGCCTTCGATGTTCGGGATCACTCCGGCGCACGGACTTTACATCCGTCATGTCAAGGGCTTGCGAGTTGAGGATGTGCGTTTCGAAACCCTGCGACCCGACGCTCGACCGGCGGTGGTGGCGGAGCGCGCCTCTGGACTGGTTTTTGACGCCGTGGCGGGTGGCCACCGCGATGGCGGACCCGAGTTTGTTTTCAAAAACGTCGATGGGGTAAAGCTGCGCGACTGCGAGGGTCGTGACGACCGCCAGCTGGGCAAAATCGAGCAGGCGGAGTTTTGAGGGCGGTCGCCGGGCGGGTGAAAACAAGGAAGCGATGGGCTGATGCTTCGCTTATCGGATGCCCGCCATCGGCGAGGTCTGGGATTCTATGACCGTCCCCGTGCTCAAGGCCTCAGCGCATCCAGCACGACGCTCGGGGTGAGCAGTTCGGGCAGGGTGCGGGGTTCGGCTTGGCCGGGGAGGTAAACGAGGTTGAAGGGCACGGCGGCGCGGTTCCAGCGGGCGAGCTCGGCGGTGATCAGCGGATCGCGGTTGGTCCAGTCGCCGCGCAGGGTGGCGACCTTGCGTTCGCGGAAGGTTTTGAGCACCTCGCCGGAGCCGGGGCCGGAGAACACGGCCTTTTTGTTGGTCTGGCAGGTGAAACACCAGCGGGCGGTGAAATCGACGTAGATCGGGCGGCCCTCGGCGCGCAAGGCGGCCACGCGTTCCGCGCTCCACGGCTCCCAGACGATCTCATCCGGCGCATCCGCGCGCGGCCAGCCGTAGGCCAGGGCGGCGACGGCGAGCACCCAGGAGAGGCCGAAGGCGATGCGGTTGCCCTTGGTGCGGCGGGCGCCGGGCAGGGTGGCGCGGCCGTAGAGCCAGAGTGCGAAGGCCAGGCCGGTGAGGGCAAGCAACACGGACAGCAACCGCTCGGCCGAGAGCTGGCCGGCGAGGATCCAGACCATCAGGCCGACGGTGCCGTAGAGCAGGAAAGCCATGCCCTGTTTAAACGCCTCCATCCAGGCGCCGGGGCGGGGCAGGGCGCGGACGGCGGCGGGGTAGGCGGCCAGCACGAGGTAGGGTGTGGACAGGCCGAGACCGATGGCGGTGAACACCACAAAACCGGTCGCGACCGGCAGGGCGAGGGCGGCGCCGAGGGCGGGGGCGAGGAAGGGTGCGCTGCACGGGGTCGCGACCACGGTGGCCAGCACGCCGGTGAAGAAGGAGCCGCCGAGGCCCTGTTTTTGTTGGAGGTCGCCGCCGATGGCGGTAGCGCCGAGGGCGAACTCGAACACGCCGGACATGTTGAGCGCGAAGGCCAGTAGCACGGCGGCGAGGGCGAAGACGAAGGCCGGTTCCTGAAGCTGGAACCCCCAGCCAAGCTCCTGACCCCCGGCGCGGAGCACGGCGAGACCGGCCGCAAGGGTCCAGAAGGAGAGCAGCACGCCACTGGTGAACACGAGGCCGTGGGCGGTGATTTTTTTCCGGTCCGAGCCGGCCTGCTGGACAAAGCCGAGGACTTTCAGGCCCAGGACCGGGAACACGCAGGGCATGAGGTTGAGGATGAGGCCGCCGAAGTAGGCGGCGGCGAGGATGGCCGCGAAGGATAGCGCGGTGAGGGGTGCGGCGGAGGCGCCGGGGGCGGAGGAAGCGGTTCCGGCGGGGGAGGAAGGTCGCGGGTCGAAAGTCGCAGGTCGCGCGTCGGCGGAAACGGCGGACGGGCCGGGGGAGGCGAAGGGGGTGTCGAGGGTGTAGGCGGAGCCGTCGGCGAAGGTGAGCACGCCAGTCAGGCGGGTGGGTTTCGGGTTGGCGTAGCCGGCGACGGTCAGGTCGAGCACGAGGTTCTCGGTCAGGAGGCCGGCGGCTATGCGCGGTTGCGGTTGGTCGTAGGCGATGCCGGCGTCGCCGGCGAAAAACCAGGCCTCGCTGGCAAGAGTGGGGGAGGCGCGGGGGGTGAGGATGGAAAGGCGGATGGTTTTGCCGCCGGCGAGCGGAGTGGCGGTGATTTCCCATTCGCGCGGCGGAGGTTGCGGGAGGTTTTGCAGGGCGCGGATGAGGTCGTTGCGGGCCGGGCCGGAGGCGGGGGCGGGCAGTTCGAGGGTGAGCTCGGCCGAGCCGGGCACGCAGACGTCCTTGCACATCAGCCAGTCGGCTTTGGCGCGGAGGGTGACGGGCGTGGCGGGGTCGTAGCCGGCGGGCGGCAGGAGGGTGACGGGCAGGATAACGACGTCCTCGTAGCCGTTGCCGGCGAGGTTTTTCGCGGTGTCGTAAACGCGGTGGGGAGCGGGCCAGCGGATGGGGCCGGCGGTCCAACCGGGGGGGAGTTGCCAGTCGAGGCTGGTGGGGTAGCCGGTGCCGGGTTGCAGCCAGTAGGTGTGCCAGTGGGGTTGGTGGACGAGGCGCAGGCCGACCACGAGTTCACCGGGCTCGGCCGCCTCGCCGGGAGCGAGGGCGACGAGCGAAGCCTCCACCTGGGCGCGCAGGGCGGCGTCGGCCGGCAGGGCGCAGAGCAGCAGCAGGGCGAGGAGACGCAGCGGGCGGGCGAGGACGGGCATGGGGGGAGGGCTTAGGAGCCGGAATGGATATCGATGGGAATCAAAGTTCAGATTTAAGCGCAAAGACGAGAAGGCGCAAAGGTAGATATTAAAACGATGAAAATCAGGGTTTTGTGTGTTACTTTGCGGCTTTGCGTCTTCGCGCTTTAAACTCCTGTGATTGAGGAAACGGTGTGCGGAGGGTCGGGGCGAAGGCGGAGGCGGTGGGTAGGTAACTAGGGGAGACCGGAGTGGGCGGCAAAATTCCCTGGTGGAAAAAAATCGCCCGACGGCGCTTTTGCGTCGCCGGGCGGGAGGCGGGCCGGGTCTGGGACGGGGAAACCGCCATCAAACCGCGCGGCGGCGGCGGGTGGAGGCGAGGGCGAGCGTGGCCAGGCCCGCGAGGGCGGCGAAGCTGGACGGCTCGGGGATGGCCGTGCCGACCGCGAAGGTGTAGGTCGCGGTGTCGGCGATGGGCAGCGTCTCTCCGACGAGCGTGCCGCTCACGGTGAAGGTCAGCTCATACACGCCGGGCGCGGTAAAGCCCCAGTCGTAGTGGGCGTGCCCACCGGTGGTAAGGCTGAAGGACGTCGGGCCGCCGGAGACCGAGGAAAGCGCCGCCGTGGGTGCGCCAAATCCGTCCGTCTGCCACAGCGAAAAGACGCCGGGACCGGTGACGCCGTCGAGGCTGAAGACGAGGCTGTCGGATTGGAAAGTGCCGTTGGTGATTTCTTCCGATCCCACGCCGAGAAACAAGACCGACGGGGTCTGGTCGGTGCCGGGGGCGACGAAGAGGGTTTGGCCTTCGAGCGCACCGGTGAAATCCCAGGCCACGCCGCCCGGACGGGTGATCGTGGAGGAGAGCGGGACAAAGGCGTAGGCCTCGTCCGGGGCGTATTCCAAACCGAGGTCCTCCACGTGCCAGTGAAGCTCGAGCGCGCCGGCTTCGTAGCCGATGCCGAGATCGACGTGGTCGGCGGGAAGCTGGACCTGGGCGAAGGCCAGGGCGGGGATAAAGGCGAGCGCGGAGGCGCCGCTGAGGATGTGGTGGATGTTTTTCATGTTGTTGGGTGTTATTTTGCCCGGGGAATCCGGACAGAAAGGGGAGGCGACGGATACGCCGGGTCACTCGATGTGGCCCAGGCCGAGGCGAAAAAAACGGCGAGGGCTGGCGGTCGAGATGGCGGCGGCGGGGACGCTGACCGGGCCGGCGACGTTTTGGGCGCCGGTGCTGGTCCAGACTTCGGTCCAGGCGGCCAGGTCGGGCGTGGACTCCACCCGGTAGACCAACAAGGGATCGGCGAGCCGTTTAAAGGTGAGCACCGGGGTGGGCCCCGGGGTGGTGGCGGCCAGGGTGAGCGCGGGGGCGGTGCCCTCGCCGTCGCTCGCGCGGGGCGAGGTGCCGAGGGCGTATTCGAGCAGATTGGGCCGGCTGTCGGCGTCGGGGTCGGCCTGCGGCCCGCCGATTCCGCGGGTGGCGCGTTCGGCGGCGGTGAAACGGTCGCCGGACCGGCGCCACTGTTCGTAGAGGGGAAGCACGCTGACGGCGAAATCGACCGCGACATCGCGAGGTGCCACGGGGGTCCCGCCGATCGTGCCTTCCAACCGGAGCCGGACGCGGTAGTAGCCGGGCTGGCTGAAGCCCCAGTTAAAATGGATGTGTTGATTACGACGCAGCCCGAAGACCTGCGGGGCGGTCGTGGCGGGGCGATTGCTGAAGAGCAGGTTGATCGCGCCGCCGGAGCCGGTTTGCCACAGCGCGAAATCCGCGCCGGCCGGGGTCAGGGCCGAAAGGTAGCGCACCCGCACGGCCGGCACGGTGGAGTTGCCGGTGAGTTCGGGCAGGGGATCGAAGGAGTCGAAATCAGCCGCCGGGGCGCCCTCGGCGCCGGCGAGACCGTAGCCGCCGAAGCCGACCCACGGAACCGTGTTGGGCGGGCTGTTTTGCGGGATCAGCCAGATGGGTTGGCCGCTTTGACCGAGGAAGGGCAAGATGCCGCCGGCGGTGGGGTAGCGTCCGCCGGTGTCGGGCAGGTGGAACACGGTGTGGTCGGTCGGTTCGTCCACCGTCGCGCCACCGGCGAGAGCGGACACGTGATGGGCGTAGAGTCCGAAACCGGCCCCGCGCTCGGGGGTGGCGGTGGCGGCGTAGGCGACGTTGAGGTCGACATGGGAGGATTTGAGGTAGAGCTGGGCGGAGAGCGGCGCGGCCAGGACCAGGGCGAGGCCGGCCGGGGGCAGGGAGCGGAGGAAGGTCACGCGCGGTGTGATCATCGGGGGAGGGCGAAGTTTTCGCCGGCATCGACGCGGCGTTTCAGCTCGGCGGCGGCGAGCACGGCCACGTGACCGTCGGCGAACAGGTAGGGGGCGCGGCCGTCGCCGTGATCGGGGGCGGCGGCACCGGAACGGAAGCGGTCGGGCGCGATGTCGGCGGTGAGTTGGGACCAGTTGCCCACCCATTCGCGGGCGTGGATGTGGTCGGCGGACAGATCGAGCGGCAGGCTGTTGGCGCCGACAAACACGGTGGGGGTGCGGGCGGGTTCGCGCAGCGAAGCGTAGCGCGGCACGGAGCCGGCGGGCCGGCCGAAGGGATCGTAGTAGGTTTTGGCGTCGAGGTAATCGTTGAGGACGAAGCTGGACAGGCGGAGGCGGAGGCGCTCGTCGCGCTTGGGGTCGAGCGGGCAGAGCCGCACCTCGTCGACGTTTCCGAGGAAGGGGCGCAGGGTGTAAATCCACGAAACCTCCTCCAAATCGGAGAGCGCGCCGTGGCTGGTTTCGGGGAACGCGCCGCGGTGGGCGTCGGCGTAGGCGGCGAGCGCGACGCCGATCTGGCGCAGGTTGGAGGAGCACTGGGCTTGTTTGGCCTGGGTGCGCACGGCCCCGACCGTCGGGATCAGGATCGCGGCCAGCAGGCCGACGATGGCGATGACGGTGAGCAGTTCGATGAGCGTGAAGCCGCCGCGGGAGAGCGACGGCCGTGGAGCGGACGGGCGAATCGGAAAAGACATGGGGAGCCGGGTTGGGGCCGGTCGGGCGCGCAGGCGCGACGGCGAGGTGGAGGACGCACGCAAAGCCGCCGACGAGGGCGGTGCGCGGGAGCACGGGCAGGCCGCCGGCGGAAGGGCCGGCGCGGCTGCGAATCAACTCAAGCGCGGGCCGGCGGACCGCACACCTGCTCCGGACCGCGCAGGGTCCGGGCGAGCAGAAGTTCGGTGAAGCTCGTCACGCCCTCGGCGTGGAGGGCGACGGGCGGGCAAAACGCGAACGCGACCGGCGCCTCGCAACCGGTGGCGAAAAGGTTAACCGCGCATCTGTGGTTGGCATCGGCGGTGTCCGAAGCGGAATCGTGGGCGTGGTCGACGTCGGTCCCGTCCGCGCAGGCCTGCTCGACGTGCAAGTGGGCGTGGAGCGCGGGTGAGCTTACCGCCAGACCGAGCAGCAGCACGCAGGCCGCAAGCAGGGCGGCGAGGGCGGGCTGGAGGTGGCGGAGCGGCTGCATCACGAGGGAAACCGAAGGCAGCTTAGCAGACGCGTCAAGGCAGGCGCCCGGCGGGCGTTGGGATCGGCTCGGCGGGCCGGGTCAGGAAGGCGACCATCAAGGTGTAGAAGCAGCAAACCAGGTTTTGCAGGGGCAGTTGTAGCGAGGTCGGCAGCTGAAAGATGATGGCCACGGCCGGCACCCATACGCCCCAGCCTGCGACCTGAAGCGGCACCAGGCGCCCAAACCAACCCGGCCGGCGAAATTCCTGCAGCACCGGCGCGATCGCGAAACGGGTTTCCACCCAAGAGTAGAAAAACCAAGCGCAGGGCACGGTGAAAAATGGCGAGTAAACGCACTGGTCGATGAAGGTCTTGGTCGCGATGGTGGCGAAGTCCCGGTCTTCGCCCACGAAGAGCGCTAGCAGGCTGTAGAAAAACGACACCTCCCACCCCTTGTAGGCCCAAAAAAGGGTCAACGCCGCGACCTGCCGGCCGTCGTGCCGCCGCCCCGAAGTCGTGGGCGTGAGGCGCAGAACCAAGGCGGGCAGGAGACCGCCAAAGAGGGCGGTGGACACCAACGCGAAGGGCAGGCCCACCCGCTCGCGAAACCCTGCCAGGGCATCCAGCGAGGCGCGGGTCGGCTCGTGCCAGAAATAGGCCGCGACCAGCGCACCGGCGAAGGCTTGCAGCACGAGGCCCGGCACTAGATTGGCGCGGGCGGCGCGGAAGGCGACGTGGAAAGAGGAGGGTGAGTCGGACATGCGGCGGGGCAGGGGATAGCCTCGCCGGCTTAAGCGAAAGCGGAAAGCGCTGGGCGGGCGCTTACTTGGCGCGCTGGATGAGCTCGATCTCGTAGCCTTCGGGGGCGTCGAGGAAGGCGATCAGCGAGCCGCTGCCGGTGGTGGTGGGACCGTCGGACAGCGGGTAGCCCTTGGCGGCGGCCTCGGTGGCGAAGGCGGCGAGATCAGTCACCTCGAAGGCGAGGTGGGTGAGGTCGGGTTGCACCTGCACCGGCGAGGCGCCGGGGGGCATCTGGCAGAGCTCGATTTCCTCGACGGAATTCGGGGTGGCGAGAAACACGAGCTGGGCGCCGCGTGGCGAGGTGTGGCGGCGGGAGACGACGAGACCGAGGGCCTCGGTGTAGAATTTCACCGAGGCGGCGAGGTCGTTGACGCGGTAGCGGGTGTGCAGGAGGCGGGTGACGGCGGGCATGGCGGATGGATTATTTGGCGGCGGCCTCGCGGGCTTGGAGTTCCTCGAGGCGGCGGGTGGTGAGGAGTTGGAAGGTGCCGCCGTTGCGTTTGGCGGTGGCGGTGAGGTTTTCGGTGGCGTTGAGGGCTTTGTCGTTCGGGCCGACGAAGAGAAACAGATTCAGCACGGCGCGTTCAGGCAGCAGGGTTTTTTGCAGTTTGGCGAGGTGGGCGTGAAAATCGTTCCACGATGCCCCTTCCCAGTTGGCGACGTTTTGTTCGGGGATTTTAAATACGGTGCCATCGGCGCGGGACCAGCCGGTCGGGTCGAGGGTGATGGTGACGCCGCGACGTTTCAGCTCGGCCTGGGTGGCGGCGGTGAAGATCTGGTCGTTACCGGCCACCACGATGGGGTCCTGGCCGTCGGCGAGGAACTTTTTATTGGCGGCGGCCAGTTCGCGGCCAGCCTTGCGGTAGGCGCGGTTGCGGGCTTCCACCACCGTTTCGGCGTTCAGGCCCTCTTTCGCCAGAGCGGCATTGAAAGCGGTGCGGGCTTTGTCGATCTCGGCGCGGCGACGGCCGGCGGTTTGAGCGTCGATGGCACGGCGCACGACGCCATCGGTCGAGGTGATGACATAAACCGTGGTGGGTTGCTGCTCGAGGGCGGCGTGGACGGCGCGGGACCAGACCGGTGGGTAGAGCAGCGGGTCGAGGCCGGCCTCGGGCGGAAGGGCTTTGCGCTTCCAGGGGGTGCTGCGGGTGGCGGAACCGGGGCCGAAGTTGCCCAGCTCGGCGTTCACCGGAGCCATCCAGGTAAAAAAATCTTTTTTGGCCTCGCTGGAGGCGGGCACGAGCTCGGCGCGGAAGAGATTCAGCTCCACGCCGGCGTCGGTCGTGTCTTCGGCTTCGCCGCTGGAGCCGGCGCGGAAGAGGATTACGTTGAAACGGCAGGTGGGCGGGAGTTTGCCGACCAGGCGCAGGATTTCCTCCCGGATGATGGCGAAGGCGCGGAAGCCGCCCTTGGCGGGGGCCATGATGGCGGTCCCGGTATCCACCACGAAAATGATCTGGCTGGGGTTCGGGGTGGTGGCGCCGAGGAAGCTGAGGGACATGAAACCGCGCCCGCCGAGGCCGACTCCGCCGCCGAGCGAGGTGGACATGCCGGTGCCGGCGCCGAGGCCCACCCCGGAGCCGCTCGCGCCGAAGCCCCCGAAGCCCCCGTTCATCGATGGCAGGTCGGGCAGGGAGGGCAGGGTGAGGGCGTCGGGTGAGGCGGAGAAAATGCGGTTGGCGGAAACGGGCGAGGCGGCCGAGGCCGAGGCGCCGCCGCGGCGGGCGACTTGGAGACGGTGCTCGATCGGTTTGGGGGCGGCGGCCTCGGGCGCAGCCTCGAAGGTCCGCTTTTTCGCCGCGGTGGTCTGCTGCACGATCACGGCGGCGGCGATCAGGCCGAGCGCGACGTGCACGCCGACGGTGACGAGCAGCGGGACGTTGCGGACCGCGCGCAGCAGGCGTTGCAAAAGGGGGGGGCGGGGTTCGGGAGGGGACATGGCGCGGGGTCGGTCAGGCTCAGGGTTCCTCTTCCGTGGCGGTGAAGGTCACGTTGCTCACGCCGGCGGCGGCGAGGGCGTTAAGCACCTCGATGGTGCGCTGGTAGGCGGAGTCGGGGTGGCTGATGAGGGTGACGACGAGCTTCGTCTTGGCGGCTTCGCTGGAGGCCTGGAGCTGGCCAAGGGTGTTGGTCAACTGGGGCAGGTCATGGACGTCGGGGCCGTCGAAGATCTCGTCGTTCAGGGTGACCTCCCCGTCCTCGGCGATCTGGAGGATCTGTTCGTCAAAAAACTCAGTTGAGCTCGAGGCGACGGCCACGCCGGGCAGCTTGGTCTGGAGGATCTGCTCGATGCGGATCTGGGCGGCCAGGGCCATGAAAAAGACCAGGATCACAAACACCACGTCGATCATCGGCGCGATCTGGAAGCCGACGTCGGGGTTCTGGGACTGGATGGGCAATTTCATCGGAAAAGGCGGAGTGTCTTAAGGTCACAGCGTCGAAGGCCGAAGGTCGGCATCTGCGCGCAGGGCGCGCCGCACTCGACCTTGGACTTTGAGACTTTGGACATGGGACTGCTTGGATCGCGCCGTCAGCGGGCCACGGTGGCGAAGGTGACGTCGTTGATGCCGGCCTTGGCGGCGGCCTCGACCACGGCCTGGACGTGGCGGACGGGGGTGCCGGCGTCGGCGCGGATGAGGACGCGGGCCTGGGGGTTGGCTTTTTTTCGCGCCATCAGGGTGGGCACGGTGTCGGCGGGGATGACGACCTGTTCCTCGTAGGTGGTGGTGGCGGCGCGGTCGTCGGCGCGCCAGGCGATGTTGAAGACCAGCTCGCCCTCGGAGTCGTCCTTCTTGTTCGCGTCGGGCGCGACCGGGACCTGGATGGACGGGTCGTAGCGCGCGACGGAGGAGGTCGCGATGCTCATGAAAAAGATGAGCAGCACGAGCAACACGTCGATCATCGGCGCGATTTGGAATTCTGGCTCGCCGTCGCCGCCGCCGCCTCCGCTTGCCATGGGATTTTGAGTTTAAGGGGGAAGATTAAGGTGAAAGGGGCGCGCCGCTGGCTCAGCCTTGGCGCTGGGATTGGCCGGCGGCGACCCAGTCGGGCGTGGCGGCGATTTGTTCGCCGCCCTCGAAGGCGACGTTTTCCAAGTGGGCGTAGGGGAAGCCGCGGAAGAAGTCGTTCAACACCAGCGACAGCTGGTGGATCTGGTGGCCGACGCGGTTGCGTAGCAGGTAATAAAATACAAAGGCGGGGATGGCGACGGCGAGGCCGGAGGCGGTGGCGTGGAGCACGTGGCCGATGGCGCCGGAGAGTTTGGAGGGATCTGCCGCGCCGGCTTGGCCCATGGCGGCGAAGGCTTGGATCATGCCGACGACGGTGCCGGTGAGGCCGACCATGGGCGCGATGACCCCGATGACGGACAGGTAGGCGATTTTGGATTGGAAGCGGGCGTTTTCGCCCACGATCACGGCGGCCATGGCGTCCTCGGCGGCGGCTTTGCCGGAGGGGGCGTGTTTCAGGCCGGCGTGCAGGGCGGCGGGCAGGGGGCCTTTGGTCTTGGCGGCCCAAGCGTAGGCGCCGCGGTAGTCGCCGGCGCGGAAGTAGTTTCGCGCGGTCTCGAGGTCGGCCGCAGGCAGGAATTTTTTCGCGGCGGATTTATCGTAGAGGTCGATGACGAGATAGACGATCAGTCCGGAGCAGAACCAAAGTGGCAGGATGAAGGGAGACGACAGCTCGGCGAGGAGGCTGGTGGACTTCATGGCGGGGGCGGCGGCGGACTGGGCGAGGAGGGTCGCGGGCAAAGCGGCGAGGGTGGCGAGGAGGGGGAGGCGCATGGCGGTTGGGAAAGAGAGGGTCAGAGATTGAATTCTTTTTTAGCCTGGGTGGCTTCGAGGGTGGCGGGATGGCGGTCGATCAATTCTAGGGCGGCGCGCTCGGCGCGGTCAGCATCGCCGTAACCCTTGTAGGCGCGGGCGGCTCCGAGGAGAGCGGCGGGCATGAGGTCCTCATGGCTGCCGAAAAAAGCGGGTATATGCAGGTAGCACTCCAGGGCCTCGGCGTGGGCGGCCCGGGCGGCGGCGAGGTCGCCGCGCAGCAGCCAGGCCCGGGCGGTAACAGCGGGCGGGGCGTCCTTGACGATCTCGTCGAGCATCAGGCGGGCGAGGGCTTCGCGGCCCGCGCGGGCGTCGAGCCGGGCGAGGGCGAGCTGGGCCACGCCGGTCACCTCGGGGCCGAGGCCGGTGGACATCAACTCGCGGGCGGCGGCGCCGATGGCGGTCTCGTCGGTGCCGAGGAAAAGGGCTTGAAGGCGCAGGGAGGCGGCGCGGGGCCAGGGGGAGCCGGGGGTTTTCGGGAAGGGGGCGAATTGACGATAGACCGGATCGAGGAGCTTCAGCGCGGTCTCGCCTTGGCCGGAGGTCACGAGGGCCTCGGCTTCATCGAGCGCTGGAGGCTCGGGGAATTCGAGGCGGGCGATATCGGCGAAGGGGTAGCGGCGCTCGTAGGTGCCGCCGGTTGGGATTTTCACCTGTTGCACGAGGGCGTTGGATGCGACCGTGACATCGTGGACGGCGAGCGAGGAACCGTCTTTGAGGAAGTAGCGTTGGGCGGAGGCGGCGGGCGGAAGGACCAATGCCCAGTGACCAAGGACCAAGGCCAGGAAGAGGCGTGGGGGGCTCATGATTGGGCGGGGGGCTGGACGACCGGGGCGGGGGCGCGGGCTTCTAGGGCGGGTTTGAGTGCGAGGGCTTTTTGCCACTCCGGAAAAGGTGCGAGGCGTTCCTCGGTGAGCATGCGGTTAAGCGTGGTCAGCGCCTCGGCGGGCTGGCCGAGGCGCTCGAAGGTCTCGGCCGAGCGCAGGTAGGCTTTGGCGACCCAGCCGGGGAAACGTTTATACGAAAGATAAATGCGCTGGTAGTGGGCTTGGGCCTTGGCGAGGTCGTCAGGCGTGGCGCGGCGGGCGGCGATCTCGCCGAGCTGGAACAGGGCCTCGGCGGTGGCTTCGCCGCGCCAGGCGCGGTTGGCGGCGACCTCCTCGAACAGGGCGCGGGCGGGGTCGAGCTGGCCGAGGGCGAGGCGGGCGCGGGCGCGGCCGAGAGTGGCCTCCTTCAACTTCGAGCGGGCGCCGGCGACGTCGATGGCGGCGTCGAAACGGGCGAGGGCCTCCTCGGCTTTGCCGGCGCGCAGGGAGACTTCGCCGAGGCCGACGTAGCCGTAGTCGGCGAACAGCGAGCGCGGGTAGGCGGAGACGAGACGCTCGTAGAACGAGGTGGCGAGTTCGGGCTGGTTTTGGGCGAGGAGGGCGTCGCCGACTTTGCCGAGGATGCCGGCGGGGAGCTGATCGGGGGCGTAGGTGGCGGCGATCTTGCCCAGGATCTCGTCGCGGAGGGCCGGGTTTTGGCGGGCGGCGGCGATCTCGGCGTGGACGAACAGGGCGCGGGCGCGGGCGGTGGGGGACTCGCGGGTGTTGGCATCGAGCAGCAACTCCTCTGCGCGGGCGAAGAGCTCGGCCTCGGGGACGGGGAGGGGTTTGGGTTCGCCGGCGCGGGCACGGGGGGTGCGGGCGAGGCTGGCGGCGAGCTCGACCAGCAGGCGCTCGACGTCGGCGCGGCCGGGGTCGGTCAGGTAGCGGCGGGTGATCTCGGCGACGAGCGGCAGGGCCTCGTCGGGGCGGCCTTCGCGGGAGCGGATGCGGCTGATCCAATAGGCGGCGTTGATAACGTAGGGGTGGTCCGGGCGGGTGGCGGCGAAGTTTTCCCACAAGGCGACGGCGGCGTCGTATTCGCGCCGGGCCTGGTGGTGGCGGGTAAGTTCGTCGAGCACGTAGCCGAGCTGCTCGTCGGAGAGGGGCAGGTCGAGGGACGCGCGGTAGGCGGTGATGGCGCCGGGGAGGTCGCCGAGGCCGGCGAGGGCGTCGCCCTGCAGGGCCAGCACCTCGCCGCGCTGGGGGTGGTCGGAGGGGTAGGCGGAGAGCCATTTGGCGGCGAGGTCCCCGCTGGCGGCGTAGTCCTGGCGCGCATACGCGGTGGCGGCGAGGCGGTAGCGGGCGTCGGGCACGAAGCGGCCTGCGGGAAAGTCACGCAGGTAGTCGAGGATCTGTTTCTCGGCGTCGGTGGCGTGACCCTCGGCGAGGCCGGCCATGGCGGCGAGGTAGCGGGCTTCCTCAAGGAAGCGGCCGCGCGGAAACTCGGCGAGATAGGCGCGGGCGACGGTGCGGGCCTCGGAGTGGCGGGCGAGGGCGAAGAGGGCGTTGGCTCGGAGCAGGCGGATGGGCTCGGTCAGCTCGTTGCTTGGGAAGCGCTGGTCGGCGAGGTCGAGAAAGGCGAGTTGGCCGGGCAGGTCGCCGCGTTGGCCGGCGGCTTCGGCGGCGAGGTAAAGGGCGCGGGGCCCGAGGGTCGAGCCGGGGTGGGCGTGGAGGAATCGTTCGAGGGCATCGCGCACTTTTTCGAGGCGACCGGCGTCGGCGTAGGCGCGGACGAGGGCGAACCAGACGGCTTCGCGCCCGGGGTGTTCGGGATGGCGGGCGAGGAGGTCCTCCAGGAGCAGGGCGGCTTCCCAGACGCCGCCGCGTTCCTGGAAGGCGGCGGCGAGGTGTTGGCGGAGGGTGGCGTCGAAGGCGGGCAGTTTTTCCACCTCGGCGAGGGAGGCGCGGCTCTGGGATAAGCGGGCGTCGAGCCGGCGGATGGCGTCGAGATCGAGCGAGGAGGGCCGGGCGAGGGCACGGAGGCGCTCCAGGGCGCGTTCGAGGATCGCATTGCGCCGCTTTTGCTCGGCCAGCAGGGCGTCGCGGGCAGTGATCGTGCGGAAGGCCTCGATGGCGTGGGCGGGGTCGCCGGATTTCAGCAAGGCGTCGCCTAGTTGGAGGGACAGCAGATTGAGCCCGGCGAGGTTGTCCACCAGCGCGAGTTGCCCGCGGAGCAGGGCGAGGCCGCGTCGGGCGTCGGCGAAGTTTTCCGCGCGCAGGTGCAGCTCGACGAGGGAGAGCGCGGCGTCGGCCCAGTCGCGGTCGCGGGGGGCGGTGGCGAGCAGGCGGTTGTAGGCGGCGATCGCGATGGGCAGGCGGCCGGCCTCGCGGGCGGCGAGGGCGCCGTAGAGCAGGGCTTTGTCCCGGTGGGTGGGAGAGGCTTCGGCGGCGGCGAAGACCGGGATGGCGGCGATGTAGTCTTTTTGCAGGGCGAGGGAGAGCCCGCGGACCATGCGGGCGTCACCGAGCAGGGCGGCGGGGGTGGAAGGGATTTTTTCTAGAGCTTCGGCCAGCTCGGCGGCGCGGGGTAAGTTACCGGCTTGGAAGTGGGTTTGGGCGGCGGTGAGGAGCAAGCGTTCCAGAGAAAGGCCTGCGGGCATATTTTCCCCGGCTCGCACGCGGGACACGATCTCGTCGAGCAGAACGGCGGCGTCGGCGGGTTTGCGGGCGGCCAGGAGGGGTTCGACTTCGGCTACTTGGGCGGCGAGGGGGATGCGACTGACGGCGGTCTGCGCGTGGGCGGCGGGCGCGGAAAATGTCAGCGCCAAAGCGAGGAGCGGGAAGCGAACCACCGGGGAAAGTGAGGCCCGGGCGGGGGCGCGCGGTTCACTTGGTGGCTTCATGGGAAGGCTTACGGCCAAGCTCCCGAGCCACTGGTTTGCGTCAAGCGCGGAGTGGGGTTTCCACGCATCTCGGGACTCAGTTCGACACGGCGGGGGCGAGGCGGAGGGTCTGGTAGCGGCGGACGCCGAGGAGGGAGCCGTGCCAGCCGATGACGTCGGGGTGGAGGAGGTGGACGCGGGCGCCGAAGTAGAGCGGGGCGATGGGGGCCTCGGTCAGCAGCAGGCTTTCGGCCTGTTGCAGAAGGGCGAGGCGCTCGGCCGGGGCGGCGGTGCGGGCGGCGTCGGCGATGAGGCGGTCGTAGGCGGGGACGGACCAGCCGGTCTGGTTGTTGCCGCCGGCAGTCACATACATGTCGAGGAAGGTGTTGGGGTCGTTGTAGTCGCCGACCCAGCGGGAGCGGGCGATGTCGTAGCGCAGGCCCTTGAGGTTATCGAGGTAGACGCGGAAGTCCTGGGAAACGAGGGCGACGTCGATGCCGAGCTCGCGTTTCCACATGGCCTGGACGGCTTCGAGGATGCGGGTGTTGACCGGGTCGGTGTTGGTCAGGAGCTCGAGGCGGGGGAAACCCTTGCCTTCGGGGAAACCGGCCTCGGCGAGGAGGGCGCGGGCGGCGGCGACGTCACGGACCTGGCCGAGAGGCGAGCGGTAGGCGCCGAGGCCGGGCGGGACGAAGTGGGTGGCGGGCAGGCGGGAACCGAGCAGGACGGAGCCGGCGAGGGCTACGCGGTCGACGGCGAGGGCGAGGGCGCGGCGCACGCGGGCGTCGTTCAGCGGCGGGCGGGTGGTGTTGAAGCGCAGGTAGGCGGTTTCGAGCTGGGGGTCGATGCGCAGGGGCGAGGGGGACTGGGCGCGGTAGGTGGCGATGCGGTCGGGCAGCAGGTCGTAGGTGACGTGGCGCTGGCCGGCGCGGTAGGCGGACTCGTCGGCGGCGGTGTTGTCGGTCGGGAAAAACACCACGCGGCGCGGGCCGACGGCGGGGTCGGAGTGGTGGAGGGTGTCGCGCACGACCTCGATGCGGTCGTTCGGCACCCAGGCGGCGAGGCGGTAGGGGCCGTTGCCGACGTGGTTTTCCGGACGGGTCCAGGCGGTGCCGCGCTGGTCGATCTTGCCGAAGCGCAGGATGGTGGGCGGGTGGACGGGGAACCAGGCTTGGTGGGCGATCAGGCCGAGGAAGTAGGGGGTGGGCGCGGCGAGTTCGACCACGAGGGTGCGATCGTCGGGGGCGGTGGCGCCGACGGTGGCGAAGTCGGTGGTGGTGCCGGCGTTGAAGGCCTCGGCGCCGCGCAGGGGGAACAGCATGTAGGCGTATTCGGAAGCGAGGGCGGGGCGGAGGATGCGTTCGAAGGAGAACACAAAATCCGAGGCGCGGACCGCGTCGCCGTTGGACCAGCGGGCCTCGGGGCGAAGGTGGAAGGTGTAGCGCAGGCCGTCGGCGGAGACGTCCCACGACGCGGCGGCGGCGGGCACGGGCTCGCCGGTGGTCTCGTCGAGCGCGGTGAGGCCTTCGCCGAGGGCGAGCATGATGTTGAACTCGGTCAGGGCGGTGGCGAGGTGGGGATCGAGGTCGCCGGGCTCGGCGCCGTTGCCGAGGAGGAGTGTTTGGTCGGCGCGGGCCTGCTCGACCGGGGTCTGGCGCGGACGGCAGGCGGTCGCCGTGAACAAAAGCGCGAGCGCGGCGAGGGTGGCGGCGAGGCGGGCGAGGAAGTGGGCGGAGTCGCGGGAGGCCATGGCGGGAGCTGAGCGCGGCGACGGTTAAAGGCAAACGCGGGTTGCCAAGGGTGGGGCGGGGTGGGCAAGGTGCGTGGATTATGGCATTGTGGTATTTCGTAAAAGACGGGGAGCGGACCGGGCCGGTCGAGCGGGCGGAGCTGGATACGCGCATCGCGGCCGGCGACATCGACGGGGGCACCCTCGTCTGGCGGGTCGGGCTCTCGGCCTGGACGCGTGCCTCGCTCGTGGACGAGTTGGGCGTGCCGCCGGTGCTGCCCTCCGCCACGCCGCCGCCCTTGCCGGCCGAGGAGAGCGCCGCGCAAGTGGAACCTGTGCGGGTCGAGGCCGTGGTCGGGCCGCGGTTTGCCGGTTTTTGGGTGCGGTTTCTGGCCAAGTTTATCGACGGCGTGCTGCTCTACGGCATCGCGCTGCTGGTCGAGCGGGCGGTGGTGGGCACAGTCTTCAATGGCGTTGTTCCCGCGCCTCGGGATTGGGAGGATTTTTTGCGGCTGCTGGCCTGGACGGCGCCGATCAACACGCTCATCGCGGTCGGCTACACGGCCTATTTCATGGCTCGCCACGAGGCCACGCCGGGCAAGCGCATGCTCGGCCTGCGGGTGGTGCGGGCGGACGGCGGGCGGGTGGGCACGGCGCGGGTGGTGGGGCGGTATTTCGCGGAGACGCTCAGCACGATCATCTTTTTCGCTGGCTACGTC
This sequence comes from Akkermansia muciniphila, assembly GCA_945888375.1. GTDB lineage: Bacteria > Verrucomicrobiota > Verrucomicrobiia > Opitutales > Opitutaceae > IMCC26134_A. The sequence continues at coordinate 139,108 of CAMCZZ010000003.1, read as the reverse complement.
ATGGCGGCCTTCGACGACAAGAAACGCTCTCTCCACGACTACCTCTGCGACACGCGGGTGGTGATCGGGGAACGCGAGGAGGCGGACGAGTGCGAGTCGGCGGATCTTAAGTCACGCTGACGGAGGGCGGTCTACTTTGACCGGGTGACCGGCGGGGGCGTGGCGTTCCGGGCGCGGCCTTTTGCCGACGCGATTTGACGCGGCGGGCCGGTTTCAAGAGTCTGGATTTCCCCCATGAACTTCGAAACCCTTCAAATCCACGCGGGTCAGGAAATCGATCCCGTCACCCGTTCACGCGCCGTGCCGATCTACCAGACCACGGCCTACCAGTTCAAGGACTCCGCCCATGGCGCGCGTCTCTTCGCGCTCCAGGAGTTCGGCAACATCTACACGCGGTTGATGAACCCCACCAACGACGTGTTCGAAAAGCGCGTCGCGGCCCTCGAGGGCGGCTTGGCGGCGCTCGCCACCTCCTCGGGCCACTCGGCGCAGTTCATCGCCCTCAACAACATCACCTCGGTCGGCGACAACTTCGTCACCACCTCGCACCTCTACGGCGGCTCCTACAACCAGTTCAAAAACGCGTTCAAAAACATCGGGGTCGAGGCGCGTTTCGCCGACGGCGTGGACGTGGCCAGTTTCGAGCCCCTGATCGACGCCCGCACCAAGGCGATCTACCTCGAGACCATCGGCAACCCCGGCCTCAGCGTGCCCGACTTCGCGGCCTTCGCCGCGCTCGCGCGCAAACACGACCTCCCGCTGATCGTGGACAACACCTTCGGCGCCGGCGGGGCGATCTGCCAGCCGCTGCGCCACGGCGCCCACATCCTGGTCGAGTCCGCCACCAAGTGGATCGGCGGTCACGGCACCAGCATGGGCGGCGTGATCGTGGACGGCGGCACCTACGACTGGGGCAACGGCAAATACCCGCAGTTCACCGCGCCCTCACCCAGTTACCACGGCCTGGTGTTGAACAACGTGTTCGGCGTCGGCGGGCCCTTCGGCAACATCCAGTTCATCATCCGCTGCCGCATCGAGGGACTGCGCGATTGGGGTCCGGCCCAGAGCCCGTTCAACTCCTTCCTGCTCCTCCAGGGGCTCGAGACGCTCTCGTTGCGGGTCGAGCGCACCTGTGAAAACGCCCTCGCGCTCGCCCGCTGGCTGGAAATGCGGCCGGAGGTCGAGGCGGTGAGTTATCCCGGTCTGGCGGGTCACCCCAGCCATGAGACCGCGAAAAAATACCTCACCCGCGGGTTCGGCGGCGTGTTGTCGTTCCAGCTCAAGGGCGATCGGGAGCGCGCGGAGCGGTTTGTTAACCACCTCAAGCTCGTGTCGCATCTGGCCAACGTGGGTGACGCGAAGACCCTGATCATCCATCCGGCCTCGACCACGCATTCCCAGCTCAGCCCGGCGGAGCAACTCGCGGCTCGGGTGACCCCCGGTGGTCTGCGGGTGTCGCTGGGCATCGAGCACATCGAGGATATCCAGGCCGACTTCCTCCAGGCCTTCGGCGCCTGAAGGCGGGCGGGCGCGGCCGGGCCAGAGGTCTGGTCGCGCGCTTCACCCTTGGCCAGCCCCGGCTGGGGTGGCGAGGGCGGGGGCCTACAGCAGCGGGGCGAGCGCGGCCCAGACGGTCTCCGCCATGCGGACGTGGCCGGCCTCGTTCGGGTGGATGGCGTCGGCCTGGTTCATCGCCGGCACGCCGCCCACGCCTTCGAGCAGGAAGGGCGCGAAGGCCCAGCCGCGGGTGGCGGCAAGGGCGGGAAAAACCGCGTCGAAACGCGCGGCGTAATCGCCCATGCTCACCGGCATGCGTTGGCCGACCAAAAGCACGCGCAGGCCGGGGTGTTTCGCCGTGAGGCGATCCCCGATGGCGGCGAGGTTGGCCTCGATCAGGGCGGGGTCGAGGCCGCGCAGGCCGTCATTGCTGCCGAGGGCGAGCACGAGGATCGCGATGGGCTGGCGGGAGACCCAATCGACGCGGCGCAGGCCGCCGGAGGTGGTGTCGCCGGAGACGCCGGCGTTGACTACCCGCCAGCGGGGCGCACTGGGCCCGGCGGCGGCGGCGCGGGCCTCGAGTTTTTGCTGGAGCAGGCCGGGATAGGCCTGGGTGGCGGGGTCGGGCAGGCCGTAGCCGAAGGTCAGGCTGTCGCCGAGGACGAGGATGGTGCGGGCGGCCGGTGCGACCGGCTCGGCGGCGCGAGCGGGGCGCGGCGCGAGGAGCGGGCCGAGGAGCAGGGCGAGGACAAGGAAGAGGCGAGGGTTCATGGCGTCGGGCGTTGCGAAACGTGGCCTTAGACGTTTGCTGCGCAACCTCGCACGCTCCATGACTTCCCCCGCCGCGCCCATTCTTCTCGTTGAAAACGTGAGCCGCACCTACGCGACGGCGGCGGGGCTGTTGACGGTCTTGCGAGATGCCTCCTTCTCACTCCCGGCGGGCGAATCGCTCGCGCTGGTCGGGCCGAGCGGGAGCGGCAAGACGACCCTGCTCGGGCTCTGCGCCGGGCTGGACCAGCCGAGCGCGGGCACGGTCACGCTCGCCGGGCGGGCGTTGGGCGGGCTCGGCGAGGATGAGCGGGCGCGGGTGCGCAACGAGGCGACGGGCTTCGTCTTCCAGAACTTCCAGCTCATCCCGTCGCTCACCGCCTTGGAAAACGTGCTCGTGCCGCTGGAGCTGCGCGGCCTGCGCGGGGCGGCGGCACGGGCGGCGGACGAGAAGGCGCGGGCCCTGCTCGGGCGCGTCGGGCTGGGCGGGCGGCTGGGGCATTACCCGGTGCAACTCTCGGGCGGCGAGCAGCAGCGGGTGGCGCTCGCGCGGGCCTTCGTGACCGAGCCGCAGATCTTGTTTTGCGACGAGCCTACGGGAAATCTGGACGGTGCGACGGCGGCGGTGGTGACCGAGCTGATCTTTGGGTTGAACCGCGAAAAGGGCACGACGCTCGTGCTGGTCACGCACGACGCCGAGCTGGCGAAACGCTGCGGGCGCACCCTGCGCCTGCGCGGCGGGGAGATCGTGGCGGACGGCGGAAGCTGAAGATGGCCCACGAAACACACCAAAGGACACGAAAATGAAGACCAACCCGGAGCTGATTCTGAAGGACGAATGTTATCAGGTGATGGGCGCGTGTTTTGAGGTTTATAAGGACAAAGGATGCGGGTTTTTGGAGGCCGTCTACCAGGAGTGTCTGGAGCTGGAGCTTCAGGATAAGGCCGTCCCCTTTGTCGCGCAGCCGGAGCTCGCCCTGGGTTACAAGGGCCGTCCGCTCAAACAGACCTACCGGCCCGATTTGATTTGTTATGGCGGCGTGTTGGTGGAGTTGAAGGCGGTTTCGAGTTTGGCCGACGAGCATCGGGCGCAGGTAATCAACTATCTCCACGCCACAGGACTGCGGGTCGGATTATTGGTTAATTTCGGACACCATCCCAAGGTCGAGTGGGAGAGAATCGTGGTCTGAACTTTCGTGCCCTTTCGTGTGTTCCGTGGGCAACCCTTTCCGATGATCTTTCTCTTCAAATTCGCCTGGCGGGACGCCCGGGCCTCGCTCGGGCGGCTGGCGCTCACCGCGCTGGCGGTGGTGGCCGGGGTGGCGGCGCTGGCCGCGACCGGTTCGCTGGGGGCCAACATCCGCGCTGCCATCGACCAACAGGCGCGGGCTCTGCTCGGGGCCGATCTGGTGGTCGAGTCGCGCACTGCGCCCGACGCCGGGTCCGATGCGCTCCTCGCCCGGCTGGGCGGCGAGACCGCCCGGGAAGTCGCCTTCGCCTCCATGCTCGCCGTGCCCGACGCGGCTGGGGCAGTGACGGCCTCGCGGCTGGTCACGGTGCGCGCCACGGACGCCGGGTATCCCTTTTACGGCGACGTCGTGAGCGAGCCGGCGGGGGCGCAGGCGCTGCTGGCGGCGGGCGATGCGGTGTTGATCGAGGAGACCCTGATGAAGCAGTTCGGGCTCGGCGCGGGCGCGACGGTGCGGTTGGGGCGGAAGGATTTCCTGGTGGCGGGCGCATTGCGCAAGCTCCCCGGCGAGTCGGCGGCGGTGGCCCTGCTCTCGCCGCGCGTGCTCGTTTCCCGGGCCGGGCTGGAGGGAGCGGGCCTGCTTGGGCCGGGCTCGCTGGCCCGCTACCGCACGCATTTTCGTTTTCCCGAGGGGACGGACGTGGAGGCGTTGGTGAAAGGGGAACGCGACGCGCTGCGCGCCTTGCGGCTCAACGCGGATACGGTCGGTGAACGCAAACGCGAGCTGGGGCGGGCGTTGGAGAACGTAAATGCGTTTCTCCGCCTCACTGGTTTGGTGGCCTTGCTACTGGGTGCGGTCGGAGTGGCGGCGGCCATGCACGCGCTGGTGCAGCGCAAACTCGCCACGGTCTCGGTGCTGCGCTGCCTCGGGGCGGGCGCGGGGCTGGGGCTAGGAGTCTTTCTGGTTCAGGGCGCCGCGGTCGGAGTGGCGGGGGGCTCGGTCGGCGCGCTGGCGGGCGCGGCCCTGCAGGCCGGGCTGGGCGTGATGGTGCGCGATTTTTTGCCGGTGGACGCGGCCGGCTTCGTGGTGCGCTGGGTCGAGGTGGCGCGGGCGGGTGTCATCGGCGCCGGGCTGAGCGTGCTCTGCACCCTGGTGCCGTTGCTGGCAGTGCGACGGGTGTCACCGCTGGCGGTGCTGCGGGCGGTCACGCCGCCGGCGGGCGGGAGGGATCCGTGGCGGCTGGCCGCACTAGCGACGCTGGTCGCGGTCGTGCTCGGCATGACCGCTTGGCTCGGCGGGGGGTGGCGGAACGGGCTGGCCTTCTCGGGCGGGCTGGCCGCGGCGGGGCTGGCGCTGGCCGGGGTGGCCTGGCTCGTGACGTGGGCGGCGAAGCGCGCGGGGAGTCTCGCGGCGGTGCGCGCGTTGCCCTTCGCGGTGCGGCAGGGGCTGGCCAGTCTGCACCGGCCGGGCAATCGCACCGGGCGGCTGGTGGTGGCGCTGGGCTTGGGGGCGTTTTTGTTGCTCACGCTGGCGTTTTCGCGGGCGGCGCTGCTCGGGCAGATCCGTTTCGCGGGGCAGGCGGATCGGCCCAATCTGATGTTTTTCGACGTGCAGGACGACCAGGTGGACGGGCTTCGGGCGAAGCTGACCGAACTCGGCGCGCCGGTCGCGGCGGAGGCGCCGATCGTGACCATGCGGCTGGCGCGGCTCAAGGGACGGACAGTGGAGGAGGTGTTGAAGGACCGCGCGGCGGGCGTGCCGGGCTGGACGCTGCGGCGCGAGTATCGCTCGAGCTACCGGGAGGCGCCGGCGGACACGGAGAAGGTCGTCGCGGGCGAGTGGGTGGGTAAGTGGGAGCAGGGAGCGGGCGGCGAGGTGGTGCCGGTGTCGGTCGAGCAGGGCCTGGCGAAGGATCTGCGCATCGAGCTGGGCGATGAGCTGGAGTGGGACGTGCAGGGCGTGGCGCTGCGCACGCGGGTGGCGAGTCTGCGCGAGGTCGAGTGGCGGCGGATGGCGCCCAATTTTTTCGTGTTGTTCCCGACCGGGGTGCTGGAGGGCGCGCCGAAGTTCCACGTCATGGCCGCGCGGGCGGCGGATACCGGGCTGAATGCGCGGGTGCAGCGCGGGGTGGCGACGGCCTTTCCCAACGTCTCCATCCTCGATCTCGGGCTGGTCATCGAGTCGCTGGACACGGTTTTCGGCAAGGCCGAGCTGGCGGTGCGGTTCATCGCGCTCTTCACGCTCGCGACCGGCGTGGTGGTGTTGGCCGGCACGCTGGCGGCGGGGCGGGATCAACGGGTGCGCGAGGCGGTGCTGCTACGCACCTTGGGGGCAAGCGCGGCGCAGGTGCGGACGGCGTTGGTGGTGGAGTTGGTCGCGCTGGGCTTGATGGCGGGCGTGACCGGAGCGGTCTTGGCGCTGGGCGGCGGCGCGGCGGTGGCGACGTGGGTCTTCGAAGCGCCGCCGACCCTGCCGTGGGGGCCGCTGGTGGGCACGGTGGCGGGCGTGGTGGGTTTGACCGTGGGGGTGGGTTTGTTGACCCAGCGCGGCGTGGCCCGGAGGCCGCCGCTGGAGGTCTTGAGGGCGGAGGGCTGAGGGGGAGAAGGGCGGCGGGGTGGACCACGGATGGCACGGATTTTCACGGATAAACACTTGGGTAAGGGTTGGTTTGTATCCGTGCCCATCCGTGAAATCCGTGGTTAAATTGTCTCTTCGAGAAGGGTGATAAGGGCTGGCGGGGCGGGCGCGGGTGTGCTCGGCTCGGTGGACATGAGTCGCAACGTCGTCACCTTTCACTATACCCTGCGCGATGCGGATGGGCGCATCCTGGACGCCTCCATCGGCGGGGAGCCGATTTCCTACCTCGAGGGCGGCGGGCAGATCGTGGAGGGCCTCGAGGAGGGGCTGCGCGGGTTGGCGGTCGGGACGCGGGCGGAGATCGGCGTGCCGGCGGCCAAGGCCTACGGTGAACGCGACGAAACCCAGGTGCAGCGCGTATTAAAATCGCTTTTGCCCATTGAGGGCGAGGTGCAGCCGGGGGATCAGTTCCGCGCGGGCGAGGATGCCTTCGCGCCCATCGTCACGGTGCGTGGAGTGGAGGGCGAGGAGTTGCTCCTCGACGCCAACCACCCGCTGGCCGGGGTGGATTTGAATTTTGAGGTCGAAGTGCTCGCGGTGCGAGCGGCGACCGATGAGGAGTGCGCCCATGGTCATGCGCATGGCGCGGACGGTGCCGACGGGGAAAAGGACTGCGGCGAGGGCTGTGGTTGCCACGGAACCTGATGGCCGGCGGGGGCGAATGAGCGGCGTCGTGCGCATCGCCGGCCAGGGCTTGGCGGGAACGCTGCTCGCCTGGGCGCTGGAAAGGGCGGGGCGTGAGTTTGAGGTCTATGACCCCGGGCACGAAGCGAGCGCCTCGCGGGTGGGAGCGGGGTTGGTGAGTCCGGTGACGGGAGAGCGTTGGGCGGTCGCGCCGGGCTGGGCGGAGCGGGCGGCGGGCGCGAAGGCATTTTACCGGGAGATCGAGGCGGCCTGGGGGGTGGCGCTGCTTACGGACTTGCGGGTGCGGCGCGTCTGGCGGGACGAGGCGGAGGGCCGGCTAGTGCGTGCCAAGATCGGGCGCGGCGAGCTGGCTCCTTGGGTGACGCCGGCCGGATTGGAGGCGGATGCGGCCTGGATCGAGGGCGCGTGGCGGGTGGACTTGCCGGCGCTCATCGCAGCGGGCCGGGCGCGCTGGCGGCAGACGGGGTTTCTGCGTGAGGCCGCGCTTCGGCCGGATGCGGCGGAGATGGAGGTAGGGGGCGCTTTCGGAAACAGACCGGTGATCTGGTGCACCGGGGCGGCGGAGACTCGTGTGCCAGGGTTGCGGCCGGTGGGCGGGGAGACGCTGGAGCTGGCGGTGGGCGGTGCAGCGGGGGACTTGCCGCCGGGGGTGGTGCGGCATGATGGCGTGTGGGTGTTGCCGGTCGGGGGCGGTGGGGCGTGGGCGGGCGCGAGTTTTATCCGCGAGGAGAGCGAGCGGCTGGAGCGGCGCGAGGCTCTGCGCGCCAGTGTGCGACGCCAACTGGCGGATTGCGAATGGCGGGAACGCGCGGTGCTGGGGGGCTGGCGGATGACGACGGCGGACCGGGTGCCGGTCTCCGGTTGGTTGGCGGGTCAAGAAGGCCGCGAAGGGGTTTTGAATGGGCTCGGCTCAAAAGGCACGCTCTGGGGGCCGGGCTTGGCGGAGGGCTGGGTTAGTAGAATCAAGCGTTTGGCAAGTTAGAGCGCCCCGAACCAAAATAATGACGAAGGCCTAGGGTGTGTCTGGTTAAGATCTCGGCCCATCGCCCTCGCTCTACGAGTGAAACGAGAAAGGGAGCCGGGCCGGCGTTGCCCTCTGCGGCACGGCCCTCTGGGCCGCCTCCGCCTCGGTCGCCTTGGCCGAGCCCCCCCCCTTTCTCGGTCACGCTGGGCCGAGTTCTTTCCCAGACACACCCCAGTAAACGTGTGACGAAATGGTGACTTTCGTAACCCAATCTTAACCATCGTGACGCAGGGGTGATACTTAGTCGGGGTTCCCGGTTTTGCTTTGCGGAGAGGATTTAAAGACCGATGACCTAAATTCCCGCGTCATGTTCCGCACTTCCTCCCGCTCCTTCCGTGTTTCCGCCTCCGCCGCCGTGCTTGTCTGCGTCGCCGCCAGCGTCGCACATTCCGCAACGGTAGCAGGCAATGTCGTGGACTCCACGACCAGCCTGCCGCTGGCGGGCGTCGAGGTGCTGGTGGACGGCGTCCCCTCTGGAGTTACGACCGATATTTCGGGTCAGTTTAAGGCCGAGGTGACCGAGGGAGAGCGGCTCTTTACTTTCAAGCGCACCGGTTTCAGCGAGCAAAGCATCGGACCGGTCACGGTGGCGGCGGAGGGCGAGACGGCGGTGCCCCCGGCCAAACTGGCTCCCGATTCGGCCAACGACATCGTGATGCTGGATTCCCTCGATGTTACGGGGGAGCTGGTGAAGGGTGGTTCTGGAGATCTTCAAAACACACGCCTCAAGGCCGATGTGGCCATCGACTTCTTGAGCGCGGATGAATTCGCCAAGTTCGGTGCCGGTGATGTGGCCGAGTCCTTGATTCGCGTGCCTGGTGTGTCCATCGTCCAGGGACAATTTGCCGTGATCCGTGGTCTCAGTGATCGCTACACGCCCACCACGCTAAGCGGATTGAAGATACCGAGCCCCGATCCTGAAAAACAAGCTCCTCAACTAGATGTTCTCCCGACGTCCTTGGTTGAGACGTTGGTAGTTTCAAAAACATTCGCCCCCATTTTGTGGGCAGAGAGTTCTGGCGGAACGATTGATCTCACGCCTAAAGGATTCCCCGAGGAGCGAAAAATCAGCGTCAGTGTTGGTTTAAAGGCCAACGAGAACGCTGTGAATGATGGTGGCCCGACTTACGATGTGCCCGATGAGCGCAATGATCTTTTTGCCAGCGGCTTTAAGTCTCGTCCCGGTGAATTGCCCAAGCCCAGTCAGGGTTTGCCTTGGACCAGACCGCACGACTTCTCGGTGTCTCCCGGTAGCGGCTTGCCTATGGGGAACAAAGTATCCCTCGGTTATGGAGAAACGTTTATCTGGGGAGATAAACGACTTGGTATAAACGTGGCCGGCGCGTGGGAGCGTAGCAGCAAATCCCAGAGCGGTTCTCGCAAACGCGTTTACCTCAGTCCAAATAAGGGCAAACCTGTTTCGGAATCCGATTACAGCAAAGGCACTTCCTCGGAGCCAGGTCTTAGCACATATGATTTCGAGTCTTCCGAGATAGAAGTCGGCATGAATGCGGTGGGAAATTTGGCCTTCGAGTTTAATAAAGAAAACCTACTCAAATTCACTTCTTTTTACACTCGCAGTGGCTCCGATTTTGCCTCTTTCAGTTCCTCGCCTCTCGTGGAGTTCCAAACTCAAGATGGCATCAGTTACATTGTTGGCGAGGATGTGTCCGATCCCGTTAACGGCGACCCGCAGTCTTTTCAGAAATTCAAAAACGGCCAGCGCTATACCGAGCGTGAATTGCTGATGAATCAATTTGGTGGCGAACACACGCTCACTGGGTTGTCGGATTTGGAAATCAAATGGGCTGCTCAAATTGCGGAAACCAGCCAAAACGAGCCTGGGGTCACAGAGGTAACCTTCTATGAACAATTAGGGGAAAACTCCCTGAACACAGGCGAGGATTTTGGAATTCAGCCCGGGTTTGTAGGTATTAGTTCCAGCAAGCCGGATTTATTCCGCTCCTGGTCTTTTACAGAGGAAAAACAGACCGCAGAACGAGTTGATTTAACTTTACCTACAGAAATTGCGGGTGAGCGCTCCGTTAAGATTAAATTTGGTGGTGCCCGTGAAGACACGGATCGCTCCTACCGGGGTAAGTCGGACTTCTACCGTGCCAATGATGCAAACCTCACCGAATTTGAGCGCACTGTTCCTGCTGGATCGGATATCAATTCCATTTTCAACAGGCTTCTAACTAATAACAACGGGGATTTCGTTCAGGTCACTCAGCCTAAAACTACAGAACAATCCCGTGATTTATCCGCTGGTTATCTCGGAGCGGAGTTAGACATCACCTCAAAATTAAAGTTCGCCGCTGGTGGTCGTTTTGAACGTCTAACTATTTCAACGGCTGGTCGTGATGTTATTGGCCCCTACAGCACTGGATTGTTGTATCATCGCATCCTTTCAGGAGTTTTTGGCACGGAACTCATTCCCGCCCTTACCACGGACGAAGTGGCGACCAGTTCACATGTCACCAGAGTAAATTTTGCCGAGGATACCCTCCATCCAGCTTTGGGTTTTGTTTACAAGCCCCAGGAGAAGGTTAATCTGCGTTTAAATTATTCTGAAACCACCGCCCGCCCTTCGATGCGCGAGCTAGGTCCCTACTTCAATCGCAGTCTTGAGACCGGTGATTATGTATTGGGTAATCCGGCCCTTGAGACTTCCCAAGTTAAGAACTACGATTTCCGCGCAGAATGGTTGCCTTCTTCCGTCACAATGGTGGCCGCCAGCGTTTTTGCCAAAACGATTACCGCTCCGATTGAGAAAATTTATCTGCCCGATGTCGTTGCTCCTGACTCTCTGGAGACTTGGGTGAATAACTCCAATGAGGCTTCGATGTATGGTGTAGAGCTGGAGGCTCGTTGTGGTCTTGATATAATTAGCGAGGCTCTGGAGAACTTTTCCGTCGGTGGGAATGTAACATACATTGATGCCGCGGTCGCGGAAAACTCTTTCTCAGTGGCGAGCCTTTCCTCCCAGAACTTGATCGAGGCAAACAGCACCATTGAGCGCAGGCTTTACGACCAACCTGAGTGGCTAGGTAATTTTGATGTCACTTGGAATCAGCGACGCTGGGGCACGACCGCAACGTTGGCCTTTAATTATACCAGTGATGTGCTTTACGCCGCCGGCGGTGGCGCTTCCGGTTCTTCCTCCTCCTATGATATCTACACTCGGGCCACTCATCGTGTGGACCTTGGTATTACTCAGAAGTTGACTAAGAATCTTAAACTTCGCGTCGGCGTCAAAAACATTACCGATCCCGAACGCGGCACTATTTATGATCCGGAGCGCACCTCCAGTGAACTAATCCGGAGCAAATACCACTCCGGAAGAGAATACAGCCTATCCCTTTCCGCTGATTTTTAACCCTTTCTTGTCCGCTAAAGCGGACAGGCTAAATAAACAAAACCCAAATCCATGAAAAAGCAACTCCTTGCCCTCTCGGGCCTTCTGGCCGTCCCGGCTTGCGCACTCTTCGCGCAAACCGTCATCAGCAGCAACATTTCCACCAACACCCAGTGGACCACCGCTGGTAGCCCCTACATCATTGAGGGCATCATCTACGTGACCGACGGTGCCACTCTGGATATCGCCCCCGGTGTTCTAGTGCGTGGCCAGCCAAAGAGTGGCGTTGGCGCGACTGACCCAGGCACCCTGATCATCGCTCGCGGTTCAAAGATCCAAGCCCGCGGCACTGCTTCTACCCCGGTTGTGTTTACTACCGCCGCGCTTGACGCCGGCAAAATGGCTGGCGGCGCCGCCAATGGCCTCCGTTATGATGCAGGCAGTGACGGTGTTCCTGATCGGTGGACTGCCGCAGCTGGCCTCAACAACTTCCTCGATCAAGATCCCATCAACACGCCACTGGCTCCGGTCAATTCCGCCGGCGTGAGCAACTCCCAACTTTGGGGTAGCCTCGTGCTTCTCGGAAATGCTTCCCACAATGCTCGTGCGGACAGCATCACCGACGGTATCGGCGGCGCAAACAACACTCGAATCGATGGTATCGCCTATCTAGAGGGTCAAAACACCACCTTCTTTAACGAATACGGCAAGATCACCCACACCTACGACGGCACCAACTACACCGACGTTGCTGATTTCGTGAATGACGATGACAGCTCCGGCAGCCTCAACTATGTGTCCCTTCGCCACGGCGGCTTCGAGCTGACCACCAACAAAGAGCTCAACGGTCTCACCCTGGCCGGCGTCGGTCGCAACACCACCGTCCGCAACATCGAGATCTACTGCAATTCCGACGACGGCATCGAGATCTTCGGTGGCACCGTGAATGTCAATTATGCCGTCATCTCTTTCGTCGAAGATGACGCTTTTGACGTAGACCAAGGTCATCGCGGCACCGCCCAGTTCATCTACGTTGCTGGTCATGGCCTCAAGGGTGCCAGCACCAATCTGTCATCTGATTCAACCGGCTTCGAATTCGATGGCGATGATGCCAACGAAAGCGGAAATCAAGCGACCACGGATGGTAAACCCTTCCAAAACACGGTAGTTTACAATGCAACCGTGCAAGTAGCTGCTGCTCAAGCTAATTTCAAGGGTGGTGTCAATATTCGCCGTGGCTTCCGCGGTGAGATCGTTAATAGTATCATCTCCGGTAACGATCAAACCAGCACCTACGGCATTAATGTTGACACCACTGCCGCTGTTGCGCCGTCGCCCTTCGTGCAACAGAGCTATGCTGATCGCTTGATCAACATCCGCAACACCACGATCAACAAGTTCCCTAACGTGTCTACCACCTTCACCGCCACACCTTCCGCTGGCTCTCCCTTCGCCGGCGTTGCGACTAGCTTCATTCCCCATTCCAACACGGGCACGGGTGTCGCTGGCCTCAGCAATGTGTTGGCTGCGATCTATCCTACCACCTCAAACAGCACCAACAGTGCTGACTTGCTCGTCCCCACCATTGCTGCCTCCGGCTTCAACCCACGTCCAGGAGCTGGTCCTGGTTCCCCCAACATCGGAGCTACTGGTGTAACCCAAGCCGCAGCTTATGTTAAGTATCCCGCGGTTACTACACCTTACCGCGGCGCCTTCAACTCCGCCGCTACCACCCTGTGGACCACTGGTTGGACTGCCCTTAATAAAGCTAACACCAACGGCATCAAGCTTTTGGTTGATTAATTGAGTTAATATTTGGCCCTCAGATATACCTGAGGGCCACTTTTACAATGAAAAATATTTATAAAATACTTGCTATCGCCTTAGCTCCCCTTGCTGTTCATGCAGAAGTGCAGTTAGTGGCTGGTTGGAATTTCGGCCAGTTCGTCGGAGCTGGCTCACCTACCACACTTGGCACCGCTTATACCGATGTAGGTTCCATACCATCAAACTTTACCCTCACCCAGCGCCCTGGTGTAGGCACAAGCGGCTATGAAAAAGCCACGGATCAGCTTAACACCGTTTTTAGTGCTGGCACCGGTGTTATTTCGTGGGACGGAACCAATGGTTCCGACGTTTGGACTATGACGGGAACTGTTGATGCGGATGGTGTTACTGTAAACAACAATCCGGAAGACTACAGCTCTATCAATGGCCAGCTCGTCTATAACAACGATTTCAATGCTGGGCAGATTTACAATTTTCAGCTCCGCTTCAACCAGAACGGAACCCAGAATGATTTTGCCATCTCGGCAAGCACTCTCGGGTTTTACGACTATGACGATGCGTCCTATTCTCAAAATAACGATGAGAATTTCAGCTTCGCTGCCTACGGAAGCGGTTCGGTTGAGTTCTTTCATCAAGGTAGCTCGGTTGGAGTCGTAACGGTCTCTGGCACCGAGGAGCGCTACGCGTTGAATCTGCCCACCGGATTCTACAATAAAGCTAGCTCCACCCTTGTGGCACGTCTGAGCGCTGGCGCCAACATCAGCTTCGACAACGTCGTAATCAACGCGGTTCCTGTTCCAGAGCCGTCTGTTTTCGCCGCTTTTGCCGGTTTAGGTGCCTTGGCCGTTGTAGCTAGCCGCCGCCGCCGTTGATTTCTTCCATCAACTATTAAACTCAATTTTCTTCCCCCTGCGCCGAAAAAGGTGTTCGGGGTTTTTTTCCCGACAAAATACTACTACTATGAATAAATCTATTGTCCTCACCACAGCTATCTGTGCTCTCACCGTTGCCTCCAGCGCCACGGCTCAAGTCAAACTCATCGCCGGTTGGAACTTCGGTCAGTTTGTAGGTGCTGGTGCACCCTCTACCGATCCCGCAAACTACAACCTGGTCACATCGGTAACCTCTAACTTCTCTGGAACAACCCGCCCCTCTCCCGAGGATGGTGGCGTTTACCGTGCTGGAAACTCCGGCTCTGGATTTTTTACGTCCGGCACTGGCGTGCTCGATTTTGCCGCTTGGGACCCGCATATGGGCACTACCGTGACGCCTGGTGGCGTCACGGTTTTCGAAGTTTTTTCTATCGAAGCCGCGAACGGTGACAACGTCAATGGTGTTACCATTTTTAACGGTGACGACAACAACGCCCAGCTCCGTTTTACCGCTGGCAATGGAGTTACCGATTTTACCGTTAGCCTAAACACCGTTGGCTTTGGTGATTATGCTCCGGCCGATTTCACCCAGACGAATGATTCTAACCTGACCGTAGCCGCTTACAAAAACACGGGTGCGTCCGCTTCCATCGAGTGGTTCTTTAATGGCAGCTCCTTGGGCAGTGTGACCACCAGCTCTGCTAACGCTGCAGGCTTCAGCATTGATTTGCCCGTATCTTTTTACGGTCAAAGCAACGCTACGCTCACCGGCCGTGTCACTGGCGATATCACGATCGACCATCTCCAAATCAACGGTGTTGCCGTGAGCGCCATCCCCGAGCCCTCCTCCTACGCAATCATCGCGGCCTTCTTCGGCCTTGCCACCGCCGGCCTCCGCCGCCGTCGCGCCTGAATACTGGGTTCTTAATAATATAGACTCGCTTTGGCCGTCGATCCGCATCGGTCGACGGCCATTTATTCCTCCCGGCTCATTTAGTTAATTCAATGAAATTCCCTGCGCTTTTCGCTTACCTGATCAGTCTCTTCGTATTTTTCTCCGCCACCATGCGTGCGGGTGCAAATTCCGTCGAGCTCATCGCTGGATGGAATTTCGGTCAGTTTGTGGGGTCTGGTGCTCCTTCCACCGATCCGGAAAATTTCACCACCGTCACTTCGGTCACTTCTAATTATTCGGGAACCACTACCCCTTCCGCGGAAGATGGTGGCGTATACCGCGCCCAGAACGCCCGCTCTGGTTTTTTCACCGCTGGCACTGGTCTCCTCAATTTTCCCGCTTGGGTCCCCCATGACGGCACTGCCGCGACCCCTGGCGGGGTGACCATTTTCGAGGCTATCTCCATTGAGGCTGCCAACGGAACAACCGTGACGGGTCGCCAAATGTATGAGGGCGATGATAACAATGCACAGCTGCGTTTTACTTCCGGCCAAACCACTGATTTTACACTGTCCCTTGCCACTTCTGGCTACAGCGATTTTGATCCCTCGGCTTATTTTCAGGATAACGATTTTAACCTGACGTTAGCCGCATATAAGTTCTCCGGCGCCTCAGCTTCCATCGAATGGTATTATGATGGGATTCTCATCGGTAACACAACCACTTCCTCTCAAAATCCAGCAGCTTTTAATATTGATTTGCCCAGCAATTTCTTTGGGCAGAGCAATGCAGTGCTCACGGGCCGCGTTACTGGCGATATTGCCATCGATCACCTACAGATCAACGGCATCAGGGCCACCCCAGTTAGTTTTACAAATTCTCCCGTGAGCCAGAGCGTCACGTCCGGCTCCAACGTCACCTTCACGGTGACCGTGACCGGCGCCGCCAGTCCGACCTATCAGTGGCGCCGCAATGGTGTCGCGTTGTCCAACTCGGCCGCCGTCGCCGGTGTGACCACTAGCACCTTGGTTTTGACCGGCGTGACCACCGATCAGGCCGGCAACTATACCGTGGTGGCCAACAATAACGGCGCCACTGCCGAATCCCAGCCCGGCGTGCTCACGGTTAATACCGTCCCGGTCATTATCGGCGAGCCTTCCTCGTCTTCCGCCAACCCTGGCGAGAATATTATTTTCTCGGTCGAGGCCACCGGCAGTCCGGCCCCGTCCTACCTGTGGTTTAAAGACAAGGTCGTGCTTTCCGACGGTCCCGGCGTCACTGGTGCGACCACGAGCACCCTCTCCTTGACCAATCTCACCTTGGGTTCATCCGGTGAATACACCGTGAAGGTCAGCAATGATGCGGGTTCGGTAACCTCCGTGCCAGCTACCCTGACCGTCACTGAGGAAAGTATCGCCCCGACCATTCAAGACCAGCCTGTTGACGTAACGGTCAATGTTGGCCAGGAAGCCGTTTTCCGCGTCGCTGCGTCCGGCGCACCCGCGCCCTCTTATCAGTGGTATTTTGGCGATGACGTTTTGGCGGATGGCAACGGAGTTGAGGGTGCGACCACGGCTACGCTTCGCATCACGCCGAGTTCCGCTGCCCAAGCCGGCGATTATCGCGTGGTGGTTTCCAACACGGCGGGCACGGTCGATTCGGAACCCGCCGCCTTGACCGTTCAAGTAGCTCCGATCATCCCACAGGGATCCGGTCCGGTCAGCCAAGCGGTCAACGTAGGCACCAACGTTACCTTCACGGTTTCCGCGACCGGACTGCCGGCCCCCACGTTCAAGTGGTTCAAAGGCGAGGTAGCCTTGGAGGGGGAGTCCGCTTCCTCCTTGGTGTTGACCGGCGTCACCCTAGCGTCCGCTGGAGATTATACGGTGGTGGCGACCAACGCCGCCGGCAGCGTGCGTTCCGATGTGGCGAATCTCACCGTTTACGTTCCCGCCCAAATCGTTACGGATCCGGTTGGTCTAACGGTGGGTTCGGGTTCCGCGTTTACTCTTAGCGTGACGGCGACCGGCACTCCGGCACCCACCTACCAGTGGCGCAAGAATGGGGAGGATATCCTTAACGCAACAGGATCAACCTACACCGTATCCACCTCCAGCACTGCCGATGCCGGCGATTACACGGTCGTGGCCACCAACGCCGGTGGTTCGGATACCAGCGCGGTGGCCAAGGTGGAGGTTGCGGTCCGTCTGCCCCGTCTTGCCGGCCCGCAAAACGTCGCCCCTGGCTCACTTCTTATCCTTGATTCGCAGTTCCGGTCGGATGGCGGCTATCGCTTCCAGTGGTTGCGCAATGGCAAGGCCATACCCGGTGCCAAGGGCTCCACCTACCTCATCTCCAAATCATCCGCTAAGGATACCGGCACCTATTCTGTGCGCGTAAGTGCTGCATCGGGTCGTTTCTTGAAATCGTTCACCGTAGTCGATTTACGGGTCACGGTTGCTGGTTCCTACGACGCCCTGCTCCGCGACGTTGTATCCGACGAGGTGATCGGGCGGGTGCAGGTGGCGGTTACGGGCACAGGCTTGTATACCGGCAGCATCGCCTACGAAGATGGCAAGGTTTACAGCTTCAAGGGTAACTTCACCTTCCCGCAAGCGGTCTACCTAGGCGAAGCGGATACCAAGGTCGTGCGTGCGGGAGAACTTACCCCCTTAAATCTGGCTTTTAATCTCGACGCCCGCGCTTCCACCCTCGCGGTTGCGCTATCCTTGGGTGACAATGAGGTCGTAATCGCTAGAGCTCAGGGTGCCCTACGGGCCTCTTCCTCAGCGGTGGCGTGGAAGGGTCGATATACCCTCCAGCTTGAGCCAGTCAAAAGCCTTGCGCCTGTGTCGGTCACCCTCACGGCAAACATCGATGCCAAGGGCAATCTCGCGCTTTCCGGGAAATTGCCGGACGGTGCGTCGATCAAGGCCTCCATTCCCTCCTCGGTAAATGCTACCTATGCCGTTTTCCTGCAGCCTTATAAAAATTCAGTTGGCCAGGTTACCGGTGGGCTGACCCTAGTCTTGTCCGGCTCGAAATATGGGGCTAACGAGTCTTCGAGTGGTCTATTTAGCTGGGTGAAACCTGCTGTTGGCTCGGCCAGTGCGATCGATCTCAGTTTGAAACCCACGCTCACCTCACGCTGATTTTAAACTTTTCCGCGGAATTTGACGCAAATTCAGGTTCCGCAGTTTGTTTACTGCTTAAAAACTCCCTTTTTTGCTCTCTTTTAGATTTTGAAACATCCAGTATGTGAACTTCTTGTGACTGAGCGTTTTTATTGATGCCAAGTGCATTAAAAGTCACAACTAGTCATCTTTCTGTTAAGAGTTTCTCGTAACTTTTTCTTGTTTGAACTCTTTCTCCAACCTTTTCTCTACCTAACTTAAACCTATGCAACTGAATCTTCCCTTGGCGTTTGTGATGGGCCAGTCCCCGATGGAGCTGTTTGTCCACGGCGGCTGGATCATGTGGCCCATCCTTCTGGTGTCCTTCGTCGCGGTGACCGCGGTCGTTGAGCGCGTGCTCTTTATGTTCACGGAGTCTTCCCGCCGGCAGGCTGCCTTGGTGGACCAGATGTTGGAGAAGGTGGAAAAGGGCGACGCCAATGGCGCGGTTACCCTCGGTTCCTCTTCCAAAGACTACGTGGCCAAAGTCTTGGTCTATGCCCTGACCCATCGTGATCATTCTCTCACCAATGCCTTTACCCGCGCCGCCAACCAAGAGTTGAATCGCTTCCAGCGCGGCATCGCTGTGCTCGATACCTGCATCACCATCTCCCCCCTCCTCGGCCTTCTCGGCACGGTGCTCGGCATGATGAACACCTTCGGCGCTCTGGGCGATGGCGACATCGCGGCCAACGCTGGCAAGATCACTGGCGGCGTGGGCGAGGCGCTCATCGCCACGGCAGCAGGTCTCTTTATCGCAATTCTCGGCGTTCTTCCCTACAACGTGCTCAACGCCAAGGTTGAAGAGGCCCGTCACAATATCACCGATGCTGCCAATGCCCTGGAATTGAATATCAAGAAAGAGGCCGCCACGCGCGCCCCCTTCCCGATGTCATCCAAGGCACACGCCTCGGCCCCGGTCTAATTTCACCCCCCCCACCCACCCATCATGGCAGGCGGAGGCGGCGGCAATCGCGGCGGCGGCGGACCGAAAAAGGCGCGCATCGAGATCATTCCCTTGATCGATGTGATCTTTTTCCTTCTCGCCACGTTCGTGCTCTTCACTCTCTCGCTCAATAAGAGCGGCGGGTTCTCCGTGGCCCTTCCGGCCACGCAGACTAGCGAACCTCGCGATCCGGGCACTTCCGTAACCTTGTCGATCCGCGAAGATGGCACTTTGGGCTGGGACAAGGAACCCATCACGCTCGATCAGTTTTTGATCCGGCTCCAAGCTTACAAACAAACCCAGCAGGATCCCAAGGTCCTGATCAATGGTGACGAAAATGCTCTGTTCGCCCAGGTGCGCTACGTGGTTGATGAGGTCCGCAAGGCCGGCATCACCAAGGTCCTGATCGAAACTCGCATTCGCCCCGCCAGCTGACCCATGTCCTCCATCTTCGGCAGTCCCATCCAGCTTGCCCCGGCCAAGAAGGCGCGCATCGAGATCATTCCCCTGATCGATGTTATCTTCTTCCTGCTGGCTACCTTCGTTCTCTTCACCCTGTCTCTGAACAAGATCCAGTCGGTGCCGGTGAATCTTCCCCAGGCCTCCGCCTCTGCCCCGAAAGATCAGGAAGACACCTCTGTGGTGATCCAAGTATCCGACGGCGACGCCGCCTTCTGGAACAAGGAGCCCATCTCCCTTTCGGAAATCGCTCCGCGCTTGGCTAACTACAAGGCCAACACTCCTTTGCCTCGCGTATTGGTCTCCGGCGACGACCGGGCCCGCTACGGCAACGTCATCAAGGTGCTCGATGAGGTCCGCCTCTCCGGCATCGCCACTGTCACTATCGAGACCGCTTACCGGGCCTCCGGCCGCTGAACCACATGAGCCGCGACCTGATCATTGCCCTGATCGTATCAATTCTCGTCCACGGTGGAGCCGCGGCCAGCGGTCTTCTCTTTAAAAAGAAGGAAGCCGTCGTGGTGGTGGAGGAAACGCCAACCATCGCGCTGGACCTGCCGCCTCCCCCCGAGCCTGAGGAACCCGAGGTGGTCGAGGATGCGACTTCCGACCAGCCTTCCGAGGTCGCCGACTTGGCCCCTCCAATGCAGAACGATATGCCGTCTGCGGTCATTGACTCGCCATTCGTGCAACAGATCCAGGCTCCCCCGCCCCCCGGACTAAATCGGCCCTCCGGCAGCATCGTCATCCCCACCAACACCCGTCCCGCCGTCGCCTCCGGCAAGGGTTTGGGCAACATCTTCGACCTCGCTCAGTTGGATAACAAACCGGAAGCCCGGGTCCGCATCAAACCGGTTTATCCCTTTGAAATGCGTCGCTCCGGCCTCAAAGGCGAAGTGGTGGTGGGTTTCATCGTCGATTCCGTGGGTGAAGTCCGCGATCCCTACGTCGTGCGTTCCTCCAATCCTGGGTTTGAGGAAGCTGCCATCCAAGCCGTTCTCAAATGGAAATTTAAGCCCGGTAAGAAAGGTGGCGTGGCGGTCAACACCCGCGTCGCCCAGCCCCTCTCCTTCAGCCTCAACGCCGAGTGACCATGCGCCGCCTATTCCTAGTCCTCGCCCTCGCCTTTACGCCTGCGCTTCGCGCTCAGGCCGATCTGCCTAAAAAGGAAATTTCGGAAAAGACTTCCGGCTCCTTGGCCCAGCTCAAGACGTTTATCGACGCCAAGGACTATCCCAAGGGATTGCTCCTCATCGATACCCTCTTGGCCAAGGCCGAGCCGGCGTCTTTCGACACCTACGTCCTTTCCCAGATCAAAGCCCAGATCCTTCTCACCCAGGGCAAGCTCACCGACGCCATCGCGCCTCTTGAAACTTCGCTGCGTCTCGGGCAGACCAATTCCAATTTCTACGACGCCGCCGCCGAGCTCGAGCAGATGAACCTGCTTGCCCAGCTCCATTACCAAAAGGCCGCCGAGTTGAAGGACGCCGCCGCACAAAAGGCCGGCTACCTCACCGCCCTTGATCTGATGACTCGCTGGCTGGCCAAAACTCCCAAGCCAACCGCGGATTCTCGTCTCTTCGCCGCGTCCCTGAACTACCAACTCGGCTCCATCGATCCTTCCAAACCCGATGAGCCCCGTCTGCGCGAGGCCATCGGCCACGCTCGCGAAGGCCTGCTCCTTTCGCTCAACCCGACCAATCAACTCGTTCTGCTGCTGGTCGCCTGTCATCTCCAGCTGAGCGAAAATGCCCTCGCTGCGGAGCAACTCGAAGCGCTCGCCCTGCGCGACTCGAAGAGTGCCACCACTTGGTCCCAGTTGCAATCGCTCTACCTCGCCGCCGCCGCCGATAGCAAAGACCCCGAGGAAAGCCGCCGCCAAAATCTCCGCGCCCTGCTCGTGCTTGAGCGCGCCCAAGCCCTCGGTTTTCTCACTGCTCCAAAGGATAACTATACCCGCGTCGCGATCCTCTTTAATATCCAGCAATTCAGCCGCGCGGCCGCCCTGCTTGAAAAGGGTTTGGCCGATGGCTCCATTGAGAACCAAAAGCGCAATTGGGAACTTTTGACCTCGGCCTACCAGCAGACCAGCCAGGACGAAAAAGCGCTCGACGCCATGCAGCGCGCCAGCAGCCGTTTCCCCCAAGACGCCTCCCTTGAATTTTCCCTTGCCCAGTTCCTTTACAACACGGGCAAGTTACCCGAGGCTTACACTCGGGCCCAAGAAGCTCTGACCAAGGGTTTGGATAAGCCCGGCCAAGCCCAGGTCTACCTCGCCTACCTCGCCTACGAACTGCAGCGCTATGACGACGCCAAGGCCTGGGTCGAGAAGGCGCGGGCCAGTGGGGAAGTGCCAGCCGCAACTCTCGATCCTCTCGCCAACGCCATCGCCGAGGCCATCCGCGCTCGCGCCTAATTTTTTTCAGGACCCGAACCATGAACAAAGCCTACTTCATCGCGCCCCTGCTTCTGCTGGTGGTGTTCTCCGGTTTTTACACCGTGCACCACAACGGCCTGAAGGCCCGCGAAGCTGCCCGCACCGCCAAGGTCGAAGCCGAGCGCCAAGCGAAACTCGACGCCGAGCAAGCCGCCCGCAAAGCCGCCATGGCCGATGCGATCGCCGCTGCCGAACAACGCAAAAAAGACAAGGCCGCCAGAGAGGCCCAAGAAAAACTTGATAAGGAGGCCCGCCAGGCGGCCATCGATGTCCGCGACAAGGCCTTCCGCGAGCAGGAGAAACTCTCCCGTCAGCTCGAAAAACTCAAAAAAGACGTCGAGGTAGAACAAGTCGCCCTCGCCAAGCTGGGGGCCTCCCGCCAAGAAGCCGCCGCCGAAAAAGCTTTTCAGGAAGCCTTCGTGACCAAGGCCCAGGCCAACGTCCAGGCCTTGCAAGCCCTGCTCGTCAAGTTGAACACCCCGCCGCCCGCACCGGCTCCCGCTGCAAAATAAGGACCCGCCCATGAACAAGCTCTATCTGATCATCCCCTTGGTGCTTACCCTGACCTTCAGCGGGTTCTATTTAACCCACCAGAAGGAGGCCGCCGCCGCCGCCGTCCAAGCGCAGGCTGAAGCCGCCAAGGCTGCCGCCGAGGCCGCAGCTCAAAAAGCCGAGGCCGAAAAACAGGCCCGCGATGATGCCGATCGTCGCACGGCCGAGCGCGTCGCCGAGGAGAAGAAAAAAGAGGACGAAAAACGCGCCAAGTGGGAAGCCCAGTCCAAGGCCATCGCTGACGATACCGCGACCTACAGCTCCCAAGCCGAGAAAAACGCCGCCGAAGTAAAGGCTCTCGAAGCCAAGCTGAAGAGCCTGCGCGAGGAAAAGGATAAGGCGATCCAGGCCGGTTTGGACTTCGATCTGGAGGTCGAAAAGGCCCGCATTGCGAAGCGCGCGACCGAACTGGAAATCCAGCGCCTGGTCGAGATGATCGCCCGCAAAAACGGCACCACTCTCGCCCCCCTCGCCGCCACCCCGTAACGGACGGCACGGCCTGCCATTCGGTTTTATAAAGAAGCCGTCCCCGCCCGGGGACGGCTTCTTTGTGGAGGTCAAGCCATTGCGAGGGCACCGTCCGTGACGGTGAAGCGCACGGTCGCACCGTCGGCGACTTCGCCCGACACCAGCGCGCGGGCGAGGCGGGTCTCGACATGGCGTTGCAGGAAACGCTTTAACGGCCGTGCGCCGAAGACCGGGTCGTAGCCCTTCTCGGCGGCCCATTCGCTGGCCTTTTGGTCGAACACGACCGTGACGCGGCGATCGGCGAGGCGTTTGTTTAGATCGGCCACCAGCAGGGCGACAATCCGGGTGATCTCTTCCAGTGTAAGCGGCTTGAAGAGCACGGTCTCGTCGATGCGATTGAGAAATTCGGGCCGGAAGGCCCGGCGCAGTTCTGCCATGACGCTCTCGCGGACGCTCTCCGGGATAGTGTCGCCGGTCACACCCTCGAGCAGGTAGCGCGAGCCGATGTTCGAGGTGAGGATGATGACGGTATTCTTGAAATCCACGGTGCGCCCCTGCGAATCCGTGATACGTCCGTCGTCGAGCACCTGTAGCAGGATATTAAAAACGTCTGGGTGGGCCTTCTCGATCTCGTCGAAGAGCACGACCGCGTAGGGTTTGCGCCGGACGGCCTCGGTGAGCTGGCCGCCCTCGTCGTAGCCGACGTAGCCCGGGGGCGCGCCGACCAAACGGGAGACGGAGTGCTTCTCCATGTATTCCGACATATCTAGGCGCACGAGGGCGGCCTCGCTGTCGAAGAGGGTTTCGGCGAGAGTCTTGGCGAGCTCGGTCTTGCCGACGCCGGTGGGGCCGAGGAAGAGGAAGCTGCCGATCGGACGGCGCGGGTCCTTGATGCCGGCCCGGGCGCGGAGGATGGCCTCGCTGACCAGTTGCACGCCCTCGTCCTGGCCGATCACGCGTTGGTGCAGCACCTCGCCGAGGCGCAGAAGTTTTTCGCGTTCGCTCTCGACCAGGCGGGACACGGGGATGCCGCTCCACTTGGCCACGATGCTCGCGACTTCGTCGGCTGAGACCTCCTCCTTAAAGAGTTCGGTCTTGGCGGACTCGGTTTCGAGTTTCTTGAGCTCGGCCTCGAGCTGCGGGATGCGGCCGTGGCGGAGTTCGGCGAGTTTGGTCAGGTCGTAGTCGCGCTCGGCCTTTTCGAGCTGAATGCGGGCGGTGTCCAAGTCGCCGCGGACTTTGCGCACGCGTTCCACGGAGGCTTTTTCGGACTGCCACTTGGCGCGTAGACCGGCGGCCTGTTCGCGGGCGTCGGCGAGTTCGCGACTGAGGGTTTCGAGGCGAAACTTCGAGGCCTTGTCCTTTTCCAGTTTCAGGGCGGCCTCCTCGATTTCGAGCTGGAGCACGCGGCGCTGGAGGGCGTCGAGGGCCTGGGGCGCACTGTCCATTTCGGTGCGGATCATGGCGCAGGCCTCGTCGATCAGGTCGATGGCCTTGTCGGGCAGGAAACGGTCGGCGATGTAGCGCTCGGAGAGGGTGACGGCGGAGACGAGGGCGTTATCCTGGATA
This sequence comes from Akkermansia muciniphila, assembly GCA_945888375.1. Classification (GTDB taxonomy): domain Bacteria; phylum Verrucomicrobiota; class Verrucomicrobiia; order Opitutales; family Opitutaceae; genus IMCC26134_A. The sequence continues at coordinate 114,830 of CAMCZZ010000003.1, read as the reverse complement.
CGCACGCCGTGGTGCAGCTCGAAGCGCTCCTTCAGGCCGCGCAGGATGGAGATGGCGTCCTCGGTGGACGGCGGCTCGACCAGCACGGGCTGGAAGCGACGCTCGAGGGCGGCGTCTTTCTCGATGTGTTTGCGATACTCGTCGAGCGTGGTCGCGCCGATGCAGTGCAGCTCGCCGCGCGCGAGCATGGGTTTGAGGAGGTTGCCGGCGTCCATCGCGCCTTCGGACTTGCCGGCGCCGACGATGGTGTGGAGTTCGTCGATAAAGAGTAGGATGCGGCCCTCGGCGGCCTTCACCTCGGCGAGCACGGCCTTCAGGCGTTCCTCGAATTCGCCGCGGTATTTCGCGCCGGCGATCAGCGAGCCCATGTCCAGCGAGTAGATGATCTTGTCCTTCAGGCCTTCGGGCACGTCGCCGCGGATGATGCGTTGGGCGAGGCCCTCGACGATGGCGGTTTTGCCCACGCCGGGTTCGCCGATGAGGACGGGGTTGTTCTTGGTCTTGCGGGAGAGGATGCGGATGGCGCGGCGGATCTCGTCGTCGCGGCCGATCACGGGGTCCATTTTCCCCTTCTTGGCTTGGGCGCAGAGATCGATGCCGTATTTGGACAGGGCGTCGTAGGTGGCCTCGGGTTGGTCGGTGGTCACGCGCTGGTTGCCGCGAGTGGCTTTCAGGGCGGCGAGGATTTTGGTGCGATCGATTCCGAAGGATTTGAGGTATTTTGCGAAGGCGTCCGGCCGGGCGACCTCGATCAGTCCGAGCAGCAGATGCTCGGTGGAAACGAACTCGTCCTTCAGGTTTTTCGCCTCGGTCTCGGCGCGGGAAAGGGCTTCGTTCACCGACTGGGTGACGAAGACCTTCGAGTTATCCGTGCTGCCGGAGGCGCGCGGCAGGCGTTCGAGTTCGCGTTCGGCGGCGAGCTGAAGGGCGGCCACGGTCAGGCCGGCCTTGTCCACGAGGGCGGGCACGATGCCGTTTTCCTGGGCGAGCAGGGCGAGGAGAAGGTGCCACGAATCGATTTCGGCGTGGCCATGGCGGCGGGCGACGGCTTGGGCCTCGGTGAGCGCCGTGCGGGACATTTGGGTGAGGTTTTCGGAACTCATGGTCAGTCCCTCTTCGCAGACGGCGGGCCAGTGTGGTTTTCGGCTGCCTGAGAGGGGGTAGGCGGGGTCGCGTGGCGCGGTGCAGGGCGAACTGGCCCGCCGGTGGGCCTGGGGTGAGCCAGTAAGGCCCAAAACGAGACGGCCTTTGCTCGCTCCGGTTTTAAAGCGAAGCATCCCCTACGGAGCCGCTTTGCTCGCAGCGGTGCAGTCAGGCGACTCGCCTGCGGCTAAACCTGTGGCGGAGGCCAAGGTGGAGCCCTTGAAAAACAAGAGGATAAACGGATTTAAAATCCGAAAACCGCGATTCCTCTCCGGGATGCGCCGGAATCTCGCGGGCAGCTGGTGAATTGCGAAACCGCCTCGAGGCACCTTCTGGTTCACCTCGGATTTCGCGCATCGATATCTGCTCTGCGAACTTTCGATAGCTCATTGAATCCAATCCCGGTTTTCGGGTTAAACCCTAATTAACAATGTAATATGGTTTTAATATCCGCGTAACATACAGGCCTCGGGTTTGGCGTGTGGTCTGGCTCGTCTTTTGCGCGGGCTTGTGCGCGAGTGGGTGGGTCTTCGCGTCCGCCCGACCTGAATCCGCATGAACTACGACTTCGCCGCCTTCGCCACTGATTTCCCCTGGTTTTTCCCGCTCTGCGCGGCGCTTTTCGGTGCCATCGTGGGCAGTTTTTTGAACGTGGTGATCTACCGGATGCCGCTGGATAAATCCATCATCACGCCCGGCTCGCAATGTGGTTGCGGGCGGCCCATTGCGTGGTTCGACAACATTCCGGTCTTTTCGTGGTTCATTCTGCGGGGCAAGGCGCGTTGCTGCGGCCGGGCCTATTCCTTTCGTTATGCCTTCGTTGAGTTGCTCACGGCGGCATTGTTCTGGGCCTGTGCGGTGCAATTTACGCCCGCGAAGGCGCTCCTCGGCATGCTCTTTCTGGCGTGTCTGGTGTGTGCGACCTTTATCGATCTCGACCACATGATCATCCCGGATGTGTTCACCATCGGGTTGGGAGTGGCGGGGGTGGTGGTGTCGCTGGCCTGGCCGCAGTTGCACGGGGTGGAGGCGGAGGCGCCGGTGCTGGCGCATTTGCGCGCGGGTGGCGTCGGGCTGGTGGGCTTGTTAATCGGCTCGGGTCTCGTGCTTTGGATCGCACTGGTGGCGGAGGCGGTGCTGCGCAAGGAGGCCATGGGGTTTGGCGACGTGAAATTTGTCGGTGCGATCGGGGCCTTTTGCGGCTGGCAGGGGGCGGTTTTCAGCGTCTTTGGCGGGGCCATCGTCGGCACTTTGTGGGTCGCGGTGGCCTGGCTTTGGCAACGTATCTCGGGCCAAAAAGCTCCGATCGCGCCCCGGGCGGAGAGCTCCGAAGGTGTAGCGGCGGAGGAATTGGCCCTGGGCGTGCAGGTGCCTTTCGGGCCCATGCTGGCGGTGGCGGGTGCGATTTATTTTCTCGGGGCGGACCGCTGGGTTGACGCCTACTTGGGCACTTTGGCGGAGCTGTTTTGATCAGGTTTCGGTCCATCAGGACCCCGAGAGGCATGCGCGGCGTTGACGATTGATGCCCCTTTGTGACTTTCGGCCTGCTAACCGGCACCTCCGCCGACCCTCCCCCTTTTCTTTCCAGCGATGCCCAAAGGCAAAACACCATCCGACGACCAGCCTGAACTCCCGCTCTCCGGTCCCGGTGGGCCCGCCGATTCCGTTCCCCTACCGGTCTTGGCCGAACCCGAAGCCGCCCACCCTCCCTCCGCCGAGATCGCGCTGCCGGTCGCCCCGCAAAACAACGACAACGCCCCGCTCGCCCACTCCTACCGCAACTGGTTCCTCGAATACGCCAGCTACGTCATCCTCGACCGCGCCGTCCCCCACCTCGACGACGGCCTTAAGCCCGTCCAGCGCCGCATCCTCCATACCCTCTGGGAAAAGGACGACGGCCGCTTCCACAAGGTCGCCAACATCGTCGGAGCCACCATGGCCTACCACCCGCACGGTGACGCCTCCATCGGCGCCGCGCTCGTCGGCATGGGCCAGCGCGGCTGGCTGATCGAGCCCCAGGGCAACTACGGCAACACCCTCACCGGCGACGATGCGGCCGCGCCCCGCTACATCGAGTGCCGCCTGACCGTCTTCGCCCGCGAGGTGATGTTCAACCCGAAGACCACGAACTGGCAAAAGTCCTACGACGGCCGCAACCTGGAGCCCGTCGCCCTGCCGGCGAAGTTCCCCATCACCCTGCTTGAGGGCTGCGAGGGCATCGCGGTGGGCCTGACCACCAAGATACTACCGCACAATTTCAACGACCTCTGCCGCGCCGCGATCAACCACCTCCAGGGTAAAACGTTCCGCATCCGGCCGGATTTCCCGTCGGGCGGCATCGCCGATTTCTCCGCCTACCACGACGGCGAACGCGGGGCCAAGGTGAAGGTCCGCGCCAAGGTCGAACAGCGCTCGCGCACCCAGTTCGCCATCACCGAGCTGCCCTACGGCGCCACCACCGAGTCGCTGAAGGCCTCGATCGAGGGCGCGATCGCCAAGGGCAAGCTGAAGGTGAAGCGCATTGAGGACATGACCTCCGAATCGGTCGAGATCCTGATCGAGCTCAGCTCGACCGCCGAACCGGAAAAATTCATCGACCAGCTCTACGTCTTCACCGACTGCGAGCTCACCCTCTCGCCCGCCGCTTGCGTGATCATCGACGACAAGCCCTCCTTCATGGGCGTATCCGAGATCCTGAGACGTTCAGTTGACCGCGCCCGCCTGCTGATCGGCCGCGAGCTGGAGATCCGCCTCGGCGAGCTCGACGACCAGTGGCATGCCGACTCGCTGGAGCGTATTTTCATCGAGGAGCGGATCTACCGCCGCATCGAGGGCGCGAAGACCTGGGAGGCCGTGCTGGCCGAGATCCGCGAGGGCCTGAAGCCCCACGTGAAAAAGCTCCGCCGCGAGGTGACGGACGACGACGTCGCACGCCTCACCGAGATCCGCATCAAGCGCATCTCCGCCTACAACCGTTTCAAGGCCGACGAGGCCATCCTCGCCCTCGAAAAGGAGATGAAGACGGTGAAGCACGACCTCGCCCACCTCACCGACACCACCATCGCCTGGTTCGAGCGCCTCCAGGAAAAGTTCGGCAAGGGCGTGAAGCGCCGCACCACGTCCGACGAGATCGAGCAGATCAGCGCGGCGTCCGTCGTCACCGCCAACCAGAAGCTCTACGTGCAGCGCGCCGAGGGCTTCATCGCGCTGAACGTGCGCAACAAGGACGACTTCGAGTTCGTGCAGGACTGCACCCCGCTGGACGACGTGGTCGGCTTCATGCCCGACGCCACCTGCAAACTGGTCAAGGTCGCGGACAAGGTGTTCATCGGCAAGGACCTGGTCCATCTCCACGTCGTGCCGAAGGACGGCGACGACCGCTACTACACCTTGATTTACCAGGACAAGGAGAGCGGCAAGGCCTTCGCCAAACGCTTCCAACTCGGCGGCATGACCCGAGAAAAGATTTACAACCTGGCCGCCAGCGAGGGCAGCAAACTGGTCTTCCTCGACGAGACGAAGAACCCCGAGAGCATGCCCAAGGCGGTGACGATCTACCTCAGCGGTCGCTGCTCGGCGCGGTTGAAGGAGTTTGTCTTTGACCTGAGCGAGCTGACGGTCGGCGCGCGCGGCAACAAGGGCGTGACCGTGACCCAGTATCCCATCCGCGACGTCAAACGGGCGTGAGGCGTTGGGAGAATGACGACGGCGGAGAGCGACGATCAAGGCGGTGGGAAGCGCTAAGACGCGAAGGCGCGAAGTTCGGACAAAGGGTGCGAATCTCAAAAAACTCAGGCCTTTGCGTCTTCGCGCCTTTGCGCTTCAAATGGACCTTTCTATTCCATGAACGCGCTTCGTCTTTGGTTTTCCCTCGTCCTTATCAGCATGCTCGGGGTTATCGCCTGGGCCAGCAGCCGGTGCGCGCTCTTCGACATCCCGGGCGAGGTGCTGCGGCACCCGTGGTTCATCGCCACCCTGCTCGATGCCTACTTCGCCTTTGTCGCGTTTTGGGTGTGGGTCGCTTGGAAAGAAGGGACGGCGACGGCGCGGGTGCTTTGGCTCCTCGTCATCCTGCTCTGGGGCAACCCGGCGATCGCGCTCTACATGCTGCTCGAAATCGCCCGGGTGCGGCGCGAGGGCGGCGGGGTGGACGCGGTGTTTACCCGCAAGCGGCCGGGCGCAGTGAAGTTGCCGGCGATTCTTTTGGGCTCGGCGCTGGTGGTTTATCTCATCGGGGCCAAGAACGTGCTGTTTGGTTGATCCGCCCTTGAGTTCTCCCGCCGCCTCCCTCGTCCCGCCTCCCCCCGCTCCGGCCGGTTTTTGGCAGCGCCGCGTGCGCCAGCCGCTGATCGCTCTGCTCACGCAAGGGGCGACGCCCGAGAAACTGGCCTCGGCGATTGCCTGGGGCTTTGTGTGTTCGCTGTTCCCCTTTCTCGGCTTCACCACCGGGCTGAACGCACTGGTGGGGGTGTGGCGAAAGCTCAACCAACCGCTGCTCCAAGCGCTTAACTACGCGCTCAGCCCGCTGCACCTGGTGATGATCCTAGTCTACGTGCGCATCGGCGAATGGCTGTGGCGGGCGGAGGACGGGCATTTTTCGCTCAGCGGCATGCTGGCGTCGTTCCGTGAGTTGAGTTTCGGAGCGTTTTTGCGGGAATTCGGCTGGGTGGGCGCGCACGCGTTCACTGGCTGGCTGGCGACCGCGCCGGCGCTGTTCGTGGTGTTGTATTTCCCGGCCCGCGCGGGGTTAAGGCGGCTCAGTTATTTACTGCCAGAGCGCGGGCGGGAGTAGGCTGAATGGGTGCTGGTGTTGTTGGGGTTCGAGTTGGCGGTTTTATACTTCGTGTTTACTAGTATTAAGCTGCCTAGGGTATTAATAATGTGCGGTTTATATAGATTGGTATAGGGAAGGCAGGGCAAAAGAGTTTTCACGAACGTCACGCCAGCGGTTTGCGCGAGGGGAGTGGTGTGGGGTGTGCTTAATTTGTCCTTCAAAATTATGAACCTATCAAAATACACTCTTCTCTTAGCAGTTGGCGTCGCCCAATTTGGTTTTGCTCAAGCGGCGACTATCGCCAAGTGGACCTTCGAAACTTCGTTACCTCTGCTCACTGACAGTTCTACTATCGGCTCACTTGCTGCCGAAGTGGGAACAGGCACCGCCTCCGGCTTTCATGCCTCCAGTTTGACGGATTGGTCAAACCCTGTTGGAAATAACTCTGCGGAATCCTTTAGTGTAAACACCTGGGCACAAAACGATTACTTTCAGTTTACCGCTTCTACTGTAGGTTTTGACAGTATTTCAGTAAGTTTTGATCAGTTTCGTAGTAGCACGGGTCCTTCGGCGTTTAAAGTCGCCTACAGCACTAATGGAACGACATTTACAGATCTTTCTGCTGGATCGTATACAGTGGTTAATGCCGTGAATTTTAGTGATTCTACCTCCGGGACGAGTTGGTCCGCCACCAAGACAGCAGTTAATACCAGCTACAGTTTCTCCTTGTCTGCAATTTCTGCGGTGAATAACTCTTCATTTCTTCATATCCGACTAATTCACACCGGCACCGGCGTCGCTGCCGCTGGAACGACTCGTGTGGATAACGTCGAAATCGCGGGAACCGCCATCCCCGAGCCCTCCACCTTTGCTGCCGTCCTTGGCGTGGCCGCCTTGGTGGGCGTTGCCGCTCGTCGCCGTCGCTCGGTTTGAGCGGGTGTAGGCGACTCGGTTCAATTTAATACAAAGGCCGGCGAGGATTTCCTCGCCGGCCTTTTTTGCGTTTATCCTTCGCGGGCGCGGTCGTCGGCGAGCGACAACCCCACGGGCTATGGGGTTTCGGGGGTAGAGGCGGCTTCGGCGGCGGCTTGTTGTTCCTCGGTCTCGACCACCTTGGCGATGCTGAGAAGCTTGTCGCCCTCGGCCAGGGTGAGGAGCTTCACGCCTTTGCCGCCGCGGGCGACCTCGCGGATGGTGTTGACCGGGGTGCGGATGCTTTGGCCCTTGGCGGTCAACAACATGACCTCGTCCGTATCCTTCACGCTCAGGGCGCCGGCGATGTTGATCGAGCCATCCTCGGGCAGGTCGATGGCCCAGACGCCGCTGCCGCCGCGGTTGACCAGGCGGTAGTCCTCGAAGCGGGTGCGCACGCCGAGGCCGGCCTGGCTGGCGACGAGGAAGCGGGCCTGGTGGTCAACCACCTCGAGCACCTCGAGGTAGTCGCTCTCCAGTTTGAACTTCATGCCGCGGACGCCGCCGGTGGCGCGGCCGGTGTCGCGGAAGAGGATCTCGCCGGTCTCGGCGTCCTTCTCGGCCAGGCGGACGGCCAGGCCCTGGTGGGACACGAGGAGGAGCTCGTCGGCGCCGGTGGTGAGCACGCAGCCGATCACGTTGTCGCCGTCGTCGAGGTTGATACCGATGAGGCCGTTTTCGCGGGTCGCATTGGTGTAGTCGGTCAGGGCGGTCTTCTTGATCGTGCCGGCCTTGGTGGCCATGACGAGGAAGCGGTCGCCGGAGAAGTCGGCGAAGCAGAGCATGGCAGCGATCTTTTCGCCTTCGTCGAGGGAGAGGAAGGATTTGACCGACTTGCCCTTGGCGGTGCGCACGCCCTCGGGGATGGCGTAGACCTTTTTGGCGAAGCACTGGCCGTGGGTGGTCACGAACAGGATAAAATCGTGGGTGGAGGCAGTGAAGAGGTGCTCCACAAAATCGTCGTCGTAGGTCTCGGCGCCGATCACGCCCTTGCCGCCGCGTTTCTGGGAGCGGTAGTCGGCGGAGGGGGTGCGTTTGATGAAGCCGAGGTGCGAGATGGTGATGACGCAGCCCTCGTTCGGGATGACGTCCTCCATGCGGAAATCGCCGAGGGCGCCGACGATCTCGGTTTTGCGGGCGTCGCCGTATTTTTCCTTCATCGCGAGCAGCTCGGTCTTGATGACCTCGCGGAGGCGCCAGTCGTGTTCGAGGATCTCCTTCAGGCCGGCGATGAGGGTCTGGAGCTCGAGGTATTCGGCCTCGATCTTGCCGCGCTCCAGACCGGTAAGCTGGTAGAGGCGGAGTTCGAGGATGGCGATGGTCTGGCGCTCGGAGAGCGGATACTTCGCCATCAGCCGGTCCTTGGCCTCTTCGCGGCTGGCGGAGGCGCGGATGATTTTTACGAAGTCGTCCAGGTTATCCAGGGCGATGATGTAGCCTTCGAGGATGTGGGCTCGGTCCTCGGCCTCCTTCAGGCGGAACTTGGTGCGGCGGGTGACGACGTCGCGGCGGTGTTCGACGTAGCAGTCGATCAGCTCGCGGATGTTCATCTGCTTCGGGCGTTTTTTATCGAGCGCGAGCAGGGTGACGCCGAAGGACGACTCGAGGGCGGTTTTTTGGTAAAGCTGGTTGAGGATGGGCGAGGCCTGTTCGCCGCGTTTCAGCTCGATCACGACGCGGGTGTTTTCGTCGGACTCGTCGCGCACGTCGCGGATGCCCTCGATCTCCTTTTCGGTCACGAGTTCGGCGATGCGGACGACGAGGTTGGCGCGGTTAACGTTGTAGGGGATCTCGGTGATGACGATTTGTTCGCCGGTCTTGGATTCCTCGGTGTGGGCCTTGCCGCGGATGCGCACGATGCCCTTGCCGGTCTTCAGGTAGGAGAGGATGCCCTCGCGGCCGGCGATGGTGCCGCCGGTGGGGAAATCGGGGCCTTGGATAAAGCCGCAGAGGTCGTCGAGGGTGGTGGTCTGGGGTTCGTCGAGGACCTTCACGATGGCGGCGATGAGCTCGTGGAGATTGTGCGGGGGGATGTTGGTGGCCATGCCCACGGCGATGCCGGTGGAGCCGTTCATCAACAGGTTGGGCAGGGCGGAGGGGAGGACGGTGGGCTCGGTGGTGGACTCCTTGTAATTGGGGGCGAAATCGACGGTGTCCTCGTCGATGTTGGCCAGGAGTTCCTCGGAGATGTTCTTCAGGCGGGCCTCGGTGTAACGGTAGGCGGCGGGAGGATCACCCTCGACGGAGCCGAAGTTGCCCTGGGGGTCGATCAGCGGGTAACGCATGACCCAGTGCTGGGCGAGGCGGACGAGGGTGTCGTAAACGGAGGAGTCGCCGTGGGGGTGGTAGTTTTTCAGCACCTCGCCGACCACGCCGGCGCACTTGTCGAAGGCGCGGTTGTGGAGGAGGCCCTCGCGCAGCATGGCGTAGAGGATGCGGCGCTGGACGGGTTTGAGGCCGTCGCGGGCGTCGGGCAGGGCGCGGGCCACGATCACGGACATCGAATACTCGATGTAGGCCGACTGCATGATGTCGGTGATGTTGGCGTTGGAGAGTTTTTCGTTGGAGGTGAAGGACATGCCGGAAAGGGGTCAGGCGGGAGGGTTAGGAAAGTTTGGCGGCGGCGGCTTGGAAGGCCTTGCGTTCCTCAGGTGAGGCGGTGCCCGCGATGATGTGGCCGGCGAGCGAGCGAAGGGCGGCGGTGCCGGCCCCGAGGGGAAGGCCGGCGATCACTTGGCGGGCGATGGCGACGAAGGTGTTGCCATTGTAGTTTAGGAAAGGGGCTTGCTGGTGGCAGCGGCGGCAGAGTTCGACAAGGGCGTCGAGAGTGAGCGGCTCGCGGTGGGTTTTATCCCAGAGTGCCTTGGTTGTGGCGTGGCCATCGGACGTGGGGCCGTATTGGGCGTGTTTGGCGGCGCAGAGTTGTTGGTTGATCGCGCAGACGACCGACCAATCGACGGCCTTAAGCCAAGCGTCAGCCATTGTTTTGGAGCGGAGTTTTTTTCGACGCACGTTTGGCGGCGGCTATCTCGGTGACACCGGACGGGGCCATAAAACCCTTGCCGGTGCGGGCATAAACGGGCTCGGCCTTGAAGCGGTGCTGGATAGACAAGCCGTCGGCAACGGCGGCCGCGATGAAATCGGCTGCGGTTAGCGAAAACTTGACGGAGGAGGACGCGGCTGCGGATTTGCCGCGAGGCTCGGGTCGCCGGGTGGCGGCGGACTTGGATTTCGTGGAAGTGGACATGTTTACACATCCAAAAACTGCACGTTGAGGGCGTTGTCCTCGATGAACTGGCGGCGGGGGGGGACCTCGTCGCCCATGAGGAGGGTGAACAGGGCGTCGGCTTTGGCGGCGTCGGCGATGTCAACCTTCAGGAGGCGGCGTTTTTCCGGGTCCATGGTGGTTTCGAAGAGCTGCTTCGGGTTCATTTCACCGAGACCCTTGTAGCGCTGGATGCCGAGACCTTTGCGGCCGTTGGCGCGGATGTGGGCGACAATCTCGAGCGGGCCGTGGAGTTCGGTTTTGAGTTCGGTTTTGAGGCCGGGATTTTCGGTGACGAGGAAGCGGGGCTCGGCGGGGGTGGCGGTGAAGCGGTGGCCGTCGAGGCCGAGGCGGGCGAGGGCGACGAGGCACTTGGTCATCTCGTTGCTCTCGTAAATCTCGTGCAGGGTGACGCGGCGTTGGGCGCCCGGGCCGTTGACGGGAGGGCGGGACGCGGAGGAAGGGGTGACGGGGAGCGGGGACGCGGAGCCGGGGGCGGCGAGGTCGGCGGGCAGCGGCGTGGCGGTGACGGGTTGGCCGAAGTCGGCGGCGAGGCCTTCGCGCTCGAGGAACGCGGAGCGGGCGTGTTCGTCGGCGAGGAATTCATGGGCCTCCTTGTTGCCCTCGCGGATGCGGGCGAGGTAGCGGGGGAGGGCGCGGGTCTCGGGGTGGTGGGCGTCGAGGTAGGCGGAGAGGGCGGCGCCGTAGCGGGTGACGCCCGCGCCGAATTTCTCCAGCAGGGCGAGGTTTTCCACCAGTTGCTCGACCTGTTCGGCGGAGAAGGCGTGGCCGTCGCGCAGGCGGGTGAGGACGACGTCCTCGGAGCCGAGTTCGAGCAGGATGCGGTTAAGCTGGTCGTCGTTGTCGACGTATTGTTCGCGTTTCTTGCGTTTGATTTTGTAGAGCGGGGGCTGGGCGATGTAGACGAAGCCGCGCTCGATCAGCCCCTTCATCTGGCGATACATAAACGTCAGCAGCAGGGTGCGGATGTGGGAGCCGTCGACGTCGGCGTCCGTCATGATGATGATCTTGTGGTAGCGGGCCTTGTCGGCGTTGAAGCCGCCGATGGCCTCGCCGCCTTCGCCGATGCCGGCGCCGATGGCGGTGATCAGGGTCCTGATTTCCTCGTTGGAGAGCACCTTGTCGAGGCGGGCCTTCTCGGTATTGATCAACTTGCCGCGGAGGGGGAGGATGGCCTGGTAGCGGCGGTCACGGCCCTGTTTGGCGGAGCCGCCGGCGGAGTCGCCCTCGACGATGTAGAGCTCGGTGTTTTGCGGATCGCGTTCGGAGCAGTCGGCGAGTTTGCCGGGCAGGCCGCCGCCGGAGAGGGCGCCCTTGCGGATGGTCTCGCGGGCCTTGCGGGCGGCCTCGCGGGCGCGGGCGGCGTTCAAAGACTTGTCCACGATGCGTTTGCCGACCTGGGGGTAGGTCTCGAAATACTGGGTGAGGCCCTCGTAGCTGAGGGAGCCGACGATGCCCTCGACCTCGGGGGAGAGCAGTTTGACCTTGGTCTGTGACTCAAACTTGGGGTCGGAGTGCTTAATCGAGATGACGGCGGCGAGGCCTTCGCGCACGTCGTCGCCGGTGATCTGCGGGTCCTTGTCCTTGAGGAGGTTGTTGGCCTTGGCGAACTGGTTGATGGTCCGGGTCAGGGCGGAGCGGAAGCCGGACAGGTGGGTGCCGCCGTCGGGGTTGTGGATGGTGTTGGTGTAGCAGAGGACCTGGTCGTTGTAGGTGTCGTTGTATTGGAGGACGACCTCGACGTGGATCTCGATCGGTTTGTCGTCGAGGGTGGTGGTCATCTCCTTGTGGATGCGCACGGGGACGGCGTGGAGGACCTCCTTGCCCTGGTTGAGCTGCTTCACGAACTCGACCACGCCGTCCTTGTAGAGGAACACCTCCGGGGTGGGCACGGAGGGGCGTTCGTCGACGAAGCGGATTTCGAGGCCGGAGTTGAGGAAGGACAACTCGCGCAGGCGTTTGGCGATGGTGGCGGCGACGAAGACGGTGGTTAACTTAAAGATCTCCGGGTCGGGTTTGAAGGTGACGAGGGTGCCGGTGCTCTTGGCGGTGCCGATGACCTCGAGTTTTTTCACGACCTTACCCTGGGCGAAGCGCATGTGGTGGACGTGGCCGCCCTTGGAGACCTCGACCTCGAACCACTCGGAGACGGCGTTCACGCACTTGGCGCCGACGCCGTGGGTGCCGCCGGAGAACTTGTATCCACCCTGGCCATACTTGCCGCCCGAGTGAAGGGTGGTGAGGACCATCTCGACGCCGGGGATGCCGTAGACGGGGTGGATATCGACCGGGATGCCGCGGCCGTCGTCGCGGATGGAGATGGAGCCGTCCACGTGGATGGCGACCTCGATGCGGTGGCAGTGGCCGGCGAGGTGTTCGTCGACCGAGTTGTCGAGGACCTCGGACACGCAGTGGTGGAGGGCGCGTTCGTCGGTGCCACCGATATACATGCCGGGCTTTTTGCGGACGGCCTCGAGGCCCTCGAGTTTGCCTAGCTTCGACGCGTCGTAATCGGCGGCGCTGGAAGCCTCGGGCAAGGGGTTGAATTCGTGCGGGATGGGAGATGGAACCGGGTCGAGGGGATCAGGCATGGGAGCGGGGGGCGGCGAATGTTAAATCGAAGTGTCGAAGGCATCCGAAAAGGGCGGCCGGGACAACGGTTTTCTGTGTGATTTTTGGCCCGCGAAACGATGGCGAAAGGGCGCAAAAAAGCCCGCCCCGGGAAGGGGCGGGCTGGGGGCCGGAGGAACCGGTCGGTGACCGGTTCTACAGCGGGATATTCTAGGTCGGAGCTTAGGCGCGGCGGCGGCGGGAGGCAGCGAGACCGAGACCGGCGAGGCCGGCGAGGGCGGCGAAGCTGGCGGGCTCAGGGATGGCGGAAGAGCTGTCGATCAGGAGTTGGAGCTGACCGCCCTCGACGAGGCCACCGGTGCCGATGCTGTAGTGGGCCTGGGTGTCGGCCATGAAGATCTTCATGCCGGCGACATACCAGTTGGCGGCGTCGCCTTCGACACCGTTGAACAGGTTGGTCACGTCGATGATGCCGGAGTGCTCTTCGTCCTGGGTGAAGGGAGCGGTGACCGGAATGGCGAAACGATCGCGATCGGACTCGAAGATCTGCACGGCGGCGGTGGGGTTGCTGAGATCGACCTGCCAGACCTTGGCGACGTAGGAGCTGTTACCCGGATCTTCCTGAATGTAGACCTTACCGTCGAGGCCGACGGTGAGATTGTCGAAGGAGCGTGCGCTGGCGCCGTCGGTGCCAGTCAAGCTGGAGCTGTTAAGCAGCAGGCTGACGGTGCCGCCGGCGGTGAGGTTGTTGGCGTCGGAGAAGTTGACGCTGTAGAGCTTGGCGGAGCCGCCGGCAGTGGAGCCGGTGGTGGCGAACACGAAGGTGTCGTCATCGACCCACTGGCCGTCTTCGGGACGGGCGAACTCGGTAACACCGGCAGCGACGGATGCGGTCTGCTGGGCGGCGCCGGTGGGGGTGGTGTCGATCTGCTCAAGGGTGAAGGTGCCGACGGCGCCGGTGGCGTTGTGGGCGCCGGTGGTCTCGAGGGCTACGCCTGCGACCTTGATGCCGTAGAGGTTACCGTTGTGCAGGCCGGCTTGCTCGACCGCATTGCCCTCGGTTTGTTTGGTGCCGACATAGAGGTAAACTTGGCCGGGAGTAGTGTCGTCTGTGCCGATAACGGCGGTGGTGGCGCCAGGGGTGGGCCGGGCGATGGAGTTTTCCCAGGAGAAGTTGCCGAGCTTGGGCAACTCGTAGGCGCGGCCGGCAGCGCTGCCGGTGGCGACGAATGCGAAGGCGCGGCCTTCGGCGCCGGTCTCTTCACCGTTCATGAAAATACGGCCGTTGTAACCGGTGGAGGTGTTGCTATTGTAGAAAGCGGAGGCGGCGGGAAGATCGGCCGAGCAGAGACGGGCGAAGACGGTGGTGCCGGCCGTGAAAGCAGAGCCATTCCAGGTGAAGACATCGTTGGCGGACTGAACGAGGTCCTGGCCGGCGGTGATCATCAGGCTATTCTTGTCGAGGGTCCACTGGGACACGAAGCCGCCGGCGGAGCCGTGGGCGCGGACCGCACCTTGAAGCACAGGCGGGGTAGCCTGAGTGTAACCGATCTCATGGTTCATGAGAACGGTTACAGAGCTGCCCGTGGAGTAGGCGCCGAGGCCGTCGGGGATACCAACCATGGCGTAGCCACCGACGGTGTCGCCCACGGTGATGAGGGGAACGGCGGACCAGCCGTTCGCGGTGGGCTCAATGTAGCTGGTATGCGAGGAAAGAGTAACGGTGGGGATTTGGGCAAACGCGGCGCTGGCGGAGGCCAGGGCAGCGGCGAAGGAGGCTTTGGCTTTGTGTTTCATGTTAGAAGGGTGGCCTGAAATAAGTCACCGATCCAAATCCTAGGCCTACTCTGTTACGTTAACATGGGTTGTGGGTTACGTTTTGGGGTAGAGTGTTACGTTTTGCTTTTAGTTCTCAAGTTTGCGGCATGTTTGCCCAAAACTTGCGCGACTCCCCCCCCTTTTTCTTAAGGCTTTGCCTGGCAGACGATTTGATAAAAACCATTTGGTGTCGTCATGTCCACGTAAAGGGTGATGGTAGGCGTGGGGTTGGCGAAGTTGCCGTTGAAATAGCTAGTCTTGTTGGCAGGACCGGTCGGCGTGGTGGAAAAGGGAACGATTACGGCCGGACCGTTCAGATCGGGGCGAAACTGGACCTGGTAGGTGTTTTCGAGGGCGGGATTGAACACGAAGCTGAAGCGGCGGGTATGGCCCTTCACACTGTGCAAGGTGAGTTGCCGCGCTCCGTAGCCCAAGGGCAAGCGAACGACGATGTTTCCCTGATCGTCTAAAGTGGTCGGGTAGCGAGGCAGCGAGCGTTCGGCGGGACCGCCGACTAGGGTGCCGTCGATCTGGTAGGTGGAGCCGTGGCAGCCGCAACGGATGAGGCCGAGTGCGGGATCGTAGGCGTTTACGACACAGCCGTTGTGCTGGCATTCCGAGGTCACCGCGTGAAAAACGTTATTCGCCGCGCGGCTTAAAACGATTTCGTAACTCAGGCCCACCTTGAGCAAAAGCGAGCCACCGACGTTCAACAGGACGGGGAAGTCGCTCGGTTTCAGCGTGAGCAGGCCTTCGGGAAGGTTGCCCGCGCCTTCGGCGGCGAGGACGGGTTGGGAGAGAATTTTGCCGCCGAGCAGCGAAATGGCGGTGCCGAGGAAAAGCTGGCGCACCACGGTGCGACGATCAACGAGGTGGGGCGTGGGCATGAGGGCGGGGATGGACTTTGGCGTTCACTCGAGGCGGGCGCCCCGCCTTCGCAAATCCTTTCGCCCGCTGTTGCCGAAGCTTTACCCAAACGGGCGTCGGTGTGGGCAAGTCTTGCGGTCGCAGCCGTCGTTCTACCACGGTGTGACACATTTTCTTCATCCCCTTTCCGTGAAACTCTCCGTCAAAGTCGATTATGCCTGCCGCGTGCTGGTGCAGCTCGCGCGCATGGACGGCCGCGAGGGGCTGGCCCACATCGAGGAGCTCGCGCGCATCGAGGCGGTGCCGGCGACCTACCTCGTCCAGATCCTCGGCGAGCTGCGCAACGGCGGGCTCATCACGAGCCGGCGCGGCAAGCAGGGTGGCTATGCGCTGGCCCGCCCGCCGGCCGAGATATCTTTGCTCGACGTGGTGACCTTGATCGAGGGCGACGTGCTCGATCTCGGCGGCGCGGCCGAGGGCGCCTCCGGTAAACGCGTCGCCCAGGCCTGGCGCGAGGTGCGGGCAGTCTTGGCGGCCAAGTGCGCCGAGTTGACGTTGGAGAAGCTCGCGGCGAAAGCGGGCGGCGAAATGTATTATATCTGATCAAAGCCCGGCGAGGCTCGCCCGGCCCGGCGAATCGGACGTTGAACCCCGCGCGGCGTTGGGCATGCAAGGGAGCTATGCCGCATGCCGTGTTGACCCAGTTGCTGGTGGTGCAGGATCGCGACGCCCGTCGTCGCCAGCTCGAGCAGCAGCTCGCGGCCGTGCCCAGCGATAGGGCGCGGGTGGAAAAGGACATCGCCGCCGACAAGGCCGGCATCGACGGCGCGCGCGACGAATTGCGTGGGCTGGAGACGAAGAAAAAGCTGCTCGAAACCGAGATCGGCTCGGCCGAGACCAAGCTCGCGAAGTATCGCACCCAGCAGCTTTCGGTAAAAAAGAACGACGAGTATCACGCCCTCGGCAAAGAGATCGCCACCATGGTTGCGGCGATCGGCGAGTTCGAGGGGCAGGAGCTCGAGATCATGTATCAGATCGACGAAGCGAAAAAACGCTTCGCGGCGGCCGAGGCGGTGCTGAAGGGCAATATCTCCAAGCACGAGGGCCGGCTGGTCACGCTGGCGGAGCGGGAGAAAAACCTCGCGGCGGAGCTGGTCGAGGCGAGGGCGGCGACGGCGGAGTCGCGGGTCGGCTTGTCCGAGCTCACGATCAAAATCTACGACCGGGTGGCTTCGCGCCAGTGGCCGGTCGTCGCACCCCTGCGCGGCGGCAAGTGTGGCGGTTGCCACCTGAAGGTTTCCAGTGAGGCGGAGTCGGGTTCGCGCAGCGCCGATCCGGCCAAACTCGGCATCTGCGACCAGTGCGGGCGCATCTTGTATTGGGACTACGCGTGAGGTTGTCGGCATATTGACCTAAGACCTAAGTTCGCACCACGGATTTCACGGATGGGCACGGATACAGACCGCCAATCCGTGTTCATCCGGGTGGTCCGTGGTTCAGCTGCGCCGGTTTCGGTTTTTTAATCGGATTGAAGCGCGGGGAGGGATGGGAAAGACTGCGTGCCTGATCCCGGGGTGGATGGCCGCTCCGACGTTCTTTCGCATCCCAAGACGCGGGTTAAGCACCCGCGTCCGGCAGAGAACCTCGTCGGAGAGGAAAGTCCGGACACCGCAGGGCAGGATGCTGGCCGAGGTCCGCGAGGGCCAAGTCCAGGCGGCGCGCGTCAAGGCGCGTCGACGGAAAGTGCCACAGAGAATATACCGCCCGAGGGGAAACCCAAGGGTAAGGGTGAAAAGGTGGGGTAAGAGCCCACCGCGTCGATCGTGAGGTCGGCGGCACGGTAAACCCCGTCCGGTGCAAGGCAAAATAGGCGACCGGGCGGCTCGTCCAATGGTCGCGGGTATGCCGCATCCGCCCCCGCGCAAGCGAGGGGTGGGCAGGCCGGCCGCGAGGCCGGCGTTGAGAGAAATGGCCGTCAACCGGCGCGGTGACGCGTCGGCTACATAACCCGGCTTACAGCCTCGGGATCAGACTTTTTTTCAGAAGGGGTTGCGGAAAATCCGCCCCGTGCGCCCGACCGCGCGCGATTACTGCATCATCATCATGTCGCCGCCCTCGGTCATGGCTGGCGCGGTCGTTTTATCCGGCGAGCGGGCGGCGGAGGGCGCGACGGGAGCCGGGTTCTTGGCCCCGGAGTCGACCGCCGCGGCCTGCTGGGCGGCTTTTTCGGCGGCCGCGCGGGCCATGATTTTTTCGCCTTCGCGTTCGGCGCGTTCCTTTTCCATCCCCAGTTTGGCCTCGGCGGCCTCGGCTTCATCCAGGCGGCCGTCTTGGTTGGCGTCGTATTTCGCGAGCAGGGCGTCGCGTTCGCCTTTGCGTTTGGCACGGACGGCGGCCTTGTCCGCCTCCCATTTGGCGGCCTCGGCCGCTTCGAGCGTGCCGTTTTTGTTTTTATCGTAGCGCTTGAGGACGGAGGCGGGCACGGGCTTGGCGGGAGTCTCGGCGTGCAAAAAGGTGCTGGCGGCGAGCAGTCCGGCGGCGACGAGACGGAGGGGTAAGGCTGGGGTGGGCATGGGGAGGGGGTGACGGGGTAAGGGTGGGGGCAACCTAGCCCGGGCGCACCACCAAACGCTGGCGTTTGCCGGCGGCCAGCCAGGTGCGGGCGAAGGCGGCGAGCGCGGGCAGATCCACGGCGGCGAGGCGGGCGTCCCATTCGGCCAGGCTTTCCTGGGGCAGGCCGAGCAATCGGCGGACGGCGGCCTCGCCGGCGTGGGCGGCGTTGGTTTGCAGCCGCATGCGGCGCGAGGCCTGGAGGCGGGTGACGGCGCGGGCCAGTTCCGCGGGCTCGATGCCGCCGGCGGCGAGGCGCGCGAGCTCGGCGTCAAACTCGGCCAGCACCTCCGTCTCCTTGCCCGGCTGGGTGCCGGCGTAGAGGTAGAACATGCCGTCCTCGATGCCGACCACGCGGCTGGCGCTGACGAAGTAGGCCAGGCCTTTTTCCTCGCGGACCCGTTCGAACAAACGTGCGGCCATACCGCTCAGGATCTCGTGCACGACGGCGGCAACGGTGTCGGCCGGGTTCAGGGCGCCGGGGCCGGGGAAGGCATCGAACACGAGAGCCTGCTGGCATTCGCGGGCGTGGGCGTGGGTGGCGGCGCGGGCGGGCGCGTGGCGGGCGGGGCGGGCCGGGGCGGCGCCCGGGGGGATTTTCGCGAGCCAGGCGGACAGCGCGGGCACGAGTTTCTTTTCTTCAAAATCACCCGCGACGGTGAGGACTACGTTGCCGCCGACGCAGAGTTTGGCCCACTGGGTGCGCAAGTCGGCCGGTTTGAGGGCGGCCACGCCTGCACGGTCGCCGTGGGCGTCGAGGGCGAGCGGATGTGAGCCGAAAAACCGGGCGCGGGCGAGGCGGTGGCCGGCGGTGACTACGTCGTCCTCGTCCTGTTGGAGCTGGGCGAGCTCGGCGTCTCGCTCGACGGCAAAGGTGCGCGGGGCGAAGGCCGGGGTGAGCACGGCGTCGCGCAGCAACCCGACCGCGAGGGCGGCGTCGCCGGGCAAGACCTCCAGGGCGAGGCCGAGGGTGTTGTTGCCGGGAAGGGGTGAAAAGCTGCCGCCGACGGCCTCGATGGCGGCGGCGACGGCGGCGGCATCGCGTGTGGCGGTGTCCTTGGTCAGCAGGGTGGCGAGCAGTGCGGTGGCGCCGCGTTTACCCGGCGTCTCGTGGAGCGGCCCGCCCTCGCAAAGCAGGTGGAGGTGGAGGTTGGGCTGGCGGACGTCGCGGCGCAGGAGCAGGCGCACGCCGTTGGGCAGGGTCCTGAGTTTCCAGGCGGGCGTGGTTTTGCGGGCGGGGACGGCGGTGGATTTTTTCGCGGCGGCTTTTGGGACGGGGTCGAGCGACACGGTGTTTTCGCGGGTGGGGACTAGCCATTCGCGGAGCACGCGGCGGAGGTCGCCTGGGGTGGCCTGGGCCACGCGGGCGAACCAAGTGCGGCTGAAGTCCAGGTCTCCGGCCACGACCTCGGCTGAACCGAGGCGGGCGGCGCGGCGGGAGACGGTCTTGCGGCCGCCGATTTCACCGACGACGAGCTGGCGCACGGCCCGGGCGAGTTCGTCGCGGGTGAAGCCACCTTTTTCGGACAGGCGTTCCAGCTCGGCGCGGGCGGCTTTTTCGGCGGCGGCGCGTTTGGCCGGATCGCAGGTGAAGAACAATGCGAAGAGACCGGCTTCGCCCGGCGACCAGTGGTGGGCGTCGATACTGTGCACGAGGCGGCGTTTTTCGCGCAGCTCGCGCCAGAGCGGGGAACTGTCGCCGTAGCCGATGACGACGGCCAGCAGGTCGAGCAAGGGGGCGTCGGGGTGGGTGAGGGCGACAGTGGGCCAGGCGAGGGCGCCGCGCGACTGCTCGACCTCGGCGGTTTCGCGGTGCACGCGGGGTGCCAGTTGCGCGGGTTCGGAAGGCTGGAAGACCGGTGCGAGGCGGCGGCGGGGCGCGGCGCCGAAGTGTTTTTCCACGCTGGCGCGGACGGTCTCGGCGGAGACATCACCGGCGACCACGACCACGAGATTATTTGGCGCGTAGCGCTCGTGGTAATACGCGAGCAATTCCTCGCGGGTGACGGCGGAGAACACGTCGCGGTGGCCGATTACGGGTTCGCGCAGGGGGTGTTGTTTGAACACGCTGCGGGCGAGGGCGTCCCAGTGGCGGCGGTCGTGGTCGTCGTCGCCCATCGCGATCTCGCGCAGGATGACGTCGCGTTCGCGGGCGACCTCGTCGGCGGGCAGGGTGCTGCGCAAGGTCATGTCGGCGAGCAGGTCGACCGCGATCTCAAGGTGGGGCGCGGGCAGGTCGATGTGGTAGACGGTGCGGTCGTAGGTGGTGTAGGCGTTGATCGAGCCGCCGTGGGCCTGGACGGTCGCGGAGATCTCGCGGCCGGCGCGGGTCGGGGTGCCTTTGAACAGGAGGTGTTCAAGGTAGTGGGAGAGGCCGGCGCCGAGAAGGGCGCCCTCGTGCTGGCTGCCGGTGCGGACCCAGACCTGGACGGACACGACAGGTGCGGCGTCGTCGGGCTGGACGAGGAGGACCAACCCGTTGGGCAGTTCGGTGCGATGGACGGGCTGGGACCAGAGGCGTTCGAGCAGGCGTTGGTCGGCGGGGGCGAGCAGGGAGGGCATGAGTGCGGACGGTGGACGTGGGGTCATGGAGGCCGGGCTAGGCCGGGTTTATTCGCTTTCGGCGAAGCTCGGCAGCGGGAGCTTTCGGGCGCGCGGCTGGAAGGGGGCGACGAAGGCGGCATCGAAGTCGAAAACGTCGGCGAAATCTTCGCGCCGGTCGGATTCTGTTTTGCTGAACATATTATATTCAATCAGGTTATAAACGATGTCGCCGAAATGAATGGTCTCGTGCACACCCCAGGAATTGAGCACGGTTTTGGTCAGGGGGCCGAACTGGTCTAGGGCGTAACTGCGCAGGCCTTCGGATAACTCCTGGCCGCTTACGTGGCGGGAGATTCTGGCGCGGGCGGTGTCCTTTTTCTTTAACTCTTTCACGGCGAAATCCAAGCCGTCGCGCACGAACCGATAGGCCTGCCGATCAAACCGGGGGTCTTCCTTGCGGATCAGGGTGACAACTTGGTCAAAGTCGAAAGCAGACATTTCTAAG
This sequence comes from Akkermansia muciniphila, assembly GCA_945888375.1. Lineage (GTDB taxonomy): Bacteria > Verrucomicrobiota > Verrucomicrobiia > Opitutales > Opitutaceae > IMCC26134_A. The sequence continues at coordinate 93,740 of CAMCZZ010000003.1, read as the reverse complement.
GATTCAAAGGCGTGGACGCGGCGTGGCGCAATGCTCGGCTGAGTGTTGATTGTGAAAATTTTACACCTTAAGGTGGGTATATTTATTCATATAAATTCGCTAGAGAAAGGCGGGTTTAGCAATTTATGTCTGACATTTGTAACAGAGCGATTTTGCCGCTAACTTTTATTTTCATGATATCTTCTACCCAGACCAACCATCCCTTGAAAGGTTCTGCGGACGACCTCGTGGCCGTCGGGTCACGGCTTTCACTGGCTTGCGACCGCTTGCGTGGGGCTGGCCTGCGTATTACCCAGCCGCGGGTCGCTATAATCAACATTTTGATCAACAGCGATCAACCCATCAGCATCGAAAAAATCCATACCCAACTGGATGGCAAGTCGTGCGATCTCGTGACGGTTTATCGTTGTCTGGGTGCATTTGAGGACATCGGCATCGTGCGTCGTTCTTTTCTGCACAATGGCACAAGCCTGTATCAGCTAAATGACCGCCATGATGCGGCGTATCATATCGTTTCAAAAGAAACCGGGGAAATGCAGGCCCTTGATGAGCCAACCAGCGCGCGTTTGGCCGCTTTGATCGGGACGGTTGAGCAGGAATTGCGGGCCAATGGTTACGAAAACGTGACTCACGTGTTGGGGTTTTTCGTCAAGAATACGGGAGCCGCCGGGGCTCTGCCTGTCCGCAACCGGCAGGTCACTATTTAAGGTTTAGAGTTATAGGGTGTGTGGCTCGCACCGTCCAACTGAAGGTCCCTGGCTCAGAGCGGGCCACCGGCAGCGTAGAGGGCTTCTGCGGTGTTCCAGTTCAGGACCTTCCAGAAAGCCTGCACATAATCGGAGCGCCGGTTTTGGTAATTCAGGTAGTAAGCGTGTTCCCACAAATCGAGGGCGATGATGGGCTGGGCTCTCTCGAGGAGCGGGGTATCCTGATTGGGGGTGGTCACGATATCGAGTTCGCCGTCTTTTAGGGTCAGCCAGCACCAACCGCTGCCGAAGCGTGTGAGGCATGCGGAGGTGAATTCTTTTTGAAAGCCCGCGAACGAGCCAAAGCGCCGGGCGATGGCGGCTTGCAGAGGGCCGGGGGAATAGTCGGCCGGGGCGGCGAGGATTTTCCAAAAAAAGCTGTGGTTGAGGTGTCCGCCTACGTGGTTGCGAAGTGTGGTGCGGAGGGGCTCCTCAAAGGCATCTATGCGGGCGATAATCTGTTCGGCGGACAGTTCGCGCAGGTCGGGACGGGACTCCAAGGCCTTGTTAGCGGCATTTATGTAGGCCTGGTGGTGTTTGGCGTGGTGGATCTCCATGGTTCGCGCGTCGATGTAGGGCGCGAGGGCATCGTAAGCATAGCCCAGGGGCGGCAGGGTGAAGGGCTGGAGTGTGGTGGCTTCGGGACTGGGAGGAGTGCCGCCAAAGGCTTGGGGCGGGTGGAAGGCGAGCACGACGGCGCCGAGGCCCAGCGATTGCAAAACCTGTCGACGCGAGACTGGGGCGGAAGGACACTTCATAGGTCTTACTTTGAGGAGGGAGTGGCGGTGTGCAAACCTAGGCGCGGTTCGGGCGGTATTTGCCGGCATGGCGTTCCGCGTTTACTTGGTCGGGTGTGGCTAGCCGGAGGCGAGAAGCCGGCGCAGGGTTTCATCGACGGCTTTCGGGTTGGCCTTGCCCTTCGCGGCTTTCATCACGGGGCCCTTGAGTCCATTCAGCGCGCTTTCCTTGCCTGATTTGAACTCGGCCACGGCCTTGGCGTTGGCGGCGATGCTCTCCCGGCACCAGTTTTCGAGTTCAGCGGAATCGGTGGGGGCGGCGGCGAGGCCCAGGCGGGCGACGATCGCGGCGGGGGCCTCCCCGGAGGAGAACATCTCTGCAAAAACCTCCTTGGCCGCATTTTGCAGCAAGGTGCCGGCGGCGATAAGTTTCACCAAATCGGCGATCGCGGCGGGGGTGATTTTGGCAGCGGTCAGCGCGACGCCGGAGGCGGCGAGCTCGCGCTGGAGGTCGTTGACGATCCAGTTGCCCACGGCCTGGGCGAGCGCGGGCCCGGCGAGCTTGGCGGCGATTTCAAACCAGTCCGAAAGCTCGCGGTCGGGGACCAGCACGCTGGCCAAGGTATAGGGCAGGCCGTAGCCGCGCTCGGTCTCGGGGGCCATGAAGCGGCGTTGCCGGTCGAACGGGCGCTCCGGCAATTCGGCGGCGAGGCGGGCCTGCCAGGCGGGATCGACCTTTACCGGCATCAAATCAGGATCGGGGAAATAACGGTAGTCGTGCGCCATCTCCTTTGAGCGGAGGGACTGGCTGGTGCCGGTGAGGCCGTCGTAGTCGCGCGTCTCTTGCACGATGACGCCCCCGGCCTTCACGACGGCGAGCTGGCGGGCGATTTCGTGGGCGATGCCATCGCGGACGAAGGCGATGGAGTTGAGGTTCTTTAATTCGACCTTCGTGCCCAGGCGCATCTCGCCAACGGGGCGGATGGAGACATTGGCGTCACAGCGCAATTGCCCCTTCTCCATGTCGCAGTCGGAGATGCCGGCGTAGACGATGCTGGTGCGCAGGGATTGCAGGTAGGCGTAGGCCTCCTCGGCGGAGCGTAGGGCTGGATCCGATACGATCTCCATCAGCGGGGTGCCGGCCCGATTGTAATCAATCAGCGAGCCGCCGGCGCCGTGGTTGAGTTTACCGACGTCTTCTTCGAGATGGATGCGGGTGAGCGGGATGGATTTGTGCTCGCCCATGACGTTGCGGGCGGGGCCGGGCAGCTCGATCTCGACCGCGCCGCCGGCGCAGATGGGCTGGTCGTATTGGGAGATCTGGTAGTTCTTCGGGCTGTCGGGGTAGAAATAGTTTTTGCGGTCCCACTTGCAGACCGGAGCGATGGCGCAGCCGAGCATGAGGCCGGCCTTGATGATGGCGTCGACGGCCGCGCGGTTCATCACCGGCAGCGCGCCGGGCAGGGCGAGCACGACGGGATCGGTGAGCGTGTTTTCGGGTCGGCCGTAGCCGGCGGCGGCGCGCGTGAACATTTTGGAGCGGGTCTTGATCTGGACGTGGACTTCAAGACCGATGACGGCTTCGTAATTCATTTTTTCGGAGAGAGGATTTTTACCACGGAGGGCACGGAGGGCCTCGGAGGTTCAGACGATTCGGCGAATGAGGCCGTCCTTGAGGCGGGGAACGTTGAAATTGATAATCAGGCCGACCCGATGACCAGAAAGACGGAGGTGAGTAATCAACTGGGCCTCGAAGATCGGATGCATTTCGGTTACGGCCTTGAGCTCCACAATGACCTGATTCTCGACCAGCAGATCGAGACGATAACCGACCTCGATCAGAAAGCCCTTATACCGAACCGGCATTTCTTTCTGCCGCTCAAACCTGATCTGACGAAGATAAAGTTCATGGGCCAACGCAGCTTCATACGCCGATTCCAACAAGCCCGGCCCGAGCTCGCGGTGAACTTCGATGGCCGCGCCAATGATTTTCTCGGTCAGTGCTTCGTTCTCCATCTCCGTGTCCTCCGTGTTCGCCGTGGTGAAAATTTTAGAGGTTTGGGGTTCGTTTGCCCCAAGCGTGGGCGTGGTCGTAGGCGTGCGCGGCGGCGAGCAGGTCAGCCTCGGCGAAGGGGCGGCCGATCAGCTGCAGGCCGATAGGCAGGCCGGCGGCGGTGAAGCCGCAGGGCACGCTGATCGCGGGCAGGCCGGCGAGGTTGACGCCGATGGTGTAGATATCCGCCAGATACATCGCGAGCGGATCCGCCGATTTTTCCCCGCGTTTGAAAGCGGCGGTGGGCGCGGTAGGAGTCAGCACGACGTCCACTTCGCCGAAGGCGCGGATAAAATCCTCGCGGATGAGGGTGCGGACTTTTTGGGCACGACCGTAATAAGCGTCGTAGTAGCCCGAACTGAGAACGTAGGTGCCGAGGATGATGCGCAGTTTGACCTCGGAGCCGAAGCCCTCGGCGCGGGATTTGAAGTAGACGTCGAGCAGGGACTCCGCTTCTGCGCTGCGGTGTCCGTAGCGCACGCCGTCAAATCGGGCGAGATTTGAAGAGGCCTCGGCGGTGGCGATGATGTAGTAAGCAGCCAAGGCGTATTCGGTGTGGGGCAAGGAAATCTCGCGGATCTCGGCCCCAAGGGCTTGATAGTGGGCGATGGCGGTTTGCACGGCGCTGGCGACTGCGGGATCCAGACCGGCCCCGAAGTATTCCCGGGGTATGCCGATGCGCCAGGGGCGCGCACGTGGCGCCGATAGGGCGGCGCGGTAATCAGGCACGGGGGTGTCGAATGAGGTGGAGTCGCGGTCGTCGGCCCCGGCGATGGCCTGCAGCAGCATCGCGACGTCCTCCACGGTGCGGCCGAAGGGTCCGATCTGATCGAGGGAGGAAGCGTAGGCGACGAGGCCGTAGCGCGATACGCGGCCGTAGGTCGGCTTGAGCCCGACCACGCCGCAAAGCGCGGCGGGCTGGCGGATCGACCCGCCGGTATCGGAGCCAAGGGTGGCAGGGACTTGGCCGGCGGCGAGAGAGGCGGCACTGCCCCCCGAGGAGCCGCCGGGAATCCGAGTCAGGTCGTGGGGGTTGGCGGTGATGCGGGTGGCCGAGTTTTCAGTCGAGGACCCCATCGCAAACTCGTCCAGGTTGAGGCGTCCCCAAAAAACCATACCGGCGTCTCGCAGACGGGTTGTCACGGTAGCGTCGTAGGGGCTGACAAAATTGGCGAGGATCCTGGACGAGGCGGTGAGCGGTTGGTCACGGACCGCGATCACATCCTTGAGTCCGATGGGTATGCCATCCAGCGGACTGAGCGGGCGTCCGGCGGCTCGCCGGGCGTCGGACGCCCGGGCCTGTTCGAGTGCGCTCTCGCGATCGTGGGAGTTAAACGCCTGCACGCGATCCTCGACCGCGAGGGTGCGGGCGATGATGGCCTCGGTGAGCGCGACGGAGGTGAGCGAGCCGGCTGCGAGCGAGGTGGATAGCTCGGCGACGGTCTGGAAGTGGAGCGGGGTGTCGGACACGGTAAAAGGTGGATCGCCTTTATGCCGATTATGAACCGGCGAGGACAACAAGGATGTGCAGGCAGTTCGCTGGTCGCGACCATGGGTTTGGAGCGAGCCGGTTTCCGCTCAACGGGTGGTGCTTCATACCAATCGCCCAAAACATTAAGACTTTAACTCGGGTTTCTCGAACGGGCACGGATTGGGCTTGGTATATCGGTGATTATCCGGGCGATCCGTGGTCAAAAAATCGGGTGCTTGCGGTCTAGAGGAGGTCAGCCGTCGGCAGCGGACCCCTCTTCGCGGTGTTCAACGTTCTGGTGAAGACCGGGAAGGCATTCGCTTTTCGGCCATTTAACTGAATTAATTTCTGCGCAAGCCTGTCCCCAGAGCTTTCGTTCAGGTTTCCCGTAGCCCCCCCTTTTTTTAGATGTGAATACAAGCCGTTTTCTGCCTGCCCTTGTTTTTATCGTCGCCTTTTTAGCGGCCCATTTCGGGGCAGGGCTTTTCCACGCGCCGGTCGCGGTCGCGGCCCGCTCCGATGGAGCAGACCGCTCTGCCTCGGGGCCAGTTGCGGGCAAGCCGCCTGCCGGTGCCGCGACTGAGGAAAACACCGATGTGCTTGCCGTTTCTGCCGCTTCATCGGCTGGTGTTTCCGGCCTGTCGCCGGCCTCGAGCCGGGTCCCGGTTACGGCCTTGGCCGCTCCCCGGGCTGTAGCCGGCGGGGTTGCCGATGCGCTTGCCGTCCGTTTAGCCCAGGCCACCACGCCGGCCGAATTATTGCACGAGGTTGATCTCAGTGACCCGGCGGTGCGGGCATTGGTGGTGGCCCGCCTGTCGGAGTTGCAGGAAGACCAGCAAGAGGCCGCGCTGGCCAAGGCCGAGCGTCTGGGTATCCCGGTGCGCATCGAAGGGCCCGGACGCAAGGTCGCCGTGCTCTATGATTTTCGCGGCGACAAGCCGCTTTACCGCGTGACCCTCAACGTCAACGCCGCCATTTCTACCGCTGCCAATCTTCTGCGTGACCAAGGCACGCCCTACGGATTGGACGGCACGGGAATGAAAGTGGGGGTCTGGGATGAAGCACGCGTCCGTAACACCCACCGTGAGTTCGCCACCACGCGCGTCCTGCTCAGGGATAGCTCCACGATCTATTCTGATCACGCCACCCATGTCGCCGGCACTATCGGCGGCGCCGGCACCGATCCCCTAGCCAAGGGCATGGCTCCCAAGGTCGCCATCGATTCTTATGATTGGAACAACGACTACTCCGAGATGACTGCCGCCGGCGCGGCCACCGCGACCGATTTGAGCAAGATCACGATGTCCAATCACTCTTACGGCGCCGGCTTCAACACCGCCGCCGAATACGTGCCCTATATGGGTGCTTATGAGCTCGAGGCCCAGACCACCGATGCCCTCGCCGCCGCCCTGCCTTATTACCAGATTTTTTGGGCCGCCGGGAACGAACAGGACTACCTTCTCACCAAAGGCGGCTACCAATCGATCACCTTCAACGGCCTCGCCAAAAATATCATTACCATCGCCGCCGGCGATGACGCCGTCAGTTCCGGCGCGCGCAATCCCGCCGCCGGCACGCTGGCTTATTTCTCCAGTGAGGGGCCTTGCGATGACGGCCGCATCAAACCCGACCTCACCGCCAATGGAGTGAATCTCTACTCCAGCGTGGCCTTCACCCCCCCGGCCGGAACCGCCGCCAGCACGACTTCCTACGACACCTATAGCGGCACCAGTATGGCGACGCCCAACGCCGTCGGCTCCGCCATTCTCCTCCAGCAACTCTACACCCGTGAGTTTCCCGGTCAGCGCCTCCGCGCCAGCACGCTGAAGGCATTGCTGATAAATACCGCGGACGACGTGGGTCGCGCCGGCCCCGATTATCAGTATGGCTGGGGCTACCTCAACGCGAAGGCTGCCGCCGATCTCATCCTCGCCCACAAGGCCAGTCTCGCCAGCCCCAAGCTGATCGAGGGAACGCTGACCTCCGCCGCCAGAACCAAGACCCACACTTTCACTTGGGACGGCGTCAGCCCGATCCGCGCTACCCTTTGCTGGACCGACCCGGCCGGCACGGCACTCGATCCGTCCATCGCCGCGCAGGTCGACGTGCGCACGCCGAATCTCGTCCACGACCTCGATCTCAAAATCACCGCGCCCAACGGGAGCACCGTGAGCCTGCCCTACGTCATGCCCTTCGTCGGCACGTGGACGGATGCGTCGATGCAACTGGCGGCGGCGACGGGTGTGAACCACGTGGATAACGTCGAGCAGGTTTACATCGCGACTCCCGCCCAGGCTGGCCAATACACCGTCATGGTGACCCTGCCCGGCACGCTCACCGGAGCCTCCCAAGTGTATTCCCTCGCGGTTACGGGAGGCACCAAGGTTGAAACCAATCCCGCACCGGTGGTCACCCTCGATACGCCGGCGGATGGCGCGGTCTTCTTGCCTGACCTTCCGCTCCTCCTTGCGGCCACCGCCACGGACAAAATTGCCGGCGGCGGGGCCGGCATGGTGGCCGGCGTCGAGTTTTTTAATGGCTCCGCTTTAATCGGTTCCGATTCCTCCCCGCCCTATACCCTGAATTGGACGCCACCCTCCTCCGGAGCCTACGCGCTCACCGCCAAGGCTACCGACACGGAGGGCGTGACCGGTGCCTCCGCCGTGGCCAACATCGTCGTGCTTTCGGGTGACGGCACTCCCGCCATCGTCTCCTTCACCCCGGCCAGCGGCAAGGCCGGGGATACCGTCACGATCACCGGGGAAAACTTCGCCGGGGTTTCCTCCGTTAAATTCAACGGGGTGGATGCGCTGTATGCGGTCGACTCCCTGACTTCCATCACGGCAACCGTGCCGGCGACTGCCACCACCGGTGCCATCACGGTGACTTCTTCCCGCGGCACCGCCGTGAGCGCTACGGTTTTTACACTCCTGCAAAATCCCGTGCTCATCAGCCAGATTTATGGCGCGGGCGGTAGCACGGGCGCCCCTTTCAACGCAGATTATGTGGAGCTCTACAATCGCGGGGCTACGGCCGTAAACCTGTCCGGCTGGACCGTGCAATATGCCTCGGCTTCGCGGACGAATTGGTCGTCAGCTTCTTTGAGCGGGATCATCGCGGCTGGTAAATACTACTTGGTGAAACTGGCGAGCAACGGTTCCGGGGGCGTGGCTTTGCCTGCCGCCGACGCCACCGGCTTGATGAACCTGAGCAGCACCAACGGTAAAGTCGCTCTACGAAACACCACGGTCGCCTTCACCGGTGCCTCCCCGGTCGGCCAGACCGGTCTGCTCGACCTGGTCGGCTACGGCTCGGCCACCGGGTTTGAGGGCTCGGCTGCGCCCGGTTTGACCACCACCACCGCGCTCTTCCGCGTCGATGGAGGCGCGACCGACACGGCCAACAACGCCGCCGACTTCGCCCCGGCCGCGCCCAATCCGCGCAATTCCACCGCTGGTCTGCCCGCCGCGCCTGTGCTCTCCAGCGCCACCTCGGCCAGCGGCACGGTCGGCCAGGCCTTCAGCTACCAAATCGTCGCGAGCAATACGCCCACCAGCTTCGCCGCCACCGGCCTACCTGCCGGCCTGAGTGTCAACACCGCCACCGGTCTGATCTCGGGCACACCAACCAGCGCCGCACTCTCCAGCGTCACCATCTCTGCCACCAACGACACCGGCACGGGCACCGCCACGCTGACGATCACCATCACCCTGAACGGCGGCGGCGGATACACGGTGGATTTTGAGGACGGCACCAAACCCGGCTACGCTTCGGGCACTGTCACGTTGAACGGCATTGCCTGGAACCTGACCAATGCGCTCGTGGGTGAGCTCGCGAACGATTTCAAAAATGGTTTTAAATCAGCGCGGCTCCAAGGCATTACAGGATCGGCCATTACCATGTTGGCCGACAAGTCCGGCGGCATCGGCACGATTTCCTGCCAGCATCGCCGCTACGGCACCGACACCCAGGTGGAGTGGATTGTCGAATACAGTGCTGATTCCGGTTCCACTTGGACGGAGGCCGGCAAATTCACCCCCGGCGCCACCGCTGCCACCTTTACTGCCACCGTCAACCAGGCCGCCGCCGGCCGCATTCGCATCCGCACCGCGTCGATCGGTTCGACCAATCGCCGCGCTAACGTAGATGATATCCTGATCACCGACGCCGCCTTGGCCACTCCCGCGATCTCCGCCACCGGCACGCTCTCGGCCGTCGCCGCCACCTATGGCGCGCCCTCGGCCAGTCCGGCCTCTTTCACAGTATCGGGTGCGAATCTGACGGCGGCCATCGTGGTGACGCCGCCGGCCGGTTTCGAGGTTTCCCAAACGGCCGGCGGAGCTGCGGGCTACGCCTCTACCCAGACGGTTGGCGCGGCGGGCACGGTCCCTACCACCACGATCTATCTGCGCCTCGCCGCCGGCACGGCCGCTGGCACTTATGCGGGTGATGTCGTCTGTTCCAGCGCGGGCGCCACCAGCGTGAACGTCGCGACGGTCGCCAGCACGGTTGCGCCCAAGCTGCTGGTCGTCACCGCCCAGAATCGCACCAAGCCCTTCGGCACCACGCTCGTGCTGGGCACATCGGCGTTTGACGCGAGCGGACTCGTCCCAGGCGAGACGGTCGGCTCCGTGACCCTCACGGCCAATGGTGGCACGGCTGCCAACGACCCGGCGGGCACTTATGTCATCACGCCTGCCGGTGCCACCGGCGGGGCTTTCGCTCCGGGTAACTACGCCGTGTCCTACCTGCCGGGCGTGCTCACCGTCACCGCCCCGACTTTCGCCGAGTGGGCGGCCGGCCTCGCCGATCCCGCCGCGGCCGCCGATCCCGACCACGATGGGGTGGCCAACTTGTTGGAGTATTTCATGGGCCTGAACGCCGCGGTTTCCGACGCGGGTGCGCCGCAGGTATCCGTCATGGGCTCCGAGCTGCGGATCGACTACCGCCGGAGCAAAGCGTTGAGCGGGGTGAGTGGCGGCGCCGAGTGGACGTTTGACCTTGCGGGGGCTCCGGTGTGGTCCACGGCGGGCGTCACGGACACGCAGGTTTCCGATCAGGGCACCTACGAAATCCGCCGCGCAGCGGTGACGTTCACGGCGGGCGAGCCGCTTAAGTTTCTCCGCCTCCGCGTCAGCCAGCCCTGACGCGTCGAGGAGACGCCGGGGACTACTCCACCACGCGCGGGACGACGATCATGTGGTCCCGTTGTGCGGGGGCGTTGCGCAGGGCGTCCTCGACGGAGAGGCCGGGGCGCGGCTCGTCGGCTTGAAGGACGTTGAAGATCGGCGTGGCGTGGGCGGTTGGCTCGACGCCGTCGACGTTCACCGTTTTGAGCTGCTCGATGTAGCCGAGGATGTCGCCCAGCTGGGCGGTGAAGCGGGTTTTCTCCTCCGGCGTGAGGGCCAGGCGGGCAAGGGTCGCGAGGTGGTCGATGTCGATGTGCGGGGAGGACATGAGCGGCGGGGTTTTGGGCGCTTATTTACGGATTTGGAAGCCGGCCGCGGCGAGGTCGGATTGCACCTTGGTGAAGGCGACGTTGACCTCTTCGTCGGTCAAGGTCCGGTCCGGGGCGCGGAAGGTCAGGGCGTAGGCGAGGCTCTTGTGGTCCTCGGGCACGCCTTTGCCGGTGTAAACGTCGAACAATTCAACGCTCTCAAGGGCGAAGGCCTGGCCGGTGGCGGCGCGGGCGTGTTTGGCGACGGCTTTCTGGACCTCAGCGGCGGGGGTGGCGGCGGGCACGACCAGAGCGAGGTCGCGCAGGGCGGCGGGCTGGAGGCCGAAGGGCTTGTAGCCGCGGCGGTCGGCGTCGGCCTCGACTTTTTCCGACACAAGGGCGAAGAAGCCGGCGTAAACTTTACCAGTGAGGCCGAGGGCTTTCAGGTGGGCGAGGTCGACCAGTCCAAAGGTCGCGGTCCAGCCGTGTTGAATATCGCCGGCGGTGGCGGCGTGGCCGGTTTGCCAGCCGAGGGCGGGCGCAGCGACCAGTGCGGTGGGCTGGCGTTCCAGCTCGAGCCCGGCGAGGGCGGCGAGGGTGGCGGCGTGGCGTTTGGCGGTGTAGAAATCGGCCGCTTCGCGGGGGCGCCAGGAGCGCTCGCCGGTCTCCTCGGCGAGCACGAAGGCGGCGGCGACACACTCGGAGAGAGCGCCGTTGCGCTCCAGGAAAACACGGCCGGTCTCAAAGAGGCGCGTGGCGGCGACGCCGCGGGCCTGGTTGAGTTTAAGTGATTCCAGCAGGCCGCCTACGAGGGAGGAGCGGAGGTGGGACTGGTCCTCGACGAAGGGATTGGCGAGGGCGAGGGCTTCGACTTGCGCGGGCGGGGCCCAGGCGGCGACCTCTCTGGCGGGGCGAAGGGTGTAGTTTACGCACTCGTGGAAACCCTGGCCGACGAAGGCTTCCGCGACCTTGCGGTTGAAGAGCACGATGGGGTCGTCGTTGCCCACGAGGCCGGGCGACTGGATGACGGAGGCGGGAATTTTTTCGGTGCCGTGGAGACGAACGACTTCCTCCACGAGGTCGATGGGGCGGTCTAGGTCGTCACGCCAACTAGGGATGGAGAAGGTCCAGGCGGGGCCGCGGGTTGCGGTCGGTTCCTCGTGGGTGACGATAAGCTCAAGCGATTCGAGGGCGGCGCGCATCTCGGCGGCGGGGATCTCGAAGCCGAGTTTCTCGTTAAGGAAGGCCGGGGTCACGGTGATCTCGCGTTCCCACGGCGCGACGGAGCCGACGCGGTGGCTGGGACCGGCGACCGCGCCGCCGGCGTGGGCGAGAATGAGGTCGATGAAGCGATGGGCGGCCTCATCGAGTGAATGCACGTCGACGCCGCGCTCATAACGGTAGGATGAATCGGAGGCGAGGCCGAGGCGTTTGGACGCAGCGCGGACGGCCTGGCGTTTGAAGTAGGCGACCTCCAGCACGAGGTCGGTGGTGGAGGTGGTGACACCGGCCTCGGCCGAGCCCATCACGCCGGCGATGACCACGGGTTTCTGGGCGTCGGCGATCACCAGCAGGCCGGCGGCGAGGGTGCGTTCCTTGCCGTCCAGCGTGGTGATTTTTTCGCCCTCGGCGGCGGGGCGCACGATGAGCTCGGCCCCGGCTAGGCGGGCGGCGTCGAACGCGTGCACGGGCTGGCCGTATTCGAGCATCACGTAGTTGCCGATATCGACGACGTTGTTGATCGGGCGCAGGCCGACGGCGGCGAGGCGGCGCTGGAGCCAGTCGGGCGAAGGGCCGACCTTCACGCCGGTCACGACGGTGGCGGTGTAGAGCGGGCAATCGGTCTCGGCGAGCACGCGGACGGAGGCGAGCAGGTCGGGGCGGGGGTCGGCCGAGATGGCGGCGGGGGTGAAGGAGACATCGGGGTAGCGCAGCGTTTTGCCGAACCAGGCGGCGAGTTCGCGGGCGACGCCGAGGTGGCTGAGGGCGTCGGGGCGGTTGGGCGTGATCTCGATGTCGAACACCACGTCGCCGGGCGGGAGCAGGGCGTTGAGCGGGGTGCCGGGGGCGGGTTCGCCGGCGAGGAGGAGGAGGCCCTGCGCGTCCTCGGCGAGGGTGAGCTCCTTGGCGGAGCACATCATGCCGGAGGAGGCCTGGCCGCGGACCTTGGCCTCCTTGATCACAAAATCACCGGGCAGGACGGCGCCGGGGAGGGCGACGGGCACGTGGTTGCCGGCGTCGCAATTGGGCGCGCCGCAGACGATGGTGCGCACGCCGCCGTGGGCCGGGCCGACATCGACGGTGCAGATGGAGAGTTTGTCCGCGTTGGGATGTTTATCGCGGGTGAGGATGCGGCCGGCGACCACGAGATCGAAGCGGGGCGCGCCGGTGCGCAGGACTTGCTCGACCTCGAAGCCGAGGAAGGTGATGGCGCGCGAGATATCGTCATCGGTGATACCGGACAGGTCGACGTAGTCTTGAAGCCAGGAGCGGGAGAGTTTCACGGGGAAAAGATTTTCAGAGTTTTAAACCACGGAGGACACGGAGAGCACGGAGAGGAGGAGTTAAACGAGTCAGTCCTCGGTTTTACTCTCCGTGACCTCCGTGCTCTCCGTGGTTTAATTTCAGGGGATCGAGTTCAGGCGAATTGGCGAAGGAAGCGGACGTCGTTTTGGTAGAAATAACGGATGTCATCGATACCGTAGAGCAGCATGGCGAGGCGCTCGAGGCCCATCCCGAAGGCGTAACCGCTCCAGATTTCGGGGTCGTAGCCGACATCTTGGAACACCACCGGGTCCACCATGCCGCAGCCGCCGATCTCGATCCAGGGTTTGTTTACCTTGGGCAGGTGGGTGGCGGACAGGTCCACCTCGAAGCTGGGTTCGGTGTAGCCGAAGTAGTGGGGGCGGAAGCGGGTTTTGGTATCCTTGCCGAGGAGGGAGGCGAAGATGTAATCGAGGAGGGCTTTCAGGTCGCGCACGGTGACGTTTTTATCGACGTAAAGACACTCCAACTGGTGGAAGTTGGCCGAATGGGTGGCGTCGGTGGTATCGCGACGGTAAACTCGGCCGGGGGATACGATGCGGATGGGCGGCGTGCCCTTCAGCATGGTGCGGATCTGCACCGAACTGGTGTGGGTGCGGAGCAGGTAGCGTTCGCCTGGGTTTTTCTTGGACACGTTGCCAAAGCGGGCGGAGGCGGGCAGGTAGAACGTGTCCTGGGCGTCGCGGGCGGGGTGGTCGGCGGGGGTATTAAGGGCGTCGAAGCAGTAATACTCGGTCTCCACCTCGGGGCCTTCAACCACGGTGAAGCCTACCTTGCGCAGGATGCGGGTCATTTCCTCGCGGACGAGGGTGAGCGGGTGGTGGGTGCCGGGCCCGCGGTCGGGTGAGGGCAGGGTGGGGTCGACGGCGGGGCCGAGGCGGGCGGCGAGTTCGGCGGCCTCGAGGCGGGCTAGGGCGGCGTCGAGGTGGGCTTGGAGGGCGGTTTTGGCCTCGTTCACCAGTTTGCCGACGACCGGCTTCTGCTCCTTGGGGACGGCGCCCATTTGCTTCATGAGCGCGGTGAGTTCGCCGTTGGGGCCGACGTAACGGGCTTTGGCCGCCTCGAAATCGGGGCGTGAGGCGAGAGCTGGCAGTTCGGCGGAGGCTTTGGCGAGCAGGGCGGCGAGTTGGTCTTGCATCAGAGGAGAGACGAAAGGCGGAAGGGTTGGCCCACGGAACAGGCGGAAAACAGAAGGGTGGTTTTGGGGCGATTCGCGGGCAAAAAAAGAGGACGGCGCCTTTGGAAAGGGTCCGTCCTCCGGGGACTGGGGGGAGCGAGCCGGCGGGGCCCGCGTGATCTTCGGGGCGCTTAGGCGGCCTTCGCGGCCGCGGCTTTGGCCTTTAGCGCGTCCTGGGCTTTGCCGACCAAGGAGGTGAAGGCAACCTCATCGCGGATGGCGATGTCCGACAGGACCTTGCGGTCGAGCTGGATGTTGGCGGCTTTGAGACCTTCGATGAGGCGGCTGTAGCTCATACCGTTCGCCCGGGCGGCCGCGTTGAGGCGGACGACCCAGAGAGCGCGGAAATTGCTCTTCTTCTTGCGGCGGTCACGGAAGGCATAGAGCCAGGCGTGATGGACGGCTTCTTTCGCGTAGCGGAAGAGCTTGGACTTATTGCCAAAGTAACCTTTGGCGTAACCGAGGACCTTCTTCCGGCGACGGCGGGAAGCGGCTGCATTTGTGGCACGAGGCATGTTGGTATTTTTTCTGGTTTGGGCCGCCGGGTCGTCTCGTTGGGATCACCCGGCAGGCGGTTTTGGTTGTGTGCGGCTGTGGATTACAGGCCGAACGGGAGACAGCGCTTCAGGGGCGCGGCGTGGCCTTCGGCCACCAATTTGTCGCGGGAGGCACGGCGTTTGGACTTCGTGCTCTTCGCGGCAAGCAGGTGACGGAAGCCGGGAGTGCGGCGCACGAGCTTACCTTTGGCGGTCAGCTTGAAGCGCTTGGCGACGGACTTCTTGGTCTTTTGCATGGGAAGGGGGGAAGAACGCAGAGAACGGCGCTGGGCGTGGCAAGGGCAAATTCGTTGAACTTTGGTTTTTGGGAGAAAACGGCGTTGACAGGGGGGGCTTCGACCGGACTGTTCTCCCTTCCGTTTTTTGGTTTCCTAGCTCAATGGTAGAGCAGTTGACTCTTAATCAATTGGTTCCGGGTTCGAGTCCCGGGGGAACCACCACTTTACGCCGGGTCAGTCTTTCCGGCGGTGTTCTTTTTAGTCCTTGGTCGCATCAACGGCACTAGTCGCCGGTGTAGCTCAACGGTAGAGCACCTGTTTTGTAAACAGGCGGTTGCGGGTTCAAATCCAGTCGCCGGCTCCAGCCGCCGTCATTTTTTGCGCCGAGGTTATCCCAGTTTTACTGCTCGATGGTGTAATGGTAGCACAAGCGACTCTGACTCGCTTTGTCTAGGTTCGAGTCCTAGTCGGGCAGCCACTTTCAATCCCCGGTTTTTACATCCGGGGATTTTTTACGTCTGGCCCCGCCAGTCTGCGCATTCGTGTTCTTGCCCGACGGGCAAACCTCCGCAAGTTTCAGGCTCTTCATGGCGCTGAAACGAATACGTTTGATGTGGGCTACGCCCCCCTTGCCCGACGGGTGTTGGCGTTTGGGTCTGTATCATTGGCAGCAGACGCCTGATCCGGCGCGGCCGTTGCCCGCTGGCGGGGTGCCTGCCTATTGGAAGAATTATCTGCACCACACGCTCAATCTCAGTGCGCGCGGGCTTTTGGTTTGGGCTGCGGCCGTTTTATTTTTGGCCTACTTGATGGGCGCGGCGATCCTCTTGCAGCGCTTGGTGGCGGCCAATCCGCATAATCGAGTCACCTATTTTGATTTGGTGGCTCCGCACCGCTGGGCGGAGTTGCGGCGGCTGCGGGGTGAAGGGTTTGCCGAGCTGGGGCGGGATCAGCTGCGGGCGGGGCAATTTAGCGAGGGTTTCGGCCTCTTGCGTCTGGGCTTGGATCGGAATCCGGCGGACGTCCTCACCCGGCTTGATGTGGCGCGCATCTACATAGCTTTGCGGCTGCGTCCCCAGGGGGCGCAGATTCTGCGGGCCGGGTTGAACTATGGATACCCGGGGCGAAACTATCTCGAGTCGGCTTTTGTCGTGTTGGAGGAGGGGGACAGGCCGGACGAGTGGGTGGACTTTTGTCGGGAGGCCCGAGCGGCGCTGGCCGCAGCAATAGAGAAGGGGGGGGGCGCGGCCGAGGCGCGTTGGCTTGATGAGCAGGCGGTGCGGGCGTTTATGTCTGCCGGTCGTCCGGCGGAGGCGCTGGCCTTGGTGACCCATGCCTACCCGGAGGCTGATCCCCTGCGGCGCGAGGTTACGGTGCTGCATCTGCTTTCCACGGATAAGCCGCAGGAGGCGCTCGCGCTGGCGGCCCAGTGGGCGGCGGAGGCGCCGGCCTCGGCCGAGGCGCTGCGTCTGGTGGTGCGCGCCGGGCGGGAAGCGCGCGATCCGACGGCGATGGATGAGGCGTTGCGGAGGCTGCGCGCGCTTGCGCCGACCAGTCCCGACGGGTTGCTCTATGCCTTGACCCAGAACCAGCTGGCTGGTCGTGCCGGGGAGGCGCGGGCGAATCTAGACGAGTTGATTTTTCGCCATGGTGCGACCCCCGGGCTTTACCAAACGCTTGCGGCGGTCCTTTCGGAGGTGAAGTTCCCCGGGGGGCTGGAGCGGGTGGAGCGTGAGTTGCGCGAGCGCGGCCTGAGCACCTCGCCGGTGGGGTGGATGCGTTTGCAACAGACGATTCGGGCGCGGGACTGGCCGGCGGCGCTGACGTTTATTGAGCGGCTCCGTCAAAATGACCGCGAACGACTCACTGAAGCTCAAAACTCGTATTTGGAAACGATGACGCGGCTTGCGGGTGCCTGTTTGGATGGAGGGGGCGGCGCGCAGGCCGCGCTAGTTGCGATCGTCGCCGACCGCCCGGGCACGCTGCGACTCTACGCCATGTTGCTGGGGGCGCTGATCGACGCGGGCCGGGTGGAAACCGCCAGGCAGATTCTCACCCTGGCGGATGGGCCTTTTCCCGCCGCGCGCAGTCTCGCGGTGGCACGCGAGCGCATCGCCAAGGAGGAGAAAGCGGCAATCCCGGCGCCTCTCCCGGCCGAGCCGGTGGCGGTGCCGGCGCTCGACACGTTTGCGGGTTTCCGCGCGGCATTTGAGCGGCTGGTGCTCATTCGTGATACGGCTGGGGCGCTGGCCTTGTTGTCTTCTGCGCGAAGAGCACAGCCGGCCTGGCTCTCGGCCGAGACGGCGCGACTGGAAGCCCTAGAATTGCCGCTTCGGGCTCGTGGTGACGATCCTTTGGTGCTGCAATTGCTGGCGCGTAATACGCTCGGGCGCGACGCTGGTGCGTCGGAGCGATTGCTGGCGCTGGCTCGGGCGGTGCGCGAGGAGGGCTATGCCGCCAATGCCACTCTTTTGGTGAAGGAGATCATCCGGCGGGATCCCGCAGCCTCCGAGGCGCTCAAGCAACTCGCGGCGTGGGAGCCCGTCGGGGGCTTGCGGCCCGTGGATTTGCAGTGACCGCGTTGGTTTATAAATCGAACCAGTAAGGGCGGTTCAGCGCCGTCGCCGGGGTTGGGCGGGGTGGCGGAAGATCGCCGTTCAGGGCGGGCTCCGGCAGAATCCGGAGGAAATCGTGGGACGGGCCGGTCGAGGTGTCGCCGGGCGGAAGGGTTTCCGCGGGGAGCGGATCGCCGGCCGGGCGCGGAGCAAAGGGCCAGGCTGCCCTAGGGGCGGGCCGGGGCTGGCGGAGGCGGCCGAGCGCGAGGGCGAGCGGCGGGAGGGGCGGGTCTTGGTCGGTCATGGGTGGTGGCGTTGGAGAGGAGGCCACCCCCTTCGATTTCCCCCGGAGGCCGGGTTTTTTGTTTTAAAACAAAAAACCCCCTCCGGTAGTCACCGGAGGGGGCGGAAAGTGGGTTGCTTTCGTTAGCCTCGCGGTGTGCCCGTTTCGGACACGGAAATAGCTACGACCACGGATACGACGTGGGCGGAGGCTTTCACGGAGGCGGAGTAAGCGAAGATCACTGCGGCGAAGACAAGGCGCGTTGGCCGGCGGGCGTCAAGCGGGGTTTTGAAACCGGGGCGATGCGGCGGGGCTCAGAAGGTGGCGTTGACCTCGTGGTGGTGGCCTGGATCGAGGGCAAATTCGCCAAGGGCGGTGCATTCGATCTGGTCGTTTTTGTAAAGGCGGACCTTGGCCGGGAAAAGCAGCTCGGCGCTTTCCCAGCGCCACTTGCCGATGGAGATAAACTGGAGGGGGACGCCCTTGTCGCGCCGCAGGCCGGGGCCGTCACCGCGAATGAAAAGTTTGTTACCGATGCCGATGTAGGCGGTGGCGATGAGCCGGGTGAAGCCATCGTTGGACAGCGCGGGCTCGGCGTGGGCTGGGGAGGGCTCGGGATCGGGTTCGGTGGTGGGCTCCGGTTCAAGGTCGGGTTCGGCTTCCGGTTCGGATGGAGCGGACGGGGGTAGGGGGAGCTTCGGCGCCGGCTGTTCTGCCACGGGTTGAGGAGCGGGCACGGGTTCCGGAGCGGGTTCGGGCGTGGGTTCGTGGGCGGCGGGCGCGGCGGGTTCGTCGAGATCGGCGTCGTCGATCAGCAGGAGCGAGGGCGGCGGAGTCGAGGCGGGGGCGGCGGGTGTTTCCGGGGCGGCGACGATGGGCGCGGGGGCGGCGGGTTCCGGCGGTGGCGTGGGGGCGGCCGCGCTGACGGCGGGCGGAAGAGCGACGGGCGGGGGTGGGGTGGCGGCGGCGAGTGTAGCGGCGGCGTCTTGGACGGCGCGTTCGAGGGTGGCGCGGGCCTGTTCGGCGGCGGCGGCGACGGCGGCCTGGGTGGCGTGGGCGGAGGCGTCGATCTTGATGCGGGCGGAATCGGTGGCGGCCTCCAGGGCGGAGATGGCGTTGGCGGTCTCGCGGCGCAGGGTGTTGGCGGCTTGCTCCGCCAAGGTCTCGGCCAAGCGGGGCAGCCGGGCGAGGGCTTCGTCGAGGGTGGCGGTATGGGTGGTCGTGAGGGTTTCCAGGCGAGTGATCTCGAGGGTGGCGAGGTTCAGTTTCTCGAAGGCGTCGAGGAGCTTGTCTGTGCCGGCGGAGCGCAGGGCCTCGACTTGCTGGCGCAGGGCGGAATTTTCCTCGTTGTTGTTGTTGGCGACTTGGAGTTGGAGGGCCTGCAGCTGGCTTTGCAGGGATGCGGGGAGCATTTCGGCGGCCTTGAGCTGGCGGGCGGCGTTGTCGGCGACGGCGGGCAGGCTGGCGGCGGCAATACTGATCTGCTCGGCGGACGCGGCGACGGTGCGGGCGAGGGCCTCGATCTGGTTGGCGCGGTCCTGGAGGGCTTCCTCCTGCCGGCGGGCGTGGTTGACGACGAAGGGATAGAGCCCGGCGATGGCGCCGAGGCCTACGCAGGCGGCGATGGCGGCCAGCGGGGCGGCGCCTAGCGGAGCGTCAGCTTGAACTCCCAGGAAGGTCGCGCAACCGACCAAGACGATGTCGGTGATGATAAACGGAACGGGGTCTAGACGGGGCACGTCAGGGGGAAGGTCTTTCATGGAATTGCCACCCGGGCAGTGCTCGGTATGCGGGCCGTGAGCCGGTGGAACAAGGGAGAAAACAGCCGGCGGTGCTCAGCACTGCCCGACTGTAAAGCTCTGTGCGAACGAGCCAGGCCTGGCGAAGCCGCTTGATTTGCCGTTTGCCATGGGAAGGAGCTGGTCTAGGATTTGCCGTTCCATGTTGTCGTTTTTCTTCAAGCGTTTTGCCGGTCGTCACTACCGCAAGTTCATCGAGCGCGCCAAACCCCTCGTGGTCAAAATCAACGAGCACGACGAGGCCTACAAGGCGCTGACCGACGATCAGCTGCGGGCCAAGACGGCGGAGTTCAAGGCCCGCGTGGCGGCTGCGTCGGACAAGAATGCCGCGCTCGACGCCATCCTTCCCGAGGCCTTCGCGGCGGTAAAGAACGCCGCCCGCCGTCTGGTGGGCCTGAAGGGGCAGGTTTGCGGGCAGGAGTTGGAGTGGAACATGGTCCATTTTGACGTCCAGCTCATCGGCGGCATCGCCCTTCATCACGGCCGCATCGCCGAGATGGCGACTGGCGAGGGCAAGACACTCGTCGCCACCACCGCGATGTATCTAAACGCCCTCACCGGGCGAAATTCCCAACTTGTCACGGTAAACGACTACCTCGCCCGCCGCGACTCCGAGTGGATGGGCTACCTTTATCGGTTCCTCGGGCTTTCGGTCGGCTGCATCCAACAACAGATGCCGCCCGATGTGCGCCGCCAGATGTATGGGTGCGACATCACCTATGGCACCGCCTCTGAGTTTGGCTTCGACTACCTTCGCGACAACGGCATGGCCACGCGCAAGGAAGACCAGGTGCAGCGCGACCACTGGTTCTGCATTGTGGATGAGATCGACTCCATCCTCGTGGACGAGGCCCGCACTCCGCTGATCATTTCTGGTCCCGCGCCGATCGAGCGCGAGCAGCCTTACACCCGTCTTCAACCCCAGGTCGCCCGGTTGGTCCAGGAGCAGACCCGCCTGTGCAACCGTTTTATTGGCGAGGCTCAGACCCTTCTCAAAAAAGAGCCGCTTACTCCCGAGGACCGCGCCCAGGCCGCGCGCCGCATGTTGCAGGTCAAGATCGGCAATCCGCAGAACAAACTCCTGCGCGGACTGATGGAGACCCCCGAGTGGCGCAAGCTGCTCGACAAGACCGAGGTCGAATACAACTCCGACTTCCAGAAGACCGAACTCTTCCAGCTCAAGGAGGAGCTCTACTACTCCATCGACGAGCGCCAGCATCAGGCCGACCTCAGCGAGATCGGTCGAAAACTGCTCCGCCCCGACCATCCCGACGCCTTCACCCTGCCCGACCTCGCTACCGCCTTCAGCGATCTCGAGCGCGAGCAGGGGCCGACTCCCGAGCAGAAGGAGGCGCGCCGCGCCGCCATGCAGGAGGAATTCGCCCAGACCTCCGAGGAGATCCACGCCATCTCCCAGCTGCTCCGCGCCTACTCGCTCTACGAGCGGGATGTGCAATACGTAGTGGCCGAGGGCAAGGTGATGATCGTCGACGAAAACACCGGCCGCGTCATGCCCGGCCGCCGCTGGTCCGACGGCCTGCACCAGGCGGTCGAGGCCAAGGAGAACGTCACCATCGAGCGGGAGACGCGCACCTACGCGACGGTCACGATCCAGAACTACTTCCGCATGTATGAGAAGCTCGCGGGCATGACCGGCACGGCCGAGACCGAGGCGACCGAGTTCCATGACATTTACAAGCTCACCGTGCAGGTCGTGCCGACCAACCGGCCCTGCATCCGCATCGACAAGAACGACTCCATCTTCAAGACTCGCCGCGACAAATATAACGCGGTGCTGAAGGAGATCGAGTCGGCCAACAAGAAGGGCCAGCCCGTCCTAGTCGGCACCGTCTCGGTCGAGCAATCCGAAGTGCTCTCGCGCATGCTCAAGCGCAGCGGTATCGTCCACACCGTGCTCAACGCCAAGATGCACCAGCAGGAGGCCGAGATCGTGGCCCGGGCTGGTCAGCGCGCCGCCGTCACTATCGCCACCAACATGGCCGGTCGTGGCACCGACATCAAATTGGGTGAAGGGGTGCGTGAATTGGGTGGCTTGCTGGTGATCGGCACCGAGCGCCACCAAAGCCGGCGCGTCGACCGGCAGCTGCGCGGCCGTTGCTCCCGCCAGGGCGATCCGGGCATGACCAAGTTTTTCCTCTCCCTCGAGGACGAGCTGATGCGCCTTTTCCTCCAGGGCAACCTGGCCTCCCGTATGATGGAGGGCTCGATGAAGGAGGGCGAGGAGCTGGAGCACCCGTGGCTGAACCGCTCGATCGAAAGCGCGCAGAAGAAGGTCGAGCAGCAGAATTTTTCGCAGCGCAAGCGCCTGCTTCAATACGACGATGTGCTCAATCAGCAGCGCGAGGTGGTTTACGGCATCCGCAATGGTGCGATCCATGCCGACCGACCGAAGGAGATCATCTTCGAACAGGTCGAGGAGGAGGTTGCGGCGCGTCTCGAGACGGCCGGCTATACCGGCGGTCCCTCGGCGGTGACGGCGGCGTCGGCGGAGGGCTTTGTGGGTTGGGCCAACACCCACTTCCCGGTCGGGCTGAAGATCGAGGACATCACCGGTAAATCGCTCGAGGCGGTCTCGGCTCTGGTGGTCGGCAAGGTCCGCGAGGCCTACGCGGTGAAGGAGTCGGTGGAAATCCCCGAGGCGCTCGGCTCGATCGAGCGCTACGTGGTGATCAACGCGATCGACCACCACTGGCAGGAGCACCTCACCGAGATGGAGAGCCTGCGCCAGTCGGTCGGCCTGCGCAGCTATGGCCAGAAAGATCCGCTGGTCGAATACAAGACCGAGGCCTACAAGTATTTCGAGGAGCTGATGCAGAACGTGCGCCTGCAGATCTGCACCGGCCTGTTCCGCAGCGCGTCGAACGTGCAGGTTTTCGAGAACATGCTCGCGATGCTGGCCAAGGGCGCGCGCGCCCAGGGGCCGAGCGGCACGGCCGCGCCGATGCTGGCCGCGCCCAAGACCCCCGCCCCGGCGGTCAAGGCGGAGACGCCCCGCGTGACCGCGCAGGTGCGGACCATGATCACCACCAGCGGCAAGACGAACGCGCCGCAACCGGGCCCGAAGCCCGATGCGGGCCAGTGAGCGCGGCCCGGGGCTAGCCCGCGGCTCGCGATAGGCCGTGGGTCAGGGCGAGCGCGGCGGTTACGGCGGTTTCTAGCCGTAGCACTCGCTCGCCCAGCGAACATAGGGTGAACCCGGCGGCGCGGAGCACGGTGCGGTCGGCTGGGCCCCAGCCACGCTCGGGGCCGAAGGCCAGCGTTGTCGCCTGACCGGGTGGGACGGCCAGTGCGTCGGCCAACCGGACGGAGGCCTCGTAGTTGTCCAAAGCGAGGCGTTGGGTCCCGGCTGGCAAATTGGCGAGGGCGTTTTCCAGATCTTCCTTCCAGTGGATGGCGGGTAAGCGGGTATCGCATGCCTGGGCGGCACCGGCGAGGACGTGGCGGCGCCATTCTCCCGACGGCCACAGGGTGGCAGCGGCGTAGTTGGGGTCGGCCCTTTCGGTAACGACAAAGTGGATCGCGGAGACACCGAGGGTGGTGGCATCGCGGAGAAGATCGCGGGCGGTTTGCGGGCGGGGCAGACCAACGAGCAGCGTGACCGGCGGGAGGGCTGGCGGCTGGCGGGTGGGCGTAAAAGCGAGGGTGAGCGCGTCGGCTCCGACCGCGAGCAGGGTGGCCTCGCCCAGCGGGCCGTCGACCAGCCCGGCGACGAAGGTGTCACCCGGGGCGCGACGCAGCACCTTTAAAACGTGTTGCGCGCGCGGATCGGCTAGGGGCAGAGGGGCGGCGAGCTCTCCGGCGTCGAAGAGGACGAGGTTCACGGGGGGGGCGCGGAAAAATCAGGCGAGGATGGCGTCGATGCGGGCAAGTTCCTCGGCGGAAAAGTGGGTGTGGGCGGCCGCGCCGACGCAGTCTTCGAGCTGGGAGATCTTGCTCGCCCCGATGAGTGCTGTGGTGACGCGGGGATCGCGCAGCACCCAGGCGAGAGCGAGCTGGGCGAGGGACTGGTCGCGTTCGCGGGCGACTTCGCCCAGTTGCTGGACCTTGGCGAGGACCTCGGGGGTGACGCCGGAGGCCTTGAGGAAGCCATGGGCCTTGGCGGCGCGGGCGTCGTCGGGGATGCCTTGGAGGTAGCGATTGGTGAGAAGGCCTTGGGCAAGGGGGGAGAAGGGGATGCAGCCCAGGCCCTCGGCGGCGAGGGTATCGAGCAGGGCGGGCTCGATCCAGCGATTGAACATATTATAGACCGGTTGGTGGATCAGGGCGGGCACGCCGAGTTCGCGGAGGATTTTCGCCGCGCGGGCGGTGGTGGGGGCGTCGTAGCTGGAGATGCCCGCGTAGAGGGCCTTGCCGGATTTCACGGCGGTGGCGAGGGCTCCCATCGTCTCTTCGAGTGGGGTGTGGGGGTCGAAGCGATGGCTGTAGAAAATATCGACGTAATCGAGCCCCAGGCGCCTTAGGGATTGGTCGAGGGAGGCGAGCAGGTATTTGCGGGAGCCCCATTCGCCATAGGGGCCGGGCCACATGCGGTAGCCGGCCTTGGTGGAGATCACGAGTTCGTCGCGATAGGGTGCGAGGTCGAGGGTGAGCATGCGACCGAAGGCCTCTTCGGCGGAGCCGGGGGGCGGGCCGTAGTTATTGGCCAGGTCGAAGTGGGTGACGCCGAGGTCGAAGGCGCGGCGCACGATGGCGCGGCCGTTCTCAAACTCGTCAACGCCGCCGAAGTTGTGCCACAGGCCGAGGGAGATGCGGGGTAGGAAGAGGCCGGAGCGACCGCAGCGGGCGAAGAAGGCGGGGTTAGCGTAGCGGGCGGGGGCGGCGTCGTAGGGCATGGGTTAAGCGTTTGCGAGTGACGGTGAGGGCTCGGCTCGGTGGATCAAGCGGAGGCGGGTGGCGCGAGGCGGCAGCGCACGAGGATGGCGGGCGGGGTGGTGTCGGTGGCGCGGGATTCGAACAGAGAAGGGCGTCCGGTGTTTTCGTTCGGGAAATAGCAGAGTTGGAGCAACTCGCCGCGCCGGCGGAGGATGGCGCGCAGGCGCCGGGCTTCGCTGCCGTCTGGATGGTGCCACACGAGATCGAGGGTGGCGGGGGTGGCGGTGGGATCGTGCTCGACCTGGCCGACCTCGCGCGGGGTGCCGCTGACTTGCAGGGAAAAGCGGGACCCGAGGATTTGGAGTAGGCCGGTGCGGGCGGGCACGGTTTCGCCGCCGAAGTCCACCGCCAGGATGCGCCATTCGCCCTCGATCATGTTTGAAGAAAAAGGCCCGCGAGGCTGGCGGGAGGCGAGGGAAAACCGGCGGCGTGAGCCAGGTTTGAAGCAGGAATCACGAGCAGGAAAATCCGGCGGACAACGGCGCTTTGTGCCCGGTTCCGCGCGGCTGTTTACAGGGCGGCTTTGAGCTGACGGGCGCGTTCTAGGGCGCTGTCGGCAGTGTCGCCTATCACGGTGAAGTGGCCCATTTTCCGGCCGGGGCGCGGCTCCTTTTTCCCGTAGAGGTGCAAATGGACGCGGGGCTCGCGCAAGAGGGCCGACCAATCGGGCGTGCCCGTGCATTGTTCGCCGGACCATTTCCAGGCATCGCCGAGGATGTTGACCATCACGGCGGCGGGAGCGGTGGGGGAGATGTCGCCGAGGGGCAGGCCGGCCACGGCGCGCACGTGTTGCTCGAACTGCGAGGTGGCGCAGGCGTCGAGGGTCCAGTGGCCGCTGTTGTGGGGGCGGGGGGCGAGTTCGTTGACGAGGATTTCGTCTTGATCGGTCAGGAAGAGCTCAACGGCGAGCAGACCGACAAGATCCAGACGGGTGGCGATGGCCTCGGCTAGGGCGCGGGCGCGTTCCTGGACCGCGGCGGATACGCGGGCGGGCACGATGGAGAAATCGAGAATGTGGCGGGTGTGGATATTTTCCGCGACGGGGAAGCTGCGGGTCTCGCCCCGGGTGGAGCGGGCGACGAGCACGGACAGCTCGCATTTGAAGTCGATCCAGCGCTCAACGACGGCGCGTTGTCCGCAGAAGCCGGACACGGCACGGGCAAGGGAGGCTTCGTCAGACACTTTTTGCTGGCCCTTGCCGTCGTAGCCAAAGTCGGCGGTTTTAACCACGCAGGGTATTCCGGTCTGACGGATGGCGGCGGTGAGGTCGCCGCCTGCCTCGCACTCGGTGAACGGCACGTGCGGAAAATCGTTTTTACGGAGCCAGGTCTTCTCTCGCAGTCGATTTTGGGTGATTTCGAGAATCTGCCATTTGGGGCGGAAGACGCCGGCGTGCTCGAGCCGCCAGAGAGGTTCGGCAGGGATATTTTCGAACTCGTAGGTGACGGCGTCGCAGCTGCGGACAAAGGCTTCGAGCGCGGCGAGGTCGGTGTAGGGGGCGTGGACGGCGTGGGCGCTGACCTCCGCGGCGGGGGATTCAGGCGAGGGCTCGTAGATGTGGATGCGGTAGCCGAGGCGTTCGGCGGCGTGGGCGAACATGCGGCCGAGTTGGCCGCCGCCGAGGACGCCGAGGGTGTTGCCGGGGGGGATCATCGGTAAAAGAGGAAAGCTAAAAAGCGGAAACCGGAAACCGGCTCAGGGGAGTTTGGCGGCGAGCACGGCGGCGGTTTGTTCGGCCCGGAAGGCGTGCCAGGCGGTGCGGATGGGCGGGTGATCGGCGGCGAGGATGGCGGCGGCGAAGAGGGCGGCGTTGATGGCGCCGGGTTTCCCGATGGCGAAGGTGGCTACGGGCACGCCGCCGGGCATTTGCACAATCGAGAGCAGGCTGTCTTGGCCCTTCAGGCTGTGGCTTTCGACCGGCACGCCAAGGACGGGTAGGGGGGTGAAGGCGGCGGTCATGCCCGGCAGGTGGGCGGCGCCACCGGCCCCGGCGATGATCACGCGGAGTCCGCGGCCTTCGGCGGAGCGGGCGTAGTCGGCCATTTTATCCGGCGTGCGGTGTGCGCTCACGACGTCTTTTTCAAAGGGCACGCCGAGGCGTTCGAGGATGGCGGCGGCGTGCTGGAGGGTTTCCCAGTCGGAGGTGCTGCCCATGATCAGGCCGACGAGTGGTTGCGACATAAGGCCGTTATGATGGAACGGGAGAGCACGACGCAAAAAGCACAAAAACCGGTGGATGGGTGAGAAAATCAAAACGCGGCGGCTGTGGCGTTGACGGGCGGGAGGTGCGGGCGCAGTGCTTTCGTCACCATGCGCGCCAACTTTTTTTCCCGCTTTATGATTGTCTCCGGGGTCTGCGCGACCGCCGCTTTTTTCAACGGGTGCAGCTCTGTGCCGCTGGACGAGAGCGGGCAGATGCAGGCGGTCTATGTGTCGGGCGAATTCCTGATGTTGGTGAACGCGGATGCCCGCGCTGCGAGCAAGGCGACGAGCGAGGCTTTCCGGCAGCTGGGTTATTTCGAAATCAAAAACCAGCAGCAAAATTACGCCGCCTTGCTGGTGGGGCGGACGCCCAAGGACGCCAAGGTCACGGTCAGGATCAAGGAGATCAACAGCCGTCAGAGTGACCTCACCATCCGGGTGAATGTGGCGGGGGACAAGGCGCTATCCCGGCAGATTTTTTATCAGATCGAGAAGAACCTCGGCGGCTCGGGGGCTCCCGTAAACGCCCGCTGAGGAGCAGCGAACCTTCCGGCGGGCGCTCAGGCCGCAGTGCGCTGACGACGGCGGCGGTAGAAGGCGAAGGCGGTGAGCCCTCCGACGGCGAGGGCGCCGTAGGTGGAGGGTTCGGGCACGGGTGCGTAGGGGACGATCTGGTAGTAGGAGCTATCGTAGTCCTTCCAGTTGGCGGTGCCGCCGTAGCCGTCGAAGACGATGCGCGGCATGTCGGTCGAGTCGAAGCTGAGCTTGTTGACCAGCAGGAAGTCGGTGAATTCGATCCAGTTGCCTACGGTGAGCAGGGCGTCGCTCGCCACGTCGAGGATGTCGAGGTAAAGGAAGCTGGGGGCGCACACAGTGCCGCCGGTGAAATCGACGACCGAGTTGCCCTCGATGCGGAGCGAGCGGAAGGACTCGGAGCGGGCGGTGCCGCTGATGACGCTGGTGCCGTTCAAGTCGAGCACGGCCTGGTTGGCGTCGTTGCCGAGCGTTCCGCCTTGGAGAACGAGGTTGGCGTTGTTGGCGATTTGCTCGTTGCCTGCGAGCCGGAGGGTGTCGATGCCGCGTCCGTCGCCGATGAAAAGGTCGGTGGTGGAAGTATTGCCGTCTCCGGCGATGGCGGCGATGCCGTCTGACTTGGCGAGAACGAGGGTGCCTTCGTTTAGGCGGGTGACTCCGGTGAAGGTGTTGGCCAAGGTGCCGGAGAGGGTGAGGGTGCCGGTGCCGGATTTCACCAAGCCGCCGGAGCCAGCCACGGTGGAGGCGAGGGTGGTATCGGCAGTATTGTAGGCGTGAACGACGAGATCGGTGGCGCTGCCGGTGGTGAGCGAGCCGCCGGAGAGGGTGGTGGCGGTGCCGCCGGTGGTGAGGATGCCGCCGGACTGGAGGGTGAGGGTGAAGCCGGCCTGGGCGACATCTATGCCCGAGGCAAGTTTGAGGGAATTAATGGTGCGAGAGCCGGCCAGCGTCTGGTCGGCGGTGGGGGCGGCGTTGTCGGTCGTGAGGGTCCACCCGGTCTGGGTGCCGGTGTCGTAGCCGGTGTAGGCGCTAAGGCCGTCGGGGGTCACACCGTTTACGGAGCTGTAGGTGGCGAAGTCGGTTCCGTTCACCGTGGCGTAGGCCAGAATGCCGTCATCCAGCGCGGGGGCGGCGGTGAGGACGAGACGGGGATTATCGCCGGTGGTCCCGAGGGTGCCGGCGGGATTGGTGAAATTGACCGTCGTGCCGGCGTTACGGGTGAGGGCGGCGGCGGTGAGGGTGGCGGAGCCGGTGGCGTCGCCGCGTGCGACTTGGATCGTGTTGGCGCTGCCCGAGGTGCCGCCGGTGGCGGTGGTGCCAGCGAGGGTGACGGTGCCGATGGTCTCGGCGGTGTCGACGTTGCCGGTCTGGCCGAGGAAATTGAGGGTGGCGCCGGCGAGAGTGACGCCGACGGCTCCAATGCGGTCGGCGGCGCCGTTGGTGTTATCCAACGCGAGGGTGCCGCCGAGGCGGACGGTGAAGCCGGAGGACTGGGCGAGGTCGCCGGTGGCGCTGGCCAGTCGGACTTCCGCGCCGGTGATGGTGACAGCGCCGGTGTGGGTGTTGTTGGCGGTCAGGTCGAGGCGGCCGTTGCCGGTGACGGCGAGGGAAGCGGAGCCGGAAACGACTCCGGAAAGCACGCCGGAGGCGAGGGTCGAGCTCGTGCCTTGGGTGGTCTGGATGGTGCGAGTGCCGCTTGAGCCTAGGCCGATATCGTTGGTGAGGGTAACGGTGTTGTCTGAGCCGGTGGCGCCGAAGAGGAGCGAGCTGGCGGAGCTGACAAAATTCCCGGTGGTGCCCCAGGTGAGGGCGGTGCCGCCGGCGAGCGTGACGGTGCGGGCCGCCGAGGCAGCGGAGAAGCCGCCTGAGCCGGTCCACTGGAGGTTACCGGCGGCGTTGCCGAGCGAGGGGGAGTAGTCTCCGCCGGCGCCTCCGTTTAGATCGGTGCCGATTTCGAGAACGCCGCCGTTGAGCTGGACGGTGGAGTTGGCGGAGAGGCCGTCGGTGGTGGTGATGCGAAGTGCGCCGCCACGGATCTCGGTCGCTCCGCTGTAGTCGTTGGCCCCGGTGCCGGAATAGGAAAGCTCCAAGGTGCCGGTCCCCGTTTTGATCAAACCGCCGGTGCCGGTGCCGTTGTTGCCGCCTCGGATACGGCCGGAAAGGTTGCCGTCTACGGCGGCCGAACCGTCGGCGACTCGGATTTCACGTTGGGCGTTGTTGAAAGAGAGGGCGTTGGCGAAGGTGAGGGTCGAGTCGGCGGAGCCGGCGCCTAAAAGCAGGGCTTGGCCGTCGCCGGCAAAGTTAGTGGTGGAGGCCCAGGTGAGGTTGCCGGTGCCGTTGTTGAGACGAACGGTTCGGTTGGCTCCGGAAGCGGAGAAACCGCCATCGCCGGTCCATTGGAGGGCGCCGGCGGTGGTGGCTAAATTATAGGAAAAATCTCCAGTGGATCCGCCGTTAAGATCGCCGGCGATCTCCAGGACCCCGCCAGCGAATTCTAGATTGCTGTTTGAGGATAGTGCGCCGGCGGTGGTAATGCGCAGGGCACCGGCCGAGAGGATGGTGGCACCGGAGTAGGTGTTGGCACCGGAAAGCGTGACTACGCCGTCGTTGATCTTGGTGAGCGAGAAATCCGAAGCGCCGTCGGAAATGGTGCCGGAGAGGGTGAGGTTGCCGGAGCGGGAGCCGACGGCGGCGTTGGCGCCGAGGGTGACGGTGCCGGAAAGGGTGCTGTCGCCGCCGTCGTTGTAGAGGGCGCCGGCTTGTTCGCCGCGGCCGAGGGTGGTGCCGACGCCGGCGATGGTGACGTTCTCGGGTGAGGTCACGCCGCCGCGGAAGGTGAGGGTGCCGCCGGAGTTGACGGTGGTGGCCGAGCCGGTGTTGCCGAGGGCGTTGTTGGCGAGGACGACGAGCTGGCCGTTGTTGACGGTGATGGCGCCGGTGTAGGTGGCGGCGTTATTGCCGGCGATGGTGACGATGCCGGCGCCGGTGGCGGGGTCGAAGGTGGCGCCGTTGACGACGATGGGTCCGGAGCCGGTGATCACGCCGTTCAGGTTGGTGGCGCCGAAGCCGGAGGTGGTGAGGGTGTTGGCGCCAAGGCCGATGGCGCCGTTGATGCAGAGGGTGGAGTAGGAGTAGTTCCGGATCGCGATGTTTTCGACGATGGCGAGGTCGGTGTTGATTTTGTGCCGACCGTAGACGCCGTTGTAATCGTTTACGTTGATCGAAGGGAGGCCGGTCAGCGTGGTATCGCCGAACGTGATCAGCCGACCGTCGCCGACGGTGCCGATGGTGTAGTTGATGCCGGTGTCGAAGGTCATGTTTCGCACCTCGACGTTGTTACCTAGGGCGACCTGCTGCGTGTTGTTAGTGCCGTTGTTGGTCGGGCGGTTGCCGAAGAGGACGTCGGAGTCGCGCAGGGGGGTCTTGTTGTCGTCGGCTGGGACGGTGGAATACCAGTTGGTGTTGGCTTCGCCGCCGGCGAGCGTGCCCCACGTGGTGGTGCCGGCGCCGTTGTCCCACTCGTAGGCGCCGGAGCCGGTGGACCAGGGGTTGGAAGTCAGGGTGAGGTTGCGGATTTCGTGGAGTTCGGTCGATCCACCGGTGGCTCCGGTGAAGCCAATCTTGAAGATCTCGGGGCGTTCGTAGGCGGACAGGTCGGTGGTGAACGCGGTGGTGTAGGCGCTGTCGGCGCCGAACTTCATCTCGACGGTGAGCTGATTATTGGCGTCAAAGATGATTTTGAAAGCTCGGTAATCGGCGCCGGTTTGATCAGGGCGAGTGGTGGCTGCGGGAAGTCCATCTGCCCGGGAAGCGGGGTGGAGTTGGAGGCGATGTAGGCGTAGTTGCTGGACTCGGGTCCGCGGACGGAGATGCGGTTGGGGTAGAGGGTTCCGTCGTTGGTGATTCCGCCGACGCGACCTTCGCTGCCGTTCGAGTAGTTACCGAAATTATCCAAGGCGAAGCCGAGGTAACCGCCTGGCATGCCGGCCTCCCCGGTGCGTTGAGCGTAGCCCATGGAACCGCCATAGGCGCCCGGGGTGAAAGTCGAGGAGTCCTTCGTGCCATCGATCAGGAAGAAGGTGATACCGTCGGCACCGGACCCGTTCCAGAAGGCATACTCCATGTCGATCTCGATGCGGGCGTTAGCCGCGAAAATCTCGGTGTCCAGCAGGGCGAAGGTGGATTGGTTGCTCGTGTTGGAGTTTAGTCTCAGCCAGCCATTTCCGGTGGTGTCGATCGCGGCTCCTATGGCGTTACCTGCCCCATCGTAGCCGCCGGCGCCGGTCGCGGCGGTGAGGAAGGGTTTGTTATCTCCGGTGTTTGCGCCAAAGACCCAACCCTGAGCGGAGCTGCCGGTAAAACTTTCCGAGAAAGTGGTTTGCGCGGACAGAGCGGTATTCAGCGTGAGCAAGGGGCAAAGCAGGCGCAACACGGCGCCGGATGGCCGGCGGTGTGAGGAGAGATTTGCCTGACGAGTCTTTTTCACGAATTTATGACAACTCTGCTGGATAAGCTGCCGTCGCAGCAAGCATAGGCCGATAGATGAACGGATAACAGGTATGCTATTGATTACTTAGTTAGTAGCCGGGGATTGAGCCTTTTTATGTGCCGGCGGTCGGGGCGGCGGTGGAGAGGGAAAGCCCGGAGGGCAGGTCCTGTTCAGAGGCGGCAGATCAGCAACTCGCGCTCGAAGATCATTTCTTTCGGCAGGTGGGAGTGGAGGTCGAGGAAGAGCTCCTCATGGTTGATCAGTTCGGCGCGCCAGGCTTTGCGGTCAACGGCGATGAGTTGTTCGAAGGTTTCGCGGGGGAAGGCGAGACCGGTCCAATCGATGTCCTCGTGGCTGGGCATCCAGCCGAGGGGGGTTTCGTGGGCGCGGGCGCGGCCTTGGCAGCGCTCGACGATCCAGCGCAGCACGCGGGCGTTTTCGCTGTAGCCGGGCCAAAGGAAACGACCGTCGGCGTCTTTGCGGAACCAGTTGACGTGAAAAATGCGCGGAGTTTCGACCAGCCCACGCTGCATTTTGATCCAATGGCGGAAGTAATCGGCCATGTGGTAGCCACAGAAGGGCAGCATCGCCATGGGGTCGCGGCGGACTTGGCCGGTGGCACCGACGGCGGCGGCGGTGGTTTCGGAGCCCATGGTGGCGCCGGCGTAGACGCCACCGGACCAGTTAAAGGTCTGGTAGACGAGCGGAGTGGTGGTGGCGCGGCGGCCACCGAAGATGATGGCGGCGATGGGCACGCCCTCGGGGTTTTCCCACTCGGGGTCGATGGTGGGGCACTGCGACGCGGGCGCAGTGAAGCGGGCGTTTGGCTGGGCGGCTTTGGCTCCGGTGGTCCTGGCAATCTCGGGGGTCCAAATTTTGCCCTGCCAATCGGTGCAGGTTGCCGGGGGGGTGTCGGTCATACCCTCCCACCAGACTCCGCCTTCAGGGGTAAGGGCGCAGTTGGTGAAGATGGTGTTTTTCGCCAGTGCGGCCATGGCGTTGGGATTGGTTTTTAGGGAGGTGCCGGGAGCTACTCCGAAGAAGCCGGCCTCGGGGTTGATGGCGCGCAGGTGCCCCGTGGCGTCTGGGCGGAGCCAGGCGATATCATCACCTACGGTGGTGATTTTCCACCCTGCGGCGGCGAGGGGTGCGGGTGGCACCAGCATGGCGAAGTTCGTCTTGCCGCAGGCAGAGGGGAAGGCGGCGGCGACGTAGGTTTTTTGGCCCTCGGGATTTTCCAGGCCGAGGATGAGCATGTGTTCGGCCATCCAGCCTTCGTCGCGGGCCATGGCGGAGGCGATACGCAGGGCGAAACACTTTTTGCCGAGGAGGGCGTTGCCGCCGTAGCCGGAGCCGTAGGACCAGATCTCGCGGGTCTCGGGGAAGTGGACGATATATTTCTCGGGGTTGCAGGGCCAGGGGACGTCTCGGGTGCCTTCGGGGAGGGGCAGACCGACTGAATGGATGCAGGGGACGACGCGTTTTTCACCTTTGTCGATCTCGGCCAGGACGGGAAGTCCGATCCGGGCCATGATGCGCATGTTCACCACGACGTAGGCCGAGTCGGTTAACTGGATGCCCAGTTGCGAGAGAGGCGAGCCGACCGGACCCATGGAGAAGGGCAACACATACATCGTGCGGCCGCGCATGCAGCCGGCGAAGAGCCCCTTGAGCTTTTTGCGCATCTCGAAGGGCTCGACCCAGTGGTTTGTCGGGCCGGCCGCGTCCTTGGAGAGGGAGCAAATGAAGGTGCGGTCTTCGACTCGGGCGACGTCGGAGGGGTCGGAGCGGGCGAG
Source organism: Akkermansia muciniphila (assembly GCA_945888375.1). GTDB lineage: Bacteria > Verrucomicrobiota > Verrucomicrobiia > Opitutales > Opitutaceae > IMCC26134_A. The sequence goes on along the minus strand of CAMCZZ010000003.1, from coordinate 60,249 downwards.
GAAACAGCCGGGCCAGGCTTGTTCGTTCAACTTCACAAAGGTGCCGCCGGCCACGAGCCCGGCGCAAAGGGTGTCGTATTCCGCCTGGCTGCCGTCGACCCAGTGGATGGCGGCGGGCTGGGTGAGCGCGACCATCTTGTCGATCCAGCGGAGAAGCGGACGGTTTGCGGTGAGCGGAACGCCGGGATCACGGTTGGAGGTCATGGGTTTTCTCTAGGACGGGTCTAGCCGCGGGTAAACGTTAAACCCCCCTTTCGCGAATGATTGGCGGCTGGGGGTGGTTCAGCGCGCGGGTTCGACATGCACGGCGACGTGGCTGATGGCCAGGCCCGCGCCCACCAGCGCATCTTGCACGGCGTGCGCGAGATCGTGGCCCTCGCGCACGCTGATGGCGGGGTCCACCTCGATCTGGATTTCCACGAGCAGCGCCAGCCCGCTGCGGCGCACGCGACACTTGTCGATGCCGCGCACGCCGGGCACGACGGCGGCGAGGCGGCGCACTTCAACATGGATCTGCGTGGAGGCGGCGGTATCCATGACTTCTCCAAGGGCGCGGCGCAGGATGACCAGGCCGTTGAAAGCGATCACTACGCACGCCGCCAGCGCGGCCCAGTCGTCGGCCGCCGCGTATCTAGGTCCGCCAACCACTGCCACGGTGATGCCCACGAAGGCGGCCGCCGAGGTGAGGGCGTCAGCCGCATGGTGCCAGGCTTCCGCGCCCAGGGCGACGCCGCCGCTGTTGGCACCGGCGCGGGCGAGTCTTCGAGAAAGCGCCCACTTGATAGCGACGACCGCCGCCAGCAGGGGCAGGGTGCCCCAATGCGGGGCGTGGTGCGGAGTCAGGATTTCCTGGACGGAGTGAATGGCGATCCATCCGGCGGCGACAAAGATGACGAGCGCAACGGCGAGGGAAGCGAGGGGCTCGGCCTTGCCGTGGCCGTAGGGGTGGTCGTCGTCCGGCGGGCGGGCGGCGTAGCGGAAGCCGGCCCACACCAGGATGGACGAGCAGACGTCGAGCAAGGATTCGATGCCGTCGGCGATGAGGGCGTAAGTCTGGCCGAAGATGCCGCCGGCGAACTTGACCGCGGCGAGCGCGAGGTTGGCGAATACTCCGCGCATCACCAAGCGGGCACCCTCCTCGGCGCGTTGGCGGGCGAGCGCATGCGGATCGGGCCAAGGGCTGCGGGACGCGGGCACGGGCGGAGGGGAGACGGGTTTGGCCCGAGAATCAACCCGCGGCTTCGCGGCCGAAAAAACGCCGGGCGCGCTCGGAAGCAGGGGCCACGATTACTTGCTCTGGCGGGCCCTGCTCCACGATGCGGCCTGCGTCCATGAACACGACTTCCTGGGCGGCGGCGCGGGCGAAGGCGACGTCGTGGGTGACCACGACCATGGTCACGCGTTCGGCGGCGAGTTGGCGCAGGACGGCCAGGACTTCACCGGTCAGCTCTGGGTCGAGTGCGCTGGTGGGTTCGTCACACAGGAGGACGGCGGGCTCCATTGCGAGGGCGCGGGCGATGGCGGCGCGTTGTTGTTGTCCGCCGGAGAGCTCGCCGGGGAAGGCTTCGGCCTTGTCCGCCAGTCCGACGCGAGCGAGGTGGCGATCGGCCAGCGCGAGGGCGGCGGCAGGGCCGAGGCGGCGGACTACTCGGGGGGCTAGGGCGATGTTTTCCCGGACGCGCAGATGCGGAAAGAGGTTAAACTGCTGGAAAACCATGCCTACTCTCGCGCGGTGGGCGTCGAGGGCCCGGGCTTGGTCGAGGTCGGAGAAGACGCCATCGAGCCGGACCTCGCCGCTCTCGGGGCGCACCAGGAAATTCAGGCAGCGCAGCAGGGTGGATTTGCCTGACCCGCTGGGTCCGAGGATGGCGGTGACGCGGCCCGGCTGGATGGCAAGCGAGACCCCGTCGAGCGCGATTACGCGGCCATAGCGTTTGACCAACCTGCGGGCCTCGAGAATGGGGGTGGCTTCAGGCGGCATGGCGTCGGAGGCGGTGTTCGAGGGCGCGAACCGCGAGGGCGACCAACAGGGTCAGGGAGAGGTAGAAAAAAGCCAGCAGCACCAGGCTCTCCGCGTAGCGGAAGGTGGCGCTCTGGTAGAGGCGGGCCTCCTGAGTGATGTCGCGCACGCCGAGCACCGAGACGAGCGCGGAGTCCTTGAGCAGGCAGATAAAGTCGTTCCCCAGAGTGGGCAGCACGCGCCGGAAGGTTTGGGGCAGGAGCACGTGACGGAGGGCTTGACCGCGCGAAAGCCCGAGTGCCCGGGCGGCCTCGGCCTGGCCGCGCGCGAGGGAGGTCAGGCCGCCGCGCAGGGTCTCGGCCTCGAAGGCGCCGTAGGCGAAGGCCAGCGCGGCAACCACGCGGGCGACCATGGGCACCTCGGAGGCGCGCAGCCCGGCGAAGGGATTTTCCGCCTCGAGCAGGGGGGCGAGCAGTGCCCCGAGAGCGCGCACGGCCTCGACCCCGAGCGGAACCAGGACAAAGGCCACGAGAAAAATCTGCACCAGCACGGGCAGACCGCGCACGACCTGGACGTATAGCGTGGCGACCTGACGGCGTATCGGATGCGGGGATACCAGAGCGAGCGCTGAAGCTAGGCCGAGCGCGAGGGCGAGGGGAAACGCTATGGCGGTGACGAGCAGGGTAACGCCTAGGCCCGAAGCGAGGCGGGTGGCGATGTCGCGCCAAAGGTCGTCCGTGACGATGTGCCAACCAAGCAGCGCTCCGGCCAAGGCCAAGGCGAGCAACCACCAGGGTGCGCGGGCCAGCAGTGAGGGCTGGTCGGGGGCGAGGTCGCTGTCGGGGCCGATCATCGGGCTGGATTAGTAAATCGGGGCGCCCGCAGGCACGAAGTCGGGGGCGAACCACTTGCAGTTGATGCGTTCGAGGGTTCCGTCGGCCCGCATCGCGGCGAGGGCGCCGTCCACTTCGGGTCGCAGCGGGGAGTTTTTCGGGAAGATGAAGCCGAGATCCTGCCCGTCGAGGCCGCCGGCAAGGAGCTTTAGTTTATCGCGATTTACGCCCACGTAGCCTTGGCCGCCGACGTCGTCGATCAGGACGGCGTCCAGGTCGGAATTGAGCAGGGCCTGGATGAGTTCGCCGAAGCCGTCGAAGGCGACGACTCGGGCGGAGCCAACGAGTTTCTCTGCCTTGGTGTAGTTGGTGTTGCCTTTCTGCGCGCCGATACGGGCAGCGGGGGTGGCGGCAAAGGCCTCTAGCGTTTCGAACCGCGTTTCATTCCGGCGGACCAGCAGGCGTTGATTCACGCGCATGTAGGGAGAGGAAAAATCGACCACACGGGCGCGTTCCGCGGTGATGGTGATGCCGTTGCCGGCGAGGTCGAACTGGCCGGTGGCGACTCCTTGAATCATGGAGTCCCAAGCGATCTCGCGGAAGGCAGGGGTGAAACCAAGCCGGCGGCCGAGCTCGGCGGCGATCTCGTAGTCCCAGCCCTCGGCGGCGCGGGTGTCGGTGCGGATGAAGTTGAAGGGCACGTAACCATTCTCGACGGCGAAGATCAGCGTGCGGGACGGGGGGGTGGCGGCGCTGGCTGGGGTTTTGCGCGGGGCGCAGGCCGCGAGCAGGACGGCGACTGCGGCGATGACGAGCGGGCGGAAGGCGTTCACAGGGACGAGGGAAAGAGGAGGGTAGGCTGAGGCGAGCACGGGTGGTTAACCGATCTGCCCGGTCCCGCCGGCCAGTGCTCGGCCGGCGGTCCAGCCGGTGGTCCAAGCGGCCTGAAAGTTGAAGCCGCCGGTCACGCCATCAATATCGAGCATCTCGCCGGCGAAGTGGAGGCCGGGGACGAGGCGGCTCTCCATGGTTTTAAAGTCCACCTCGCGCAGGCGGATGCCGCCACAGGTCACGAACTCTTCCTTGTTCAGGCTCTTACCCTCGACTGCGAAATCCGATGCGGCGATGCTGGCGGCGAGGCGTTGGAGGTTTTCCTTGGATACGCCGGCCCATTGGGCGTCGGGGGCGAGGCCGGGGACGGCGGCTACGAGGCGTTCCCAAAGACGGGAAGGGAGCGCGAACGGGTTGAGCGTGGTGATCTGTTTGCGAGGGTTGGCGAGGCGCCAGGCAGCGAGGGTCTCGGTGGTTTTGGCGAGGGTCTCGCCCGTCCAGGAAACCACCAATGGGAAACGGTAGTCGCGGGCGGCGAGTTCGCGCGCGCCCCACGCGGAGAGCTTCAGGATGGCCGGGCCGCTCAGGCCCCAGTGGGTGACGAGCAGCGGGCCGCGCTCGGTGAGTTTGGTGCCGGTCACGGAGACGGCGGCATCGGGCACGGACACGCCTTCTAGGCCGACTAGGCGTGGGTCGGCGATATGGAAGGTGAAAAGCGACGGGACGGGCGGTTCGATGGTGTGGCCCAGCGCGGTGGCGATGGCGAGGCCGGCGGAGCCTTTGTTGCCGCCGGTGGCGAGGAGAACGCGGTCAAAGGTGGCGGCGGAGTCATCGGTGAACGTGACGTCAAAGCCGGCGCCACCGGGGGCGCGGGCGAGGCTGCGCACCCCCATGCTGGTGAAGAGTCGCACGCCGGCGCGGTCGGCGGCGGTGCGGAGGGCGGCAATGATCGTGGCGGAGTCGTCGGTGTCGGGAAACATGCGCCCATCGGGCTCGGTTTTAAGGGTGACGCCGCGGGTCTCGAACCACGCGATGGTATCGCGCGGGCCGAAGCGGATAAAGGGGCCGAGCAACTCGCGTCCGCCGCGCGGATAACGTTTCACCAGTTCGCGGGGATCGGGGCAGGCGTGGGTGACGTTGCAACGTCCGCCGCCGGACACGCGCACCTTGGCGAGGGGGTGGGCGGTGGCTTCGTAGAGGCACACGCGTGCGCCGGGGGCGGTTTCGGCGGCGTGGATGGCGGCAAAAAAACCAGCCGCGCCACCGCCGACGATGAGGATGCGAAGGGTCTCGGTCACGTCCGGAGGCTGGCGGACGGCGCGGCGGGGAGAAGGCTAAATGCACGCCGGGCGCGGCCTGCACCGTTCTTTTTACCGGATTGGTATCACGCCCGGCGTGTGCTCATTTCGAATTCGGCCGGGTCGCCGTCCCGTGGTTGTTGCCACCTTGACCATGCTCCGATGTGCTGGCGCTGGCCGGGACCGAACGGCGGGTTGGGTCTGGCGGCCTAGATCGGCGCTGAAAATTGACCAAAAAATAAGGAGGCTTGGGGCGTGCCCAGGTGCTAGAGTTGGCGCATGGACTGGCTTATAAATTTGTTTTCCAACGATTCGGTCGCCCGCACGGTGATTTTGCTCGCGGGTGCGGGCGCGGCGGGCGCGGCGCTCGGGAAGGTCAAGATCGGTGGAGTCGGTCTGGGGGTGGCGGGCGTGTTGTTTGTCGGGATAGGTCTGGGGCATTTCAAACTGGCGCCGGACCATCACGTGCTCGAGTTCGTGCGCGAGTTCGGGTTGATTCTCTTCGTTTACACGCTGGGTCTGCAGATCGGGCCGGGTTTTTTTGCCTCCCTCCGTTCGCGCGGGCTGGTTTTGAACGGGTTTGCCGCGGCTATCGTGCTGGGTGGGGCGTCGATTGCGGCCGGGCTGGTGCTCGCTGGTTGGGCGCCGCTGGCGGCGGGCTCGGGCCTGCTCGCCGGCGCCACGACCAACACCCCTTCGCTGGCGGCGGCGGGCGAAGCGCTCAAGCAAGTTGGGGCGTCGCCGGATGCGGCGGTCATCCAAGGGCTGGCCTATGCGGTGGCCTATCCTTTTGGCGTGCTGGGCATCATCCTGACGATGGTGATTCTCCGGACCGTATTCCGGGTGGATGTCGCGGCGGAAGTGCGGGCGGCGGAGGCGATGCTCAAGCCCGCGACGCCTCCTTTGTTGGCCAGAAATTTCGAGGTGCGTAACACAAACTTGGCCGGCCGCCGCATCGCGGATATCCCGGGTTTGCCTGCTTCGGGTGTGGTGGTATCGCGTTTTTGGCGCGGCGGGGTGGTGACGGTAGCGCGGCCTGAGACGCCACTTGCTCCAGGCGATATCTTGCACGCGGTGGGTGCAGAGGAGGGTTTGGAGACCTTGCGGGTGGTGGTGGGTGCGGAGGCGGCGGTGGATCTCAAAGCGCTCCCGGGCGCCGTGCTCAGCCAGCGTCTGCTGGTTTCCAAGGGGGAGGTGCTGGGCAGGCCATTGGGCGAGCTTGCGGTGCTGGCGGAGCGGCATGTGGTGGTCACACGGGTGGTGCGCCAAGGGCTGGAATTTACCCCGTCGGCGGGTTTGCGCATTCAGTTTGGTGATGTGTTGACGGTGGTGGGCGAGGGGCCGGGCATCGAGGCCGTCGCGGCTGCGCTGGGTAATTCGCCCAAGGCGCTCACTCACCCGCAGCCGATCCCGTTATTCATCGGTATCGCGCTGGGTGTGCTGGCGGGCTCGATACCGCTGCTGGTGCCCGGTTTGCCGGCGGCGGTGAAGCTCGGCCTGGCGGGTGGGCCGCTGGTGGTGGCTATCCTGCTCTCGCGGTTGGCCAACACCGGTCCGTTGGTGTGGCACTTGCCGCCGAGTGCGAATCTGGCGCTGCGCGAGATCGGCATCACCCTTTTCCTTGCGGCGGTGGGTATCAAGTCCGGCGAGAAATTTGTCGCGATCCTGCTCGAGGGCGACGGCCTTCGCTGGCTCACATGCGGCGCGTTGGTGACGGCGTTGCCCTTGCTTTTCGTGGGGCTGGTGGCGCGGGCTTGGAAAAAACTCAACTACACCGAACTGTGTGGCTTGCTTGCCGGTTCGATGACGGATCCGCCGGCGCTGGCCTTTGCCCAGCAGACCACCCAGAGCGACGCCCCGGCGGTGGCGTATGCGGCCGTGTATCCTTTTGTTATGCTGCTGCGGGTTTTTAGCGCGCAGATCCTGGTTTTTCTGCTGTGGGGGAAGCTAGCGGGGGGGTGAGGCCGGCGTTCTGGCCGTCTGGAAGAACGGTGGTGGCGGGGCGCGAAAAAGGGTCCCGGAACTCGGTTGCGGCGCGCTGGATCATCGCCTCGGTTGGGTGAAAGGACTCCCCCGCGTTTTCGCCTGCGCCGTAATCGACAAAGGGAAGGGGGGATTCGCCGGAATCGAGCGATAGGAGCAAGGCGCCCAGGACGAGGCCTATTCCGGCGGCGATCAGCCAAGGTCGCAGAAACTTTGAAGCCCGCGGGCGAGGGGAGGCGGTGCGACGGGAGGACATGGTGGCGGGTCGAGTCTTGTCGGCGGCGGGATTGATAGTTCTGTCGTTACATGGAATCAAGACCCGTGGTGGAGGTGGTGTGCGCGTTGATCGAGAACGAGACGGGCCGGTTGCTGGTCGCGCTCCGGCCGGCGCACAAGCATCTCGGCGGTTTATGGGAGTTCCCCGGTGGCAAGGTGGAAGCGGGCGAGGAAGCGGCGGCTGCGCTGGTGCGCGAGATCCGCGAGGAGCTTGGTTGCGAGGTGGTGCCGAGCGCGCGCCTGGGGTCGGTCACACATGCCTATGCCACGGTGACGGTGCGGTTGCTGCCTTTTCTGGCGCGACTGGCGCCCGGGGCGGAGCCGGTGGCGCGGGAGCATGAGGCCTTGCGCTGGGTGTCGCGGGCGGAGATCGGAGGGCTGGAGATGCCGGCGGCGGACGGCCCCATCGTGGCCGAGTGGGTGGCCTCGGGCCGGCCGGGCGGGTAAACGCGAATGCCCTCCGTGCGGCGCTTGCAATCGGGGCGGCAAGCAGCGAGCATCCTGCTTCGTTCTTTCAGATCACCGGCACGACTGGGCCTAGGCCCGGTCCCGGAAGATCACCGAAGGCCAAAACTTTCGGGGGTGTTCTGGATTCGACCCTTGGTTGGAGTGTTTGGCCGCCCTTCGCGAGTGTAGGCCTCGCGTTATAAACTCCTGCACACAAAAATAAACGGCACCTTCGAAGAAATGCCCCTCGCAGCCTAAGTGCTGTGACGATCGCCCAGTGACGTCCACTAGCTGACGTGATCGACGACAGTGGACATAGCGCCCAGAGCCACCCGCGGTGTGGGCGCCGTATCTTCGATCCGGGGGTTAGTTTGCGTCCTTGCGCGTGCAGCCGCGAGACGCCGGCGAATTTAAAACGGCACTATAAGGGTAGACGCCATACGCGAAGGCCAGGGGCACGCGGGTTCAACTCCCGCCACCTCCACCATTCTGAGCGACAAGAGCCCGCGGGTGCCGAAAGGCGCTCGCGGGTTTTTTGCGTCTCCGGGGCCCGGTGGCGGGGGGGGGGAACGGAATCGCCAATTGCGGGTGACGAAATGGCCTAGTGTTGGCTGGGCGCCGTCTTCGTTTTCGATCTTCGACTTTTTCATCTGCTTACTCCTAGCTTTTTCTCATGCCCGCCTCCCGCACCGCCTCCATCGCCCGCAAGACTGCCGAGACTGACATTAAACTCACCCTCAATGTCGATGGCTCCGGCCGTTCCAGCATCGCCACGGGGGTGCCTTTTTTCGACCACATGCTGACCCTGTTTGCCAAGCATGGTCACTTTGATCTCGACCTCACTTGTGTCGGTGATGTGGCCGTGGATTACCATCACACCGTCGAGGACGTGGGCTTGGTCCTTGGCGAAGCCTTTAAAAAAGCGCTGGGCGATAAAAAGGGCATCGTCCGCTACGGCTTTTTCCTCGTCCCCATGGATGAGGCGCTGGCGCGCGTGGTCGTCGATCTCTCCGGACGGGCCGCACTGGTCTATGACGTTGCCGCCCCCACCATGTATGTGCGCGACTTTAACCTCATATTGGTCAAGGAGTTTTGTCGTGGATTTAGCAATGCCTTGGCTTGCAATCTGCATGTGAAGCTCGATTACGGTGAGGAGCCCCATCACATCGCGGAGGCGGTTTTTAAATGTTTGGCCCGGGCTCTTGATGCGGCCGTGCGTATTGATCCTCGCAGCGTGGATCAAATTCCCAGCACCAAGGGCTTGATCTGATTAACACCCATGATCGCGGTCATAGACAACGGCATCTGTAATCTCCGTTCTGTCACCAAGGCCCTCGAGGCGGTGGGGGCGGAGTTGCGGGTCGTGCGCACGCCAGGGGAGGTTGCGGACGCCCACGCGGACGGACTCGTTTTGCCCGGGGTGGGTGCGCTACGCGACTGTGTGGCGTCGCTGCGTGCCACTGGTCTGGATCACACGTTGCGTGAGTGGATAGCGGCTGATCGCCCTTTTCTCGGGGTATGCCTGGGTTTGCAGGCGCTTTTTGATCACTCTGAAGAGGGTGGGCCGGAGGGCACCGCCGGGCTTGGGATTTTACCTGGTCGGGTGATCCGGTTTGTGCGTCCTCCGGAGTATAAAATTCCCCACATGGGCTGGAATACGGTCCGTTTTACCCAACTCGATACGCCGCTTCGAGCAGGTTTAGCGACGGAAGGGGAGGCGTTCTACTTCGTGCATAGTTTTCATTGTGTGCCAAGCGATCCGAGGCTCGTTTTGGCCGAATGTGACTACGGCGGCGTCTTCACGGCCGCGATTGCGCGTGGTCGGTGTTTCGCGACGCAGTTTCATCCTGAAAAAAGCCAGGCCAAGGGTTTAGGAATTTACCGCAACTTCGTCTCGGTCGCTGCCCCGGCGCTGGCTGGAGCCTGATGCGGCCCGGCTGCGCCAGCGGACTAACCAGCAGTCAGGTGTAACTTTACCTTACCCCTCGGTGTGCCGTATCTAATGGCTCCGGGTCAAATCCCGGTGACTGGGCGACTTTGCTTTGCAAGGCTCACCCTATTTGCTCTCTTCGCTTCAACATGGCCCACACCGCTACCCTGACTATCGACGGCAAGGAACTCTCTCTCCCGATCATCACTGGTTCCGAAGGCGAGAAAGCCATCGATATCGGCAAGCTGCGCGGCGACACCGGCCATATCACCTACGACGACGGCTTCGGCAACACCGGGTCCTGCCTCAGCAAGATCACCTTCATCGATGGCGAGGTCGGCATCCTGCGTTACCGAGGCTACCCCATCGAGCAACTCGCCGAGAAATCCAACTTCATCGAGACCTCTCTGCTGGTCATGAACGGTGAACTGCCCACGGCTGCGCAGCACTCTTCTTTCGTGGAGCTTCTTACCAGGCACGCCCCGCTGCGGCAGGATCTGATTCGGTTCATCGAGGGTTTCCCCACTGGCGCTCATCCGATGGCCATCCTCTCGGCCACGATGAACGCGCTCGGCGCTTACCATCCCCACTTGGCCAGCAACAACCACCAAGCCGATCTCCAGCATTTTGATGAAGCGGCGGCCATCGCGATCTCCAAGGTCCGCACTATCGCCGCCTGTTCGTATCGAGCTTCCCGCGGCCTGCCGATCAATCATCCCAATCCTCAGATCGGCTACTGCGAAAATTTCCTGCACTTGATGTTTTCGGAGCCCTATGCCGGCTATACGCCGACCCCTGAGGTCGCGTCCGCGTTGAACTTATTCCTTCTGCTCCATGCCGATCACGAGCAGAATTGCTCGACCTCGACCGTCCGCATGGTCGCCTCCGCCGGGGCAAATGTTTTCGCCTCGGTCTCCGCTGGGGTAAACGCTCTATGGGGCCCGCTTCATGGCGGTGCCAACATGGCCGTGATCGAGATGCTGAAAAACATCCACGCCGACGGTGACGATGGCACCCGGTTCATCGCCGCCGCCAAGTCCGGCAAAGGTGACCGGCTGATGGGCTTCGGGCACCGCGTCTACAAGAACTACGATCCCCGCGCGAAGATCATCAAGGCCTCCTTCTACAAGGCCCTCGCCTCCCTCGGCATCAAGGACGATCCCCTGCTCAACATCGCCATGAAGCTCGAGGAGTGTGCCCTGCACGACGACTACTTCGTGCAGCGCAAGCTCTACCCCAATGTCGATTTCTACTCCGGCCTGATCATGCGCGCCCTCGGCATCCCCGAGAACATGTTTACCGTGATGTTTGCCCTTGGGCGCATGCCTGGTTGGATCGCGCAATGGCGCGAAGTCGCGGCCAATCCGAAGCTGAAAATCTACCGTCCGCGCCAAGTCTACGTCGGCGCCCCCTTGCGCGATTTTGTCCCCGCCGAGCAGCGCGGCTGATCGCGGTCTTTTTCAATCCTGCGCCAGCCGCGTCATCCAGGCCCGGTAGCCGCCGCGCAGGCTGCGCACGGCGGTAAACCCGTGCCGGTCTCGCAAGATTGGCACCGCGCGCAGGCTGCGCACTCCCCCGGCACAATACACCACCGTCGGGAGGTTTGGTTTTAGACCAAGCGCCGCCAGATTTGCGGTGCCTAGTTGGTCCAGCGCCACGTGCACCGAAGCACCGATCGCGCCGAGCGATCGTTCCGTGGCCTCGCGCACGTCGAGCAATTGGAAATCAGCCAACCCCGCCCGCAGGGCGTCGGCATTTAGCTCTTCCCGGGGATCAGGATTGGGATCGCGATCGGCCACGCAGGCTTCGTGCCCTAGATCCGGCGGCAACTCGGTGATCATGCGGGAACGCGGATCGGCCGTGAGTGCCAGGGTGTGAACGGCCAGGCTCCAGGCGTCCCAGAGGAGCACGCGGCCCGACAGTGGTTCGCCGATGCCGGCGAGGAGCTTGATGGCCTCGGTGGCCATGACCGTCCCGAGTAGCCCCGGTAACACGCCAAGCACGCCGGCCTCGGTGCAACCCGGTGCGGCGCCCGGTGGAGGTGGCGCGGGAAAAAGGCAGCGATAGGTCGGTCCGCCGCGCCAATTGAATACGCTCGCCTGCCCCTCAAAGCCTTGGATGGCGCCGTGCACGAAGGGGCGTCCGGCCAGCACGCAGGCGTCGTTCACGAGGTAGCGCGTGGCGAAATTGTCCGCCCCATCGAGCACCAAGTCGGCCGCGCCGACGAGAGCTAGGGCGTTGGCCCGGTCGAGGCGGCCGACTATCGACTCGATCGCGATTTCCGGGTTGAGCGCGCGCAGACGGCGGGCGGCGGCCTCGGCCTTGGGTTGGCCGAGGTCGGCCGTGGTGAAGAGCACCTGGCGTTGCAGGTTGGACAACTCCACTTGGTCGGGGTCGATTACAACCAAGCGGCCTACGCCGGCAGCAGCGAGATAGAGCAGAGCGGGACAACCGAGCCCGCCCGCGCCCACCGCGAGCACGGAGCTGTTCTTTAGCTTGCCCTGCGCTTCGGGGCCGAACCCGGCCAGACTGAGTTGTCGCTGGTAGCGGACGAGTTCGAAGGGGGAAAGCATCGGCGGAGCCGCGCGCGGCGCTCAACCGCCGGCCGGCGGACGGGCGGGTTTTTCGGGCGCATGCATGATCTCCTCCAGACTTAGTCCGGTGAGTTTTTTTACCCCGCCGAGCACGCCCCACAGCGCCCACATCATCATGCCCGTGCTGGGGATCACGATCACGGCCCAGCTCCATGCATTCATGCTCCCCAGCTGTTGATTGAACTCTTTGGAGCCGGTCGGCGCGGTCAGGAACCAGCGGGCGAGCACGAAGTTCAGGATCGCGCTGAGGAAAAACGACGCGGTGACCCGTCGGCCGGCGACGGCGAGCAGTTTTTCGAAGGCCGGCCGCGCCCCGTGGGCCTCCAGCGCGGCGTCCACCCGGGCGATGTCGATAACCTGGTCATTGAAGATAAACTCCCGGATCAGCGGACGTTTGGACTTGGTCGAAAGCAGCACCATCAACCCGATCACCGCCGGCACCGAGGCTTCCTTCACCGCGAACCAGATGCCGTCGGCCTTGGCCAGGGCGAAGCCGCCGGTCAGCAGGGTGCTGGTGAAGCCGATGCCCGCGACAAAGTTGAACTTTCGCCGCTTGGCGAAATCCCAGACCCCGTAGTAAAGGGGGAAAGCGAGCGCCACTACCAGCGCCAGCTCCGGCCCTAGGCGGGCGGGGTCGCTTAGTTTGGAGAGGACCAGCGACGGCACCGCGATGGTGCAGACCAGGTTGAGCAGCAGATTCTCCTTGGGGGCGGGCGCGGGCTTCATCTGGCCCCAGCAAAGACTCCGGCGGGCGGGGCGAAAGCGAAATCCCTTCTTTCCCGCCGCCGTCCGTCGGTCAAGGATGGGCTCCATGATACTCCTTGGCGTCAACATCGACCATGCTGCGACGGTGCGGCAGGCGCGTTATCGGGGCTATGCTGCGACCGTCGGCGGTCCGGTGGAGCCTGATCCGGTGGATCTCGCCACCCTCGCTGAGCGGGCGGGTGCGGATGGCATCACCATTCACCTCCGCGAGGACCGTCGGCATATTCAGGAACGCGATGTCTGGCGCCTGCGCGAGGTCGCCCGGACCCGCATCAACCTTGAAATGGCTTGCACGCCGGCGATGACGGATTTCGCCCTCAAGGTGCGGCCCGAGTCGGTGTGTCTGGTGCCCGAGAGTCGCGAGGAGATTTCCACCGAGGGCGGGCTGGATGTCGCCGGCCAGCGCGACCGGGTGCGCGCGGTCTGTGAGGCGATGCGCGCGGCCGGCATCCTGGTGAGTCTCTTCATTGATGCCGACCCGGTCCAGATCGACGCGGCGGCAGAGCTGAGGGCGCCGTGGATCGAGCTTCATACCGGTGCCTGGGCCAACGCCTGGCATGGTCCGCGCAGAGGCGAGGAGTTCGCCCGGTTAGTTGCCGGGGCGCGGCAGGCCCACGCTGCTGGTCTCGTGGTCAACGCGGGTCACGGGATCAACTATGTCAACGTCGCCGAGATTCGCACGCTGCCCGGCGTGCATGAGTTAAACATCGGCCACAGCATCATCAGCCGCGCGCTCTCGACCGGGATCGGGGAGGCGGTGCGGGAGATGAAGGCGCGGATGAACCCTGCCGGTTGATGATTTTGCGATGATCTCTGGACATGTGCTTGGTCTCGGCTGCGATCTCTGCGACGTCGCCCGCGTGCGGGGCGTTTGGGAACGGCAGGGGGAGCGCTTTCTGGATTTCACCTTCACGGAGGCGGAGCGCGGCTACTGTCTCGGCATGCGTGATCCGGCGCCGTTTCTCGCGGCGCGTTTCGCAGCCAAGGAGGCGGTCGCGAAAGCCTTCGGGACCGGCATAGGTGCGGAGTTAGGCTGGAAATCGATTGAAGTCGTTCATGACGCGCGGGGCGCGCCCGGGGTGAAACTTGACGCCCGGGGCGAGGCCTTGCTGGCGGCGCGCGGGGCGGCCGGGGTGCTTCTGACGCTTAGTCATACCGAAACCACCGCGCTGGCGGTGGCCGCGCTGGTGCGCGGAGCCTAAGCTGCGGTCATGCCGTTGCCCGGGTCGCTTCGAGGCGACTTGGCGGCCTCTTTCGGTGGGCCCTCGCGCGAACTGCTTTTCGAGTATTATTCGCCCTGCGGGCTCACCCTCCGCCTGGTCCGCACCGAAAAGCTGCTCGCCTCCGCGCCCCGCTGCTTTGCCGTCCAACGGAATGATCCCGGCTATGCGGAGGGCGCTATTGCGGCCGGGCGGGGACGACGACGGAGGAAGGCGAAGCCGGTTGCACAGGCCAATCCGGCCAGGCCGTAGGCCGAGACTTCCGGCACGGCAGAGAAATCCGTAATGATGCCAGGGGTGTAGCTATACTGCGCGCCGATTGCCAAATCGAAGTTGATTTCCTCGGGCAGCAGGACTTGCAGCGTGTAGTTATTGCCGGGCGTGACCGCGAAAGTGTTCTTAAAATACTCCCAATCCTTCTGGGTAACGCCGATGCTGGCGGGGGTCTCAGTCCGAACTGCTCCGGCCGAGGGGTTGTTCGTGTCGATGGGCGTCCAAGCCTCGTAGGGGGTATCCTGCGTGCTGCCGTTGAAAATCGAGACTCCATTTTCCAGCAGGCGGAAGTAGCCGCGCGTGGCTTGGGAACCGGCATCGCGGCCGCCGAAGGCCATCGTGATAAAAAAGTTGTCGACCTGGTTTACCTGGAAATCAAGGGCGATTTGCGAGGTGTTTCCCGACGAGCCGTGCGTATCCAGGAAAAAATCACCGAGGCCTTGGGCTTTGGCGAGATTGCCGGCGGCGGGGGAGAAATTGCGGTTGATGTTGATCGCTTCGCTGAGCTCGGTCCGGCGACCCGCTACGCCTCCGGGGTAGTCTTCGCCGATGGAGGCTCCGTTGCCGACGTAAGCGTTGTTGAATACATCCCAGTTGGCGGCGGTGTTGTCCGTCGTCTGCCAACCGTCGATGCGCCAACCGAATTCCGGGGATTTATAGTAATCTGGCACGGCGGAGCCGCCGCCACTGCCGTCGTCCGAATCCACGATGCCCGCGGAAGCGTTCCTGAAGGATTGGAGGTTATTGCCGTCGACGAAGGTGTAACTGAAAGCCGTGTTGACGGGCGTGCCATTCGGAATGCCTACGTTTGTGGCATAGGGAATGCCCGAGATGGTGGCGCCTTCGAATCCGATGGGGTTGAATTGGGCGTGGAGGGGTGGGTTTGCCGCAAGAAGACACAGGCAGGTCAGGCCCAGCGCGGGGTGGGAGGTTGGACCGGTTCGATTATGTGAATTCTTTACTTTAATTTTACTCAATCAGGGTAGCGCTAGTGCGTTGGTCAATACGGAGAATGTTAAATTATAGATCGGTTTCGGGTGAAGCGAAGAGGTGGCTGGCTTCGCGCGAAAATGCGGCGCGGGCGGCAGTTGCATCGGGTTGATCGTAGTAAGCCAGGGCGATGACGCAGGCCTCGAACCGGGCGCGGCGCGCGGCGACCTCGCCAAGCCGGTGGGCCCACCAACCGCGCCAGCCGGTATCATTTGCTGGAGCCAGTGCGCGTGCATGGGTTTGATCCCAGGAAAGGTAGAAAACGTAAAAGGGGCCGTTGCGTTCTTCAAAGGTTGTTGAGGAGAAGGGCAAAATCGTTCCACCGGATAGCTTTAAAAGTTCTGATTGGGCGCGATCCAGCAAGCGGCTGCCGCCTCCGGGCAGGCAGATTTCGGGATTATGCAGCGCGATGATATCCCGGGCGACCTCGCCACGCCGCCAGGTGAGCACGTAGCCAGCCCGCCGGCCTCCTTCCGGAGTTTGCCAGCGACCCGCCTGATAATCGTCGCAGCGGAGCAAATTGCGCACGTTTTCGGCAAAAGGGGTCGGTTCGTAGGAGGGATCTTGAACGGGCAGCGCTACGCTCCATACCCCGGGCGCAGTCGAGTGGGCTGGTTGTTGTTTAAACCACAGCGAAACTGCAATTTCCGAAAATATAAGCAGGCTGACCAAGGCAAAGCAAGGGCGCCAGCCGGTGAAGTCCTTGCGGGCCGGTTCGGTAGCCGGTTGGATTTTGGAAACGGGGGTGAACCTGCCCCAAAACGAAGCGACGAGCGCAAGTCCGCCTAACGCGATTAGCAACTGGGTCCAACCGGCTGGATCGTGCCACCGTTCGGCTGCCGCGGGACCCTGCGCGGCGGCCTGCCAAGCGAGAAAACAGGTGCGACCCAGATTACTCAGCAGGGCTAGGGCGATCGCGATCGCGATCGCGATCAGGGCGAGGCGGCGGGGCGTTTTCAGCCGCAGTAGTTCCCCGAAAAACAAGGCCACCATAATGCCGCTTTGCAATGAACGCACGCCGCCGCAGGCCTCGTCCACGCCCACCAAGCCTCGGCCCACCGTGATGACCGTGCCCTCGGCCGTAGCCGGGTAACCGAGTGCGTGGATCAGTTCTGCCGCGACGCTGGCGAGGCCCGTGCGCAGGGGCAGGATGAGGTGGACGTCGATCACGGTGAACCACGGCAGGGCAGTTCCGGTGAAAAGGATAGGAAAGGCAAAGTGCCGGGCGGGCCCCGGTCCGGCGCAGGCAGTGATCAAGGCGAGGGCCAGGCCCCAACCGCTCAACGAAAAAAGCCATAGCGCCGCCGGCCACGCAGGGAAAGGGGCGAGCAGCACGCGGCCTGCGACGTAGGTCACCGCCAGCAGTCCAGCGCTGAACGCGAGGGTTTGCAGCCGAAGGCTGGCACCTGGAGCGGGCTGATCGCGGCGACGTTCCCAGGCCAGGTAAGCGGCGAGGGCCGGCACGAGCCAGGCATGCTCCAGATCGGGCAGCTGGTTCCAGGCTTCGGCCCAGCGCGAGCCTAGGGCGAGGGCCAGGGCTCCGAGGGCCAGCGGGAGCGCGAGCCTCGGACGGTTCTTGATCATGGGGTGACTGCGGTCGGGGAGGTTTCAGTCGGTGCGACAGGCTCTGGCTCGGCTGTTTTGGCCCGGGCGAGCACCCGGGCCTGATCGAGCAACCCGCGTTCTTCGGGGAGCAGCGCGGCGGTTTGGGTGCTGGTGCGGGCGATCGCGGCCTCCGCTTCCTCGGAGCGGCCTAGGGAGGCCAGAATCAGGGCGTGATAAAGGGCTCGTCCCGGTTCGGCGAGGCGGCCGGGAGGCAGAGTTTCTAGGGCGGCGAGAGCGTCAGGAAAGCGCTGCAGGCGCCAGAGTGCGAAGGCGTGGTTGGTGGTAAAAAACGGGTTATCAGGTTGCAAGGCACACAGGCGGGCGGCGGCCGCTTCAAGGGCTTCGGATCCGGCCTCTCCCCGGGTGAGGAGGTCCAGGAAGATGCGGTTGCCTTCCACGTAGGTGTTGCCGGGTTGGGCTTCATTCCAGAGTCGGAAGACGGCTTTGAGGCCTGCGGTGTCTCTGGCCGCATGGAATTGCTGGGCCAGCGATTGATGCGCCCAGAGCTGGCTGGGATGGCGTTCGGCCACCACTAGCAGGGCGGCGCGGGCCTCGGCGCGCCAGTTCCAGCTCAAAGCCAGGCGGTGCAGGACGAGCAGGCCGTTCAGGTTGGCAGCGGAGGCCCGCAGTGCCTCGTCCCACAGCGGACGTTGCAGGGAAAGGCGTTCCAGACTGCGGAGGGCCCGGGCCGCGAGGGCGAGTTGAATGACGTCATCGGAGACAGGCCCCCAGGCGCCGCGTTTGATCAGTGAAGCGACTTCCGGCCAGGCGTGCAGGGCGACCTGGCAGTTGGCTCGGGCGGTCAGCACCTCCGGGCGATCGCGCAGGGCGGACGGCAGGCTGTCCAGCCAGGCGAGCGCAGCAGAGGCCTCGTCGATGGCGAGCAGCCAGCCGATCAGCTGGCGGATTTCCTCGGGTTTGCCTGTGGCTTCGGTCTGGAGCGGGGGCAACAACTCAGCGAGCGTGGACCGGCCTGAGGCCAGCCGAACGTTGGCGGCGAGAAGCCGGTCAACATAAGCGTGGTCGGGCTCCGCGAGTAGTTGCTCGGTGTGGGTCAGAGCGCTGGCAAAATCCCGGCGCCGGCCTGCGTCCAAGATCAGTTCACGCAGGGCGGTCAGCCGGGTTTCTTTGCGAGTCACCAGCTCACGGAGTCCCTGGCGGGCCTGGTCAGCGCGGCCGGCCGGGGCGTGCCGGAGGCTTATGGTGTAGCGTTCGAGACGGGCGATCGCATCGTCTGGGGCGAGCTGCACCAGACCGTCGAGAATGGTGTCGGCCCGATCGGGCAGGCCGCTGGCCATGGCGAGCGCGGCGGTGGCGCGGCGGTAGGGGGCGGTGTTTTGCTCGGAAGCGGGAAGCGTTTCGATGGTTTCGCGGGCGGTCAGGATGTCTTGGAAAAGCAGGGCGGTGCGGATGAGATCGTAGCTAGCGCTGATTTCGGCGGGATTCAGTTCGACGACCCGGCGGCGCACACGCACCGCATCGTTGCTCCCGGTGTATTCCAGCAGGTCGGCGGCGAAGCGCCAGACCATGGGATTACCGGGGTCCTTGCGGAGGGCGTTATTGATCGCCAGTTGGGCGTTCGGGAGGTCGTTTGCTTCTGCAAATTGCCGGGCTTGGGCGAGAGTGCCGCCCTGTTTCCAAGCTTGGTAGCGCAGGCGAAGGGCGGGGAAATTAAAAAATAAAATAGCGGCGGCGGTGAGGCCGGCGATGAGGAGCAGGAGTTTGCCCGGACTGAGGTCGTCGCGCTCGAGAATCATACAAGACCTGAGGGATGAGCGGGCGAGGGTGGGGACGGCAATCCGATTGACGTCCCGCCGTTTCGCTCGGGGGGCTGCGTTTCCGGAATTGCCAGCCCGGCCGAACGCCGGACAGCTTGGCGAAATGGGGGAATTGACCGTCACGCAGGCGTTTTTGGTCTTGAATGCGTTGCCCGATATCGGGCCGGTGACCACGAACCGGCTGCTGGCGGAATTTGGTGATGATCCAAGGCGGCTCTTCGAGGCGCCGGCAGCGGCGCTGGAAGCGGTCAAGGGAGTGGGCCCGCGAATCAGCGGGAATTTGCGCGGGTGGAAAGCCTTGGTGGATCTGGCTAGGGAGGAGGACCGGCTGGCGAAAGCCGGGGCCACTTTTGTCAGTTTGCGCGATCCGGGCTACCCGCCCTTGCTGCGCGAGTTGCCGGATGCGCCGCTCGGTTTGTATCGGCGGGGTGATTACACCTTTGCTGCGCCTTGCGTCGCCATCGTGGGTTCGCGGCGAACCACGCTTTATGGCCAGGCCACGGCGCGGAAACTGGGGTATGATCTGGCTAGACTGGGCTTTTGCGTGGTGAGCGGTCTGGCGCGCGGGATCGATAGTCATGCCCATGAGGGGGCCCTGGAGGCGGGCGGGCTTACGGCAGCGGTATTGGGCAACGGCATCGATATCGTCTATCCGCCGGAGAATCTAGGGCTCTATCGGCGCATCGAGGAGCGGGGAGCGGTGCTCACGGAGTTCCCCTTTGGCCGGCGGGCGGATAAGCAGTCTTTTGCCATGCGCAACCGTATCGTGGCGGGAATGAGTCGCGCGGTCATCGTGGTGGAGAGTGATGTGAGCGGTGGTTCGATGATCACGGCGAAGTTCGCCGGAGAGCAGGGACGGCTCGTATTTGCGGTGCCCGGGCGCATCGACCAGCCGAGCAGTGCGGGTTGCCACCAACTCATTCGGGACGGGGCGACTTTATTGACTTCGGTGGAGGATGTTTTGGGCGAATTGAACTATCTGGAGGGATTCGGGCCGGCAGGGGTGGCGCCCATCCCGGCCAAGGCGGCAGCTTCGCCGGGGGTGACCGGGCTCGGTGCGGACGAGGCGCGGGTGCTGGGATGTTTCGCCGGCGGCGCCATTCTTTCGGTGGATGCCTTGGTGGGGCTCACCGGTTTGGCCAGTCCTGCGCTGGCGGCTACGTTGATGATGCTGGAGTTGAAGCGACTCGTGGCGAAGCGGGTGGATGGAGCCTACGAAGCGCGTTGACGCGATCTGCTCAACGCCGCCGCGTGGCACGGACCACGAGAACCGGGTTTTCCAACCAAGCGGTCCCGCAGGTTTCGACGCTGGCATCCGCCTCGGCTCCCCAGCGGCCGAGCACCGGCAGGGCGGCGGCGAGTTCTTCGACGGCGCGCTGGCCCTTGAGGGCGAGCAGGCGGCCGCCGACGCGAGCGTGGGGCAGGCTCCAAGCGGCGAGTTCGTCGAGAGCGGCGACGGCCCGGGAGGTCACGACGTCGGCTTGGCAGGGGGGCACGACGTTGGCTTTGCCGCGACGGATCGATACGCGTTTGCCGAGTTCGAAACACTTGATCATCTCGGCTAAAAAATCGCAGCGCCTTTGAAGCGGCTCGACCAAAATGACTCTTAAGTCAGGCCGGATGAGGGCCAGCACGAGACCGGGCAGACCGGCGCCGGTGCCGATGTCGGCCACGAGTTCGCCGGGCTGGATCAATTCGGCGAGCGCGGCGCAGTTGAGGAGGTGGCGGTCCCAGAGACGGGGAACTTCGCGTGGGCCGATGAGGCCGCGGATCACGCCGCCGGTGGCGAGTTTACGACCGTAGGCGTCGAGGCGAGAAAGGGCTTCGGGTGTCAAACCGCGCCCGGCCTCCGGCGGCGCGGCCGGGAAGGGCGGCGGGGGCTCGGGCGGCGGGGTGGGGGCGGATGCGGGGCGCGGATGCGGGGGCATGGGAGCGCTCAGCCCGGCGGCCAGTTTAGCTGGCGCCGGGCCAGGAGGTGGACGTGGAGATGGGGGACGGTCTCGCAGGCGTCGGGCCCGTGGTTGATCACAAGGCGGAAGCCGCGTTCGAGGCCTAGTTTTTCCGCAACCGCGCCGGCGGTTAGCAGCAGGTGACCGAGCGCCGCTTGGTGGGCGGGAGTAGCTTCACCGACGCGGGGAATGACGACTTTCGGGATGAGGAGCAGGTGGACGGGAGCAGCTGGGGCGATGTCGTGGATAACGATGCAGTGTTCGTCCTCATGCTCGATTTTCGCGGGGATTTCCCGATTGATGATGCGTTCGAACAGGGTGGCCATGGCGGAAAAGGTCAAAGCGCACCCATGGCGCCAAGGAAGGCTCGGGCGAGGATAAGGTGGCCGGTGGGGTTGGGATGAATGCGATCCCAGGCCAGGGTCATCGGGTGGGTATGGGCAGTGACGGCATCGAAGGCGGCCTGGGTATCCACAAACACGGCGTCATAAGTGGTGGCTAGTTCGCGCACCACTGCGCCGTAGGCATCCATCCTGGCGCGCATGGGATCGGCGCGATGCGGCTCGATGAAGAACGGGGTGGCGAGGACGAGGCCTTTTACGCGCGGCCGGGTGCGGGCCACCAGATTTTCCAAGGTGGATCGGTATTCGGGTAGGTGGACCTGGAGGTCGGTGCGAAGCGGCGTATCAAACTGGCGCCACACGTCGTTTACGCCGATCATGATGGAGACCCAGTCGGGAGCGGGGGCGAGGACGTCGGCTTCCCAGCGAGCGGCGAGGTCGCGCACGGTATGTCCGGAGGTGCCCCGGTTGATGATGCGGATGCGTTCGGCGGGGCGGGTGGCGCCCAGCCAGGCCTCGACCAAGGATACGTAGCCGTGGCCGGTGCCGGCGCGGGGGTTCCACGGGGTGGCCTCACCGCCGGGATCGCGGCCGGCGTCGGTGATGGAGTCGCCGATGAAGATGATTTGGGAAGAAGGGGCGATGAGCATGGCTAGAGCTGAGTAAAGGAGGGCGTTTCAAGCGAGCTTTTGACGGGCGGGTGACCAGCAGGTGGTGCGACCTCCGATGGTGGCGCGTTCGAGTGGTTTTTTGGTGCGAGGGCAAATCCCGCCATCTTTCCAGCGGTGTTGGAAAAGCCAGGAGGCGGGTGGATCTGCAAAGGTTTCTCCGGTGATTGCGAGCGCTTCGGTGGCGACCCAAATGGTTTCGCGGTGGATTTTTTTCACCTCTAACGGGGAGAGGTCGCCGCAGCGGCGGGCGGGGTGCAGGGCGGCGCGCCAGAGGATTTCATCGGCCATCCAGTTGCCGATGCCGGGGAAGCGTTCCTGCATCAGGAGGGCGGCTTTTAGTGGGGTGCGGGCGCGGCGCTGGAAAAACTCGTTCACGGCGCTTAGTGTGAAGGCGGACGAAGTCACGGCGGGGGCGATGCAGCTCCACCAGGCGGGGGTATCTGGGCCGGATTGAAACTGCACGCGGCCAAACATGCGAAAATCGGCAAAGACGAGGGATTGGGTGGCTGTGGTTTGGTCGAGGATGAGATGCTCTGCACGGGTGTCGGGCAGACCGGCGGGGCGGGTTGAGAGTTCTCCAGTCATGCCGAGGTGGAGGCCGAGCCATAGCGGAGTGGCGTCGGCAGCAGTTAGGCGAAAAAGCATCTGCTTGGCGGCGGCGGCGGACGAATCGAGCCGCGCTCCCGGCAGGAGCCGCACCAGCTCGGCCGGGTCGCAGGTCTTGAAGATCCTCGACCGGGGGTGCAGGCGGACGCCTGTCACGAAGTGGCCGATACCGGGGTTCCACCGTTTGCGGATGAATTCGACTTCGGCGAGTTCGGGCATGGCGTCGGCAGGGAAAGGCGTGGCCGGTCGAAGGGCAAAGCCGGCTTTGCTCAGGCGCTGGAAGCCGGAAGGTTTTTTTTGAGCTCGGCGAGTTGCTCGGCGAGGGTGTCAACCTTGCGGAACAAATCGGGCAGGCGCTGGCGGAGGACGTTGATGCGTTGTTCGAGCTGGTAGGGCAGGCAGGGGGAACCTTTCCAGAAGGTGCCGGGGGCTAGGTCGGTGTTAATGCCGGTCTGGCCGTCGGTTTTGGCGCCCTTGCCGATGGTAAGATGGCCGGCGACGCCCGCCTGGCCCCCGAGCACGACGTAATCTTCCAGGATGGAGCTGCCGGAGATGCCGACTTGAGCGCAAAGTATGCAGTGGCGTCCGACGGTTACGTTGTGCCCGATCATTACGAGGTTGTCGATTTTGGTGCCGGCGCCGATGTGGGTGCGGCTGAAACGGGCGCGGTCTATGGTGGTGTTTGCGCCGACCTCCACGTCGTCGTCTATCACGACCTGGCCGATCTGGGGGATTTTCACGTGGCGGCCGGTGGATGACTCGTAACCGAAGCCGTCGGCGCCGATCACGACGCCGGCATGGAGGCGGACGCGATCGCCAACGACGCACTCGGTGGCGAGGTGGACGTTGGACATGAACCAACACCCGGCGCCGACGCGGGCCCGGCGGCCGATAAATACCTGTGCGTGCAGGACGCTGAACGGGCCGATTTGGGCTCCGGACTCGACGACGCATAAGGGGCCGATGGTGGCGCTGGGATCGATGTCGGCGTCGGGAGCGACCACGGCGCTTGGGTGGATGCCGGGGGCCGGGCGTGGCCAGAGGGAAGCTTCGATCCGGGCGCAAAGGGTGGCGAGGGCGGCGGAGGGGTTGTCGACTAGCAGGAAGAGTTGGTCGGGGGCGGGATCACCGGCAAAGTCGGCGGGCAGGAGCACGACGGAGGCGCGGGTGGCGGCGACCTCGGGTTTATATTTCGGGTTGCCGAGGAAAGAGAGATCTCCCGGCTGGGCCTCTTTTAGCGCGGAGATGCGGGTTATGGTCGCCGGCGTGGCTCCGCGGGTGGCGCGGGGAGAGAGCAGGGCGAGGAGGTCTTCGGCGCTGAAGGCAAGGGTCATGGATGGTTGCACCCGAAGGCGGATTTAAATGAAGCGGCGGAGGTGCGCGCAGGGTGATGCTTTCGAGGGGAAGGGCGGGAAGCGCCAATGAAAAGGGCCCGGTGCGCTAGGCACGGGCCCATGGGGGAGGGTAAAAGGCCGATTTGGCCCGGGGGCTTATTTGGAGCCGGGGAAGGTCACCTTGGCGCCGTCGTCCGACTTGGCGGCAGGCGCGGGGGTAGCCGTGGCGGCGGGTGCGGCGGGTGCGGCAGGGCGGCCCTTGTTGATCTCTTTTTGGACTTCCTCGGTGATGTCGTAGGAGGCGTCGGCGTAGATGACGGGGCTGATGCCGATGTGGGAGAAGCCTGATTTGTCGAGGACGAGGGTGGCGTCCTTCTTTTTAGCGACCTCGGTCACGGTGACGTTGATCTTTTCAAACATGATTTTGCGGAAGTTTTGAATGCGCTGCTGAAGGGAGCGCTGGGTGTTGCCGCGGAAGGATTGGACTTCGTTTTGTTTGCGTTGGATCTCTTCGATTTTGGCGCGCATCTCGGTCTGGAGCTTTTCCTTGGCGTCGGCAGCGAGGGCGGGGTTCTTCGCTTTTTCTTCGAGTTCCTTCAGTTGAGCGACGAGGTCTTGACCTTCCTTGTTCAGCTTCTCGAGTTCCTCGTTGGCCTTACCTTCATCGCCCTTGAGCTTGGTGTTTTGCTCAACGGTTTCGTAGTGGTCGTCGAGCAGTTTGGCCATGTCTACCGTGACGATTTTGGGGGCGGACTCGGCTACGGCGGAGAGAGCGGTGGCGCCGGTGAGGGCGGCGATCGCGAGAAGGGAAGATACGAGCTTGTTCATGCGTGGTGATGTTTTGGTTGGAAGCGGGAGGGGTAGATGACAGGCAAATCAGAAACGAGTGCCAAAAGAAAAATTAAACTGCATGCCATCGTTGTTGTGGGCGTCCGTGGTGATGGGGATGCCGAAGTCCAGGCTCAGGGGGGCACCGCCTACCATCAGGCGGATGCCGAAGCCGAAGTTGTCGTTATAGCCGGAGGCGTCAAAATCCCACACGTCGGTGTTTACGAATCCTGCGTCGTAAAAGACTGCGAGGCGAAGGGGATCAACGACTTCGAACGTGTATTCGATGCTGCCCATGGCATAGCTTTTGCCGCCGATGGGCTGATAGGTGGGGGGGATGTTGGCGCCATCGGGATCGGTCAAGGGGCCGGCACCGTCGGGATCGGGCTGTGTGATCAGGCCTTTTTCATCCTTCGGGCCGACTTTGCGGAATTCGAAGCCGCGGAGCGAACTGGGGCCGCCGAGGAAAAGCCGGTCGAAGTAGGGAACAAATGTGCTGTCGCCGTATTCATTGATGACGCCGGCTCGCCCGATGAAGGAGACGACCTGATTGAGGGTTTCGAAGGTGTTGTAATACTGGGAGGCGCGGAGTTCTACACGGTAGTAATCGGTTTCGCCGGAAAAGGGGCCGCCGGCCAGCTCGGTTGACAGCTCAACGCGGTTACCCCGAGTGGTATTGTAGAGGCGGTCGCGGGTGTCGCGCAGGAGCTTGAATGTCAGTTTGGAAACGGTGCGGTCGCCCTCTTCGGCGAGCAGGAAGGGGGCTGTGCGGCGGTCCACGTCTTCGATGCCGACGATCTCGTAGGTGTAGCCGAGGCGGCCTTCGACAAGCTCAAAGAGGCGTTTGCGCAAGTAGACTTCGGCGCCGGTGCGGGTCTCGGCATAGACGTTATTGTAGTAGTCCGAGCTGGTTCGGTAGAGGGTGAAGCCGAGGGCGAGTTCCCGTTCGAGGAACCAGGGTTCTTCGAAGCTCAGGGTGGCCTCGCTGGAGCGGGAACCGAGTTGGAGGCGGAGGCGGAACTTCTGGCCGTCGCCTTGGAAGAAGCTCTTGCGGTTAAACAGGTCGAAGTTCGACTGGCTGACCTCGGCGAAAACGATCGCACTTTCGAGGGAGCTGAAGCCGGCGCCAAAGGTCAGGTTGCCGGTGCGGCCCTCCTTGACGGCGATTTTCAGGTTTCGGCGGCCGGGGAGGTTGGTGGTCTCGGGGCTCATATTTACCTCCTCGAAAAAGCGGGTGTTTTCGAGACGCAGTTTGGAATTCTGCATGCGCACGGTATTGAAGACTTCGCCCGGCCCGAGGGCCAATTCGCGGAGCACGACCACGCTCTTGGTCTTGGTGTTGCCTTCGAGGCGGATGGATTCGACGAAGAACTTCTCGCCCTCGGTGTATTGATATTCGAGGTCGATGGCGCCGGTTTCCAAGTTGGGTTTACGGATGACGCGCACGCGGGCGTCTACGTAGCCGTCCTTGCCGATGTAGTCTTCGAGGGTCTTCTGATCCTTCTCAACGGCGGTGGGGGCGAAGGTGTCGCCGGACTTTAGTTTCAGCAGCCCGGTCAGTTTCTCGGATGAGTGGAGTTTGTTCCCCGTGATGGTGACGGCGCCGAGTTGGTAGCGTC
Organism: Akkermansia muciniphila; assembly: GCA_945888375.1. Taxonomy (GTDB): domain Bacteria; phylum Verrucomicrobiota; class Verrucomicrobiia; order Opitutales; family Opitutaceae; genus IMCC26134_A. The sequence goes on along the minus strand of CAMCZZ010000003.1, from coordinate 34,118 downwards.
GGCCTTCGACGATGACGAAGGTCAGCACGAGGCGGTTGGGCTGGGGGTAATCGAACTTCACCTTAGCCTGGTCGATTTCCACGTCGAGGAAGCCTTGGTCGCGATAGTAATCACGGAGTTTGTCGAAGTCGGTCTCGTAGCGGTCATCGCGAAAGCGTCCGGTATCCGTGAGCCAGGAAAACCAGTTCCACTTCTTGGTTTCGATGGTCTTGCGGAGGCGGCGGGTGGAGACGTTTTCATTCCCTTCAAAGACCACTCTTTTGATGCGCACTTTTTGCCCTTCAGAGATGTCGAAAAAGACTTTGCCAAGGCCGGTGGCGCGGTCGCGTTCGATGCGGTATTCGACCTTTGCCTGATTGTAGCCGGTTTTTTGGTAATACTCGCGGATCTTTTCGGAATCCTCTTTCACCTGGCGCTCGTCGAGCGGGAGGCCGTCTTTAGTTTTGGCCTCCTTGGCGAGCCGCTTGGCCTTCACTTTTTTATTCCCGACGTAGGTGGTCGATTCGACTCGGAATTTACACGTAACCTCAACAACAAGATCGACTTTTCCAGCGGTGAGGATGCCTCGTTTGAACTCGATGAATTCGAATTGGCCGGTGCGGTAGAGGGAGCGGATATCCCGGTCGATCAGCGCGTCCTCCAAGGCGGAGCCTTCTTGCAGCTGCATGTTGGCGCGGACGACTTGTTCGGCGACGTTGGCGGGGCCGTTGAAGTGCACCGTGATGTTGCCTACGCGCGTGGCGGAGGCGGACGCAGGGACGGCGCCGCCGGCGACGGGTTGGGCGGCGAGAGGCGCAGCGGTGGAGACCGCGAAAAGGCAGACAAAGAGGAGCCGGGCGAGGATTCGCGCGGCGGGGTTACTGGGTATAGTTTTCAAAACGGGTGATCGAATTGAGGAAGGTAAGCTTCAGGTCGCCTACCTCGCCGTTGCGGTTTTTGGAAATGAAAAGCTCCATCGTGCCGCTGGCGACTTGGAATTTGTCGTTTTCCTCCTTTGGCCGGTTTAGCATGAGCACGACGTCGGCATCCTGCTCGATCGAGCCGGATTCGCGCAGGTCGGAAAGGCGAGGGGGGCGGTTTTCCTTTTCCGCCGCGCGGTTGAGCTGTGCGAGGACGAGCACGGGGACGGCGAGCTCCTTGGCGAGGGACTTCAGGCCGCGGGAGGCCTCGGCGACTTGTTGTTCGCGCGGCACGGTGCCGTCGGTCGGGCTGATGAGCTGCAGGTAATCAACCACGATGAGGCCGAGGGGCTGGCGGGCGTGAAGGCGGCGGGCCTTGGCGCGTAACTCCATGACTGATAAGGAGCTGGAGTCGTCGATAAAGAGGGGGCACTTGGAGAACTCATCGGCTACCCGGAGCAGTTCCTGTTGCTCCTCGCCGTTTTTGGAGAGCAGTCCGTCGCGCAATAGCTTCATATTTACGCGGGAGCGGGAGCAAAGCAGGCGCAGGGCGAGTTGGGCGGCGCTCATTTCGAGCGAGAACACGAGGGTGGCGATACCCGGGCCGCGGATAGGCAGGGCGGCGTGTTCGGCGAAATTCATCGCGAGCGAGGTCTTGCCGCAGGAGGGGCGGCCGGCGAGGACGATCATTTCGGATTTTTGCAGCCCGAAAAGGTAGCGATCGATGTCCTTGTAGCCGGTGCTCACACCCGTGAGCTCGCCCTTTTTCATCAGCATTTTGGTGATGACGACCATGGCCTCCCGAGTGGGTTCGCGCATGGGCTTGGCGCCGTCGCCCACGCGCTCCTGGGTGACTTTGAAGAGGTCTTGCTCTACCTTATCGACGAATTCCTGTATGCCGCCGGAGTAGCTGTAGCAGTTTTCCACGGCTCCGGTAGCGGCGCGGATGATGTCTCGCAGCAGGGCGAGTTCGCGGACTTTCTCGATGAAGTAACTCGCCCCGGCGGTGGTCGGAATGCGGTCACTGATGCGGGTTAAGTAGGCGTAGCCGCCGATATCGTCCAGCTGCCGCGTGGTCTTGAGTTCCTCGGCCAGAACGGCGAGGTCGATCGGTTTTCCGGCATTGTAGAGCTCGAGGAGTTTTTCGTAGATTACGCGGTTGGCCGGGATGTAAAAGGAGTTTGGGGTGATTTTGCCTTCAAGGCAGCGCGCCACCACATCTCCACCGTCGAGGAGGCAGGCGGAAAGCAGTTGCTCCTCGGCCTCGATGGAGTGCGGGGGCACTCGACCGGAGGAAGCGGCGGGCGGGGCGGAATCAGGGCGCGGGCGGCGCGGGGTGCGGCCGGCGGGGGAGCTGCTGGCGGAGTCGGGCATCAGGACGAAGGGCCAAGGCAAGAGGGCGGGTGCGTGGGGCGCAAGGGACAAGGCCTGGCTACGGTATTTTATTCGCAGGCGGGAGGCAGGGCTTTTACAAAAAAACCGCGCCCGAAAGATGGGCGCGGTCAAGGGGTGCCAGCCGGAGGCTGATACTGGCTTCGTTTATTCGGCCTTTTTCTTGGACTTGTAGGTCTTGGGTGCCGGGGCCTCCTCGACGGCCGGGGCCTGTTCGATGGGGTTTTCGGAAACGACATCGAAGCTGATATCTACGCTGACCTCGGCGTGCAGTTTGATGGCGACCTCGTGTTTGCCGAGCGTCTTGACCGGGGTGTGCAGGTGGATCTTCTTCTTATCGAGATCGATGCCGGCCTCGACGAACTTGGCGTGCAAGTCGGCGGCGGTGATCGCGCCGAACATTTTACCGGCCTCGCCGGTCTTCACCGCGAAGGCGAGGGAGACCTTGGCGATCTGCTTGGCCAGTTCTTGGGCGCCGGAGAGTTCTGCGGCTTCGCGTTGGGCACGTTGTTTCTTCAGCGATTCGACGCGTTTGCGATTAGATTGATTCAGAGCTACGGCATCCTTGCGGGGGAGCAGGTAGTTGCGGGCATAGCCGGCGCGGACGCGGACCTGATCGCCTTCGCCACCGAGGCCGGCGACGGGTTTCAGGAGGAGGATTTCATGGTGAGCCATGGGAGTGGATGGGTTGTTTTGGTTAAAAATTAGGCTGACAGGAAAGGGAGCGGGCAACGCGTTTATAGGGCGCGGCTTAGAAGGGCACGTCGTCGTCGTTAATCTCGTGCTGGGGGGCGGGGGCAGGGCGGCCGCCGCCGGGAGCGCGGGGTGGCACGGCGGCCGGGCGATCGTAGGTTTGGTCCACGCCAGCGTCTTCGGCCCCTGCGGGGGCGCCGCCGGCTCCGGGCGCACCGCCCTCTCGACCGCCCAAGAACTGAAAATTCTCGAGGACAACCTTGAGTTTGCTGCGTTTTTGCTGGGTCGCCTTATCTTCCCACTGGTCGAAGCGTAGCCTGCCCTCGACGAAGAGGGGGCGCCCTTTGGTGCAATACTTGGCGATCAATTCGCCCTGTTTGCCCCAGGCCTCGATGTCCACGAAGGTGGCCTCCTCGCGGGTCTGGCCGGACTCGTCCTTGAAGGAACGTGAGATGGCCAAGCCAAACTGGCAGATGGCCGTGCCCTTTGGCGTGACTCGCAGTTCGGGGTCACGGGTAAGGTTTCCGATCAGGAGGACGCGGTTGAGGTTGGCCATGGCAGGAAGGGTGGGACGGGAAGACTACGAAGCGAGGTCTTTACGCATTCTCAACGAGAGTGCGGTAGACGGCGTGCTTCAGACGGAGGCGCTCGGTAAGAGCGGCGGGCGCGGAGGCGGGGCCGGAGAAGCGGATCTGGACGTAGCTGGCGGCGGGGAACTTGTTGTCCGTGACGCGAGCGAAGTCTTTGCGACCGATGTTTTCGACGGAGGCGACGACGCCGGAGACGGCGGCGATCTCGGTCTTCACGACTTCGACGATCTGCTCGACGCTCTCCTCCTTGCCTCGATTATCGAGGATGAAGGAGGCGAGGTAATTGCGGTGGGCGTTGGTGCTCATGTTGGGAGGGTGCGGCGGTTAAGTTGATTCATGGCCTGGTCTGGCCCCTGGGCAAGCAGGAGTCGGATGCCGGAGACAAAATGTGGGAGTTGTTGGTTGAAAAGAGTTTGTTGTTCGTCGGTGAAGCGCCCTAGCACGAAATCCTTGAGGTCCATCTCCAGTGGTTTTTTGGGACCGATACCGAGTCGGTAACGGATAAAACCATCGCCCATGCGCTGGAGCAGATCGGCGATTCCATTGTGGCCGCCGGCGCTGCCTTTGACGGAGATCTTTAGCAGGCCGAGGTCGATGGTGAGGTCGTCATACACGACCGTGATAGCGGCGGGCGGGATCTTGTGAAAGGCTGCCAGCTTCTGGATGGCGCGACCGCTTTCGTTCATGAACGTAAGCGGTTTGGCCAGCCACACGGTGTGGCCGGGAGCGAAGTCCCAGCGCACGACCTCGGCCTCGAAGCGGTCTTGGGTTTGCCAAGCGAGCTTCTCGGCGCCGGCCAGCGCCTCCAGCACCAGCCAGCCCGCATTGTGGCGGGTGGCGGCGTAGGCGCGACCGGGGTTGCCAAGGCCGGCAACAAGCGAGATGGACATGACTCAAAGAACAATCGCGCGGGCCACGGGCGGCAAGGCGCGGGGCCCGACGGGGGGGCTTACTTCTTGGCGGGCGCGGCGGGCTTGGCAGCGCCGGCCGCGGGCTTGGCGGCAGCGCCGGCCGCGGGTTTCGCGGCGGCGGCACCGGCGGCAGGCTTGGCGGCAGCACCGGCGGCAGGGGCGGCGGCTCCTGCGCTGGGGGTGGCGGCAGCGGCATCGGGGATGGTTTGCTCCTCGACACTCAGCACGGATACCACGGGTTGTCCGGGCAGATCGCGATACTCTACGCCGGAAACCACCTTCAGGTTAGCGATTTTGAGGGTTTCGTTGATCTTTAGCTCGGAGATATCCACCTCGATAACGGGAGGCAAGTCCTTGGGCAAGCAACGGATGCGCACGGTATGGGTGGCGATTTCGAGCACGCCGGCCTGTTGTTTCACGCCGAAAGCCTCGCCGACCAAGGAGATGGGCACGTTGATTTCCAGCTTCTCGTCGGCTTTTACCTCTTGTAGGTCGACGTGAAGGTATTTGTCGGTGATGGGGTCGCGCTGGATTTCCTGAAGAAAGGAAAGTGACTTCTCGGCTTTATCCTTTTGGACGAGCTCGATCAGCAGGGCGCGGCCGGCGACGGCTTTGAGCAGGCGGACGAGCTCGGGAGCGTCGACCGAAAGGGTCTGCGGGGTGGTGTGTTTGCCGTAGAGGATCGCGGGGATCTGGTTCGCCTTGCGAACACGACGGGAGGCCGAGCGACCGGTCTGGGCGCGCGGGGTGATGGTCAGGCTGAGTGCTTTGTTCATGGTTTCGTTCCCCCTGTCGCACCGGAATTGATGGCAGGCGTAATGGAAAAGAGGTTTAGCAAAAACTTCGGCGGCGGCGTTTGGCAACCAAAACCTGCGCGCCAGCCTAATAATCTGCGATTTTGGGGAAAAGGGCGTTGACAAAAGGGGAGCTGGCTTGGTTTTTCCCCTCCCCCTTCACGGGGTTTATTGCCTGGTAGCTCAGTGGCAGAGCAGGTGACTGTTAATCACTTGGTCGTAGGTTCGATCCCTACCCGGGCAGCCATTTAGGCCTCAAGGACTTGCAGAAGTTCTTGAGGCTTTTTTGTGGTCCACCGGGTTTACCTTCCTTCGCGCACGATGCCGTAGCCGACGTAGGCGGCGAGCAGGGCGGCGAGAACGTAGCCCGTGGTGCTCAGGGCGTTGCCTGATCCGCCTTTGGCTGCGACGATGAGCGAACTGCCGATGAGCAGGGAGCCGGCGATGAAGCCGAGCGCGATGCGGTTGGCGGAGGTCTTGAGGGCGTCGTCGAGGTCGTCGAGACCTTGGTGCTGGAACTTGATCGTGAGTTCGTCGTGTTCCAGCCTTCGCACGATGCGGTGGATTTCGCCGGGCAGGTCCCGTAGGCTGCCGAAGGTGCTGCGTAGCATGGCTCGGGTGTCGCGCAGGACGGCGCGAGGGCCGTGACGCTCCTTTTGCAAGGCCACGAGCACGGGGCGGGCGGAGCGTTTCAGGTCGAAGTGCGGGTCGAGGCTGGTCGCGACCTCCTCTATGGAAAGGACGGCCTTGGCCATGAGTGAGTAGTCACTGGAGATGGAGATGCCGTTGCGGCCAAAGATGAATAACAGCTTCAGCATCGCCCGGCCGAGGTTTAACTGGTGGATGGCCCGGTTGAAGTCTTCGCGCAGCGCCAGGGTGACATCGCGTTCCATGGCCCGGAGGTCGGCTCGGCCGCCGGGGCTGCCAAGTTCGCCGGCGATCTGCACGATGCGTTCGGCGTCTTGGTCCACGGCCGCGAGAAAAAGGTCGGCCAAGGCGAGGCGCAGGCGGCGGGTGAGGTGGCCGGCGAGGCCCCAATCGAGGAAGCAGAGGCGGCCGTCGGCGGCGACCAGAACGTTGCCGGCGTGTGGGTCGGCGTGGAAGAACCCCGCCACGAGCACTTGGTGAAAAAGCGAGGTGGCGCCGGCGCGGGCGAGCTCGCGGGCGGCGGCGGGCTCGAGACCAGAGGCGTCCACCGGACGGCCGATGATCCGCTGCATCACCAGCACGCATTCGCTGGATAGCTCCTCGACCACTTCGGGGGCGAAGACGTGCTCGGGGGTGGGGTTGGTGGCGTTAAAAAAACGCTGGTTGCGGGCTTCGTGGGTGAAGTCGAGTTCGCGCAGCACTCCTGTGCTTACTTCGGCCACCACGGCGGGAAGGTCATAGGGTTGCAGGGCGCTGATGCGGGAGTGGAGTTGGCCGGCGAAGAAGGCCAGCAGGGCCAGGTCGGATTCGACGATGCGGCGCAGACCGGGGCGCTGGATTTTTACCGCGACCTCGCGGCCATCGTGGAGTCGGGCGAAGTAAACTTGGGCGAGCGAGGCGGACGCGGCCGGGTTTTCGTCGAAGGAGGCGAACACTTCGGGCGGGGGGCGGCCGAGAGCGGCTTCCAGCACGGGACGCATTTCGGCGAACGGCAGGGGAGCCACGTGACTGCGCAGTTTCCGCAACTCGATGATCAGGGCCGGCGGCAGGGCGTCCGGCCGCATGCTCAGCATTTGGCCGGCTTTAATGAAGGCCGGCCCGAGTTCTTCCAGTCCGGCGCGAATCCGTTCGTAGGCCGGGAGGCGGTGGGCCGGACGCGGGATAAAGCGCTGCCAGAAGCCGGCGGGCAATTCCAACTGGTCAAGCAATTCGCCGAAACCGCAGCGGGCGGCAACGGCGATGATCTCCTTCGCGCGAACGGCGTGGGTGACGAGGGCGAAGGGAGTCAAGGGGAAGAGAAAGTGGGAGCGGGGATGGTGGCGCCAGGTCAGGGTTCGCTGTTGCGGGTGGGCGCGGGTGCCGCGGATGCGCTGGCGGCGGATTCAAGGGCGGCGACGCGGGCCTCCAAGGCGGCGAGCCGGGCGGTCACGGCGGTGTCGTGACGGTGGAAAAGTTCCGCCGCTTTGGCCGAGGCTTGTTGGCCCAGTTCTTCAAACTCCCGGCGACCGCGCTCGGCGATCTTGTCGGCGATGATGCGGGCGTCGTCGGCCTTGAGTTTGCCTTCGCGCACATAGTCCTCGAGCGCGTCTTGAACTTTTTCCTTGGTGATCACGGCGGCACCGACGCCGGCGAGAATAGTTTTTTTAATGGTTTCGAGCATGGCCTCAGGCTGGGGCGAAAACGGCCGGCCGCAAACGCAAAGCCGCGTGCGTCGCTCAGGCGGCGGCGCGAAGTCGGTGGGCGAGGATCAGGGTGAGGATGAAGGCCAGCACGGATACCCAGCCCACGACTCGGTCTCCAGTGGGGTGACCGGCGGAGTCTCGTGCGATCAAGAGGCCGCCGAGCAGATTGGCCAGTGCGCTCGCGGTCGGTTGCACGGAGGAGTTCAGACTCATGAAGCCGCCCCGAAAACGTGGCGCCACGGCGTTGGCCACAAGAGTGCTGGCGGGGCCGAAGCGACCGGACATGCCGATAAAAAACAAGGTTACGATGGCCAGCACGAGAGCCAGGTGAGAGCGGCCCAGCCGGGGGCCCAGCACGGCGCCCGCGATTGGCCCGCGTTTTCGGGCGGCACAACGCCCCTCGGGCTATCCTTTGGTTAGGAGACCAACTCCGGCGGCTTGGCCGGGCGATCGCGGAACAATAGCGCGTAGGCACAGCCGATGAGCAGGCTGAAGAACAGGGTGCTAACGCCCTGATTCAGGCCGCGAAATACCGCCGAGGTGGCAAAATCCAGTTGGTGGGCGTAGGCCTCGGCTTGGTCGGGGGCCAGTTTGGCACCTGTGATCAAGGCAGCGCGCAGATGCCCGGAGTAGGCGGGGTGGATGAATGCGACGTAGGCGTATTGCCCGGCGGCGGTGAATAAGCCGCCGGCCGAGGCGACGCTCAGGGCGAGGCGGGCACCTGCGGTGAAACCAAACGGCGCGCCGGCGCGGTGCAAATCGCGTTGCGCGCTTCGCAATCCGAGCGACAGGCAGGCCGTGATGGCGACGAACGCGGCGAGGCTTTCGAATTTGTGCCCAGCCTCCAAGTCGGCGGGCGAGCCATGCAGGCCGCAGGCGTAGACGATCAGGGTGGCGACGAATTGCAGCAGCCCGATCAGGGCGCCGATCCGCAGGGTGAAATGAAAGGCGGAGAAGGGCATGGCGGAAAAATCAGGAGTTGGCCGGGTCGCTTGATGGCGGTGGCTCGGTGGCGGCCGGAGTGGGAGCGGGCAAAGGAGCAGCGGGCAGGTGCACGGGTTTGCGGACCAGAGTAGGGCGGAGCGGGGCGGGTTCCTCGTTCATCACGCGCTTCACCTCGTCTTCCACGTTGGCGCTGGCTTTTTTAAACTCGCGAATGACCTTGCCGAAGGTTCGGGCCATCTCGGGCAGGCCCTTGCCGCCGAAAAGGAGCAGGCCGATCACCGCGACCAGCATCATCTCCATGGTCCCGATGCCTTCGAGAAAACTCAGGGCAGGCCGGGGCAACGCAAGTGTGTGTAAGGGCATCATGCGGGGTGGGCAGCTTGAGCAGAATCAGGGCGCGAGCGCGACCTCGACCACGAAAGTCTGGCTCTTGCCCGGCGGCACGAGGTGCAGGCCGACGCCGGTCTCGGCGGAGTTGGGCGGCCCCATCCAGGGTTCGACGCAGAAAAACGGGGCTTCGGGCGAGGCGGACCAAGTCACGAAGGTGGTATCAGGTGCGGGGGCGGCTTTTTTATCCAACCCCAGGCTGATTTGGATGGCTCCGGCGCGGTCACCCCCGATGGGGGCAAGGGTCGCGGTGGGCGCGGCGAGGCCCAGATGGAACGTATCGATCCAGTCGGGTTGCGCCAGGCAGGCAGAGGCGGGCAGATCCGGGCCCGGGATGAGTTTCCCTTGTTTATCCTGGCGCAGCCGGCGGTTGGCCGGGATCGAAAGGAGGTAGTCTTCACGGGTGCGGCCGGGTTCCCAAGGCACGCTGAAATAAAAATGGTGGCCGGCGCTCCAAGGCAGCGGGGTTGGGCCGAGATTTTTGAGCACGAACTCGCAGGTGAGGCCGGCGGAGCTGAAGCGGTAGCCGACGGTGAATTCGTAATCGAAGGGGTAGGCTTCGCGGGCGGCGTCGTCGGGGAGAAAGCGGGTGGTGAAGCCGGCGGCATCGGCCCGGATGATCTCAAAACGCCCTTGGCGGGCGATGCCGTGCATGGGCATGGGGCGTCGGACGCCTTGCGCATCGCGCCAGAACTGGATGTCGCCGCCATCAAACGAGCGTCCGTTAAAAGGAAACAAAATCGGGTTGCCGCCGCGCACTCCGGCGAAGTTTTCGAGGTTGGCGAGCTCCGGCCAGTGGACGACGTCACGGACGGATCCATCCGCGAGCGTGAGGCTCCAGTTCATGAGCCGGGCGCCGCGTTCGGGCGAGGCGAGAAACGTGGAGCGGCCCACGCGCCAGCGGTGCAGGGTTTCTCCGAGGTATGAAACAGTATCGAGCATGCGGCCGATGGAATGAAGTGCGGGGCGGCCAGGGGCAAAGGGATATTTGGAGGCCGGGAGGACCGGCTGCGCTTGCGCCCGAGCCGTGCTCGGGATAAATGAAACTAGAATGTTTATGCTTCGAAAATGGATGTTGGTGGCGGCGGGTCTGCTCGGTCTTGGTGGCGCCGCGCGGGCGGCTGAGGGCGAGGCGGGCGTCGCCGCGGCAGCGGAGCCGGCGCGGGTGAAGGTTATTCCGGTGCGCGAGCCGATCGCGGCGCCGATTTTGTATGTCTTGCGGCGTGGCTTAAAGGAAGCGCAGGACGAGGGCGTGGGCACGGTCGTGATCGACATGGAGACTCCGGGCGGGGATCTGGGAACCACGCTCGAGATTATGGCCGCGCTGGAAAAATTTGAAGGCACCACCATTGTCTATGTGAATAAGGAGGCCATCTCGGCCGGTGCGATTATCTCCTCGGCGGCGGACGAGATTTATTTCTCCCCCGGCGGGGTGATCGGGGCGGCCGCGGCGGTGAGTGGCGGGGGTGAAGATGTGCCCGCGACCATGAAGCAGAAGATTAACAGCTACCTCAGTGCCAAGGTGCGGTCGCTTAGTGCCGGCAAGGCGCACCGAGCTGATGCGGTGCGGGCCATGATGGACGCCGATTTCGAGTTCAAAATTGGCGAGGTGGTGGTGAAGCCCAAGGGCGAACTCCTTTCCCTTACAGCGGACGAGGCGGCTAAAATTTACGGGGAGCCGCCGGCGCCCTTGTTTTCGTCGGGCACGCGGGATACGCTGGAGGACTTGCTGGGGAAAAAATTCGGGCCGGGCGGCTATGCGACCACCCGACTTGAAGTGAGCTGGTCGGAGAAACTGGCCTCGGCCATCAACCGGATCGCTCCGGTGTTGATGGGCCTGGGTCTCTTGTGTGTTTTTATCGAGTTCAAGACCCCGGGTTTCGGTTTTTTTGGCATCGCGGGCGGCCTGTTGCTCGCGCTGGTCTTTTTTGGTCACCATGCGGCGGGGTTGTCGGGCCATGAGGCGATTTTGGTCTTTGTTCTCGGGGTGGCGCTGGTGGCAGTGGAGGTATTTTTGATTCCCGGGGCTCTGGTGGCGGGCTTGGCGGGGGCAATCCTGATGCTCGGTTCCTTGGTTTGGTCTATGCTCGACTTGTGGCCGGGCGAGGTCCCGACGCTGGACGCAGCCACCCTTTTCCAGCCGGTGCTAAGCGTAGCGCTGGCGCTGGCGATCGCGTTGATCGGCGGGGCGGCGGTCTGGCGTTTCCTGCCCAAGGGGTGGATTCTCGCGCGTATCGCGGTGGGTGGCGCGCCGGCTGGGGCGGCACAGAGTGCGGGCTTGGCCCCGGGGCGGGCCGGCGAGATCGCGGCTCTGATCGGGCGCGAAGGCGTGGCGGTGACGGCGCTGACTCCGAGCGGACAGATCGAGGTGGACGGGGTGCGCTACGAGGCGCAGGTAGCCGTCGGCTCCGTTGAGGCCGGCACGCGGGTGCAGGTTGTCGAGCGTAAGTCCTTTGCGTTGTTGGTGCGGCCGGTTGAATGATTTTCCCTATGAGCCTTGTTCTTCTGCTTTTTGTTACGGGAATTATTTTGCTGGCCTTGGAATTGATTGTGCCGGGCCTAGTGCTCGGTATCGCGGGTGGTCTGGCCATGCTTGCCGGGGTGGCCCTCGCCTTCCGGGAGAACGGGTCGCACGGTGGCTGGTTGGCGGCGGCCGGGGCGGGCGTGGTGTTGGCGGCGGTTATTTACGCCGAGCTGGTTTGGTTGCCCAAGTCGAGACTGGCCAAGTTTTTTTCCATGGGAATGACCCTTGCGGGCAAAAGCCAGCCGCCCGTCGCTGTGGCGGACGAGGTGGTGGGGGCCGAGGCGGTGGCTGAGACCACGCTGGCACCCAGCGGCTACGTGCGGGTGGCAGGCCGGCGTTACGAAGCGTTCTGTCAGAATGGCTTCGCGGCGGAGGGCGCTCGGTTACGGGTGAGGTCAGTCGATAATTTCCGTCTGATTGTAACCGTGGTTTGATCGCTTTCCGGCTTCGACGTCCCCAACCCTCTCCAACCCAATCTAACTATCATGGAAAAAACCACCCTCATACTGTTTGTCCTTATCGGCGTGCCGGCCTTGATTCTGGGCACGTTGGTTTTAGGCCTTATCGGCGCCTACGTGAAGGCGCTTTTTAACCAGGCTCCGGTGCCTATTTCTAAGTTGTTGGCGATGAAGTTTGCCGGCATCCCCTTCGGTTTGATCGTGGATGCTCGGATCACGGCAGTGCGCGCCGGCATCGCCTTGAGCGCGGATGAGGTGGCTTCGCACTTTCAGGCGGGTGGCAATGTCGTCCCCACCGTGCAGGCGATTATCGCGGCCCAGAAGGCCGGGATCGAGCTGAACTGGGATCGTGCCTGCGCCATCGATCTCGCCACCAAGGGCTCAGGCAAGAGCGTGGTGGAGGCGGTCCGCACCTCGGTCGACCCCAAGGTCATCGATTGTCCCAATCCCGCTTCGGGCCGCACCACTATCGACGGTGTGGCGAAAGATGGCATCCAGGTAAAGGTGAAGGCTCGCGTGACGGTGCGCACCAACCTCGATCGCTTCGTCGGCGGCGCCAAGGAGGACACTATTATCGCCCGCGTCGGCGAGGGCATCGTGTCCACCATCGGCTCGGCCGAGAGTTACAAGGTGGTCCTCGAATCCCCCGACTCCATCTCGAAGGTCGTGCTCAAGCGCGGTCTCGATGTGGGCAGCGCGTTTGAAATCCTTTCCATCGATATCGCCGATGTGGACGTCGGCGAAAATGTGGGCGCCAAGCTTCAGGAAGCCCAAGCGGAGGCGAACAAGAGCATTGCGCAGGCCCAGGCGGAAATCCGGCGCGCCGCCGCCGTGGCGGTGGAGCAGGAAATGAAGGCCCGTGTGCAGGAGATGCAGGCCAAGGTCGTCGAAGCCCAGGCTCAAGTGCCCCTCGCGCTTGCCGAGGCCTTCCGTTCCGGCCGGCTGGGTGTGATGGATTATTACAAAATGGAAAATATCCAGGCGGATACCTCCATGCGCAAGGTGATCGGCACCGACGAACGCAAGTAAGCACCCAGCGATTACCGATATTTGCCCTGTTAGCGTTTTTTTCTGGTGAACTGGATTCTTGAAAACCTGCAGCTGATCTTGGTGGTCGCTGGTGCGATCGCCGTGTGGTTGAATAACCGCCAGCGCGAAAAAGAGGGTTTGCCGACCGACTACGATGAAGACGGGGTGCCGGAAAATCCTCGGCCCCCGGCGCGAGCCGAGCAGCGTGAACTGGCTCCGATCTCGCGTGACGGCACCGATCCCGAGCAGGAAGAGCGGGTGCGGCGCATCCAAGAGGAAATCCGCCGCAAAATCCTCGAGCGTCGCGGCCAGGGCGCGAACCCAACGGCCATGCCACCCATGGGCGGAGGCGATCCATTCCGCCCTGTTTTTCAAGAGATTCCGCCGCCCTTGCCCCAGCCTTCCCACGATGCCGGGCCGGTTGCACCTTTGGCCAGGGCTGATGCCTCGGCGCAGGAGGCCATCCTCGAGCGGCAGCGCGCTTTGGCGGAGCAGTTGCGGCAACTCGAAGAGCGTCGGCGGGAGGCCGTCCAGGCCGCCTTGGGCAGCGCACGGGGTGCGGGCGGCTTGGCGTCAGCTGATGCGGTGCGCGGCGTGACCCCGGTCGCGCGGGCGGGCACCGTGGGCGGCAGTTTGGCGGATGATTTTCGGGACCCGCGGGCATTACGACGGGCTCTGGTATGGCGCGAAGTGCTGGGCCCTCCGCTGGCGTTGCGCTGAAAACGCCTTGGCCCGCGCGCCCGGGCGGGTTTGGCTGGGCTTCCATGACTCTCTCCGCCCTTGTCAACCCCAGCGTCCTCACCCAGCCGGTCTACGAGCCGGGCAAACCGATCGAGGACGTCGCCCGTGAGCTCGGCCTGGATCCGGCCGGAATCCTGAAACTGGCCTCGAATGAAAACCCGCTCGGCCCCTCGCCCCTCGCGTTGGCGGCCGCCACGCGTGCGCTTGCTCACAGTGAGCTTTATCCTGACGGCGGTTGTTTTGTGCTGCGGCAAAAACTGGCCGCACGCCATGGGCTGGCGGCCGAGCAATTCGTGGTCGGCAATGGCTCTAACGAGCTTCTCGAGCTGCTGGGGCACGTTTTCCTGCGTCCAGGCGATGAGGTGGTGATGGGTGCGCCGGCGTTCATCGTCTACAAGCTGGTCGCACTGCTTTTTGGCGCTCGTCCCGTGGAGGTGCCGCTGGTTGAGCACCGTCATGATCTGGAAGCCTTGGCCCGGGCGGTGACTCCGCGCACCAAGCTGGTTTTTTTGCCCAGTCCAAACAACCCCACGGGAACAGCCAATACGGAGGCGGAGATCCACGCTTTGGTGAGGGGACTGCCTGAGCAGGTGGTTTTTGTTTTTGACGAAGCCTATGCCGAGTATCTGGACAATCCCCCCGATCTGCGGCCGTTGCTGGCCGAGGGAAGAAAGGTCATCGGCTTGCGGACTTTTTCTAAGATTTTCGGCCTCGCCTCCCTGCGGGTTGGTTATGGCTACACTTCGCCCGAACTGGCCGGCCTGCTCAATCGCGTGCGGCAGCCCTTTAACGTCAATGCTATCGGGCAGGCGGCGGCGGTCGCCGCGCTCGACGACGCCGATTTCATGGCGCGGGCACGTGTGACTAACGCAGCAGGTTTGCGCCAGCTCGAGTCGGCCTTGGCCGGCCGAGGGCTCGAGATCGTGCCCAGTGTGGCGAATTTCTTGCTGGTAAGGGTGGGGGATGGCGCCCGGGTTTTTGCCGAGTTGCAGCGGCGCGGGGTGATTGTGCGACCGATGAAGCCCTATGGCATGCCCGAGTGGGTCCGCGTGACGGTGGGCAACTCGGTGCAAAACGAGCGGTTTTTGGCCGCGCTGGATCAGGTTTTGGTCGCCTGAGGAGCGTGATTTTAGAGATAGTTTTTTATCGCTTTGAGCAGCGTCGCCCTTTGCGGAATGAGCAGGAAACGGTCGCTGGCGAGACGGTCATAGGCCTCCCGAAGCAAGAGGCGGGGCGGGGTTCTCGTCGTGAGCAAGGTTTCGATATGTGGGCTCACTGCCTCCGCCCGGCCGGCTGCAAGATCTAGGCGGATTAATCCGGTCAAGGCGGTTTGGTTAAGGGGGTCTGCGCGGACTGCCTGGGCCAGCACGAGGCGAGCTTGATCGTCGGCGCCGACGCTTAGCAGGCGATTCGAAACAGCCACGAGATTTTCAGCGCGAACGCCGGATTGGGCGAGGAAGTTGCTCAAAAAAAGCTCGGCCGCCTCGACGTCGGAGAGACCGAAATTGGCGATGGCTTGGAGACCGTTAAAAACCGAGTAAAAACGTTTTCCCCATTCGGGGTTTTCTTTTTGCAGGCCAGTGCACGCTTCGAGAGCTTCCCGGTAGCGTTTCGCGACCACGTAGGCCTCGACCGTCATGAGCGCGGCACCATCCCAAGGCAGTTGTGCGACTTTGCAATGATCGTAGACGCGCCGCGCGAGTTCGGGGCGGCCGGTATTGGCGGCAAAGTCGCCCAGCGCCAGCATCACCTCTCCATTGGCACCAAAGTCGCGGAAAAGATCTTCCACGCTCATTTGTAAGTTATTATCTTCGTTTGCTTTATTATAAAGATAAAGCAGGTCGACGCGGGCCCGCGGCCGGTCGGGGTAAGAGAGTTGTCGCAGGACGGCCTGCCGGCGCAGCTCATCGTCCCGGCCACCTTCCCGCAAGTAGGAGGTGTATTGGGCATATACCTGTTCGTTATCCGGCAACTCTTCTGTCATGCTCTGCAGAGCGGCTAGGGCTGACTCGCGTTCGCCCCGGGCCCAAGCGACGCGAACAGCAAGCAGTCGACCGTCGATCGAATCTGCGATGCGATACTCGCGAATGGTATCCTCAGCCGCGTCGTAATTGCCGCGGAAAAACTGGGCGGTGGCGCGGGCCGTCGCGATCAGGCGCAGGCGCTCGTCGGGCATGCCGTTACGCTCGGAACTGGCCAAAAGACGGTCGGCGATTTGGATCAACTCGTAGTCTTCTTGGCGCTGAAGCAAAAAACTGAAAGTAGCTTGCAGATAGTCCTGATCCCCGGCGTGGTCCTCAAGCCCTTCTGCCAGGAGCTTGTGCGCGAGGTCAGGACGTTGCCAAACGACATAAAATTGAGCCAGCAGCATGCGTCCATCACGGTTGCGCGGTGCCATGCTTGCGCCGACACGAAGATGGTAGAAAGCCTCGCGGAATTTTTTCGCCTCAAGTTCTTTTTGTGAAAGTGCGATCAGGTAATCACCCCGTGCCACTCGGTAGTTTTCCCGTTCAGCCGGATAAAAAAGCATGTGCTTGAACTGCACCTCACTGAAGTCGCGACGGTATTTGACAAAAAGATACGCGCCGGTTGCGAGGCCGAGCCAACTGATCAAACCGAGCAAGATCATCCATAGGGCCGCCAGCGGCCAGATTATGCGGACACTCGTTCCCAGCGGAGTCTGCTTCAAACGAACCGGCAGGAAATTTTCCCAAGCGGCTTTGGGAGGGGTTAATTTTGGGGATTTTGTCCCGCTCGATTGAGGCGAATTTGGCTTAGGGGTAGATTGGGGTGGGGTAGATTCAGCCATAAACCTGACATAGAAAGGAGGGCCAGCCGGCTGCAAACCTAGAGTCCCAAATGGGTTATTCGTTATACTTTAAAAAATTTATTCAAAGGGGGTTAAGAGCCTTCGAAAGGCATTTCCGAGCTTGCAAAGCTCATGGTCCTTACTGCATTTTTGTTGCGTTTGCTTATGTTTGTGTCGCTTCGGTTAACTTACCCCAAGGAATTTAAACAAGGCTTGCCTCCCCTCTCCGATTCTTTCAGGTCTTATCAACTAATCCCAATTTAACTATGACAACCAAGAGCCGCCTCGCCCTTCTTTCAGCCCTTGCCGCCACGCCTGTTTTCGCGGCACCTTTCCTCGCCATCGGTGACAATGCCGAACTTTTTTTGACCGCCCGCTCGGAAGCCCGTTACGAGGACAATCTGACCTTCCTTTCAAGCAATGAGCTTCAGGACACCATTTTTGAATTTGCTCCTGGTGTGGAGCTGACCTTCGGAAAGAGCTCCTTGACCAAGGGCACCGTGGCGTTCTCTGAGCGTTTCACGGCCTATACGGACAACAGCTACCTCAACGAGGTTCTTGCCAATTTCTTTGCCAAGTCCACCTACGAGGGCTCCAAGCTCCGCTTGGATTTAAATGCTTCCTTCAACGAGCAGTTCCAGAACAATCGCGATATATTAGGGCAAACCGACGCAAGTCTTGTTCGTTCGGACGTTTACACCGCAGGCGGCAATGCTGAACTCAGCCTGACCAAGAAGTCGAAGGTTGGAGTTGGTTTGCAGTATGATTCCACCCAATACGTCGGTGTCTTCGGCCTCTTGGATCGTGACATTTATGTGGTTCCGGTGAACTACTATTTCGCCGTCAAGCCCAAGCTCGACCTCGGCCTTGGTGTTCAATACCGTGCCACTCAAGTTGCTATCAAAGATAAAGACTACATGGACACCTACGTGAACGTGGGTGCTCGCGGTGAGTTTACTCCCAAACTCCTCGGAAGCTTCTCGGTTGGTTTCAACTCCCGCTCTGGAGATGCCGCAAACAGCGATAGCGATGGTATCGGTCTCAAGGCTGCCTTGACCTACGTCTTTACTCAAAAGACCCAGTTTACTCTGGATGCCAGCAATGACTTCGGAACCGGCGCAACTGGTGTCCGCCAGGAGAAGGCTTCAATTTCTTTGGGCGCCCGGTCTAAAATCGCCGAAGATTTCAGCGCCTTCTCTTCTTTAGGTTTGGAGCAAACCAGCTTCCAGGGCTTCGACCGCGACGACACCTTTATCTCAGCTCGGGTAGGTGTTTCTTATACCTACAACAAGTATCTGTCCTTCGACACCAGCATCAGCCATTTTGATAACGCTTCCGCCGGTAAGCAGGGCAACGCTGATTTCGATGCGAACATCGTTTCGATCAGCGCCAATGTCCGCTACTAAGATTGTTTTAGTTTTCACTGTCTAAATTAGAACAAACGGAAGAAGATTTCGGTCTTCTTCCGTTTTTTTGTCCCTATGCGCTTTCTTCGATTTCCCTCACATTTTTTCATTCTCTGCGTCACCGGCTTCTACGCATGTTTACCTCTTGGCGCCGCTGAGGTCGTAGCGCCCAGCCCTGAGTCCACGACGCTCGCGATTTCTACGGATTATGTTTTGCGGCCGGCCGACATTTTACAGGTCAAAGTATATAAGGAGGAAGATCTTACTCGCGAGGTTTCCGTCTCTCAAGAGTATACTGTGTCACTGCCTTTGATTGGTAATGTCTCGGTCAAAAATCGCAGTGTTCGACAAGTGGAGGAAATGATACGCCAGCTTTATGATCGAGACTTTTTAGTTAATCCCCAAGTCACGTTAATTGTTCTAAAGTATGCTGAGCGGGCGGTGAACGTGATCGGTTCGGTCAATTCCCCGCAGGCGGTGCCTTTTCCTCCCGAGCGCGGCCTTACTTTGCTGGAGGCCGTGGCGAGAGCCGGCGGTTTCAGTCGATTGGCGGATCGTTCCAAAGTGAAGATCATCCGCACGGATGAAAAGGGAGTCAGCACGACTTTTACCATCAATGCGGACAAGTTGATGGAAAGCCGCTCAGCCAATCTTTGGGCGCTGCAGGTTGATGATGTGATTCAGGTTGAAGAGCGTATTTTCTAAACAATTTTGAATTAAACGAAATGGATTCGCAAAATAAGCAACCGGCAGGCGCTCCGCCTGCCGATTACGGCAACGGCGGTTATGGCTATGGCTATAATGCCCCGGGTTATGGCGAAAGCGCCGCCCAGCGAAGCCTGAATGATTATCTCCTCATTCTCCGCGAACGAGTTTGGTATGTCGTCGTAGTGTTCCTGGTCGTCTTTTCCTCGGCGCTGGTTTATACCTTTAGTCAGACGAAGATCTACGAATCTGTGGCCAGTATTCAGGTTCTTCGCCAAGACGCCAAAGTTATCCAGGCTGAGTCCGTCGTGGAGACGCGTGTGCTATCCACCGAAGATTTGAACACCTTGGTGAAGGTCTTGGAGAGTGCGGTTATCATCAAGCGTGTTGCGGATCGTATTACCGGTGATGAATTACGGCAATTCATGGCGCCTTATGAAAAAGGCCGCTGGGGTGATCCGCTTACCCCCTTAGAAGTTTTGGGTGAAAATCGTAAAATTGTGCCTTTGCGCCTGAGTTTGGTGGTTCAAGTTTCATACCGGCATCCTGATCCGGTGATTGCGGCCAAGATATCTAACATGTTTGTGGATGAGTTCTTGCAGTGGAATGCCCGCGTGCGAATCGATGAATCCATGCGCGCAGTGGAAGATTTGCAAATCCGTGCCGAGCAACAACGGAAGAGAGTGGAGGAACAGGCGCTGGCCTTGCAGGCATATCGCGAAAAAAACGATATGGTTTCATTGGACCAGCGTAAGGACATCGTTACCGAGACCTTAAAGCAGCTGAATTTGCTAGTAACCCAGACGCAGTCCCAGCTCAAGCAATCCGAGATTCGTTGGAAACAGGTTCAAGAGCGTTTGGAGAGTAAATCCGATCTCGCTGAATTACCCTATATATCCCAAAACCCCAACATTGCTCAGCTTACCCAGCAAGTTGCCAGCCGGAAAATTGAGATTGCGCAAATGCGCGAACGGTATCGCGACAAACATCCGACCATGATTGAGGCCAGTAACAACTTGGCGCAGTCTGAACGGGAGTTGGAGCGTGCCTTGGCCTCTTCCGCCGCAAGTATCAAAGCTGAATATGAAAACGCCATGCGCAACGATGAGCAGGCACGCAAGAACCTTGAGGAAGCATCTACGGCCACCTTGGCCTTGGATCGCTTGGCCGTTCAGTATTCAGCTCAGGAACGTGAATTTATGATTAATAATGAGATATTGACTAATCTCATTGCGCGTATGCGCGAGGTCAACATGCAGGCGACTATGGAAAATAGTGGTGCGCGCAAGGTCGACTCCGCGGTTCCTTCTCTGCCCAATCGTTATGTTGAACCCAAGATCGTCTTGAATATTGGTATCGGACTAGTTGGCGGTCTTGGTCTTGGTCTCGCTTTTGCCTTTTTCGTCGCGTTCATCGATGACCGGGTAAAGAGCTCCTTCGATATCGAGTCGGTGGTGGGTCTCCCCTTGCTCGGAATTATCCCGCAGATCAAGAAGATGGAGCAACCGGACAAGGCCCAGATTGTGGTTAACAACGCCGATCGTCAAGTTTCCGAGGCTTTCCTGACCCTCCATTCGAGTCTCCGTCTTCGGGATGACGCCAAGGATGCCAAGGTAATTTTAACCACCTCCACAATTCCTGGTGAGGGTAAGTCATTTACCACCACTAATCTTGCCCTTACTTACGCCGCCCATGGCGACAAGGTGTGCGTGGTGGATTGCGATTTGCGCAAACCGAATATCCACAAGTCCTTCCGCCGCGAGAATCTCAAGGGCGTGATCGATATATGCGCTGGATCGGCCACCATTGACGAGGTCATCCTGAAGGACGTTCACCCGAATCTGGATGTTATACCTACGGGTGGTCGTGCCAAAAATCCTACGCAAATTTTAAACAACAAGAGTTTCGAGATCATGATTTCCGATCTTCGTAAACGCTACGATCGTGTTTTCATCGACACGCCGCCAATCGCAGCGGTTAGCGATGCCTTGGTGGTATTGCCACTGGTGGACGGCTCTATTTTTACCATCTTCTTTAACAAGGTTCGGCGTAAGGCGGCACAATCCGCGGCCCGTCGCTTGCTGGAGTCTAATGTCACTTGTTTTGGCGCGGTGCTGAATGGTTTGAATCTCGCTGTTTCTGGTTACTACTACGCGCAATATTATGACAAGTCCTACAAGGACTATTATGTCGTGGGTGCATCGGATGACGGTCCGGATGTTCGCGATGCCGAGAAAAAAGAGCCTGTTGCAAATTAATTTTCAACCCGGTCCGCGAGGGCCGGGTTTTTTTACGGAAAATTGCGATCAGTCTGACGTATTGTTACTAACTCTCTAGCGGCGGTGATTAGGTTTTATGTTCTATAAAACCAATTGACGTCATGATACTATGGTTAGTTTTTTGAAATATGGCCTGCAGTTCCTGCCAGTCTTGTTCAGTGGTCTGCCAACCGGAGCTGATGCGCAGGGCCTGCCTGGCTAATTCTGCGGGTAAACCGAGGGCTGCTAGGACGTGCGATGGCCCCTCTTTACCCGCAGTGCAGGCGGCCCCGGTGGAAATTTGGAAATCGGCCTTGTCTAACTTTGTAACCCATTGGCTTTGTGTGCCGCAGGGAACTATAAGCAGACTGGTATTCCAGAGCCTTTCCCATTGCTGTCCAATAACTTGTAATCCGGGGATCGAGGAGAGCAAGGCCTTTTCAAAATGATCCCTCCAGGCAAGGCGTTGTGATTCCCAGAGGACATGTTTTTGTTCCGCCTCCACGAGGGCGGCGGTGAATGCGGCGATACTTGCCAGGTCTTCGGTGCCGGCGCGATGACCATTTTGCTGCAACCCTCCGCCAGGTTTTTGGAGCTCGGGCAGCGACTTGGGTAATTTAATGAACCCAACTCCTTTGGGGGCACCGAATTTGTGTCCGCTGGCAATAATCCATGTGTTATTCGAACCAAGTCCGGCGCCTGGTAGTTTGCCCAGCCACTGAGTGGCATCGCAGAGGTAGGGAACCGAGGCACGTTGGCAGGCTGCGGCAATTTCGGGCCAGGGTTGCAGCACACCGGTTTCATTATTGGCGGCCATTACCACAATACCAGCGGCGCCGGCTGCAATCGCGTTTGAGATTGCGGCCGGTGGCACGAAGCCGCCGCCTTCGTGAGGCAGCCAGTCGATGCGGTTGGGAAAGTAGTGACCCGCGGCTGCGAGCACGCAGGCATGCTCCGTTGCTGAGACGGCTATTCTTGCTTGGGCAGGCAGTTTTTGCGCCCAGTGTGCCAGCACGGCATGGGCTCCCTCGGTGGCACCAGAGTTGAAAATGTAGTGGGAGGGTTCGCCCCCGAGCATAATGGCCACGGCTTCGTGGTAGGATTCCAAGCGGATGCGGGCGCGGGCGGCGGCACGGGTAGGGCTGGAGGGGTTGTGCCAGTTCTCGGTCTGAATGCGTAGCCATGCCTCGCGGGCGCAGTCGGCCAAGGGTGTGGTGGCGTTGTGGTCAAAATACGGCATCAGATGGAATAAACTGGAGTGTGGGCTTGCCGGCGGGAAGCGCGAAGGTGAGGGTCGTTTTTTCCATCCATGAGCACCACCAAAGAATTGGCCGTAATCACCACCACCAAGGGCGATCTTACCCTCGAATTTTGGCCCGACGTCGCGCCCGGGCACGTCGAGAATTTCAAGAAGCTCGCCCAGCAGGGCTTTTATGATGGCACAGCCTTCCATCGTATCATCAAAGGCTTCATGATTCAGGGTGGTTGCCCGAACTCCAAGACTGGGGCTCGCGGGCAGCCCGGCACCGGTGGTCCCGGCTACCAGATCAAGGCGGAGTTCAATGCCAAGGCGCACGTGCGGGGTGTGCTTTCTATGGCCCGCTCTTCGAGTCCGGACAGCGCTGGTTCCCAGTTTTTCATCTGCCACGGAGAAGCCCGTTTCCTGGATAAACAATACACGGCTTTTGGCCAACTCGTGGCCGGCGATGCAGTGTTGGAGGCGATCGCCACCGTGCCGACCGCTGGTCCGGAGCGCAGCACCCCAAGCGAACGCATTGAGATCAAGAGCATCGCTTTTGTCGCGGGGACCTGAGCCGGGATAAATCAGTTCGACGGCAGCGCAGCTGGGCGAGGTGGCTAGCTGATTTTGGCGCGGACCGAGCGAAGGAAGGGGCGAAGCGGAGATGGCGTAGCCCGGAGCCGAGGGCCCCACTCAAAGGGGCCCCCGAGTCGCCTCGACGCGACGCGGGTAACGGAATAGTCCAGACTGAGGCTCCTGTTGCCGAAAAGTCCTGCGTGTTAAAGCCCTCGGGGATTTTCCCGCGGGCTTTTTGCCCTGCCTGTGGCTCCAGTCAGACCGCGTGGCGGTCCAGGTAGGTCCGGATGGCGGCGGTATTTGCCGGTAGCCGGTGTTTAGTCAGCGGCCGGCTTTTGAGGGACTCCAGGCCTGGGTTGATGGGTTCAACGCCGATGGCGGAGAGGATGGTGTCGGGAAACTTGGCCGGGCTGGCGGTGGCGAGGACGATACTCGGACGAGTCTTTGCGAGTGACTTAAAACCGCATGCGGTGTGCGGGTCAGCGATGTAGCCGTAGTCCTGGTAGATAGTCCGGACGAGGCCGGGGATTTCGGCATCGGCGCACCGCGAGGCGGTGAAGGTATCGGGGTCAAAACTGGCGAAAGTATAGGCCCCGGTCGTCTTAAAGGCCGTCATGATCTCGCGGACCTTGGCAGGGTTTTGCCCGACGCTGTAGTAAAGGAAGCGTTCGAAGTTGCTGGAGACCTGGATATCCATCGAGGGCGCGAGCGAGGGCGTAACGCTGGAGACACGGTAATCGCCGGTGGTGAAGAGACGGTGGAGAATATCGTTTTGGTTCGTGGCGACGCGGAACCCGTGCAGGGGCACGCCCATTTTTTGCAGCAGCCAGCCCGCGAGGACGTTGCCGAAGTTACCGGTGGGCACGACCCACTCGATTTCCCCGCGCACTCCGGCGGGCAGACGGAGGTAAGCCCAGAGGTAGTAAACGCATTGGGCGAGAATGCGGGCGAGGTTGATCGAGTTGACTGCGCTCAGGCGGTGGCGGGTGCGGAACTCTTGATCGGCGAAAAGCTCCTTCAGCGCGGCCTGAGCGTCGTCAAAGGTGCCGTCGATGGCCAAGGCGTGGACGTTGGCCGCTCCGGTGCAGGCCATCTGGCGTTCTTGAAGGGGCGAGGTGCGGCCGTCGGGGTAGGCGATGAAGATGGCGACGCCGGGCTTGCCGAGCAGGCCGTGGATGGCGGCCGAGCCGGTGTCTCCCGAGGTGGCGCCGAGGACGTTGATGGTCTGGCCGCGGACAGCACACTGGTGTCCGTAGAGGTTGCCCAGCAGTTGCAGGGCGAAGTCCTTGAAGGCGAGAGTGGGGCCGTGGAAGAGCTCCAGCACGTAGGTGAGTTCGTCGAGCTTCACCACCGGTGCGATGTCGGCGTGGGCGAAGGTGGTATAGCTCTTGGCGACGAGCGAACGCAGGGTTTCTGGCGGGATATCGGTGGCGAAGCGGGAGAGAAACTCGAAGCAGAGCTCCGGATAGGAGAGTGTGGCGAAACGGGCGAGCTCGGCGGCGGAGAAACTCGGTAGCATCTCGGGCAGATAAAGCCCGCCGTCGGGTGCGAGGCCGGTGGCGACGGCGTCGGAGAAACCGAGGGCGGGGGATTGGCCGCGTGTGCTGACGAACTTCATGGCGTTTGGGCTGGGCTGGCTGGCACCCTGATCATCGCGGAGGCGGGGAAACTCCGGAGCTCAGAGGTTTTCGAGTTCGAAGGCCTTGTGCGCGACGCGGGCGGCGTCGTCGGCCTTGGTTTTGTCCACGATGACGGAGATTTTTATCTCGGAGGTGCTGATCAATTGAATATTCACCCCGGCGGCGGCGAGGGCGGTGAAGAGGGTGGCGGCGACGCCGCTGTGGGTCTTCATGCCGACGCCGACGACGGAGAGCTTCGCGATGTCGTCGTGGATTGTCACCTGGGCGCCGCCGAGCAGGGTGAGCACCGGGGCGAGGGTGGGGCCGACTTTATGGGCGTCGGTCAACGGGACGGTGAAGGTGAGGTTGGCCACGCCGTTGCGGCCTACGTTCTGCACGATCATATCGACGATGATGGAGGCATCGGCCAGGGCGGTGAACACCTTGGCGGCGGAGCCGGGCTGGTCGGCGATGTTGGATACGACGACCTTGGCTTGGTCCTTGTCGACGGCGACGCCGCGAACGACGACTTTTTCCATGTAGGCGACTTCTTTTTTCACGATGGTTCCGGGGTTGTAGTTAAAAGAGGAGCGGACTTCGAAAACGACGTCATATTTATGGGCGAACTCGACGGAACGGGACTGCATCACCTTTGATCCAGAGGAGGCGAGTTCCAGCATCTCGTCGTAGGAAATTTCCTGGAGTTTGCGGGCATCCTTCACCACGCGGGGGTCGGCGGTGTAGACGCCGTCGACGTCGGTGTAGATCTCGCACTTGTCGGCCTTTAGCGCGCCGGCGAGGGCGATGGCGGTGAGGTCGGAGCCGCCGCGGCCGAGGGTCGAGATGCGGCCCTCGGCGGTAATGCCTTGAAAGCCGGCCACGATGACAACCTTGCCGGCGGTGAGGTCGGCCTCGATGTCGGAGGCGTCGATGCCCTGGATCTTGGCTTTGGTGTGAACGTCGTCGGTGACGATGCCAGCTTGGGCGCCGGTATAGGAAATGGCCGGGACCCCGAGGCCGTGGAGGGCCATGGCGGTGAGCGCGATGGTCTCCTGTTCGCCGATGGCGAGCAGCTGGTCCATCTCGCGTTCGTCGGGGTTGTCGCACACGGCCTTGGCGCGGGCGATCAGCTCATTTGTCACGCCTGAACGGGCGGAGACCACAACGACAACCTGGTGGCCGTCTTCGCGGTAGCCCTTGATGCGGGCGGCGACTTTTTTGATGCGTTCGACGTCACCCACGGAGGTGCCGCCGTATTTCTGGACGATTCGGGACATGGGAGGGGAGGGGATGGAAGCGGGGTTGAAGCGCGAAGACGCCAAGACGCTAAGGTCGATCAGGAGGAAAATGAAAACTGTCTGTGAGGCTTTGTCTTTGCGGGTAGGCCTTCGCCACTTCGCGTCTTCGCGCTTGGCGTCAGAAATCCGCGATGCGTAGCAGGAGGGGTTTGCCGAGCACGCACTTGAGGCGGGTCAGGCGGGAGATGGTGAGACGGATCTGGGCTTCGTTGCTCACGTGGGTGGTCAGGAGGAGGGAGGCGGCCTCGGGTTTATCGCTCGGGCGCTGCATGAGGCTGGCGATGCTCACGCCGGCCTTGGCGGTGCAGCTGGCGATCTTAGCCAGCACGCCGGGCTGGTCTTTCACGTCGAGGCGCAGGTAGTGGCGCGAGCGGAGGGCGGCGGGCGGGGTGAGGGCGAGCTTGGTGGTGGGCGCGGGGGGGAGCACGCGGCCTCCGCGCACCAGTTGGGTGGCGGCGTCGATAATGTCGCCGATCACGGCGCTGGCGGTGGGGTCCTGGCCGGCGCCGCGACCGATGTAAGTGGTTTCGCCGACCACATCGCCGGAGACCGAGATGCCGTTGTAAACCTCGTTCACGTTGGCGATGGCCTTGGTAAGCGGGAGCAGGGCGGGGTAAACGCCGACCGAGAGGACATTGCGCTCGAGGTCGCGTTCGATGACGGCAAGCAGCTTGATCGCGTAGCCGTGTTCGCGGGCGAAGGTCAGGTCGGCCTGGGTGAGCGCGGTGATGCCCTCGACGACCATTTTCGAGGTGGGCACCCAGGTGCCGTGGGCGAGGTAGGCGAGCACGGAGGCCTTGTGGGCGGTGTCCCAGCCCTCGACGTCGAGCGACTCGTCGGCCTCGGCGTAGCCCAGTTCCTTGGCCTCCTTCAGGATCACGGGGTAGGGCAGGCCCTCGCGCTCCATGCGGGTGAGGATGTAATTACAGGTGCCGTTGAGGATGCCGTAGATGCGGCGGAAGCGGTTCGCGACCAAGCCTTCGCGCAGGGCTTTGATGATGGGGATGCCGCCGGCGACCGAGGCTTCGAAGAAGAAGCGTCCGCCGTGTTTGCTGGCGGTGGCAAAGAGTTCGGGGCCGTGGGCGCAGAGCAGGGCCTTGTTGGCGGAGACGACAGTTTTTCCGCGCTTCAGGGCTTCGAGGGTGACTTTGCGGGCGATGCCGGTGCCGCCGATCAGTTCGCACACGATCTGGATGGAATCGTCGCGGGCGATCGCGAGCGGATCGTTGGTCAGTTGCTCGGGCTTTAGGCGGACGTCGCGCTTTTTTTCCAAATCGCGCACGGAGGCGCGGGCGAGCACGAGGCGGGCGCCGAGGCGGGCCTCGAGGTCGGGCAGGGCGCGCTCGATGTGTTTCCAGACACCCTGGCCGACGGTGCCGAGGCCGCAGATGCCGATGTGGATGACGGGGGCGGAGCTCATTTTGGGCAGAAGTAGTGAGTAGCGGTTGGAGAGTAGCGAGAAGAAGCGCGGGTCGTAATAGGGGCGCCGCTCGCTAGCCGTTGCCCGCGGTTTTTTTTACGAACTTGTTTTCGGTTCCGTTCAGCAGGCGAGTGATGTTGGCGCGGTGGCGCAGGATCACGAACACGCCCAGCAGGCTGGCAAGGCCGGCGAAGGCGGTTGGCGTATCCAAAATCCATGCGGCGGCGGGTAACACCACTGAAGCCACGATTGAGGCGAGGGAAACGTAGCGCGAAACCTGGAAAACCGTCACCCACGCCACGACCGCGAGCAAAGTCGGTAAGGGCAGCAAGACGATCAGCCCGCCGGCGGAGGTGGCGACGCCCTTGCCGCCCTTGAAACGTGTCCAGCAGCTGAAGCTGTGGCCGAGCAAGGCGAACACCAGGCCGGTGATGGCCATGGTTTCAACCGCCACGGTGCCGGAGCGGTGAAAAATCCACTCGGCAGCGACCACCTTGGCCACACCAACCGCGGCCGCGCCTTTCAGTGCATCGAGGAAAAATGCCAGGTCGCCCGCGCGTTTGCCCTTTTTGCCGAAGAGGTCGCCGAGCACGCGCTTCACGTTGGTCGCGCCCGGGTTTTTTGAGCCGTGCTCGAAGATGTTGATCCCGAATTTGCGCGCGATCAGCCACCCGAAGGGCAGGGCGCCCAGCAGGTAGCCGGCGACGGCGGCATGGAGAAGCGGGGTCAGCATGGGACAATTTATTGAAGCGCAAAGACGCCAAGCCGCGAAGAACGATCAAAAGAGAAACCGGTTCCCGTTGTCGTTGCTTGGCGGATCGTCCTTAGCGGCTTCGCGTCTTTGCGCTTATCATTCCGAGTTTAGAGCTGCACGAACTTCGCCAGTTTGATCGCGGCGTTGGCCTTGATCGCGTCGCGGGCGGCGGCGCTGGGTTCGTGGTCCACGCGCACCACCATGTAGGCGGTGCCGCCGGGGGTGAGGCGGGAGAGCGACATGTCGGCGATGTTGACCCCGTCATTGCCGAGGAGGGTGCCGACCGCTCCGACCATGCCGGGCTGGTCGTTGTTTTCGAGGACGAGGAGCGAGCCCTCGGCGGCGACTTCGACCTCGCGGCCGTTGATGCCGACGATGCGGGGCGCGTTGGCCTTGCCGATGAGGGTGCCGCTTGCGCGGTGCAGGCTGCCGTCGCCGGCGGTGGCCTCGAGCTCGATCAGGTCAGTGTAATCGCCGGCGTCGGTGGATTTCACGACCTCGAAGGCGAGGCCGAGGCGCTGGATGTAGGTGGGGGCGTTGACCGCGTTCACGCCGTCGCCGCTGATGCGGCGGAGGAAGCCGCGCTGGAGGGCGCGGGTGATGGCGTTGACGTCGAATTCGGCGACCTTGCCCTGGTAGGTCACGCGGAGTTTGGCGATCTGCTTGGGCGCGATCTGCTGGACGAGGGTGCCGAGCTTGGCGGCGAGGTCCAGGTAGGGCGCGATCACCTTGGCGGCGGCGGCGTCCATCGAGGGCAGGTTGACGGCGTTGCGGACCGCGCCGTGGAGCAGCACGTCGGCGATTTGCTCGGCGATCTCGATACCGACCGATTCCTGGGCTTCAGCGGTGGAGGCGGCGATGTGGGGCGTGAGCACGATGTTGGGCGCGGAGCGAAGCTCGTTGTCCTTGGGTAGGGGCTCGGTCTCGAAGACATCGAGGCCGGCGGCGCCGACCTGTCCGCTTTTGAGGGCGGCGACCAAGGCCTTCTCGTTGACGATGCCGCCGCGGGCGCAATTGACGATGCGGACGCCCTTCTTGCACTTCGCGAGCGCGGTCTCGTCGATCATGTTGTTGGTCTCTTCGGTCAGCGGCATGTGCACCGTGATGTAGTCGGAACCGGCCAGAAGCGCGTCGAGCGAGACCGATTCGACCTGCATGGCGGCGGCGCGGGCGGGCGTCAGGTAGGGGTCGTAGGCAAGCACTTTCATGCCAAAGGCCAGGGCGCGCTTGGCGACTTCGCTGCCGATGCGGCCGAGGCCGATGATGCCGATGTTTTTCCGGAGCAGCTCGACGCCGCTGAGCGTCTTGCGATCCCAGTTGCCAGCTTTCATCGAGGCCGCGCCCTGCGCGATCGGACGGGCGCAGCAGAGGATGTGGGTGAAGGTGAGCTCGGCGGTCGAGATCGTGTTGCCACCCGGGGTGTTCATCACGACCACGCCGTGCTCAGTGGCGGCCTCGACGTCGACGTTGTCCACGCCGACGCCGGCGCGTCCGACGACCTTGAGGTGGGGGGCGGCGGCGAACACCGCGCGGGTGATTTTCGTTTCCGAGCGGACGGCGATGGCGTGGACGTCCTTGACCAGATCGATGATCTTTTCGGGCGAGGAGCCGTAGGCCTCGATGACTTCAAAGCCCGGCTGCTGGCGCAGGTAGGCGACGCCCGTGGGCGAGATCTTGTCGGCGACGAGGATTTTCATGGGAGGGAAAAGGGTTTAGGCAACGCCTCCCGGCCCCGGCGGGCAAGGAAAAGCTCGGCCCCCCTGGTGCCCCCGCCTAGCCTTGCCCAGTCATGACCCGCATCCAGCAGCAATATGCTTTTCTGGCCGAGTGCCTGAAGCTCGCCGAAATCAAGCGCCAGACCCTCCTGCCGGCCAGTCGCAGGCGCGAGAATGACGCCGAGCACTCCTGGCACCTCTGTTTGATGACGATCACCCTCGCGGAACATAGCAATGTCCCGGTCGACCTCGTCCGCGTGCTGCGGATGCTCGTTATTCATGATCTGGTGGAGATCGATGCGGGCGACACGTATGCTTATGACACTGCCGGCATGGTGGGCCAGGCCGAGCGCGAGGCGCGTGCTGCCGACCGAATTTTTGGTCTTCTACCAAAGGATCAAGGCGCGGAACTGCGCGCCTGTTGGGAGGAGTTCGAGGCGCGCCATACGCCCGAAGCTCGTTTCGCGGCGGCCATCGACCGGCTGCAACCGGTTTTGCTCAATATCCTCACCGATGGGGAAAAATGGCGCGAGCATGGGGTCACTCGCGCCAAGGTGATCGCTCGCAACCAGCACGCCCGCGAGGGGGCGGAGGCAGTGTGGGCGCACGCCCTCGCGATGCTGGACGATGCTGTGGCCCGCGGGGTTTTACCCGAGAGCTAATCGGGTGCCTGGCGGCGGATGGCGGGGACACCGCTCAACCCCCTTTTGTTAAAATAGACCTTGGCCGAATAAAGGCGTAGAAGTCGCCCGAAAGTAGGCTTGGTTTTGCGCGTTCTGGGACTTTCTACGGCCAAGTTCGGCTAAATTGGTCTGGGTGAACAAATTACATTCAGGCGATACCCGCAGCCGCGAGGCGGGCGTCACGCCGGGCCTGGACTCGCGAGCCGACGAGGATGGCGATCTCAAAAAGCAGGTAGAGCGGAGCGGCGAACATCGTTTGTGTGAACGGGTCCGGAGTTGGCGTGACCACGGCGGCGACGATAAAGATGCCCACGATCGAGTGGCGGCGAAATCTGCGCAGGCTTTCCACCCTCAGCATGCCGAAATGGATGGCCATGACGATAAGCAACGGAAACTCGAACGCTGCGCCCACGCCCAGCACCAGCCATGTGAGCAGTGAGTAGTAACTGTCGGGCGTCCACTGCGGCTTGTAGTTCATCAGCTCGTTAATCTCCAACGAGACCCGCAGTGTGCTGGGCGTGAGCAGGAAAAACCCGAACGCCGCTCCCATGATAAAAAGCAAGGTCGCGCTCAAGCCGGTAGGAATCACCAGGCGCTTCTCCGCATCGCTCAAGGCCGGCGCCACAAACTGGCCGACGAAGATGATCATGAACGGCGCGGCCAGGGCCAGGCCGCCGAAGCCACAAAGTTGGATCACGATGCTGAAGCCCTCCATCAC
The DNA here is from genome assembly GCA_945888375.1 of Akkermansia muciniphila. Lineage (GTDB taxonomy): Bacteria > Verrucomicrobiota > Verrucomicrobiia > Opitutales > Opitutaceae > IMCC26134_A. The sequence continues at coordinate 3,224 of CAMCZZ010000003.1, read as the reverse complement.
GCTCCGGGTGGTCAACTCCAGCGTCAAGCCATCGCGCTGGGCCTGCACGTGGCGCAAGGGCCAGAGCAACACGTCGTTAAACTCTTTCAGAAAGGTGCCTACCAGGCCTGCCGCGACGGCGAGCGCGATCGCGCACTTCACCAAGGTCCAGCGCAGCTCTTCCAGATGCTCGAGGAACCCCATGGGCTTCTCGCGCGGGTGGTGAGTGTCCTCCGTGTCCACGGGATCTTCGTCGTCGAGGACATCAGTGGGGGGGCGGTTTTCGTTCACAATGCGCCGAGCAAGCCGCGCACGTGGCGCTTTTCAACCCTCGTCTTCCGCTTGGTCTGCGCCCCTATCGTTGACACCCGTCGACCGTAGCGTCTTGTCTTACACTTTTACGCGCCCCACCCCGGGCCGCTGAAAACTCCTTCCCTAGACCCACCACAACACATGGCCAAAGCCACCAAGAAACCCGCTGCGAAAGCCACCAAGGCTTCCGCTCCCGCCAAGAAATCCGCTCCCGCCGCCAAGAAGTCCGGCAAGAGCCCCAAATACGTCTACACCTGGGGCGCCGGCAAAGCCGACGGCGACGGCTCCATGAAAGCCCTCCTCGGAGGCAAGGGCGCCAACCTCGCCGAGATGACCCGCATCGGCCTGCCCGTGCCCCCTGGCTTCACCATCACCACCGAGGTCTGCACCTATTACTATGCCAACAAGAAGACCTATCCGGTCTCTCTCCAGGCTGAGATGGAAGCCGGCGTAAAGAACATGGAGAAGATCATGGGCACCACCTTCGGCGCCAAGACCGGCATGCCCCTCCTCGTGGCCGTGCGCTCCGGCGCCCGCGACTCCATGCCCGGCATGATGGACACCATCCTCAACCTCGGCCTCAACGACGAGACCGTCGTCGCCCTCGAGAAGGCCACCGGCAACGCCCGCTTCGCCTACGACTGCTACCGCCGCTTTATCCAGATGTATGGCGACGTCGTCATGGGCGTCCAGAAACGCGAAGGCGAGGACCATGATCCTTTCGAGCACACCATCCACACTTTCAAGCACGAGACCTACCACGGCGACATCGAGGACTCCAAACTCACCGCCGCCGACCAGCAGGAGCTCATCAAGCGCTTCAAGGCCCTCGTGAAGGCCCGCACCGGAAAAGCATTCCCGAACAACGCCTGGGACCAGCTCCGTGGTGCCGCCGGCGCCGTGTTCTCTTCCTGGATGAACGACCGCGCCTGCGTCTATCGCCGCAAGTATAACATCCCCACCGAGTGGGGCACCGCCGTCAACGTGCAGGCCATGGTCTTCGGCAACACCGGTGACACCTCCGGCTCCGGCGTCGCCTTCACCCGCAACCCCGCCAACGGCGTCAACGAGTTCTACGGTGAATTCCTGGTCAACGCCCAGGGCGAGGACGTCGTCGCCGGCGTCCGCACCCCCGAGCCCGTGCTCAAGCTCAAGGACGTCATGCCCAAGAGCTATGCCGAGCTCCTCAAGGTCCGCGCCACCCTGGAAAAGCACTTCAAGGACGTGCAGGACGTCGAGTTCACCATCCAGGAAGGCAAGCTATTCATGCTCCAGACTCGCAACGGCAAGCGCACCGCCGCCGCCGGCCTGAAGTTCGCCGCCGACATGGTGAAGGAGAAGCTCATCGACTGGGAGACCGCCGTGCTCCGCAATCCGGCCGACCAGCTCGAGCAACTCCTCGCCCCCATCTTCGATCTCTCCGAGGTCAAGAAGGCCAAGGTCATCGCCACCGGCCTCCCCGCCGGCCCCGGCGCCGCCACCGGCAAGATCTACTTCAACGCCGACCGCTCCGTGCAGGCCGCCGAGAAGGGCGAAAAAGTTCTCCTCGTCCGCGTCGAGACCTCGCCGGAAGACCTTCGCGGCATGATCGCCGCCGAGGGCATCCTCACCGCCCGCGGTGGTGTTTCCTCCCACGCCGCCCTCGTCGCCCGTCAGATGGGCAAAGTCTGCGTGTGCGGCGCCGCCGGCGTCACCATCGACTACGATGCGAAGACCGCCACCATCGACGGCCACACCTTCAAGGAAGGCGACTTCCTCTCCATCGACGGCACTTCTGGTCTGGTTTACGCCGGCCAGATAAAGACCGCTCCTTCGGAGATTATCTCCGGCCTCCTCAGCGACGACAAAGTCGCCCAGAAGACCGAAAAGTATAAGAACTACGTGCAGCTGATGAAGTGGTGCGAGCAGAGCACCAAGCTCAGCGTCCGCACCAATGCCGATACCCCCGAGCAGGCCCGCCAGGCCATCGCCTTCGGTGCCGTCGGCATCGGTCTGGTCCGCACCGAACACATGTTCTTCGAGGGCGACCGCATCGACGCCATGCGCGAGATGATCCTGGCCGACAACCTCGCCGACCGCGAGGCCGCCTTGGCCAAGCTCCTTCCCTACCAGCGCGAGGATTTCTTTGGAATCTTCAAGGCGCTTAAGGGCTTCCCCGCCACCATCCGCTTCCTCGATCCGCCCCTGCACGAGTTCCTGCCCCACTCCAAGGAGCAGCAGATGGACCTCGCCCGGAAGATCAACGTCCCGGTCGAGAAGATCATGGCCCGCGTGCACGAGCTGCATGAGTTCAACCCCATGCTCGGCTTCCGCGGCTGCCGCCTCGGCATCAAGTTCCCCGAGATCACCCGCATGCAGGCCCGCGCCGTTCTTGAGGCCGCCGCCGATGCGACCAAGGCCGGCTTCAAGGCCAAGCCCGAGATCATGATCCCGCTGGTCGGCTTCAAGAAGGAGCTCGATCTCCAGACCGCCATCGTCCACGAGGTCGCCGCCCTGGTGCAGAAGGAGAAGAAGGTGAAGATCGCCTACTCCGTCGGCACCATGATCGAGATCCCGCGCGGCGCCCTTACCGCCGACGAGATCGCCCAGACCGCCGAGTTCTTCAGCTTCGGCACCAACGACCTCACCCAGACCTGCCTCGGCATGTCGCGTGACGACTCCGGCTCCTTCCTAGGCGCCTACACCGAGAATGAGATCGTGAAGAAGAACCCCTTCGCCTCGATCGACCAGACCGGTGTCGGCCAGCTGGTGAAGATCGCCTGCGAGAAGGGCAACCAGACCCGCCCCGGCATCAAGCTCGGCATCTGCGGCGAACACGGCGGCGACCCCGACTCCGTGAAGTTCTGCCATAAGGTCGGCCTGACCTACGTGAGCTGCTCGCCCTATCGCGTGCCCGTCGCCCGCCTCGCCGCCGCCCAGGCCGCGATCGAGGA
>CAMCZZ010000002.1 GCA_945888375.1 Akkermansia muciniphila | reverse complement strand
TTTTTCAAAGATCAGCTTCCCGATTTAGGGGAAAGAGTTCAAATCAACTAAACCTCCTCACTCCGGTCAATGACTTTTTTCAAAATCATCAAAAAAGTTTCCAAGGCCTTTGCAATGAACCCCCCTTCTCCTAGCAAACTTGCATCCGCCATTCGAAGGGGAGCGCGGACAATGGAAACCATCCTCTCTTCGACAAGCTCGTTTTAGCTAAGGATCGCTTAATGTTTTATAAACCACTGTTAAACATTAATTAAAAACAAGCTTTTAGGGAGATTTAGGATTTAAGAAAAACGCCAGAGGCTTTTAACGCGCGGCACTTTCTAGGTTTTTGCACCAATTGGTCGCCCAAATTGGGCAACTTAAGATATTGGTCTTAGCCCTTTTAAACCGCCACGTTGCTCCCCGCCGATTCGCCTTGCTGGTGCAGTGCCGCCGTCACCAGCGGATTCCCCGTCGTGTCTGGGAGGTCTCGTGCGCCCGGGCGATCTGGGCCTTGATCGCCTCGGTTTGACTTGCGCGCGCCGAGGTCTGCGCGCTTCGCCATCGATTATGCCCGCTGCGTAAGACTGCCAGCACCTTGCACATCGTCTTGATGGGATGCTCCTGTTTCATCGCTTTAATCCGCGCTTACCGCTGTGCGATGGTTCGGTGAGGATGTCCGCGACTTTTTTAGGATGTCCCTCTGGTCGGTGATTCTAGTCAACTTCTGTCACAGTCGCTCGTTGTGCGCCTGCAAAGCTTCCTTGCTATCGGCAGGGGCAGTTCTGCCCCTGCCGATTTCAGTTCCAGAGCTGGACCACGCTTTTCCCCAGCTCCCTTGCTCTCAGCTCAGCTGGCATCCCGCTCTACTTCCAGATGAGCACCGCTTGCTTCCGGAACGCTTCGTGATGCCTAGGTTGCTTCGTATCTGTCAGCTTCAGTTCTTTCATTCGTTGAGTCCTTCTTTAGTCGCTCAACTCGGGGTCGTCGATTCGGGGTAGCCTCATCGCAGCCAAGAATCGATCGCCTCGTTCACCGCAAGCATCTCTTCATCCGTTCCAATACTGATTCTTAAAAAGTTCTTGGTTAATGGGTTACCAGGAAACCCACGCACCAGAATGCGTTGAGCAACAAAAAACTCGTAAAGGCTACGAGCTACCTCTGGACCAGTTTCTCCACGACCATTTCTTGGCTCGGTGAACAGAAAATTGGTCTGGCTCTCATAGGTAAACCAACCTCGCTGAGTGTATTCACTGAACCAATAATCGCGGGTGCGGATGATTTTCCCGATTACGGCGTCGTAATAGCCTCCGTCCGAGAGTGCGGCAGCAGCAGCAACTTGGCTGAGACGGTTGACGTTGTAGCTGTCGCGCACGCGATCGAGCAGGTCGATGACCTCAGGATGGGCTAGGCAATAGCCAACGCGCAAACCGGCCAGGCCCTGAGCCTTGGAAAGAGAACGGGTGATAACCAGCCGCGGATGGGAGGCGAGTAGCGCGACGGCGTTTTCCCTGGCGAAAGGCGCATAGGTTTCGTCGAGCACGAGCAGTCCAGGAAAGCGAAGGAGCAAGTCGGCGATCTCGGCGTTAGCAAAACCTACGCCAGTAGGAGCGTTGGGGGAGGTGAGAAAACAGGCGCGAGCGTCCGTGGCGGCGAGTGCCGCGACCGGCAGCTTCATCGAGCGGTCGAAGGGCACGGGCACGGCCCGGCCGTTCTGGATGGCGATCAAAACAGGGTAAAGCGAGTAGCTTGGCTGGCTGAAAGCGGTCGGGGCCTCGGGGCCGCCGAAGAGGCGCACAAGGAGGTTGAGGACATCGTCGGAGCCGTTGCCTATGAGCACGTTTTCCTCCAAGAGACCGTGGCCGTGCAGGCGGGCGACAAGCTGGCGGAGCGGTGCGGCCTTCGGATTGGGGTAGAGGCGGAGCTTTTCACCTTCCCCGGCAAGTTCGGCAATAATGGCAGCGGCGGCAAGGGGGCTAGGCGGGTAGGGGCATTCGTTGGTGTTAAGCTTGATCCAGCCGGGCTCGGTCGGCTGGAGGCCGGGTGTGTAGGCGTGCATGGCCGCTACGTGCGGCAGAGCGAGTTCGAGCGTAGAAGACATGTTTGTGGGAAATAGGCATAAAGCCTTGGCAAAGCAGAGAGATTTTTCGGTTTTTAAAAGGCGCAGGCCACTGCACAAAGCAGGCTGCAAGGGTCGGCGCTAGATGAAACAAAGTTTAAATGGGGAAGCCTGAACGGGGCGCTCTCTAAAGGCCTTGAAACCTGAAGGCCGATCCCAGTCACCGGATAAAAGCTGAATCCCCACCTTCACCGCCACCGTCGGCTAATTAATGGAGCCCAACGCCATCGCCGCCTGCGTGTGTGGCGGTATAGGCCTAAGCGCGGACCAAACGCTGGCCTCGGCGTGCTCTTTAGCGCACCGCTCATGGTCATCCTCCTCAATGGCATAACTCCTCGCCGTGCCATCAGAATTCAAATAAGACATGATCCGTCTCACCCCTTCGTTTCTTACGCCCCGTTCTCGTTAAAAATCGAATTTTCTATCAGTTAATCTTTACCCATGCCTACCCCTCACCACACGGAAATATCTCGGCGCGAGTTCGTTGCCGCCACTGCGCTTGTCGGCACTAGCCTCCTCGCAGGAATCCCAAACACGATTTTGGCGCAAAACTCTTCTTCACCGGCGGCTGAGCCCGCCAGAGTTCGCCGCTATGCGCTGGTGGGCGTGGGCGCTCGCTACTCCATTTATCGAGACGCGATTCTCGAGACCTACTCAGGCCACGCAAAATTGGTCGCTCTGTGCGATAACAACGCCGGACGGCTCGCTCTGGCTCGCCGTAAGGTCCGCCAAAAATCGGGTTCCGATGTTCCTGGTTTTTCAGCGTCTGACTTTGACCGGATGATTCAGGAAACCAGACCAGACATCGTCATCGTTACTACCAAGGATTCGACCCATCACACCTACCTGATTCGCGCGATGGAACTCGGCTGCGACGTGATCACCGAAAAGCCGATGACCACCGATGCCGAGAAGTGTCGCGCCATTTTGGAGGCCAGCCAACGCACCGGTAAAAAAATCATCGTCACTTTCAACTACCGCTATTCACCGCCTCGCACCCAAGTGAAGGAGCTCCTCATGAACGGAGTGATCGGGGACGTCCTATCCGTCGATTTTCACTGGCTGCTGGATACCCACCACGGGGCCGACTACTTCCGACGTTGGCACTCACAAAAAGCGGAATCCGGTGGCCTGCTGGTCCACAAGTCCACCCACCACTTTGACCTCATCAATTGGTGGCTCTCCGCCTCGCCCATGAGCGTCCAAGCCACGGGTAAACGGGAATTCTACACCCCCGCGATGGCACGGAGACTCGGTCTGCAAAGCCACCACGAACGCTGCCATACCTGCCCGGAAGCGGCCAAGTGCTCGTTCCATCTCGATCTTGCCGGCAACCCCAAGCTGCGGGAACTCTACCTCGAGCAAGAATCCCACGATGGCTATTTTCGCGATCGCTGCGTTTTTCGGCCGGACATTGACATCGAGGATACGATGAATGTCAGCGTGCGCTACAATACCGGAGCCACCCTGGCGTATTCGCTAAACGCTTTTAACGGCTGGGAAGGCTACCACATTGCCTTTAATGGAACCAAAGGGCGGCTCGAGCACGGCGTGCAAGAGCAGGTCTCCATCAGCGGCGACGGTTCCGTGCCGGGGGCTTTAAAACCGGAGGCCACCTACATTCGTATATTTCCGTTACGCGCCCCCGCCTACGCCGTCCCGGTTCAGGAAGGGGTGGGTGGCCATGGGGGCGGCGACCGGATCATGCTCGACGATATTTTTTCCCCCGTCCCAACCACGGACAAGTTTATGCGCGCCTCGGATGAACGGGCCGGGGCGGCCTCCATTCTTACTGGCATCGCCGCCAACGAAGCCATCCGCACCGGCCGCACCGTAGAAATTGCCAACCTGGTTCCTGGTCTCACCCGCCCTGATTATCCTTCCATGCCGGGCAGCAACGAACCTGTGCCCATGCCTCCACGATAGGGAGAAACATTAGGGGACTAGACCGGCCCGCTTGGTGGATTGTCCGCTGCCAGGCCAGCCGGAACCCTTAGCCGGTTTAGGCTCCCCCACCCTTGCAACCCCTTCCCGGCCCGAACTCAGTCAGGTCCGCTTTTCCAGCCTTAAACGGTCGCAACAAGTGAATACAGCGCGAGGGATTTGCGCGAGCTGAGCCATCTCGCAAAGTCCGCCAATGAAATCATCACTGCAAATGGACCCGGCACGCGAGGCCGGCCGGGCGCGGCTGGCCGACTTTATGCAGGCAGCGGGTCGATATGCAGCCGAGCGGAATTTCGTGCGTCCGGGCCATGACAATGTAGCCCGGATTTCCCCTTGGGTGCAGAAGCGCCTGCTGTTGGAGAGTGAGGTCGTGGCGGGGGTAAGGGCGCAGTGGACATTTCCCGCGACCGAGAAATTTATTCAAGAGGTCTATTGGAGAACTTACTGGAAAGGCTGGCTGGAACAGAGCCCGGCGGCTTGGGTGCGGTGGACTCAAGCGGTGCCGCGACTGCGCGATACCCTGCGCGGAGAGCGCCGAAAGGCCTGGGAGGCAGCGTGCGCGGGGAGAGCCGGCATCGCAGGCTTCGATGCTTGGGCGCTCGAGCTGGTCGGGACGGGCTACCTGCACAATCACGCACGGATGTGGTTTGCCTCGATCTGGGTATTCACCTTGCGGCTACCCTGGGAGTTGGGTGCGGCGTTTTTTTATGAACACCTGCTCGACGGCGATGCGGCGAGTAACACGCTCTCCTGGCGCTGGGTGGCCGGCCTGCAAACGGCGGGCAAAACCTATGTGGCCCGCGCAGATAACATCGCGCACTACACCGAGGGCCGCTTTTCGCCAGAGACGGGCCAACTCGCAACGGAGTCCTTTGCCATCGCGGAGGAGCCTCTTCCAAAGGCGGAAGCGTGGATGGAGGATGGGCTGTGGACGGCAAGTGAAGCGGGAACAGGAGTCGGTCGCACGGGGCTATGGCTGCATCCCGAGGATCTCGCGGTGGAGTTGGGCGAATTGAGCGGAGAAAAGTTCGCGGCCGTGAACGCGGTCTGGCCGAAAGGTATCGCAGCCCGTGCGGGTTGGGGCGAGCGGGTGACAGGCTGGACGCAGCGGGCGCTGGAAGACGGCGCGGTCCGAGCGGGTGCCCACTTCCACGCGGAGGTGACCCAAGGGGTATCGGATGATCTCGCGGCCGACCTGGTGGTCTGGGCGCGGATTCATAATGTGCGACGAGTTGTCGCTTATCGGCCCTTTATCGGCCCGTGGCTTGACGAAGGACTAGCTATTGAGCGAGCGCTTGCTGCGGCGGGGGTAGTGGTTTCCTGGCGGCGGCGGGCGTGGGACACCCAACTGTTTCCGCACGCTCGACGGGGGTATTTTCCGTTTTGGGAGCGGGTCAAAAAATCCTTGGCCAGGCCCGAATAAAGCGCGTCTGTTGTCGGCAGGCTTCGCAGATGATGAAGCTCCTAGTGGTTTTGACAGATTGGGGACTTGCGACAGTCTGAAATGTGCCCAATCCCACTTTTACGGCCATGCGCCGGGTCGAGTTTCACGAAACCGATGCCGCCGGCATCATGCATTTTTCCAATTTTTATCGTTGGATGGAAGTGTGTGAGCACGAGTGGTTTCGCTCCCTGAATATTCCAATGATGAGCACAACATCCGCAGGCATCCGCTTGGGCTGGCCGCGTCGTGAGGCGACATGTAGCTTCCTGCGGCCTTTGCGCTGCGGCGATCAAGTCCGGATCACCGCAGCGATTTCGGCGGTGGGCGATACAAGTGTCACTTATGAGTTTATTTTTCACAAAGACCGCGCCGGGAAGTGGACCGAAGTCGCCAACGGCCGCATGAGCACGGTTCACGTGCGTCAAGATGCCTTGGGCCGAATGGAGGCCGAGCCGGTCCCGGCGGAGACGCGGGCGGCACTCGGTCTTCAAGCTTAGGCTCGATTCCGGAATTCGCGCCGCCTGTCCATGGCCTCGGAGAAAAGAATTCTACACGACGACGTCGAGCGGCTCAGTCGAGGCGAGCCTACCCGGCAACGCATCGGGAGCCGGGGAGTGCCGCATCGCCTAACCCAGCGCGAACGCATTCTTTTTGATGCGGCCAAGAAAAACGGGTTTTTGAAAATACCAGCCAGCGGGATCCGGCAGAACGTAGTTCAGATTTACCGACTTTGGTGCGACGCCTCCAACGTGCCGTGCAAGATCAAGCAAGTAGGGGAGAAGTAGCACGCAGGACCAAGACGCGAGGGTCTCGATAGAAAGCCGCAAAAGCCCGCGCGGGGCGGAAAGCACTGGCAGGCTGGGTTCGGTCGAAACAACTACGTCGTTTCGCGACCTTATGTTAGGTTGAACGCAGGGGGCGTCGACGACGAGTGAGGCTAAACCCACCCGGACCGATCGCAGGGAAGATGGCTCAGCCCAGAGCCGTAGGCGGACGGTGCGCCCGCAAGGCGAACAAACCCGGAGGGTATTTCGAGCTGAGGGCCCCAACGAAAGGAGCCGCCAAGTCGCCTCAACGCGACCCGGGCAACGGAAGGATTACGGCTCAGACGGCGCGGATCTTCACGCTCCGGCCGTGGGCGTCGAGACGCTCCATCGCGGCAAAGGCGGCGACGACTGGGGCGGCCTTCTTAATCGAGACCTTGTCGTATTTTACAATGCTGGTGCGGCGCATGAAATCGGCGACGCGCAGACCGCTGAAGAAGCGCCCGGCGCCGCCCGTGGGCAGGACGTGGCTGGGGCCGGCGGTGAAATCGCCCACGGCGGTCGGGGTGTGGTTGCCCAGCATGATGGCGCCGGCGGTGGTGATAGTCTTGAGCAGGCTTTTTTGCAGCGTATCCTTGACCATCAACTCGAGGTGCTCGGGGGCGATGAAGTTGGCCACGCGGGCGATGTCCTCGGCCGACTTGGCCACGATGCCAACAAAGCCGGTGGCGAGAACCTTGGTGATCTTTTCGGCGCGGGAGACGAACTTCAGCTGGGCGGTGAGCTCGGCGCGGACCGCCTCCAAAATCGTGAGGTCAGCGGCCACCAGGTAGATTTTTTCCCGGCCGGAACCGTGCTCGGCCTGGGCAAGAAGATCGGCGGCGGCAAAAGCGAGGTCGGCGGTGTCATCGACCACTACCATGACTTCGCTGGGCCCGGGCAGGGAATCTACGCCGACGGTGCCGAAAACCTGGCGTTTGGCTTCGCAGACGTAGGCGTTGCCTGGGCCGAAGATCTTGTCCACGGCGGGAATGCTGAGCGTGCCGAAGGCGGCGGCCGCGATGGCCTGGACGCCGCCTACGCAGTAAATTTCCTCGATGCCTACGAGGTTAAGCGCGGCAAGGGTGCCATCGGCGACTTTGCCGGAGGCGTTGGAGGGGGTGAAGACCGCGATCTCGGGGCAGCCGGCAAGCTTGGCTAGGGTGGCGGTCATCAAAACCGTCGAGACCAGTGGAACCTCGCCGCCGGGCACGTAGAGGCCGACCCGTCGGATCGGGTAAAAGTTTTCGCCGATAACGGCGCCATGAGGGTTCTTGGCCTGCCAGTCTTTGGGAAGACTTTGGGCGTGAAAATCCAAAATGGCCTCGTGGGCGGCCTTCAGGGCCTTCAAGTCGGCGGAGGGCAGACGTTTGACGGCGGCTGAGATGTCGGCGGCCTTCACCCGGAAGTCGCGGGCGCGGAGTTTGGCGCCGTCAAATTTAGCCGCGTAATATCCTACGGCCTCGTCCCCTCGCTGGCGCACATCGGCGAGGATGGCGGCCACACTATCGTGAATCTCCTTGGGGACCGTGGCTCCACGGCAAAAGACGGCGATTTCGGATTCAAATGTCTTGGAGGCGGACTGGATGACGCGCACGGCTGGTGTTCAATAAGACGGTTAATCGGAGAGAGAACGAAACAGGAAAGCGAATACGTGTCAGAGACGTGACAGCGGCGCGAGCCGGGAATTTAACCGGGAGCAGAAAAGCGAAGACCGCGATCAGGTAGATCGCGGCCAACGGGATAACGTGATGGAAATATCGATGACCTATTCGCGCAAGGTGGGCACGGCGAAAACGGCTGCGTCGAGGCCTGGATTCACCTCAACGGCGGTAAAGGTAACTCGAATCGTCCGCTTATTTCCATCTGGTAATAAATTGGTTGTAGTAATCCGTTGCGGAAAGTGCAGGTCGCCGGCCCGAAGCTCACCTTCTTCGCGAATCTGGGTGCCGCTCTCCGTTTCAGTTAAAACGAGCCGGCCCGTCGCTACTTCGAAACTACGGGTGAAGGCAATTCCGGGGCCGTGAACAAAGGCAACTTTGTGGCAAAAAATCCCGTCGACGGTGGATTCGCCGAGGTCCTTCAGCTGGCCGCCGACTTGCTCGAGACCACGAAAGAAGGATAAATTTTCAAAAGTATTGGCGCGGAGTCGCTTAATCTGATCAGCGCCGAGGAAGTTAACCTCCCAACGGCTGGAATTCTGATGGTTGATGACGCGCTGCCATGCATCAAAACCATCCAAGGCCGTAGTTTCCGAACGGTTCTCACTAGTAGCGGTAATGCGCTGGCAATATGGTTTTTGGAAAACAATCTCAATCTTGGCTGCTCCGCCGCTGGAAAGCTCGCCTTCGGCAACTTCGAGTTCGCCGATAAACCGCAGACCCTTAACTGCGGCGATGGCGTTTTCAGAACCTATGAAAGCGCGCGCTTTATCCAAAATGGCCGGTTGACCAGGTGCTGAGGAAAAACCGAGCCCCCAAAGGCAGACTAACAGAGAGAAACGGGAAGAGAAGAGAGGCATGTGCTAGAACCAAGAGTGGGAAAGCGAATCCGGCCGGCGGTTCCCATCAGGAGGTCCTCATGATGAGAAAGGCCGTGGGGAACTTACTCCCATTCAATGGTGGCCGGGGGTTTGGAGCTAATGTCGAGCAGAACGCGGGAGACGCCCCGGACCTCGTTGGTGATGCGTGAGGAAATTTTCGCGAACAGTTCGTAGGGCAGACGGGCCCAATCAGCGGTCATGGCGTCGCGGCTTTCGACTATCCGCAACGAGATGACATCGGCGTAGTTGCGTTCATCGCCAACGACGCCAACCGATTTGACGGGAAGGTAGACGGCGAAGGACTGCCAGACTTTCCAGTAGTAGCCGCTTTTTATCATCTCATCCTGCAAAATGGCGTCGGCCGCCTTGAGGACGTCGAGCCGGGCCGGGGTGATGTCACCTGCCACGCGCACGCCAAGGCCGGGGCCGGGAAAGGGCTGGCGCCAGACGACCTCGCGGGGGAGGCCAAGGGCCTCGCCGACGGCGCGGACCTCGTCCTTGAAGAGTTCGCGAAGGGGTTCGAGCAGCTTCAGCTTCATCCGCGCGGGCAGGCCACCGACGTTGTGATGGCTCTTTATCAGGGCGGCGGGGTTGCCGGCGATAGCGACGGACTCGATCACGTCGGGGTAGAGCGTGCCCTGGGCCAGCCACTTCGCGCCCCCGATGGAGCGTAAGGATTTCTCAAATACCTCGACGAATGTGTTGCCGATGATCTTGCGCTTGGCCTCGGGCTCGGAGACGCCCTTGAGTCGCCTCAGGAAGAGCTTCGAGGCATCGACCACGCGGACGTCGATCTGGAAGTGGTCGGCGTAGAGTTTCTCCACCTGCTCGCGCTCACCGGCGCGGAGCAGGCCGTTGTCCACGAACACGCAGGTGAGCTGTTTGCCGATGGCCTTGTGGATGAGGGCCGCGGCCACGGAGCTGTCCACGCCGCCGGAAAGCCCGAGCAGCACGCGTTCCTTGCCAACCTGGGAGCGGATGGCGGAGACGGCGTGTTCGATGTAGTCCTTGGTCGTCCAATCCTGTTTCGCGCCGCAAATCCCTAGCAGGAAATTTCGGATGACTTCGATGCCACGCTCGCTATGAAAGACTTCCGGGTGAAACTGGATGCCGTAGAAATTCCGTTTACGATCCTCGATTACGGCGAACTCGGAGTTCTCGGTCGTGCCGATGGCGGTATAGCCGGGCGGCAGGGCGATGAGGCGGTCGCCGTGTGAATTCCAGACCTTCATTTTTTTCGGCAGACCTTTGAAAAGACGGCCGGGTTTCTGGAGGGTAAGGACACCGTGGCCGTATTCGCGGTGGGTGCTTTTGGAGACCTTGCCGCCGAGGAGGTGACCCTGGAGCTGGATGCCGTAGCAGATGCCCAGGACGGGGACGCCGAGGTCAAAGAGAGCGCGATCCGGCATGGGTGCGTCCTTGGCGAAGACGCTGCTCGGGCCGCCGGAGAGGATGATCCCGATGACGCCGTCGGCCTGGAGCTGCGCGGCCGGGGTGCCGAAGGGATAGATCTTGGAGAGGACCTGGCACTCGCGGATGCGACGCGCGATCACTTGAGTGTATTGGGAACCGAAATCGAGGACAGCAATGATCTGGGACATGGGCTTAAAGGGGGGCGAACCGGTGAGCATCAGAGGGAATAAGGCTGAATCCGGCGGCGAGTTAAAAGGGCGCTGCAGCGGAAAAGGGGCCAAAACGACTCAAAAGCGAAGTCGGTCATTGTTCTGGCCGCAGCGAGGGCAGGTGGAATTGGGCGACGAGCCCTGAACAGCGTAGAGATGCCCGCAGTGTGCGCAATGGAATGAAACCTGGCGCCGTTCGGCCTCAAAACGGGCGTGGTCGCGGCGGTCGTAGTAGATCCAAAGGCCCATAAAAACAATGGCGACCAGGCAACTATACACAACCGTGGCGGAAACTAGGTCCATGCGAAGAAGTTAAAAAAGCGGAAAGGGGATGGCGCAAAGGGGCAAGTGGTGGGGCGCGTATAAAATAAAAAACGCCGTGCCTTCCCAAAATGGAAAGGCACGGCGTAGAAACAAAGGACCGTGAACTTAAGCTGACGGAGCGGCGTCCGCAGAAGAAGCTTCAGCCGCAGGGGAGGGAGCAGCTTTGGCCTTGGCGGGCTTGCGGGTCTTCTTATAGCCGGGGTCGTCGGCCTTGATCAGTTCGATCTGGGCCATTTCCGCGGCGTCATTGCGGCCGAGGGTGCCAAGCTTGTAGATGCGGGTGTAACCGCCCGGACGGTTGGCAAACTCTTTGACCTTTTCATTGAAAAGGGTGGCGATAGCGGTCTCGTCGCGCACGTCTTTCATGGCCATGCGGCGGAGGTGAAGAGCGTCCTTCTTTTCGGCGGCGACAGAGGCCTTCTTAGCCTTGGTGATGACGCGCTCGATAAAGGGACGGAGAGCCTTGGCCTTTGTGAGGGTGGTCTGGATCTTGCCGTGCTCGATGAGTGAGGCTGCCATATTGCTGAGCATCGCCTTGCGGTGCTCGCGGGTGACGCCGAGAGAGGCGTGATGTTTGTTGTGACGCATAGTGGTTTTTTAGTCTGGGTTTGGTTGGGTCTCCCGATCGGCAACCGAGGCGCAGCGTGGGGCGGCTTGGCGGCGCGAGAGACGGAAAATAAACGAAGCAAGCGCCAGATGGATGATGGGACAGGCATAAACCCGTCCAGCATCATCCATCCGGGCGCGGCTCAGGCTTCTTTCTTGGCTTCGAGGAGGCGCTCGTCGAACTTCATGCCGAGGGAAAGGCCGAGCTGCTCGAGCTTGTCCTTGATCTCGTTGAGGGACTTTTTACCGAAGTTACGATACTTCAGCATCTCCTGCTCGGTCTTCATAGCGAGCTCGCCCACAGTGGTGATGTTGGCGTTGTTGAGGCAGTTGGCGGCGCGGACGGAGAGCTCGATTTCATTGACCGACATGTTGAGGAGCTTGCGGAGCTTATTCTGCTCCTCGCTGACCTCGGACTGCTGGTTATCGAATTCGAAGGTCTCGTCCGTTACCTTGTCGAACACGTCAAGGTGATGCTTGAGGATGGAGCCGGCCTGCTTGAGGGCGGCGTCGGGGTCGATGCGGCCGTCAGTCCAGACTTCGAGGATGAGTTTGTCGTAATCGGTAATCTGGCCGACGCGGGTGGCCTCGACGGCATATTTCACAAGGCGAACAGGAGAGAAGAGGGAATCAATCGGTATAACACCAATGGATTGCTCTTCTTTCTTGTTTTGTTCACCGGCGTAGTAGCCGCGGCCGGTCTTGATCTCGATTTCAGCCTGGAAGGAACGGGCCTTGTCGAGGGTGCAGATGACCTGCTCGGGATTGACGATGGTGACATTGGCATCGGCCTGAATGTCGGCGGCGGTGACAGCGCCTTCCTTGTTGACCTTGATCTGAAGGGTAAACGAATCGCGTTTCTGGGAAACGAGGAGGATTTTCTTCAGGTTGAGGACGATGTCGGAGACATCCTCGACGACGCCGTCGATGGATTGGAACTCGTGCTGCACCCCATCGATCTTGATCGACGAGATGGCGCTGCCCTCAATGGAGGAGAGGAGCACGCGGCGGAGCGAGTTACCGATGGTGTGGCCGTAGCCGGCCTCGAAGGGCTCGGCGGTAAACTTGCCGTAGGTAGGCGTGGCAGAAGCCTCGTCCTTGGTGAGTTTATTGGGCAGTTCGAACTTTCCGAGACGTTTGGGCATGGCGTGGTTGAATACTGCGATGGAGAGGGGGAAGGAAACGGCTAGAGGCCGGAACTTAGAAGCGCGAGTAAAACTCGACGATGAGTTGCTCGTTGATCTCGGGGACCATCTCCTCACGGGTGGGGAGGCGGTTCACGACGGCCTTGAAGGCCTCGGCATTAAGGGCGAGCCAGCCGGGGACGGCGCGGGCGCGGTTTTCCTCGAGGTTACGAGTGGCAAGCTGGCGGGAAGCGGCGGCATTGCGGATCTCGATCTCGTCGCCAACTTGAATGGCGTAGGAGGCGATATCGACCTTGTGACCGTTTACGCGAACGTGACCGTGACCAACCAACTGGCGGGCGGCAGCGCGGCTCTTGGCGAAACCAAGGAGATAAATCACGCTATCCAGACGGGTCTCAAGGAGCTGCAGGAAGCGCTCGCCGGTGACACCACGCTCGCGCTTGGCGGTCTCGAAGGTCTTGCGGAACTGGCGCTCAAGCAGGCCGTAAATGTAGCGGAGCTTTTGCTTCTCGTTCAGACCGACGGCAAACTCTGACAGCTTGCGACGGAGTTTGGGGCCGTGCTGGCCTGGGGGATAGGGACGACGCTCATACGCCTTGGTGGCGCCAAAAAGCGGGGTGTTGAAACGACGGCTGAGTCGGGTGGTGGGGCCGGTATAGCGGGCCATGATAGTTGCCTATAGGTTAAAGGGTTGATCCGTGGGTGAAGGGCGATCGCGGCTTAGCAACGACGACGCTTCTTGGGACGGCAGCCATTGTGCGGAATGGGCGTGACGTCGATGATGGAGGAAATCTCGAGGCCGATGGCTTGGAGAGCGCGGATGGCGCTGTCGCGACCAAGGCCCGGACCGGAGACGTGGATGACCACGTCCTTGAGGCCGTGAGACATGGCGTTACGAGCGGCATCTTGGGCGACGACTTGGGCGGCGTAGGCGGTGGACTTGCGGGAACCGCGGAAGTTGCACTTGCCGGCGCTGGACCAGGCGATGACCTGGCCCTTTTGGTCGGTGATCGAGACGATGGTGTTGTTGAACGTGGCGGCGATTTTCGCGATGCCACTGGAGACGTTCTTCGAACCCTTGGCTTTACGGATCTTGATCGTGCCCAATTCCTCCTTGAGGAGCTCCTCGGCGGTGGGCTGGCGGGCAACGCCGCCAATTAGCTCAACTGGCTTCTCGGTGGCGGCTGCAGCGGCCGGGGTGGCGCCTTCGGCGACGGGTTTATCGGAGGCGGCCTTCTTAGGGGCCTTCTCCTTCGCGGCGGCGTCGGCAGGTTTGCCGGCAGGCTTGGTGTTTTTGGCGGGCTTGGTCTCTTCGGCCATGGTGGTAATGATTTAAAGGGTTGGAATTATTCCTTGGCCTTGGTGACGCCGACGGTGCGGCGCGGACCCTTTCGGGTGCGGGCGTTGGTCTGGGTCCGCTGACCGCGGACTGGCAGGCTCTTGCGATGGCGGATACCACGGTAGCAACCGATGGCTTGGAGCCGCTTCAAATTACCGGTGAGTTCACGACGGAGATCGCCCTCGACGACCCATTTGTGCTCAGTGATAACATGGAGGATTTTGTTGAGTTGCTCCTCCGTTAGCGCTTCAGCGCGGGTATCAGGATGGATGCCGGCTTCGGCAATCACCTGATCGGCTCGGACAGGACCGATACCGTAGATGTAACGGAGGGAATACGCGACTTTCTTTTTCGCGGGAATTTCTACACCGAGGAGACGTGGCATAGGGAGTGTGTGTTAGTTGGGTTGTTGTGGTGAAAAACGGACAAGAAATTGAATAAAAAGGGGACTAGGCAATAGGGGGCACGGTCAGGATCTCGGGGCCTTCCTCGCGAGTGAGCACGGTATGCTCGAAATGCGCGGAGGGCGCTCCATCCGTGGTGACTATTGTCCAACCGTCGGAGAGGCATTTCGTGCGGTAAGTGCCGAGATTTACCATTGGCTCGATGGCAAACGTCATACCGGGGCGTATTTTGGCGCCGGTGCCCTTACGCCCGAAATTCGGGATCTGAGGCTCCTCGTGCATAGTAACGCCGACGCCATGGCCGACAAGATCGCGAACGACGCCGAATCCGTGCTTCTCGCAGTGGACTTGGATGGCGTGAGAGATATCGCCTATGCGATTTCCGACCTGAGCCTGGGCGATACCAAGTGCGAGAGCTTCCTGAGATATGGTGAGCAGGTTCTGCACGGTCGGCGAGATCGCACCTACCGGTAAAGTAAATGCGTTGTCGCCGATGTAACCCTGGTGCTCGACCACGATATCGAGGGAGATAATGTCGCCATCGCGCAGAACCCGCTTTAAGGAACCTATGCCGTGGACTACCTCTTCATTTACGGAGAGGCAGGCGTGGGCAGGGAAGCGGCGCTCGTCGATCTGATAGCCGAAACAGGCGCTACGGGCTCCCTGGGAGGCGATCAATTCCTTTGCTAAGTGGTCCAAGTCGTAGGTGGTGACGCCAGGTCTAACGTGCTTTTTAAGCTCGTGGAGGACGAAGGCGGCGACCGCGCAGGCCTCGCGCATCCGCGCAATGCCGGTGGCATCTTTAATCGGAATCATGGGCGGGAGGCGTAGCCAACGGTAGCCTCAAGAAGCAGGCCGTGGGTGCGGTAGTAATTGACGAGATCGCTGCTTGAGGCGGGCGATGAGGCGATGACGGCGTCGAGACTTTCGTCGCGGGCGTCGAGCCATTCGTCGAAGATACGGGCTTGGAGCAACGTAGCCGGGAAGCCGGTTAGGGCGAATCCCGCATCAGGTTTGCGCGCCACAAACCAGCGCCGCATGAGGGCGACGATGGTTTCGGCGGGGACGGAGGTCCCACGCTGCATCGCGAGTTCGGCAGACTGGCCGAGCGGCGAGCGGCGACAAATCTCCAAGCTTACCAAAGCGCTGGGAGAGACGTGCTCAATGTGCAAAGAACGAAGATGATTCGACCAATCCCCGGGCAGGGCGGTCATCTCTTCTAGGAACAACAGCTTGGACGAGCTGTGGATCGCGGAAGAAAAAGGGTTGATAGGCAAATCAGACACGAAGCGGCCTGTAAAGCCGATTTTTCAGCGGACTCGTTTTTTATTTTTTAACGATCCACGCGGCTATGCCAATGGCGAAAATAACCCCGAGCACAAGCCACAGCTTGCCTACAGTTTGCATGTCAGCGGCTTCGTTTAGAGCAGTTGCAACATTGCCACTGCGGGCGCGCACGCGGCCTTTTTTCAAGAAACCATCGTAGTGCCGCTGGAGCAGGAAAGTCTCCACTTGTTTCATCGTATCAAGGATGACGCCAACCGTGATAAGCATACCCGTGCCGCCGAAGAAGATGGCGATGCGCTGGGGAACTTTAAGCTGGTTCATCAGCAAATCAGGGAAAACCGCAATCACGGTCAGGAAAACCGCTCCGGCAAGGGTGAGGCGGGTCATGACGAAATCGAGGAACCGGGCAGTGGGCTCACCCGGCCGGACGCCTGGGATGTAACCACCATATTTCTTCAGATCGTCAGCAATCTGGATGGGCTTGAACATCACAGAGACCCAGAAATAGCTAAAGAAAAGAATGAGAGAACCCATGACAACGTAATACACCCAGTGGCCACTCACAAGATTCTGCGCAAACTCTACAAGGAAAGGGAGATCGAAAGCGGCGCCCAACCAAGAGAAAATCTGCTGAGGAAAAAGCAGAATGGCGCTGGCGAAAATAACAGGCATAACTCCGGAATAATTCACCTTGAGCGGCAGAAAGGAATTTTGACCGCCCATGACTTTGTTACCGACCACGCGTTTGGCATACTGGACGGGAATCTTACGCTGTCCTTGCACCACGGCGATCAAGCCCATGGTAACAACCAAAAACAGGATGAGCATCACGATGAGCTGAGGCGCCCCCAGTCCTTTCACACCAACAGCCGGGTTGATAAGATTCCAAAGAGTCGTGGCGGCTCCGGGGATGTCGGCCAAAATGCCGATCGTAATGAGCAAAGAGGTGCCGTTGCCAATTCCGCGTGCAGTGATCTGTTCGCCCAGCCACATCAGAATCATCGTGCCAGCGGTTAGGAAAATCACTGAGGTCAGGAGAAAGGTGGTATGCCCGGCAATGACGATCTGACCGTAGGTGTTGACATCGTAACCCTGGAAAAGACGGGCCGGGTTCTCGAGGGTAAGGATAAGCAAGGTGCCTTGAATCAAACAGATCAGAACCGTTGCATAGCGCGTGTATTGAGTCAGTTTTTGCCGGCCAACATCGCCTTCTTGCTGCAGACGGCTGAGACTGGGGATAACCGCGCTCATCAGCTGGAAAATGATGGAGGCGCTGATGTAAGGCATGATGCCTAAAGCGAATACCGCACCCTTCAGAAGAGCGCCGCCGGTAAACATGTTATACAAACCTACCACTGCGCCACTGGCGCCGCCGGAATTGGCAGAGAAAAAATCCTGCAAGGGCTTCGGGTCGAGGCCGGGCAGCGGGATATGCGCGCCGACCCGGGCTACGAAAAGGAGCGCGAGGGTGTAGAAGATGCGCGACCGGAGCTCGGGAATCTTCAGGGAGTTGGTAAAGGCGGAAAACACGTTGGGAAAAAGCGTTGGACGGAAAACGTAAAATGGGCGGGGGCGCGGTTCGGCGCTCACCCGCCCAAGAGAGGCGTCATGTCACGGAGTCGTGACTGAATCGCGACATGGAGCGAGCGATCAGGCCTTGGGGGCGTTCTTGGCGGCTTTGGCAGCCTTGAAAGCTGCGAGCTTTGAAGCCTTGGCGGCAGAGGAAACCGCGTTGGCGTCTTGGGGCTCTGCGGTTTGGACGGTGCTCCCCCCGGCCTTTTCGATCTTAGCCTTGGCCGACTCGGAGAAGCGGGCGGCTGTCACCGTGAAGGCACGGGTGACCTCGCCATTACCGAGGATTTTAACGGCTTTGGTGCCCCCGCGAATGAGACCAGCGGAGGCGAGAACCTCGGCGGTAACCTCCGTGATTTGGGAATCAAGGCTGTCGAGATCGCCTACGTTGAGAACGGCGTATTCGACGCGGAACTCGTAGTTGTTGAAGCCACGGTGAGGCAGCTTACGATAGAGGGGCATCTGACCGCCTTCGAAGCCGGGACGGATTGAACCGCCAGAGCGCGCAGTCTGGCCTTTGCCTCCGCGACCGGAGGTCTTGCCGTGGCCGCCACCCTCGCCGCAGCCAACACGCTTCTTACGGTGAACGGCGCCAACGACGTTGGTCATTTCATGAAGTTTCATAGTAAATAATTCCTAGGTTTGGAGTTCGCCCCGGACGATGCTTTAACTCGTTCGGGACTCGGATTTTGCGTAGCAAGACCTTTAGGCCTTGCGAATGGTCGCGTAATCTTCAGCGGTCTTGAGCTGGAGGAGTGCCTCAATGGTGGCATGAACCACGGCAATGTGGTTGCTGGAACCCATCGATTTGGTGAGGATATTTTTGATGCCAGCGGCCTCAAGAACGGCACGGACAGCACCACCGGCGATCAAGCCAGTGCCCTTGGTGGCAGGCTTCAGGAGGACTTTACCGCCGTCGTAGGTTCCGAAGACCTCGTGCGGAATAGTGTCACCCTTAAGCTTGACTGCAAACATGTGCTTCTTGGCGCCTTCGGTCGATTTCTTGATGGCGTCAGGCACCTCATTGGCACGGCCATAGCCAACGCCGATTTTGCCGGCGCGATCGCCGACAACGGCAATGGCGGCAAAGGAGAAGCGACGGCCGCCCTTAACGACCTTGGCGCAGCGATTGATGAAGACGACTTTTTCGAAGAGACCGGAATCGTCCTTTTGTTGGTCACGGTTGTCGCGACGGGGTCCGCGCTGGCCGCCCTGTCCACCGCGAGGCGGACGGGCCTCGCGATTCTCGGAGGGGGCGGGAGTTGCGGCGGGAGAAGTGGGAATGCTCATTTTAAGGGGATTAGAAGGTAAGACCACCGGCGCGGGCGGCATCAGCAAAGGCCTTCACCTTGCCGTGATAACGGGCGCCTGAGCGGTCGAATACGACCGAGACGATACCAGCGGCCTTGGCCTTGAGGGCGAAAGCTTCGCCGAGGGCCTTGGCACCAGCCAGGTTTGCGGCGAGTTTTTGAGCTCGTAAATCGGCATCTAAACTGGAGAGGAAGGCGAGGGTCGTGCCGGCATCGTCGTCCACCGCCTGAGCATAGATGTGCTTGGAGGAGAACTTGACGGCGAGACGGGGGCGGACGGCGCTCCCGAAGACCTTTTTGCGGATGCGCCAGCGGCGTTTTTGCAGTAGGTCGGCTTTGCGAATAGTGTTCATGGACTGGGGTCCTTGGATGAAGATTAGAGATGAGAGAGGGAAACCGGCTCGCGTTAGGCGACGGTCTTGCCTTCCTTGCGGCGGACGCGCTCGCCGACGATGCGGACACCCTTGCCCTTGTAAGGCTCGGGCGGATAGAAGGAACGGATTTGCGAGGTGACCATGCCGACGAGTTGCTTGTCGGCGCCCTCAACTTTCAGTTTAGTTCCTTCGGCGACGGTGATTTTAATACCTTCGGGAATATCAAAAAGGATCGGATGGGAGTAGCCCAGAGCAAGGTCGAGCTGCTTGCCCTTTAGGGCGGCTTTGAAACCAACGCCTTGGATTTCGAGCTCCTTGACGAAGCCCTCGGAAGCCCCCTTGACCATGCCGGCGATTACCGAACGAGCGGTGCCGAACATGGCGCGGGAGAAGCGAGATTGGTCAAGAGGCTGAACGGTGACCTTGGAATCTGCCACAGTGATTAAGACAACCGGGGCGAAGGTGCGGGAGACTTTGCCCTTGGGGCCGTCAACCGACACGGTGGTGTCCTGGATGTCTACCTTGACCTTGGCAGGGATGATAACGGGAACTTTGCCTACGCGTGACATAATGGAGGGTTCCTTGGGTTACCAAACGTTGGCGAGGAGTTCGCCGCCGAGCTTTTCGCGGCGGGCCTCATGATTGGTCTTCAAGCCTTTCGAGGTCGAAAGGATAGAGATGCCGAGTCCGTTCAGGACGCGGGGAATCTCGGTATATCCGACGTAAAGACGGCGACCGGGCGTGGAGACGCGGGAAAGGTTGGTGAACGCGGGTGCGTTATCAACATACTTCAGTTTAATAACCAAGGTCTTGTGACCATTGGCGTCGAGGCCTGTGCCTACATCAGAGACGTAGCCTTCGTTTTTAAGAATGAGCGCGAAGCTCTCCTTGAGGTTTGAATGCGGGATGACGCACTCGGCCTGGCCAGCGCGTGCAGAGTTGCGCACACGGGTCAGGAAATCACTTACTGAATCAGCCATGATGGGTGGATGTTGTGGGTTAATGAAGCCGACTGGGTCATATCCGGCCCATCTTACGACGGGCTTAACCCCCAGAAGGCGAAAGAGTTTACCAAGAAGACTTGGTGACACCGGGAATCTTGCCGTTCAAGGCAAGCTCGCGGAAAGTGATACGGGAAACGCCGAACTTCCGAATGAACGCGCGCGGGCGGCCGGAAAGGCTGCACCGGTTGCGAACGCGAATTGGCGAAGAGTTTTTGGGCAGTTTCTGCAGCGCCTTGGACGCGGCGAAGAATTCTTCGTTCGTAGCGTCGGGGTTGAGAAGGGCTGCCTTGAGTTCGGCGCGCTTGGCGGCGAATTTGGCTACGAGGGATTTACGCTTCTCGTTGCGGTTGATGGAGGAGGTCTTGGGCATGGCGGGAGGCGGTTAAATTAGGCGGCCTTGTTTTTGGCGGCAGCGTCGGCGGCTTGTTGGGCTTCGGTGCGACGGAAAGGCATGCCGAGGAGCTTAAGCAACTCGCGTCCCTCATCATCACTCTCGGCCGTAGTCACAATATTGATGTCGAGACCCATGGTCTTTTTCACGCTTTCGACGTTGATCTCGGGGAAGATAGTGAAATCGTTGATGCCGAGGGCATAGTTGCCCTGGCCGTCAAGCTTGGAGTGCACGCCACGGAAGTCGCGAATGGTGGGGAGGGCGACCGCGATCAGACGATAGAGGAAATCCCACATGGAGTCGCCGCGCAGGGTGACATGGGCGCCGACGACTTGGCCTTGGCGCAATTTGAAATTTGAAATGGCCTTCTTCGACTTGGCAAGAATGGCTTTTTGACCAGCGAGGGCGGTTAAATCGCGCTGGATATCGGCGATTTGGTTCTTATCAGCCTCGGCATCGATACCAGTGTTCAAACTGATCTTGGTCAGCTTTGGGACCTGATGAATGTTCTTGTAGCCGCGGCTCGCGATGAGAGCGGGGACAATGACATCGATGTAATGCTGCTTGAGTGAAGGAATGCGTTTGGTGCTCATTGGGATGGTGTAACCGCCGGATTGCCGACCCGGCGACCTTGAGTGTTTTAGGAGAGGGGGATGTAAAGGGACGAAAAGGGGCGAGGTTACAGAGTGGCACCCCGCCCCTAGCAAGAAGTTATTTCGTGGTGAGTATTTTAAGAACTCAGGCGACCTTGGCTGCCCGCTTCTTGGAGGCCTCGTATCGACTCTTGAGCTGCAGGTTCGAAACGTGGACGGAACCTTCGCGCTCGACGATAGCGCCGTTGGGGTTTTCCTGGGATTTCTTGAGGTGACGCTTGATCATCGCGACGCCTTCGATGCGGGCGCGTGACTTGGCGGCGAGAATTTCCAGGACTTTACCGGACTTGCCCTTATGGGAACCGGCGATGACGATGACCTCGTCGTTGCGTTTGACGTGAAATTTAGTGGACATGTTAGAGAACCTCCGGAGCTAAAGAGATGATCTTCATGAAGTTCTTAGCACGAAGTTCGCGGGCGACGGGACCGAAGATACGGGTGCCCTTGGGGTTGCCGTCAGCGCCGATGATAACGATGGCATTGGAGTCAAAGCGAAGGTAGGAACCATCGCTGCGGCGGACCGGGGCCTTGGTGCGAACAACGACGGCCTTGGCGACCTCGCCTTTTTTTACGGTGGCGTCGGTGCCGGAGTCCTTGATGTGGACGGTGATAATATCACCCACACCGGCGGTGGTGGTGTTTTGGCCTTTTTTGCTGATCATGGCGGCCTTGCGGGCGCCAGTATTGTCAGCGACTTCGAGGATGGAGCGGAGTTGGATCATGATCTGGGTTTCTCCCGAGGAGGGTTAGGCCTTGATGGCGGCGGCAACATCAGCCTCGGAGACTGAGGCGACATCGGCGATGACGGCGCGTTCCAGGACTTTGATTACGCGCCAGCGCTTCAGGCGACTGATGGGACGGGTTTCCATGATCTCGACCTTGTCGCCGACCTTGGTGTCATTGGCTTCGTCATGAGCGTGCACGACGGTCTTGCGATTAATGATCTTCTGGTAACGCGGATGCGGCACCTTGAAGGGGACGGTGACTTTAATCGATTTGTCGCCAGAACGGCTGGTGACATTTCCGACGAGGGTCTTGCGGGAATTACGCTCGGGATTAGCGGGAGCGGTAGCTTCGGTATTGGACATGGGTATGAGTTCCACGAGACGTGCGGTTAAGCAGCGCTCTTTTGGGTCTTGATGGTTTCGAGGCGGGCGATGTCCTTGCGGAGCGTGCGGAGCTCGTGGGTCTTCTCGACCTGACCGGTCTGCGTGCGCAGGCGGAGGGAGAGGAGCTTTTCGCGGGTCTCGTTAATCTTAACGTTGATCTCGGTGGTGGTGAGATCGCGAATTTCTTTGGCGGTTAAAGACATATTAAGGTTCTCCAAGTTTACGGTTAAGCGGCGGAACCTTCGCGGATGATGAATCGGCAACGGAAGGGCAGCTTGGCATCAGCGAGGCGGAAAGCCTCCTTGGCCACGGTGGCGGGAATACCGGCAAGTTCGAATAACACGGCGCCGGGTTTAATCTGGGCAACGTAGTATTCGACGGCGCCCTTACCGGAGCCCATTCGGACCTCGGCGGGTTTCTTGGTGACCGGCTTGTGGGGGAAAACGCGGATCCAGAGTTTTCCCTTGCGCTTGAGGTGACGCGCGATGGTGACGCGGGCGGCCTCGATCTGACGGCCGGTCATGGGGCCACGAGAGAGAGATTGAAGGCCGAACTCACCGAAGGCAAGAGTGTTGCCACGCTTGGCGTTACCAGCGAGCGAGCCTTTCTGTGATTTGCGGTATTTAGTGCGGGCGGGAGCGAGAGCCATGATGGTTTTCTCCTAATGTAGATGGGTGGTGGTGGACGGGGGAGGAGAACCTTAGGCGGTCTCTTCTTTCTTCAGGATCCAGCACTTAACGCCGATCTTGCCGTAGAGGGTCTTGGCTTCGAAGAAGCCGTAATCAATATTTTCGCGAAGGGTGTGGAGGGGCACGCGGCCCTTACGTTGCCACTCGCGACGGGCGATATCGGAACCGCCAAGTCGCCCGGAGCACTGAATACGAATGCCTTCGGCGCCAAGACTCATGGCGGTCTCGACGGCTTTCTTCATAGCACGACGGAAGGCGATACGACGCTCCAACTGGAGCGCAACATTTTCGGCGACGAGACCGGCCTCGATCTCGGGCTTCTTGATCTCTTGGATATCAAGGAGGACTTCCTTGCCAGTGAGCTTGGCCAGGTCGGCCTTAATCACCTCAACCTCGGCACCCTTGCGGCCGATGACGATTCCAGGGCGGGCGGTGTAGATTTTTACGCGGACGCGATTGGAAGCGCGCTCAATGAAAATCTTGGGGACAGAGGCGCCTTTAAGCTTCTCCATCAACGTATTACGGATAATCTGGTCCTCGTGGAGGAGCTTGGCGAAGTCCTTCTTGGTGGCATACCAGCGGGACTGCCAGTTGCGGCGGACGGCTAGGCGGAAGCCGGTGGGATTGGTTTTCTGGCCCATGGTGGTAAGTCTTAGTTGGTGGCGCCGTCCGAAAGGACGACGGTGATGTGGCTCATCTTTTTGCGGCGGGGTGCGGCGGTGCCGCGGGCGGCGGCCTTGAAACGTTTCAGGACGGGGCCTTGGTCAACATAGGCCGTCTTAACGATCAAACTATCTGAGGATAGATTGTTGTTGTTCTCAGCGTTAGCGATGGCGCTCTTAAGCGTCTTGTTGATGAGCTGGGCGGACTTGCGCGGGATGAGCGCGAGATACTCGGAGGCCTCGGTGGCGGGGCGACCGGTGATGGTGCGGACGACCTCACGGACCTTTTTAGGGGACATGTGGGCGTTGCGGGTGATGGCAGTGACTTCCATGGTATATGATTCCTTTTGTGGAGGCGACAGCGACTGGGTAACAAGTTCCCCGCCCTGCCCTTTTGTGGGTTATTTTTTAGATGAAACGGTTTTGACGACAACTGAGTCTCCTGGCTGGAGACTCTGGTTGGAGACGAGGTCGAGAATAAGGGCGCTGGCGGAGCGAGGGCGAAGGTCGACTAGCATTACCTCCCCGATCTGAGTGCCGTCCCGGCTAACGTTACAAACCATGCCTTGGCGGAGACCAGTCTCGTAGCCGGCATCGAGAATGACGATATCTGCGGCAGAAAGATGAGCAACCCGCACGACCCGGGCCTCGCCCAAAGAACGCTCGAACGAAATCGCCGCATGCAGCGCCGACGCACCCGAAAGGGCGACGACAAAGCCGAAAAGACGAAAAGCGGTCGGGAACATGGACGGAGGCGGGGGTGCCAGGGGCGGCAAACTTAGATTTCCTTGCGGGTCATACCACCGTGCGCCTTGAAGACGCGGGTGGGAGCAAACTCTCCGAGCTTGTGTCCGACCATGTTATCGGTGACATAAACAGCAACAAAGGCCTTGCCGTTGTGCACGTTAAAGGTGTGACCGATGAAGTCAGGGGTGATGGTCGAGCGACGGGACCAGGTTTGGATGGGTTTCTTATTCTTCGAGGCGACGGCCTTCTCGATTTTCTCGAGCAGGTGGTAGTCGACGAAGAAAC
The DNA here is from genome assembly GCA_945888375.1 of Akkermansia muciniphila. GTDB lineage: Bacteria > Verrucomicrobiota > Verrucomicrobiia > Opitutales > Opitutaceae > IMCC26134_A. The sequence goes on along the minus strand of CAMCZZ010000002.1, from coordinate 257,273 downwards.
CTTTTTTGATGGAACGGGCCATGGTAGGTGGGCGGTAAGGTTACTTCTTGCCGCGCGGCTTGCGGCCGTTGTGGCGAACGAGGATTTGGCTGTTCGAGGGCTTCGAACGCTTGCGGGTGGGGAAGCCCTTGGCGAGCTGACCCCAAGGAGATACGAGATGTTGGCGACCGCCACCACCCTTGGATTTACCCTGACCACCACCGTTGGGGTGATCGACAGGGTTCATGGAAACACCGCGCTGGCGGGGGCGTTTGCCAAGCCAGCGATTGCGGCCGGCCTTGCCAAGCGACTTGTTCATATGATCACCGTTGCCAACTTCGCCAATCGTGGCGCGGCACTTGGGGTTAACCAAACGAATCTCGCCAGAAGGCATCTTGAGCTGAGCGGTGCCGTTTTCAACGGCAATGAGCTCGATCGAGGTGCCGGCGGTGCGGCCAAGCTGGGCGCCACGTCCCGGAATGAGCTCGACGCAATGTAACTTGGTAGAAGGCGGGATGATCGACAGCGGGAAGTTGTTTCCGACTAGGAAATCATTGGTCGTTGCCTTATTAGAGGTAACGATGGTGTCGCCAATCTTCATGCCGTTTGCGGCAATGATATAGCGCTTCTCGCCGTTCGCGTAAGTGATCAGCGCGAGACGGGCGGAGCGGTTAGGATCATACTCAATTGCCTGCACCGTGGCCGGGATATCAATGATAGCGCGCTTGAAATCGACGATGCGATGGAGGCGCTTATGACCACCACCGCGACGGCGTGTGGTGATACGGCCGTTGTTATTGCGGCCGCCAGACTTTGCCTGGGAGTAGGTCAGAGAGCGCTCGGGGCGCTTCGGGGTGATGGACTCATCCTTGTTCAGCACGGTGAAGCGCTGGGAAGGAGTGAGTGGACGGAAGGATTTGAGAGCCATGTTGGGTGGTTCCTTGGATGAATCGACGCTTAGACCAACTCGATCTTGTCACCGGCCTTGAGGGTCACGATGGCCTTCTTGATGGTGGAGGTCGTAGTCGGACGACCGGCGCGGGTGCGCTTGGGCTTGCCGGCAATGGTCTGGGTATTGACGCGCACGACGTTGACCTTGAAGGTCTTCTCAACGGCGACGGCGATCTGATGCTTGGTGGCCTTCGGAGTTACCTCGAAGGTGTATTGGCCAAGCTCGGAAGAAAGCTTGGAAGCCTTCTCGGTGAGGCGGACTTGTTTAAGGACGGCGAGGGCGTTCATTAGTTCTTACCTCCGTTTGCACGGGCGATGATTTTCTCCATACCCTTGGTGCTTATGATTATGCGCTTATACTGCGCCAGATCCTTAGCATTGAGCTTGGCGGCCTCCTGGATGGAAACACGTTGGATGTTGCGAGCCGCGCGGACGGCCGCCACGGGAAACGTATCGTCGACGATCAGGATTTTACCGATTGGCGCGATGCGTCCGATGACCTCATCGATGATCTTGGTTTTAGGTTGGGCGACGCTCCAGGCCTCGATGACGTCGATCTCGCCGGCGATGGCGCGGTCGAAAAGGGCGCGGGAGAAAGCGAGGGCCTTCACCTGGGCGTTGACTTTCTTGGAGTAGTCACGGGGCTTGGGGCCAAAGACGACACCGCCGCCGCTCCACAAGGGAGAGCGAATGGAGCCGGCGCGAGCACGGCCAGTGCCCTTTTGGCGCCAGGGTTTTTTACCACCACCGGACACCTCACCACGGGTTTTCGTGGAGTGTGTGCCGAGACGGGCGTTGGCGTTAATGGCGACGATAACTTCCTTGAGAGCTTGGCTGCCGCGATTTCCCTCGAATTGGGGAATTTCGGCGAAATCTTGCTCGCGGGAGGTTTTACCGTCGGGGCTGTAAACTTTTAATTTCATGGGTGGCGTTCTCCTTTACTTGGCGCCCTTGGGCTGACCCTTGATGGCAGTGCGGACGATCACGTCGTCACCGTTGGCGCCGGGGATGGCGCCCTTGACCAGGATGAGGTTCTTGTCGGCGACAATCTTCACCACCGTGAGGTTTTGAAGGGTGCGACGAACCTGTCCCATGTGGCCGGGCATGGCCTGGTTCTTCCAAACGCGACCAGGGGTCTGGCGCATGCCGATCGAGCCGATGCGGCGATGGAACATGGAGCCGTGGGTGGCTGGACCGCCGGCGACGCGGAAGCGTTTCACAACGCCTTGGAAGCCTTTGCCCTTGGTGATGCCGATGACATCGACGAGTTGGCCTTCCTTGAAGGCGTCGACGGTGATGACGTCGCCGGCTTTCTGGGTGGGCTTGTCGGCGAGGCGGACTTCGCTGAGGACGCGGGGGGCGGACTCGAGACCAGCCTTTTTGGCATGGTTGAGTTCGGCCTTGGAGGTGTTCTTGCCTTTTAGGGCGGAGAAACCGAGCTGGACGGCGTTGTAGCCGTCGATTTCGAGGGTCTTGACCTGGACCACAGAATTGGGTCCGGCTTCGACTACGGTGACGGGGACGAGGACGTTTTGAGCGTCATAGACCTGCGTCATCCCGATCTTTTTACCGATGAGGGTGTTGATCATGGCTAAGCGGTAGGTGGAGGGTTTCCGTTTCGTGAGACCTACATTAGCGATTCCGGCGGAGTCCGCCGGAGTGCGCTAAACTGTTGGACTGAAAGGGCTGGGTGCGAGGTTCGAGGGGCGAATCCTTACACGTTGATGGAGATGTCCACGCCGGACGGGAGATTAAGCTTCTTAAGCTCGTCCACGGTCTGGGCGGTGGGTTCGATGATGTCGATGAGGCGCTTGTGAGTGCGACTCTCGAACTGCTCCATGGACTTCTTATCCACGTGCGGGGAACGGTTGACGGTCAGTTTCTCGATCTTGGTGGGAAGAGGAACGGGACCGGAGACGCGAGCGCCGGAGCGCTTGGCGGTCTCGACAATCTCGAGGGCGGACTGGTCGATCACGCGGTAATCGAAACCCTTGAGACGGATGCGGATTTTTTGGCCTTTCATTACGAAAAAAGAACGAAGATTTAGGTGCGAGCGGGAGCCTTGGAAGAGGTCTCCACGATCTTGGCGAGGAGCTGGTTGGGAACCTGCTCGAAATGGGACGGGGTGATGGAGGCGGACGCTCGGCCCTTGGAGAGCGAGCGGATGTCCGTCACGTAGCCGAAAAGGTTCTCAAGCGGCACGGCGGAAGTGATGATGCAGGCGCCGTTCTTGTTTTCCATGCCTTGGATCTGACCGCGACGACGGTTAATGTCGCCGATGAGGTCGCCCTGGTATTCCTCCGGGGTGGTGACCTCGACGCCCATGATGGGCTCAAGCAGGATGGGCTTGGCGTTCTTCATGGCGTCCTTGAACGCGAAGATGCCGGCCATCTTGAAGGCCATTTCGGACGAGTCGACTTCGTGGAAGGAACCATCCTTGATACGGACGATCACGTCGACCACGGGGTAGCCGGCGACAACGCCGTTGTTGGCGGCTTCGTTGAGGCCGTCGGTGGAAGGCTTGATGAACTCCTTGGGAATGGAGCCGCCCACGGTCTCGTTGATGATCTCAATGCCCTTGCCCTTTTCGTTGGGCTCGATGGTGACCACAACGTGACCGTATTGGCCCTTGCCGCCGGACTGGCGGACGAACTTACCCTCGCCCTCGGCGTGGGTGGTGATGGTCTCGCGGTAGGCGATCTGGGGCTTGCCGGAGGTGGCCTCGACCTTGAACTCGCGCTTCATGCGATCTACGATGATCTCGAGGTGAAGCTCGCCCATGCCGGCGAGGATGGTCTGGCCGGTGTCCAAATCGGTTTTGACGCGGAGCGTGGGATCCTCGGCCACGAGGCGCTGGAGGGCCATGCCGAGCTTCTCCTGATCGGCCTTCGAGTTGGGCTCGATGGACATCGCGATGACGGGCTCGGGGAAGGACGGGGGCTCAAGGCGAATGTCGGCGTCCTCATGGCAGAGGGTGTCGCCGGTGATCACTTCCTTGACGCCGACCATTGCACAGATGTCGCCGGAGTAGGCGATGTCGATCTCCTCGCGGTCCATGGCGCGCATCAAAACGAGGCGGGAAACGCGCTCGGAGCGGCGGGTGCGGGGATTGTAGACGGCGGTGCCCTTGTGGAGCGCTCCGGTGTAGACGCGGAAGAACACAAGTTTACCGACAAAGGGGTCGGTCCAAAGCTTGAAGGCGAGGCCGGCGAGCTTGGCCTTGTCGTCGGGGGTGACGCCGACGCTCTCGCCGTCGCTGTTCGTGCCAACCATGGGTGGCAGGTCGAGCGGGTTGGGCAGGTAATTTACGACGCAGTCGAGGAGACGCTGAACGCCCTTCTTTTTGAAGGCGGAGCCGGGGATGACGCCGGTGAACTTCATGGATACGGTGGCCTTGCGGACCGCGACCATGAGCTCGGCGGGGGTGATGGGCTCGCCACTGAGGTATTTCTCGGCGAGACCGTCGTCGAAATCGGAAACGGCCTCGATGAGCTTCTCGCGGTATTCCTTGGCCTGGGCGACTAGGTTGTCCGGGATGGGATGCTGCTTCGGGTCCAGATCCATGTCGAGCGGATCGATAAAAATGTAGGCGATCTCCTGGACCAGATCCACGACGCCGCTGAAGTTTTCCTCATTACCGATGGGGAGGAAAAGAGCGTGGGCGTTGGCCTTGAGCTTTTCGCGCATCTCGTCGATGGCGCGGAAGAAGTTGGCTCCGGTGCGGTCCATCTTGTTGATGAACGCGACGCGAGGAACGCCATATTTGTTAGCCTGACGCCAGACCGTCTCGGACTGGGGCTGGACGCCGGCGACGGCGCAGAACACGGCGACGGCGCCGTCGAGCACGCGCATGGAACGCTCGACCTCGGCGGTGAAGTCCACGTGGCCGGGGGTATCAATGATGTTGATACGCTGCTTGATGCCCTTCCAGGGGCCGCAGGAGGCGTTCCAGGCGCAGGAGATGGCGGCGGCGGTGATGGTGATGCCGCGCTCGCGCTCCTGCTCCATCCAGTCAGTCACCGCGGTTCCCTCATGGACTTCGCCCATCTTGTGAACTGCACCGGAGTAGAAAAGGATACGCTCGGATGTCGTAGTCTTGCCTGCGTCGATGTGAGCGGCGATACCAATGTTACGCGTCCACTCCAAGGGGAAGGGACGATCCTTGGAGTTGACCGGAGAGATTTTGCTCTTGTCGGTGACGATGGTAATTAGAGGGGCGGCGGACATGGTGCGCGTGGGTAGAAGTGGAAAGGTGTGGAGTGATTACCAGCGAAGGTGGGCGAAGGCGCGGTTGGCCTGGGCCATCTTGTGGGTGTCTTCCTTCTTCTTCACGACGTTGCCGGTGTTGTTGTAGGCGTCGACGATCTCAGCGGCGAGAGCCTCCTTCATCGGCTGACCCTTGCGACCGCCAGCAGCCGTTACGATCCAACGGAGAGCCAGGGACTCCTGACGCTCATAAGAAATCTCGATCGGAACCTGGTAGGTGGCACCGCCGACGCGGCGGCTCTTCACTTCGAGACGGGGACGTGCGTTCTCGAGGGCACCGATGAGAAGGTCGACGGGATCACCTTTTTGGAGCTTCTCGGAGACCTTCTCAAACGCACCGTAAACGATGCGCTCGGCGAGGTTCTTCTTGCCGGACTGCATGACGCAGTTGACGAGATGGGCGACAAGAACGCTGCTGTAGCGGGAGTCGGGAACGGTCTGGCGCTTGGTTGCGCGATGGCGGCGTGACATGGTGCTTGGAGAGGGCTTAGGGCTTGGGTTGCGACTTTTACTTCTTGGCGGCCTTCGGGCGCTTTACGCCGTATTTGGAGCGGGAACGACGGCGCTTCTCCACGCCAGTGGCGTCGAGCGTGCCGCGGACAATGTGGTAGCGCACGCCGGGAAGATCTTTCACGCGGCCACCGCGAACCAATACGATGCTGTGCTCTTGGAGGTTATGTCCCTCGTCGGGAATGTAGGAGATCACCTCGTTACCATTGGTGAGGCGGACTTTAGCGACCTTACGAATAGCTGAATTGGGCTTCTTCGGAGTGCGGGTCATGACCTGCACGCAGACGCCGCGGCGGAAAGGGTTGTTATCCAGAGCGGGAGACTTGGATTTGGCGCGCACTTGGCGACGACCTTTGCGCACGAGTTGATTGATGGTAGGCATGACGGTTAAAGACGCTGGGAAATAGGGAAAAGACGACAAATCTGCGACTCCGAGAAATTCGGTGCAAGCGAAATTTCCAAGAATCGCAAAAAATGTAGCGAGATCATTGGCCAAAGCCATGACCTAACCACGAGAGAGGGTTCGATACTGCAGCCAGATGAGAGGGCCGGCGGGAAGTTTCGATGAATTGGAGATCAACTCAGAAACAGGAGCCAATTGGCAAGCGTAAAAATTCACATCAACTGATGAGATATATTTAATCGTTATCTTAAAGTTTGTTAAGGTATTATGTAATTAATTAAGGTAAATTTCAGGTGCTGGTTGAATTATTTTTCTAATAAAAAGGCCGCCCGGTAAATCCGGGCGGCCTTTGAACTAATTGATTACAGCGTTCGAAGCGTTAGACCACTTCAGCGGGGATGGCTTCCTCGGCATCAGCCCCAAAGGGGAGGCTGATGCGGACCTTCTTGTAGGTCGGCAGGCCGGTGCCGGCGGGAATGAGGTGACCCATAATGACATTTTCTTTAAAACCGCGCAGGTTGTCGATTTTGCCCAAAGTCGAAGCGTCGGTGAGAACGCGGGTCGTCTCTTGGAAGCTCGCGGCCGAGATGAAGCTCTCAGTCTCGAGGGAGGCCTTGGTGATGCCCAGCAGGATGGGCTCGGCCTCGGCGGGCTTGCCGCCGGCCTCCTCAATGCGACGGTTCTCGGACAGGAAGGTGGTGCGGTCCACCTGCTCGCCCCAGAAATACTCGCTGTCGCCCGGGTCGGTTATGCGAACCTTGCGGAGCATCTGGCGGATGATGATCTCGATGTGCTTATCGTTGATCGTGACGCCCTGCAGGCGGTAAACCTCCTGGACTTGGCCGATGAGGAACTCGTAGAGCGCGGCCGGCCCGAGGATCTCGAGGATCTCGTGCGGATCGGCGGAGCCTTCTGTGAGGTGCTGGCCCTTGGTTACGAGGTCGCCCGGCTGCACGATGATGTGTTTGCCGGCCGGGATGAGATGCTCCTCTTCCTGGGCGGTATCGGGGTTGCGAACGACGAGCTTGCGCTTGCCACGCAGGGTGCCCTCAAAGGACACCACGCCCTCGATGCGGGCCATCTCGGCGGCATCCTTCGGACGACGAGCTTCGAAAAGCTCGGCGACGCGGGGGAGACCACCGGTGATGTCCTTGGTCTTGGACGCCTGGCGGGGCGTTTTAGCTAGCAAGGCGCCGGGCTGGATGTCGTCGCCTTCGTTTACCACGATCTGGGCGCCAACGGGGATCGAGTAGGCTGCGATGGGCTTGTTGGCACCGTCGCGGATCTCGACCTGGGGATTGAGATCCTCCTTGTGTTCGATAACGACAATGGCGATGCGGCCGGTGGCCTCGTCGAGCTCGCGCTTAACGGTGACGCCGGTGATCATGTCCTTGAACGCCAAGGTGCCGCCCTTTTCGGAGAGCACAGGGACGTTGTAGGGATCCCATTGGGCGAGAATCTCGCCCTTCTTGATCTGTTCGCCGTCGCCGACCGGGAGAACCGAGCCGACCACGATGTTGTAGGTCTCAATTTCGCGATCCTCGTTGTCGAGGATCTGGATGGAGCCGGTCTTGTTGAGCACGATGCTCGCGCCTTCGGCGACCTGCACGAGGCGCAGGCCGCGATACTTGACCTTGCCGCCGGTGCGGACGCGGATCTCGGGGGTCTTGAAACCGCCGGAGGCGACGCCGCCGATGTGGAAGGTGCGCATCGTCAACTGCGTGCCGGGCTCGCCGATGGATTGGGCGGCGATGATGCCAACCGAGTCGCCAACCTTGGCGACCTTGTTGGTCGCAGGGTTGATGCCGTAGCACTTCGCGTCGATGCCGAGGGGGCTGGTCGAGCTGAGGGGCGACATGATCTTCAAGCGCTCCACGCCGGACTCGACGATAGCGGTGGCGATCTCCTCGGTGATGAGCTCGCCGGAGCCGACGAGGATCTTGGCGGGGTCGAGCGGGTTGATGACGTCGTCTGAGCTGAAGCGACCGACGATACGATCGCGTAGGGAAACGATTTCGTCGTCACCCTCCATGATGGCCTTCTTCCAGATACCGTCGCGGGCACCGGAGTCTTCCTCGGCGATGACCACGTCCATGGCGACGTCGCACAGCTTACGGGTGAGGTAGCCGGCGTCTGCGGTCTTGAGGGCCGTATCCGCCAGACCCTTACGGGCGCCGTGGGTGGAGATGAAGTATTCGAGAACGGTCAGGCCCTCGCGGAAGGAGGACAGGATGGGTCGCTCGATGATTTCGCCGGAAGGCTTGGCCATCAGGCCGCGGGCGCCGCACAACTGGCGGACCTGCTGCTTGTTACCACGCGCGCCGGAATCCATCATGATGAACACGGGGTTCACCTCGACCTTGCCGTCGTTGTTTTCCAGCTTCGCGAACACTTCCTTGGCGATCTTGTCGGTGACGCCGGTCCAGATATCGACGACCTTGTTGTAGCGCTCGCCGTCGGTGATGATGCCCTTTGAGAACTGGGCCTCGACCTCGGTAATGCGACCGCGGGCCTCCTTCACGATGTCCTTCTTCGACTCGGGAATGATCATGTCGTCGATACCGATCGAGATGCCGGCCTGGAAGGCGGTCTGGAAGCCGAGGTCCTTCAACTTGTCGAGTGTCTCGATGACGATGACGTCGGTGGTGACCTTGGTAATGGCGAGAATGATATCGCCCAGCTTGCCCTTTGGAACGGGGAAGTTAACGAAGCCGAGTTCGGCGGGCCAAATCTGGTTAAAGATCACGCGACCGACGGTGGTGCGGAGGATGCGCTTGTCCTTGTTGCCGTAAACGGTGTCGCGGCCGAAGTCCGGATTGGGGACGTCGATCCAATCGTGGAATTTCAACGCGCCGTCGGCCTTGACGTAGAGGACCTCGTGGAGGCCGGACAACAAGGGAACGTGCACGCCGGCAGGGGCCTTTTTGCGGGGCTCGATGGTTAGGTAATACGCGCCGAGGACGATGTCCTGGGACGGCGTGAGGATGACCTTGCCAGAGGAGGGCGAGAAGATGTTGCTGGTCGCCATCATGAGGAGTTTGCACTCCATCACGGCCTCAAGGGAGAGGGGCACGTGCACGGCCATCTGGTCACCGTCGAAGTCGGCGTTGTAGGCGGTGCAAACCAGGGGGTGAACGCGGATGGCCTCGCCCTCGATTAGGACAGGCTCGAAAGCCTGGATCGAGAGGCGGTGCAGCGTGGGGGCGCGGTTCAGGAGAACCGGGTGGCCCTTGGTTACTTCCTCGAGGATATCCCAGACCTCGGGGGACTTCTTCTCGATCATCTTGCGGGCGCCGCGCACGGTATGGACGAAGCCCAACTCCTTGAGGCGGCGGATGATGAACGGCTCGAAGAGGACGAGGGCCATCTTCTTGGGCAGACCGCACTGGCTGAGCTTGAGCTCGGGGCCGATGACGATCACGGAGCGGCCGGAGTAGTCCACGCGCTTGCCGAGCAAGTTTTGACGGAACCGGCCCTGCTTGCCCTTGAGCATGTCGGACAAGGACTTGAGGGGGCGGTTGCCGGCGCCGGTGACGGGGCGGCCGTGGCGGCCATTGTCGAAGAGGGCGTCGACCGACTCCTGCAGCATGCGCTTCTCGTTGTTGATGATGACGTCGGGCGTCTTGAGGTTCATCAGGTTCCGCAAACGATTGTTGCGGTTGATGACGCGACGGTAGAGGTCGTTCAGGTCGGAGGTGGCGAAGCGGCCGCCTTCGAGGGGAACGAGGGGACGGAGGTCGGGCGGGATGACGGGCAGCACTTCCAAGACCATCCACTCGGGGCGGGACTTGGAGTTGATGAAGCCCTGGATGACCTTGAGGCGCTTGGAGAGCTTCTTCTTGATCTGCTTAGACTTGGTCGCGCGCATGTTCTCCTGGAGCTCGGCCACGGTGGCGTCCATGTCCATGAGCTTCAGGCACTCGCGGAGGGCCTCGGCGCCCATCTTGGCAACGAAGGAATCGTCGCCGTATTCGTCGAGGGCCTGGCGATACTCGGTGTCGGTGAGGAGCTGCTTGGGCTCGAGCGGGGTCTTGCCCGGGTCGATCACCATGTAGTTCTCATAATAGATGACGCGCTCGAGGGAGCGGGCGGTCATGTCGAGCAACAGGCCGAGGCGGCTGGGCATGCTCTTCAGGAACCAGATATGGGTGACGGGCACAGCCAGCTCGATGTGGCCCATGCGCTCGCGGCGGACGCGGGCGACGGTGACCTCGACGCCGCAGCGGTCGCAGATAACGTCTTTATACTTGATGCGCTTATACTTGCCGCAGGCGCACTCATAGTCGCGGACCGGGCCGAAGATCTTCTGGCAGAAGAGGCCGCCTGGCTCGGGCTTGAAGGTCCGGTAGTTGATCGTCTCGGGATTCTTCACCTCGCCGCGGGACCAGTTGCGGATGGTCTCGGGGGAGGCGACGGTGATGGAGACGCAGTCGAAGGGATTTTCGTCCCCGCCGAGGGCGGAGCGAAGGTCGTCGCGTGAACCGGCGGCGACTTCATTGGGTTGGATGCTCATGATTATTCCCTAGTTGTGAAGATTTAGAGGCTGGTGGCGCGGGGATTGCCGGAGGCGATCTGGGCGGCGGAAGGCGGGCGCGTCTCGACGAGATTGCCGAGGGCGTCGCGTTTGTTGAGGCGGATATCCAGACCGAGGGACTGGATCTCCTTGATGAGCACGTTGAAGGACTCGGGCGTGCCGGCTTGGAGGGTGTTGTCGCCCTTGACGAGGGACTCGTAGATCTTGGTGCGGCCCTGCACGTCGTCGGACTTGACGGTGAGTAGCTCCTGGAGGGTGTGCGCCGCGCCGTAGGCTTCGAGCGCCCAGACCTCCATCTCGCCGAAGCGTTGGCCACCATACTGGGCCTTGCCGCCCAGCGGCTGCTGGGTGACGAGGGAGTAGGGACCGACGGCGCGGGCGTGGATCTTATGGGAGACCAAGTGGTTCAGCTTCATCATGTAGATGTAGCCGACCACCACCTGCTGATCGATCTTCTCGCCGGTGCGACCGTCGAAGAGGGTGGCCTTGCCGGCCGTGGTCACGGTGATGGGGCCGCCGGCGTCGGTCTCGACCTTGTTGGCGTCCTTCAGGTATTCGCGAACCTTCTTCTCGGGGATACCGTCGAAGACGGGCGTGGCGACCTTGATGCCGAGCTTTTTGCAAGCCCAGCCGAGGTGCGTCTCGAGAACCTGGCCCACGTTCATGCGGGAGGGAACGCCGAGGGGGTTGAGGCAGATTTCGATCGGGGTGCCGTCGGCGAGGAAGGGCATGTCCTCGACGGGGACGATCTTGGCGACGACGCCCTTGTTACCGTGGCGGCCAGCCATCTTGTCGCCGACCTCCAGCTTCTGCTTGGTGGCGATGTAAACCTTGACCTGCTTGATCGAACCATCGCCGGCGATGTCACCGGACTCGATGCCGGCGACCTTGCGTTCGCGATCCGTCTCCAGCTCGTCGAAGCGGGACTGGAAGGACGCGATGATCTCCATGATCTTGATGCGAACCGGGGACGGATCGATCTCGACGTGTTTGGAGACGGCGGCGAGCTTGCGAAGCAAGGTCTTGGTGATCTTGCGATTGGCGGGGATGATGATCTCCTGAGTGGCACCGTTGGTGACATCGAGGGGGATTTTTTCGCCAAGGAGGATGTTGGACAGGGCCTCGGTGAGGGACTCGCGGAGCTTGTCCATCTGGGTCTTGTATTCCTCCTGGATCTGCTTGATCTCGCGGCGGCGGTCGGAGGGGGAGAGCTTCTCCTTCTCGAAATCCACTCGGCTGGAGACCTTGACGTCCATGATGATGCCGGTGACGCCTGATGGGACGATGAGGGAGGTATCCTTCACGTCGGCGGCTTTCTCACCGAAGATGGCGCGAAGGAGTTTTTCCTCGGGGGCGAGTTCAGTCTCGGACTTAGGGGTAATCTTGCCGACAAGGATGTCGCCGGGCTTGACCTCGGCGCCGATGCGGATGACGCCGTTGTGGTCGAGGTTCTTGAGCGCCTCTTCGCCGACGTTCGGGATATCGCGGGTGATTTCTTCCGGCCCGAGCTTGGTGTCGCGGGCGGTAACCTCGAACTCCTGAATGTGGATCGAGGTGAAGATATCCTCCTTCAACACCTTCTCGGAGATGAGGATGGCGTCTTCGAAGTTGTAACCGTTCCAGGGCATGAAGCCGACCAGGACGTTGCGGCCGAGAGCCATCTCGCCGCGATCGGTGGAGGGGCCGTCGGCGATGATGTCGCCGGCCTTGATCTTCTGACCCTTCTTGACGATGGGACGTTGGTTGAAGTTCGTTCCGGCGTTGGAACGCATGAACTTGCGCAATTCATAAACCTGCACGCCGGTCTTGGCGTCGGTCTTCGGGTTTTTCTCGAAGTTACGGGGGAGTTCCCCGTCCTTGGAGATAACGATGCGCTTGGCGTCGACCGAGGCGACGTAACCGCCCTCGTCGGCGACGACGACGATCTTGGAATCGCGGGCGACGCGCTCCTCGATGCCGGTGCCCACGAAGGGAGCCTCGGTCTGGAGGAGAGGCACGCCTTGGCGTTGCATGTTCGCACCCATCAACGCGCGGTTGGCGTCGTCGTGCTCAAGGAAGGGGATCATGCCGGCGGCGATGGAGATGACCTGCTTGGGCGAGACGTCCATCAGGTTGACCTCTTCGGCCTTCACTTCGAGGAACTCGCCGTCTTTACGCACGGTGACCTTGCCGACGAAATTGTTCTTCTCGTCGAGCTCGGAGTTTGCCTGGGCGATGACCTTGCCTTCCTCTTGATTGGCAGTGAGATATTCGATTTTGTCGGTCACGCGACCGTCCTTCACCAAGCGGTAGGGGGCCTCGATGAAGCCAAACTCGTTGACGCGAGCGTAAGTGGAGAGGGAATTGATCAGACCGATATTCGGACCTTCAGGAGTCTCGATCGGGCAGATGCGGCCGTAGTGCGTGGGATGCACGTCGCGCACCTCGAAGCCGGCGCGGTCGCGGTTGAGACCACCGGGCCCGAGCGCGGAGAGGCGGCGCTTGTGCGTGACCTCGGCGAGCGGGTTGATCTGGTCCATGAACTGAGACAACTGCGAGCGGGCGAAGAAATCGCGCACCACGGTGGTCAAGGCCTTGGGGTTGATCAACTTGTTCGGGGTGATGGAGTCAACCGACTGGTCATACATGGTCATGCGCTCGCGGACCAGGCGTTCGGTGCGGGCCAGACCCTTGCGGCACTCGTTGGCGAGGAGCTCGCCGACGGTGCGGACGCGACGGGAACCGAGGTGATCGATGTCGTCCACCACGCCCTCGCCGCGCTTGAGGCGGACGAGATACTTGGTCGACTGAATCATATCGTCCGTCGTGATGATGCGCTGCTCGATGGGCGTCTCGAGGTTCAGCTTCTGGTTGATCTTGTAGCGACCGACGGCGCCGAGGTCGTAACGCTTGGGATCGAAGAAAAGGCGCTTAAGGAGGGCTTTGGCATTGGCGATGGTGGCGGGCTCGCCCGGACGAAGGCGCTTGTAGATTTCCTTAAGGGCCTCCTCCTCATTGATGGTCGGGTCCTTCTTCAGGGCGCGCACGATGGCGCCGTCATCCACGGCGGTGTCGAGCACGCGCACGCTGGTGATGTCGTGTTTCTCGAAGGTGCGGATGGTCTGCTTGGTGAGCTGCTCGAGGGCGCGGGCGAGGACGACACCCTTGTGCGCGTCGATCACGTCGTCGACGAAGACGAGCGTGGACACGTTTTCCATGTCGAGGAGCTTGTTGATCTTAACGTCTTTAACCTCGTAGAAGAGCTCCAGGATCTTGGCGTTGTCGGAGTAGCCGAGAGCGCGGAAGAGAGTAGTGATGAGAAACTTGCGACGACGGCGGCGGCGATCGAGATAAACGTAGAGGAGGTCGTTCTGGTCGAATTGGACCTCGAGCCAGGTGCCGCGGTCGGGGATGATGCGGAAGGCGAACAGTTCCTTGCCGGAGGTATGGCGGTCCTTCTCGAAGCACAGGCCGGGGGAGCGGTGAAGCTGGGAGACCACGACGCGCTCGGCGCCGTTGATGATGAAGGAACCGCGCTCGGTCACCATGGGGATCTCGCCCATGTAAATCTCCTCATCCTTGATGAACTCCTCCTCGCGAAGGCGGAGTTTCACATGGAGGGGAACGGAGTAGGTAATGCCGTCCTTGATACACTCGATTTCGGTGTTACGGGCGTCGCCCAGCGTGTAGGACACGTATTCGAGGTTCAGACGTCCATCATAGGACTCGATCGGGAAGATCTCGCGGAACACGGCCTCAAGGCCCTGGTTCTTGCGTTGCTTGTCCGGCAGCCCCTTTTGGAGGAAATCCAAGTAGGACGTAATTTGGATTTCGATGAGGTTGGGCGGAGGAGCAACTTCACGAAGCTTACCGAAGTTTTGACGCTCAGAGTGGGTGCGGTCGGCCATGGAGAATTCCGGTTGGGAGGGAGGAAAAAATACGAGGGGCGGCGAACGGCGGAGGGGCCGATGCAGCCATCAAACCAAAGCCGAGCCCGGAGGCACGGCGGACACGAAAAAGAACGGGAAGAAAGAAAAGGCAAAAGACAGGCCGCGCACGGGCGCGACCTGTCTTGACGAAAAAGATGCGTGAAACGCGTTGATGCCCAAGCGATTACTTGAGCTCGACCTTCGCGCCAGCGGCCTCGAGCTTCTTCTTGATATCCTCGGCATCGGCCTTGGAAGCGCCTTCCTTGACGGGCTTCGGCGCGCCTTCGACGAGATCCTTGGCTTCCTTGAGGCCCAGACCGGTGATGGCGCGGACTTCCTTGATGACGCCGATCTTGTTCGCGCCGGCCTCGACGAGGACAACGTTAAACTCGGTCTTTTCTTCGACGACGGCAGCGGCGGCGGCAGGGCCGGCAGCGGCGGCAGGGCCGGCGGCAGCGGCGGCGGATACGCCCCACTTGCCTTCGAGCTCTTTAACGAGCGCGGCGAGGTCGAGAACGGTTTGGCCGGACAGCCACTCGATGACTTGATCTTTGGTGATGGTGCTCATGTGTATATGTCTCCTGCGAAAAACTAGCGGTGGCGGATGCCTCGCGTTTAAGGGACGTATCCCCTAGCTGGTCGCGTTGGATTGGTTTTCCCGCTGGAGGAAATGAATTCAACCAGCGGAGAAAGGGGTTAGGCGGCGGGTTGCTCCTTTTTGACCTTGGCGTCGAGGACGCGCACGAAGGCGGCGGCATTGCTGGTGAGCAGGCCGAGAAACTGGGAACGCAGGGCCGAAAACGGGGGGAGATCGGCGATGATGGCCAAATCCTTGGCGGTGTAGACTTTCTTGTCGAGAACACCGACCTTGACCTCAAGCTTCTGCTTCTCGTCGAAGAACTTTTTCAGGACCTTGGCGACACCAGCCGGATTTTGCCCGCCCACGATGATCGCGGTGGGACCGGAAAGGACGCTGTCGACCTCGGGCAAACCAAAGGCCTTGGCAGCGACGCGGAAGGAGCTGTTCTTTACAACGTGAAACTCGGCCTTCTCAACCTCAAGGCGCTTGCGCAACTCGGCGGTGTCGGAGACGGTAACCTTGGTGAAGTTAGTCAGGATGACGTAATCCGACTTTTTGAGGTGCCCCTCGACTTCGGAGATAAGATATTTTTTTTCGGCTCTCATGGTGTGACTCCGGGTTAGGCTTTGCTGAACTCGGTGGAGGCCAGCTGCACGCCGGGGCTCATCGAGGAGGAAAGGGTGATAGATTTAATGTAAACGCCCTTGAAGGAGTTGGGCTTGGCCTTGGCGACCGCATCAATCACGGCAGCGACGTTTTCAGCGATCTGCGTAGAAGTGAAAGAACGCTTGCCGACGCCGACACCGACGTTGGCGGCCTTGTCCATTTTGAATTCCACGCGACCTGCCTTAACGGCTTTGATACCGGCGACAATGTCATCGGTCACAGTGCCGGACTTCGGGTTGGGCATCAGGCCCTTGGGTCCGAGGACACGGGCGAGGGTGCGAACTTGCTTCATCGCCTCAGTCGTCGCGATGGCAACGTCGAAGTCGACCCAGCCTTCGGAGACCTTGGCCATGATGTCCTGAAGTCCGGCAAAGTCGGCACCGGCAGCGAGGGCGGCCTCGGGATTGTCGGTAAAGACGAGGACACGGACCTTCTTGCCGGAGCCATTGGGCAGCGGAGTGGTGCCACGCACCATCTGGTCGCCTTGGGTCGGATCGACGCCGAGGCGGAAGGAAAGCTCGACGGTCTCGTCGAACTTGGTCTTGGGGAATTTGGTCAGGAGCTCGACCGCTTCGGCGAGGGTGTAGCTCTTGGTGAGGTCGGCAACCTTGACGGCGCTCCGATAACGTTTGCTTGGTGTTTTGGGCATGTGGGACTCCTTAGCGGTTCAAACGCCCCGGGTGGGGCTCCCGCGATGGGTGGGTCTAACGAAAAGGAAATATTTAATCGATAACTTCGATGCCCATGTTGCGGGCGGTGCCGGCGATGACCTTGATACCGGCCTCGACGCTGTTCGCGTTCATATCGGCCTTCTTCAAGTTGTAGATCTCGGCGAGTTGCTTCTTGGTGACCTTGCCGACCTTGTCCTGGTTTGGCTTGGCTGAGCCAGAGGCGATGTTGGCGGCCTTCTTCAGGAGCACGGAAGCGGGAGGGCTCTTGAGGATGAAGGTAAAGGACTTATCGGAATAAACCGTGATGACCACGGGCAAGATCATCCCGTTCTGGTCTTTGGTCTTGGCGTTAAATTCTTTGCAGAACGCCATGATGTTGACGCCTTGAGCGCCGAGGGCGGGACCGACGGGAGGCGCGGGGTTCGCGGCGCCGGCGGGCAGTTGGAGGCGGATGTATCCTTGGATCTTCTTGGCCATGGTAAGGGGGGGAGGTTGGCGGGTGTTTTAGTTGACGTGTGGTTCTTTGCTGAACGTCGGCGGTGTCAAAGAGGGCGTCGCGTTACTCTGTAACACGTTGCACCTGCCAGTATTCGAGCTCGACCGGGGTGAACCGGCCGAAAATGGAAACGGAAATCTTGAGCTTGCCGCGTGCGGGATCGACTTCGTCGATGCGGCCGGTCATGTTTTCGAAAGCGCCGTCAGTGACTTTTACCTCTTCGCCGACGTCGAAGGTAACCTTCGGCACTTCTTTGCCGGAGGCAGCGGCCACGCGAGCCTTAATGTCGTCGATCTCAGTCTGGCGCAGGGCGGCCGGACGATCACCACCCACAAAGCCGATTACGCCAGCAACTTCCTTCACAAAATACCACGGCTTGTTGATCACGCGGTTTTCTTCATCGAACATCTTCATCTGGATGAAAACGTAACCGGGATAGAGGTTGCGGACCTTGGTGGTTTTTTTACCATTCTTCACCTCGGAGGCCACTTCGGTGGGAAGCAAAACCTCGAAAATAAACTCGTCGAGTTCCTCCTGGGTTTTGAACTTCTCGATGTAGGTCTTCACCTTCTTTTCCTGAGCGGAGAGGGTGTGCAGGGCGAACCACTGGGCGCCGGCAGGGACTGAGGTCTGGGTGGACATGGGCGGCGTGAAAGTTAGCGAACCCAGGACGTGAAAAGGTCAACCACCTGGTAGAGGGAGAAATCGGCCACACTGGTGAAAACCCCCAGCAGCACGCAGGCGGCGATCACGACGGCGGTGGAATCGCGCAGCTCTAGCCAAGTCGGCCAGGAGGCCTTCTTGAGTTCGTCGACGATTTCGCCGAAGAAGATGCGGATGCTGCGGAACGGGTTTTTCATCGAAAGAAAGTGGCAGGCGCGGAGGGAATCGAACCCCCAACCAACGGTTTTGGAGACCGCTACTCTACCAATTGAGCTACACGCCTGTGGGAAAAGCTTTTAGACGACGCAGCCGAGGCCCCGTCAAGGGCCTCGGCGGTCGCGAATCAATGCAGGGATATCGAGCTATTACTCGATGATATCGGTGATACGACCGGCGCCGATGGTGCGACCACCCTCGCGAATGGCGAAGCGCTGGGTCTTCTCCATGGCGATGGGGCAGATGAGGTCGATTTCCACGGCAATGTTATCGCCGGGCATGATCATCTCGACACCCTTGGGCAGGTTGACGATTCCGGTCACGTCTGTGGTGCGGAAGTAGAACTGGGGACGGTAGCCGTTGAAGAACGGGGTATGACGGCCGCCCTCTTCCTTGGAGAGGACGTAGATCTCAGCCTTGGCCTTCTTGTGAGGGGTGATAGACTTCTTGGCGGCCAGAACCTGACCGCGCTCGATGCCTTCCTTGTCGATACCGCGCAGGAGGATGCCCACGTTGTCACCGGCCTGACCTTGATCGAGGAGCTTACGGAACATCTCGATACCGGTCACGACGGTCTCCTTGGTGTCCTTGAGGCCGACGATCTCAACGGTCTCGTTGACCTTGATGATACCGCGCTCGATACGACCGGTGGCAACGGTGCCGCGACCGGTGATCGAGAAGACGTCCTCAACCGACATAAGGAAGGGCTTGTCGGTCTCGCGGGCTGGCTCGGGAATATCGGTGTCGATGGCGGTCATCAACGCGGTGATGGCGGCATCGCCCTCCGGCTTGCCCTCGAGCGCGGCAGTGGCGGAACCACGGACGATGGTGGCGTTATCACCATCGAACTGGTATTTGCTAAGGAGCTCGCGAATTTCCATCTCGACGAGGTCGAGCAGCTCAGGGTCGTCAATGAGGTCAACCTTGTTGAGCCAGACCACGATCTTCGGAACGCCGACTTGGCGGGCCAGAAGAATGTGCTCACGGGTCTGGGGCATCGGGCCGTCAGCGGCGGAGACCACGAGGATGGCGCCGTCCATCTGGGCAGCACCAGTGATCATGTTCTTCACGAAGTCGGCGTGGCCGGGGCAGTCGACGTGCGCATAGTGACGCTTGTCGGACTCGTATTCCACGTGAGCAACGGAGATGGTGACGATCTTCGAGGCGTCACGCACGGTGCCACCCTTCGCGATGTCAGCGTAGGTCTTGACCTCGGCCAGACCCTTGCGCGCCTGAACGGCAAGGATGGCGGTGGTGGTGGTGGTCTTGCCGTGGTCGACGTGGCCGATGGTGCCGACGTTGACGTGGGGTTTTTTGCGCTCGAATGTGCCTTTAGCCATGGGAGTTGGAGACGTTTATGTTTGGGTGGATTGGAAAAAATCCGATTTTTGACCTGGAGCCCAGAAACAGATTCGAACTGTCGACCTCGCCCTTACCAAGGGCGTGCTCTACCAACTGAGCTATCTGGGCGAACCGGAAAGGGTCAAAAAACGAAAAGGGCGATAAACGTCTAAAGCCGCGCAAGGCCCGTCAACTGCAATTTTCTCGAATCCCACAGAATCATGCCAAAATATTCTCAAAGGCTGACTTCTAACCGATAATTCCCCGGTCGCAGTCGCAAGGAGCGCCCCCAATCGCGACCCAGCAAACCACGGATTTTTTCATGCACGTCATCAACCCCCGACCCCGCGATGATGGAAGGATACCCCATCGTGCCGACCTCGTTCACCAACATCATCAGCTGAAACGGTCGCCACCCGCCTTCTGCCAAGCCTGAATCCGCATTAAAACGCTGGTCCAAAACCAGTTGTCCAGTCCCGAAACGAAAAACCTTCACCCGCACCGCAACCACACCCGCCCGCGGACCGGCCTCTTCCTGCGCCGCCGTCCGCGCCAATCCGCTAAACCAACGAGACCCCGCCAACTCCTCCGCCATAGCCAGATTGGTCGGCATGGCCGGAGACAGCAGGCGCCTCAACTCACGGCCATCCTGGTAACGAAGCCGCGGTGAGAATAAAAGCCCAGCCTCCCCTCCACCGGCTTCACGCAAGCCTTCCGCATTCGGCATAAGCCTCTCACGGGAAAATGGTAAAAACAGCGGCGCAGGATCAAACAAACGCAAACGTTCCCCCAAGGCATCAGCAGCGCCGAACGTTTCCACCCGCGTTAAAACCAGCCCGGGGGCTTCCCCAGGCCCAGCTTCTCCGGCCGCCTCGGCTGGACGTGCAGGCAGCTCAACCAGGCCGGCCAAGGCTAAAATCAAAGGCGCCGCCACCGCCGTCATGGCGACGAAAAACCAGCGTGAGTTATCTGTTTTTTTATTATGCAAATCCCTTTTATTAGTTATTTAACGGTTTATTCCCAGCAGGGGCATTGGTTGCGATTAAAACCCCGGTGAAACCTGCGTCCGCCGCCAAGGCATAAATCTCCGCCAGATCACGCGCAGGTAAGGCTCCGGATGCCTGCACCAGTAAACGCTTGCGGCGCACCCCTTCCGCCTTGGCCCGCAACCAGACCCTTAAACCCGCATAGTCCACCACGGCACCTTCCACCACCACCATGCCAGGCGCAGGCACCGCGATAACTACATCCGTGCCCAAAACCGAAGTCGCCGTCTCCGCCGCCAAGGGCAGCGCGAAGTCGACCCCCAATCCAGGGGACAGCACGTGACGCGAACCAAAGAGCACAAAAAACAAAGCCAGCGCCCCCGTGTTTACATAAAAAAGCGCGTCCCAAGCCGGTGGAACCGGCCTGAGGCGCGACGCCAAATCCAAGGGCCGGGTAATCACTCCCGGCCCCCTCCTGCCGACGCTTCGGAACCATCGGTCTTCACCAGCGCAACCGCCCGGTAGTCCACCAACAAGTAGCGCATAATTTCATTACCAGCCCATTCGACATCCCGCACGATCGCACGGACCCGGCCATGTAAAAGATGATGCGCGAGATGGGCCGGAATAGCCAGAGCGAGGGCCACCCCGGCCGTGAGCAATGCCTGCCACAGCCCCCCCGCCAAAGCCTGCGCTGTCGCATAGCGCCCTCCCTCCATGAAGGCGCGAAAAGTCGTGGTCATGCCCAGAACCGTGCCGAGCAGACCAACCAAAGGGGCAATTTGCGCAATCGCCGCCAACGCCCCCAGGCGACGCTCCAGCGCGGGAAGCTCCGTCACCGCCGCATCTTGCACGGCATAGCGCAGGTTGATTTCGTCATCACCCGCATGGAGCAAGGCCGCCTTCACCACCGCCGCCACCGGACCGGGAGCCTCCTCGCAAACCGTGACCGCCTCCGCCATGCGCCGCTGCGCGAGGATGTTCTTCACGCCGTCTAAAAATTCCGGGGCCCGTATCTGCCCCCGGTGCAAATAGAGCAAACGCTCCAGAAACAGCACCAAGCCGAGCACGGCAAGCGAGAGCAAGACCCACATCACAGGGCCGCCGCGATCCAGTAGACTGATATTAGATGCATCCATATTCTTAAAAAAATAACGCCCTTCGCTGGCCCCTCAGGGGGCCGGCGCCGGCCCCGCCCCCGCCAGCCTCGCCCGTGCAAGCACCGCCCCCGGCAAACCCCGGTCCACGATCATACGCCAAGCCTCGCCCGCCTCATCGGGACGGCCGGCCTCCTCCAACACTCCCGCCATGCGCGCAAGCAATCGCCCCAGCCAGTAGCGGCCGGGATCGCCCAGCTGCTCGGATTGCCCGGGAGCTACTAAAAGGGCGTCCACGACAGGCCACCAAGCCGCCAGCGCCTCCCGCACATCACGAGCCACCAGCATATCCCCCAACTTGAAGCCCGCTTCCGCCCTTAAATCAGCCGGCGCTTCCGCCAGATCGCGCAAACGCTCCAGCAGCGTGATGGCACTTTCAAAATGGGATACCTCCTGTGCCGCCTGCGCCCGATGACAATCCGCTAGGGCGATCTGCGCCAGAAGCACGTCGGGATGCTGGGAAAACTGATTCACAAGCGATTCGTAAATCTGCTGCGCCGCGGAGAAATCGCCCAGACGCCGTAATAAATCGCCCTGTTTGAGCCGCGCCGCAAAAAATAACTCACTCCGCGGGTGCGGGCGCACCAATCGCTCCTCCAAAAGCACGTAGGCCTCCCGATAATACGCCTCCTCCCCTCGCCTCTCCGCATTGAGGGCCGCCTGGAAAATAGCATAGTCAGCGTTCGGATGGTCCCGGTAATCATCCGCAAACCGGATCAACAGGCCCTGGGCCTCGACCAGATTTCCCGCCCGCGCCTGATAGTCTGCCTCCACTAGAAAAGATTGCACCATCGCATCCGTGCCGGGCTCGCTCGCCCGCAATTCCTTGAGCCGGACAACCGCCTCCGCACCCCGACCCAACTCGAAAAGCGCCTCCGCCTCCACCAGGCGGGCCAAGCCAGCCACCTCGCGCGCCAGCCCCGCCTCCACCTCCGCCAGCCCGGAGTCCAGCGCCCGCGCCAACTCCAGCGCCTCAGCCTGCCGCCCCGCATCCTGCGCCAACCTCGCCCGCAGCCATGCCAGCCGCGCACGCAGACCCGCCGGTCGCGCCTCCGCACCCGGTTCCACCGCAAGGGACGCAAGTCGTTCCAGCGCGATCTCCGGTTGGCCCGCCGCCTGCAAAGCCCGCGCCAGATTCCACTCCGCCTGCCAGCGCGTGAGCGGATCCAGCCGGAAATCCCCGCCCAACCGATCCAGCAAACGCGCCGCCTCGCCCAGACGCCCCCCCTCCACCTCGGACATAATCCGCTGAAACATGACCGCCGCCGTCGTCACACCCGCAGGAGGCGAGTCCGTGACCGCGGCGTAAGCCAACGCCGCCGCCGCATAGTCCTGCGCACGATAAGAAGCCTCGGCGGAAAGCAGCCTGAGCGCAGGGATGGCATCGGCATCCGCCACGGCCGCCGCCTGGCTCGCATAGTCCGCCGCCGTGCGGTAACGCCGCAAGTCCCACGCCACCGTGGCGAGCTGAGTCAAGGCACGCGCACGCAGCACCGAGGTCGGGAAACGCACCAGCAGATCCCGGGCGTCCGCCTCCGCCCGGCCATAGTCCAGATCCACCAAAGCCAGCTCGGCCCGCACGAGCAGTAATTCCTGCGTCAAAGGGTGGGCCGCTACGGGCGCCAGCAACTCATCCAGCGTGCGGCGCAGACGCTGGCGCGCTTCCAGCGTGACCGCACCCTCGGCCAGCAAGTGCAGGGCCATGCGCCGCTTGCCCGCATCCGCCCCGCCCCCGAGAAGCTGCTCCAAAGCCGACCGGCCGGCCGCCTGCGCGGGGCCCGCGATGAGCCCGAGCATGAGCCGCACATCATCCCGGGCCCCGGCATTCGACTCCGGCAAAAGATTTAGATGCGCCTGTAAATACTCCACAGCCGGCCCCGCCCGGCCGAGCAGGGTCAGCGCCACCGCATATTGAACGGCGTAGTCGGTCGCCACCCCACGCCCGGCATAGCGCTCGGCCTGCTCCCGCAAAGCCGTCGCCTGGCTTTCGGTGCCCGGGCCCTGCTCCAAACGCAACCGCTCACGGGTCAACCGCAACCGCGCCCGTTGCCACTCGGATACCGCCGTTGCCACCGCTTGGTCATAAGCCTCGCCCGCCTTGGCGGTATCGCGCAAACCCTCCGCTGTCATACCTTGTAAAAGCCAATACCAGGCCCGCTCCCCAACCGGCAAAAGTTCCGGCCTCAACACCGCGAGCTCGGCCTGCGCCGCCGGCCAGCGCGCCTCCCGCGCCGCGATCAGCCCAGCCCGCAAACGATGCTCCGGCGCAGCGGAGGCACTGTGCTCGGCCAGCGCGCGGACGGCCCCGGCCTCATCGCCCAGCTCCAACCGCGCCGTGCAAAGAATCAGGGCCGCCGCGTCACGCGCCTCCGAACCCGCCGCCGCCCCTTCCAGCAGACGCGCAGCCTGAGCCGCCGCCGCCGAGGTAAAGCCCAGCGCGAGGGCCCGCCTCGCCGAGGCCTCGCTGACCATGAGCGCACCCGAGTCCACCGGCGCCGGGGCCAGCGGCACCGGCGCAAAAAGCGCCGGACCGGTCTGCGCGCGCCCGCCCGAAACAAGGGCCAGCAAACACAGTAAAAACGGATAACGGCGCGCCATGAAGGTGGTTTGGATCAGTGCCGAAGAGGAAGCGGCCCCGCCAACTTGGGGAACCGCCCGCCCGCATGGCAACCGCGATTCAGACTCGCCCCCGCGTCCGTCCGTTCCATCCTTTCGTTAAGGTTTTTCCGCGCCCGTCCGCGTCGCCCTGCAACCGCCACCCCTGTTCTCCCTTTCCCATGACCCCCGTTCTTATCGCACTGCTTGTCATTTTTCTGCTCCTCGGCATCGCCGGCTTCTGGCTGGCCGGCCTATACAACGGCCTAGTGACCCTGCGCAACCGCTTCAAAAACGCCTTCGCCCAAATAGATGTGCAGCTAAAGCGCCGCTACGACCTGATCCCTAACCTCGTCGAGACCGCCAAAGGCTACCTCAGCCACGAACGCGAGACGCTCGAAGCGGTTATCAAGGCCCGCAATATCGCCGCGACCGCCGCCACCGCCGCAGCCAGCGACCCATCCAGCCCCACCGCTCTGCGCGGGCTCGCCGGCGCCGAGAGCGGCCTGGCCGGCGCGCTGTCCCGCCTGATGGTCGTGTCCGAGGCCTACCCCGAACTGAAGGCCAATGAAAACATGCTCCGCCTCACCGAGGAGCTCACCAGCACGGAGAACAAAATCGCCTTCGCCCGCCAGGCCTTCAACGACGCCGTGATGGTCTACAACACCCGCCGCGAGACCTTCCCTACCGTAGTGGTCGCCGGCGCCCTTGGCTTCCAGCCCGCCGAACTCTTCGCCGTCACCGACACCACCGAACGCGCCGCGCCCACGGTCACCTTCGGCCAAGGGTAAAAGCGGAAACGCGGAGACCAAACCGAGCCTCCGCCCTGACCCGCCGCCTCGCCGCCCGCTCACCCGCCGCCATGGATTTTTTCGAGGCCCAGGCCCGCGCCCGGCGGCGCACCGGCCGGCTCGTCCTGCTGTTCGCCCTCGCCGTGCTGGGCACGGTGATCGCCCTGTATTTCGCCTTCATTCTAGGCACCGCCTGGCTGGGCTTGCACATCACCGACTCGGGCGGGGGCCTGGAGCGCGGCCCCACCCTCAAAGACCCCATCGTCTGGTGGCAGCCCGGCGCCTTCAAAGCCGTCGCCGCCTTCGTAGCCGCCACCATCGGCCTCGCCAGTCTCTGGAAATGGTTTGAACTGCGCGCCGGCGGACCCGCCGTGGCCGAAAGCGTGGGCGGCGTGCGCCTGGCGGATACGCCGACCGACGCCGCCGAGCGCCGCCTGCTGAACGTGGTCGAGGAGATGTCCATCGCCTCCGGCCTGCCCGTGCCCGCCATCTACGTGCTGCCGGATGAGGCGGGTTTAAACGCCTTTGCCGCCGGCTATTCCCAATCCGATGCCGCCGTGGCCGTGACCCGCGGCGCACTCGAACTCCTCAACCGGGACGAACTCCAGGGCGTCGTCGCGCACGAGTTCAGCCATATCTTAAACGGCGATATGCGGCTGAACACCCGCCTGCTCGCCCTGCTCTACGGCATCCTCTCGCTGATGCTGCTCGGCCGCGGACTCCTGCGCGCGGCTTTCGAGCTATCCCGCGGCTCCGGTAATTCGAAGAAGAACGGTCTATCGATCGGCGTGCCTCTCGCCGTGGGCGGCGGCGCGCTGATGCTCATCGGCGGCGGCGGCCACTTTTTCGGCCGCCTCATCCAGGCCGCCGTTTCACGCCAGCGCGAACACCTCGCCGACGCCGCCGCAGTGCAATTCACCCGCAACCCCGCCGGCCTCGCCGACGCCTTGAAAAAAGTCGGTGCGCTCGCCTTCGGCAGCAACCTCGTCGCCCCGAGCACCTCCCAGATCAGCCACTTTTGCTTCGCGCAAAGCTTCCGCGCCGACCTCGCCGGTCTTTTCGCGACCCACCCGCCGCTAGAGGAACGCATCCGCGCCCTCGACCCCGCCTTCGACGGGAGTTTCCCGAAAATCGCCCCGCTGACCACCAACCAAGTCAAACCCAGCCGCCTCAATCCACCCCCGGCGCCCCTACCCGGGCGCCGCCTGTCCGCCGGCCTGCTGATCGGCTCCGCCGGCGAGCTTAACCCGGCCGGCGTCAACGCCAGCCGCGCCCTGCTCGACAGCCTGCCCCCTCTCCTCCGCGATGCCGCGCGCGATCCCGACCGCGTCTCCGCCCTGTGCTACGCGATCTGCCTGCCCGGCGGACTCGACGCCGCCGCCCTTGCCACCCAGCGGGAGGTCATCGCCCGCCACGCTGCTTTCGCCGAGTCCGACCAAACCGCCGCACTCTTTGCCGCCTTGGAGAAGCTCCCCTCCGGCCACCGCTTGCCTCTGTTGCAAATCGCCACCCCGGCCCTGCGCCGGCTCGGGCCACCCGCGCGCGACCGCCTGCTCGAAACGCTGGACGAGCTCGTCCACGCCGACGGCGTCGTCACCCCGCACGAGTTTGCCCTGCAAAAAATCGTCGCCCGCACCCTCGGCCTCGCCGCCTCCCCGCGGGACGCCCTTCAGGCCTTGGCGCCCGCCCAGATCGCGCCCGATTTGTCCGTAGCACTCTCCGCCGCCGCCCGCATCGATAATCCTGAACCCGGCGCCGGCGAGCTGGCCTTTGCCCGCGCCGCCGCCGAGTTCAACGGTCTCCAGCCGCCGCTCGCCTACCAGACCGCCGACCGCACCACCCTCGCCCACCTCGACGTCGCGCTCGACCGCCTCGCCCTCACCCCGGCGCCGTTTCGCAAACGCATCCTCCTGGCCCTCGCCGCCGCCCTCACGGCCGACGGCACACTTTCCTCGCCCGAGGCCGATCTGCTGCGCTCGATTGCCGCCGCTCTCGACTGCCCTCTCCCGCCCGTGCTGGATTTTGCGTCATGAGCACCACCCTATTCGGCTTCGGCTACGTTCTGTTTTTTTTGGGGATATTTGCACTGCTGCTGTTCCTGAAAAAACGCAGCCGGCAGGATCGCGCCCCCTTCCCGGAAAACACCCGGTTATTGCGCGGGCCGGGCGAGTCACTGCGCCGCCGGGTCGCGGAGCTGGATGAAAAGATCACCGAGTCGGTGCTCGCCGGGCTGCTCGTGCCCGTCATCACCCTCGGAACCGGGTTTTACATCACCGCCCTGCTGGAGGGATGGCCCAGAGTGGGGTTGGCCAGCTTGAGCCTGGTTGCCTTCCTCGGCCTGCTGGTGGTCATGGCCCGGCGCTCGCTCACCAAGGTGGAACAACGCCGCAACACCGCCCTGGGCCTCTTCGGCGAGCGCGTCGTGGCCGAACAACTCGAACCATTAAAAACCGCCGGTTATCGCGTTTTTCACGACGTTCCGGCCGGCGACCCGCCCGCTCGGTCAACCCAGCCGCCCTATAATCTGGACCACGTCGTGGTCGGCCCCGCCGGCGTGTTTGCCATCGAAACGAAGACCCGCCGCAAAGGCCGCGCCCGGGTCGGGTTCATGGCCCACGAGATCATCTACGACGGCCGCGCCCTGTCGTATCCTTGGGGCGAAGATCGCCACGGCCTCGATCAGGCCCTGCGCCAGGCCGAGTGGCTCGCCACCCACCTGCAACACCAGCTCGGCCGGCCCATCCCGGTGCATCCACTGCTGGTATTTCCCGGTTGGATGATCATCCGCAAGGCCGCCGGGGTCGTGAACGTGCTCAACCCCCGCGAACTCCCCGCCGCGATCATGCCTGCCAGTTCGCAACCCGAGGTCCTGGATTCGGCCACCGTGGACCGGATCGCTCGCCAACTCGAAGCCCGCTGCCGCGACGTGGAGCTCTGAGCAGGGAACATGCAGTTGCCCGGGTCGCATCGAGGCGACTTGGCGGCCCCTTTCGGCGGGGCCCTCGGCTCCGGGCTGCGCCCTCTCCGCTTCGCTCCGTCCTTCGCCCGGACCGCACCGCAATCTGCCCGCCCCCTCGCTCCGCTGCTCGGCCGACCAACGAAATGATCCCGGCTGAACGGCCCGCCTAGGCCGCCCCCGCCGCGAGCACCGCCACCCCGGTCCGCAGCGTCCAAGCCGCCGTCCGGGGCCAGTTCCATCCGGCCAAGCCCCCCGCTTCCGCCTCCTCGGCGGCAGCCTGCAACCGCCCGTGCCGCGGCACCATCACCCCGAAGGTCCACCCCCAGGTCGCCACGGTGAGGAAGAGACCGGCGGCGCTTGCCGCCGTCCACCCGGCTACCGCCGGCACCGCCAGGGACAAACCCAGTTCGGCCACCATAAGCGGGCCCGCCACCCCGCCCATCGCCCGCGTGTAGGCCGCATGATAATCGCGAAACGCCTCCGCCCCGGCCGCGCGCCGCAAGTGGCTGAAATGCGGATAAACCGCTAGTTGCACCGTCCAACACAGGCCGGCCAGCATGGCAGAAACTGCGAGCTGGGCGAGGTGCAGCGACATTGACATCATGGCCCCATAGTGAGCGACGCGGGCGCTGCCGCAACCCCGCCCCACGGTTGGAATCCGGGGCCCATTTTCCAAACCGGCCACCCAAGCTTGTCCGCGGCCCGGCCTCCGTTTGTTTAATTTCTCGATTCAAAACCCATGACCAACCTCCTTCTCTTTCCCATCGCCGACTACTGGTGGCTCTACGGCCTTTTCACTCTTTTCGTGCTGGGCATGCTCGCGCTCGACCTCGGTGTGTTCCACCGCGAAGCCCATGACGTCTCGATCAAGGAGGCCTCCACTTGGAGCATTGTCTGGATCTCCCTCGCGCTGCTTTTTGGCTACGGCTTCTGGCAATACGCCCAGTGGAAACTCCCCCAGTATCCGCCCCTTCTTGCCGCGCTCGCCGCCCAAGGGGTGACCGAGCCGGCCGCCATCGCCGCGGAGGCCGCGCGCTTGGCCAACCAGTCCGCCCTCGAATTCCTGACCGGCTTCGTGGTCGAGAAGTCCCTGTCGGTGGACAACATCTTCGTGTTTGTCGTCGTCTTCAGCTACTTCGCCATCCCCTCGAGATACCAGCACAAGGTCCTGTTCTACGGCATCCTCGGCGCGCTGCTTTTCCGCATCCTCTTTATCTCGGTCGGCGCCGCGCTGATGCAATACGAGTGGGTCATCTGGATCTTCGGCGGCTTTCTCGTCCTGACCGGCTTTAAGATCCTGTTTGCTCCGGAAAAACCCATCGAGCCGGAGAAAAACCCCGTCATTCGTCTGCTAAAAAAAATCCTGCCCGTCACCCCAAAGCTGGAAGGGGAGCGTTTCTTCCTGCGCAAGTCCGGCGTGCTCCATGCCACTCCGCTTTTCGTCTGCCTAGTGTTCGTGGAGATCACCGATATCGTGTTTGCGGTGGATTCCGTGCCCGCCATTTTCGCGATCACCAAGGAGCCCCTGATCGTTTTCACCTCGAACATCTTCGCCATCCTCGGCCTGCGCGCCCTGTTTTTCCTGCTCGCCGGCGTGATGCACAAGTTCTGGGCCCTGAAATACGGCCTCGGCGTCATCCTGATTTTCGTAGGCCTGAAGATGGTGTGGTTGAACCACCTCTTCGGTGGAAAGTTCCCCATCACCTGGTCGCTCGGCATCATCGGTGGCCTGCTCGCCCTCGCCGTCGCCGTGTCCCTGGCGTTTCCCAAGAAACCCTCGCCCGCCGCCGTCACGGCATAAGCCAGGATTTCGCAGCCTCGGCCAGGCGCACCGCCGCCTCGCCGAGGAAGTAGAAAAACGCCACGCCACCCGCGCCCACCCCGTAGCCGGTGGCGATCGCCACGCCATCGCGCTCGAGCAGACCGCCCGCGATAAACAGAATCATCCAGGCCGGGAACGAGTTGGTAAACGGAACCGGCAGGGGCAGCAGCAACACCAGCGCCGCCCCGAGCATGGCCAGAGCATGCAAGCGCAAGAGCACGGGCGATTCGGCCAACCAAGAGAACCTCGGTCGCAGGAATTTCTCGAGCACCACCAGCACCTTGCCGGAAAAAGTGAGCACGGCGCCAAAAAAACCGGGCGGGAGCGGTTTGCCCATAAGACGGGCCGGCAGCCACGGTTTTTGACCGAGCGCGAGGCGCAGCGAAATCAACGCGATAGTGAGGCCGAAGGGCACCGAGAGCAGGGGCAACGGAATCGGCGAGATGAAGGGCAACGCGAGGAGCATGATGACCAGGGTCCAGGCCCGGCCCTGCAACACGGTCACCATCTGACCAAGCGTCAGCGGACCCTCCGCAAAACGATCGCGCAGCGTCGCGACCTCCTCGGAGAGCTTCTTCGCCGTCGGCCGGGCGCGCAGTTCGCGTTGCGCGACGCGCAACGCCTCCCGCGCCCTCTCCCGCAGTTCTCTCCGACGGCGGGCCACGTCAGGTCCCCCTCCGGTTGCCGTAGAGCTCGACATGCAGCCGGTGGGCGTAGCGCCAGCCACGCTCCTTGCAGGCCTCGGCCAACCAGTCCGCCCGCGCCCGCAGCCGCTCCGGCGTGGTCCCCTCGGGCATGAGCAAGACCTGATGAGGAGGGATCGCCGCCCCGCCCGCCGCCAGTTCCTCCACCCGCGCCGCGACCTCGGCGAGATCCGCCGGCTCCGCCGCCACAAACTTCAGCTGAAACCCGTGGCCCCCCGCCAGCCACGCCCGGATCACATCCGGTCGCCAGCGCGTCGCCTCATGCCGCGCCACCCAGCCCACCCCGGCTCGCTCCGGCGTCGGGGTGGAGTTGGCCAGCTTGGGCGAGATAGAGGCCAGGTCACAGGCCAAACCAGGGGGCGGCGGAAGCGTGCCCGCCGTCTCGATCGTGATATGGAAACCCGCCTCGCGCAGCCCCGCCGCCAGCGCCGGCAGCTCCGGGGCAATCATGGGTTCCCCCCCCGTGAGCACGACGTGCCGCCCCGTCCAAGCCCGAGCCTCCGCCACCAACGCATCCACCGTCCGCTCCACCCCCTCGGGCCGCCAGGAGGCGTAGGGGGTATCACACCAGGCACAGCGTAGATTACAGCCACTGGTGCGGATAAAAAACGACGGCACACCCGCCAGGACGCCTTCGCCTTGGATGGAATAAAAGGTCTCCGCGATCAGCACGCGCCCTCCTCCCGCACCCCCGGCGCCGCCGGCAGCGGGCCGGTTTCGACGTAGTCAGTCGGGTCCGCCACTCCGGCCTCGAGAAAAGCCTCGCGGCGCTCCACGCAGGTGCCGCAACGCCCGCAATGCCGGACACCGCCCTTGTAGCATGACCAAGTGCGGGCAAAGTCCACTCCCAGCCGGGCGCCCTCGGCCGCGATCCCGCCCTTGCTGAGGGCGATAAAAGGCCGCAACAAACGCACCCCCGCATAGGTGCCGAGCCGCATCGCCTCGCCCATCGCGGCCATGAACTCCTCGCGGCAATCCGGATAGATGGCGTGGTCGCCACCGTGCGCGCCGATGACCAGCGCCTCCGCCCCGGCGCTCTCCGCAAAACCACCCGCGATGCTGAGGAAGACCGCATTCCGAAACGGCACCACCGTCTGCTTCATGTTGTCCGCCTCGTAATGGCCCTCGGGGATCTCCCCGCCCGAATGCAGCAGCGCCGAGGAAAAGAGGCGGTCCACGAAGTCCATCGCCACAATCTCGTGTCGCACCCCCAGCAAGGCCGCCTGCGCCGCCGCCATGGGTAACTCGCGCGCCGAATGCTTCGCACCGTAGTCAAAACTGATCGCCGCCACAACCACGTGCTCGCGCGCCGCCCAGTGGAGCGCCGCCACCGAATCCATCCCGCCAGAACATAGGACGACGACCTTCATGATATTTTAGGCCAACGTGACCCTGCCCCCGCCCGGAAGCAATCCCGCCCAGCCGGCCGTTTTTCATCCTTCCTTCCGTCCGCCGGCTCGCTTCTGCTGCGCCCAGCCTCGCCGCAAGCGCGCTCCACGCGCCCCCGCCGCGAGGCACCCGATGCTCAAGCGCCTGCTCTCCCTTTTCTCCCGTCAAGACTCCGCCGCTGATCCCGGCGATGACACCCCCCAGCCCGCACCGGCAAAGCCACGCTCCGGACGGCGGCCCCGGTCGCGTAACCGCCGCCGTGCGCCTGATGACCCCGCCCAGCTCACCCTAAGTGAGCCCCCCCCTCCCGTTCCCCGCCCGCCAGCCAGTGCGCCCGCCGCCCCCTCACCCGCCAGACCCCGCGCCACGATGGCGCCCGCCGCCCCCTCGCCGGTCCGCACCGCCTCCGCCACGTCCGGCGAACGCCCCCCGCACTTTACGCTGATCGATAACCCGGCCGGCCTCGCGCCCCTTTACACCGCACTCGACCGCGTGGACGAACTCGCGATGGATACCGAGGCGGACAATATGTTCCACTACCGCACCCGCGTGTGCCTCCTCCAGTTCCTGGTGGACGGCGAGGTGTTCCTCGTGGACCTGATGACGCCGCTGCCCCTCGAGCCACTTTGGGAGCGCCTCGCGACCAAGCACCTCATCATGCACGGGAGCGATTTCGACATCCGCCTGCTGCACGATTTTTGCCGCTTTCGCCCGCGCAGCCTGTTCGACACCATGCTCGCCGCGCAGTTGCTCAACCGCCCCCGCGTCGGCCTCGGCGCCCTGCTGGAGCAACACTTCGGCCTCCAACTCGACAAGTCCGGCCAGAAAGCCAACTGGTCCAAACGCCCGCTCACACCCAAGCTGCTCGACTACGCCGCGCTCGACGTCTGGCACCTGCCCGCGCTACGCGACCTGCTCACCCGCGAGCTCGCCGCGCTCGACCGCCTAGAATGGCTCGATCAGCAGTGTCGCCGCCAGATCGAGAGCGGTCTCACCGGCTTCCCCCGCGACGAGGAGACGGCCTGGCGCGTCGGCCCCGCCGACCGCCTCCGGGGCCGCGGACTATCGGTGTTGCACGCCGTCTGGCACTGGCGTGAACGCTGGGCGGAGGATCTGGACACCCCGCCGTTCAAAGTCTGCAACAACGACCTCCTGGTGAATATCGCCCTCGCCATCGAGGAAGGCGACTCCGCCGAGTCCGTGCTCGCGCAAGTAAACCTCGGCAAACGCCAGCCCCGCCTCGCGCCCAGTCTCGCCGCCGCCCTGCGCGAAGGCCTCGGCCGCGACCCCACCACCCTGCCCCGCCGGCCGCGCACCGAGCGTATCCACCTCACCCTGGCCGAAATTGAACGTCAGGATCGCATCAAGGCCCATCGTGATGCCGCCGCCCAACGCGTTGGCCTCGATGCCACCCTGATCGCGCCGCGCAGCACCCTCGTGACGCTCTGCCGCGACCCCGCCAGCCTCGACCACATCCTCCTGCCCTGGCAGGCCGACCTGTTGCGCGACTCCCCTGACCTGCAAATCACCCCGCCCGCCGCCAGCCCGGCCTGAGGGCACGCTATCCGAGCCCGAGCTTGCCAAACCCGTCCGGCGCAGTCATTCCCCATCCCTCCCCTATGAACAAGAAGGCCATCCTGCCCCTCTCCCTCCTCATCGCCGCCGCCAGCTTGAGCGGTTGCGCCCATCAGACCTCCGGCCGTATCACCCATTCCAGCTACCTCTTCGGCCTGGTTGAAATCACCCGTGGAGCCTACCAGCCGGCCCCGATCACCAGCATCGACGGCAACAGCAACGAGCTCATCGGTAACGCCGGCGACGTGTCCGGCACCCAGGTGAAATTCGCCTGGGGGGCCTTCAGCACCAACGACTACTGAGTCGAACGGCCGGCCTCACCCCGTCGCCGCGCCCAAGTCTGGGCGCGGTTTTTTTGCGCCCGTCTCCCATGACCGCCTCCGCCAATATCGCCCGCCACCTCGCCACCCACGCCGCCTCTTACCCTCGGCAGGTTGCGGTGAAAATCCCCCGTGGACGCCGCGCAGGCCGCATCGACTACCTCGCCCTATCCTACGCCGAGCTGTCCGCCGAGGTCGCCGCCCAACGCACCCGCCTCGCCGCCGCCGGCCTCCGTCCCGGGGACCGCGCCCTCGTAATGGTGCGCCAAGGCTTGCCGCTGCTCGCGACGGTATTCGCCCTGTTTGAGCTCGGCGCCCTGCCCGTGGTGATCGACCCCGGCATGGGCCGGAAAAACTTCCTGCGCTGCGTCGCCCGCAGCCGGCCCCGCGCCCTGGTCGGCATACCCGCCGCCCGCCTCGCGTCCTGGCTGTTTCGCGACTCGTTCCGCTCGGTGGAAATCCGCGTTGCGGTCTCCGGCACCGCCACCGCCCGCCTGACCGCTCCGGGCGCAGTCCGCCCGGCCTCCGCTCCCGAAGCCCTCCCGCGAGCACCCGGCGACTCCGCCGCGATCTTGTTCACCAGCGGTTCGACCGGGGCGCCCAAAGGCGTTCGCTACACCCACGGCCAGTTCGACGCCCAAGTGAACATGATCCGCGACACCTACGGCATCGAGCCCGGCGAGATCGACCTGCCGCTGCTGCCGCTTTTCGCCCTGTTCGCACCGGCCCTCGGGCTCACCAGCATCGTGCCGGAACTGGACCCCTCCCGCCCGAGCCACGCTGACCCTGCTAAGCTCGCCCAGGCTATCGTGCAGGAGAACGTGACCATGTCATTCGGCTCACCCACCCTTTGGGGCAATCTCGCCATCCACGGCCATCGTGCCGGCCTCAGCTTTCCCACCCTCCGCCGCGTGCTCTGCGCCGGTGCACCCGTGCCGCCCTGGCTATGGGAATCCCTCTCCACCCTCCTGCCAAACGGCCGCCTCCACAGCCCCTACGGCGCCACCGAGGCCCTGCCCGTCGCCACCCTCTCCGCCGCCGAAGTGGCAGGCGGCACCGCCCGCGCCACCCGCGCCGGAGCTGGCTCTTGCGCCGGCCGGGTGCTCGACGGCAATACCGTTAAAATCATCGCCCCGGTAGACGGCCCCGTCGCCGCCCTCACCGACGCCGTCGAACTGCCCCCGGGAGAAATAGGCGAAATCATCGTCGCCGGCCCCACCGTGACGCTCGATTACGACGCGCTGCCCGAGGCCACCGCCGCAGCCAAGATACCCGCGCCCGCCGGCGTGATTTTCCACCGCCTTGGCGACCTTGGTTATCTGGATGCCGCAGGCCGCCTCTGGTTTGTCGGCCGCAAAGCCGAGACCGTGCAGACCGTGCGCGGGCCGCTATACCCGGCGCAGATCGAGCCCTTGTTCGATTCCCATCCGGAAATCCGTCGCGTCGCCCTGATCGGCTCGGGCGCCCCCGGCCGCCAGCGGCCCTGCCTGGTCGCCGAGCCCATAAATCCGAAAATCGTATCCAATAGCGTCGAGTGCCGCCGCCTCGCTCGCGACCTGCGCCAACTCGCCCAGCGTCACGAACGCACGACCCAGATAAAAGCCTTCTACTTCCACCCCGCCTTCCCGGTGGACGTGCGCCACAACGCAAAAATCCACCGCCTCGCGCTGGCCAACTGGGTCGACCAAGGCGCGACCGGCTTCGAATCAGACCCCAAGCGATGAACCCGACCGGCCCTGTGCTCATGACCGGCGCGACCGGTTTTCTCGGTTCGCACCTGCTCGCCCGGCTGCGCGCCGCCGGCCGCCCGGTGACGATCGTTTCCCGCACCCCTCGCCCGGCCCTCGCCGCCGCGGGCATCCGCGTCGTCACCGGCGCCTTACACGATCCGGCGGTTTGCGCCGCAGCCGTGCACGGGGCCGCGACCGTGTTCCACGTGGCCGCCCGCGTCGGCGTGTGGGGCCGGTATGAGGATTTTTTTCGCGATAACGTGCTCGCCACCCGCGCCCTGCTGGCCGCCGCCCGCGCCGCCGGGGTCGCTCGCTTCGTGCACACCAGCACCCCGAGCGTGGTCTACCACGGCCGCGATCTCGCCGGGGCGGACGAGTCGCTTCCCCTGACCAAATCGTGCCCCTCTCCCTACCCCCTGACCAAGGCCATCGCCGAGGCGGAAGTGCTCGCTGCCCATGCCCCCGGGTTCCGGGTCTGCGCGCTGCGCCCCCACCTGATCTGGGGCATCGGCGACCCCCACCTGGTGCCCCGCATCCTGGCCCGCGCCGCCGCGGGGCGCCTGCGCGTGGTCGGCTCGGGTGAGAACCGCGTGGATATGGTCCACGTCGAAAACGCCGCCGACGCCCACCTGCAAGCCGAGGCCGCCCTCGCACATGACACCGCCGGCGGCCGGGCCTACTTCATCACCAACGGTGAACCGGTGAATCTCTGGCACTGGATCGACCGCCTGCTCCTCGCCCTCGGCCGCCCCCCCTTGCCCGCCCGCCGCGTGCCCCTGCCCGTCGCCTCCGCGCTCGGCGCGGCCTGCGAGGCTGCCTGGGCCGTGCTGCCGCTGGCCGGCGAGCCTCCCATGACCCGCTTTATCGCCGCCGAGTTGGCCAAGGACCACTGGTTCCGCATCGACGCCGCCCGCCGCGACCTCGGCTACGCTCCCCGCGTGACCATGGCCGAAGGCACCGCCCGCCTAGTCTCCCACCTGCGCGCTACTCCGCCCACACGCGCTTGAAGTCCCGCCGGTCGACCGGCCATACGCGCCAGTCAGTCCGCCGCCGCCCGGCCGCCAAAACTAGGTTGTGCGCAACCACGCCAAGGTCATCCGCACCCCAAAAATCCTCCGCCGCCTCCGCCTCGTGCCGCCGGGCGAGCAAGGCGCTCCATGCCAGCACGAGACCCGAGCAAGGCGGGATCGCGCAACCCAGCGTCACCAACACGCCCTGCAACCGCGAAAGCACGCCCTTGCCGCCCGTGCTGTGCTCGGTGACGAGCACCGCCGCCGGCTTGCCCAGCCAGAGTTCCGTGCACTCGGCCGGAGTGGCATCCTCGAGAAAACGCTGCAACGGGGAGCTCCACCCATCCCAGTGCGTGCCGGTGGCAAACCAAAACCCGTCCGCCGCCCGCAACCTCGCTTCCAGACTCGCAAAGGTCTCCGCCTCCGGCCCGGCGAGCACCGCTTCGTCGAGCTCAGCCTCGGCTGAGAACGCGGCCCTCGCCCGCTCGAGCCAGCGGGCGGTGTTGCCCTCCGCCCCCGCCAAAGCGGCGTTGAGGATCAGGATGCGCGGCCGCACCGGCGGGGCAAAACCCGCCGGCACCTCCGTATTCACCTTCACTGCGGTAGTCATAACGCCAGCTCAGCCGCCGCCGGCTCCAGCGGCAACCCCCGGATTGGCGACCAAACGCGGCCAAGCAAAAATATCGCCGGCCCTAGCAAAAATCGTCTTTGTCCACCAAAACTTAGCCCCCAAGCCCGTGTTTGAGTTCTCTCCCCAGCCGCCCCCGACCCCGTTCACCATGTCCTCGCTGACGACCCGCCGTGCAGCCCTGCGTTCCCTCGCCCTGCTCGGAGCGGGGGCGCTCGCCCGACCCTCGGCTTGGAGTGCACCGGTCGCACCCCCAAAGCACCCGCACCCGATGCGCCTCGCTTTCATCGGCGTCGGCGGGCAGGGCACCACCAACCTGCGCAGTCTCACCGGCCACCATTTCGTCGCCTTCGCCGACGTCGATGAAGCCCTGGCCGCGCCCGTGTATCGAGACTTCCCTGACGTCCCCCGTTTCCGTGATTTCCGCCGCCTGCTGGACGCCCACGCTGGCGCACTAGACGGCGTGGTCGTCTCCACCCCCGACCACTCCCACCACCCCATCGCCCGCGCCGTGATGCAGGCCGGCCTGAACGTCTACGTGGAAAAGCCCCTCGCGACCACGATTGGGGAATGCCGGGACCTAGCGGCCGCCGCTCGCCGCCACGGAGTCCGCACCCAACTGGGCGTGCAAGGCCACCACAACGGCGCCCTGCGCGTGCTCCGCGAGTGGCTCGATGCCGGCGCGATCGGCCCGGTGCGGACCGTCCACCTGTGGACCGATCGCATGCAGCCCGTCCGCTACACTGCCGCCGAGGCCCTCGCACCAGGCGAGACGCCTCCGGCCACGCTGGACTGGGATCTCTGGCTCGCCGACCGCCCCACCCGCCCCTACAGCCCGCTCTATGTTCCCGGCCGCTGGCGCAATTGGTGGGATTTTGGCACCGGACCCCTTGGTGATATCGGCGCGCATATGTTCGACGTGGTCGAGTTTGCGCTCGAGGCCGGCTTCCCCGATCTGGTTGAGGCCGAGACCCCCTGGCGCAACGCCTTCACCGCCCCTCCGTGGTCCCGCGTGCGCTGGGATTTCCCTTCCCGAGGCACGCGCCCGCCCCTGGTCGTCCACTGGTGCAACGGCACCCGCGACGGCGCCTTCGTGCGCCCCGCGACCGTGCCCCACCTGCCCGCCGAACTCATTGCCTCATCGACCAACGGCATGGCCTTCGTAGGCGATGATGCCACCGCCTTCATCCCGGACATGCGCGCCAGCTCCACCCCCCGGATCTTCCCGCCCGAGCGGGAGGCCGACGTGCTCGCCCGCCGCCCGGCACGCACCTTGCCCCGCCCAAAGGGCACCCATTTCGACGACTGGTTCAACGCCATCCGCGACGGCCGCGAAGCCGGGGCGAATTTCGATTACGGTGCAGCCCTCACCGAGGTCGTGCTGCTCGGCCAGCTCGCCCAGCGCACCGGCCAGCCCATCCGCTGGGACCGCGCCGCGATGCGCGCGATCAACAACCCTGAAGCCGACGCCCTCATTCACCCTTCGCGGCGCGCGAACGCGTCTGCCTGAAAACGCCTCGCTCCCTGAACTTCCCGATGAAAATCCCCGCCCTGCTTGTCCTCGCCCTCGCGGCGCCCCTCCTCTTCGCCGCCAGCCCCGCCATCGCCCTGTTCAACGGCCACGACCTGACCGGCTGGGTGCAACGGGGAGGCAAAGCCGAGTATTCAGTCGAGGCCGGCGAGATCGTCGGCCGCTCCGTCGCGAACACGCCAAACTCCTTTCTCTGCACCGAAAAAACCTACGGCGACTTCGCTCTCGAGTTCGAGTTCAAGGTCGATCCCACGCTCAATTCCGGCGTCCAGTTTCGCAGCGAGGTCTTCGGCCACGACACCGAGTTCACCACCCCGGACGGGAAAATCCTGAAAATCGCCGCGGGCCGCGTGCATGGCTACCAACTGGAAATCGACGTCGATCCGAAAAAGGACCGCTGGTGGACCGCCGGCGTTTACGACGAGGCCCGCCGCGGCTGGCTCTACCCCGGCCAGTCCGGCGGCGAGGCCCCCGCCTTCACCGTCCAGGGCCGCACCCTCTCCCGGGCCGACGGCTGGAACCACGTCCGCATCGAAGCCGTGGGCCCGTCTATCAGAACCTGGCTCAACGGCGAACCGCGCGCCGCCTTTACGGATACCGTCACCCGGCGCGGCTTCATCGCCCTGCAGGTGCACTCCATCGGGAAAGACTCCAGCCAGGCCGGCGCTCCGGTCCGCTGGCGTAACCTGCTGCTGACCGCGCTAGAGCCCGCCGCCAAGGCTCCCGCCACCACCGATACCGCCACCCGCTAAGCTCCTCCCTACCCCATGCCCTCCCGCCCCGCCCTCCTCCCCCGCCGCGCTTTTCTGCGCTCCACCCTCGCCGCCGGTGCCGCCGCCGCCCTCGCCCCGCACGTAGTTTGGGGCGCCTCGTCCGAGGCCCCCGCCGCCCCAAAAGCCGGTCCCGGCCAGAAGGTGAAACTCGCCTGCGTCGGCATCGGCAACCGGGGCCGCGAGATCATCGAAGCCCTCCACGCTACCGGCCTGGCCGAAATCGTCGCGCTCTGTGACACCCACCTTGGCGCGCCCCACACCGAGAGTATCCTGAAGCTCTTTCCCGACGTCCCGCGTTTTCAGGACTTCCGCCGCATGTTCGATAAAATGGGCGACCGCATCGAGGCCGTCAGCGTAGGCACGCCCGACTTTTCCCACTTCCCGGTCACCATGCTCGCGATGTCGCTCGGCAAGCACGTCTATGTCGAGAAACCCATGGCCCACAGCTACCGCCAGCTGGAACTCATGATGGCCGCCGAGCGCAGATACAAAGTCGCCGCGCAAATGGGCAACCAGGGCCACTCCGCGGCGAACTACTTTCAGTTCAAGGCGTGGACCGAGGCCGGCGTGATCAAAAACGTCACCCGCATCACCGCGTTCATGAACAACTCGCGCCGCTGGCACGGCCTGAACGTCGCCGACTACCTGCCCGAACAACCCGTGCCCGCATCGCTCGATTGGGACGCCTGGCTCGCCTCCGCCGCTCCCCACCGCTACAACGTCGGCTACCAAAACGGCGACTGGCGCTCATGGTTCGACTTTGGCAACGGCGCGCTCGGCGACTGGGGCGCGCATATCTTCGATACCGCCCACGAGTTCCTGCAGCTAGGCTTGCCCACCGAGATCAAGGCCAGCCTTGAGGGTTACAACCCGCTCATCTTCCCCCAAGCCTCGACCCTCGCATTCAAGTTCCCCGCGCGCGGCGCCCTGCCCCCAGTCGAACTCACCTGGTATGACGGTCAAAAAAACCTCCCGCCCCTGCCGGAAAATATCGGGGACGCCGTGGTCGACCCCAACATCCCGCCACCCAGCGCCGGCGCGAAAGCCCCGGTGAAACTCCCGCCCGGCAAAGTCATTTACGGCGAAGGCCTGACCTTCAAAGGCGGCAGCCACGCCACCACCCTGGCGATGCTCCCTTCGGAACACGCCCGGGACATCGCCTCGCGCCTCCCCGAGGTGCCGAAGAGCCCGTCCAACCACTTCGCCAATTTCCTGCTCGCCTGCCAGGGCCGGGAAAAAACGCGGTCCAACTTCGCCGTGGCCGGCCCCCTCTGCCAGGCCATGGCGCTCGGCATCATCGCCCAACGCGTCAACGCCGACCTCGCCTTCGATCCCGCCACCCGCCGCATCACCAATCACCGCGTGGCGAACGCCCTGCTCGACGGCCCGCCCCCCCGTGCGGAGTGGGAACAGTTCTACCGTCTCTAAACGAACTCACCGCAAGCCCGGCACCGCGAGCGCGGCAGGCTCGATCCCCTCGCGCACCCGCACCGTGGCCAGGACCTTCGGGACGTAGAGTCGCGTCTCGGAGGGCAACTGCCCGGCGATGCCGGCAAAGTCCTTCGCACCCTGAGACTCAAGGGTGCGCGCCACTCGCCCCTCACCCGCATTGTAAGCCGCCAAGACCAGCGGCCAGTCGCCGAAGCGGGCATGAAGCTTGCGCAAATAAGCCGCCGCCGCCCGCGCACTGCGCTCCGGCTCCATCCGCTGGTCGAAAGGCAGCAACGAGAGCCCCAAAGCCCGGGCCGTGCCCGGCATGAGTTGAAACAAACCCCTCGCCCCCGCCGGACTGAGCGCACGAGGATTAAAGCCGCTCTCCACCTCCGCCAGCCAGACCAGCGCCACCGGCACGC
The DNA here is from genome assembly GCA_945888375.1 of Akkermansia muciniphila. Classification (GTDB taxonomy): domain Bacteria; phylum Verrucomicrobiota; class Verrucomicrobiia; order Opitutales; family Opitutaceae; genus IMCC26134_A. The sequence continues at coordinate 216,266 of CAMCZZ010000002.1, read as the reverse complement.
CTTCGTGCGCGAAGGCCGCTTTGACCGCCGGCAAAAGCCCCTCCGCCCGCTCCGGCGGACGACGCTCCGCGAGCCGCGCCCGCCAGAGTTCATATAACGGCACGCCCGATGGCTTGGGCTGCACCGGCCGGGCCGGACCCGGGCCAGGTCTGGGCGCCGGCCCGGGGAGCGGCGCCGGCAGCGTCTCGGCCGCCGCCTCCATCTCATCCAAACGCGCTCCCGCCCATTCCGCATAGTCGGCAAATTCCGGCAGCCCGCGGATCGCCGCTAGCACCGCCCGCGCCTCCGGAGCCCGGGCCGCGAAGTCCGCCAGATCGCCGGCACGGCCAGCCGCCTCCAGCTGGTTCAGCCAGCCGGTCAGCTGCTCCGCCGTCGGCAATTCGTATTCCGCCTTTAACTCGGCCGGCGCGTGCTCGTCCCAGAGCTGTTGCGCCAAGGCCCGCAACTCCACCCCCCCGGCCGTGGCCGGGGCGTTTTCCGCCCGCCCCAAACTACTGGCCAAGACCACCAGACCAAGCCGCGCAAAATCCCGCCCAAAACACATAACCTTCATGTTATGAGCGAAATCGCCCAGCCGAGCCGGAGCAAGCCCCACCCGCGCCTACTCGGAGGCAGGCGGCAGCACTTCGACGCCATAGTCGCCACAGGGCACCACCCAGCCACCTGCTGGCGTCGGCTTGACCCGGTCGAGCGAAAACCACACCGGCAAGGTCCATTCCCGCAGCGCCCCCGCTCCAGTCGCGGGCACTGCCAGCAGCCGACGTCCGTCCGATCCCAGCAAATGACTTCCTGCGAGCTGCAAGGCCGCTGGATTCCACGGCCATTTTAATGGCGGCAAAGTCTCTAACCGTCCGGCGTCCGTCAGCCGCAGGCCCACCACACCCGCCTCGCTCGCATACCAAAGGCTGCGCTCCACCGCTACCGCCGCCCCGACCGCCGGCACATTCTTCTCGTCCAGCAAGAAGGCGTCCGCCCCGTCGTATACACAGGCCTGCAAGATCACCCCATTTCCGGTCGCATCCTCGGTCCGAGTGAACAACAGGAAGCCTGCCCGGGAAATCTCCGCCGTCGCCAACAGTGAGCCCGGTAAATCGACCGGCGCCCGCAGTTTGGCCGCTCCCGTCACCGGCACAGCGACCACGCTGAGGGTATGGTTAAGCCCGAAGTTTTGCCCCCCCTTCACGGCCTTGGAAAAGGACCAGCGATCAAACCCCGTCACCACCAAACCATCGCCTGCGGCCTTGAGCTGGCTGGCATCCACCGCCTCGGTGGCCAAGGGCAGCCACTGCACCGCCCCCGCCACGGACGGATCGGTAACATCAAAGAGCAGCAGACCGGGCCGGTCATCCTGGTTTAGCCAGGAGACATCCCAGATGGGCGCGATCGCCGGCAGCTCCACCGGCACCGGGTCAACCAGCCCCACCGTCGAGCCAGTGATGGTCATGCCGGCTAAACGCGGGGCAGCGTCGTAAAGAATAGGACCACGATAGTAGCCCCACCAATTGTTTTCGAGGACGACCGCCGGCCGGTTGGGCCGAGGCCAGATCAAGCGGCCCACCAGACTCGCGCCGCTGGCACTGGCATCCCAACTGACCGTGCTCAAAAGCTTCAGGTTCGCAGGCTCCGCCGCGTCATAGACATCGAGGTGCAGAGTCCCGAGCGGCATGGCCCAGTAGCGAACCCATAGCCCGCTGGCCGAGTTGGCACTCGTCTCGCGCAACACATAGAAACGCCCGTCCCGCAAAGCCGTGTCGTGGACGTAACCGAGGGGCAAATCGAGCTCCGCGAGCAGGGCATCGGGATTGGCCAAAGTGGAAGTGCGGGCGACCGGATAACCCTGCTCCCAAGCCCCGCCAGTCTCGACCGCGAGGAGCTGGTCGCCGACGGGCAGGACGTGATTGACCGGCCAGGCGAGCAAGAGATCCGCCAGCACCTCGGGCGCGTCACGATCCGTGATGGCCGCGGTGGCCAGCACCCGCTGCGAGAGCGTCACGACCGCATCGCCCACCAAGGCCGCGCGCCGCGCCTCAAAGCGGCCGGGGATAACCCCGCGCAGGCGCAGATCGCGCGCCACCAGATCGACGTCGATAAGACGCACGCCCTGTTCCTGCGTCGCTCCACCCCAAGCATAGCCATTGACCGGCACTAGGGCGAGGCCCGCCCCGGGAATGAGCTTGAGCGCCTGGGGGTCCCAGTTCGCCTCGCTGTAGCCATAGCCTTCGGTGAGGGCGAGGCGCCGCAACAACGTCGGCTCAGCCGGATCGGAAACATCAAAGAGAGAGGCGGTTACCGCGCCCTCATCCCAACCGACCGAAAAGAGCAAATCCCCCAGCGGTTCGAGGTGGGTGGACCAACCCGGCACATCGAGCTGCCCCGCCACCAACGGCGCGGACGGATCGGTCAGGTCGACCACGAAGAGCGGGTCCTTCTGGAAAAAGGTGACGATGTAAGCCTTGTCGCCGGCGAAACGCGTCGCGTGCAACGACTCGCCCCGCGCGAGCTCGAGTTGCCCCCGCAGCGCGCCAGGATCCTCGGCACCGGTGGCGGAAAAATTCTCCAACCGCGTGAGCAGCCCATCCGACCCCCACTGCTGGGCGATGGTGGTCAATACGCCGTCGCGCCACTGGATTTTGTAGGCGTCTTTCAACATGCCCGCCACCGCCACCGGCGACGCCGTGAGGGCCGTCAGGCCGGTATCCGAAAGACGGAAGGCACTTACCTCGGCCCGGCCCCAGGCACCCGGCGGCGTCATCGCCACCGCCAGCCAGTCCGCACCCGCCGCCAATGTAGAGAAATTCCCGGCCAAGTTGACCTGCGACCCGGGCTGCAATGCGGCTTCGCCATCGGCAGGTATGGTCCACTCGCCCAAATTCACGCCGCCGCGAACATCTTCCACACACAAAAATAAACGCCGGCCCACCAACCGGCTATCCACCGGCCGGCCCGGGATATCCACCGCCTGCAAAGCCCGGATCGCACCGGACTCGACCCGCAGCGTCTGGAGCTTCGTGGCCGGGTTTCCATCCACCCCGGTCAAGGTCTCCACCAAAAGCACATCCTGGTAAGCCTCGGCCGCAGGCAGCAGGTAGAGATCCTGGCCCGCCGCCGGCAGTCGCAGGCTGCCCACCAAGCGCGGGTCTTCGGGCTGAGTGAGGTCGATAACCTGCAAACCGCGATATTGGTTAAAAAAATAAGCCGTATGGCCGGCGATTTTCCAGATATCCGCCTCCTCGGGCTTTTGCGCCTGCGAGGGATCGACGGGTTGCGGCGCAAGCACGCTCAGATCGGCGTAAACCAAGTTGAGATAATTCTCCCTGAGATAGCTGTCCCGGGCGACCGGGGATGCTACCCGGCTGGGACCAAAGACCTTGCGCCCTTGATAAAAAGCCTTGGGGAAACGGTTGCGATTCCACTCTTGGACATTGGCGCTGACCTGATACCGGACATTCCGCCCGCCCGCCGGAAGCAGCAGCGTCATCGGCCCCGGCTTGGCCGCTAACGTCCGGACCTTGGTCCACTGACCGTTCGCCCCCGCGCGCTGCAAAGTGATGGAGGTCGTGCCTTCCGGCAAAGTCACCCGCCCCGTGAAGCGATTGGCCCCCGCCGTGACCGGCACCACCACAATCTCCGCCCGCACCTGCGCCGCAAAAGCCAACACCACCAAGCTGGCGATCAAGCGCCGGCAAACCGCAGCGAATACCCGAGGCGATAAGTTATACATGAAACTAGCCTATCCTGCGCCTCCCCGACTCGGCAATCTTTCTGATCCGAGCTAAACCTCAGTTAACCAACAATCGGACTACCTGCCAAGCCTCGGGCTTTCGCCATTGCCGGGCGGCCCCGGTGCCTGCTTGAATAGTTCTTTAACAGAATGAACCGCGTCCACATCAAGACCTACGGTTGCCAGATGAACGAACGCGACAGCGAGGCCGTCGCGGCGATGCTGCGTGCCCGCGGCTATCGCATCGTGGCGGACGAGGACGCCTGCGATATCCTTCTGCTCAACACGTGCTCGGTGCGCGACGCCGCCGAGCAAAAGGCCCTCGGCAAAGCCGGTTACCTCGTCCAACGCAAAAAACACCAGCCCGACTTCGTGCTCGGTATCCTCGGCTGCATGGCCCAGAATCGGGGCGCCGAGATCCTCGAACGCCTGCCCGACGTGGATCTGGTCATCGGCACCCAAAAATTCCACCAAGTCCCCGGCTATCTCGACAACATCCGCGCCGCCCGCGATGCCGGCCTGCCGATCGGGGCGAGCATCGTGGACATCGCCGAGGAGGCCGGTTCGCAAAATACCATCAAGGACCACCTCCCGCCCGACGAGTCCACCGACGAGACCGAGCCCGCGCCCGCCCGCGTCTCCGCGTTTGTTTCCATCCAGCAGGGCTGCAACATGGACTGCGCTTTCTGTATCGTCCCCAAAACCCGCGGCGACGAACGCTCGCGACCGATGGAGGAGATCGTCGCGGAGTGCGCCGGCCTCGCCGCCCAGGGCGTGCGCGAGATCACCCTGCTGGGCCAGATCGTCACCTCCTACGGGCGGCGCGACTACACCCACACCGATGGCATCTCGCCCTTCGTCCAGCTGATCGAGCGCATCCACGCCATCGCAGGCGTGGCCCGCATCCGCTTCACCTCGCCCCACCCGCGCGGGTTCAAACAAGACCTCGTCGAGGCCTACGCCCGCCTGCCCAAGCTCTGCCCCTACGTTCATCTGCCCCTTCAAAGCGGCAGCGATCGCATTTTGAAAGCGATGAACCGCCCCTATTCGCGCGACCGCTACAAAGAGATTGTGGACGCCCTCCGCGCCGCCCGCCCCGGGATGTATTTCTCCACCGATGTGATCGTCGGCTTCCCCGGCGAAACCGAGGCGGAGTTCAGCCAGACCCGCGAGCTGTTTGAGGCCTGCGATTACGACATGGCCTACATTTTTAAGTATTCCATCCGCACCGGCACCCCGGCCGCCGAACTCGGCGACCAAATCCCCGACGAGGTAAAGGAGCGCCGCAATCAGGAGCTGCTCGACGTCCTGCGCCGGAACTCCGAACGCCGCACCGCCACCCTCGTCGGCAGCGTCGAAGAGGTCCTGGTCGAAGGCCCGGATAAGACCGGCAAACGCTACACCGGCCGCACCCCTGGCAATCGTGTGTGCATCTTCGACGCCAACCCCCGCCTGGTTGGCCAACTCGTCCCGCTGCGCATCACCCGCGCCAGCGTCAGCACCCTCTACGGCGACCTCGTCCTCGCCGAGGTCTGATCCCGTTTTCCAGTTTTTCAGCCTCTCCGCTTTTCCCGATGTCCCTTTTCCTCGCCCAACTCCTTGTCGGTCTGGCCTTGCTCGTGCTCGGTGGTGCGCTCGCGGCCGACACCCCGCTGCTCCGCGCCGGCCTGCGCGCCTTACCCCGCTCCTCCGCCGCCGCCTACGTGCTCTTCGGCGGCGCGGCGGCTTGGTTCGTTTTCCTGGTGTTCAACATGTCCGACGCGGACCTGATCGTGCCCGCGCCTAAGAGCTACTACGCCGCCGCCTTTGCGCTTCTAGCCGTGCTGGCCTTTTTTAACGTCACCGAGTTCCTCGCCGTGCGGGGCCTCGCCGCCCTGATTCTCATCGCCTCCGGCCCCCTGCTCGCCGCCGGGTTCGGCCACTACGGCCCCGCCCTCGTTTATAAGATCGCCGTCTACCTCGCCCTGAGCGCCGCCCTCTGGCTCGCCGGCCAACCCTGGCGACTGCGCGACGCCATCGACTGGCTGCAACGCGTCCCCGGCCGCGCCCGCCGCGTGGGCTCCGCCTGCGCCGCCGCCGGCCTGGTAATCGTAAGCGTAGCCTTCGCCGCTTGAAACCCGAGTCCGCCATGCCCGCCGCCATGCCCGCCACCCCCGTCTTGCTCGTGCTCGCCGGCCCCGCCGGTTCCGGCAAGACCACCCTGTGTGAACGCCTCGTCGCCGAGGCCCCCGGGTTCACCCGGGTGGTCACCAGCACCACCCGCGACCCCCGCCCGGGCGAGGTGAACGGCGTGCACTACCACTTTTTCAACCCGGCCGAGTTCGACGCCCACATCGCCGCCGGCGCCTTCCTGGAATGGGCCTGGGTGCACAAAAAAAACCGCTACGGCACGCTCGCCTCCTCCGTGCGCGAACCCCTCGCCGCCGGCCGCAGCCTGGTGATTAATGTGGACGTGCAAGGGGTGGAGAACTTCCGCCGTGCCGCCGCCGGAGACGCCGTTCTCGCCCGCCACCTCGCCACCGTCTTCATCGACGTGCCCATCCCCGAATTACGCGCCCGCCTCGGCGGCCGCGGCGAGACCGAGGCCGAGATCGCCCACCGCATGGCCACGGCCGAGCTGGAGCTGCGCGAACGGGATAAGTTCGACCACGTCATCACCAGCCGCGACCGGGAGGCCGATTTCGCCGCCCTTCTCGCCATCTGGCGCGAAGTCGCCAGCCGCGTCGCCGCCACGCCGGCTTAGAGCTCCACGCCCCGCCATGAACGCGCTCCTCGCCGTCATCGCCGCCAAACCCACGGTCTGGGAAAAAATCCTCGCCGTGCCTCGCGACACCTGGGTGAACCTGCTGGTCGGCCTCGTCCTGCTCTATATGATGTCACGCATCTGGAAGAGCCTAAAGGAGATCCATGATATCGTTCCCTGGGTCGCCTTTGTTACCATCGGCGGCATCCTCCTGCTCTACTGGACCTACGAACGCACCGAACCCCGCCTGCTCACGCCATTGATCGACAAGCTCGCCGAGGTCTTCCCGTCCAAGCTCCAGTATAAAGGCGATAAGTAGTCGCGCCCCCCGGCCGGGTGTCTCACGGCGCGGCGACCGGCTTGTCCTCGACCGAAGTGATCTCGTTGCCCGGCCCCATCAAGACCACCCGCGCGGCGTGCCCCGCCACCTGCTCCGGCGCCAGGCGGCAATAGGCCAGCACAATGACGAGATCGCCCGGTCGCACCAAGCGCGCGGCGGCGCCGTTGACCTGCACCTGCCCCAGCTCGCCATAGATGACGTAGGTCGTGAAACGGGCGCCGTTATCGATGTCCAGCACGTCGACCTGCTCAAACTCCAGCAGTCCCGCCGCCCGGCAGAGCGCGCGATCGAGCGAGATGGAGCCCTCGTAGTCAGGGTCGGCCGCGGTGAGTGTGGCGCGATGCAGCTTGGTCTTGAGAAAAGTGCGAAACACAGGGAGAGCCCGCGAGCCAAAGCCAACCGGTCCCTCCCGGCAAGCCCGCGCTGCCCCGGTAAACGCGGTGCCCTCAGCCCGCCGCCACCCAGTCCGCCACCCAGTCGCACAGAGCCGGCACCCCGGTGAATTTCGCCGCGGCCGCCGCTTCGCCCTGGCGGTAGATGCGGAAGGTGCGCCCCGCGCCAGCCGCATGCATTTCCAACAAGTCATTGTGCACCGCCGCATCCACCCCGCCGGCCGCGAAAAGCCGACCCACCGCCTCCGCCCGCGCCGCGTCCTCCGCCCCGTGGGTGAGCTTAAAGCCGAGCACGCGCAGCGGCCGCGGCGACCAGACCTTGATAAGCGGCAACAACTTCGGGGTCGGCACCAGCCGGAGGGCGAGCTCGTCGGCGTGCGAACTGAGCTTGCCCGCGTGCTCGGTATCCGGCCGGTAGTCCGAGACCGCCGCCGCCTGGATGACCGCCCCGTAGGCCCCGCCGGCCAGCGCTAGGCGCAGCCGTTCGCCGAGCTGCGCCGTCGAGCCAAACACCCCGCAGACCACGCCGTCATGACCGGGCCGCACCGCACCTTCACCATGCAGGAGCGTCACCTCATGGCCCGCCGCCGCCAGCGCATCCGCCATGGCCGCGCCCGTCGCGCCCGTGCTGACGTTGGAGATAAAGCGCACAGCATCGATCGGCTCGCGGGTAGCGCCGGAAGTGAGAAGGATTTTCATCGTAAATCCACCGCCCGCTCAGGCGATCTTGGTCCCGAGCTGGGCCAGCACGTGCAAAACCAGCGTCTCCGGCTCCATCAACCGGCCCGCGCCGCTCTCGCCGCACGCCAGCGCGCCCGCTTCGGGCGGCAGCACCCGCACTCCCATGCCGCCCAGCCGGGCGACGCTGGCGGCGGTGGCCGGATGCTCCCACATGGCGGTGTTCATGGCCGGAGCCACCCACCAGGGTTTTTTCGGCAGCTCCCACGCCAGAAAAAGCGCCCCCACGGGATCATCCGCCAGCCCGCCCGCGAGGCGGTTGATCGTATTCGCCGAAGCCGGACAGACCAGCGCGAGGTCGGCCCAGCGCGCGAGGGCGATATGATCCATCGCCCGGCCCGGTTCCCATAAATCGGTGAACGGCGCCCGCCCGGTCAGACCTTCCAGCGTGGCCGCGCCGATAAACCGTAGCGCGCCCGCCGTCGCCACCGTCTGGACCTCCACCCCCGCCTGCGCCAGCCGCGAGATGGCGTGGCAGGCCTTGTAGCAGGAGATCGAACCGGAAAGGGCGAAAAGCAGGCGGGGCATGGGGAAAACAAATGACGCGGGCCGCACGCCGCCTCAATAACTCTCCTCCGCCGCCGGAAAAGTCCGCGCCGCCGTGGCCGTCGCGAAGGCCGCCAGGCCCGCCCGCGCCGCCTCACCCGCCCGCGCAAATTCCCGCACAAAACGCGGACGCCGCCCCGGCGTGAGCCCCAGCAGATCGGTCATGACCAAAACCTGCCCGTCGCACCCCGCGCCCGCGCCGATACCGATGGTCGGCACGCTCACCGCCGCCGTGAGCTCGGTCGCCACCGCCGCCGGCACGCATTCCAAAACCATCCCAAACACGCCCGCCGCTTCCAGGGCCCGCGCCTGCCGCAAGAGGTCGTCCGCGGCAGCCGCCGTCTTGCCCTGCACCTTGTAACCACCCAGCGCATGCACAGTCTGCGGCGTCAGGCCGAGGTGACCCATCACCGGCACGCCAGACTGGACGAGATGCGCAATGACGTCCGCATGGCCGTCCACACCCTCGATCTTGACCGCCTGAGCCCCGGCGCGGAGGAGCAGGGCCGCCACCTCGACCGCATGGGCCGTCCCGCGCCGAGCGGCGAGAAAGGGAAAATCCGCCACCAACAGGCGCCGCCCGCCCGCCGCGCCGAGTCCGCGCGCGACGGCGGCGGTGTGCCGCGCCATGATCTCCGGCGTGGCTGAAAAAGTGGTCGCTTCGCCATCGATGACGGTGGCGAGCGAGTCGCCCACCAGCACGCAATCGACCGCCGATTCCGCCAGTAACGCGGCTTCCCAATGAGTATGAGCCGAGACCATGCCGATGGGCGCCAATCCCTTGCGTGCGCGGAATTCGAGGACGGACGTGATCATGAGGAAAACCCCACCCTGCCTGGCTCGCCCCGCCGTGTCCACCCCGTTAGACCACACCATGAACTACTCGCCCTCGGCCAAACTCCAGGCCAAGTCTTAACCACCCCCCCCGACCCCATGCCCCGCCGCCACCTTCTGGCCCTCGATCAGGGCACCACCTCGTCTCGCGCCATCGTTTTTGACCTCGCCGGCCGGCCCCTCGCCTCCGCCCGCCGCGAATTCACCCAACACTACCCCCACCCCGGCTGGGTCGAGCACGACCCGGCCGACCTCTGGACCACCACCCTCGCTTGCGCCGCCGAGGCCCTCGCCCGCGCCGGTTTGGACGATACCGGCGTCGCCGCCATCGGCATCACCAACCAGCGCGAAACCACCCTGCTCTGGGACCGCCGCACCGGTGCCCCCGTGCACCCCGCCATCGTCTGGCAGGACCGCCGCACCGCCGACCGCTGCGAAACCCTCCGCGCCGCCGGCGCCGAACCCCTGGTCGCCGCCCGCACCGGCCTGCGCCTCGACCCCTACTTCTCCGCCACCAAACTCGCCTGGCTGCTCGACCACGCGCCCGGCGCCCGCCGCGCCGCCGAAGCCGGCCATCTCGCCTTCGGCACGGTGGATACCTGGCTGCTCTGGCACCTCACCGCCGGCCGCGTCCACGCCACCGACGTCTCCAACGCCTCCCGCACCCTCCTGCTCAATCTGCAAACCCTGCAGTGGGACCCGGAACTGCTCCGCCTTTTCAACATCCCCGCCTCCGTGCTGCCCGAGGTGCGCGACACCGCCGGACTCTTCGGCCAGGCCGCCCCCGGTCTGCCCGGAGCCGGCGCGCCCATCGCCGCGCTCGTCGGCGACCAGCAGGCCGCGCTTTTCGGCCAGGGTTGCCTCACCCCCGGCGCGGCCAAGGCCACCTACGGCACCGGCTGCTTCCTTCTGCTCAATACCGGCGCCACTCCGGTCATCTCCCGCCACCAACTCCTCACCACCGCCGCCTGGCGCTTCGGAGGCCGCGCAACCTACGCGCTAGAGGGGGCGGTCTTCGCCGCGGGCGCCGTGGTGCAATGGCTGCGCGACGAGCTGAAACTGGTCGCCTCCGCCGCCGAACTCGATGCCCTCGCCGCCTCCGTGCCCGATGCCGGCGGGGCCTGGCTCGTGCCCGCGTTCACCGGCCTCGGCGCTCCGCATTGGGATCCGCACGCTCGCGGCGCGCTCGTCGGCTTGACCCGGGGCGTCAACCGCGCCCACGTCTGCCACGCCGCCCTCGAAGCCATCGCCATGCAGACCGTCGACCTACTCGCCGCGATGGAACAAGACACCGCCCTGACCCTGCCCGAACTGCGGGTCGATGGAGGGGCCAGCCAGAGCTTGCCCCTCCTGCGCATCCAGGCCGACCGCCTCGGCCGGGCAGTGGTGCGCCCGGCCTGTGTCGAGACCACGGCTCGCGGCGCGGCCGCCCTCGCCGCGGTCGGCACTGGTCTGCTCGGGCCGGAGGCCTTCCCCGCCGGCAGTTCCGGCGAAGTCCGCGTCGAGCCCGCGCTCGCCCCCGCCGCCCGCGCCGCCCGCCACGCCGAGTGGCTCCGCGCAGTCGCCCGCACCCGAGACTGGGCCCAACCATGAACCGCGTCTACTCGCTGGAAAACCTCCGCGCCGGCGAGGTCTTTGACTTGCTCATCATCGGCGGCGGCGCGACCGGTCTGGGCGTGGCGGTGGATGCCGCGGCGCGCGGCTATACCGTGGCCCTGCTCGAACGCGGCGACTTCGCCGGGGGCACATCCAGCCGCTCGACCAAACTCGTCCACGGCGGCGTGCGCTACCTCCGCCAAGGCGATATCAAACTCGTTCGCACCGCCCTCCGCGAGCGCGGCCTGCTGGTCCGCAACGCTCCGCACCTCGTCCGCGATCTCGATTTCGTCATCCCGGCCTACGGCCTGACCGACCTCCCCTTCTACGGCCTCGGGCTAAAGCTTTACGATGCCCTCGCCGGCCCGCTTTCGCTCGGCCCGTCCCGGATACTCAGTCGCACGGAAACCCTGGAACACCTGCTGAACATCGAGCCGGCCGGGCTGCGCGGCGGCGTGCTTTACCACGATGCCCAGTTCGACGACGCCCGCCTCGCTGTTACGCTGGCTCTGACCGCAAACGACCATGGTGCCGTGCTCCTGAACCATGCCGAGGTCCTCGAGTTCACCCGCGAAAACGGGCGCATCAACGGCGTGCTCGCGCGCGATCGCATCACCGGCGGCGACCTCAGCGTGCGGGCCCGCTGCGTGATCAACGCCACCGGAGTGTATGTCGACGCCCTGCGCACACTCGAAGCTCCCGCAGCCGCTCCGCTGGTCAGCGTGAGCCAGGGCGCGCACCTCGTGCTACCCCGCAGTTTCCTCCCCGGTGCCAGCGCCCTGATGGTGCCCAAGACCGGGGATGGACGTGTGCTTTTCGCCATCCCGTGGCGCGACCGGGTATTGGTCGGCACCACCGATACCGCCCGGCCCGCACCCGAGGCGGAGCCGCGCGCCCTGGCCTGGGAGTGCGCCTTCCTGCTCGACCACGCCCGTCGCTACCTCGCCGAGGCCCCCTCCGCCGGGGATGTGTTGAGCGTCTTCGCCGGACAGCGACCCTTGGTGCGCGGTAAACCCGGCACCGAGACGAAGAGCCTGTCGCGCGATCACGCCATTTCCATCGGGCCCGGCGGGCTGCTCACCGTCACCGGCGGCAAATGGACCACTTACCGGGCCATGGCCGAGGAGATCGTGGATCTCGCGGCCCAAGTCACCGGCCTGCCCCCCAAGCCCTGCCCCACCGCCGACTTGCCCCTGCGCGCGTCCATCCCGATCCGTCCGGGTTCGGAGCCCCTCCACCGCCGCCTGCCCTATTTTGAAGCCGAGGTCCGCCGCGCCGCGCGGGAGGAAGCCGCCCAGACAGTCGAGGATGTGCTGTCGCGACGCACCCGCTGCCTGCTGCTCGATGCCCAGGCTGCTTCCGCCTGCGCACCCCGCGTAGCCGCTATTCTGGCCGAGGAACTGGGCCAGAACGAGGCCTGGATCGCCGCCCAGACGGCTGCCTTCCAGACGCTCGCGGCCGGCTATCTGATCCCGGCCGGTTGAGGCTCCGCACTCACGGCGCCGGCACCAACCGCACCACGCGGCCCGGATCCTCCAGGCATACATAGACCAGGCCGTCCGGTCCGGTCTGCACCGACCGCACCCGGCCGATGCCGCGAAACAACACTTCCTGGGACTTCACCTTCCCGTCATCGAGGACGAGGCGGCGCAGCTCCTGCTGTTTCAAGGAGCCGACCAAGAGGTTGCCCTGCCAACCCGGAAAACGCCCGCCGGTGTAGAAATCGAGGCCGCAAACCGCGATCGACGGCGTCCAGTGAAGGACCGGCTGCTCCAGGCCATCGCGCGCGGTGTCGGCGGAGACGGGCGTGCCATTATAGTTCATGCCGTAGGTGATGAGGGGCCAGCCGAAGTTGGCGCCGCGCTTGATGCGGTTGAGCTCATCGCCGCCGCGCGGGCCGTGCTCGTTTTCCCAGATCTCAAGGCCTTCACCTGTGGTGCCGGGGCGCGCCACCAGTCCCTGCGGGTTGCGATGGCCATAGCTCCAGATAGTGGGCAGGGCGCCCGGGACGGAGGCGAAGGGATTGTCGGCCGGCACGCGGCCATCGTCGAAAATACGGTGGATCTTGCCGTTCGGCCGGGTGAGATCCTGGGCCTGCTCCTGCGCACCACGCTCGCCGATGCCGAAGAAAAGGTAACCCTGGTCAAACACCAGCCGCGTCCCGAAGTGGACGCCACCCTTGCGGTAGAGCGCGCGCGGCGCGCGGTAGATGTCCTGCTCATCCACCCAGCGGCCGTCGCGGATGCGCCCGCGGACGATAGCCGTCATGGCGCTGCCCTCTTCACTGGGGTCACTGAACGCGAGGTAGATCCAGCCGTTGCCCACTTGCGCGAAGTCAGGATGTGCCTGCACGACGAGCAAGCCGCCCTGGCCCTTGGCCCAGACCTTGGGCGTGCCTTCAACGGGCTCGGGCACAAGCGCGCCCGCCCGCCAAACCCGCAAGGCACCGGAACGCTCGGCAATGAGCAGGCCCGCGTCTCCCGGCAGAAAGGCGACCGACCAAGGCACCCCCAGCCCCGTGGCCAAGGGCTCCACCCGGAACGAGGCAGCCTCGCTCTTCACCACGGCGCCAGGGTCGAGGGGCTTGGCGTAGCTCGTGCCCGCCTCGCGGGCGCGGGCCGCCTTTTCGCGGATAAAAACCACCTGCCCGCGCACCCTCGACGCATCCAGCACCTCGCCAAATGCGGGCATGCCTAGGGAGGCGATACCCCCGGTGATGATGCGGGTGAGGTGTTCGTCGCTGCCATCGCCATGCTTCCAGATATCATCGACGAGACTCCCGCCGAGCCCGCCGTCGAGGTTTTCCCCATGACAGGAAACGCAAAACTGGGCGTAAATTTTGGCCGCGTCCTTGGTCAATTCCGCTGGAGGCGCGGCTGGAGCGGACTGGGCGGACAACGGAACAGCCGCCCAAAAAAGGACGGTCCAAAGGCAAAGGGCGGGGGTAAAGCTGGGGAGCATGGCGCAAGGTTTGGCCTTGGACGCTTGCCCCGCAAGCAGCCGGAAGTCTCTTTTAGGGTAATTCTGATGCCTTCCACACCCATTCCCGGCTCCACCGGCGAGGTCCTCACCTGCCTGCCCTCGCCTTACCAGCCCCACCCCGCCACAGGCCTGCTCTACCTCCCGCGTTTTCTGGCCAAGATTCGTTACGTCCAGGCCCACGGGGCTCTGCCCAAAAGCTACGCGAAGAACTACAAACGCGGGCTGGATCGCTTCCTTTGTCTGCACCTCGGGATAGATCCCAGCGCGGTCGAGACGCTGGTCCTCGCCACCACACCCGGCGATGACGCTGCGGTGGAGGCCGGCCTGCGCGCCCTGCTCCCGGCGGATGTCCGGGCGATCAAGTGGAACCGCGAACTCTGCCAGCGCGGGATGAGCGAGGAGGGGCGGAAGTTTCTGGCCGAGGCGCTGACCGCCATGGGCTGCGCCGACCGCGTCCCCCAGATCATCAGCGTCCCGGACCTGATCGATTTCGACGAAGGCCGGATCGATTGAAGCCGGATTCCCCGATTCTCCCGGTGGAGTATCACGCAAGTTAAGGAGCCGTCGGGCCGGGGCGGAATCCCCGGCCTGCACCGGGCAGCCGCAAGTCGCGGGTGCCGCGTCAAGCCGCCGGCGCAACAGATTGCACAAGACGGCCCGCGGTAAGCGCGTTATCCAGGCCAAACCCGGTCAGCCCGTCGGAGACGCAGAACCGGTCGTCGCCTTCACCACCGCCGATGCGGCCGAGGGCTGGAGCGGCAGCGTAAACAGGAAACCGGCCCCTTCGCCGTAACGGCTCTCGACCCACACGCGGCCGCCGTGCAGTTGCACGATATGCTTCACGATGCTCAATCCTAGGCCGGTGCCGCCCTTCTCGCGCGAACGCCCCTTATCCACCCGGTAAAAGCGCTCAAATACGTGGGGCAAATCTTCCGCCGGGATGCCCGGTCCATTGTCCCGCACCGCGACCTCGACGAGTTCGGGCGAGGCCAGGCGGGCACTCACCTCTACGCGCGTGCCTCGCGGCGTGTATTTGAGCGCATTACCGACAAGATTATCAACCACCTGGCCGAGCTTGAGCGGATCGGCAAAAACAGGCGGCACCACCGGATCGATTGAGAGCGAGAGGCGATGGCCCTCAGCCGCCGGCCGAGACCGGAAATCCTCCAGCGTTCCCGCCAGCAAAGTCCCCAGATCCACGCGCTCACGCGTGAGACCCGGGCTGGCCGACTCCAGGCGCGAGAGCGCGAGCAAATCCTCGAGCAACGAATTCAGCCGCTCGGTGTGCCTCTGGATGGTCTTGAGGAAACGGTCGCGGTCGGCGATCGGCATCGAATCATGCGAATCCACCAAGGTCTCGACATAGCCCTTGATCACCGAAAGGGGCGTGCGCAATTCATGCGAGACGTTGGCGACAAATTCCTTGCGCACGTTTTCCAGCCGCTTCTGCCGCGTGATGTCGTGCAAAACAAAGAGCAGCGCTGATTTTTTACGCCGGTTCAAAGGCCCGATGGCCGAGCCCGTGACCTCCAGCCAGGTCGAGCCCTGCGCGTCGACAAACTCGATCTCCTGCCGCGATTGGGCCCGCTCGGCCCGCACCGCCGCGACGTAGCGGAGAAAGGCATCGCTGTGCAGCGCCAGTTCAAGACGCTCCCCCAGTATGCGGCCCGCCTTCGGGAAGATCGCGTGAAAGGCCTGGTTCGCCAGCAACACGTAGTTGTTGGAATCGATCAAGAGCACCGCCTCCTGCAGAGAACCCAGCGTGGCCTCCAGTTGCGCAATCTGCCCGGTATGCTGCTGGTCGAGCCGGTTGACCTCGTCCACCAGGGCCCCCGCGGTAAGGCAAAGCTCATCCCACCCCGGTCCGAGCGCACCGGGCAAGTCGGCCCGGAGCAAGGTCCGCCGCGCGATCAGGGCTTCGCGCAAGGCCGCGACCGCCCGCCGGTGGTGGAGATGCCGGATCAGCAAAAACCCAACCGTAATCGTAAGGGCGATAAGGGTGAGAGTGAGCATGGGAACAGCACCAAAGAAAAAGCGGCGCCCGGGCACAGGCGCGGCGGACTACATCAGAGTCGCGGACAGTCCAGCGGCCCCGCCGGCCAAACCCAGACGCAGGCGAGGCGTCAGGTATTGGCCGCCTCGGAGGAGCGCCGCTCGGCAAAGCGGTAACCCACGCCACGGATCGTCTCGATCCAGTCAGCCTCGCCACCCAGTTTTTCCCGCAAACGACGCACATGGGTATCGACCGTCCGGGTCTCGATCTCGGTCTCGTAGTTCCAGACATTGATCAACAAGTGCTCGCGCGTCTGCACCCGACCCCGGCGCTCCATCAACAAACGCAGCAACTTAAACTCGGTCGCCGTCAACTCCACCGGTTGGTCGCTGACCGTCACCGCATGGCGCTCGCCATCCAAGACGATCAACCCGGCACTCATCAGCTTGGGCAACTCCGGCACCCCTTCATTCACCCGGCGTAAAATAGTCTGAATGCGCAAAACCAATTCTTTAGTGCTAAATGGCTTACACAGATAGTCATCGGCCCCGGTCTCCAAACCTTGGATGCGGTCGCTCTCCTCTGTCTTGGCGGTGAGGAAAATCACCGGCACCTTCTTGAGCTTGGGATCCGCCCGCAACATGCGGCAGATCTGGATGCCGTTCAGGTCGGGCATCATCACATCCAGCACCACCAGATCCGGCAGAAAAGTCCGCGCGAACCCCACACTGCGGTTGGGATCATTCAAAGTCTCCACCACGTAGCCCTTGGCCTTGAGCGTATAACTGAGCAACTCGGTGACATCCGTCTCGTCATCAACCACGAGAATCTTCTTGGCGGAGGCAGGCGGGAGGGAGTCCGACGCGATGGAATTAGACATGTTGTAGGAACGAAGTTGTTACGCAGGTTACCGTCGCGCGGCTAACCGACTAGGGTAATTCCCGCGTGTTTCACAAATGTTACAGCGGTAAAAGCAGGCGCGACCCCCGGTGTTGGCAACTGAATACCACGCCGGTGTTCTGGCATTGCCCCGGGCATCGCACGCAAGCTACACCCAACCTCGCGCGATAGCTTTCGCCGCCCCCTTACCACGCATGTCACCCGCTGCCTCCCTGCTTCCCGTGCCCGCGCACGTAGCCATCATCATGGACGGGAACGGTCGCTGGGCCCGGCAACGCGGCTTGCCCCGGCTTGAAGGCCACCGCCGCGGCGTCGAATCGGTGCGGACAGTCACCCACGCCGCCCGTGCGCTGGGCATCCGCATGCTCACCCTATACGCGTTCTCGGTTGAGAACTGGCGCAGGCCCGAGGACGAGGTCGGCGGGTTGATGGCTCTGCTGGAAACTTTTCTCCACTTGGAAAAGGCCGGCATGATCCGCGACCAAGTCCGCCTGAGGGCCATCGGCCGCATCGACGCCCTGCCGCCCCGCGCCCGCACCGCCCTGCTGGATACCATCGCAGCCACCGCCCACTGCACCGGCCATACGCTCGTGCTCGCCCTGAACTACGGCGCCCGCACCGAGGTGCTCGACGCCGCCCGCGCCTTCGCCGCCGCCGTCGCCTCCGGCACCGCCCGCCTGGAGGACGCCGACACCTGGGAAGGTTTCGCCCAGCATCTTTATACCCGCGATCTGCCCGACCCCGACCTCGTCATCCGCACCTCCGGCGAAACCCGCCTGAGCAACTTTCTTCTCGTGCAGTCGGCCTACGCCGAATTCGTCTTCAGCCCCGTGCTCTGGCCCGAATTCGGCCGCGCCGAGTTGGAGGCGGCGGTGAACGATTACCGCCGCCGCGAACGACGCTACGGCCTCACGGGCGAACAAGTTTCCCACCCCGGTCCGGCCAGCCCTGCCAATACCGGAACGGCCCCCGTCATCATCTAGGCTAACCCCCGACCGACCGCTCGCTTTTTCCCTCATGCGTCAACGCATCCTCAGCACCTTTGGCCTCTGGGCCGTCGTCATCGGCTGCATCCACTTCTTCGGCGTCACCGGCGGGGTGTGGCTGATCTCCGCCGTCGCCGTGCTCACCCTGCGCGAGTTCTATCAAATGGTCCACCGTATGGGCCTGGATCCCTTCGATAAGGTCGGCATGACCCTAGGGGCACTCGTGATGCTGGCGCCCTTCTACGCCACCCGGCTCCTGCCCGCCGCGCCCGAACTCGCCGCCCCCGGCACCATCCTCGCCGCCGCCGTGGTCGTTTTTGCCCTGCGGGTGATCGCCGAGCGCCGCCCGGACAACCGTGTCGAAACCCTCGCCTGGTCGCTCTTCGGCGTGCTCTACGTCCCCTTCATGCTGTCGTTCCTCGTCCGTATCACCGTCGAGGCCCGCTCCGGCCTGATGCTGGTGATCTGGCTGATCGCGGTATCCAAATTTTGCGACGTCGGCGCCCTGCTTTCCGGCCTGGCCTTCGGCCGGCACAAGATGGCCCCCGACATCAGCCCGAAAAAAACCTGGGAAGGCGCGGTCGGCGGCGTGCTTATCTCCGCCGCCGTCGGCGCCGGCCTCGCTCACTTTCTCGCCCGCCTCTACCCGCCCGAATTCACCCCGCTGCGCGCCGCCCTCATCGCAGTGCCGATCGCCATGCTGGCCATCGTATCGGACCTGATCGAGTCGGTGATCAAGCGCCGCGCCGACACCAAGGACGCCGGGCAGGCCATCCCCGGCATCGGCGGCATGTTCGACCTCTCCGACAGCCTCATCCTGACCGCCCCGGCCGGCTACATCGCCTTTGCCTTGCTCCACGGGCTGTAAGCCTCCGCCCATGGCCGCCACACCGTCCGCCTCCCGCCGTAAACGCGTCGTCCTGCTCGGCGCCACCGGCTCGATCGGAGAAAACACCCTCCGCGTCCTGCGCGCCCACCCCGACGCCCTCGAATTGGTCGGCGTCGCCGCCCATGCCAACACCGACAAACTCCTCGCCGCCGCGCGCGAGTTCGGCGTCCGTCACCTTGCCCTCTTCGACCCCGCCGCCTCCGCCGCCGCCCGCGAAAACCTGCCGCCTGGCGCGACCCTGCACGCCCCCGGGGTCGAGGGCCTCGAATCTCTCGCCACCCTGCCCGAGGCCGACGTGGTGCTGGTCGCGGTGGTCGGCGTCGCCGGCCTGCGCCCCGCCCTCGCCGCCCTCGCCGCCGGCAAGGACCTCGCCCTCGCCTCGAAGGAAATCCTCGTGCTCGCCGGCGCCCACGTGCTCGCCGCCGCAAAGAAATCCGGTGCGCGCCTCCTCCCGGTCGATTCCGAGCACAACGCCGTTTTCCAATGCCTCCAAGGCCACGCCCACGCCGAGGTCCGCCGCGTCGTGCTGACCGCCTCGGGCGGCGCCTTCCGCGACTGGCCGGCCGAGCGCCTCGCCTCCGCCACCGTGGCCGATGCCCTGCGGCACCCGAACTGGTCCATGGGCCCGAAGATCACGGTCGACAGCGCCACGCTGGCCAATAAGGGCCTGGAGCTGATCGAGGCCGCCGTGCTTTTCGACCTGCGTCCCGACCAGTGCGCCGCCGTGATCCACCCGCAGAGCATCGTGCACTGCCTGGTCGAGTTCACCGACGGCGCCATGCTCGCCCAGCTCTGCCCGCCGTCGATGACCTTCCCCATCCAGCACGCCCTGTTGCACCCGGCGCGCGGCCCGGCCGGCACCGACGCGGCCCTTTCGCTCGACCGCCTGCTGACCCTTGAATTTCGCCCCGCCGACGAGGGCCGTTTCCCCATGCTGCGCCTGGCCCGCGAGGCCCTCGCGCGCGGCGGCGCCGCCCCAGCGGTCTACAACGCGGCCAACGAGGTCGCCGTCGCCGCCTTCCTCGCCGGCCGCCTGCCCTTCCTCGGCATCCCCCGCATCGCCGAGGCCACCCTCGCCGCCCTCGCCGCCGCCCCGGCCGGCGACCTCCCCGCCATCCTCGCCGCCGACGCCGAGGCCCGGCGCTTTGCGGAACAGCAAATTCTTTGACCGCCAAGACCGCGAATGACCGGGGATTAAGAAAATTCCTCCGGCAATCCGTGCCCTTCCGTGCTATCCGTGGTCTAAACCGATCGTTCGAACTCCCTTCCCCTCTCTCCTCACCATGGACCTCCTCCCCCTTCTCACCTCCAGCGCCTGGTCGGTCCTGATGATCGCCGTGTTCTTCGGCGGCTCGATCTTCGTGCACGAGTTCGGCCACTTCTGGGTCGCGAAAAAACGCGGCGTGAAGGTCGAGAGGTTTTCGTTCTTCGGCCTCGGCCCGCCCATCTTTAAGTGGCGCGGCAAGGACGGCGTAGAATACTGCGTATGCTGGATACCCATCGGCGCCTACGTCGCCCTGCCCCAGCTCGCCGACATGCGCGGGATCGAGGGCGAAGCCTCCGCCGACACCGCCGGACTGCCCTCGCCCAACTACACCACCCGCATGCTGGTGTTCGTCGCCGGCGCGACGATGAACATCCTCTTCGCCTTCGCCCTCGCCACCATCCTCTGGCAGGTCGGCCTCCCCGCCAACGCCGACACCCAGCGCGCCAAGATCGGCCACGTCGCCCCCACCCTCACCCTGCCCGACGGCCGCGTCGTCCCCAGCCCCGCCGCCGAGGCCGGCCTGCGCCCGGGCGACACCATCGCTGCGATCGACGGCGTGCCCGTGACCACCTGGGACGAGATGCGCCAGCTCCTCTTCACCGGCGATGGCCGCACCGCTGACGGCCGCCCCCAAACGAGCCTCACCATTCGTCGTGGCGAGGAAACCCTGATCCTCGCCGCCAAGCCCATTCTCGCCGGCGAAGAACGCATGCGCATGCTCGGCGTCTCGCCCTACCAGGAGTTGCAGATCGCCGAGGTCAGCACCGATTCCCTCGGCGCCAAGACCGGCCTGCAAGTCGGCGACCTCGTGCGCCGCATCGACGACACCACCATCACGAGCTTCGCCACCTACGCCGCCGTCCTCGAGGCCCGCCCCGAAGTCGCCAGCACGCTGGTCGTTGAGCGCGCCGGTGCCGACGTTACCCTCACCATTCCTCCCCGCCCCGACGCCGCCCGCGCCACCGAGCTCGGGCTGGGTTTCGATCCCGGATTGGTGCTCATCCATCCGACCCCTTGGAAACAGGTTTCCGACACCGCCCGGATGACCGCGCGCACGTTCTGGAGCCTGATCAACCGCGATAGCGACATCGGCATCTCTAAACTCAGCGGCCCCATCGGTATCGCCCGCGTCTTCCACATCACCGCGCAGGCCGACATCCGCTACGTCCTGTGGTTTACCATCCTGGTCAACGTGAACCTCGCCATCTTCAACCTCCTGCCCCTGCCCGTGCTCGACGGCGGCCACATGCTCTTCGCCACCATCGGCCGCCTGCGCGGCCGCGCCCTGCCCGCGACCTTTATCCAAAACGTCCAAGGCGCCTTCGTGGTCGCGCTGCTCTCGATGATGCTCTACGTGAGTTTCTTCGACGTCCGCCGCATCGCCCGCTCCGGCCGCGAGGACAACCCGTCCGCCGCTCCGGCGGCGCCCGCACCGACGCCCGCACCGGCTCCTGCGAAGTAGGCCGGCTCAGTCCCGAATCGCGTTGGACGCGAATTGGAAACCGAGGAAGCCGACGAAGAACAGGGCCAGCAACGCGCCCGCACCCTCGCCGCCCGCGAAGGCCAGACCAAAGGCGCCGAAAGCCAGCGCGGCCAGCGCCGCCGTGGCCCAGCCAAGAATCTTTCGGCCGCGCGGGCCGGGCCGCGCGACGGTCGCCGCCACGCAGACCGAGAGCACCGCCGCGACGATCAAGGCCTGGCGCGAGGCGAAGTGCGGCGCCGCCGCCCACCAGGCCGCCGCCAGCGCGATGAGCACCACCGAGGCCCCGAACCAGTTGGTCGCCGCCCGTTCCCGACGCGAGAGGACAAAGCGGCCGTGCCGGTCAAGCCGCAGCAGGAGGTTGAACATCGGCACCGCCGTCCAGGTGAGATAGACGAAGGCGTAAAAAAGGATCAGCAGCGGCCAAAGCAACGCGCCCGCCGCCGGCTGGCTCTCGGCCAGGCCGCGCACCACGCGCTGGCCAAAGAACGTCACGATCACGAAGGCCCACTGCACGCGCCCGCTCTGGCGGCCCATCCAGAGAAAATAGGCCAGCATGCCGCGGTAGAGTGGGTTGCGGGCCTTGAGCGCCTCGAGCATGCCCTCGCGCGCCGACTCGAAGTCCGGCCGCAAGCGCAGCGCCTCGCGAAAGTGCTCCTGCGCTCGCCGCGCATCGCCCCGGTGCAGCTGGGTCCAGCCTTGGGTGGCGTGGCTGAAGGCGTCCTCCGGGGCCTGCTCGAGGGTGCGGGCGCCGACCGCGTCGGCCTCTTCGGCGCGGCCCAGCCGGGTGAGCGCGGTGGCGCGCAGGTTTTGCGCGAAGACGTTGGCGGCGTTCAGCCGCAGCGCTGCTTCGGTGTCGGCCAGCGCGCCGGCCCAGTCGCGCAGGGCCAGCCGCACCGCCGCCCGCTGGGCGTGGAACTCGTCCGCGTCCGGCGCGAGGCGCAGCGCCTGCTCGACCGCCGCGAGGGCGTCCTTGGGGCGTTCCAGTCGCAGGAGCACGTGAGCGCGCACGTGGTGGACAAAGGCCCAGTCCGGCGCAGCCGCCACCGCCGCGTCGGCCGGCTCCAGCGCCTCGGCCGCGCGATTCTGGTCCAGGCGCGCGCGCGCCAGCAGGGTGAGGGCGAGCGGGTCGCCGGGGTCCTGCGCGAGGACCAAGCCCGCCTCCTTCTCGGCCTCGGCCGGCCGCGATTGGGCGAGGAGCAGTTCGGCGCGGGAGTGGTGGGGCGTCATCGGCTCAAGGCTTGGCGATCTTCAGGTAGTCCAGCACGTCGTCGTAGAGACCGCTCTGGTTGGCGTAGAGGGCGTAGTTGCGGGCGTTCTCAAACCAGTCGCGGGTAGTCGGGCGGTGTTTTTTGGCGGCATCGAGCAGGTCGCGCGTAGTCAACGGCGCCAGTTTGCCCGACTTCATGGCGGCGCGGAGTTTCTCCTCCACCGCGAGATCGACCAGCGCGCGCAGGTCGGCGCCGGAGAAGGCGTCGGTCTTTTTCGCCACCGCCTCGGCGTCAACGTCGGCCGCGGGTTTGCCCTTGAGCAGGATGCGCAGGATCTCGGCGCGCGCAGTCTGGTCAGGCGGGGCGACGAAGAGGATGCGGTCGAAACGGCCGGGACGGCGGAAGGCCGGGTCGAGGTGCCAGGGGGCGTTGGTGGCGGCGAGAATAAGCACGCCCTCGTTGGTCGCCTGCACGCCGTCGAGCTCGTTGAGGAACTGGTTGATCAGATGACGGCCGCCGGACTTGAGCATGTCAGTGCGGTTTGCTCCGAGCGCATCGACCTCGTCAAAGAACAACACGCAGGGCCGGTGCGAGCGGGCCTGCTCGAAGATGCCGTGGAGGTTGCGCTCGCTTTGGCCGATCCACATGTCGAGCACGTCGCTGATGCCGACCGCGATGAAGGCCGCGCGGACCTCCCCGGCGGTGGCGCGGGCGAGGTGGGTCTTGCCGCAGCCGGGCGGACCATAGAGCAGGATGCCGCCGCCGGTCTTTTTGCCGTAGGCGGCAAACATCTCCGGATGCTGGAGGGGAAGAATTATCTTCATCCGGATGTCTTCCTTCATCTTCTCCATGCCACCGAGATCGGCAAAGGTGACGCGCGGGCGCTCCACCTCGGCCGCGTCGCGCTCGGGGGGCAGGTCGCCGGCCGGCAGCGGCTCGCGTTCGCCAGCTTCCTCCTCCCCGGTGATAGCGGAGAGCTCGGGTGGCGCAGGGCGCTCCGCCGGACGGGGGGCGAGCGCGGCCGGCGCTGGTAAATGGGGCGCGAGCTCCTCCTCGAGATGTGCATCCGCAACCGGCGGTCGGGCAGCGCGGGCACGCTGGTAAAGCCGCGCCGCCAGCCTGGGCTCGCCAGCGTGGAGGGCGAGCCGCGCATGCAACAACAGCGCGCGACCGGGCGCTTCCCCGGGCGCGGTGAGGCCCTCGACCACGACCAGCGCGGCGGAGTGTTTACCCAGATGATAAAAGGCGTGCGCCAGACCGAGCTTCGCATCGGCGTCGCCCGGCGCGAGGGCAAGGGCGCGCTTGTAGAGCGCCTCCGACTCGACAAAGCCGCCCAAGCCAAGCACGTGGGCCGCCACATGGCAGAGCAAGGGGGCGTTGTCCGGACTGAGCCGGAGCGCCTCGCGCAGCGCGGCGGGGACGAGTTCCGAGGAGAGGGGATCTTCGGCGGCCATGGGAGCGCAGTTAACCCCGCCCGCGCCGGCCGAGTCGAGCGGCAAGCAGCCCGCCCGCCAGCGGTTTCATTTGCCCGCCGCCGCCCCGGCGGACTGACTGGTCGGCATGGAAATCGATCTGCGGGCCCTGCCCGCCCGCGACGCCTACGGTTGGATGTCCTCGCTCATCACCCCCCGCCCCATCGCGTGGGTCTCGACCATCGACCCCGCCGGCCACGCCAACCTCGCTCCATTCTCCTTTTTCAACGGCGTGACCGCCCGCCCGCCCACCCTGCTTTTCATTCCGGTCAATCTGCGCGATGGCTCGAAAAAGGACACCGTGCTCAACCTCGAAGAGATCCCCGAGTGCGTCGTCCACATCGTGCCCCGCGACCTCGCCGGCCAGATGAATGCCTGCGCCGCCCGCCTGCCGCGCGGCGAGAGCGAGTTTGCCGCCTTCGGGATTGTGCCCTCGCCAAGCCTTTTGGTGCGCCCCCCCCGCATCGCCGCCGCCCCGGCGGCCTTCGAGTGCCGCGTCCGCCAGATCGTGCCCGTCGGCGACGGACCGCTGGCCGCCCATATCGTGATCGCCGAGATCCTCCACCTCCACGTGCGGGACGATATCCTAGGCCCAGGCGGCGAAGTCGATCCCGCCAGGCTCGATGCCGTCGGCCGTCTCGGCGGCGAAACTTACTCCACCACCCGCGACCGCTTCGCCCTGGAGCGTCCGGACCACACCCGCTGATCATGGCCCGCCCCCTCGCTCACTCCGGTCCCCAGTTTTCCGATTTTAAACCCGCCACCTTCCGCGGGGCGCCGGGGTTTTTCCGGCTCGGACAAACCGCCGCAAACTCCTGGTGGCTGCTTACGCCCGAGGACGAACCGGTCCTGCTCCGCGCCGTCGCCGGGGTGAACCGCCACGGACGCGCCGGCCCCCCGCCCGTGCGGCGCAGCGCCTACGCGCTCACCGTCGAGAGCCTCTACGATCCCGCCTCGCCCGCCGCTTGGGAAAAGAGCACGGCCGCCCGCCTACACACTTGGGGCGTTGACACGCTTGGGCCCTGGACCGACCCGGGACTGGTCGATCGCGGCTTCTATTTCACCATGCCGGCGGATTTTGTTCACGCCCGCATCCCCACCCTGCACGGGCCGGGCCTGCGCGTGCCGGACGTTTTTGATCCCCGCTGGCCCGAAGCCGCCCAGGCCCACGCGGCCGCCCTCGCCGCACCTTGGCGCGGGCGGCGCGAGTTGGTCGGCTGGTTTACCGACGATTCCCTCGGCTGGGGCGAAACCGCAGGCAGCCCCGTCTCCCTGCTGCAAAGCTGCCTGAGTCTCGAACCGGCCTTCGCCGCCTACCACGCCGCTTGGGAATTTTTGCTCGCGAGCCACGGCGGCACCCTCGAAGCCCTCGCCCGCCGCTGGGGCGTGAATCTGCTCCACCGCGAGCACCTCCGCCAGCTGACGCGGGAAAACCGCCCCCTCACCCAGCCGGCTTTCGCCGCCGACGCCCGCGCCTTTGGCCACGAATTTGCCCGGCGCTATTTCTCGGAAACCGCCCGCGCCCTGCGCGCCGCCGATCCCGGGCGGCTCGTGCTCGGCTGCCGTTTCGCCGAACCGCCCCCGCCCGGCGTGCGCGACGCCTGCGCCTGGCCCGACCTCGACGCCGTCTCCTGGCGGCTGCGCGCCGGAGCAGGTTTCAGCGCCCAAGCCGACGCCGCCAGCGGCTCGATGCCGCAATGGATAACCGGCGGCGGTCTCGCCCACGCCGACTTCCGCCGTCTTCCGGTGCGTGATGGCACCGGCCCTACTCGCCTCGAACGACTGCTCCGGGCCAACCGCGAAGGCTTGGTCGCCGCCTGCCGCGACCCCCGCACCGTTGGTATCGAGTGGGCTCACTGGGCCGACGGCGGCGATGACGCGCCTCCCTTCGGCGCCGGCCTGGTCCACGCCGATGACCACGAAGCGGTCGAACACACCGAGCTCCTTAGCCACCTGCACGCCCGCGCCCGGCGCCTGCACAGTCAGGCAGAAGGAAGCCGGTAACCTGCCCCGCCGGCCCTCGACTCCCTTTCACCCCCTCCCGATTTCCGCCTTCTGACTTCTAGCTTCAAACTTCTAACTTCAAATTCTGCCCCCATGCCTCATCTCGACCCCGCCGCCACCATCAAGGATCGCATCCGCACCGTGCGCGACTGGCCCCTTCCCGGAGTCAACTTTCGCGACGTCACCACGCTTTTCCAAGACCCCGAGGCCTTCCGCATCCTCGTTGAGACCATCGCTTGGGACGCCACCCGCAAGGGCGTGAATCTCATCGCTGCCGTGGATGCGCGGGGCTTCATCCTGGGCGGCGCCCTCGCTTACCAGCTTCACCGCCCCTTCATGCTCGTGCGCAAAAAGGGCAAACTCCCCTTCCGCACTGTCGGCGCCGAATACGCCCTCGAATACGGCCGCGCCGCGATCGAGATCCATGCAGACGCCTGCAAGCCCGGGGACCGCGTGCTCATCGTGGACGACCTCATCGCCACCGGCGGCACCGTGCTCGCCGCCGCCGGCCTGATCCGCTCCCTCGGCGCCGAGGTCGCGGGAGTTGCCGCCATCATCGATCTGCCCGAGCTCGGCGGCTCCGCCCGACTGCGCGCCGCCGGGCTCGACGTGCATGCCGTGTGCAGCTTCACCGAGACTGAATAATCCCTCATGCCATCCGTCCAACCGCTGACCATCTGGACCAACGCCGCGCTCGCACCCGCCGCGCACGCGAGGTTGGCGGCAACTCTCACCGCCGCAGGTCACCGGCTCGTTGTCTCGGCCCAGGCCTCCGCCTCGGTGCTCGCGGCGGCGGCGGACGATCCCGCTCTGGCCGATGCCGACATCGCCTTCGGCCAGCCCGATGCCGAAGCCTGCCGGCGCCACTCCCGCCTGCGCTGGATCGCCCTCACCTCGGCCGGCTACACCCGCTACGACAACGAGGAAATCTTCGACGCCCTCCGCGCCCGCCGCGCCGTCCTTACCAACGCCTCCTCCGTCTTCGCCGAGCCCTGCGCGCAACACCTGCTTGCCATGATGCTCGGCCTCGCTCGCCGCCTGCCCGACTCCCTCGACGAACAACGCAGCGTGCGCGGCTGGAAATACTTCGAACACCGCGCCGCCTCCCGCCTGCTCACCGGCCAGACCGCCCTGCTGCTCGGCTACGGCGCTATCGCTAAACGTTTGGTCGAATTACTCGCGCCCTTCCGCATGCGGATCTACGCCCTCCGCCGTCGCGTTTACAGCGAGGCCGGCGTTCACGTGATCGCGGAGGAAAAACTCTCCGCCGTCCTCCCCCTCGCCGACCACCTCATCGACATCCTGCCCGAAAACCCCGCCACCCACCGCTACGTAAACGCCCGGCGCCTAGCCCTGCTCAAACCCGGCGCCTTTTTCTACAATATCGGCCGCGGCCCGACCGTCGACGAGCCCGCTCTGGTCGAGGCCCTAGAAGCCGGCCGCGTCGGCGCCGCCTACCTGGATGTCTTCGCCACCGAGCCCCTGCCGCCCGCCAGCCCGCTCTGGACTACGCGCAACTGCTACGTGACCCCGCACACCGGCGGCGGCCGCACCGACCAGGATGACGCGCTGGTGGACTTGTTCCTCGCCAACCTGGCCCGCTTCACCGCCGGCCAGCCCGCCGAGATGAGCGACCGCATAATCTGATCCGCCATGGCCCGTAGCGTTGTTCTGCAAGGCACCGAACGCTGCCCGCGTTGCGAACTGCCGCCGCGCTGGTGCATTTGCTCCGCCCAGCGTGCCGAGCCCTGCCCCGTGCAGGTGGATGTGCTCCAGCATGTGCTCGAAGCGCACCGCCCCTCCAGCACCGGCAACCTCATCCCCCGGGTCGTGGCGGGCGCGCGTGTTTTCCCCTACCGCCGGGAACGCCCACTCATCCGGGCCGAATTCACGAGGCCCGACATCGACGAACTCTGGATCCTCCACCCACACGGCGAGGAGCCTCCCGCCTCGCCGCCGCCGTCCGCCCGCATCCAGGTATTGTTGCTCGACGCCAGCTGGGCCCAGGCCGGCGGCATGCTGGCCCAAGTGCAGGACTGGGGCCGCCGCGTGCGCCTGCCCATGGCCGGAGCCAGCCGCTACGCCCTGCGCGCCCAGAACGGCGCCGACCGTTTCTCTTCGTTTGAAGCCCTCCTGTTTCTGCTCGAAGCCCTCGGCCACGCCGCCGCCGCCGCGCCGCTGCGCCTGCAGTTCGAGTTGCACGTTTACGCCGGCCTGTGCTCGCGGGGTCGCAAGCACGAGGCCGAGGCCTACCTCGCTGACTCACCCGTCGCGGCCGCCTTTCCCGAACTGCTGGCCGAGTTCGCCCGCAAACGCCCCAACCCTGGCGCGAAGCACGCTCACGAAAACGCGGGGCCGGCCCGCCCTCTTTTCACCCCCCCCACGGCGGGCGCCCCCCTCACCGCGACTCCGGACGTTCCCGCGTAAGGAGGAGCCAGAGTCGGGCAAGGAACCAGCCGGGTGCCAAAAGCAGGACAAACAAGCGCAGCGCGAAAAACCCCAGCGCGGCGACCAACGCCAGCCGGCCGCCCGGTCCCGGGGTGAGGACTGCTTCGAGCAACGACAGGCGCGCGAGCGCGAAGCTGGCCGCAAAGTGCAGCGCATACACGACCGCCAGCTCCAGGGCGATGCGCCCAAGCGTCGGCGCCGGCTGCGCCAGGCGCCGCTCGTAGGCCTTTTGCCACCAGGGTTTGCGCGCGGGAGTCTTCATGGGGCCTCCAGCCGGGCGGTGCACATCGCCAGCATGATCGCGTTGCCCAGCGGCCCGCCCGTCACGAAAACGCGCCGGTTTCCCCGCTTGCTGGGCGTGCCCGCCAAATGAGCGGTGCGGTAGAGCGAGACGAAGCGGCGCCGATCGTCGAAAAGCCGGGCCCCGCCAAGAGCGAAGCCCGTGGCGGTCGGACTAACCCCGAAAATCAAGGGGCCGGCGGCGATGTCGCCGACGCCGGCCGCGGCCGAGCCGATATGGTATTCGTTGAGATAGCCGAAGCCCCAGATGGAGTCGGCGCAGCGATCGCGCACCGCCGCGAACAAGGCGCCCGACACCGTGCGTTCGCCGTAAGAGAGCAAAAAAGCCGCGAGGGCCGTTCCGCTGGCCCGGGCCGCGCCAGCCGGCTTGCCGTCGCGCGAATTGATGGCCTGAAAAAGCAGGCCGGAACGCGGATCAACCCAGGCTATGCTAAATCTTGCGAGGGCCGCCGGCGCCACCGCCGAGTAATCCACCCCGGTGATCCGAGCGTGCAACAGGAGGGAGCCGAGCACGGCCGCGTTGTCCACCGGATAGGCCTCCAGCGGATACGTCTCCAGAATGCCGTGGCGGCTTGCCTCCAGCCGGCGGACGAGCGCAGCCGAGATGCGGTCGTTGAGGTCGGCGAAGCGTGAGTCCGGGACGGCGCGGCGGTGCAGCGAGAGGGCAAGGTTGAGATAGCCGAGGTAGGCCGCGTGCCCCCGGGGGCCGTCGAGAGAGGCGAGGGGATCCTCCCTCCAGCGCGCCGCATCAAAGGCCCGCGCCCGTTCGGAGAGCATTTGGTCGATGGCATGCTCAGCCGCCGGCAGAAACTCGTCCCGGCGTCCGGGATGCTGGATACAGACTTGGAGAAGACCCAGCGCCGCCATCTGGCTGGTGCCGAAAAGCCACTCGTTTTGGAAAAGGCCGGCTGGCCCGGAGAGTGGCTCCGCTGGCACGCCGGCTTCCACACCGGCAACCACGGTGCGGGCGTGGGCGAGAACCAAAGCCTCGTCGTTCGCCAGCCAGCGGGCGGCGTCCCGACCGCACCAGGCGCGCGGGAGGGTCATGGCCAGCCCGAGAATAAGGAACGTCGCCACCGGCCAGCGCACCCACCAACGCGAATAATTCTCCGGCAGGCGCCAGGCGCCGAGGCGGCGGGTGAAAACGTGGCGCGGCATGGCGAAGCGAGGTCAGGCTAGCGCCCCATCGCGGCCCGCGCGGCGGCCGCCATGGTCGCGACCGGCACGGCCGCGCCGGACCAGATTTCCAGGGCCCGCGCACCCTGATGGACGAGCATGGACAAGCCATTCGCGGCGGGCAACCCGCGGACGCGCGCGGCGGCCAGGAGAGCGGTCTCGGCCGGATTGTAGATCATGTCGTAGACCGCCCGCGGCGCGGGCAGCGCGGCGAGGTCAAGGGGCAGCGGATCGACGGACTTCAGGCCGGCGCTGGTGGCGTTGATCACCACGCCGCCAGCCGGCAGGCCGGCGGGCGGATTGGCGGGATCGAATCCGGTGACCGGCACGCCCCCGGCTAGCGGCGCGAGCAGGGTGAGCAGGGCATCGAGGTTTTCGCGCGTCCGGTTGGCGATATGGAGCGAGGCGCAGCGTCGTTGCAGGCACTCGACTGCCGCGCCGCGAGCCGCGCCGCCCGCTCCGAGCAGGATCACGTGCGCGCCGGCCAGCTCGATCCCGAGATCCTCGCGCAGGCCAGCGGCTAGGCCGTGGCCATCGGTGTTGAACCCCTCCCAGCCATCCGCGCGGCGGCGCAAGGTGTTGACCGCTCCGACCGTCCGCGCGGCAGGATCGACCGAGGCCACCTGCGAGACAGCGAGGATCTTGTGCGGCACCGTCAGATTAACGCCCAGAAACCCCTTGGCCCGGAGAAGCGCCAGCGCGCGCGGCAACTCCTCCGGCGGCACCTCGAAGCGGAAGTAGCGCCACGCGGCGAAGGCGGGATCAGTCGCCGCCATGGCCGCGAGGGCGGCGTTGTGCATGGCCGGGCTGATCGAGTGCCGGATCGGGTGACCCAGCACGGCAAGCGAGACGCCCGGGCGAGACCAAGACTCAAGGTCGGTCAGGGCAAGGGTGGCGGCGGGGTCAGGACTCATGCCAGCGAGAGCACGTAGCCGAAGGTGTGACGGCCGGCCGGCAGACGGTAGCGGGCAAGGGCGTCGGGGCCGCAGCTCGCGGTGCCAAGCCCCCGCTGGGCGGCGTCTAGGTAGAGGATCGTTTCAGGGCGCGCCTTCAGGTCCGTGGTGTGGCGGGCGGCATAAAGATCCTCGGCCGTGAAGTGGGATGCATTGAACTCCAGCACGCCGGTTGACTCGACGCGCAGGGTTGCGGGCCGGCGGACTGGGGCGGCCTCGGACAATTCCAACCACCGCACATCGGTGTGGTGCCCGTGTTCTTGCGGCATCACATAGTCAACGTATTCGCCGGCCACGGTGTTTTCCCAGACGCCGAGATCCGCGGCGGCCTTGCGGTCGGAATAGTTTTCGAAGGGACCGCGGCCGAAATAAACCAGCCGGCGGAGGCCGGAAACGAGGTCGAGACGCACGCCGATGCGGGGCAGGTCGGCGTAGTCAGCGGAAAGCAGCACGTCGTTTACCACCGCGATGCGGCCGTCAGGAAAGACGGTGTAGCGGTGGGCGTGCAGCACGTCCTTCCAATTCGCACGCCGCGGCGTGGTCACGGCGTGGCCAAGCGTCACGGTGACGGAGCCGTCCCGGCCGGGTGCGGAGACGGCGAAGCGGTCGGCCCGGTGATCGAGCCCGGCATCGAGGCCGAGTTTTTGCCAGCGGCCGAGGGCTTTGCCATCCTGGCCAGACCAGAGCCGCACGCCGTCGTTGTCGGTGGCGGCGCGCCAGAGCTGCAGCAAGGGGCCGCGTTTCAAGAATTCGCGGCCGTCGCGACGAATCGAGGAGAGCGAGCAAGTGGCGCGGTCAAAGCCAACCTCGAGCGCCCCAGCCCGGAGCACATAGCCGCCTAGGGTCTCGGTGACCTCCACCGGGACAAGCGATGCGGCCTTAGCGGCGGCGGCGCGGACCTTGGCGGGACGGGGTGCGGGCAGAGCGAGCTGGGCGCCAGCGATGACGTGACCGGCCTCGGCCCAGGCGGTATCGCGACCAAGGTAAAACTCCACGATCAGATGGAGCTCCCTAGCACCCGCCGCGGACGCGCCTACGGGCAGGGCCAGCTCGCGGCTGGCCCCGGGGGCGAGGCCCTTGAAGGCGGCGACGGGGACCGAGCCTTCGCGGACAACCTCGCCGTCAGCCTGGAGAATCCAGCGGGCCCGCAGACCGGCGCGGTCGAGCGCGGTAAAGTCGTGCTCGTTGGTCACCCGGACACGCGCGACGGCGCCTTTGGCGGAAACCAAGGCAATGGCGACCGGTTGGGCGAGGCGATGGTGCTCATGGCAGGCGGGGTGCGGGATACGGTCGGCGGAGACCAGGCCGTCGCAGACGAAATTGGCATCGTTCGGGGTGTCGCCGAAATCACCGCCATAGGCGAAGTGTTCGCGGCCGTCGGCGGTTTTCACCCGCAGGCCGTGGTCCACCCATTCCCAAATGAAGCCTCCCTGGAGGCCGGCGCGCGTCTTGAAGAGGTGAAAGTAGTCCGACAACGACCCGTTCGAATTACCCATGGCGTGGGAATATTCGCAAAGGATGACCGGCCGGGCCAGGGGGTGCAGCGGCGTGGGCAGCGGATAACGCCGGGCGTGGTCGGCATCCGCGGTCTGGAGACCGGCGGCAAAGAGAGCCTCGAGCGCGGAGCGATAGTCGGCCGGGGGAGGCGGGCAATGCCGGTCGGCGAAATCAAGCCAGTCAGCGAGGTCCTTGATTTCGGTATACATCGGGCAAATCAGGTCGCTGGCCGCCGAGCCGTGGAGAAAGGTGGTCTTCGACTGCCAGCGGGAGATCGCGCCCTCGTAGTGCACGATGCGCGACGGATCATAGTGGCGGATCCAGCCGGCGGCGGCGTCATGGGCCGGACCGTAGCCGGACTCGTTGCCCAGGGACCAAGCGATGATCGAAGGATGATTCACGTCACGCACGACCATGCGCAGGGCGCGGTCGAGCCACGGGGTGGCATAGCGGTGATCCTGGCAGAGAGTATTGTGGAAATCGTGCGCCTCGGCGTCGGTCTCGTCGATCACGTAGAGCCCCAGCTCATCGCATAGATCGAGGAAACGCGGGTCATTCGGGTAGTGCGAACAACGGACGGCGTTGAAGTTGAACCGCTTCATCAGGACCAGATCCTGCCGCATGGTCTCCACCGTGAGCGCCTTGGCGAGGTCGGGGTGGTGGTCGTGGCGGTTGACACCCTTGATCAGCACACGGCGGCCATTGATCAGGAGGTCGCGGTTTTTTATCTCCACCCGGCGCAAACCGCTGCGGATCGCCGCGTGCGAGACATCGGCACCGGAGGCCTTGGGCGGCGCGAGTGCTACCAGCACCGTGTAAAGCGCGGGGTCTTCGTGCGACCAGAGGCGCAGCCGGGCGGCGGGCACGGCGAGCCGGAAGCGGGCCGAGCCCCGGTTAAAAACCAGGGTGCCGCGCTCGTGGGTGACCTCCTGGACGGCGGGCGTTTTCAGCACCGGCCGGCCGTTCGGGTCAATCAGCTGCACGGTGACACGCGTGCCCGGCAGCGGGAGGTTTTGCGGGAAACCGGCCGTCACCAAAACCTCGAACTCGGCGGGGCCGGTGGCAGGCGCGAGCGGATCGAGATGAGGTGTGATTCGGATATCCGCCAAGTAAACGGAAGGAGTGGCGTAAAGGTAAACGGAGCGGTGCAGGCCGCCGAGTCGCCACATGTCCTGATCCTCCAGAAAAGAGGCGTCGGAATACTGCACGACGATCGCGACCAACTCATGATCTACTCCGGGACGAACCAATGCGGTGAGATCAAACTCGGCCGGCAGGCGCGAATCCTTGGAAAGCCCCACGGCCACGCCATCCACATAGACCGCCAGCACGCTATCCGCACCCCCGAAATGCAGCACGATCCGCCCGCCCTGCCAGGCGGCAGGGATGCGGAAAAGGCGTCGATACACCCCCGTCGGATTGGCGGCGGGCGTGAAGGGAGGCTCCTCGCGGAAGGGCATCCGCACGTTGGTGTAGTGCGGTATCCCGTGACCGTGCATCTGCCAATTCGAAGGCACCGGGATAAGACCCCAGGCGGCGCTATCGTTGAAAGGCCGCCCCTCGGCGAAACGCTGGGCGTCCTCGGGGGACCGCTCCAGACGGAACTGCCACTCGCCATCGAGCGAACGGAACCAAGGGGATTTCTCCACCCGGCCGGCCCGGGCCTGGGCGGCGGTGGCATAGGCGTCAAAGGACGCGCGCGGGGGCAATTTGTTGAGCGCGGTGAGCTCGGGATTTTCCCAAGCTTTGATGATACCGTTTTTTAACATGGTAGAGGGGTGGCTACTTGGAAACCGAACCACGCCCCAGCGGCAAGCTCCGGACTTACCCTGCCGAAGCGACCGCCACGAAAGGGTTGAGTTTTCCCGCCAACTCCACGCACTGCACTTTGCAGTCCATGGCCGCCAGTCCCGCATCCCCCATTTTCCTGCTTGCTGAACTCCAGACGGCGCAAGACCTGGTCCTCTATTGGCCCTGGGCGGTGGTCCTCCTCACCGGGGCCGCGGCAGGCTTCGCGGTGGTCTGGCTGGTCACCCACGCCACCCGCCGCGCCGCGCGCGAACAAGGCGCGGAGTTGATCGAGGTGGCCCGTCGCGAGGCCCAGGTGCGCGGCGAGGAAGAACGGCAACGCGTGGAACGCGAACTGGTCGAACGCCGCGCCGAGGTTAACCGCGAGCTCGACCGCCGCGAGATCGAGATGGATATCCGTCTGCGCGAGATCCGTTCCCACGAGGAATCCATCGCCCTGCTCGACCACCAACTGGAGCAACGCTCCGGGCGCCTCGCCCGCGAAGACAGCGCCATTCGCCAGGCGCGTGACGCCATCCGCTCGCTTTCCAAATCCCTTCGCAAACGGCTCGAAGGCGTCTCCCAGATGGACGCGGAGGATATCCGCAAGGCCCTGCGCGAGGAGGTGCAACTCGAGTGCCAAGACGAGTTGCGCGCCCTGCGTAGGCAGATTCTCGACCGCTCGGAGCAGGACCTCCAGGCGGAGGCGAAACGCATCCTCGTGGCGACCATGCAACGCATGTCTTCGCGACCCAACAACGACATCACCGCCACCATTGTCGCCCTGCCTAGCGAGGAGATGAAGGGCCGCATCATCGGACGCGAAGGTCGCAACATCAAAGCCTTCGAGGCCTCCACCGGAGTGACCCTGCTGATCGACGAATCGCCGCAGATGGTCCTCGTCTCCTCCTTCGACCCGGTGCGCCGCGAGGTCGCGCGCGCAGCGCTGGAGGCCCTGGTGAAAGACGGCCGCATCCACCCCGCCAGCATCGAGGAAGCGGTGCGCCTAGCCAACGACGAGCTGGACGTAAACCTCCAGCGCGACGGCGAACAGGCCGTGCAGCGCCTCGGCATCAACGGCCTGCGTCCTGAAATCATCCAGTTGCTGGGTAAACTGAAGTTTCGCTTTTCCTACTCCCAGAACGTCCTCGATCACTCCGTTGAGGTCGGCTTTCTCTGCTCGCTCATGGCGAGCGAACTCGGGCTGGACCCGAACGTGGCCAAACGCGCCGGCCTACTGCACGACATCGGCAAGGCCATCGAGGGCGACTACGAAGGCAGCCACGCCACCATCGGCGCCGACTTCGTGCGCCGCCACGGCGAGACGTCCATCGTGGTCAACGCCGTGGCCGCGCACCACGAGGAGGTAAAACCCGAGACGGTCTACGCCGGCCTCGTCATCCTCGCCGACACCATCTCGGCCGTGCGTCCCGGCGCCCGCGCGGAGTCGATGCACACCTACATTCAACGCCTCGACCGCCTCGAAAAACTTGCCGGCGAGATCGAAGGCGTGCAGCAGGCTTTCGCCATCCAGGCCGGACGCGAAGTGCGGGTCATCGTAAACCCCCAGAAAGTGGACGACGAGCGCGCCCGCGAGATTAGCAAAATCCTCCGCCAGCGCATTGAGGAGGAGCTGCAATACCCCTCCACCATCAAGATCACGGTGATCCGCGAGACGCGTTTCAGCGAGACCGCGGTCTGAGTCGATCGCATGCTGCCCGGTTATTGGACCCTCTTGGGCTTGGTGTTGCCCGTCTTTGCGGTGGTCGCGGCGGGGGCGGGCGCGCGCCGCGCGGGCTGGCTGCGCCCCGAGGCGGACGAGAGCCTGCTGAAGCTGGTGGTCAACCTGCTCTACCCCTGCCTGATTTTCAGCCACGTGCTGGGCAACGCCGCCCTGCGCGCGCCGGGCAACCTCCTGGCCGGGCCGGCGCTGGGCTTCGCCACCATGGCCGGGGGCATCGTCCTCGCCTATTGGGTCGCGAAAAAAGCGGGTTTAGCAGTGGGCGGCGGCCTGCGCACCTTTGCCTTTAGCGTCGGGATTTTCAACTACGGCTACATGGCGATTCCACTGGTCGAGGCACTCTTCGGGCGGGAGACGCTGGGGGTGCTGTTCGTCTTCAACGTCGGCTGCGAGGCGGCGATCTGGACGGTGGGCATCCTCATTCTCGCGGGCGTGCCGGTGCGGACCGGCTGGCGGCGCGCGCTCAATCCGCCGGTGTATGCCCTAGCGGCGGCGATCGCGCTCAACCTCGGCGGGGCCGCTGCCTGGCTGCCGCCCGTAGTGCTGGAATCCATCCGCCTGATCGGGGTATGCGCGGTGCCGGTGGGCCTGCTGGTCATCGGCGCCACCCTAGTGGAATTTCTCGCCGAACCCCGGACGCTGGTGGACCGCAAGGTGACCCCGCTGGCCTGCGCCTTGCGGCTCGGCTTGATCCCGCTGGCGATGCTGGGGGTGGCCGCGCTGTTGCCGATCCCGCGCGAGTTGAAACAGGTGCTGGTCGTGCAGGCCGCGATGCCGGCCGGCATTCTGCCCATCGTGATCGCCAAACACCACGGCGGCCGCCCGCTGACCGCCGTGCAGGTGGTGCTCGGCACGACGGCGGCGGGCCTGTTCGTCGTGCCGCTGTGGTTAAAACTCGGTCTGCGCTGGATCGGCTAGGCGAAGGTGCCGCACCTGAGCCCGCGAAGGGTGGCGAGGTCGGCGCCCCAGTCGGCGAGTGGCGGGAGGGTTTTGGGTGGGGAGCGGCGGCGGCGGCCGGTGCGTGCACGGTAGGAGGCGAGGTGCAGGGCGAGGAAGTTTTGGCCGCCGAGGACGGCGCCGTCACTGAAGTGGCGGATGCGCTGGCGCAGGATGAGATGGCGGGGCAGGCGGCCCTTTTGGGCCACGGCGCTTTGGAGCGCATCGGCGAGACGGTGCCTTTGCCCAGGCGGGCGGCGGAGCCGACGCCAAACAGGGTTACGCGGTAGTCGGCCTGGGCTTGGTCCCATTCGGGCGGTTGTTCTCCGCCGAGAATGAGGCGAAGGCCGGCACGGTCACCTGCCAGCTATTGCGGAGCACCCCGCCGGTCGCGGCGTCCTCGGCGCGGAGGGTAAGGGTCTGTTCGCCACTGGCCATGGGAAGGACGGTGTCGAGCCGGTGCGCGGAATCGAGGTCAAATTCCCGGCCGTTCAGCCAGGTGCGGTTGCCGGCGGGGGCGGCGTTGTAGTCGGCCCGCACCCGCAGGGCCGGGGCGGCGGCGACGAGTTGGTTGCGGCCGTTGGTCGTCCAGGCGGTGGCGGCGGCGTCGCGGGCTTCGCCGCGCCGGTTGCCGCCGAGATCGTAGGCGTAGGCGTGGTCGGCCGGCTGGCCGGGGGGCAGGTTGGCAGGCGGATTTTGCATTTCTCGGAGCGACCCCATCGGTATTGGGCACCCCATCGGTATTGGGCCTCTACGGCGCATTCTTGCGCCGTGGGCCGGGCCGGGCGGGGTTGCACTCCAGCGGACCGAGCGCAGCGAGGGAGCAAGCAGGGCTCGTGACAGCTCGCAGGCTCGGCGGAGAGCTGGCGCGAGACGTGCCGCCGAGTCTGCGAGGATCTTAACGCGGCGGGGGCGTTTCAGGGGGAAGATTCAACGTTTCTCTACCCGATTTTTTTGGCTCAATTTCATCATGCGATAAATCAACGCGCCCCCGCACCACGATAGAAAGATGGCTAAAAAAACGAACCCTAACTCCGCTCCACCGCCTTGCGGACGAATAAAGATAACAGCCAGCCAACTAGTCGCTCCAAGGAACATCAAAATCCCCGATCCATACGCTAGCGCAATGAATCGTTCAGGCACTAAGCCTACGCAGTAATGTATCAATAAGGATGATACAAAAAGCACACCAAGCAATATCAACCAAGTTATCGTCATGGCGACGGGAACAGGTTTGGGCCGGCTGCCTGCAAGACTCCAGCTGCTGGCGAAACAGCAATTTCTCCCGCACCAGATGCAAGAGCGTGTGGAAGTCCGGACATTCCGCGCGCAGCTGACGCACCGAAACCCGCACCGAAGGCGCCTGTTGCCGCCGATAATCCCGCAGAGGCATAATTCGGCTCAAAACAATCCAAGTTGGGGTTTCCGGTTCTCATCATATGCCCAGTTGCTTGCCCAGCGAGGTCACCAAAAAAACCGCCAACAGCGCCACCTGCCGCCGCACCAGCTGTGCTAGATGCGAAAGGGTTCACGGCACCAACGGCAGCCCCTGTTAGCCCTCCTGCTATGGAGCCAGATATTCCACCTGCTAAGGCGCTACCCCAGCCCCCGGATAGATAACCGCTAATCCCTCCGCTGATAGCTCCAGAAATCCCTCCAACAACTCCTCCGGCGATAGCACCAGGGATGCCCCAGCGCCCATCTGGATCAACATAGTCGATAGGCCGGTTGCGGACATATGCATACAAGTTCGGCCCGTCTGGTCCATTTTCCCCAATCGGATCCCTGCTGAGCCATCGCGCGGTGTCGGCGTCGTAGGCGCGGAAACGGGTTAGATACAAACCCGTCGCCGCATGATAGTAATGACCGGTAAAACCGACTTCATAATTCTCCGTCCCGGCCAATTTCACCCTCCTGCCGTAGGGGTCGAAGGTGTAGCTGGCGACGACGGCGTTGTTGCCATCGACGACCTCGCGGACGCTGCCGAGGTGGTCTCTCGCGTAGTAGCGGGCGATTTCCGCGCCGCCGATCTTGCGCATTTCACCCTGGCCGAAAAAGCGCCGCGTCACCGCGCCGTTCGCGTCGCGTTCCTGCAAGGGCTGGGCGCCGCCATCCCAGACCCATTGACGCACCGTGGCCCCAGCGCCGTCGGTTTCGCGGTAACGCTGGCCGAGGCTGTCGTAGTGGAAACGGCCCTCGACGGTGGTGCTAGAACCCCACGCGATGAGGCGGTCGCGGGCGTCCCATTTATGGAAACGCAGCACCACGCCGGCCTGGGTGATGCGGGTGAGGTTGCCGTTGGCGTCGTAGTCAAAGGTCTTCGGGGCGAAGGCCGGCACGGTGACTTGCCAGCTCTTGCGCAGCACCCCGCCGGTGTTCGCATCCTCGGCGCGGAGCGTAAGGGTCTGTTCGCCACTGGCCATGGGATGGACGGTGTCGAGCCGGTGCGCGGAATCGAGGTCAAATTCCCGGCCGTTCAGCCAGGCGCGGTTGCCGGCCGGGGCGGCGTTGTAGTCGGCCCGCACCCGCAGGGCCGGGGCGTCGGCGACGAGTTGGTTGCGGCCGTTGGTCGTCCAGGCGGTGGCGGCGGCGTCGCGGGCTTCGCCGCGCCGGTTGCCTCCGAGATCGTAGGCGTAGGCGTGGTCGGCGGGCTGGCCCGCGGGCGGGTTGGCAGGCGGATTTTGCATTTCTCGGAGCGACCCCATCGGTATTGACCATATTTACCTATTTATTGACTTATCGTCCGCGCAGGAGGCCGATTTATTGACCGCAAACCCCGGCACGACGTTAGCTGGAGACGCTTCGCGAAAGCAGTAACCTGCTCCTGTCGCAAAGCCTGTCACCCCCTCTACCCCTCAGATTGCTAGGCTTCGTTCAAGTGCTCCAAGGGGCAGCCCGGATTGATTGTCATCATAAGCACCTACCCCACGCCTCGACAACATGCATACATCCAACTCGCGCCCGAAACATCGTCACGCGCTTTCCCGACGCCTCGCGCTCGGAACCACCGCCCTCGCCGCCGCCTGCTCCGCCCACGCTGATGCGACCTGGACGGGCGCGGTCAGCCAGGACTGGAACGCCGTAGGAAACTGGAGCTCCTCCCCCTCCAGCCCCACCGGTAAACTGACCGTTAACACCGCCACCGGAAATTATGCGGTCTTGAGCGGCTCCCCGACCATCAGTCCGGTTGACTTCTCTATCGGCGACGGCGCCGGAAATTCCGGTCGTGTCGATCAGAGCTCCGGCAGCCTCGCGCTCGCCGCCTCCGGCACCAACGGCAACTGGATGTTTGTCGGCACCAAGACCGGCACCGGCACCTACAACCTGACCGGCGACGGTAATCTGACGGTCGGCAAGCTCTGGGTGGGCGGGTTTGTTTACGGCGAGAACGGCACGGGCACCGTGACGGTCAACACCTCGGGCACCCTGCAGGCCAATTCGAACCAAGATTTCAGCGGCTGGGGCCAGTATCAGTCTTCGATCAACGTGGGCTGGGGCTCCCATCCCTCCGGCCCGGCCAACGGCACGCTCAACGTGGTCAACGGCACGGTTAACTCACCCAATCTCGCGATCTACGTCGGCGCCTGGGGCAGCACCGGCACGCTCAACCAATCGGGCGGCACCATCAACGCCAAAGGTCTCGAACTCGGTCGCTGGTTCTCCACTCTGGCGACCGCCAATGTGACCGGCGGCACCCTCAACGCTGCGTTCGTGAACCTCGCTAATTCCGGCAACGGCACCGACGTCTCGCGCGCCCGGCTGAACGTCAGCGGCACCGGCGTGCTCAACTCCGAGGCCGACCTCGTGGTCTCGCGCGGCGGCAGCGGCTCAGGTGGCTCGTTTGGCGAGGTCAACGTCCAGGCTGGCGGCACGGTCAACGTGGGCTCCACCGTCGAGCGCTGGCTGGTCGTCAACATGTATGACACCGCCCCCGGCACGCTCAACGTGACCGGCGGAGCGCTCAATCTGAACGCCGGCACCGACATCCGTTTTAGCACCCAAAACTCCACCGCGGCGGGCACGGTCAACCTCGACTCCGGCACCATCACCGGCGGGGCCGGCAGTGTGATCGACCTGAACAATAACGTCACGGGCGCGAACAATCAGTTTAACTTGAATGGCGGCACGCTAACTGTCGGTCAGATCCTGACCACTAATAACGGCGGCACCGCGACGTTTAACTTCAACGGCGGCACGCTTAAGGCCGCTGGTTCGACCACCGCTTTCTTCGATCTCGGTGGGGCCGGCCAGTCCGCGGTGGTCAAGTCCGGCGGCGCGATCATCGATACCAACGGTTTCGATGTGACCATCGCCCAGGCCCTGATCGCGGGTGCTGGCGGCGGCGGATTGACCAAGAACGGCACGGGCGTGCTGACCCTGTCTGGGGCCAACACCTTCACCGGTAACATCACCGTCAACGGCGGCACCCTCAGCCTGAGCAGTGCGTTCCTCGACTCTAGCGCGGACGTGAATCTCTTCGACGGGAGCGTGTTGGATCTGGGCTTCTCGGGAACGAACAGCATCGCCTATCTCTTCATCAATGGCGCCTCCCAAGCCGTCGGCACCTACGGTGGCATCGGCAGCGGGGCGACCTACGAGTTGTCCTCCTTCACCGGAACGGGCTGGCTGGGCGTCACCGCGAGCTCGATCCCCGAGCCCTCCTCGTTCGCAGCCTTCGGTGGCATCGCCGCCCTGGCCTTCGCCGCCTCGCGCCGCCGTCGCTCCGAGCGCCAGGCCGCCAAGTAAGCCCCGGTAGCCGGCGGCACGCGTAGCTCCAGCTTGCCCACGCGGGTGATGAGCGACCGTGTGTAGTGACCGCTGCGATAGCCCAGCCGGCCGGTGGTGCGCTCGCCCTTGCCGGCGAGCAGCGCCTCGTCCATCTGCGCTTCGAGCACTTCTTGGAGCAGCTTTTGCATCAGCTTCTTGAGCGCGTCGTCCTCACTGAGGACTCGCAGCAGTTCTTGTTTCGTTAGGTTGATCGTCTCATCGTTTCGCTTCGGGCGGGTCATGGTTCGTTCCTCGTTTCGGTGGTTTAGGTTTCGTCTCCCAACCACCTACCATGACCCGCCTTTTTGCTGAACTCTTCGGACGCTACCTAGCATGGCCGCGGGCCCTGCCGCATCCTTGCCTCAACCCGCCGCGCGGCGGGCGGCAATTGCCCAGCCGTAGAGTTCCTCGAAGCGACGCGCGTTCGGGCCCCAGGAGAAATCGCGGTCCATGCCGCGCAGGCGCATGGCGTGGAGTTCGTCAGGCCGGTCGTAGTAGGTGGCGCAGGCCCAGCCGACGGTGTTGTAGAGGGCGGGGGCGGTGGCGTCGTGGAATCGAAAGCCGGTGCCCTCGGCTTTGCCTTCCACGTATTGCGCCACGGTGTCGATCAGTCCTCCGGTGGCGCGCACCAGCGGGGAAGTGCCGTAGCGCATCGCATACAGCTGGGTGAGGCCGCAGGGCTCGGAGCGGCTGGGCATGAGGAAAAAGTCGGATCCACCCTGGATGAGGTGGGCCAGGGCGTTGTCGTAGCCGAGGTGCACGCCGACGCGGCCCGGGTAGTTTTCCGCCGCCCAGCGGAAGGACTGCTCCAGACCGGGATCACCCGAGCCGAGCAGGGCGAACTGCACGTGCATGCGGTCGAGGATGTGCGGCAGCGCCTCGGCGATGAGGTCGAGGCCCTTTTGCGCGGCGAAACGGGAAACCACGCCGAAAACCGCGATGTGCGGATCGGCGTCGAGCCCGAGGCGCTCCTGCAGGGCGAGCTTGGCCGCCCGTTTGCCCGAAGCCAGCGAGCGCTGGTCGTAGGGGCGCGGGAGGAAGCGGTCCATGGCCGGATTCCAGACGGCGGCGTCGATGCCGTTGAGGATGCCCACGAGGTCAG
This sequence comes from Akkermansia muciniphila, assembly GCA_945888375.1. Taxonomy (GTDB): domain Bacteria; phylum Verrucomicrobiota; class Verrucomicrobiia; order Opitutales; family Opitutaceae; genus IMCC26134_A. The sequence goes on along the minus strand of CAMCZZ010000002.1, from coordinate 173,464 downwards.
CGGAGCGGAAACGGAGCACGGCATCGAGCCCGTGGCCTCCGGCAGGGGTCTTGATCTCCTCGGCGTAGGTGGGACTGACCGTAGTGAGCTTGGTCGCATGGTAGAGCCCGGCCTTGAGCTGGTTGACCGACCCGCCGCTCTCGGTGCTGTCGGGCCGGAACTCTCCCGGCGGGATGTGCGCGAAAGCGAGCACACGGCGGTCGGCGTAGCCCTGGTGCTCCATGTTATGGATGGTGAAAACTGAAGCCACGCCACCGAGCGGGGTGTGACGCAAGGTGGTGTTGAGCAGCACCGGCAGCAGGCCCGTGGTCCAGTCGTGGGCGTGGGCTACATCGGGGATCCAGCCGAGTTGGAGACAGAGGTTCAAGGCCCCGCGGCAGAGAAAGGCGAAACGCAGGTCGTTGTCAGCGTGGTTGCCCCAGGGGCCGGAATAGACTTCGGGGCGGCCGAACAGCCCTTCGTGCTCCAGCGCGTAAACGGGCACTCGCGAGTCGGGCAATACGCTCTCCCAAGTGCGCGCCCAATGGGCGGAGGCCCCGACGTCCACGCCGAGTGGATCGGGCCGGGCGCGCCAGCTGGAATCTAGCCGCAAGCCACCGTAGGCCGGGAAAACCACCCGCACGTCATGGCCGAGCGCGGCGAGGGCCTTGGGCAGGGAACCGACCATATCCGCCAGCCCCCCCACTTTGACGAACGGTTCAACCTCGGGCGAAACGAAGAGGATTTTGAGTGAAGCCACGATCAGTGAAAAAGTCGTGAGCAAAGCCGCACGCCGAGCAAAAACCATCCCGTTGCGTAATTAGTCGCAGAGAAAATCCCGGCTCAGCTTCCAGGTTTCTCGACCGGCAAGGCGGCCAGCTCGGGCGGGAGTTGGTCAGCGGGAAAGGTGGGGAAACTCAGCTCGAGCAGGGAGAGCGCGGGTAAAGCAAAGCGCGTCGCGCCCGCACTGCGGTCCACGAGCATCGCCACCGCCACGGCATGGCCGCCGCCGGCGCGCACGATCTCCAGGGCCTCGAGCACCCGACCACCACGCGTGACCACGTCCTCCACCACCAGCACGCGCTCGCCGGGGGCGAATTTGAACCCGCGCCGCAACACGAGGCGGTCGTTCTCCTTTTCGGCAAAAATGTAGCGCGCGCCCGCCTGGCGGGCGACCTCCTGGCCGATGACCAGACCACCCATGGCCGGGGCGAGCACGGTGGTGAAACCGAGATCGCCCGCGCCCCGCAGCTTGATCAGCAAAAGCTCGGCCAGCCGGGTGACCGCGCCCATGTCCTGGCAGACCTGCGCGCATTGGAAATAATGCCCGCTGTGCAGCCCGGAGCGGAGCACGAAGTGGCCGCGCAGCAGAGCGCGGGTGCGGGTGAAGATATCGAGAATTTCTTGTTGGGAAACGTCCATGGAAGGCACGGTGCCGGTCCGGCTGGACGAAATCGAAACCAAAGTTTGAGCCCGGGGCCTCCGGTGCATTGTTTGCAGGCATGGTCATCGAACAGGCACCACTGGAGGACGAGCTGGGGGATGTTCTGGAAAAGGCCCTCGGTCACGCCGGCCTGAGCCCGGAGGCCCTCGGCATTCGCGCCGGGGTGCCGGCGGAAAAAATACGCGACGCGATCGACTACCGCTATGACTTCGCCCCGGCCGAGATCGATCGTCTGGCCGCCGCGCTGGATTTAAACTCAGTGGGCCTGCGCGAGCTGGCAGACGGGCGCTACCCGCTGCCCCCCATCCACGGGCTGCCCTTCTGCCTGCACGCCCTGCGCTCGCCCCACGGACTCGGCACCGCCAACGCCTACCTCGTGAGCGACTGCCGGGGCGGGCCGGGCGTGCTCTTCGACACCGGCCCCGATCCGGCCCGGCTGCGCCGCATGTGGCCGGCGGGCGTGCCCGGAGCGGCGGCGGTTTTTCTGACGCACGACGAGACCGAGCACACCGGCGGCCTGGCCGAGGTGCGGCGGTTCTCCGGCCCCACCCCGGTCTTCGCCCCCGTCGGTGCACAGGTGGCCGGCGCGACCGGCATCGGCGACGGCGCGCGGATGGAGAGCGCGGGCTACCACATCGAGACGCTCGCGACGCCCGGCCACGCCGAGGCGCACAATGCCTACCTCGTGCGCGCCCCGGGCGCGGCCCAGGCGGCACCCCTGCTCATCGGCGGGGACCTGCTCTTCGCCGGCTCGATCGGCGGAGCCTACTTTTGCGGCCGGCGCTTGCGCGAGCAGGTGGCGCGGATCTGGCGCGACCTGCCGCCCGACACGGTGGTGGCGCCCGGCCACGGGCCGCTCACCACCCTCGGTCACGAGCGCGGGCACAACCCCTTCGCCCGGTTGGCGGAACCGGCCTAGAAAAACTTTTTCGCCTTCTCGAACCAGCTCGCCCCGGTGGGGTGGTCGGCATCGCCGCTGACCCGGGCAAACTCCTTGAGCAACTTTTCCTGCTCGGCACTCAACTTGGTCGGGACCTCGACCTGGACGCGCACGAGCTGGTCGCCCTGCGCCCCGCGCTGGCGGAGCGAGGGCATGCCCTTCCCGCGCAGCCGGAAAGTGGTGCCGCTCTGGGTGCCGGCGGGAACCTTCACGGTCGCCTTGCCGAAGAGGGTCGGCACCTCGAGCGTGCCGCCGAGGGTGGCGAGGGTGAACTTGATCGGGATCTCGCAGAAGAGGTCGTCATCCTGGCGTTCGAAAAGCTCGTGGGCGCGCACGCTCAACACGATGTAGAGGTCGCCGTTTTGGCCGCCCGCGAGACCGGATTCACCGTTGCCACTGGAACGCAAGCGCGTGCCGGTATCGACACCGGGGGGGATGCGGACGTTGACCTTGGCGGCCTTGGGCACGCGGCCCTCGCCGCGGCAGGCGGTGCAGGCTTTTTCGATTTTCTGGCCGGCGCCGCCGCAGGTCGGGCAGGCCTGGGCGAAGGTGATGATACCGCCACTGCGACGGATCTGGCCGGCGCCGCGGCAAGTGGGGCACGTGACCTTCTTTGAGCCGGGCTCGGCCCCGGAGCCATCGCAGCGCTCGCAGGCGTGCAAACGACGGAAGGAGATCTCTTTCTCGGTGCCGTTGGCGGCCTCCTCGAGGGTGATTTCGAGGTCGTAGCGCAGGTCGGAGCCATCCCGATCCGAGCCGCCGCCCCCGCCGCCAAACATCTGGTCGAAAATACCGCCTCCGCCGCCGCCCCCGCCCTGCTGGCCGAAGACCTCGCGGAAAATATCAAAGGGATCATGGAAGCCGCCACCCCCGGCACCAGGCCCGCGCGGGCCGGCCCCGCCCTGCTGGGTGAAGGCGCGGTGGCCGTATTGGTCGTAGGCGGCGCGTTTCTGCGGATCCTTTAACACCTCGTAGGCCTCGGAGACCTTTTTGAACATCTCCTCGGCCTCCTTGTTGCCGGGGTTTTTGTCCGGGTGGAATTGGACGGCCTTCTTGCGGTAGGCCTTCTTGAGTTCCTCCTCCGTGACGCCTTTTTCGACGCCCAGGAGGGTGTAATAATTTTCTTCGGCCATGACGGAGGGCGGCGTGGTTGAAAGAGAGAACGGACGCAGGGCAGGGGAAATCAGACCACCACGCCGACCGCGGGATCGGCAGGGGCGCCGGTGGACACGACGACGCTGGCGGCGCGCACGAGGCGGCCGTTCAAGGTGTAGCCGGTGCGCACCACGGCCGCGACGTGGTCGACGGCGAAATCGGCGTGCGGCTGCTGGGCGATGGCCTCGTGTAGATTGGGGTCGAAGGGTTTGCCGAGGGGCGCGATCTCGACCAGGCCGTGGCCGGCGAGCGCGTTCTTGAGCTGCTGGCCGACCATCTCGACGCCGCCGGTCAGGGTCTTCAAGTCGGCGCCGGGGGCCTTGGCGGCCTGCAGGCCGAGGGCGAGGTTGTCCAGCACCGGGAGGAGGTCCTCGAGGATGCGGGTGGCGGCGCGGTGCGCGGCGTCCTCGCGGTCGCGGACGGAGCGCTTGCGGTAGTTGTCCAGGTCGGCGACGGAGCGGACGTAGCGCTCGTAGTTATCGGCCGCCTCTTTCTTGGCGGCGGCGAGTTTGGCTTCGAAATCAGCGGCCGGCGCGGGCGCGGGTTCCGGTGCGGGGGCGGCGGCCTCGGGGGCGACCACGGGGTCCGGTTGGGCGGGAGACGGTTGGGCGGATTCGTTCTGGCTCATGGAAAAAGTGGAACAAGATAACAACAAAGCGGCTCGCGCAAGGGCGCAGGCGCACGGACTCGCCCCGGGTTTACCCCCTCACTCCCGCCGGGCGGCCGCGAGCAGGGCGGCGACCACCGGCCGGGCATGGTCGAGATCATGAAACTCCCTGGACCAAGCCACGGGCCGGGCCACCTCGCGGCCAGTCGCGGCATCACGCACGATCACGGTATCGACCTTCAGACGGCAGCGGGTAAGTCGCAAAGGCACCGCCTCCGGACCTGTCCGCCCGCCCTGCTCGTAAGGCAGTCCGAGCGAGGCCAGGGCGGAAAGCAGGGGCCATTGGCCGCGAGCATCGGGAGCGAGCCGGAGCTCGGTGAAATGAAGATCGAGGGACTCGATCACCAAAGACGTCTCGGTCGCAGCGCTCCACACCGCGCGCCAGCCAGGAGCGACGAGTTCCGCCGCCCCGCCTCGAGCCAGCAAACTGGCCTCCGGCGCGGCGGCGGCGCGCAGGGTCCAGCCCGTCACGGTGGCGCGGCCCGCAAAAGGATCCGCCATCAAACCCTGCAAGCGCAACTCGGCCCCGGTCGCCGCGACGAAGCGCTCCTGCGCCACCAGCGGCAGGAGCAACATCCAGCCCAACACCAAAACCGCCGAGGCCAGCACCAGCCCGGCGAGCACCGAGCCGAGCACCCCGGCCCGCCGCGGGGAGGGGTCCGGTAAAAACACTCCTCGCAGAAACATGCTGCCTCAGCCGCTGTGGCCGGCGAAGTTTTCCGTCACCAACACGAGGGAGGCGGCGGCGGCCTTGAACGTAAAGTCGCCCGCGAAGGGCAGCACGGCGTTTTCGCCCCGGGCGAGGCCGCCCTTGCCGGCCGCGGTGAGCTGGCCGGTCACCACGCTCAGGATGCGAACCTGCCCGCCCGCCGCAAAACTGAGGGTCTCGCCGGCATCGAGCACCACCCGCCGGATGCGGAACTCGGCGCAGTCGGCAATCACCCCCGAGGTCGGCGCGGCCCGCACCGGCGCGGGCTCAAAGTCGTCCCACTTGATCGAGGCCAGCGACTGCTCGACATGGAGCTGGCGGGGTTTGCCGTCGAGCCCCGCCCGACCCCAATCATAAACGCGGTAGGTCGTGTCAGAGTTTTGCTGGATCTCGAGGATGAGGTTGCCGCCATCAATGGCATGGATCTGGCCGCTGCGCACCAGAATGCTATCGCCCTCCGCGACCGGAAACCGATGCACCAGCGTCTCCAAAGTGTTGTCCGCAAGGCCCTTCTCGAACTGGGCGCGGGTGACGCCGTTTTTTAATCCCACGATCAAGGCCGCGCCCGGCTGGGTATCCGCGATAAACCAAGTTTCGGTCTTGGGCTCACCCCGGAGACCAGACGCCACCGCCGCCGGGGGGTGGACTTGAAGGCTCAGACGCTCGCGACAATCGAGCCATTTTACCAGAATGGGAAAGGGTTTCTGCTTGTCCCAACCCGGGCCCATGAGCTCTGCGGGGCCGGCCTCGATGAGCTCGCGGAGCGTTTTTCCAGCGTGGCGACCGGCTTTTACAATCGATTGTGCTTCAGGCCGATCCACAATTTCCCAAGCCTCGCCAATCGGCGCGTGGCCGGGTAATACGCGCCCCAGCGCATCCGCCAGACCTCGACCGCCCCAGACTCGTTCTTGATAAAGGGGCTGGAAACTCAGGAAGTCGTTCATGACAGGACGTAAAAAGCAGGGAAGTGAGAGAAGAAAAGGAAATGCCTTTGACCGTTCCCCGGATTGGAACGAACTGTAAAAGCTAGGCCGCGCATCGCGTGGCCATGCCACATGCCGAAAGTCGCGAGTTCAAACCCAAACAGCGCCCCCTCGTTCCAGGCTTCACGCCACCGCCCTCGCTGGGTAACGGCCAGCGCGTGTCTGGTGGCCGGCCTTTTGCTTGCGGTGGCGTTCATCGATTATCAGCCCGCCCAGACGGAGTATGTGCGCATACCCGCGCTGGCGAAAAATGCGGTCGGCTGGCTCGGGGCGGATATTTCCTTCATTTGCTTTTCCTGGCTCGGGGTCGCGGCCTGGTTTATCCCCGGCGGGCTTTTCTGGCTGACTTACAGCTCGATCCGTAACGCCAAACAGGTCGACGTGGCCCGTCTCGGCGCCCTGCTGGCCTGCCTGTTGAGCGGGGCGGGACTGGCGGCGATGTTTGCGACCGAAGTCCATAGCTTTGAAAGTGATTACTTTACCAACGATCTAGGCGGCCATGTCGGCGGCTGGCTCTACCGCGACGTGCTCTCCGGGCCCTTGGGCGGCTTTGGCTCCGGGCTGATGCTCGGGCTGATTTACTTCCTCAGTCTGATTTTCATCCTCACCGCCGATATCGGGGCGGAGTTCGATAAGGCCTTGCAGTCCCTCCAGGCTTGGTGGACGGAGCGAAACGAGCGACGCCGGCAGGAGCGCCAGGCGGAGGCTGAATTGCTCGCCGACCGGAAAAAAGGTAAAGTGGAGGCCGCCAAAACCGCCCCCGCCGGTCCCGCTCCGCTCGCCAAACTCGAGACCCCCAAGGATCCCGCCGCCCCGCCGGCCCGCTCGCCTTTCGCCAAACCCGTCTCCGCCCCGCCCCCGCCACCACCGCCCCCGGAACCCGCCCTCGAACTCCGCCCCACCCCGGCCACCCCTCCGCGCACCGAGCCACTGGCCTCCCCCGCCCCCACCCCGGCCGCCGGCGGCGTGGTCGCCATCGTGAAGCCCGAGGAGACGAAAAAAGCCAAGACCCCCGCTCTGCCCGAGGCCGATTCGGATTACCAATTCCCGCCCCTTTCCCTGCTGAAGGAGCAAGCCCGGGCCTCCTCGACCGATTCCGATACCGAACACCTGCGCAACATGGAGGATCTCGTGCGCATCCTCGGAGAATTCGGCGTCACCGTGAGCCCAGGCGAGATCCATGTCGGCCCAGTGATCACCTGCTACGAAGTCGTCCCCGCCCCCGGCGTGCGGGTCGAGAAGATCGCCAATCTGGATAAAAACATCGCCCTGGGCATGCGCGCCCAGTCGGTGCGCATCCTCGCCCCCATCCCGGGCAAGGCCGCGGTCGGCGTCGAAATCCCCAACCGCACCCCCACCCCGGTCGGCATGCGGGAGATTCTCGAGTCCGAAGATTGGGTCTCGGCCAAGGCCGAAATCCCGATCGCCCTGGGCAAGGACGTCTCCGGTAAACCCCTGATCTCCGACCTCGCCAAGATGCCGCACCTGCTCATCGCGGGCGCCACCGGCTCGGGCAAGTCCGTGTGCATCAATTCGATCATCGCCTCGATCGTCTATCGCAAGAGCCCCCGGGATCTGCGCCTGATCATGGTGGACCCGAAGGTCGTGGAGCTGAAGGTGTTTAATACCCTCCCGCACATGCTGATCCCGGTCGTCACCGAGCCGAAGAAGGTGCCGTCCGCACTGAAGTGGCTGCTCGGCGAGATGGAGATGCGCTACCAGATTTTCGCCAAGGTCGGCGTGCGCAACATCGTGGGCTTCAACAGCCGCAAGAAAACCCACACCCCCGCTCCCGCCGACGACCAACCCGGCCTAGTCGGCCTCGACCCCGCCGCCGCCACCCCCGAAGAACTCGCGGAGCTGCCCGCGCGCCTGCCCTACATCGTCGCGATTATCGACGAGCTCGCCGACTTGATGATGGTCTCCCCGGCCGAGATCGAGACGAGCATCGCCCGCCTCGCCCAGCTCGCCCGCGCCGCCGGCATCCACCTGATCATCGCCACCCAGCGCCCGTCGGTGAACGTCATCACCGGCGTCATCAAGGCCAACCTCCCCTCGCGCATCGCCTTCCAAGTCGCCTCGCAGGTCGATTCCCGCACCATCCTGGACGGCAAGGGCGCCGATACCCTGATCGGGCGCGGCGATATGCTATTCTCCCCCCCCGGTAGCTCCCGTCTCGTCCGCGCCCAGGGCGCGTTTGTCTCCGACGAGGAAGTGGCCGATTTCGTGGAATTCCTGAAGCGCAACGGCCCGCCGAAATACGCCGAGAACGTGCAAAACCAGATCGAGGACGACGCCGCCGCGAATTCCGACGAGGAGGAGGATGCGGACGACGACGGCGACGACCAGGACGACGAGAAACTCTACAAAAAAGCCATGGGCGTGCTCCGCGCCACCAAACGCGCCAGCACCAGCACGCTCCAGCGCCGCCTGCGCATCGGCTACAACCGCGCCGCCCGCATCATGGATCTGATGGAGGAGCGCGGCGTGGTCGGTCCGGAAAACGGCTCCAGCCCGCGCGAAATCCTGATCGATCTCGACGCCGGCTGAGTGCGAGGAGCGTAGCGGCCAACCGCACAGCTCAGCCCGGCTCAGGCCCAGGGGTCCCGGCCGAGCAAGAGCTCGCTCAACTGCACCGCGCTGAGGAACCCATCCTCGTGAAAACCGTAGCGGAAGTAACTGCCGGCGAAGTAGGTCTCGGTGCCCCCGCGGGCGGCGGCGTTGAGCGCAGGCAGCTCGGCCTGCGCAGCCTGCGCCCCGAGGTCGAACAGGGGGTGCGTATAGTCGATGGTTTTGATCACCTTGGCGGGATCGATCTGCTCGGGACGGTTGATGGAGACGAAGTAGCGCTCCCGCTGGCTGACGCCCTGGAGGCGGTTCATCCAGTAATGCGTGGCCGGCGTCACGCGGCCCGCCCGGTCGCGGGAAATCTGATACACCCAGCTCGCCCAGGCGCGCCGGGTGCGGGGCATGACACTCGCATCGGTGTGCAGGGTCGCGACGTTGGCCTGGTATTTGAAGGCCCCCAGCAGGCGGGTCTCGTCCGCGGTCGGGTTGACCAGCAGGCGCAGCGCGTCGTCGGCGTGCGCCGCCACCACCGCGCGATCAAAGCCGTGCGCGCCGCCGTCGGCGGTGAAGACCGTGACGCCGCGCCCCGGACCGTGCCGCACCACCCGATTGACCGGACAACCGAGCCGCAGGCGGTCGGCGAAAGGGGCGACCAGCCGGCGCACATATTCGCGGGAGCCGCCCTCGACCGTCCACCAAGGGTGCTGGGTGTCGAGGCCGAGGAAGCCGTGGTTGTGGAAAAACCGCAGGAGCGAGGCGGCGGGAAATGCCATCATCCGCTCCGGGGGCGTGCTCCAGACCGCGCTGCTCATCGGGACCAGGTAAAGGTCCCAGAAATCTTTGCCGTAACCGCGCCGCCGCACGTAGTCCGCCAGACTCTCGGTGATGGGCGCGCCCCCGGCCTCGGCCGCCCGCAAGGTGGCCACCGCTTCCTCATTGAAGCGTTTCACCGCCAGCAGCATCCGGATGAAGCGCGGGCTGAAGAGGTTTTTGCGCTGGGCGAAGAGGTGGTTGAGCGAGGAGCCGCACCACTCCAGGCCGGTATCGAGGTCCTTGACCGCGAAGCTCATGTCGGTGGGCTTCACCGGCACCTGCAGCTCCTCGAAGAGCCGGCAGAGCTGCGGGTAGGTGACGCGGTTGAACACCATGAAGCCCGTGTCGATCGGCAGCGCACGGCCGGTGCCCGGCTCGACGGCCTCCACCGTGTTGCTATGGCCGCCCGCGTAGGCCTCGGGGCCAAAACAGGTCACCTCCTCGCCCGCGCGGTGCAGGAAGTGGGCGGTGCCGAGGCCGGCGATGCCGGTGCCGATGATCGCGGTGCGCATGGTGAAAGAGAGGGGCAACCTGTGCCCGGCCCGGGCGCATTCGGCAACCCGCGAGCATAAAAAAAGGGGGCCGTCCGGCGGCCCCCGCTAAAAATGCCCCGCACGAGCGCTCAGGCCGCCGGACCGGTCCCGGTGCCGGGGGCCACGGGGTTGTTGGGCTTCACCAGCTCGCTGCTGAGATCCTTGTGGATGGCGGGACCGTCGGCTTTTTTGGGCAAATCCGCCTGGGCCGCGGTCGCCGTGGCCACCGCGATGGCGGCAGCGGCAGGGATGACCTGCCGCAGGGATACATTGGCATGCACTTCGCTGGCGCGCTCGGAGGCGGCGACCGAGTGGTGGTGGTCGGCGTGCCTGCCCTCGTCGAGGATGGATTGGGGCACGGGTTTCAAGCCCCAGATCAAGCCGGTGTAGGAGAGGAGCTTCAACCCGTAGTAAGTCGGGTCGATCTCCCACCAATAAAAGCCGTTGCGAGTGCAGCTCTGGTAGCGGTGGTGGTTATTGTGCCAGCCTTCGCCGAGACAGATGATGGAGAGAATGAAGCTGTTGCGGGAGTCGTCCTCGGTTTTGAACCGGCGTTTGCCCATCAAGTGGGCCATCGAGTTGATGCAGGCCGTGCCGTGGAAAAGCGCGGTGGTGCTGATGAAGAAGCCCCACACCAGCATTTGCGGGCCGTTGGTGCCGAGGCCGGGGGCAAAGCGCTCGAGGAGCATGCCGAGGCCGAGCATCGAGAAGGCATAGAGGATGGGCACCACGAGATCGAAGCGGTTGAGCCAGACCAGCTCGGGGAACTTGGCCAAGTCCTTCACCTTGGTGTAGTCGGTGGGGAAATTACGCCGCGAGGTGATCCAGCCGATGTGCGACCAGAGAAAGCCATGCACGTGCGGAGAGTGCGCGTCCTCGGGATCATCCGAGTGCTGGTGATGATGGCGGTGGTGATAGGCCCACCAGAGCGAGCCGCGCTGGACCGTGGTGCCCGCCCACAGAGCGAGGAAAAACTGGCCCGCCCGCGAGGTGGAGTAGGTCTTGTGCGAGAAATACCGGTGATGGATGCCCGTGACGGCAAACATGCGAATGAAGTAGAGAAACACCGCCGCCCACGCGGCGAAGGCACTGACGCCCACCCAGATGACCCCGAGGCAGCCGACGTGCAGAATGACGAAGGGCATGACGCGCACCCAATCGACGCGATCGGGTTCGGCGCGCATCTTCTCCGCTCCATCCGGACAATAGTCCGAATCGATCCACTGGGCGACGGCGGTCGCAAAGCGGCGCAGGAGGTTGGGACGATCAGCAGTGGTGGCAGGATTGGACACGGACATGGTTAAAGGCGAAAGGGACCACAGGGTCCGACTTTAGCGGGAAAGCAAGCAAGCCTGCTTTCAGCGTAGGGTTTGCCACCGGCGCGACCGCCGCCACGCTCCGCCCCCGATGAAAGCCACCGACCCGACCGCCGCGCCGAGGCCGGCTGCGTTTCCCCCGGTCAAACGCAGCGAGATCTTCGGCTGGTGCTGCTTCGATTTCGCGAATTCAGCGTTCACCACCATCATCATCACCGTCGTTTACGCGGTGTATTTCACCCAGGTAGTCGCGGCCGGCGACGCCCGCGCCGAGGGCTGGTGGGGCAGCGCCCTCGCCCTTTCCCAGCTCGGTGCCATTCTGCTGGGCCCGCTAGTCGGCACCCTCGCCGATGCCCTCGCCCGGAAAAAAGCCTTCCTGCTCGGCTCCGCCCTGGTGTGCTCGCTCGGCACCGCCGCGCTGGCCTGGGTCGGCCCGGGCGAGATCGCCCTCGCCCTCGGGCTGGTGATCGTGGCCAACCTCGCCTTTGCCCTGAGCGAAAACCTCTGCGCGGCCTTCCTGCCGGAGATCAGCACGCCCAGGACCGCCGGCCGCATCTCATCCTACGGCTGGAGCTTCGGCTACTGCGGCGGCCTGCTGAGCCTCGTGCTCGCACTGGTCCTGCTGCAGGCGCTGCAGGGGCCGGCCACGTGGACCTTTCTCATGACGGGCGCGTTTTTCCTCGGGGCGTGCCTGCCGACCCACTTTCTGCTCCGCGAACGCGCCCGCCCCCGCCGGCTCGCGCCGGGGGAGAGTTTCGCCGGGCTGGCCTTCGCGCGACTCGGCGAAATGCGGCGCGAACTCCCGCGCCACCGCACCCTGGCGGTTTTTTTCGGGGCCATGACGCTGTTTCTCGCCGGCCTGTCCGCGGTGGTGGCCTTTGCCGGGGTATTCGCCACCAAGGCCCTCGGGATGAGCCAGGCGGAGATCATCCAGCTTTTTATCCTGCTACAGATTGCGGGGGTAGCGGGCGCGCTGGGCTTTGGCCACGTGCAGGATAAGATCGGGGCCAAGGCCGCCCTGCTCGCCTCCCTGGCCCTGTGGACGGGGGTGTGCGTCTGGGCTTGGCGCTGCACGGGCAAAACCGAGTTTCTCCTGATCGGCATCCTCGCCGGGGCCGCCATGGGCTCGCTGCAATCAGCCAGCCGGGCGGTGGTGGCGACACTCACCCCAGCGGGCCGAGCGGGCGAGTTTTTCGGCTACTGGGGCTTCTTTGGCAAACTCGCCGGCATCGTGGGCCCGCTCGTTTTTGGCTGGGTGGCCACCGCCACCGACGTCCGCCTGGCCATCCTGCTCAACGCCGGCTTTTTCCTCGCCGGCCTGGCCGTGCTGCTGCCGCTGCGCCTCGACCGCACCCCGCCCGAAGTTTGACCGCGCCTAGGGCTTGTCTTTTAAGACACTGGGTAATTTTTTGGCGGAGGGGTCGATGACGGCGAGCAGCGCGGCCGCCGGGCAGGCGTAGCCAAACTTCCGGCCCGCCTTGGAGGTAAAGATGCCCATGTGCATGCCCACCAAGGTGCCTTCCGCCGAGAGCAAGGGCGCTCCCGTGGTCCCTCGCAAATCCACCGTCTGGTTCTCCAAGAGGTAGCGGATCTCGTGGTCCGAGACCCAGGCCAGTTTGGCCGGCTCCAGCCCCACCCGAGCCGTGCCCGCGTATTTGACGTAGAGCCAAACCTTGTCGCCGGCGAGCGGCACCGAACGGTCCAGCACGAGGGCACGCTCCCCGAGCCGCGCCGGTAGCTCGAACATCGCGATGTCTTTATCCGCCCCCTTTTCGTCCGCCCGGCGGGCATCGGGCAGGGGCAGGTAGCGCCGCGCCACCACCACCGACCGCGGATCGGTGCAGGAGACGCCGACCGCCGCCACGATCACCCGCTCGATGTCCGCACTCGACATCTGCACATCTAAATCCGCCGCCGGGCCGAACAGAGAATGGGCCGTCACCAGGTAGTGCTGATCCGAATTTTCCTGCCGCGCCCGGAACGCCATGCCCGCAGAATAGGCCAGATCCGGCGTGAGAAAGCTGGGGCGGAAAATCACATTGGGCACCGGCACCGGCTGGGCATAGGCCAGGAGACCAGCCCACCCGCAGAACCAGAGCACCAGCCACAAGCTAAATAATTTTTTCATAACAATTTAAACAATATCCTTAGTTGCTAAAATCGGGCTTTCAGGACCGGAAAAGTTACCACGGCCCGCAAAGACAAACACGGATATATTCGGCTGCATCCGCGCTTATCCGTGCGGCCCGTGGTGAAAGCCTCAAAGCATTGTTCTGCATCTAAAACCATGATCCTAAATTCCGCAGTTCAACTTTGCCACGGATTACACAGATTTAGAGCGTTGCGAGGGCGACTAAGGCCTAAAATGATTCACCCGCCAAGTGAAGATCACTGGATTCATAACGCCCTGGTTATCCGTGCTCTCCGTGTAATCCGTAGTTTCAACTGCGTTTTTTAGGATGATTTCTAGCCACAAAAAAGGGGTGGCGTAGTCAACCTACGCCACCCCTCGACAACCACCAACCTGCTTAAACGCTTAGAAGCTATAGTTCACGCCGGCACGGGCGGCGGTGTCGGTCTCGAAGTCGGTGGCGACGTCCAAGTTGACTTGCACGCTCTCGTTGATGCGACGGGCCACGGCGATGCCGAAGCCTTGGGCGCCATCGACGGTGGCCACACCGGCCTTCACCGCGTTCTGCTTACCGGCTTCAATGACCGGGGTCTGCAGGGCCGCAGCCATGGAGACACCCTTGCGCAGGCTGTTGATGCGGCCTTCCGCACGCCCGACGCGACCTTCGAGAGCGGTAGCGCGACCTTCGAGGGCGGTGGAGCGACCTTCGAGGGCGGTGGAGCGGCTCTCGAGCGAGGTGGCACGATTGGCGAGGGCGACCTCGGCGGCGCGGGCGCGAGTCTCCTCAGCGTTCACATCGGCGATACGATTGGCGACCTCGTCATCGATATTGGCCTGGAGCTTGGTGTCTTCGGAGAGGCGGGTGGCGGCCTCAGCGTTGATTTTGTTCTGCAGCGTAACGTCAGCAGCGGCAAACTCGCCACGGATCGCCGTGTCGGCAGCGCGGAACTCGGTGCGGATCGCGGTATCGGCATCTTCACGAGTCTTTGCCTCGGCTTTCACATCGTTAACCGTAGCGGCGGCAACGCCGCCGACAGTAAGCGAGTCGGTGCTGATGCTTCCGGTGTTGGTGATACCCTTGGTGCTAGTCACGCCTTCGACAGAAAAGTTACCAGTGCCCCCAACAGTGACGGGGGCTCCGACAGTGTAGGAAAGATTAGCGCGATCCGCAGCATTGCCGCTGATTTGGTTCATCAGCGCTTTGGCATTGTCCGCAGTCGGAGCAGCGACAAAGGTCTCAATGGCAGCCTGGGTGCCAGCGGACAATGTCCGCGGGGTGAAGGTAGTGCCGTTCAAGGTGCCATAAACGGTGCTTGCGGGCGTGCCGGTCGCCACGCCCCGATCAGCTGCAGGAACTGAGGCGTCATTAGACCAAACCTCTTGCTGGCGAACGCGGACTAGGCCGGGCAAGATGGTGTCGAGGGCCTTGGATGCCTGCTTCACGGTTGTGTTGCCAGTGGTCGGGTCGATGAGCAGTCCACCTTTGGTCTCATTCGTAAGCTCGGGGCTAACGTTGTTCAAAGGGGTGAAGACGAGGTTGCGCTGGATATCAGCGGTGGCCAAGCTGGCGATCGTGGTGTTGTTAACGGCCGCGCCACCGCCACCAGTGGTGCTATTCTGACCAAAACGAATCTGGGCGTCAGCCGCGCCGGTCGAGTCATTAGCAGAAACATAAACCACTCCTACCTGAGGATTCTCAACTAGACCAGTGGCGGCAAACACCGAGGAGGTGCCGGCAACGGCCATGGCGGCCATCAGAGCGGTAATGTGCTTTTTGTAATTCTTGTTATTCATGTGGGTTGGGTTGTTGGATGCGAAGTTCGCACCAACTACCCAAAAGCCAAAACCCGCCTAGACGAATACTCTTAGGTTTAAATAGGTTTAGGCGACATTTTGGCACACATTTCCTTTAAGAACCTGTCAGCAAAGAGTTTACGATTCCGGTGAACCACGCTCAGCCCGCGTTTTGTGAATAAGGCGGCCCCGGGCAGCGCTCCGCGAGAGCAGCGCGAAAGGGCGCTGAGGCGGCTTTGCCTCCGGTGGCATGGGCCACTGGTCCTCACCGGACTCGGCGGCGGTGACCCAGGCCGCGCGCCCTTTCTCCCTCACGCCGGGCGGGGGCGTTGGCGCGACTTGGCGGCGCGACCGCGGCGCAGCGCCGGCACTTGCCCGTCGCCCAGGATTTTCCGGATAGAAGACACATGCACGCGCAGGGTGGAGTGCGCGACGCCCAAGACGCCGGCCATTTCCTTGTAGCTCAGCCCGCGCCGGAACAAGCGATAGACCAGCAGTTGCTGGGTCGAGAGGCGGAGATTGAGGAGACCATCGGCCTCGGCTTTTAAGAGCCTGCCCCAGAGTGCCTGCGCCAGTTCTTGATCACGGGCGATCTCCTGGCCGGACTCGCAGACGACGATGATGCGGAGGTTGCCCGCCATCGTGCAGATCACCGGAAACGCGACCGCCGCGACCTGCGCCGCACCGGACGCCGCGCTGGCCGTGCACCGCACCGCCAGGCCCGAGGGGGTTTGCCCGCTGATGCTCAGTAGCATCTCCCGGGGCAAGTCCGCTCCGCCCCAACGCACCTTGTTAAAAAAGAGAATCTCGCCCTCCACTGATTCCACCCAGGCAGGATGGCTTAGCATCACCAGAATCTCCACGAGCTCCGGGCTGCAGCGCGGCCACGGGCTATTTTTTTTAGCCATAGGCTTCTGCTGCTTTCGCTCCGTTCCCCTCCCGTTCGTGCCCTTGGCCGGGGTATCACATTGGACCAGTTGATTCATTTAGGCTGAATGGGAAAACCTCTCAGCATTGCCTGCATTGCAGGCAATGCATTTCTTAAAAATGCATTTACTTTTTGCAGACGGAACTGTAATTAAATAGTTAATTCTTAGTTAATAATATGAAAGCTGTAACAAAACTAAGCGACCAAGTAAGCGTGCGAATAAACCCCGAGTGGCGGGAGACCTTGCGAGTCATTGAGGAAAAGCACCGCATCTCTCCCCCTGAGTTTATACGCGGCCTAGTGGCAGCCGGGCTGGAGTTTTACCGTCTGCACGGCTGGTTTGCCTTTCCGATCAACGTGCAGCCGGGCGCGGACTACTTGCAGGCCGTGGCCGAGACCCAGAGCCTCTACGACGCCACCCCCAAAGCCCCCCTCCCCGTCGGGAAGAAGACGGGCGTTTGACCGCGCCGCGTGCCCGACTACCGTTCGCCCCCCATGCGGCTCGGCGAACTGGAAGGTCTGCAAACGCTCATGCTGCCCGACGCCTGGCAGCGCGAAGCCGTGCATGCCCTGCAAGCCGGACGTGACGTGGTGGTCGATGCCCCCACCGGCGCGGGTAAGACCCACGTTTTCGAGCGTTTCGTCGAGCAGGGCAACTTTGTCCGCCGCGCGGTCTTCACCGTGCCCACCCGCGCCCTCGCCAACGACAAATACGCCGAGTGGCTGGCCCGCGGCTGGCGGGTGGGCATCACCACCGGGGACCTCTCCGTCTCACCGCACGCCCCCGTGGTCGTGGCGACTCTCGAGGCGGCCCAGGGCACCCTGCTGCGTGCCGCCGGGGCCCCGCCGGACCTGCTGGTGATCGACGAATACCAGTGGCTCGGCGACCCCGCCCGGGGCAACCACTACGAGGGCGTGATCGCCACCCTGCCGGCCGCGGTGCAGTTGCTCTTTCTCTCCGGCTCGGTGGCCAATCCCGAGGACGTCGCCGCCTGGCTCGGGCGGCTCGGCCGCGAGGCCGAGGTGGTCCGCACCGCCACCCGCCCGGTGCCGCTCGAGGAGATCGAAGTCGATGATCTCGCCCGCGGCTTCCCCCGCGAGATTGAGGGCTTCTGGTCACGGCGCGTGGCCGGTGCGCTGCGCGAGGGCCTCGGCCCGGTGCTGGTCTTCGCCCCGCATCGCGCAGACGCCGAGCGCCTGGCGCGGGAATTTGCCCGAGAGCTGCCGCTCGGGGACCCCCTCCCGCTCACCGCCGAACAAGCCTCCATGGCCGGCCCGCTCCTGGCCAAACTGCTCCAGCGCCGCGTAGCCTACCACCACAGCGGGCTGGGCTACGTGCAGCGCGCCGGTCTGGTCGAGCCGCTGGCCAAGGCCGGGCAACTCCGCGTGGTCGTGGCCACGCTGGGGCTGGCGGCGGGCATTAATTTCTCGCTCCGCTCCGTCCTCCTGACTGCCGCCGCCTACCGGGTCGGGGCGCTGGAGCGCGACATCGCCCCGCACGAGTTGCTCCAGATGATCGGCCGCGCCGGCCGGCGCGGCCTCGACGAGACCGGCTACGTGCTCGTCTCCAGCCGCACCCCGCGACTCCGCCGCGCCGCCCCGCTGCGCCTGAAACGCGCCGCGCCCCTGCCCTGGGCAGCCCTGCTGCGCGGCCTCGCCCCCGGCGAATCCGCCCTCGCCCTCGCCCGCGGCGCAGTCGGCCGGTTGTTCACCGCCGAGCCCTTCCCCATGGGCGCGGAAGCCACCGCCGCCCTGCCGCCGGAGACCACCCCCTGCGGTCAACTCACGGATACCGGCCGGGCCCGCCTTGTCCGCCGCCGCCGCGAACCCTTCGCTGGCTGCGCGGAATGCCCCCTGCGGACGGCATGCCTCGCTCTCTCACCGGAGCCCACCCCGCTCTGGCGCTGGCAACGGACCGGGCTGCTGGATAAACAGCTCCACCTGACCGCCCGCGGGGCGATCGCCGCGGTCTTTCTCGGGCCGGAGGGCCTGGCCCTCGCCGCCGGCCTAGAAGACCGCCGCTACCCGGTCGAGGCCCTGCTGCATGATTGCGCCAACCTCTTCGCGGGCGACCGCTTCGCCGGCACCAACCCCCGCCGCCTCGGCCGCCTCGTCCACGTCTGCGAAAAAACCTACCGGCGGGAAAACGCCGAGGGCTACCTCGAGGAAGGCCTGCCCCCCGGCTACGGCTACGGAGCGAGCGAGATCGTGCGGGCCGTGGCCGAAGGCACCGCCAGCCGCGGCGCCCTGGCCCACGGCCTCGCCGCCGACTTCGCCCAGGCCGGCCGGGGCGATATCGACCGGTTGCTGACCGAGTGGCGGGGCTTCCTGCGCAGTCTGGCCGCCGCCGGACCGCTCGCCGCCGGTCTGCCCTTTGCCACCGCCCCCCTACGGACCCGTTGGGACGAGGCCCGCGCCCTCGCCGTGCGCCTGCTGGGCGAGGCCCGCGCCGCCGAACTGCCCGCCCTGCCCCCGCTCACTCCGGAACAACGCCGCCCGGTGCAGCACCGCCTCGGCCGTCCGGCCGCCGCCCGCGCCGCCGGCTGACCCGCCGCGCGCCCGCGATTGCCCTCGGCCAAAACCCCGCCAAAGTCCGGCGCCCACCCTGCGTATGAACACCTTTTCCGACGAACCCATCCTCGTTAAGCCGACCTCCCGCAGCACTTGGAAACGCCGCCTTGGGATCGCCTTGGCCCTGTGTATCACCGGCGCCGTCCTCTACGTCCCCCTCGACAAAGCCCGCATGGAGGAGCTCGCCCACGTGGCCAAACGCGGCAAACACCAAGGCGCGCTCTACGACCTTACCCTGGAGGGCGTGCCGCACACCCTCGAGCTCAGCTGGCGGAAAGGCTGCTTCGCCCCGGTGCTCGACCCCGCCCCCGCCGAGGGCGTCACCCTGCGCCTCCACTCCACCCCCGGCGCGGAGACGCTGGGCTGGAACCCGGAGACCAAGTGTTTCGGCCCGGCCAGCTTCGCGGTGGATCCCTACGCGCACTACAAACTCCGGCTGCGCCTCGAAAAAGACGGCCGCACCCTGTGGCGGGACACCCTCTGGGCCCTCGGCGTGCACGACGCGCACGATCACTGAGCGGGCAGCGTATGTTTTCTCGCCTCTACGAGTGTCATGTTCTGCACGCCCGGCTGCATCCGCGGGCGCACCGCTTCGCGTATCGGCTCTTTTTCCTCGCCCTCGATCTCGATGAACTGGCCGCGCTGGGCACCCGCCTCCGCCTCCTGCGTATCGATCGCCCGGGCCTGCTCTCCTTCCGCCAGGCCGACTACCTGCCGACCCACCAGCCCCTGCACAACCCGTCCGCGCCCGCCGCCAGCCAGGACGCCACCGCGCCCCTCGCCCCGCTCAAGGAGCGCGTGCTCGCCCGCCTCGCCGCCGACGGCCTCGCGCCCGGCCCCGGCGCGCGAGTGCTCCTCCTCACCCTGCCCCGCGTGCTCGGTTACCAGTTCAATCCCGTCTCGTTCTACTTCATCTCCACCGCCGACGGCCGCCCCTTCGCCGCCATCGCCGAAGTAACCAATACCTTCCGCGAGACCAAACCCTACGTGCTCGGCCCCGCCACCCGGGAAACCACCGCCGCCGGCGAACCGGTTTTTCACCGGCGCGTGGCCAAACACTTCTACGTCTCGCCCTTCGCCGACGTGGACCTGGCCTTCGACTTTCGCCTGCAACCACCCGGCGAACGCCTCGTTTTCCAAATCGACGACTACGCCGGCGACCGCCGCGATCTGCTGAGCACCGTGACCAGCCTCGGCCCGCCCCGCCCCCTCCGGGATCGCACCCTGGGGTGGTTTTCCCTGAAATACCCGCTGGTCACCCTGAAGGTCATCGGAGCGATTCACTGGGAGGCGCTTCGCCTTTACTTGAAACGTGTGCCTTGGTTCGCCAAGGCCGCCCGCGCCGCCGACCAACGCGACCTCTACCACCCGCACGCCTCCCTCACCCGCCCGCCCGCCAAACCCGCCGCCTCCACCACACCATGAGCGACGACCCCTCTCCGACCCTGGCCTCCCGCACCCCGGGCGCCGCCCCCGCCCTGCTCGCCTCCGCCGACGACAGCGGACCGCTCTACCGCCGCCTCGTCCTGGGAACCTTCCGCCACATGCGCCTCGGCCATCTGCGCCTGGACTTACCCGACGGCAGTTTCGTCGAATTCGGCACCCACGCCGACGGCCTCGGCCGCCGCCTCCCGCCGGGCCTCTCCGCCTCCGCCCACCTCCGCGTGCGCCGCGAAGATTTTTTCCGCAAATGCCTGCTCGCCGGGGATATCGGCTTCGCCGAAGCCTACCTCGACGGCGACTGGGACACCCCCGATCTGGCCAGCCTGATCGCCTGGTTCATCCTCAACGTCGAACACGCCCCCACCCTCTCCGGCTCGACCAAAAAGACCGGCCAGGCCCTCTTCCTCAACTGCCTGCGCTTCGCCAACCGCCTCGGCCACCTCCTCCGGCCGAATTCCCGCGCCACCGCCCGCCGCAACATCGCCGAGCACTACGACCTCTCGAACGAGTTTTTCCAACTCTTCCTCGACCCCTCGCTGATGTATTCCAGCGCGCGCTGGCCGGCCGGCGCCCAAGGGCTCTCCCTCGAGGCCGCCCAGCGCGAAAAAAACGACGCCCTCTGCCGCTCCCTCCGCCTCACCCCGACCGATCACGTGCTCGAGATCGGCACCGGCTGGGGCGGCTTCTGTATCCACGCCGCCCGCACCTACGGCTGCCGCGTCACCAGCCTCACCATCTCCAAACAACAATACGACCTCGCCCGCGCCCGCATCCAGGCCGCCGGCCTGGCCGACCGCGTGGAGGTTCGCCTCGAGGACTACCGCGACCACCCCGGCACCTACGACAAGATCGTCTCGATCGAGATGATGGAGGCCCTCGGCCACGACTACCTGCCGGTTTACTGCGACACCCTCGCCGCCCGCCTGAAGGCCGACGGCCTGCTCGCGCTCCAGTTCATCACCTGCCCGGACCACCGCTACGCCGAGCTGCGCCGCGGGGTGGATTTTATCCAGAAGCACATCTTCCCCGGGTCCCTCCTGCTCTCGCTGAACCGGGTGAACCAACAACTCGCGCGCGCGGGTGGCTTCATGCTGCACCACATCGAGGACTTCGGCCCCGACTACGCCCGCACCCTCCGCACCTGGCACGACACCTTTCAGGCCAAACGCGACGCCGTGCTGGCCCTCGGTTTCGACGAACGTTTCCTGCGCAAATGGAGCTATTACCTGCGCTACTGCGAAGCCGCCTTCGCCATGCGCAACATCTCCGTCGTGCAAACCCTGCACACCCGGCCAAACAACCTCGCGCTCTGAAGCGGCGCCGCTCGCGCCAAAACCCGACCGCCTACACCAGGCCGGTAACGCACAGATAAATCCGGGGTGTTGATTAATCTATTTCCTTGGAAATGAATTTATTGGAAATCCTAGGCGACGAATAACGCACAGATAAATCAGCGTTACGCCTCGACCAGATCGTCTTCCACCCGGTGATTTTAGCCAAGGATTCGGCCCGTCATCGCGAAGTAGAAGACGCCAGAGACTTGAGGATTTTCTTGGCGAGCAGCTCGTTGATTTCCGTGTGCCGTGGCACCGGTTCGGAACGGCCGGTGGCGGGGTTGTGATAGATGTCGTGTTTCGCACCGTGGCGCAGCAGGCGGCAACCGGCACCTTCCAGCCGGCAAACGAGGTCGCGACGCTTCATGCCACTTCCAATTCGGAGACCTGGCGGATTCCGGGGATGTCGTCGGTGTGGAAAAGTTGATAAAGGTCGCGCAGGTGTTCCTTGAGGTCGTCGAGCGTTTCACCCTGGGTCCAATGGTCGGGGTGCGAGTTGAGGTGACCGAGAAATTTGCCGTCGGCTTCTTTCCAGTAGGTGAACGCGGTTTTCATGATGATACGGTAAAGGCTATGCGTTGTTGGGCGAGTCTGATTCAGGCGGTGGTCAAGCGCCGTGAAGGGTAATCGGAAAGGCATGGGCGAAATCGACGGCGGTGGTGACTTTGCAGTTTAAGGAGCAACAGGCCTGTTTCGGAGCTCTTCAATTGTCGCCTCCAGTTTCCTGACTTTGTTTAATATGGCGGCGATGATGGCATCGCTTCCGTCGACTTTTAGATCTGGTTCGATCGTCCACTCGTTGGTCAAAAGATCAAACCAGCCATCTCCCTTTTGCGGTAGCTCCACCGCCTCCACCGATCTGACCGAAAGGGAGGCGGAGCGGGCCGTCTCCATAAGTGCGGCAGCCAACGAAAGGCGCGACGAATTGTCCCCGTGGTTTAGAAACACGCGGCGAAGTGGAGCGTAACTGAACCTGGGGTCGTCCTTTTGCAGAGCATATCTGACCAGACCTGCCTGGTCGGCATGCCCTGAATAAAATCTGCCCAGGTCCACAACCGTGGCACGGACGTCGGAGGGTAGCTTCCAAAATGTGAGGTCGATGGGAGCGTCGGGATTATCCACACGCCTGCGCAATTGCGCGCCGGGCGTGTCGGGGGCCTGGAAACCCATGAGCGCCACCAGCACCTCCGGTTTGCCGAGGTTTTTGCGTAAAAGTTCGAGCGCGCGTCCGCCTTGGCACATGCCCGAGCCCGCGACCACGAAGTGGATGCAGCCGGGTTTCAGATGATCTTGCGAGCACGTGAAACGCAGGTCGCCGATTGCCTTGGGCGCCCAGCCAACCGGCTCCTCGAAAAGCGCGTCGACGATTTCCGCGACCTCGGTTTCGGCCACGCCGGCGCGGCTGGCGAAATCACCGTTGAGGTAGAGAGGCTTCCGTTTCCCGGTGTTCGAGATTCGAACGAGCTCGCGTCGATAGATGGCGCTGTGAGCCCAGGCCAACTTGGACTCGACCGCCACCTCCACCAGGGGACGACCGTCGTTTTCCTCGCGTCCCAGTCGATTCCGCCACTCCCGTTTAGTTTCGGCCGAGAGGTAGGTCTGCAGCAGGGTGTGCAGGTCGGCCATGAGCTCCTGCGTGCGGTGGAGCGTGAAGCAGGGGACGATGATGAGCGGGGCGCTGGCGGAGAGGACGAAGGCGCGTTCGATCAGATCGCGCAGGGCGTCCATGCGCGCTGTGTAGTCGCCCGCCTCGGACGGCCGGTTGCGCGAGCCGTAGGTGGACTCGAGCACGAGGTAGCTGACGAAATTGTCGGGCAATTGACGCTTGGCAAGCAACGCCTGGGCGCAGTGGCCGGGTTCGTTGCAGCCGACGTCGCCGCTGAAGCAAATGGTGGCCCGGCCGGTGGGGGAGCCGGAGTCGCGGAATTGGAAGGAAACGGAGGCCGCGCCGAGAATGTGCGAGCTGCGGGCAAAGGTGAAGGTGAGGTTTTCCGCCCCGGCGATGTAACGGCCCCATTGGAATTCCGGGTGCTCGTCGACGCAGCAGAATTGCTCTAGCTCGGGAATGAACTCGCGCGGGCAGCGGCCGAGCTTCTCCGAGTCGCGCAGCGAATTGAGAGTGAGATCACGGGTGGCGGCGGTGCAGTAGATGCGGCCGTGAAAGCCTTGGGCGATCAGAGCGGGAATCAACCCGCAGTGATCGAGGTGGGCGTGGGTGAGGAACATCGAGCGAAGGGCGCTCGGCTTGAAGTCGAGAGGGGTGCGGGCGTCGGCCACGGAGTCCTGGCCGGCGCCGCAATCCACGAGGAAGTATTCACCGTTGTGCTCGAGCAGCGTGCAGGAGCCGGTGACGGCGCCCACGGCGCCAACGAATCGGATTTTCATAGGTAGGAGACGAACAAAGAGAAGGGAATGGGAATGGGCTTGAGGGTTGAAATCGGAGCCGGGATGCCCATGAGTTTCGCCATGAGCACGGTGCTGGAAATCGAAGACGCGGTGGAAAAGCTGAGCCCCGAGCAGGCTAAGGAGTTCGCGGAGTGGTATGCGCGCCGGCAGGCTCTGGTAAATGCGGCCGAAGCCACGTTCCTGGCCTACGACGAAGAGGAATCCCGGAGCGCGTGAACCGGTTTCGGCGCGGGGAGATTTGGCTGGTTGATCTGGGGATGGTCGCGAAGACGCGACCGGTGGTTTTGCTCAGCGTGGCCTACGATGATTTAGAAAGGGCGGTCGTGACGTTTGTGCCGCGAACCACGGCCTTACGCGGGACGCGTTTCGAGGTGCAGCACGCAGGACGTGGGTTCGATGCGGGGGGCTTTGATGCTCAAGGTCTGGCCACGGTGCCGACCGCACATCTGGTGCGGAGGCTGGGAGCGGTGGACGGGGAATGTCTGGGAAGAGTCGAGCAGGCGGTGCGCGCGTGGTTGGGATTGGGGTGAGGTAAGGGGCGGCGGAGGGTTGGCTGAAAACCGGGGGCGAGGTCGAAGGCGGCGGTGGGTTTGCCGTGCTGGTAGTCGGCCCAGACTTTTTCATGGGCGGCGGTTGTGAGGCGGGGGCGAGGGGGAGCTTTCGATGAGAGTTAGTATCGATTATCACTTCCGCTTACAACCGGCGGAAGCATCAATGATCGCCTGAACTTTTTTAGTATCTTTAAAACTCACAGAGACGTCGCGATTTTTCTTATGACACATGTCAAAAAGGTCGAGACCGCGCCCGATTTCGAAGGCGAATTGATCAGTCAATAAGAAGCGATCATGGTGTAAGCACGTATCCATGCTTTCAGTTTCATCGTAAACATGAACCTCCGTTTGAATGTTACGTCCTTGCTGACTTGTTGTCTTTCGACAGTGATCAAGTCGTCCCTCAGCGCGGGGGGCTATACTGTGGATTGTTACACTGATCCGAGAGCTATCAGATACATTACTTGATATATGACGAAGAATTTGGTTCGTCGTGTATTCAAAGTGATCGGCATATTTATCTGCAAAAAGCCGGTCTACGAACTCCACGCGCTTAGCATGTTTTAGGGCCTTAAGAAAATATGCTTTAAAGAAGCCATCTGAACTATGGTCACCACCTTGTAGAAGAACGCCGTTTGTCGCAGATTCTTGACGCCGGGTTTCGAAGTGACTTGAGGAGAAAGTAAAAAGACCGAGTTGTTCTACGATGCTTGGGATCGTCTCGTTTTTCGTAGGCGACACATAGGCATCGATTCCCTTCTTTTCGGCGTTATGGGCTATGTGTTGGGCTAATTGCTCTGGCCTATCGTCATCCGGATATCCAAAAACCGGAATGAATCTCCTTTGATTTTCCATTCGCTTGAGCAGCATTTTAAGGCATTTCACGCCGTCTTCAGTGCATCCTGGCCAATGAGCTGCTTGGACAAGAGCTCCTATTTCCTGACGTATTCGCTCGTCGTCGAAGTCAGCAATACAGGTGTTGGCGAGCAGCCCGCGAAGTATGCCAATGAGACTACTCAGCCCGGCATCGCCATGCTGTGAGGCCTGTGTGACTACCGCCGGATCAAGGTAAACGTAATAGACCATTAGGCGAACATCTCCGCAAAATTATCCTCGAAGAAGCCACCGGGCACGCGGTCGATCATGCGGCCGGTATCGTCTATACGAATCCGCCGCAGGATGCTTCCCTCCTTGGTGGGTTCAACATAGTAAATCGCCACGTCTTCGGCGGTCGCCGCATAACATGGATTCACCTTTCCGAGTTTTGTCTCCCGGATGCGACGCAGGACTCGGAGTATCAAGGTTTCGCTGTGGGTCTCGATTATATAGCGATTGCCCATCAAGGCCTCGCGAAGCGAACTCTCTATGAAAACATCGCCGAGATCGGCCTGTAACTTCGGATGAACATGAATTTCGGGTTGCTCCATCAAGATGGTTTTACGTTCCAGGCCATAGGCCATCGCGACCACCGGCACGAGCTGGCTTATGCCGACGCCGACATCGCGTGCGCTTACCTCAATACGGTTTCGGATGTCGACCAGCACAAGGTCGCGGTGACGGAAGGTCCGGTTAAGACTGAAACGGTCGAAATCGAAGCCTTCCTCTTCTTCGCGACCCTTCGCGATAGCTTCTTTTTGCTCCTCGCTGTAGCCGTCCACGACAGGCTTTATGGTCAGATAGTTTTCCACCGCCTCCTTCGCTTCGGTTTCCGCAATGTAGTTTTTAACACGAAAAATGTAGCCGGTGGAAACAAGGAACCGGTTCACGTAGTCGCGAACGTTTGCGATATCGCGGATCGCCTCCCACGCATCGCCACCGCCGGCTTTCCAGTCGGCATCACGGTAATCGGAAAAGGACCAGGTGCGATCCGGATAGGTGCGGATGGGCCCGAGGTAGGCTATTTGATCGAACCAATCCCGAACGATCGCGCAGGCATCGAGAACAAGGGCTTCGATATGTTGCAGGAAATCGCTCGCAAGGTTGATAACCTTTTTTTCGTGGCCAACTTGGGTGATTTGACCACGGTTGCTGGAACTTGGCAGAAGGCCGTCGCCATCGAAGCTAAGTTGATCGACCAGCTCCGATACGACATTGGCGAAGCTGAAGAAGTCCTGGTCTGACTCAGCCATAAAGGCACTGAGCCGAGAGGCGTTAACCACCGACGCTCGGTCCACTTGCATTTTACCGTTTGGACGACGACTTGCCCGAAGCATTTCATGGTCGCTTACCTCAAGGGTAAAGGTGCGAAGAACCGGGCGTGCATTGGATACTCCTTTGCTTTCCAGCGAGTAATCCAAGGACAGACGTGCGGTAGCTTCAGTGGAATCCAGAGTGTAGCGTTTGGGCAGGCACACGGTGAAGCCGAGTGAAACCGAGTCGGCACTGCGTTTATGACGAAATGTCTGGAAGCCACCTAGGTTGACGTTGTTGCCGGAGAGTTCCGGGCGAATGACGTCGAGTTCGCCGGTGGTGGCGGCGTGTTGGCCCCAGAGTAGACTGTGAAGCAGGCTGGATTTGCCGGAGCTGTTAGGGCCGAAAATGAAGGTTATTGGAGCGAGTGGTTGGGGCGGCATCGCCGGGCCAAAGGCCTTGAAGTTACTCGGGCCAAAACCTACGACCCCGAATTCTGGCAGGCGTAGAAGATCGAGTAATTTTACCGCAACCTCATCGGCGATCGGATCGGCGATGTCGCTTGCAGAGGGCGGCTTATGGCCAAGGCGAACTTGGAGCAAGTGAAGCTCGGTCAGAGAAATGCGGTGATCGAGAGCGAGTTTGAAAAGGTCCATAAGTGTCGGGGGGAGAAAAGCGGCGGGCGCGGGGACCGTGCCCGCCGCGAGGGTCATGCGGAGCGGCGATTATTCGTCGCGGTCTTGCCAGTTGTCGGGGCGTTCGTCGTAGCCTCTCGACTCCCAGTAGGCGTCGTTGTTGTCGTTGAGCTGATTGGCGTGGTTATCCAGATCGGCCTGGCGTTGGTCTTCGTCGCGGGGATCGTGCATGGTTTACTCCTTTCCGTGGGTTGAGGTTATTGGTGGTTTGTGAGGTGGGGCGCCGTCGCGCCCCGGGTTCACGCGCGTGAAAGTCGGGCCAGTTCCTGCACGCCTTCGCGGAGGTGGGCTTCGCGCCAGCGGGCGGTCAGCTCGCCGGTGAAGGCGCGGTGCAGCAGGGTTTGAAACAGCGTCTCCAGCTTCGCCGCGCTCGCGGCGGCTTGGGTTTCCATGTCCAAGGCGGCATGCACCTGGCGGGAGAAAACGCGTTGGGTCGCTATTGGCGGCAGCGGAATTTCGATTCCTTCGAGGCGCCCCTTGGATATATTTGGCATCGAACCGGCGGCACCGGAGGCAATCGAACGCAGGCGGCTCCGCATGCTCGGTTGGCTTAGCAGACACCAGAGGTATTCCTTGGTGAGTTTAGCGTCGTCGCGAGGAACGAGGCGGAAAATCAAGTCGGGCAAGAGGAGTTTGGAGCGGGTGTCGCGAACGAGGGCGGTCGCGCCGACGAGTTCGAGAGTATTTTTCCGTGCGAACAGAAGATCACCAGTGCGGACTTCAAGGGACGTGTCAGGCGAGATGTCACTGGGCAGGGCTTTGTTCTGGGCGTCGTCGAAACGTCCCCACGTCACGGCTCCGAGTTTGAGCACGCTCCATTCATCGGGGCGGGCCTGACGATCTAAGCATCGCGGACTGTCGCCGCTATCAATCGAGCTGAGCAGGGAGCCCAGCGGTTCGGTTTTGAACGGAACGTTGCCTTCAAGCGGATCGCCGAAGTGGTGGCGGAAGAGGGCGGGGAGGAGGCGGGCGAGTTTGGCGTCGGCTTCGGCGCGTTGGCGGCGCAAGGCGTCCGCTTGATCCAGCAACTCCACGATGCGGGTTTGTTCGCGCGGGTCGGTGGGGAGTGAAATCGGTAAATTCTCTAGGTGATGAGCTGGAACGCGCTGCTGGCCGGCAGCCCCAACCATGGCCGCTCTTGCTGCTGAACGAAAATCAGGACGTCGGAGATAAAAATACAGGAGCTTTGGATTTACCTCATCGGCTGCACGGATGACGTGGAACTCGGTGGAGCCGAATCCAAGTTCGGTGTCGAGATTTTCGGCGTAAGCCAGCTTCCCGTTTTCCATACAGGGCGTGATTTTGGCGAGTATAACATCGTCTCTTCGAAAAGACGTGAAACCTTTGCGGACTTCTCCCAGCGCCCGAGATTCCTGCCGCAAGATGGCTGCCTCGGTTTCATCAACCGCCGCCATTGGAACAAAACTGACGGGCGTGGAATCGGGTAACTCGCGGAATTCTGAGGCGTTACGCGGATTGATTTCTGCGACTGCAGGATCGCCTAAAACTGTAGTTCGCCAATTCATTTTGAAAGCGCAGCGAGTAGATTGGCTAAACCATCGCGAATTTTGTCTTCAGATTTGATTGCGGCAGAAATCAATTCGCTCGGATTTTCGTCTATCAATGCCGAGGCGACCTGAGGGCGGTAGCGACTTGACGCTAAGCTCCAGTTTGCGGCTTCGATCTGCTCCAGCGTGGCGCGCCAGCTTTTGGGCTCGGGGCTGCCGGCGGGGAGAAGGGTGCCGGCGGCGACGCCGGGGGGCTTGCGGAAGCCGTCGCGTTTGAAGGCGGCCCAGGCGATGAGGAAATCTGGGATGTCGTTTTTCTCGGGGGTGATGGGGCGGCCGCCGCCGCTGATTTTGTCGGCGTCGTAGCCGTCTTGGGCGAGGTCGTAGAACCAGACATGACGTTCCACAGAACCCCGATCAGCGATCGGGGCTACATGGGCGGGGCGGCGGAAGATGAGTATGGAGGTTTTTACGCCGGCGTAGGGCTTGAAGACTCCGGCCGAGAGGGAGACGACGCATTGCACCTCAAAATCGGTGCAGAGTTTTTTGCGGAGTTCGGTGTGGGCGCTGGTGGAGCCGAAGAGCAGGCCCTCGGGGATGACGACGGCGCAGCGGCCGCCGGGGGCGAGCGACTGCATCATGACGGCGAGGAAGAGGAGTTCGCTCTTCTTGGAATTGGTGGGCAGGTCGCTGCGGATGGAGTCGCGCGGCAACATGCCGGCGAAGGGCGGGTTGGAGAGGATAACGCGGTAGCGGCGGGCGAGGTCGTCTTCGGTGAGGCCGCCGATGTCGGAGAGGGTGTTGGCGCGTTTGAGGCGGGCTTTGGGGAACCCGTGGAGCACGAGGTTCATGCGGCCGATGCGGATCATCTCGCGGGAGACGTCGTGGCCGAAGAGGGAGGCTTCGAGGCGGTCCCAATCGGGGAGGAGGTCGCCGGGGCCTTTGCGGTAGGTCTGGAGGGAGGGGTTTTGTTTTTTGGCCTCGGCGAGGGTGAGTTTTTTCTCCTCGAGCCAGGTCTCGCCGTAGATGGGGACTTCGAGGGGGGCGGAGGAATACTTGGCGAGGATGTATTCGGTGCTGTCGATGATGAAGCCGCCGGTGCCGCAGGCGGGGTCGTTGATGGTATCGCCGAGGTCGGGGTCGAGGACCTCGACCATGAGTTTGCGGATCTGGCGGGGGGTGCGGAACTGGCCGAGGAGGGCGCCTTCCTGGGTGGCGAGGTAGGTGAGGAGGTATTCGAAGATGTCGCCTTTGACGTCGGTGCCGAGGCGGGCGAACTGGATCTGGTCGAGCTCGTCGATGACTTCCTTGAGGATGGCGGGGTCTTCGATCTGGAGGCGGGCGTCCTGGAAATAGGCGGCGACGTCGGGCTCTTCGCGGACGAGGGAGGCGAGGTAGGGGAAAACGTCGTCGCGGACAAAGCGGAGGAGCTTTTCTCCCGAGAAGAGGCGCCACTGGCTCCAGCGGTAGCGGGAGGCCTGCTGGGGGAAGAGGGAGGTGTGCTGGCCGGTGAGGCGGCCCTGGAGTTCGCGGGAGTTCTCGGCCTCGTCGAGCAGCTTGAGGTAGATCAGGTAGGAGATCTGCTCGATGTAGGTGATGGGGTTGTTGAGGCCGCCGGAGAAGAGGAGCTGGGTGACGCGGTCGAGGCGGCTGCGGAGATCGGGAGGCATTTTCGGAAAGGAGCTAGTAGCTAGAATCTAGGAGCTAGAGAATTAGGCGGAGGTGGCGAAGACGGAGTGGTCGAGGTCTTCGATGACGGCTTTGAGGGCATCCTCGCCGAAGAGTTCGGTGCCGGTGGCGGCGGCGTTGAGGTGCTGGAGGGGCGGGCGGAAAAGGTCGGCGACGGTGATGCGGCCTTGGGCGAGGCCGCGGTTTTTGAGGAGCTGCAAGTAGGCGACCTGGGGCGGGGTGAACTGTTTGGCGATAAGCCACGCGCGGAAGTTTTCCTCCAGCTGTTCCTCGCGCGGGCGGGTTTTGGCGAGGCCGAGGGCGGCGCGGATAAAGTCCACCAGGCCGCCGACGGGCTGGCGGTAGGCGTGGCGGAGGTTTTCCTCGGTGAAGTAGTGGGCGGGCTGGTTGAGGCGGGCGGCGAGGGCGGCGGCCTCGGTATCGGAGAGGGCCTGGCCGTCCTGGATTTTTTGGAGGACGGGATCGGCGGAGGTGGCGGCGCGGACGGCTTTTTCCCAGTCGGTGATGTATTCGCGTTTATCCACGCGCTCGCCCTCGGGGCCGACCTCGACGTAGGCGGCGCGGTAGAGCCACTGGTCTTCGAGGCCGAGTTCGCGGAGGGTGCGGGGTTGGGGGTGGACCTTGGGTTTGGCTGGGCTGGTGCCGCCGCCGCCGGAGCCGGTGAAGACGTCGGTGTCGGAGTCGTTGAAATACTCGTGGTTGCCAAAGAAGTCGTAGATGACGAAGTGCTTTTTACCGATGTGGGGGGCGGTGCGGGTGCCACGACCGCGAATCTGTTGGTAGAGGATGGGAGAGCGGACGGGACGGGCGAGGACGACGTGGAGGAGCTCGCGGCAGTTGAAGCCGGTGTCGAGCATGCCGACGGTGACGGCGATCTGCGGGTAGGTTTCGCGTTTGAAGCGGCGGATGGCGTCGTCGGCGTCGGGGATATCGGACGTGATGACGGCGGCGTAGGCGCCTTTGAGCTCGGGGTGAAGGGCGTTGAGGTATTGTTCGAGGCGGGCGGCGTGGTGTTTGGTGAGGGCGAAGACGATGGTCTTGCCGGGGCCGGTTTTCTGGCCGGGGGCCTGGTCGCGGTAGGTGGCCCAGGCGAGGCGGTCGAACTCGGCCATCATCTTGCGGTTGGTGTCGGCGTTGGTCCAGGTGCGCTCGAAGGTGCCGGGGTCGAAGTCCTCGCCGTCCACGGTGGCACCGTCGGACAGGAGCCGGGTCAGGCCCTTGGCGAAGCGGTAGGGGCAAAGGTGACCCTCCTTAAAGGCGTCCTGGATGCGGTAGGAGAAGTCGGGCTGGTTATCGCGGCACTGGTAGAAGCCGAACGTGTTGCGCTCGATGTATTGGGCGGGGGTGGCAGTGAGGCCGATGTGGAGGGCGTCGAAATGGGTGAGGGCGAGTTGCCAGGCGCCGTAGATGGAGCGGTGGCACTCATCGGTGACGACGAGATCGAAGTAGCCGCTGGTGTAGTCGTGCACGCGGCCGACCATGGTCTGGAGGAGGGCGACGGTGATCTGTTTTTCCTGCCGGACGGCGCCGGCCCTTAGCCAGTAGGTGGAGTGGGTGGGAAGGAGGTCGAAGAGGGCGTCGAGGGCCTGTTTGGCGAGGTTGTCGCGATCGACGAGGAAAAGGACGCGCTCGACGTGGCCGGACTCGATGAGCCGTTTGATCTGCTGGCAGATGACATCGGTCTTGCCGGTGCCGGTGGGGAGTTCGGCGAGGAAACGGCGTTTGCCCAGCTCGATGGTGCGGTCGATGGCGCGCAGGCAGGAAATCTGGTAATCGCGAAAGCGGAAGGTCTCGCCGTGGGATTGATAAAACTCGGGAATCGGGACGGCGGCGAGGGCGGTGCGGTGGCGGCGGAGATCGCGAAGGCGCTCAAGATCGCGGCGGGAAAAGAAGGAGGCGACGGGGCGGGCGTCGGCGATGCCGTAGTCCCAGAAGTAGATTTGCTCGCCGTTGGAGAGAAAGATGAATGGGGCGTCGAGCTTCTCGGCGTAAGGGAGCGTCTGGGTTTTTGCGGTGTAGGGATCGATGGCCTTTTTCTTGGCCTCGACGACGGCGAGGGGGCGGCCTTGCTGATCTAGGAGGACGTAGTCGGCGCGTTTGAGGGAGGTATCGGCGGAGGAGACGGGCTCGGCCCCCGGGGCGGCGATATCGGACAGGGCGCCCAGCACCACCGGCACCTCGGTGAGGACGTCGGCCTTGTTGGCGGGGTCCCAACCGGCACGGCGAAGCATCTCATCGATGAGAATGCGGGCGTCGGCTTCGGATTCGTGCGGGCTCATGGCTGGGTGTGAATCGGAAAGTGGAGAAATGGAGGTTGCGGTGCGAACAAGTGTTTCGCACGAAGCATGACTATACGATCATGTTTAATCGATTGTTCACCAGAGCGGGGTTGTCACTGGAGCGGTTGCGCACGTTCTGCGAGGTGGCGGACGCGGGAAGCATGGCCAAGGCTGCGAACGGCGACGCGGTGAGGCAAAGTCAATTCAGCCGGCAGATTAAGGAGCTGGAGGAACATTTCGGGCGGCGGTTCACCGAGCGGAGCGGGCGAAACGTGGTCTTGACCTCCGAGGGTCGCGAGCTGGCCGCGCTGGCGCGGCAGATCCTCGCCGGGCTGGAGGCGGTCCATGCGACGGAAGCCGAAGAAGTGTCCGAGCTGGTGGTGTTGGGAGCGGGCGAAAGTTTTTTGCGTGGAGTGGTTTTGCCTAGGCTGGGAGCCCTGCGCGCCCGCATGCCGAAGGTGGTTTTGGAGATGCGAAATCTGCGGGGGGCGGAGATTCTGGACGCTCTGGAAGAGGGAAGAATCGACCTGGGGGTGATTGACGAAACGGAAAAACGGGCGGGCGTGGAGACGCTGCGCCTGGGCAAGGTCGCTTACCGCCTCGTGATGGCCGGCGATACCAACCAGGAGCGCGCGAACACGGACTGGCGGGCGGCGGTCGCGCGGCCCTTCGTGGTGCTCGGCGGAGGGCGGGAATGGGAGGATCGGGTGCGCGCGCTCGCCGCGCATGCGGGCGGGGAGGCGCGGGTCGCGGTGCGCTGTGCGTCCTGGCACGGCGTAGCGGACGCCGTGGTGGCGGTGCAGGGCGCGGGCTTTTTACCTTCGACGGTGGAAAACCCGGCGGGATGCGTGACACTGAAAAAGCCGAAGCTCGCCCTGCCCGAACGCACGTTGGCGCTGGCTTGGAACGCGCGGCGCGGCGATCTGCGACTCAATAGCGGCGATTGGCGCCGGGGGCTGGCGGAAACGCTGCGCCTCTGAGACTGCCCTAGGCCTCGACCAGATCCTTTTCCACGCGGAGATTGCCGATGATGAAGTCCTGGCGCTGCGGAGTGTTCTTGCCCATGTAGAAGGTCAGCAGGTCGGCGCTGTTGTGCAGGTGTTCGAGGGTCACTTTTTCGGCCTTCATGTTTTCGCCGATGAAGTCCTTGAACTCGCCCGGGCTGACCTCGCCGAGGCCCTTGAAGCGCGTGATCTCGGCGTTTTGTCCGAGCTTGTGCAGGGCGGCCTGTTTCTCGGCCTCGGAGTAGCAGTAGCGGGTCTCCTTTTTGTTGCGCACGCGGAAGAGCGGCGTCTCCAGCACGAAGAGGTGGCCCTGGGTGATGAGCTCGGGGAAAAATTGGAGGAAAAACGAGATCAGCAACAGGCGGATGTGCATGCCATCGACGTCGGCGTCGGTCGCGATGATGACCTTGTTGTAGCGCAGGCCGTCCATGCCCTCCTCGATGTTGAGCGCGCTCTGGAGGAGGTGGAATTCCTCGTTCTCGTAGATGACCTTTTTGGTCAGGCCGTAGGTGTTGAGGGGTTTGCCCTTCAGGGCGAAGACGGCCTGGGTGTGGACGTCGCGGCAGGCGGTGAGGGAGCCGGCGGCGGAGTCGCCCTCGACGATGAAAAGCGAGCTCTCCTCGGCGCGTTTGTCCTTGGTGCCGAGGTGGGCGCGGCAATCGCGGAGCTTGCGGTTGTGCAGCGAGGCCTTCTTGGCGCGTTCGCGGGCGAGGTTGCGGATGCCGGCGAGCTCCTTGCGCTCGCGCTCGCTCTCCTCGACCTTGCGCTTCAACTCCTCGGCGACGGCGGGGTTGCGGTGGAGGTGGTTGTCGAGCTGCTGGCCGAGGAAACTGGTGATGAAGTTGCGCACGCTCGGGCCGCCGGGGCCGACGTCGTTGCTGCCGAGCTTGGTCTTGGTCTGGGACTCGAAAACGGGCTCCTGCACGCGGATGGACACGGCGGCGACGACGGACTGGCGGATGTCGGCGGCGTCGTAGTCCTTCTTGAAAAAATTCCGCACGGTCTGGACGAGGGCCTCGCGGAAGGCCGCCAGGTGGGTGCCGCCCATGGTGGTGTGCTGGCCGTTGACGAAGGAGTAGTATTCCTCGCCGTAGTGGCCGGCGTGGGTGAGCGCGACCTCGATGTCCTCGCCCTCGAGGTGGATGAGCGGGTAGAGCGGGTCGCCGGTGAGTTTTTTGGTGAGCAGGTCGCGCAGGCCGTGCTCGGATTTGTAGGCCTTGCCGTTGAACACGAGGGTGAGCCCGCGGTTCAGGTAGGCGTAGTTCCAGAGCATCTCCTCGATGAACTCGGTCTTGAAGCGAAACTCCGGGCCGAAAAGGGCGGTGTCGGGCGTGAACTCGACCAGCGTGCCGTTCCGCTCGCCGGCGGCGGCGATGATTTTCGTCTCCTTGGCGAGTTTGCCGGCGACGAACTCGACGATCTTGGTCTGGCCCTCGCGCACGGCCTGGGCGCGGTAGTGGGAGGACAGGGCGTTGACCGCCTTCTGGCCGACGCCGTTGAGGCCGACGGCCTTCTGGAAGGTCTCGGAGTCGTATTTGGCGCCGGTGTTGATGATGGACACGCAGTCCACGAGTTTGCCCAGCGGGATGCCCCGGCCGTAGTCGCGCACGCGCAGGGTGCGGTCGTTGAGTTCGACCTCGATTTTTTTGCCGAAGCCCATGGTAAACTCGTCGATGCAGTTATCGATCGTCTCCTTGAGCAGCACGTAGATGCCGTCCTCGGGGTGGGCGCCGTTGCCGAGGCGGCCGATATACATGCCGGGGCGGAGACGGATGTGCTCGAGGGGGGAGAGGGTCTTGATCGAGGCTTCGGTGTAGGCTTGGGCCATGGGCGTCACCCTTCGCCGCGCGCCGAGTCCGGCAAGCGAAAAGGCAGGCGGGAGGGCTACCAAAAGTGTAATGCGGAACTTAAACGCCCCAGAGCACGGGTTTTCCGTCATCAAAAGAGGAAAAAGCCGAGTTTGAGGCTTGATTTTGATAATTATCAATTCAAGAAGTGATATTCTTGCACATCTCAACAAACCCCGACGCCACGCCTTGAGCCATTTGGGGCCGGGTGGGTGATTTAGCCCTTTAGTCCTCTCTTTCTTTTGAGAACTACCGACATCCGAACGCGAACCGAGCCATGTCCCCATTAGCCCCTTCCACCGCCCCTGAAGTCGTGTGCTCATCCTCGCGCCCTTCGGCTTTATTACTCGCTCTCACACCGCTGGATACCCGCGAATTTCTGCCCGGCGCGCTTCATGGCGAGATCCGGAATTTGGCGACCAGTTACCGTGAATACGACCCTTCCACCGGATCGACGGCCGCCTTCGCGGCCTTGCTGCATGAGCTAGATCCAGAGATTCTCGTAACTGGTTGGCGCGCACCGACTTTACCCTCCCTTTTGCCACCGCGTCTGCGCTACGTGTGTCACCTCACCGGTTCGGTGCGGGGCCTTGTTTCCCGGCACCACCTCGAGAATGGCCTATTGGTGACCAACTGGGGCGGCTCCATCTCGCGGGTCGTGGCCGAGGGCGCGCTTTTCCACATTCTCTCCGCCCTGCGCCGCGGGACTCACTGGGCCCTCGCCATGCATCGGGATCGCGCTTGGAAAACCCGCGAGGCCGAGACCGCCTCGCTTTTCGGGCGGCGCGTGGGCATCCACGGATTTGGCCGCGTCGCCCGTGAATTACTCGTTTTGCTGGCCCCCTTCGGCGTCGATATTTCCGTCCTAGCCCCGGATGTGGATGCCTCGGCTGAAAAGGCTTTCGGCATCCGACGCGCGGCCAGCCTCGAAGCGCTCTTCGCGGACAACGACATCGTGGTCGAGCTCGCGCCGCTCATCCCCGAGACCGAGGGCATCGTGACCGAGCGGTTGTTACGGTTGCTGCGCCCCGGCTCGGTGTTTGTAAACACCGGCCGCGGCAAAGTGGTCGACGAGGCCGGCTTGGTGCGCGTCGCGCGGGAGGGCCGCGTTTTCTTCGGGCTGGATGTGTTCGCGGTCGAGCCTCTGCCCGCCGACCACCCGTTGCGCGGTCTGCCCAATGTCGGCCTGACGCCCCACCTCGGCGGCCCCACCACCGACCGGCGGCGCGACGCCGGTTCGCTGGCGGTGGACAACCTGCGGGCCTATGTCGCGGGCGAACCGCTCGAAGCCGTGGTCACGCCGGCGTTGTTCGACCAGATCACCTGAGCAGCTCCATTTCCCTATGCCGCCCGCCGCCTATCTCCGCTGGCAAGGGCACGCCCGAGGGCTGCTCGAGCCGCTCGCCGCCCTTATGCACCCCGGCCGGGCCGACCTACCCCTGCCCGGCCGGCCCAGTGATCACGATGCCCAGGCTGACCGCTTGGAGTCCTTTGCGCGCCCGCTTTTTCTCGCCGCGCTCTACCTGCAAACCACCCCCGAGGTCGGCCACGCCGAGGCCGCCGCGCTCCGGCAAAAACTCGCCTCCTGGCTACGCGCCGGCCTCGTGCTCGGCGCCGACCCGGCTTCGCCGGAATACTGGGGGCCCGACGCGAACTACCACCAGCACCACGTCGAAATGGGCTTGATGGCCATCGGACTCCGCCTCGCCCGGGCCCAGCTGTGGGAACCGCTCGCCGCCACCGATCGGGCGCTTGTCACCGCCTGGTTCGCGACCGCGCGCGGCGGCGGGATCGTGAACAACAACCACCTGTTCATGTCGGTCCACATCCTGGAATTCCTCGGGACGGAGGGCGCGGCGCGGCCGACCGATCGCGCGATCATCGAGGCCCATCTGGACCAGTTGGAAACCATGCACCGCAGCCACGGCTGGTTCGAGGACGGCGCCAACCAGGCCTACGACCACTACAACGCCTACGCCTTCCACTTCTACGGCTTGTTATGGGTTCTGCTACACGGCCACCGTGATCCCGCCCGCGCCGCGCGCTGGCGCGGCTGGGCGCGGGATTTTACCGACGACTACCAGCACGCTTTCGCCGCGTCGGGCGAGCATCCCGCGTTCGGCCGCTCCATCGCCTACCGCTTCAACGCTTGCGCACCCTTTGCGCTCGCCGTCGCCACCGGCGCGACCGATCTGCCCCCCGGCCGCGTGCGCCGCCTGTGCACCCGCAACGTGGAGTTTTTCCTCGCCCGACCCATCACCGACCCCGCCACCGGCTGCCTCGCACCCGGCTTCACCGACGCCTGGCCGGAGATCGTCGAGGGCTACTCCTGCCCCGCCTCGCCCTACTGGTGCGCGAAGGGTTTCACCTCGCTCCTGCTGCCCGCCGACCACGCCTACTGGAATGCTCCCGAGGAGCCGCTGCCCTCCGAAAATCCGGCCGGTTTTGTGCGCGCCGTCCGCGCCGGCGGCTTGGTCTTCCGCGGGCTGCCCGGCGGCGAGGTGGAGCTGCTCAACGCCGGTTCGATGGTGTCCAACACCCACCTCCGCTACGGCGCGTGGAAGTGGAGCAAACTCTCCTATCGCACCGGCGTCGGCTTCACCTACGCCTTCCCCGAGCCGACCACCTGGTCCGCCGACGGCGCCCTGATCGCGCGCTGGGACGACGGACGAGCGATCGGCCGCCACTCCACCACCGCCACCGCCCTCGCCGCCGACCATCTCGGCTTCGTCTGCAACCTCGGCCAAAAAACCGGGCAGCTCGGCGCCGGGGTGGAGACGTGGTTGTTCTGGCGCGACGGCTGGCTGCTCCAACTCCACCGCGTAGAACCTCGCCAGCCGGTCGCGCTGGAACTGGGCGGCTTTGCCCTGCCGCTCGACACGCCGGTAGCCGTCCCGCTCGCCTCGCCCGGCTACCTTGCCGCCCGCGCACCCGACGGCCGCGCCATCGCCCTGCAAAATCTCGGCCCGGCGGGCACCGCCCAGTGGGACGGTCGTCTCGACGGGGCCACCCCGCGCCGGCATACCCACGCGCCGTTCCATCTGACGCCGGTTATCACTTACCCGCGGCAAACTTCGCCTTTGGTCCTCGCCGCGCTCGCGTGGAGCGGACGCGACGGCCCCGAAGCCGAGCCCTGGACGCCCGTGCGCCTTGCGGAAGGCCAATGGCTGCTTACCCATCCCAAGCTGGGCGAGTGGCGCATCGTCCACCACGCCTTGCCGGAATGGCCCTACCACGCCCCATGAAATCCGTCCCACGCTGGCCACGGCTGGTCATCGCCGGTATCCTAGGCGCCATCACGCTTGAGCTCACCGCGGCAGAGAATCCCGCCGCGCTCGTCCCCGCCGCCGCCCCACGCACCCTTGTGCTCGCAGGCCGCGTGGACGCGTTCCTCGCGTATGTTACAACCGGCACCGGCAAGGTCGGTTTCGAGAAAATCCGCGCCGATTTCGACAAGGACTACCTCGGCCTCGCCTTTCCGCCCGAACCCCTCACCTACGGCAACCCCGAACCCTCGGAACGTGATTCCGCCAAGGCCAACCGCTGGCGCGCCGCCCAGGATACGTGCGGCTTGGTCGCCGGCGTCGCCAACGCCGGCGCCCTGCTCTGGCTCGGCACCGGCGACGAACGCTACCTCGCGAAAGCAAAGGAGTTCATCCTCAAGGCCTGCGACTGGAGCCTCGATCCCTCCGGCTGGAAAAAAGGTCCCTCCGTCGGCGCCACCTCGATCCTCTACAACGACGAAGCGCACTTCCGTCTGTGGCGGAAACTCCCGCTCGCCTACGATCTCCTGCGCGACCGTTTCACGCCCGCCGAACGCGCCCTCATCGTCGCCCATTTCCGCGCGCGCGGCGTCCAATCCGCCGCCTGGGTCCGCGAGGGCCGGGTGGAAAAGGTCCGCCGCAACTCCCTGGAGGGCAAACCCGCCTCCCACCCCATCCGCTTCATGGCCATGACCGGCCTGGGGGCGCTCGCCCTCTGGGACGACCTGCCGGACGAGTCGCGCGACTGGTGGCACCTCGCCTATAGTTTCTACCGAGACCGTTTCCCGATGTGGGGCGGGGACGACGGCGGCTGGGCCGAGGGCATCGCCTACTGGCGCGGCACGATCGAGCACGCCTCCTTCCAAGACGCTCTCGTGGCCATTGGCGACCCGCTGGCCTACCGGACCCCGTTCTGGAAAAATACCCCCTACTTCCTGCTCTACAACGTCCAACCCTACCGCCACAGCGGCTTCGGCGATCTTTCCAAAGCTGGCAAGTTCAGCCTCGAACCCGCCTCGGCCGAATACCTGATCCACCTCTCCCGCGTGCTCGACGACGGCCGCCTCGTCACCTACTCCGGCCTCGCCGAGGGGTCCGAATCCCCCGCCGAGGCCGGCATCGGCGGCCTGGACCGGGTCTACCCCACCGCCGAGGAGTTCCTAGTGCGCAACTTCACCGTCGCGCACCTACCCGTCCCCTCGCCCGTCGCGCTCGACACCCTGGCACCGTATCGGTTTTTCGCGGACGTCGGCTGGGTCTCGCTCCACAGCGCGCTCGGCCGCCCGAAGGACGACATCCACGTCACGTTCAAATCCAGCTCCTACGGCTCCTTCAGCCATAGCCACGCCGACCAAAACGCCTTCGTCCTAAACGCCTACGGGGAAAGCCTCGCGATCAATTCCGGCTACCGCGAGTTCCACCGCTCACCCCACCACAAGGGCTGGACCTGGCAGACCAAGTCGAAAAACGCCCTGCTCATCGACGGGCTCGGGCAGAAAGCCCAGGATGCCTCCGCCGCGGGGCATATCGTGCAGTTCGATACCGGACCGCGCTTCGAGCGCGCGCTCGGCGACGCCACCGCCGCCTATCAATCCCTCCAACCCAAGGGCCGGGTGGTGAGCGTGCTTCGCGACCTCGTCTTTATCGATCGCCGCTACGTCGTCCTCCGCGACCGGGTGGAGCTCACCACCCCCGGACGCATCACCTGGCAACTCCATGCCGAGCGCCCGATCACATGGGATGAGGAGGGCATCGCCCAGATCACCGGAACCGCCGCCACCCTTACTGCGCGCCTCGCGAGCTCCGCCGGCGTGGTCTGGAAAGCCACCATAAAAGACCGTTTTGACGTCCCGGTGGACCCTGGCTATACAAAGAGCGCTCCGTCCGGCTTCGGCCAAACCGGCGCTTGGGACGAGCAGAGCCATCTTCTCGTCGAAACCGCCGAGCCCAGCTCCCGCCACGTTTTCTACACCGTGCTCTGGCCCGAACGCGACGGCACGCCCCCAAGCCCGCCCTCCGCGAGTCTGGCGACGGACAAGTGCCTAATCGTAACCAGGCCGGACGGCAAAACCGATCAACTCGATTTCCGCGGTGACACGCTCTCCCTCACTTCGCCCTAAGGCCGGTTCCGAGCAATTTACCAAATACGTTAAAAAGTTTTAACTTCTTTTTTTATAATTATCAATTACGGCTTGAATCTCCGTTTGCTCCGTGCTCATTTCCCATGACCCCACCCCGCCCATGAACCTCTCTGTCTCAGCAAACCAGCGGGCTTCGCGCGCCTTTACGCTAATCGAACTGCTTACGGTGATCGCGATCATCGGCATACTCGCTGCGATCATCATTCCCACCGTCGGCAAGGTCCGCAACTCGGCAAAATCGACTCAGTGCCTCTCCAATCTCCGCCAGATCGCCCTCGCGATCAGCCTGTTTCCTCAGGACAACAAGGGCTACTATCCACGCGCCGGCTCCAATCCCAGCCCCGACGGCACTCTGGTAAACTACGCCAAGGCGGTCTACCCCTACATCCCTAATCGTGGCAACAGCGCCACCGGCGTGGTGACCAACAAAGTGTTCCTCTGCCCGATGGAGCCGCTCCAGCCCGATGCCACCTACGCCAACAGCGTATCCCAATACACCGCCACCTTCGCGCTCGAGGCAGGCAGTTCCGCCAGCACCGCCACCGGCTTGAGCGGCAATGGCCCCCGCCAAGTCGCCTCCATCATCAACCCCTCCCGCACCTACCTCCTACTCGACGGCGTGCCCCGCAGCTCCAGCGACTACAGCTGCGATTCCTCCTGCACCCACAACGCCGCCCTCACCGACTTGCAGGCCACCCCGACCACGTCGGTGAAGATCAGCTTTCGTCACAACGACAACATCAACGTGGCCTTCGTGGACGGCCACACCGCCAAGGTCTCCTTCGCTACCCTGAAGTCCGAGCTCACCTCGGTGAACCCCAACGGCAAAGACCGCTGGAACGGCAAAATCAACTGATCCGTTCGCCGCCTCATTTCACACCGTCGAACTCCCGCTAACCTTCACCGATCACCCTCACTGCTTATTACCCCCATGAGTAACCAATATCCTCCAAAAGGTAAGACCTCAGCCTCCACCCGCCGTTTGCTGGGTTTGCTTGGTTTAATCGCCGCCAGTGCGATCCCCGCCCATGCCCAAACCAGCATCACCTGGGCGAATGTCGGAAGCGTCGCCAACACCGCCTCCAATTGGGTGGGCACCCCCACGATCACCAACAGCGTGAGCAGCGGCAATATCTGGAATTTCAGCAACAACGCCGCCGGAAACAACAGCGTCACCTTTTCAAACGCTCGCAGCGTGGTCGGCATCGTTTTCTCCAGCACCGCCAACGCCTACTCCATAGGTTCCAGCCCTCTCGTCCTGAGCATCGGCGCACAAGGCATCACCAACAACTCGGGGTCCACCGCGCAGACCATAACGAGTCCCATCTCCACCAACAATACCCAAACTTGGACCACGGTGGCCGGAGGGAGCCTGACCACCGACGCGGTCACGCTCACCAGCAACGCCAATAACCGAACCCTGACCATCGCCGGCGCGGGCAACACCAGCATCGGCTCGATCGGCTTTACGGCGGGCCAGACCGGCGTGGGCTCGCTGACCAAGACCGGCGCCGGCACCTTGACGCTCACCGGAACCAACACCTACGCCGGGGCGACCACGATCAACGAGGGTGCCGTGATCATCGCCAGTGGCAATTTATCGAGTGCGAACGCTAATTTTAAACTCGAACTTAGCGGAACCGTCGCACCCTCGCTTAAACTAAATAATGTCAATTCGCTAGCGACGACGGCCACCTTGACCGGCGCCGGCAGCTCGGGAAACGCCGGCACCGTCGACCTTGCCGCAGCCGGGAACTATACCCTCGGCTCCTACTTGGGTAATAGCATGAAATTCTCCGCTAGCAGCGGTCAGGCTACCACACTGACTTTTTCGGGCAACAGTGTGGCCACCGCCAGTAACAACACCACACGCATCATCACCAACCTCGACGCCAACCTGTCCCTCGTCTTCGGCGGCACCCTCGACATCAGCTCGAGTGCTAATGGCGGAGTGACCTTCGCCGGCGCCGGCAGCACCGAGGTGAACGGAGCGATCTTCAACGCGAGCACCGGCGTGCGCGCTGTGACCAAGAACGAAGCCGGCACCCTGACCTTGGCCGGCACGAACACCTACAATGGCGACACCACCATCTCGGGCGGCAAGCTCGCCCTCACCGGCTCGGGTTCGATCGCAAACAGCCCCACCATCACGAACAACGCGACCTTCGACGTCTCCGCCGTAACGGGCGGCAACTACACGGTGGGGTCGACCCAGACCTACCGAGGCTCCGGCACGACCATCGGCAACCTGACCATCAACGGCGCCTTCACCCCCGGCAACAGCCCCGGCCTGGCCACCTTCAACAACAACCTCACCCTCGGCTCCTCCAGCACCACGACGATGGAGATCGGCGGTCTGGGTGGCGTCGCCGGCACCGACTACGACAAGGTCTCGGTCAGCAGTGCGCTGACCTACGGCGGGGCTTTGAGCG
Source organism: Akkermansia muciniphila (assembly GCA_945888375.1). Taxonomy (GTDB): domain Bacteria; phylum Verrucomicrobiota; class Verrucomicrobiia; order Opitutales; family Opitutaceae; genus IMCC26134_A. Next base: position 130,211 of record CAMCZZ010000002.1, on the reverse strand, counting down.
TCGTGGCCTATAACAGCTACAACTTCGCCCAAGCCGCCTCGTTCAATCTCTTCGGCGCAGGCTCCCGTTCGGGCAACTTCTCCTCGGTGAGCATAGCCGGCACCTCTCTGACCAACTCCGGTGGCGTCTGGTCGGCCACGACCGGGGGCTTTGACTATACCTTCTCCACCTCGGACGGTAACCTGGTCATCGCCACCGCCATCCCCGAGCCCGTCACCTCCGCCGCGCTCGGCGGCGCCGCTCTGCTCGGTTTCGCCGCCCTGCGCCGAAGCCGCCGCGAGTGAGTAGGCGCATGCCCCGCGCCGGGCGGCTTTTCGCCGCGCTCGCTCTCGGCTGGTGGTTCGCCACCGCCACGCTGACGGCGGCCGAGGCCACCGCGCGGACGGCCCGATACGCCGCCGAGATCGAACGTCTCGCCACCGCCCCGGCCCCCCCGCCGGGCGGCGTGCTGTTGATTGGTAGCAGCATTTTCCGCAAGTGGACGACCTGCGCCGCCGATCTCGCCCCGCTACCGGTGACGAACCGCGCCTTCGGCGGTTCCCAGACGCCCGAACAGTTGTTTTTCTTCGACCGGCTCGTGCCGTCCTCCCGCGCCGGGGTGGTGGTCTGGTATTGCGGCAGCAACGACGTGAACGCCAAACGCACGCCCGCGGATGTGCTGGCCAACACCCGCGAGTGGCTGGACCTGACCCGCGCCGCCCTGCCCGGCGTCCGCGTCGTGTTGATATCGGTGATCCGCGCCCCGCAAAAACGGGCGGACGGCAAACTCGCGCCGGTCGATGAAATCAACCGAGGCCTGCTCGCGTTGGGCGAAACCGACGACGTGGACTATCTCGATGTAAACCCGGCCCTGGAGGACGCGGCCGGCGAGCCCGTAGCCGACTGCTACGTCGCGGACCAGCTCCACCTCACGCCCGAGGGCTACCGACGTTTGGTGGTCGCGCTGCGCCCGGTCTTGGAGAAACTGCGGCCCGTCCCGAGCGCTTGAGCCTGGTTCAGGCCGAATAAACCCCGCCGTTCAAGTCGAGGGTCGCGCCGGTGATGAAGCCGTCGTATTCGCCTGCGAGGTAGACGACCGCCCGGGCGACATCGTCGGGCCGACCGGCGCGGCCCAAGGGGATACCCGCGATGGTGGCGGCGGCGGACTCCGGCGTGGTGTGGGTGGCGTGGAACGCCGAGCCGAGGATGAGACCGGGGGCGACGCAGTTCACCCGCACGCCGCGCGGCCCGAGTTCGCCGGCCAACGCGCGGGTCCAGGTGATGACCGCGCCCTTGGCCGCCGAGTAGAGCAGCGAGCCGGCGTGGCCGCCCTTGCGCCCGGCGAGCGAGGCGAGATTCACGATCGCGGCGGGCGCCGTCGCCTCCAGCGCGGGCCGGGCCCGCTGGGTGACCCAGATCATCGAGTCCAGATTGATGGCGAAGGTGCGGCGCACGAAGTCCTCGTCGAGCTCGGCCAGGCTGCGCCGGCCCACGAGGTCGCCGGCGTTGTTGATCAGAATATCCAAGCCGCCCAGCGCGGCGACGGCGCGATCCACGCAATCCTCCGCTCCTGCGCGGGTTCCCAAGTCGGCCCCGATTGCAAACGCACGTCGGCCCGACCCGGCCGCGCGGGCGACCAGGGTCTCGGCCCCGGCGACGCTGCGGTGGTAATGGATCACCACGTCGCAGCCGCGCGCGAGCAACTCCCCCGCGATGGCGGCCCCGAGGCCCTGTCCGGCGGCGGTCACGAGGGCGCGTTTGCCGTGCAGCCGGGTATCGTGGTCGGGCGCACCCATAGCGACGATCGCGTGGGGGCTCAGGCCGGCAGGGCGGCCGTGGTCTCGCGCACGGCCAGCCGGGACGGCAGGGCGGCGTCGAGATAGACCTCGTCGTCCGCACCGGTGGTCTGGAGCAGGAGCTCGGCGGTTTTCCGGCCCATGGCCTCGGGATCGGCGCTCGCACCGGTGATAAAGGGATGCTCCTCGGTGCAGATGCGGGTGGCGTCGACCGCCGCCAGGCTGAGGTCGGCCGGCACGCGCAGGCCGCGGGCGAGGAAACAATTGAGCGCGCCGCGCGCCATCAGGGCGTTGTAACACAAGACGGCGGTGGGGCGTTCGCCGGAGCGCTCGAGGAACAGCTCGGCCCCGAGGCGGCCCTCGGTGCGGTCGGCCTGGTCGGTGAGCACCGCCCAATTAGCGTCGAACACTACGCCGCGCAGGCGCAGGGCGTTCTGGAAGGCGCGGTAACGTTCCTCGTGGCGGGTCAGGGCGCGGTTGCCGCCGATCCAGGCAAAGCGGCGATGCCCGAGCCCGTGCAGATGATCCACGAGCAGATCCAGCGACTGGGTTTCGTTCGATTGCACCGAGTGACACTGGCCGGGGTAGCTCATCGAAACAGCCACAACGCGGGGGCAAAGTTGCTTGATCGCCTTCAGGAAGCCGGGCGCGACCTCGCCCATAAGCACGACGCCGAACAGCGTCTTACGGGTCTCCAGCGGGATGCGGAAGGCGCCCTCGACCAGCTTGTTCTCGGTGCCCAGAAAAACCGTGCTGATGCCGCGTTCCTGGAGCGCCTCGTGCAGGCCGTGCTGGATGTGGCTGAAGTAGTTACTCTGGGTGTGTAGGGCCAGGCCGGAACGCAGGATGAAGCCGACGTGAATCTGCTTCAGCTCGTCGGAGGCGCCCGAAGCGCGCATGCCCTTGGGCTGGTAGCCGAGGTTAAGCGCGTGCTCCCAGATGCGGCGGTTGGACGCCTCGCTGATGCCCTCGGTGCGTCCATTCAGGACCATGGAGACGAGTGCTTGCGACAAACCTAGGTCCTTGGCGATGCGTTGTTGGGAAATCTTGGGAGCGGACGCGGCTTTTTTCATTTCAAGGAAACAGGGTTACAAAGTCGCTGGCTACTTCTGCGCGCAAGGTCGCATTTAATACCTATCATCAAATCTTCAAATGCCGGCGGCCGCGAAAGTAAAGGCGGCAGGGCATTCGAATCACGGCGCGATGTAGCGGGCCGGGCCACCGAGTTTTCGGAAGCGCGTGTAGACAGACCAAAACGAGAGTATCGCCAGGGCTACGAGGGTGCCGCCGACGGTAAAGGCGTGGCGGTAGATGTTGCCGGTATGGTCGATCAGCAAGCCGACCAAAGGTGCCAGGCTCATGTGCAACGGGGAGGCGAACAGCAGCGCGGCGGAGGCGAACTGGGCAAATTTTTCGCGGGGGAACAAGCGCTGCCCAAGCGACGCCACACTCGTGTAGTAGCAACCAGAAATGATACCGTGTAAGACGTATGCATTCAGGTAGCTCGAAGCGTTGTGCACGCCGAATACGCCGTAGAGCATCACCCCGAGGTAGGCGAACAGCGAGACGACGACCACCCGCAACGGGTGATAACGATCACAGAGCCAGCCCAAGGGCCAGGCCAAACAAAGGGAAACGGTGAAAATGAAAGCCAGGCGGTTGCCGTAGTCGTTCATGTCCACGCCGTAGCTCTTGGCGTAGGGGATTGCGAAGGTGTTGATCGGGATGAAGCACATCGTGGCCGTCATAATCAGAACAAACACCCGCAGGTAATAGGGGTGGCTGAAGCACTCGCGCCGGTAGGTGCGCACCCCCTCGACGAAGCCCTTCCAACCGGATTGGCGGGCGGGATCCACAGGCGGGGGCGGCGGGTAGCCCCCCTCTTTGACCTTGAGGCAGACCCACATGAACGCGGAGCCGTAAAACACGCCGATGGTCGCGAGGATCAGCGTGAAGTGGTCGGGCACCTTGCCCATGATCCAGTAGTTGAAAATGATGCCGTCGATCAGGCTGACGGCGCGGAAGAGCGCGTAGAAGCGGCCCAGCAGGGCCTGGGGAACGACGTCGTTGATGAGACCACCAAAGACCGACTGGCTGGCGATGGTGGCGAATTCGAAGGCGGCCCAGAAGACGGAGAAACAGAGCACCGCCACCAGCATCTCGTTCTCGAGAGCGGAGAGCAGGTTCGCGCCGAAGCCGGCGTCGCCCGCCCACTGGTGCAAGCGCACGCCGAGGGCGTTGTCGGCCCGGCCGAGGGCGTGCAACCAGCCCGCGATGTGCGGCGTCACCGCGATGCCGATCATGCCGAACGCGGCGATCGGCGTGGTGGCCATGAGAAAGGGTATGCGGCGGCCCCACTTGCCGCGGTGTCGGTCGGATTTATAGCTGATAATGGGCCCGATCACCAAGGCGACCGCGCCGGGGAAGGTGCTCATGAGGATGCCGAACCAGAGATTCGGGACCTTCAGGCTGCTCAGATACCAGCTCGCAATACCGACGATGGAGCGATCCCGCATGGCCCAGGCGAAATCGCCGAAGAGCAACCACAGGAACAACACGGTGAGGCTGCCGGCGGTGTAGGTTAGCGTGCCGACTTTCCAAACCTTGGGTTGACCGGGCGCGGAGACTTCGGCGGCGGGGGTGGTTTCGGAAGGGGGTGCGGCGTGCATGGCAAAAAACGCGGGAGACGGAGCATCCGTCTCACGCGCGCGGCGCTGACTGGGTAAAGCGGGCTTAGAAGGAGCCGACGGCCTTCAAGCGGAGGAATTTCCGGGCCGCTCCGTCGAGGTTGACGGTGAACACGCGGCGCACGCAGTTGGCAGGCAGGTTGGTCTGGTCCGCGGCGGTGGTCACGGTGACGGTGCCGCCGGTTCCCCACGTGCCGGAAACCAGATCGGTGACGGCCTCGCCGGTGACCGTCAGGCCAGAGTCATTGGTGCGAATGACGGTGGTGATGGAAATCGAGGTGGCGTTGGCGGTGGTAACCGGGGCCTGCACGGTGTCGGTCGGGGCGTTCGCGCCGAGGGCATACTTCAGGAGCGGCGAGTAGCCGTCGGCGCCCGCGGTGGTGGCATTGGCGATCGTCACGGTAACGGTGCGGGTGACGGACGTGGCGGCATTACCGGCGGCGTCGCTGGCGTTATAAGTCAGGGTATAGACGCCAGGTTTGGCGGTGTTCACCGTGCCGCTGGTGATCACGGTGACGGAGCTGTCCACGTTGTCCGTCGCGCCAGGGGCGAAATCGGTGTAGCTGGAACCCCAATCGACCGAGACGGGCGCGGGGGAGCCGATGACGGGCGCTTCGGCGTCGACGGCGGCGCCGGGCTGGAGGAGGAGGAGGCCGCCCGACTTCACCAGGCTGAAGCCCGCGACAGGCGTGGCCAGCACAGGGGTGCCAGTGATGGCGGTCGCGTTGAGCAGGGTGTAGGTGGTGCCGTCGACCGGGGTGCCAACGATCGAGACGGTCGACCCAGAGGCGAGAGTGAGGGCGGCGGTCGAGGCGGCGACAGGGCTGAGCCCGTCGTTGAGCGTGAACTCGAGCACGGCGTCGCTCGCGATCGAGATCGCAGAAGAGTGCGAGCCGCTCAAGGCGAGCGTGCCGGCGCTCACGGTGGTGGCGCCGGTGTAGCTGTTGGGGATCGAGGTGACGGGCGGGGCCGCGATCGTGACGGTCGGAGCGGATGAATAGCCGGTGCCGGCGCTGGTGATGGTGACGGCGGTCACGCGGCCGCCGGTCAGCACGGCGTTGGCGGTGGCGCCGGTCCCGGTGGAATCAGTGATCGTGACAAGCGGGGCTTCCGTGTAGCCGAGTCCGGAAACCACCGGGGTGATGCTTGTAAAGGAGCCGCCGGTGACGGCGACATTGACCGTGGCGGTGATGTCGGTGATCGCGGCGTCAGCAAGGACGAGGCGGCCGGAGCCGGTCTTGTTGAGGCTGCCGGAGCCCGAGGCGCCGCGGAGGGAGGCGACGAGCTGGGAGCCAACCGAGAGGATATTGGAGCCCGTCAGATAAGCGGAGCGGAAGTTCACCAAAGGATCGAGCGTGCCGGGATTGGTGACGCTGGAGGTGGCGTTGGCGCCCTTGGCGAGGGTGAGGGTCTGGCCGGTGGCGATAAGGTGGTTAAAGGTCAGGGTATTGCCCTGCCCTGGATCGATCGGCTCAACCGTATTTTGGGAAGCAGGATGCGGATCAAAAGTGATCGTGCCATTTTGCAGGGTATTCAAAACATTCAGAGCCATGCCGCCGTAGGTGCCGGTCGAGCTCGGGCCCTTTTGCACGTAGAGCTCGCCGCCATCGAGGACGATGGGGCCGAGACCGGCGCCGCCGTTGGCGGTGGTCTTGTAGGAGAGCACGCCGCCCTTGATGCGGTAGCCACCGAGCACGGCGGTGGCGGTGCCGCCGCCGCTGAGCACGAGGGTGCCGGCGCCATCCTTGCTGATCACGTTGGCAGAGGACGGAGCGGTGCTGTTCACGCGGGACAGCGTCATGGTCCTGCCGGCGTCCACGCTCAGGGTGGAGGGACCGTTGAAGACGGACGCGTTGCTCGTGGCGGTGGAGCGGTTGAGGGTGACGTCGACGGCGGCGCGGACGGTGCCGCCGGTCATGGTGAGGCGGGGCAGGTTGGCCAGGCCCTCGCCGAGCACATTCACGCTGTTCACGACCAGAGTGCCACCGGTGACGGTGACGGCGGTGTTGCTGCCACTGCCGAGCGCGGCGGGGGCGTCGGCGTTCAGGGTGCCGGCCGAGACGATAGTGCCACCGGTGTAGAGGTTGGTCGCGCCGAAGGTCGCGGTGCCGGCGCCGGTCTTGGTGAGGGTGAAGGCGCCGGTGATGACGGCGGGGATGTTCAGGGTGGAGCCGGCGGCGATATTGAGATTTCCGCTATTGCGCAGCTCGACCTGGCTGGGCGTGGCGGAGTTCGGGTTCGCGGGATCGATCGTCAAGTTCGAGCCGTTGGCGAGATGGACGAGGTCATTGTTCACGCCGGATACGGCGTTGAAGAAGCCGACCGAGTCGATCGAGCCGGTGTTGCCGAGGCGGAAGCGGGTGAAGGCGGTCGCGCCGGGCGCGAGGAGCGAGCTCAGCGTGTAGCTGGAGCCGTTGGTGGCGTTGAGCGACTTGAAGTAAAGCGGGTCGGACGTGGTCGTCAGCGCCGTGGCGGACGAGGCCAGCTCGACGTCGGTGTAGGACCCAAGGCTGGCCGAGCCGGTGGGGGCGGCGGCGTAGCTCCAGGCGGTGGCGTTGTTCAGGTCCGCACCGGAACCGGAGAAGATGTTGGCGGGCGGCACGTCGACGGTGAACACGAGGTCGAGGGTGCCGGCGCCGGCGGGGTTTTCGGCCGAGATCGTCACGGTGGTGCCGCCGAGCGGGGTGGTGGCGGTGGGTTTGCCGCTTATCACGCCGGTGGTGGTGTTCAGGGTCAGGCCGGCGGGCAGGGTGCCGGCGCTGATCGCGTAGCTGCGGGGCGTGCTGTCGGCCACGATCTGGTAGGTGAGGGTCTGGCCGACGAAGCCGCCGGCAGTGGCGGCGCTGCTGATCACTGGGGCGACGGTGGGCGCGGCGGCGACGACGAATTCTAGGCTGCCGGAGCCGCTGAGGGTGGAGTTGGAGACGTTGATCGTGGCGGTGCTGGTGCCGGCGGTGGTGGGCGAACCGGTGATCAGGCCGGTGGTGGAATTGATGCTCAGGCCGGCGGGCAGACCGGTGGCGCTGAAGCCGGTGGCGCCGGAGGCGACGACTTGAAAGCTGAGGGGATAACCGGCCATGCCAGTGGTCGTGGCGGCGCTGGTGATGTTGAGGCTGTTGGGCGGCTGGGCGTTGGGGTCCATTTCACCGATGACGACGTTATCGATCAGCCAGTTGCCGAGATTGGTGGTGGTGGTGGAGAAGCCGAGGCGTCCCAGATAGTTATTGGCCGGGATCGTCGGAGCGGCGGTGATGGTCACAGTGGGCGCGGTGGTGTAGCCCGTGCCACCGTTGGTGACGTTCGTTGCCGTGATCACGCCGCCGGAAATGGTCGCGGTGCCGGTCGCACCGGTGCCGCCGCCGCCGGTGAAGACGAGCGGTATGGATCCGGAATAGATATAGCTGCCGGTATTGGTGAAGGAAACCGCAGTGACGGCTCCTGCGGTGACCGTGGCCGTAAACGTGCCGGTGATCGCCTCGACGGCGGTGGCGCTCAGGGCCTGGTAGGGATTGCCGTTAGACATGGTGACGATGTTCCCATTCAGGAACACGGCGAAGGAATTGGCCGGCAGGGTGCGCTGCACGGGCACGGCGTCGGGGCCGTAGTAGATGATTTCGGCCGGACCGCTGTTGGCGTAAATCTTCACCGCCTGTTTGTTGGCCGCAGTGTAGGTGCCGGAGAACACGGTTACATTCGTGGTGCCGCCGACACGAACGCTGTAGGCCGGGTTGGCCGAGGTGGACTGGACAAACTGGACCTCGACCAAACGGCGGCCGCTGGCACCTGTCTGGGTGCCCGTGCCGGTGTTCCAGCTGCTTAAGCCGATGCTCAGAGGCATATTGCTGACCTGGGTTCCGTTGCTCAGCAGGTCGAAGGAGGCAACCATCGTGGTCAAGGGCGCGGTGCCGACATTAAATTCCAGGCCGCCGCTGGCCGTGGTGGAGGTGTCGAGGAGCTGGGCGACCTTGCCGGAAACCCCGCCGATGATGGTGTTACCGCTCACGGCAGAGATGTTGGAGTTGGCCTTAACCGCATTGGTGGCCGGGGTCGCCACGGTGGGAATGGTCGTGGTGTAGGACTCAAAGGTCTCCGAAATCAAAACGCTGTCGGCGGCGCGCACGCCGGGAGCGAGGGCGACGACACAGGACGCGGCAAGGACACGGGCGGCGCGGCGGGCAAACGCACTGGACAGCATCCGCGCGAGCACGGAACCGCCACGCGGGGCAGGGGACGGGGGCAGGGTATTCATGAGAAAGCTGGTAGGAAAACAGGAGGACTAACGGAGCGACGGACACGCCACCGGTGGCGTCGAATTGAAAGCGGCAAAGGGACTGGAGCGGGCTAAAGAGGGGGGAACCCTTTTGAAGATCGGGACAGGGGCAGGTAGCAGTGCGTTAAAACCACTTGGGAGAAGGTTGTTCAAGTCTTTATTTATAATTATCAATAAAGGCAAATTGTATCCCTCGTTCCGAACAAAATTATCAATTTTCTCTATTAACCAGAATGGTTTGTGTCCTCATGCTGCGACACTCGACACTGACGATGGCGATGGTGCCGGTGAGGGTCAGTCCGATGCGCGCTCGGCCGTTGGCGAGTTGGACGAGACGCGAGCCGTCGGCCGTGCCGAGATGGTCGAGAAGGCGGCCGTCGCCGGTAACGCCGAAACGCACGGGGAGCGCCGCGTCGAGGCAAGGCACGCCGGCGCCGTCGAGAGCGCGTGTTTCGAGGTGGAACGTGTCCCCGCGGCGTTCGACGACGGCGAATTCGAGCCGGGCGGGCAGGCCCCAGGGGGTGGATTGGTAGTCGCACCGGATCTCGTCCGCGACCTCGACCCCGTCGCGCCAGCCGACGGCGCGGAGGGTGTTCGCGCCTTCGCGCAGGCGGACCGACCAGCGCAAGCCGGCGGCGGGGAAGTCGGCTGAGTTCCGACGACGACGGCCGGCGGAGAAGCCGTTGACGAAAAGCTCGGCCTCGGGGCAGTTGGAAAACACCTTCACTTCCTTCGCTTCGTCGGGCCGGCCCCAACGCACCGCCCAGCGGTGGCCGAAGAGCCGGATCATCGGACGCGTCGCCCAGTAGCTTTGGAAAATAAAGTAGCTCTCCTTCGGCGTGCCGTCGCGCTCTAGCAGCCCCTTTTGATTCACACGCGGCACCGGATTCTCGGGGCGCAAGGGAGTGGAGAAGTCCTTAAAAACCCACTGGGCCGCGCCGGTGAGCGTGGGCATTTGCTCCTGTTCCTTCAGGTGCCAGTCGAAGAGGTTGGCCATGTAGCTCTCCGACCAGTCGCTGTCGCGCGAGCCGCGGCCGCGGCCGCCGGAGGCCTTGTAGGCGGAACCCACCTCGGCCGTGCCCTGCCCCAGCGCGACGTCGGCGAGGAAGCGTTCGGGCTCCTCGGAAAAACGCCCGGCATGGCTATCCCCGCCATACTCGGCGTGGAAAAAATGCGGCGTGTCGGCGATGGCCTGCTCGGTCGCCTCGCGATACTCGATGTAACGGCCGCCATACCAGCCGGCCCAGATGCTCGGCGAATAGACATCCACGATGTCGCGGCAAAACGCGCAGCGCCGGATCGCGGTTTTCCGCTCGGAGTCGAGCGCGTGGGACAGCTCATGGAGCTCGCGCATGAACACCCGGATGGCCTCCTGGTCGAAGGTCGGAAAATCGCCCGGCCAGTCGTTCTCGTTGCCCAGGCCCCACAGGATAACCGCGGGGTGGTTGTGGTGTTGCTCGATCATCGCGCGGAGCATGGCGCGGCACTGGGTCTTGAAGCCCTCGCCGCCGAGGCCGCCCCGGCACCACGGGATCTCCTCCCAGACGAGCAGTCCCAGTTCATCACACAACTCCAGCACGAGCGGGGCCTGTTGATAGTGGCCGAGGCGCACGAAGTTCGCGCCCATGTCCTTCATCGCGCGCATGGTGGCGCGCACCACGTCGTCGGGCAAGGCGGCGGCGCAGCCGGCGTGGTCCTCGTGGTAGTGGGTGCCGCGCAGGAGCAGGCGTTCGCCGTTGAGCTTGAACGGCCCGTGCGGGACCCACTCGACCGCCCGCAGGCCGAAACGCTCGGCGCAGGCGTGCGCGCCGTGCGGCGAGTCGATCCGGACGTCGCAACGGTAACGCGCAGGATTTGCGGGCGACCAGAGCTCGGGGTCAGCCAGCTCGGTCTCCACCAAAGTCCGCCACCCGTCCCAGATCGGATCGGCACCCGCGGAGTGGTGAATCAAAACGCCGTCGGGATTTCGCAACTCGACCCGCCAGGACAAAGACCCGGCGTGTTCCTCGGGGTTGTGCAGACGGGCTCGCACTTGAACCGCGGCGGCGCCGGAAGGCGTGATCCGCGTGACGATATGGACCCGGGCGAGCGCCACCGCCGGAACCTGCACGAGCGTCACGTGGCGATACAGGCCGCCGTAGCGATTGAAGTCGCTGAGGTCGGAGGGAATGGTCTCGGCGTCGCGCGAGTTGTCGCACCACACCGCTAGCGGGATGCCCTCGAGGTTTTCCGGCCGCGTCACGGCGACGCGGGCGGCGGCGGTGAGATCTACCGTCCACTCGTCGTATCCGCCCACGTGCTCGCCCACGAGTTCGAGGCCGACGTAGACCCGCGCGCGCTGGCCGGTGCCGTTGAAATGGAGCAGCACGCGGCCCATGGGGAACGCGTCATCCAACTTCAGCCGCAGGCGATACCAGCCGGGACCCTGGTAATAACGCAGGTCGGGATCGACCGCGTCGCGGGCGTTGAAGCAGTGCGGTAGCTCGACCGGGGTCCAGGGGACGTTGTCGGTCGCGGCGGCACCGCGCCAAACCTCCCACAGACTGCCGAGCGAACCTTGGTAAAACTCCCAGCCGCGGTCGAGGCGGCGGCCGGAGGGCTCGACGCAGGCTTGGGCCAGGGCGAAGGGCGCGGGGGATGGAGACGGCATCATGCGAAAATCAGAGCGGGATCGCGGCGGGCTTGGCGCCTTGCCAGCCCGCGCGCCACCGGACCATCAGACGCTCGAGCGTGGCAGCCTGAGCGGGATCGCCGGCAACGTTGGTGTTTTCCTGCGGGTCGACCTCGTGGTCGTAGAGTTCGGTCGCGACGATCCGGGTGTGGTCCTTACGGTTGACCCAAACGGTGAGGCGGTGGCGCTTGGTGCGCATGGAGTAGCCCATCAGCCCGCCGTTCTGGGTTCGTGGATACTGGCTGAAGACAGCCGACTTCCAAGGAAGGTCCGGAGCATCGAGCAGAGGCTTCAGGCTCACACCTTCAAGGTGGGCGGGAAGGGGTAGGCCGGCGAGTTCGGAGAGAGTCGGATAGATGTCCACCATCTCGACAAGCGCGGACGATTTGGAGCCGGGGGTTTTCATGCCCGGAACGGAAAGGAGCAGCGGGGCGTTGGTGTCGTTCTCGGTCGTGCTGTGTTTGCACCAGGCGTCGTGTTCACCGAGCTTCCAACCGTGGTCGCCCCAGAGGACGACGATGGTGTTTTTCCGCAGATCGAGGCGGTCGAGCTCGGCGAGCACGCGGCCGAGTTGGGCGTCCATGTAGCTTATCGACGCGTAGTAGCCGTGTTTGAGCTGGCGGGCGAGATCGTCGGGTATGGGGCCGGCGGGGATTCCGTCGTAATTGCGCAGCTCGGCCCCGGGCAGCACGGCGTAATCGGGGGTGTCCTTGGCGCGGAATTTATTCGGCGCGAGCTCGATGGTGGCGGGGTCGTAGAGGTCCCAGTATTTTTTCGGGGCGACGAAAGGCAGATGCGGTTTGACCAGGCCGACCGCGAGAAAGAAGGGTTCCGGCTTCGCGCTCAATTCGCGCAACGTGGCGACGGCAAGGTCGGCGACCTTGCCGTCCATGAGCGCGTTGTCGGGCACGACCGCCGCCTCGAAGGCGGGGCCGCGGGAATTTTGACCGGTGGAGGGCGTGTTATCGGGTTCGCCGGCGGCCTTGGCTTTTTTTTTGGCGTTGGCGGCGTATTGGCGCTCGTCGAGTTTCAGATTTTCGGGGAGCGCGTATTTGGCGGCCTTGGGGTTTTGCCAGGGAGTCGACCAGGTGGCGGCGTCGTTGAGACTGCCGTGGTAGATTTTGCCCATGCCCTGCACGAAGTAGCCGTGTTGTTTAAAATGTTGCCCGAGGGTGACGACGTCGGGAATGGCGACACGGAAGGAGGTGACGAGGTCCCAGACCTTGGAGGTGTCGGGCCGCACACCGGTCATGATGCTGGTGCGCGAAGGCGAGCAGACGGCCTGCTGCACATAAGCACGATCAAAGCGCAGGCCGGAGCGGGCGAGGGCGTCGATATGGGGGGACTTGATGTAGTCCTTGCCGTAGCAGCCGAGCTCGGGACGGAGGTCGTCCACGGCGACGAACAGGATGTTGGGGCGGGCGGGTGCGGCAGTGGCGGCAAATGACGGCGCGACGACGAAGCACAGCAGCACAGCGAGACAGGGAAGGGGCGATTTCATGGGGCGGAAAAAAAGAAATGAACGGGTCACTCTTCGCTTTCGGTCTTCGTTGGGCCGACGTCTTTCTTGGCCTTTTTCTTCTTCTCTATGTTGCTGGCATGACGGCCGGAGGGGTCGCCGGTGTCCGGGATTCCGCCGGCGGGATTCAACTCATCGAGCACGGCTTGCAGGCGTTTGCGCGCGGCTTGGGCCACGGGATCGGCGCTGTCGGAGGCGACGATTTTTTCGCTGAAAGGCGCGTCACTCATGTCGAACAGTTCGCCGGCCTGGTTGAGTTTCCACGCGGCGTCGCGGACATACCAGTTGCGGGCTAGTTGATGAAAAATCCAAGTGCGGGGCGCGGGTGCATTTCCTTTCAGACGGGGAGCCAGGCTGCGTCCGTCGAGAACGCGATCCGAGGGCAGATCGACGCCGGCCAGCTCGGCGAAGGTGGGGAAAAAATCGGTGGAATCGACGAGTTCCTCGCTGACCTGGCCGGGGGCGACGGTGCCGGGCCAGCTTGCGATGAGCGGGACGCGTCCGCCGCCTTCGCGCATGGAGCCCTTGGCCCCGTCGAGACGGCGTCCGCCGATGGTGGCGCGGGCGGCCTGGATGCTGGCGGTGCCGTTGTCGCCCATGAAAATCACGAGGGTTTTTTCGCGCAGCCGCAGACGGTCGAGTTCGGCCATGAGCCGCCCGACGAGTTTGTCGAGGTAGGCGACGTTGTCGGCGTAAAGCGTCTGGCTGTCGGGCGCGCTGTCCGGGGTGGGCAGAATCTCGTTGTGGGTGTGTGAAAGCGAGTAGTGCACGTAGAAGGGGGAGTCCCGGTGCGCGGTGATGTAGTCGACCAGATGGCGGTGCATCAGGTCGGGCATGTATTCGCCGTCGCGCAGATCTTTCGTCTCTCCATTGACGACGTAGGTCTTCGCCTTGGCCTGGGTGTTCCAATAGATTCCGCTGCCCTTGTATTGGAGATAATCGTCGAAGCCGAAGGCGGCGGGGGTGAGGGGGAACTGGCTCCACTTGCCGATCATCGAACTGGCGTAGCCGGCGGCCTTGAGAGTGGAGGGGATAAGTTTCTGTTCGGCGGACGTGAAGCGGCCGACGGCATCCTGATTGGTGCCGCCGGTGCGGAAGCCGTAGCGTCCGGTGAGAAGTTGGGCGCGCGACGGGCCACAGAGAGACACGGTGTAGCCGTGGGTGAAACGGATGCCGCCGGCGGCGAGCGCGTCGATCTGCGGGGTCTGGTAGTGGTCGGCCCCGTAGCAGCCCACCTCCCCCACCCCGTAATCATCGGCGAGGATGAAAATGATGTTGGGACGGGCCGAAGCGGAAGGAGCAGCTGCCCGCCCGATGGCGGACATGAAGAAAACGGCGGCGAACCAAACAGCGTGGTGGATTTTCATGACGTTTAGACCCGAACAAGCCAGGTTCGGTGGCTCAGAGCGCCGCGCGGGCGCCCTGCCAGCCGGCGCGCCACTGGACCATCAGCTTCTCGACCACGGCGGCGTGGGCGGGATCGTTGGCGAGGTTAACGTTTTCCTGTGAGTCGAGTTGGTGATCGTAGAGCTCGCGGGCGTCGATCTGGGTGTGGTCGGAGATCTTCACCCAGACGGTGAACCGGTAGCGGTCGGTGCGCATGGAGTATCCCATTAGGCCGCCTTTTTCGTTGCGCGGATACTGGCTGAACGCGGCGGCCTTCCAGGGGCGGTCGGGATTCTCCACCAGGGGCTTCGCGCTGGTGCCCTCGAGGTAGGCGGGGGCGGGCACGCCGGCGAGGTCGGCGAGGGTGGGATAGATGTCCACAAACTCCACGAGGGCCTTGGTGCGGGCGCCGGGATTTTTCATGCCGGGGACGGAGAGGATGAGCGGGGTGTTGGTGTCGTTCTCGGCGTTGGAGTGTTTGCACCAGGCGTTGTGCTCGCCGAGTTTCCAGCCGTGGTCGCCCCAGAGGATCACGATGGTGTTTTTCCGCAGATCGAGGCGGTCCAGCTCGGCTAGAATCTTTCCGACCTGGGCGTCAGTGTAGCTAAGGGCGGCGTAGTAACCGTGGCGAAGATTACGCACGAGTTCGGGCGGGAACGGCTCGCTCTTGGCGGGGATGCCCTTGTAGGCGTAGATCTCGCCGTTGGTCTTGCGAATGGCGTAGTCAGGGGCGTTCTTCGGGTAAAACGGATTGGCGGGCGGGGCGATGGTGGCGGGGTCGTAGAGATCCCAATATTTCTTGGGAGAAACGAAGGGCAGGTGCGGCTTGGCGAAGCCAACCGCGAGAAAGAAGGGCTGATCTTTTTTCGCGAGTTCGCCGAGAGTGGCGACGGCGAGTTCGGCGGTCTTGCCGTCGGTATAGGTGTTGTCGGGCACGTCGGCCCACTCGTAGGCGGCGCCTTTGCCTTTGGGCAGACCTTCGCTATCCACGCCCTCGGCAGCGGAGGCCTTTTTTTTCTTCTTGGTCGCAGCGGCGGGCGCGGCGTCATCGGGCTCGCCCGCGGCTTTGGGTGCGCCGGCGGCGGTGTTTTCCGCGAGGGCGTAAGTGTCGGCCTTGGGCGTTCCCCAAGGCACGGACCACGAGGCCTCGTCATTGAGTTTCCCGTGGTAAATCTTGCCCATGCCCTGGACGAAGTAGCCGTGGTTTTTGAAGGCCTGCCCAAGCGTTAGGGTGTTCGGCTGGGCGGTGCGGAAACTCGTGACCAGATCCCAGACCTTGGTGGTGTCGGGGCGGAGGCCGGTCATCACGGCAGTGCGCGAAGGGGAGCAGACCGCCTGCTGCACGTAGGCGCGCTCAAAAACGAGGCCGGAACTGGCGAGGGCGTCGATGTGTGGCGACTTGATGTAGTCCTTACCGTAGCAGCCCAACTCGGGGCGCAGGTCATCGACGGCGATAAAGAGGATATTGGGTTTTGTAACGGCAGGTGCCAGCGCGGCCGTGCAAAGCGCAAGGAAGGGGATTAGCGGGGACTTCATGGGAAATAGTAGCGCGAGTTTACTCTCCTTGCTTAGTCGATGGTTTCGCGGCCGCGTCGGCTTTTTTCTTTTTGGCTTTGTCTTTCTTGGCCTGCTTCTGGGCGGCGGGGAACTTGCCGGTGCCGTCGCCGTGGTTAACCTTGCCGGCGGACGGATTCAATTGGGCGAGCACGGCGGCGAGACGCTCGCGGCCGGCGATGGCGGCCGCGTCGGTGGTGTCGGCGGCGACCGGGGCTTCGATGAAGGGGGCGCCCTTCATGTCGAAGAACTCGCCCTTTTCGGTAAGTTTCCAACGGCTGTCGCGGACATACCAACTGCGCCCGAGCCCGACGAAAATCCACTCGCGCGGAGCCGGGGCCGGACCGAGGACGTGGCCTAGGATGCTTTTGCCGTCGAGGGCGAGTCCTTCGGGGATTCCGGCTCCGGCCGCCTCGGCGATGGTGGGGAAAAAATCGGTGAAATCCACGAGCCCGGCGGTGGTCCCGCCGGCCGGGATCCGGCCTGGCCAAGAGAGGACGCCCGGCACGAGACTGCCGCCCTCGAGCAGCGTCCCCTTATGGCCGGAGAGACGCTTGCCGCCAATGGTGGAGCGACCGGCTTCGCCGGGGGAGACGCCGTTGTCGCCGACAAAGAAAACGAGCGTGTTATCCCGGAGCTTCAAGCGGTCGAGCTCGGCCAGGAGCTTGCCGACCAGCTTGTCCATGTAGGCGATATTGTCGGAGTAGAAATCCTTGCTGTCGGGCGCGCTGTCCGGGGTGCGCAGGATTTCGTTATGCACATGCGACATCGGGTAATAGAGAAAGAAGGGCCGGTTCTGGTGACGGGTGATGAAATCCACCGCGAACGCGTGCATCTGGTCGGGCAGGTATTCGCCATCGAGGAGCGGAACTTTTTTCCCGTTTACGGTGTAGCTGTCGCCGTTGTCCTGGGATCTCCAATACTTACCGCTGCCTTGGATGGCGAGGTATTCGTCAAAGCCCCAGTCGCTCGGCAGGAGCGGGACCTGGCTCCACTTGCCAACGGAGGCGGTGACGTAGCCGCCGGCCTTGAGGACCTTCGGAATCATCGTTTCGCCGCCGGTCTCGAGGACTTTTTGACTCTCCTTGTCGTTGCCCGTCATGCCGGTGTGAAACCCGTAGCGACCGGTCAGGATCGCGGCGCGGGACGGGCCGCAGTTGGGGCAACTGAAGGTCCGGTCGAGGCGGACGCCGGAACGGGCCAAGGCGTCGACGTTGGGGGTTTTGAAGCTGTCCGCGCCGTAGGCGCTGACGTTCGCGACGCCAAGGTCGTCTGCGAGGATGAAGATGATGTTGGGTCGGGCCGGGACCGATTCGGGCGCGGCGGACAGCAAGGCGGGGATCCAAAGCAAAAGGAATGATCGCGCCAACAGGGGAAGTTTCATGGATAGAAAGGTAGGTTCAGAGCAGACCGAGACTGGATAGGAACGCGGCGGCCTCGGCCTCGGTTTTTTTCAGGGCAGCCTTACCCTCCTCGCCGAATTTGGAGGAGTAGTAGGAGTGCCCGAGGCCCTCGAAAGTCACCAATTCACAGCGGTTGCCGGTGGCGACGAGCCGGTCGCGAAAGGCGACGGAGTTGGCGTAGGGCACGGTGGCGTCGGCGTTGCCGTGAAACACGAGCGCGGGCGGCATCTTGGTCGGCATACGGTCGGGCACGGAACAAGCGAGGGCGCGCTCGGGTTTGTTGCCGAAACGCTTGGGGCCGCCATAGCCGCCTTCTTTAGTGTCGGTCACCGGGTTGAGCAGGATCAGGGCAGCCGGCGCGATCTCCGGCGACGGATCGCCGTCGTCGGGGCCGGGACCGGCGATGGAGGTCCAAGCGGCGACATGGCCGCCGGCCGAGCCGCCTGAGACGATCACCTTGGCCGGATCGATGCCCAGCTCGGCGGCGTGGGCTTGGACCCAACGGACGGCGGCGCGGCCATCCGACACGCAGTTTTCCGGCGTGCCTTGGAAGCGGTTGCGGGTGCGGTAATCGGGCGCGATGCCAACGAGTCCCTTCGACGCGGCCCATTTTGACCAGCGGATGCTGCTCTCGGGCGTCCCAGAGACCCAGCCGCCGCCGAAGAAACTCACCAAGCAGGCGCGCTTGTCCGTGGCGGACCAGTCGGCGGGCTTGACGATGTGCAGGCGCAGTTCGGCGTCGCCGACGGTGCGGAAGACCCGGGGTTCGCTGCCGGGCAACTCCAGCGGCGTGACATCGGTCTTTTTATTCGGAGCGGCAGACTGTGCGTCCAGAGGACCGGCCAACAAGACGATGAATACCAGGGCGAATCGGCAAAGAGACGTTTGCATGGGGAGTGGAGGGATGGCGTCGGCGGGTCAGCGTTTCACGGTCAAACGCAGCTCCCGCTCATCGACCCTCAGCGTGGCCTGGCAGGAGGCGGCGAGACGCGAAGCGACGTCCATGGCGCCTTGATTTTTCTCTCGGTCGGACGCCGGGGCCGCGACGGCAAGAGTGAGGCTGATATCCTTGGCGTTGACCTGCACCCGCACGGTCAAGGGCGGAGGCGTCACCCAGGCGCCGGTCTTTTCATCCTTCACCGGGCGGGGGCTGGCGTAGGTGGCGAGCTGGTGCAGCACGGTGCGGAGCAAACCGTAGTCACGCCCGAGCTGAATTGTTTCGGCTTTGGCGTCGGTTTTCAGGTCGATCGGAGTCGACCATCCCAGCTCTTGGTTGCTCATCAATCCGGCCCAGTCCTGCAGCAAATCCATCAACGCGAATTCTTCGGGGTAAAGGTCCGCTAGCGGAGGCCGGTCCGCCGCCTCGGGCGGGAGTTCGGCGCTTTGCAGGGATTCCCACTCGCGGCGGGCGTGGTCCACCCAAGCCGGTGTCTTTCCGAGGCGCCGTTCCAGCTGTGCTTCATACAAGGACTCTGGCGCCACGGGCTGCCCGCGGCTTTCGTCGCCGCCCAGCGCCTCGGGTGTCAAAAAGACGGGTGCACCGTGGAGACCGACGAAGAGCGGTTTCACAAACTTGGCCGTGCCGCGCTTCGCCTCGTATAAATTGACCGGCTCCTCGTCCTTACCGGCGTAGCTAAAATTCCAAAAGACCAACCCGTCGAGGTGATTGGGAAAGGAGGGCGCGGGGCCGCCACTCTTGGTGAAGGAGCCGCCATCGACTCGGTCGATCAAGGTGGCGTAGGGGCCGTTGCCATGCGAATCGACGGATTGGTTGTATGCTAGCTTCCAACGCCAGACCACGGTGCCGGCGGAGCGGTTGCCGGTGGAAACCCCGTGGAGATGTCCGCTTTGGTCGGTGGATAAGCCCATGAGGTTAAAGCTGCTGTCAGCTCGCACGGCCGAGTTGTAATGACCCTTCGCCCCCGCGTAGCGGTTTTGTAGAAGCGAGCAGGCGGCGGATTTTTTCAGATAGATACCCGAGTTGAGATTCAAAAATGCGCAGCGGCGCACCCAGCCGTCGGCGACGCCGTCGAAAACCAAGGCGTCCCAACCCTCGTCATCTAGGGCGTTGCGATGATGCAGAAAGTCCGCCCGCCAGCCGCCGGCGAACGCGATATCCTCCACCCCCACCCCTTCGATCATCGGCGTGACGGACACCAAGACTTCGTAATCGGCGCCCAGATTAACCAACAACGGTTCGCGTAAAATGAGCGCGCCTTCGGTTATGGCGGCGATGCGATGTTTTTCGTTTATCTGCATCCCCTCGTTCAGCCGGGTCCAGGTGACGTCAGGCGTCAGGCCGGCGAGGAGTTGCGCGTTCAATTTTAGGGTCTTTGCACCCAGATTGATCCAATCTCCGACGCGGAAACCGGCGGTCGTCTTGACCGGTAGGCGGAAATCGCCGCGCTTCACCGCCCCGTTTAGCTCCGTGGTAACGGGTTTGGTTTCTGATGCGGGCACCTGAAACTTAAAGACATAGGGGATGACCTCAAAGTCCTGTGCCTTTTTGGGCACGACATAGGGGCCGATTCCGTAGCCGGAGTGGACGGCTCGAATAACCGTGCCGCCGCGACTCGAGCCGGCCCCCCGGATGACAAGGTTGGAGCTTTGGATGGAGATCGACGCCGCTTGGGTGCGCTCGGTCCAGACCAGAAATTTACCGGGCGGAAACAAGACCACACCGCCCTCGGCCCGCTCCGCCGCCGCGATGGTCCGGCGGATCGCCTCTTCGTCCGACAAGGCGTCGTCGGGGATGGCGCCAAAATCGACGACCTTGAAAACCGGCCCCGACACGTCGGGTATGGCAACCTCTCCGTTGCCATAACCTGCATACGAATAATCGATTAAGACGTCTGTAGCCGAGCGATCACCCTCCGCGGCGAAGGTTTTCCAATAGTTCGAAACCGGGGCGGCCGCCGCATCGCCCAAGCCAAGCACGACTAAAACCAAGAAAACCAAGGGAAGACGTATCGCAGCGATAGGGGTAAACGCAGACATCGGGGTTAATATTTAATAATTATCAAAGACAGGCGGAGTAAAGCGGAAACTGGTTTTGTTCGTTCGGTTCCTCACTCCAGCCAGACGCGCAGGCGGTAGAAGGCTTTGGAGGCCGGTATCGGCAAAACGGTGGTGACGGTTTGTCCGGCGCCGATCACGCCGATGCAGGTCGGAACCTCCGTCCATGGGCCGGAGACTTCGGCGGCGGTCTCCAAGGTATGCCGCCGGACGTAACCCGCGTAACCGATTCCGGTGTCAGCGCGGGCGACAAAACCAGCGCTCAGGGTGGTGCCCAACGTGGACAAACTGAGCGCGGGACCGGTTTCCGGGGTCAGCGGAGGCGTCCCCAGAGCATATTCCTGCGCGTTGTTCAGCCCGTCCCCATCCGGATCCGCCACATCAGCGGCGTCGCCGGCATCGGCGGGGTATCCCCAAATCGCCTGCCGCCAACTGGCTGCGGGCGTAACCCCGGTTACGGTGAGAACAACTCGGCCGGGGGCGCCATTACCCCCGCTTTGCTGCGCGGACGCACGGGCACCGCCTCCACCGCCGCCGGGCGGATTCGTAGGGGTTTGTCCCGGACTGGAGGAACCGGAGGTGGTGTTGGGATTGCCGCCGTTGCCGCCCCCGATCACGGCCGCAGCTCCGAAACCCGAACCGGCGACGGCGGCGTTACCGGGGCCGCCGGGCGCACCGCTGCCCCCGCCGCCTCCCCCGAAAGCCGCGCCCGTGGTGGAGCTACCGGTCGCCCCCGAGCCTCCGGAAAAAACCAAATCCCCGAAGCTGCCGGAAGCGGAACCCAGGCCGCCGGCGCCCAAGGCGGTCGCGCCGGTGTTGCCGACCGCATTGGCCCCGCCCGCGCCGCCCCGGGCCAACACGGTGTTGGAGACGGAATTGGTGGCGTTAAACCAAGAATCCCCGCCGGGCACCGCCGCCGTATTGCCGGCCGCCAGGGTGCCGGTGGCGGCGATGCCTCCGGCTCCGACGTTGATAAAGTAAACCGTCCCGGGGCGGACCGCATAGGCTGCCACCCGGGCGTAGGCGCCGCCGGCCCCGCCGCCGCCGTATTGCACGCTACCGGAATTGGGCGTGCGCAGAGCGCTACCGCCGGCCCCACCTCCGCCCCAACACTCCACCTGCACGCTGGTTACTCCGGGGGGACAGGTCCAGGTCGACGGACCCGCTATTTTAAAAACAGTCGTGGCGGGCGCGATGACCAAGGTCGCGGAGGCCGAACCGGTGTAAACCGCGTCCACCACGGTGCCGACCACGGTGTAGCTGCCGATGGCCGAAGGCGCGGTCGGCGAGCCGTTGTAGGTGAGGGTAACGGACAGCCCGGCCGGACTGGTGGTCACCGTCACCGGCTTGGGCGTGCCATCATAGGCCCGCGCCAAGTCGGAGAGCACCACGCCGGCCACCAACGGCAGTTCCGGGTAGGTGGCGGTCACGATCCCCACTTCGTTTCGCCGCAGGGGGCGAAAGCCAATACCCGCGGCGAGGTCGTCAAACGAACCGACGTCGCGCGCGCCGGCAGGCCGTGCCAGGCCGCGATAGTCGATGTTCGCCTGGGCCGCGACCTTCGCGGCCAGATCATAACTGGCGCTTTCGGTGGTGGTATCCACCGCGGGGGGCACCGCGACGGCCCGGCCATGGACCGGACTCGTGGCGGCGGGGACGCTCAAAACGTCATACAAACCGTTCATCAACGGATCGTTGGCCGCGCTGCCCGAGATCGTGTTGGCGCCGGTGCCCAGCATGGTGACCGCCCCGGTCCGCTGGGCAGAATTTGCCGAATACACCCAATTGCCGGCTGCGTAACCGCCGTGGTTGGCGAGGGCGTCGGTGTTTCCCGTCACGCCGACCGCCCCGATGTTGGCCGAGTAATACAAAAGATTGTTCAGGAACCGGGTTCCATACACCGGGTAGGTTTGTCCGTTGGGATTATCCAGCGTGACCGTCGTGCAGTCGATAAACGTGTTGCCCATCACATGGGCGTAGTTGACGGGTTCGTAGCCGGCGGCGGCGTCACCGTTCAAGGAGGCGTCAAGCGTGCCGGTCGGAGTGGAGCCGGAACCGAGGCAGAGCGCGGAGTGGATGCCTTCACCAGAGATTTTATAGAAGTAGTTATTCGAGATCACGTGTCCGTAGCCAAAGGCGCGCACGCCGCCCATGCGGTCGTTACGTTGCTCGGTGAGGACGATGGCGCCGTTAGCATCGTAGGCGCCGCCGGCGAGAAAGGCGTTGCCCTGGACCACGCAGTAGTCGCCCTGGCGCAGACAGAGCTGGCCGTAATTGTTCAGGATGGTGTTGTAGCGGTAGATGTTTTTCCGGGACTTGTTCGATATCATCTCGGGTTCGCCGCTGGAGTCACTCGGGCCGCCGTCCACGGCCTGAATCGCGTGGTAGAATACATTGTATTCGACCGTGGTGTTCATGTCCACGCTGGCCAGAGAGCTGTTACCGACCCGGAGCGTCTCCCAGCCGTTGGAAAGATCGGCCGGCAGGGAACCGTCCTCCGCCACATACAAGCGGGGGTCGTCGCCCAAGGGTATCTTTCGTTCGCCGAAAAAGTTGTGACGGATCGTGTGGTAACCCCAGTCGACGGTGTCGTTATTGCTACGATAAACGATGATAGTGGCCTGCCGTATGGAGGTCCTCCGCAGCGGATCCGGATTGGTGATATCGGCCGGATTGAAATCCCGGCCGGCCATCTCGCAATATTCCAGGGTGTGTCGGTAGCCGTTGATCGACACCCAGGCGCCGTAGTGGTCGTTGTTGGCGTAATCGGTGTTATCGCGACCGCAGTAGTCGAATTTCAGGTGGGTCAATCTCATGTAACGGGAACCCCCGTCCAGTTCGATGATATAGGCGCTGGACGAAGCGCCGCTATAGTCCACATAAACGCCCGCTTTAAACATGCCGCTGCTCGGGGCGAAGGTGAGCCCGCCGAGCACGATGCCGCGTCCGGCCAGGTCGATTTTGCAGAGTCCTGTGATCGTGACGCCGCCGGGCATCGGTCTATAATCGGCGTCGCAGGCGAGAACCATCGCCGGGTTGGCCTGGGCCTCGGCATCGGTCATCGAGCCGGTCAACGTGCGGATAAGACCGCCCCAAGTGCCGCCCTTTAGATATACACGATCTCCGGCCAAAAGGGTCGAGAAGCGCGCCCCGTTCTTGTCTACCCCGGCGTTAAACTGGGTCGCGTTCTCGACGTAGTAGATCGCCCCGCGCGTGAGGTCCGCAAACCCGATCCAGATAAACAAAACAAATGGGAGCAGCAGACGGAATTGTTTCATTGGAGCCAGGATTTAAGACGGAAAAACACGCGCGGAGCGGGTCCGGCGACGGTGAGTGAGACCAATTGGCCGGCGCCCGTGATGTCGGCGTAGCCGGGTTGAACCGACCAGCCGGCCGGATCGGTGAGGTCGGAGCTGGTCTCGACCGCGTAGTGCCGGGTAAGCCCGGAGTAGCCCTGCCCCGTCGCGGCGCGGGCGGTAAATGCGAGGGACAAGTCGTCCGCCGAGGAGTCGAGGGAGAGCAATCCGCCCATCTCCCGCGAGAGTGGATCGGTGCCGAGGACATACTCCTGCACGTTGGTTAAGGCATCGCCATCCGGATCGGCGAGATCGGCGGCATCGGCCACGCTCGCGAAAGTGCCGAAGCGAGCCGCCCTCCAGTCGGCGATGGACGAGACCGCCCCCACGATCGTAAGGACCAGCCGCGGACGATCCGCCGCGACGGTGCTTTCCCGCGATGCGTAGACCACTTCGCCGGCCGCGCCGTGATCGCCGGTGGCGAAAACGCGCAGCGCCAGTTGCGCGTCGCGGAGACGGGCGGCTGCGAGCGGGGCAGTGACGTTGAATCCGGCCGCACCACCCGCGACCGGGAGCCATTGGGCGAAAAGCTTTCCGGAGGCGGGTTTGTTTTGAAAGGTGAGCGCGGTCTCGACCCAGTCTGCGCCAGTCAGCGCGACACCGTTTTCGTTGCCCGCCTGGGTGGCGGTCACACCGGCGAGTTGCACCCGCGCGTCGAGGACGACGCCTTCGAGCCCGGAGAGGTCCCAGCGCAAAAAAGTCTCATGGTTCGATGCGCCGACGGTCACATCCCGCGCGACCAGCGTCCGGGCATTGCCGAAGTTGACCGTTTGATAGGCGGTCCCGGCGCGGACAAACGCGTCTGCCGCGGGCGCGAGTTCCACCGTGCGCGAGGCCGGCAGGGCCTTGGCGACCTGCAGCAGCAGCACGGCGTAATCGGCGGCGCTGTCTGGCCCGAGAGCGACGTCAAGGCGGCCGTCGGCGAGCAGGGCGGGATCGACGGCAATCGTGCGGGACGCGGAGCCGTCGGGCGAAAGGGAACCCCAACCCAGCGCGGCGTAGGACAGCGGCGCAGTCGTGTCGTCGAGCCGTAAAGTGTCGTCGGCGGCATCCGCGGTCGATCCGACCGCACGCAGTCCGACCGTCAACGCGGCGGCGACCACGGTGTCGCCGGCGTCCAAGGTGAAAGCCAGGCTGAACGCCGTATGGCGGCGGCCGGTGGGTGCGTCGAACAAAGCGGCGGCCGGCAGGGCGTCCAGCGCGTCGACGCGGGTCAGCCAGGTGGCATTGCAGGCCACCACCTCGCCCGTCCCGCCGATGTTGGCATGTTGGTCGATGTCGCCGAGCCAGACCTCGCGGAACTCGGAGCGCGGGCGCTTCAGGCGTTGCTGAAGCTGGCTGTGGTAAAGGCTGCGCGGATAAACGGGCCGGCCGGCCGGCCCGGAACCGTCGTAAGTTCCGTCCGGATCGGCCCCGACGGGAAAGGCGCTGGCGAGGATGGCCCCGGTCGAGCCCACGACCCAGTTGCGCGCCGTCGGCGGGTTACGCACGCGGAGGGCATTTGCGGTCGAGTTCCAGACCACCGAGTAAGCCCCGGCCCAGCCATGACCGGTGCCGGCGTTGCCGCGGTTCTGGATATTGATCTCGTTTCCCCCGACCGTGACGTTGTCGAAGAGGGTGCCGACCGCCCATCGATGGTGCGGGCCGGTGTCGGCGTAGGCCGACTCGGCGGTGCAGTGCACGAAGGCATTGGGACCGGCGACCAGCGAGCCGAGGACAAAGTCGTGACGGCCCTTGCGGGCGAAGTTGTCGACGAACAGGCACAGCTCGGCGTCGTCTATATAAAAGGAATAGCGGCGGGAGCCGGTGATGATCGACACGGCATCGAGACAACGCGAGCCGGCGACCGTCACCCATTTGCACCCCGCGCCCGCGTAAACGGCGGAGAAACCGAAATACTGCGCGGTGATGTTGCGCACCCAGCCGTGCTGGATCTTGCCCAGCTCGATGAAGGTCCACGCGTGGGCCTCGTCGGTCGGTGTGGCGTAGTCGGAGAACCCATACAGATCCTCGATCCCGACCTGTTGGATGCGGCCCGTCCAGACGTAGCGCCAGATCTGGCCACCGCCGTAGCGCGTTTCAATGCTCTGTGGAATCGGCGCATCCACCGTGATCCACCTGCCCTCAATACGGGTGATCACACGGTCGAAAACCAGATCCTTGGACCCGGCTGTCCAGGGCACGACGTCGGGGTCGCCACCGGTGCCCGGGCCGAGCAGGTCCATGCCGAGGTCCGCGATCCAGTTGGCCGGGCTGGGGCGTTTCACGATGACCGTTTGGCCGACCGCCAGACCCGTGGTGGAGTCCACTTGAAACGACCGCGCGCCGGCCGGCATCAGGGTCTGGACCAAGTTGCGGGTCGTGCCGCTCACGATACTGCGGCTGCCGGAACCGAGCACCTGGATGACGGTGTATTGGCGGGGATCGGTCGCACGCAGGCGGGTGCCGGTCGCGGGATCGGAGCCGGCGCCTTTCAGGACCACGCCGCTGCTCGTGATTTTAAGCGTGTCAGCAAGTTGATACTCGCCGGCGGCCAGCGCGACGCCCCCTCGCCAGCCGTTGGTATCGGGCGTGAATGCGGAAACGGTGTTGATCGCGGCTTGGAGCTGGGCGGTGTCGTCGCCGGGGCCGGGCGAAACCGCCACCCACCGAGCCGCCGGTATGGTGGCGACGACTTCCGGAAGCGGTTCATCGCCGGCGCGATAACCGCAAGCGGAGTAATCGGCGATGCGCTGGCCGCGTTCATCCATCTGATAGACCAAATCCCCGGCCGCGGAAGGATAGACCCACGCGCCGTTCGGCACTTGGGCGAGTAAAACCGAAGCGCTCGACACACCGGCGACCAACAAACTGACCGGAAGGGGTAACCGGAACATTTTTATAGTTATTAAATTACTCCTGAATCAATCAAGGTTTTTGCTTTGGGCGCAAAAAAACCGATCCCGTCGGGGATCGGCGAAAAGACCGCAAACGCGGTCCGGGAAGCTCAGACTGGGTGCTCAGGTAGCTTTGTCAGCGGGCTTGGCGGGACCGGTGGAATCAGCGGGCTTTTTGTCGCCGCCGCAACCGCTGCCGCAGCCTTCACCGGCGTGGCCGAGGGTGGCGAGAGAGAGGACCGACACAACGAGGAGGATTTTTTTCATGATGATTTTAGTGGGGGGATTGGTTAAAGACCGAAGCAACATCGCCTCGGGTGTGCTAGGTAGACGCCCAAAGGGGAAAGATGTTTCAAAAAAAGGCAAATGGTCCGGCAAATAGCCTTAGCCGGGGAAATTCCGTTGCCCGGGGCGCGGCGCGGCGACTTGGCGGGCCCATACTGAGGGGCCCTCGGCTCGCCCCCTCGCCCCGCTGCTCGGCTATCCAACGGAATATTGCCGGCTTAGAGTCTGCCACCTAGGAAATAGCCAATGATCGCCGCGACGTAGGCGGCCAGGCCAGCGAGCAACAGGCAGACCTCGAGGAAGAAAAGGCGCGTCTTGCGGTCCCGGTAACACACGATCTGAGCCAGCAGCGCAGCGTCGTCCCCGCCCTCCGGCCGGCGAAACTGGGTTACCCAGCGGATACGCAGCGAACCTCCCAGAATAAGCAGCATCGAGCCCAAAACTAGGGCCAACCCACCCGCCAGAGCCAGCCGTTGGAAATCTCCCGCCGCCGCGATGCGCGGCCCGGAGAAGCCGGTGATCGTGAGAGCCAGGGTCGCCACAGTGAGGAGCAACTGCGAGCGGGTCTGCAACACCGCGAACTGCGTCATGAGCAGGCGCAGCGCCCCATCCAGCCCCGTGCCGATCGAGAGCAGATGGCGGGCTTCGTCGTGTTGGCACGCGACAGGTTTCTCGGCGGACGGAGGCGTGGGCATGGGGCGAGGTTTGGGCGGAGCGGTGCAAAAAATCCAGCCCGGGTTCACACGCCGAGCCCCGAACGCACCGGGGCATCGGCGCCGGCGACGGCGAGGCGGATGCTCTCCAGATTCTCCCGGACCAGCGCACCCATCGACTCGCACCGCAGGTAGGCGGAGCGCTGGTAGAACTCGGCCAGCCCCTCGCGCAGCTCGCGCACATGGTCGGGCGGCGCGAGCGGGTCGGCGCTCATCGCCGCGAGCAGCATCGCCAGCCGGTCCTCGATGATGGCGGCGCGCTGGAGAATGATCACCTGCTCCTCGCGCTGGTATTGGCGGGCGGTTTCGATGCGGAGGTGTTTCGCGCAGAAGAGCGCGAGCGGGGCGTTGTCCTTGAAAAACTGCGGTTTGTAGAGATTGAGCCGGCCCTCGTAGCTCTGCTGGTCGAAGTCCAGCGCGCGCACCCGGATCTGCGCGTCCTCGAAATCCGGCGTGACCACCATGACGAAATTGTAGGCGCGCATGTCGCCCAGCAGGCGCACGAAGCAGCGCTCGTTGAATTTGACCAACTCCTTCGCCAGCCGCACCGGCCGGATCTCGGGGCTTTCCAGCCAGCGGTCGATAAACTCGTTGCCCGGGATGCCGGCGATGTGCTCCTCGACGAGGGTGGCGCCGCAGGTGAGGAAGTTAAGGCGGTTGGGCGAGAGCAGGTGCTCCAGCTCGAGGCCGTAGATGCGCGAGGCATCGCCGCGCTTCACGTAGAAGTGGTCGGGATTATCGTTGTAGGCGTTGACGATGCGAACGCGGAAGGGGGCGGAGTTGCCGAAGGCGCAAAAATCGATCCGGTCGATGTAGAGGTGCTGCATGACCGAGAGGTCGCCGTCCACCCGGAGGATGGCGTAAACACGCTTCAGGTCCTCGTGCAGACCCTGCATGTCCAGCCGGTCATAAAACACGCTTTCCCAGAGCGAAGGCTTACCGCGCACGTCAGAGAGAGGCACGCTGTCGGTAAAGTGCCGCAACCGCTCGTAGGTGACCGGCAGATCGCGCTCACGCCGCGTCCGCCGCAAGTAGGCGCGCAGGGCGTCGCCGACCGGAAAAGCGGGCTTCTTCTGCTGCAAGCGCCGGGCGTCGGGTGATTCGCTTTCGTCGGGCATGGAATGAAAACCTAAGCCGCCCGGCGGTGACGCGAAAGGCAAAAGGGGGGGCGCGCCGGCTCAGGGCGCGGGCGTCGTGACGCGGTAGAAGCGTCGCGCCTCGCTCGAAGACGCGGGAACGAAGGTCGCTGCGGGGCCGGTGGCGGTGAGATTGGCCACCGGGGTCCAGGCGGCGGCGGCAAGATCAGGGCAAATCTGCACCTGGTAAGTCTGGCCGGCGAGGGCGGGCCACGAAAGTTGCAGCGAGCCCGCAACGGTAACGACGGAGAGCACGAAGCGCGAGCGGGGATCGGTGGGATCGGTTCCGGCGATCTGCTCGCTGGCGTTGGTCTGGCCGTCGCCGTCGGGATCGGCATTGGCGGCGGCCGACGGCGCGGTGGTGGCGCCGAACCATTGGATTTGCCAGCGCTCAAAAGGGGTGAGGGGTGTCCAGATCAGCGTGGCGCCGGTCTCGGTGTTTGGCAGGGAAAAGGCGCCGTAAGCGGAAGCGGAGCGGCCGAGCGAGTCCGCGCTGATCGAGCCCAGCGCGACCGTGCCGGTGACGGAGCCAGCGGAGAGCACCGGCCAGGAACGCGTGGCAGTCCAAAAGGAGGAAGCGAAGCTCACGGTCGAGCCGACCGCGGCGAAATCGAGGTTGACGGTCGTGGCCGGGCTGAGTGCGGCCGAGCCGGCGACCACGCCGCCGAGCGCGTCGGTCGCGACGGAGTCAGAAAGGAGCCCGGTGCGCCAAGTCGCGGCTTCGGCGGCGGCAAAGATGCCGCCTACCGACAGCCTGGAGCCGCCCGAAACGGCGAGGGCCCCGTTGTGGATGAAATCCGTCGAAACCGAAAGCAGGCCGCCGGAGACGTTGACGGCCTCGTCGTTGACGACGGAGGCGAGGAGCCTGCCGGAACCCAGCAGCGTCCCGCCGGAGCCGACATGCACCGTGCCGGAGGAAAGGAACCCGCCGGCGAGCGCCAGAACGGCGGCGTCCGCTATTTCAGTGACGGAAGCGGCGGAGGCGGCGAGGGAGCCGCTGAGGCGCAGCACGCCGGACTGGATGCCAGCGGACCCGTTGATGGTCGCAGCGCCGGAGTAGGTCCAGGTTCCGGCGCCGACTTTGACGAGATTGGTGAGACCGAGGCTCTGCTCCGATATCGTGCCGGAGTAGGTCGCGTCAGTGTCGATACTCCCGATACGGTAGGTAAGCTGTCGGCCGGCGATCGAGCCGCCCCTCAGTGCGCCGGAGCCGGAAAGCTCGCCGAGGCTCACAAAGGTGCCAAGGCCGGCATTCAGATTGCCCGAGTAGTAGGCGGTGACGCCCGGGCCGAGGTTGAGCGCGGCGGCGGGCAGGCCGGGCCAGGAGTAATCGAGCGCCATGCGAAAATCCGCGGAGGAGCCGGTGGGCGCGGTGGCGTTGATCCGGCCGGTAAAGCCCGACCAGTCACCGCGCAGGTCGGCCCGGATGGCCCCGGCGGGGAGCTTGTAATTCAGAACGCCTCCGCCGGTGAGCTTGCCGGTCAACACGCAGCGCCAGCCCGGGGCCAGGGTGCCGGTGGCGCCGGTCGGCACTTCGATGTTCCAGGCGCCGGTGCTGCTGACGCTGTTATTTGTCTTGGTATACATGACGAGAGAGCCGCCCTGCAGGCTGACGTCACTTGTCCCGAGCCCGTTGGTGTTGGCGGCGTCGCTGCCGAAGGCGAGGGTCCCGCCCGTGATGGTGGTTGTGCCGGTAAAGGAATGGACTCCGCCGACGCTGAAAGTGAGCGCGGAGCCGGCGGCGGTGGCATTGGCAGTGAGCGTAAGCCGGGTGGCCGAGTCCACGGTCTGGATACGGGTGCCGGCCGGGATGCCGGCGCCCGCAATGAGCAGGCCGGGCAATGCTCCGGCGGTGCTGGTAACGGTGACAACCGGGCTGGCCGGGGTGGTCGCGCCGCCGGAGAGGGCGAGCGAGGCCGGCGTGAGGGTGAAGGTGCCGGCGCCGGATTTCACGAGGCTCATCTGGCCGCTCAGTTCGCCACTGCCGGCGAGGGTGTAGCTTTTCGCGCCGGAAACGGTCATCTTCTCCGGCTCGACCGCGGCGGCGAGCACGAGGCTGGTGCTGTTCGAACCCGTGTCGTCGAAGATCACTTTATCACCGGTGCCGAAGGGGCTGGCAGCCAGCGTGGCGGAGTTGGTCCAAGCGGGGGTGGAACCGTTATCCCAGGTGTTGGCCGCGGAGGTGGGGCCGCCCTTCCATGTCACGGTGCGCCCCGAGGAGGGCGGAGGAGGCGGAAAGGCGGGGAGTTCGAGCCGCAGGTAATCATACATCACGTGCGTCGATTGGTCTGAGCCGCTGAAACTAAAGGTGAAGGTATTCGCGCCGACCTTGAGGCGAGATACCGGGATACTGAGGTCGAGGCGGCTGTATTTGGCGTGGATGCCCTGGCGCAGAAGGGCGTTGCCGCCATCGACCGGCGGCGAAATGCGCGCGAAGGCGTTCGGTTCGTCGTTCAAGTAGAGCCAGAGGCGGGCGTAGTTTGAGCTGGCGACGGCGATGGTCAGCACGGCGTTGCCGCTGGCGGGAACGGCGGGGAGATGGAAGTTTACCTTCCAGTTCCAGGGTGTGGTGGTGGTGACGCCGTTGGCGTCAGTGGTGGCGTAGAGCGTGTGGACGTAGTTCCAGTGAGTGGCGGGGTTACTGGTGCCGATGGTGTAAACGATCGGGTTCGGCAACTCGGCGGAGAAGCCATCCCAAAGGAAGGGTTCAAAATAGTCGTTGCCGTGGCGAAACTCCTTTGCGGTGCGGTTGGGTGTGCCGATTTCCCAGGCGATGCTCGCGCCGGGATGGGCGACATTCCACGAGAGCGTGCCCTGGGCGTTGGTGGCGCCGCCGGTCACGGTGACGGCAGTTTTAGAGAATTCGCCGACGACGCCGTCATTGAAGGCGTAGAGCGTGTAAGTCCCGGGACGGACGCCCGGGATGGTGAAGTTCCCCGAAGCGTCGGCGACGGTCCAGTATTGGTAGCCCTTGCCTTGGAACTGCCAGTTACCGGCAGTGTCCTCGGGAGCGGCGAGACCGACGTGGGCGCCCGCGCCGCTCACGCCGGCCTTGAGGGCGTCGTTGATCACGAGCTTGCCGGTGACGGTGCCGCGTCCGCTCGCGGCGGGGTGGTCGGCGCTGGCGAGCCACGAGTAGGGCCAGGCGGCTTTTTCGGCGGCTACCTGGGCCTTCGCGTCGGCCCAGAGCACATCGCCGGCTCCGGAGGCGGCCGTGGTGCCGTTGCAATACAGCAAAAAAGGTCCGAATTGCTTTCGCCACGTTTCGCCGGCCGGGACGCTGATGCCGGAGCCATCGTAATGGTTACGGCCGAAGTGCATGAGAATGTAACTCTCGGATGTGGTGAGATCCTGCTTGGTGGGGCCGTCGTTGAAATAATCGTGCCCGCCGAGCACAAACCAGACGCCCTTTTTCGCAATGTTGCTGGCATGTCCCCAGGTCCCGACATCAAAGTAGCGGGCGGAGTAGGAGTATTTTCCGTCGTATTTGCCGGCGCGCACGCCGGTGTTGAGCTTTACGATCTCGCCGATGGCGGTCGGCGACGAACGCTGGTAATCGTAGTAGGATGGCATCTCCCAGTTGCGGAGCTCGTCGACGTAGGCGCGCTCGAAGGTGAAAGTCGTGGTGGTGCGCGGGAGTTTCCAGACGATGCGCCACTCCCCGACGGTGGCCGCCGGATAAGTGGCGGGATGGTTGAGAATGGCGTAGGCGTAGAGGCCGGTGTCGCCCCGGCGCAGCACCCAGTGGAGCTCGATGTCGAAGACGTGCTTGTAGCCGGCGGTCGAGCTCCAGGTGCGCTTGCAGGAGATGTCCACCATGTCGGTGGTCTGGCTGGTGACCGAATAAACGCAGCCGCTCGGCTGCTCGTAGTTCGTGCCCCCGTCCATGCTGTAATAAATGGGGTTGGCAGGATCTACCATCTGCACCCCGTTGAGCTTGTAGCTGGTGACCCGGCCGGTGGTTTTGTCGATGACGGCGTTGATGACGCCGTTATCCAGCGTCGCGGTCGTGCCGGTCGTGGCCAGCGTGACGTTG
The DNA here is from genome assembly GCA_945888375.1 of Akkermansia muciniphila. GTDB lineage: Bacteria > Verrucomicrobiota > Verrucomicrobiia > Opitutales > Opitutaceae > IMCC26134_A. The sequence continues at coordinate 97,529 of CAMCZZ010000002.1, read as the reverse complement.
GCACCGACGCCGGCCGCTCCGCCTCCCGGATCGTTGGCGGCGATGGACACCGCGATAAAATGCAGAAAGCCAAGCAACGCCGTCACGAAACGCGACGCACGAGCCGGATAGAAGCGGCTGGGGGAAAACATAGGGGCTGATTTGGAGTATTGCGGGCGGGTCAGGGCAGGCCAGTTCCCGGCAGGCTTACAGTTGGAGCTTTACGCCTGGCAATATAGCACAGAGCCGCCCGGTGGGCCCGCTGGCGGTCGGTCCTGCGCACGTTTGCGGGAGTTTGAGGTTGGCCCGGGCCGCCCGCCCGCCTAGCGCTTGTCCTTCCTTCCACCAACCATGCCCAAGACGCACTCCGACATCGGACTCATCGGCCTCGCCGTGATGGGTCAGAACCTCGCCCTCAACATCGCCGACCACGGCTTCCAAATCTCGGTCTACAACCGCACTGTGGAAAAGACCGATAAGTTCGTCGCCGAAAACCCCGCCACCCCCGGCGGCGTCGTTGGCACCAAGACCCTGCAGGAGTTCGCCGCCTCGCTGTCCAAGCCCCGCAAGGCCATCATCCTCGTGCAGGCCGGCAAACCCACCGACGCGGTGATCGACGGCCTTACCGCCGTGTTCGAGCCGGGCGACATCATCATCGACGGCGGCAACGCCCTGTGGACCGACACCATCCGCCGCGAAAAGGCCCTCAAAGAAAAAGGCTTCCTCTTCATCGGCTCCGGCGTATCCGGCGGCGAAGAAGGCGCCCGCTTCGGCCCCTCTCTCATGCCAGGCGGCGACAAGGCCGCCTTCAAACACCTCGAGCCCATCTGGAAGGCCATCGCCGCCAAGGTCGACAAGAAGACCGGCAAGCCCCTTCTGGGCGCCAAGCCCGGCAAGCCCGTCAAGGGCGGCGTGCCCTGCACCACCTACATCGGCGAAAATGGCGCCGGCCACTACGTGAAGATGGTGCACAACGGCATCGAGTATGGCGACATGCAGATGATCTGCGAGGCCTACTCCCTCATGCAGGGTCTCCTCGGCCTGAAGCCCGCCGAGATGGGCGAGATCTTCTCCGAGTGGAACAAGGGCGCGCTCGACAGCTTCCTCGTCGAGATCACCGCCGACATCCTCAAGCAAAAGGACCCCGTGACCAAAAAGCCCTTCGTCGATGTCGTCCTCGACACCGCCGGCCAGAAGGGCACCGGCAAGTGGACCTCGGTCAACGCCCTCGACATGGGTGTGCCCGCTCCGACCATCGCCGAGTCCGTCTTCGCCCGCTGCATTTCCGCGATCAAGGACGAGCGCGTCGCCGCCTCGAAGGTCCTCAAGGGCCCTAAGGTGAAGAAGGTCGGTCCCGCGCAAAAGAAGGCCCTCATCAAGGCCATCCACGACGCCCTCTACTGCTCGAAGATCTGCTCCTACGCCCAGGGCTTCCAGCTCATGCGCACCGCCCAGGGCGAATACGGCTGGAAACTCAACTTCGGCCAGATCGCCCAGATCTTCCGCGGCGGCTGCATCATCCGCGCGGCCTTCCTGCAAAAGATCACCGAGGCCTACGCCCGCAACCCGAAGCTCGCGAACCTGTTGCTCGACGAGTATTTCAACGAGACCATCCAGAAGGCCCAGGCCAACTGGCGCAAGGTCATCGCCCTCGCGGTGGAGAGCGGCATCAGCGTGCCGACCTTCGCCTCCGCCCTGAGCTACTACGACGCCTACCGCTCCGCCCGCCTGCCCGCCAACCTGCTCCAGGCCCAGCGCGACTACTTCGGCGCCCACACCTACGAGCGCGTCGACCAGCCCCGCGGTAAGTTCTACCACATCGACTGGCCCGAGGCCGTCCGCCCCCAACTGGAGGCCTAAACCCGAAGACCCGTGGCGGGGCCGACATAGTCGTCTCGCCACGCGCCTTCCCAAGCCGCGCCCTTAGCCGGGCGCGGCTTTTTTCATATCCAAAGAGCGCTCCCCACACGCCCCAAACCCGGATACCGCGATAATCCCGGCAGACCGGCGTTCGTTAAAAAACCCCGCGCGAAACTCAGCTATCCAGCGTGTAGCCGTTTTCGCCGTGCTCGGCGCGGTCGAGGCCCTCGGCCTCCTGCTCGGGAGTGACACGCAGCCCCATCACCCGCTTCACGATCCACACCAGCACCACGGTCGCGAGCGCCGACCAGCCGATCGTGACGCCCAGTGCCAGCGCCTGCACGCCGAGTTGCTCGCCCATCGGCTTTACCAGACCCAGGCCGCCGAAAGCGCTTTGGCCGAAGACCGCAAGCAGCAGCGTGCCGAGGATGCCGCCCACGCCGTGCACCGCGAAGACGTCGAGCGAGTCATCAATGTGCAATCGCTCACGGACGAGGTTGACCGCAAAGTAACACACCACCGAGGCGATACCCCCGATCACGATCGCGCCCAGCGGACCGACGTCGCCCGAGGCGGGAGTGATGGTGGCGAGGCCGGCGACGAGGCCGGTCACCATGCCGACCACACCGGCTTTACCATTGCGGACTTTTTCCAAAAACATCCAGACCAGCGCGGCGCTGCAGGCCGAGAGGTGCGTGACCAGCAGCGTGAGACCGGCGGAGCCGCCCGCGGCGAGCCCGCTGCCGGCGTTGAAGCCGAACCAGCCCACCCAAAGCATGCCCGCGCCGACAAAGACCAGCACCGGCTGGTGGGGCGGGTGCGGATGCTGCGGGAAGCCCTTGCGCTTGCCGAGCAGCAGCGCGAGCACGAGCGCCGTCACACCCGCCGTGGCATGCACCACGATGCCGCCGGCAAGATCGCGAACTCCGAGCTGGGCCAGCCAACCGCCGCCCCACACCCACTTGCACACCGGCGCATAGACCACGAGCAGCCAGAGCGAGGAAAAGAGCATCATCGCGCCAAACTTCATGCGCTCCACCACCGCGCCGATGAAGAGGCCGGGCGTGATGATCGCGAAGGTCATCTGAAACGCGGCGAAGATAGACTCGGGAATCGCCGTGCCCGCCGCGACCGACTGGGACGTCAGGCCGCGCAAACCGATCGCGCTCAGGTCGCCGATCCAGCCACCCGCGCCCTTGAACGCCAGCGAGTAGCCGGCTACGACCCAGACCAGCGAGGCGGCACAGGCCACGCCGGCGCATTGACCGAGCACCGAGAGCACGTTCTTCGCGCGCACCAGGCCGCCATAAAAGAGCGCCAAGCCCGGCATGGTCATAAAAAGGACCAGCGCAGTCGCGGTGAGAATCCAGGCGCTGTGGCCAGAATCGATCACCGTGCCCGTATTAGCGGACAAAGGAGCGACCAAAGTGGTCAAAATTAGCCCTCCTCGGGCAAGTGATTTGCAGGTGGAAGCGGGAAGTAACATAGCGGAAGCCGCAGCAGAAACCGTTCTAGGTATTAATTTAATTCATTATATGAGCCAAATTAATTTATCTGCGGAGCTCTCCTTCTGAGCTGGGATCATGCAGTTGCCCGGGGCCCATCGAGGCGAACGGACGGCGTCCTTTCCATCCCGCGGCTCCGCCGTTCAGCTGCATGCTCCCGGCGGTGGCTTGAGGCGGGTTGTGGAAGCCCGGTCACAGAGCCGCGCCCCGGCCGGGATTTTTTGCGGTCCGCCGCCGTTTACTCGACACGGGGGACGTCGTCTTTCCAGCCGATCTTCACCTTGGAAAGGAACCAGGACTTACCCTTGTCGGCGTTGCCTTGGTAAAAGAGGTAGGTTTGGCCGTCGGTGTCGGTAAACACCCCGGGGTGGCCGGACTCGCTCGCGTTCCAACTCCCAGGCTGGCCAACGGCGAGCAGAGGGGTGTCGGAGATACGCTTCCAATTCACCCCGTCCGTGCTGACCGCGCTGCCGATTTGCTGGGGCATGTTATTGTAGGCGCCGGCGTAGAACATGATGAGGGACTGGCCCCGGCGAACCAGCGTGGGCGCCTCGAGGCATTCCTGCTCCCACGGCAGTTCGGGCTGCAAAATCGTGCGGTCGGCGAGTTGCGTCCATTTATCGCGAGCCCAATCCGAATCGAGCGGGGCGGAGGCCACCCCGACTAGCTGGATTTTGTAGCCGGGATCACGGCTGGCAAAGTAGAGGAGCAAGCGGTCGCCGTAGGCTATGACTTCGGCGTCGATGGCCCGTCCGCAGGTCCAAGCCCCATGGGGATGGAAAATGGGGTTGGTAGGCTCGCGAGTGAAGGTGACCCCGTCGTTGGACCATGCGTGGCAAATGGCGTCTTTTTCGCGGTTGCCGTAGGTCTGGTAGAAAAGGTGCACCTTGCCCCCGAGCACGATGGCGCCGGGCGCGCAAAAACCGTTGGCCTCGCTCGGATGGGCAGGTTCGAGCGTGGTGAGTTTTACCCACGTCAAAAGATCCTGACTGGCAGCCACCCCGATACGCCAACCCTGCATGCCGCCAAACGTGGGCACGGAGTAATACATCAAGTAACGCCCGTTGAACTTCACCACCGAAGGGTCCTTTGCGAATGGCGGGCCACCCTGAGAAGTATCGCCATACATCATGATACCGCGATCCGTGTATTCTTTCACATTCACGTAGTCGGCGGCGAAGATCTTTGCGACCAAGACCGGGAGGATCAGCAGAATAAAACCGAGATTAAGAAGGGGTTTCATTGTAAAGGGGTTGGGCAGAACAATCGCAATAGGCTACAAAAGTGAACAATAATTCATCATTCCTGGAAACCGAGGTGAATAAATCTTCACGTTTGTCGAAGTTTACCCCACATTTAGCCATTACCCCCGCATGCCCCAAAATTTATCGGAAATGGTGCGCTTTATTTATTTCAAACTCTGGCCCCTTTTCGGTCTGGCCCTGGGCGGGAGCTGCCTGACAGCTGTGCCCTGCGTCCTCGGCGCGGAGAACTCGCAATCCCTCGCGGGAAACTGGGAAGTCCGGCTGGACCCCAAAATCATCGGCGCTGGCCAAGGCTGGATGGAGCCCGGCGTGAAATTCCCCGACCAGCTCTCCCTGCCCGGCACCACCGATCAAGCAAAGCTGGGTATCCCCCTCAACATAAAGCCAATAGTCAGTAAAGATGGCCTCGCTCGTTTACATCGAAAATTCTCCTACGTCGGGCCGGTTTGGTATCGCCGAACCATCGAGATCCCGCACGCTTGGGAAAGCCGCCGCGTAATCCTGTTTTTAGAACGCGTGCTTTGGGAAAGCCAAGTCTGGCTCGATGGCGTCGAAATCGGCAAACAGAACTCCCTCAGCACCCCCCACCAGTTCGACCTGTCCGCCCTGGCTAGCGTTGGCCGGCATGAACTGGTGATCCGGGTCGATAACCGGCAACAATTCGACATTGGCCGATCTCACGGTTACATTGAAGATACTCAATCTCTCTGGAACGGCATCATCGGAGCGATCGAACTGCGCGCCACGCCGCAGGTCTGGATTGAGCAAATCCAGATCGAGCCCGACCCAGCCAAAGCCACAGCCACGGTGAAGATCGGCAACCGCACTGGCCAGACCGGCGAAGGGAGCCTGCACGCGAAAATCACCGGCCCGGGCATTGTCTGCGAATTAGACGTGCCCGTGCGCTGGACGGCTGACGGCGGCGAGGCGACGGTAGACCTGAAGGGCACGCAGCCCCTGCCGCTCTGGAGCGAGTTCCACCCCTCGCTCTGCACCGTGAGCGTGACGCTACATCGGCCCGGCGTGGACGCGGTGACGCGCGAGCAGGTTTTCGGCTATCGCAAAATCGCAGCGAGCAGCACCGGCATCACGCTCAATGACCTGCCAGTATTTTTCCGGGGCACGCACGAAGGTGCGTCGTTCCCGCTGACCGGTTATCCGCCCATGGACGTCGCCGAGTGGCGTCGGCTTTTCCGCATCCTGAAGGAATGGGGGCTTAACCACATGCGTTTCCATTCCTACAGCCCGCCCGAGGCCTGTTTCGCGGCGGCGGATGAGGAAGGCATCTACCTGCAGGCCGAGCTGCCACTTTGGGCCGGCGACCTCGGCAAGCCCGGCGATGCCGGCCGCGTGGCGTGGGTGCGGGCCGAGGCGGCACGGATTTTTGCGGCCTACGGAAACCATCCCTCGCTCGTCCTGTTTTCCCTCGGGAACGAGTTGCACGGGCAATACGAGTTCATGAAGACCCTGCTGGCGGAACTCCAGCTGGCGGATAAACGACGCCTCTACACCCTGACCTCCAACCGCCTTTGGGTGGCGGACGCCCCGGCTAAAATCGGCGAACGCGACGGGCCTCCCGGGACGGACGATTTCCTGGTCGAGCGCGCCTTTCGCGTGAACGGCAAAATCGAGGGCATGCGTGGGCAAAGTTTCTTCAGCGATGCACCGAATACCGCAGTCGATTTTCGCAACATCCTTGATCGTGCCGCCCGCCCCCTGCTGACCCACGAGATCGGGCAATGGGCGGTGTTTCCCAATCTGGCCGAAATTCCCAAATACACCGGCGTGCTCCGTCCGATCAACTTGGAGGCTATCCGGGAGGATCTGCAAAAGGCGGGCCTGCTCGAGCAGGCGGCGGATTTTACGCGGGCCTCGGGCAAGTTCTCCGCCGAGCTTTACAAGCAAGAGCTGGAACTCGCCCTGCGCACCCCCGGCCTGGCGGGTTACCAGTTGCTGGATCTGCACGACTACCCCGGACAGGGCACCGCGCATGTGGGCCTGCTGGATTCGTTTTGGGACTCAAAGGGTATCGCGGACACCGCGACGTTTCGTGAGGCCGCCGCGCCGGTGGTCCCGCTCGTGCGACTGCCCAAACGCGTATTCACCGCCGGCGAAAAATTCACCGCTCCCATAGAGTGGGTTAACTACTCCGGACACCCCATCAGCAGCCTAGCAGCCAGTTGGGAACTCACCACAACGACCGGTCAGAAACTCGCCCACGGAACCCTCGCCAGCCTGCACCTTACCCTCGGCGCCAACCAGCCCGGCGGCACTCTCGAGATCGCCCTGCCGCTTCTGGAAAAACCCGCCACCGCCCTGCTCCGCGTCCAAGCGCCCGCCGCCCGAGCCGGTAATTCATGGAAAATCTGGATCGTGCCACCCGCGCCTGCGGTGGAGGCCAAAAGCGTCACGGTGACGGCCTCGCTCGCCCGCGCTAAAGCCACCCTCGGCCTTGGTGGCCGCGTGCTCTACCTGCCGCCAGCCACCGCCTTGCGCCAGCATCAAGACACCGCCTTCCTGCCCGCCTTTTGGAGCCCGGTGTATTTTGCCAACCAAGCCGGCACGATGGGGCTGTTAATTCGCGATAAGCACCCGGCACTGGCGGACTTCCCGACCCAGGACCACTGCGACTGGCAATGGTGGGGCGTGCTCACGCCCTCTTCCGGAGCGATCGTGCTAAATGACGCTAGCCCGGCCCTGCGCCCCATCGTGCAAGTGATCGATTCCTTCGCCCGAAATCAAAAACTGGGCCTAGTTTTCGAAGCCAAGGTCGGCCGCGGACATCTCTTGGTCAGCACCGTAAACCTCGCCGAGGCCAGCCTCAGCGACCCGATGCGGCGCCAATTGCGGGCGAGCCTCGTGCACTACCTCGCCACGGCCGCTCCGGACGATCTGGTCAGCCTCAGCCAGGAGGAGTTTAACCAACTCTTCCGCGAGGAGGCCGCTGGAGAGAGCAAGGAACGCGAGTGGGTGAAGGACATGGAGCCACCTCCAGAAAAGAAACCCTAGCCCAGCCCCCTGCCCCGCCGCCTCATCGCACAGTCATGAAAAGCTCCCGAACCGGCCAACTGCTGTTGTGGTTCACTCTGGCCAACCTGCTATGCTCAGCACCCGTATATCACGCCCAAGGCGAGCTGGCCGGCGAAGTCGGCCCCACGAGCGTGATCCTGCAATCCCGCCTCACCGCTCTACCCGGCCCCGATCTCGCCGCTGATGGCGATATCCCCGGCGCTCCCGGCACCGCCGCTTTTGAGTGGAGCGAAACCGATGATTTCAAGGACGCCAAACGCACGGCTTGGCTCACCGCCACCGCCGAAAACGATTTCATCATCCGCACCACCCTGGAAGGCCTCCGTCCCGGCCGTCGTTATTACTATCGCCTAAAGCCCGTCACCCCGGACAACCCCGCCGCCCACGGCCCCACCCGTAGCTTCAAAACCCTCTCCCCGCACGATGCCGATGCAACGTTGTCATTTTGCATGGGCAACTGCATGCACTACTCCGCGTTCATGAGCGGCATCGCCAACGGCGATGGCCCCGTAACCGCCACCGCGGAGGATAAACAGCTCGGCTACCGCGTGTTCTCCGCCCTGCGCACGCTGCGACCGGATTTTTTCATCTGCGCCGGCGACGCCGTTTACTACGACTTCCCGAAGTCGCATCCCGCCAAAAACCTCACGGAGCTCCGCAAAAAATGGCATGAACAATTCCGCTTTCCGCGCCTGATCGAGTTCTTTGGCGACTGCCCGACCTATTGGGCAAAGGACGACCACGATTATCGTTTCGACGACGCCGATCGCGAAGGCACCGAAGTCCCCACCGCCAAGACAGGCGAAGACCTGTTTCGCGAGCAACTACCCCTCACCCCACAGGGCGATCTACAAAGCCCCACCTACCGCACCGTGCGCATCCATCCGCGCGCGCAACTCTGGTTTCTGGAGGGACGCGACTATCGATCGCCCAACACCATGTTCGACGGCCCCGACAAATCCCTCTGGGGGGCAGCCCAAAAAGCCTGGCTGGAAAAAACCCTGAGGGAAAGCGACGCCACCTGGAAACTGTTAATCAGCCCCACCCCGATGGTGGGACCGGATCGTAAAAGCAAAAACGACAACCACACCAACCCGCGCGGCTTCCGCCATGAGGCCGAAACCTTCTTTTCGTGGTTAAAACAGGAGAAAATCAAAAACGTGATGGTTCTATCCGGCGACCGCCACTGGCAGTATCATAGTATCCACCCAAGCGGGGTCGAAGAGTTCTCCGTCGGTGCCCTCAACGACGAGAACGCCATCCTCGGAGAATACCCCGGCCAACCCAGTTCGACCGACCCGGAAGGCCAAATCCGCCAGCCCTACCACTACAAAGAGCCCACCGGAGGCTTCTTACACGTAGAGATAACACCGGTCAGCCAGGGCCAGCATACGCTGCACCTGCGTTTCCGGGACGATACCGGAGCCATTTTATATCAAATTGAGAAAACCCGCTGACATGCACCTCAAGAATCCCCGGGCCCGGCCCCATACCCCGCTCCTATTAAGCTGGCTCGGCCTCTGGCTGCTCACCTGCTCTTGCATGCCAAACGCGACCGCGCAAACCGGACCGGTGGGCACGCTGTTCACCGTGCCCACCACCACGTTCTATAAACAAGTTACCGGCGAAAGCGTCGTCACGCTGAACGATACGACAGAAACCATCGTCGGTGTGCAGACCCAACTGAACACCCTGCGGACCCAAAATCCCGCAAAAGTCATCGTCGTTAACCTGAAAGCCAACGGACGCTACATCGTCACCACCACCCCTCTGGTCCTCGGCACCAATATGTGCCTGAACGGCAACGGCGCGACCTTGGTCGCCGCCTCCCCCGGGATCACCGCAAGCAGCCTTCTTAAAATTAGCGATGGATCATCCTATATATCAATTAGTTACTTAAGAATAGAAGGCAACAGCGCCAACGCCTACGGCATTGAGGCCAATGGCGTTGCCCGCGTGAATATTGATAAAGTCCGCACCCGGGCCACCGGGTTGGATGGCATACGACTGCAAGGACTCGGGCCGGATGTCTTCGATAATGAGTGCACCATCACCCGCTGCGATACCGGCGGAGCAGCCAACGCGGCGGGAGTCCGGATTCTTAACACGACACAAGCGGTGTGCATGGATAATAAAAGCCATGATAATCTTGAAGGCATCGTCATGAGCAACAGCTCCAGAGCCACAATTGCAAACAATACGCTCACCAACAATAGTCTTAACGGTCTCTCCATTCCCGATACCAGTTGGTCCTCAATCGTGAACAATCAATTCACTGACCACCCCACCGCGATCGCCACTAACGCCTCCGTCTCCGCCACCACTGGTAGCCAGCGCAATATCATCGCCTCCAACAATTTCACCGCGTCCACCACCGGCATACAATTGCTCGGCATCGGGAACCTACTATACGACAACACGTTTGACGCCAACGTCACTACCCCGCTGGCGGCACCTGGCGCCAGTAATAGTCACGTCGTGATAACCACCCAAAAGCCGCTCAACGCCGGAAGTCAGGGCTACTTCTACCCCCCAACCGCGGGCAATTTCCATAGTTCCACCATTGTGACCGGCAAAGCCCGTCTGGACTTGAGCACCGCCGCGACCAAAACTTCTGAGATTCAGGGGCTTTATGATGCAGCCCGCCTTGCCTCACCCGATGCCGTGATTGTATTGCGCCTGACCGCCCCCCTGATCACCGGCGACGCGCCTCTGGTGCCCCTGACCAACACCTGCATAGTCATCGACGGCACCATCAACCTCGAACCGGGAGTCGCCGCCATCAGCACGGGCGACGCCCTGACTATCAATTACAATATCTCCGTATCAGGCGGAACCATCGATGGCAAAAATACCACCGGACGCAACGGGTTCGCGTTCCTTAACTGCGCCCGAGTCCTCGTCGATCGCGTGAATCTGCGGAACTTTGGCAACAAAGCCACTCGGGTGAATGATTCCGATATCATCGCTTTCTCCAAGGGTGGAAATCCCTGTATCGTTGGCTATTGCAATCTAGATGGCGGTGCCGCCCGCGGCATCTGGTCCAAAGATGCCAGCGCACGGTTCATCTTCACTAACAACACCGTGTCCAATGTAAACATGGACGGCATCGATTTCGATGCTTTTAGCAAGGCTGGGCTGGCGAAGTTCAACGTCCTGACTGGAAATATAAGAACCGGAATCTTCGTGGAAGAAAGCGCACAGAACACCCAGCTGATCGCCAACACCTGTGTAAATAATGATATAGCGTTTAACATCTATTCCTACGCTGCCGGCCCCACCGCCTACAACACGCTCGTCGCCAACAAGGCATACGACAACCAGAGGGGCATTCGCATGGGGGCGCGGGCCGGCTATGACACCGAACACAATTTCGCCTTTAATAACGCTATCCTTACTACCTCTCCAAACGGCGCCATCGATTCACAAAACGTCGGCAAAGAAAACTATTTTTCAAAGAATCACCTTGCGAGTAATACCATCCCAATTGCAGCAACCAATTCAGCCGTTTTCTTTAATTCGCCTAGCGGTGCCGCCAATACTGCGCCGATCCTCTCCGTGATACCTACTCAAAACTTATCCGAAGATAGCACAGGGCTGGCGTTGAACATCATCGTGGATGATATGGAAACGGAACCCGCCGCACTCCTGATGAGCTCCACCTCGAGTTCCAACGTGCTTTTCCCAAATGATAAACGAGTGCTTAGCGTGGCCGCGGAAAACCCAGTGCTCACCCTTGTTCCCGCGCAAAATCAAAACGGCTCCGCTACCATCACCGTTTCCGCTAGCGACGGTCTGCTCTCCGCCACTACCTCGTTTACCGTGAACGTCACCCCTGACGCGCCTTTGACCAACTGGAAGCAACTCTATTTTGGCTACTTCTTAAATGGTCTAGTCTCCGCCACCGATACCGCCGACCCCGATGGCGACGGCTTGCCCAACCTCGTGGAATACGCCCTGGGCGAAAATCCGGTTCAGGCGACCACATCTCCACTCTACACCGTTGGCATGAGCGAACAAAAGCTAACTATTACATTTAGCCGCGATACCACCAAGACCGATATTAACGTGATTGTCCAAGGTGCGGATGATATCGCTGGGCCTTGGTCTTTGTTGGCGCAATCAATTGCAGGCAATGCATTTACCGCCGTTGCAGCCGGCGCTACCGTGACAGAAATAGGCACCGGTATGGTGCGCACAGTGAGAATCGCCGACAGTTACACTTTAGCGGATCAAATTAACCCGAAGCGGTTCCTGCGAGTGATGGCTCAACATTAACTACTCCGATGCGGGCACTATGACCGCCTCTTGGAGACGGTCGCCGCCGTAAGGCTTGCTCACATTCTGGAAGTGATTTTGACTGATTAATATATCTGTCGGGCCGCCATCCAGGAAGTCCGCCCAGCGGCCTCCCCGGCTGCTCACTTCCACCCCTACATCGGCATTCTCCACCCGGCCTCGCTCAAAGAGCACATTTTGGACGTTGCCACCCACCATAAACCGTCCGTTGTTTGCGATATGGTTGCGCCGGAAAATCTGATCTAGGGACATCGGCCCGTGATAATCCGGCGCGGTCACCGGCAAACCCTTGTCCGCTTGTAAAGTGCGATCATGATACACTGGGGGATAAGTAATTGTTCCAATATTGGATCCACGCGGGAAAATAAAGGAGGCGCCCCAAGTGATACCCTGGATGATTTCATTATCAAAAAATTGCGCCCTTAACCCAGGGAGAAATTGACCCTCGTAAGAGATAGTAATCTGTTGGATCGCCCCCCCCCGAAAAGATTTGTTGCGGGCGGCCACCACCTCGATCCCGCCGCACCAGAAAAGCACGGTATTGCCGGCATCGCGAGTTTCGTTATCCACCGCGATGACGTGATCCAGCGCTTTGCAAACCGTGATGAAGGAGGTCTGGTCGAGCGGCACCTCCCACGGACGATCAATTTGTAAAGTCTTGTCCGAACCACCGGTAAGGGAACGATACTGACCCGCCCCCTTGCCATCCATGACGACCACGACCGCGCCCTTCCACTTCGTGGCAAAGGCGGGATCCTGCGTCTCCTGAGGCAATTCGATACTCAAGCCCTCGCAGCGTCGGATTTTCCCTGTATAAATTCCCACGGGCGCATGGAAATCCGAGTTGAAGCCACCATCGCGATCACCGCGGTAGCTATCTTTCATCTTGTTTCGGGCGATGTAGATCTCACGGGAGTAGATGCTTGGAATGCGCGTCCGGCCATCGTTGGTGACCATGTCGTGCACACTATTCAGACTCACACCGCCATCGCTGCACTCGTTTTCCTCAAAAATTATTTTTTCCGTTCGCCGGCCAAACACCGTCCAGTGCCGCGGCACCGCGGAGAACGTATTCCGCGCGATGTAACCAGAGGAACCATTGAGCATCAAAACCTGCAGGGAGGAATAAATATCACAATCAGTGATTTGTATGTTCGGACCACCGACATCAATCGCTCCGGTGCGACGCTTATCTTTCCAACGGGCCATAAACACCTCCTCGGCGTTGGCATAGTGACGGTCGGTTTTGTCGTTATTGATAAAACGATCCAGACGCATGATGACCCGGCGGATGGCCACATGGCCGGCATTGGGCGAATTTTGCGGCAATTCGGACTGGATGCCCGCGTGATGATTGATCGCGTAGATCGCCAGATCTTCCACGGTGAAATGCCCTTCGCCGCGTAGTAAATAAGGGTGCGGCGGCGTGTCCGGCGCCTGGATGGGTTCATACTGCTGGGCGCCCCAATACAGTTTCTTCAGGCGTTTATCACGGGGTATAAAGTCATCCACATAGGATAGCACCGTCAGGTCTGCCCCGGCTCCGCGCAGGGTAACGTTGAGCGGAATGGTAAGCCCGCGGGATAATATAAATATGCCACGCGGCAGGGTAACCACTCCGCCACCGGCCGCGCCTGCCGAATCAAGGGCTTTTTGAAAGGCATCGGCACTGTCAACCTGGCCCTCAGCAAACAGCGCCGTGGTGTATTGGAGATACCCCGGCTCAGCCGGTTGTGCGCCGTAATCCAGGACATTATACACTTTGGCCGGGACCGGTGTCTTTGCCTGGACTCGCAGGCTGCCGGCGGTTACCCGCGCGGCCTCATGAGCGAGACCGTTGGCGAACACGACTTCGTAGACCCCCTCGGCCAGTTTTTCCGGGAGTTTGCCACTCAGGCAAAATTCGTCGATCGCCTCCGGCTCGATTCGGGTCGTTTGCTTCTCCTTGCGCAGAAGGATTTCTGCACCGGGCCTTAGTTCCAGATTGAGTCCGAAAAGGCGCACCCAACCGCCGGGGGTAGCGGTTTCGGTCTCGTCACCTTGTAGCCACCATACTTTGGGGGCATTTAAGAGCGAAGGTTTGGAGCTTTCGCTCCCGTGGGCGATAGTAAAGGAAACGATGCCATCCCCGATGTCTGCCGGGAGGCTGAACTTCAGAGTGTTGGCGGTCTGTTGCAGCACAGGAGCAGCCTGCCACTCGCCGGCGATGCCTTTATGGGTTAAACAAATCTGCACCCGCGAGTTTTCACCGAAATCATCCCCACGAACGAGGACGGTCTCTCCAGCACGCACCGGGTCCGAGGCCCAGATTACCGCCGGGAGAGCCTTTGCGCAGCAAGGGACCAAGGTCGCATAAAGAACCACGGCCAGAACTCGAATTCGATTCATATAGAAATAAATAAACTAACCACCGAGTGCACGCGGCTGCCGAAACACCCAGGCGCAGACGCCCGGAAAGGCAAACCACCATCATCCTAACTACTCAAAATTTATTGGAGATTGAGAGGTCATAAACCAACTTCAACCGGTCGACCGAACCGACATGGAAATCGGCATAAAGGGCATTGGCTTTGCCACCGTGGCGGGAACCGATTTTGGTGAGGTAGTCACTCGCGTTGTTATTTACCGCGAAAGGACCGGGGTCACCATTGGCCAAGGTAGGATCTGCCGGCACAACGGAGGGGGGCTCGCTGTCGGTGACGATGATCTTGGTCGATGGACTGGGTATCTTTGTATAAGGCATGGTTTTGCCTGGATTGGAGATACGTTGTATCATGAATTGGGCGTTGGCCACGTAGGTGCGGAAAAAATTTTTATCGGATGGGCAATTAAAAATGTGATTCGTTGCGGGATTATCGTATGCCTTGCGATCCAGATTGGCGGTGGTGCGCGTCAGCAAGGGTAAAGGGGCTTTGTATTGATCCCAGCCGGTGGACGTGTCATCCGCTGAAAACGGCATGATGTTCTTGTTCTCGTTAAGATAAAGGCCGATCGTCATGCCGATCTGCTTCAGGTTGGATACACACTGAGCCTTCTTGGCCGAGTCACGAACCTTGCCAACCGTCGGGATAATGATCGCCGCCAGAATACCAATAATGGCAATCACGGTCAGTAATTCGATCAAGGTGAAGGCTTGGCGCGAGGTGCCAGGACCGATTCCGACATGAGCATTTTTTTTAAAATTCATATATAATAAAATTCCAAGGGCCCCAAAGGGGCTTGGGCAGGCGAAAGCCCAGCATTCCCGCGCAGCGAAAGTGCTAATTGAGGGGGTGTCGCTTAAGCCCGGCGGCGACGGCGCAGAGCCACGCCAGCGAGAGCAACCGCGCCGAGGCCCACCGCGAAGGTGGAGGGCTCGGGGATGGCGGAGGTGACCTGCAAGTTACCGTCGGCGTTGGTAAAGGTGAAATTCCAGAGCGAGTTCAGGCTATCCGTGACGCTCGCACTCCAGCCCGAAGCCGTAATGGTGGCCGAAGGTGTCCCGCCAATGGCGGAGCCAGCGATGGTAACCGCCGCGAAAGTAGAACTCTGGATGTTGCCGCCGAGAGAGAAGAGATTGTAGGTGCTGGCGTTGATGGGTGCGTCGAAGACGAGGCTCATCGTGCCGCCGTAGGCTAGGGTCTTGCCAGAGCCGGTGAGATTAATGGCATCGTAGCCCGTGCCACGAGTGGTGCCGTTAATCTCGAACGAAACGGTGCTGCCGAAGCTGTTCGCGCCCGCACCGCTTGTTAGGGTGAGGTTGCTGGCGAAGCTCAGAACGCTGATACCACCGCTGGTGGCTGCAGCGGTAGCGGTGGCGCCGGGGGCCAAATAAGCACCCGCAGAAACTCCATTGGCAAGAGTGGTGCCGCCGAAGATGGTGCCCGAACCGCCTAAAATTGCGGACGCACCTACGCTGACCGCACCGGTGCCGGTGCCGCTGCCCGTGGCATTATTTACCAAGAGGCGACCGGCACTCACCGTGGTGCCGCCAGTATAGATGTTGTCCGCCGAAAGGGTCCAGGTGCCGGAGCCTCCTTTACCCAGGGACGTGGTGTTGCTCACCGTGTTATCGGAGATCACACCAGCAAACTCGCCGGTGCCGGCGGTGCTACCGTTTAAATTGAACTCCTTCACACCGGCGCCAGTGACGGAAAGATTACTGGTGAGCTTCAGTTGGCCCGTGCCGGATTGATAGATGCTGGCCTTGCCAACTGTGCCGGCCAGATTAATAACTTTATTAGTGGTCTCGCCGACGCCGACGTAGTTGAGCACGTTATTCGAACCAGAAACCGAGCTGCCCAATTTGATGGTGCCATTAGTGCCCAACGGGCTGTTGGCGCCGCTGTTGCCAACACTGGAGACTTCGAGGAAGTAGGTGCGCCCGTTAGTGTTCCCATCGAGGGTCACGCCTCCCGAGAAGGAATTGCTCGCATTTCCCAAGCGAAAGGTGCCGTTGCCGCTACCGTTGCCACGGACAGAGATGACCGACCCGGCGGTATCGGCGATCAATCCATTAAAAGTGATTCCTTGGCCGGTAAGGCCTCCGCTGGTGGCGAAAGTAAGCGTCTTGTTGCCGGTGCCGCTAACACCCAGATTGCTGTCGAAAGTATAGGTGGCCCCGGTGACCGTTACCGTGCCACCTCCGGAGGTGCCGGATAAATTGATGATCTTGTTGGTCGTTTCGCTGGAGGTTCCGGTCAGACGTAGCGTGCCGGCAGTGCTTGAGTTACCCAGTGAAATAGTGGAGCTCTGTCCCAGTGGACTATTCGCACCGGTATTTCCGATCGAAGGAGCGTAAATGCCACCAGCCGACACTTTCACTGCTCCAGTGAATGAATTGCTGGTATTTGAGAGGATCAGATTGAAAGTGCCAGTTTTGGTGAACGTCCCCACCGATCCAGAAAATACACCGGATGCAGTCGTGTCCGCAGTAGTGCTAACGGTCAGGTTAGCGTCTAGATTATAGTTCGTAGAATTAGCTGTGCCAGAAAGCGACAAAGTGTTGCTGGGCAAAGAGGAAACGTTTGTCTGGGCCTGAAGGCTGATGGCGGCAAACGCAGCGGCGAGCACAGCGGAAGATGCACGCGAACGCGCACCGAAATAGGACACGGAAACAGGGCAGGATTTCATGGGGGTAACTAGATAATGACCAGATAATTCATGCTTCGCTCTGCAATGTCAATATTTTTTAATGATACATCTTCAGAAATTAGCCTTAAAAACTGCAAGGTTTGGCGGAGAAAAAATTGCTGTTCTACCGTAGCAGACTTCGTTTTCCTGCTGTTTTTATTTTTAAAACACTGTTTGTTATGTATTTAACGAAAATACTGAACGGGCCCGCCAACTCGGTGGCACCAATGGCCCCAACCCCTATAATGTAATTGCTACATTACTGAAGGGACTTTATTTTGATTACGGAGGCGCAAAGGACCGGCGGCGGGGGCGGTCTTTACGGGAGCGCGGGGGTGGAGAGTAACACCGCCGGTTCGGCTCCAACGATATCGGCCCCGTGATTGCCCCCGATGTCGGCCTGGGCAAAATAGTTCCCGCGAGCGTGAGTATTGCCGCCGAGCACACCGTTCAGCCAGTTATCGCGGCAGACGTTGTTAAAAAAGAGGTTTCCGTGGGCTGTGATATCGGGGGCGCGTCCACCCACACTCACGCCGCGGCGGTTTGCGGTGCAGATATTGGCCGTGATGATGTTGGAGCCGGTGTTCCCCTTTACTTCCTCGTTCCAGACATGGACGCCCGCCCCGCCATTGCCCATAAGTTGATTACCAAAAACGATATTATGAGTGATCGCTTCTTCGACAAACACTCCGTGCCGAAGGTTGCCATTGCTGATGTTGAAAAGGGCCGTCCCGTCGATTGAATGGGCATCAAGGTCGATACCATCCATTTTGTTGCCCACGCAGGTATTGCCAATCGAGTGCACGCGGGTGGCCACGTGGGCCCAGATGCCACGACTGCCATTCGCGTAGGCCAGGCACTGGTAAACGAAGAGTGGATCGGCGGGATTGCGCCCCTTGGTATATAGTCCGTCGCGAGCGCCCGAGGCGAGTTGCACGCCTTCGATCAGCGCTAGGCTGCCGGTTTTGGCGTTCAGCGGATAGGACGCCTGGCGGGCACCGTCCAAGCGACCGCCGGAGACGGAAGCATAGCCGGTGGCAGGCAAGGTGATGAGCTGACTGGTGGCTTCGCCACGGACCCAGATCGGCTCCACCGGCAAGCCGAGATCGGCCAGGATCCGGCCCTCGAGAATGACACAAGTATCCGGCGGCAGCTTCAGACCCTCTGGTGTGCGGGAGACGTATTCGCCGGTGAGTTTTAAGACCAGAACGGTGCCGGGGTGCTCGGCGCGGGCGGCGTCGAGCGCGGTTTGAACGGTGGCGAGATCGACGGGAACGGGTTTCTCCTGCTTCGTGGCGGCCTTGCCGCCGGGCACGGTGAAGTCGAAACGCCCCAGGCCGGGCACGATGACGGGAGACGTATGCGGCTGCTTAAAGGTGGGGGGGTTGAAAACCCGCGCGCCCCGGGCTTCGCCGGCCACAGTTAAACCGGAGTTGCCCACCAGCACCATATCGGCGCTACCCGGGGCGATCTGCACGGAGCCCGTCCAGCTGTTGCGAAAAAGCTGCTGGGTGCTGCCAGCCAGCGCGACGACCAGGCCTGCGGTGTTGCCCCGGTTTTCCGAAACCAAATTGCCCGCACTGTTGGCGGTGAATGCGAGCGCGGCGCGGTCGAGAATCTCATTGCGCGTGATCACGCCGCGATCCGAACCGCTGCGGATGGCAGCCTGATTTTGCACGAAGGTATTCCCGGCCACAACGCTGTTGATCGAAGTGATGGTGAGCGCGGTGCCAGTCTGCCCGCGAAACGTATTATCCAGACACATGAAGCCCCCGCTGCGATCGACCCGCAGTCCGTCGCTATTGGCCAGAAAAACGCAGCGCGTTACACTACCGGCCTCGTTCACCGCCTCGGCGTTTACGCCTTGAAAATCAATGCCCGCCCGTCCGCAGCCCTCCACCACGAGTTCGTCCAGGCAAATGCGGCGTCCGCGCTCGATCACGATGCCCACCACCGCCGCCCCCGCACCATCCAGCCGCGCAGGACCGGGGCCTGCCGAGGCTACGGTCACTAATTCAGAGTCAGAAACCTGCAGCAAGGCTTGGGCCGTGCAACCCGCCATCGCCCGGAGTCCGGCACGAGGCGAGAGCAGGAGACTCATGCGAGAGCCTAGGCGCAGGGCCTCGGTGTGTATTTCCACGTCAGCCGCCACCTCCAGCACTAAAAATGCCTCCGGACTAGCTAGCCGCGCGCGATCAATGGCCGCCTGAGCCAAAGCGACCGGCCCCCCGGGTAATTTTACCCGCAAGACGGCTTTGGCCGGCAGATTGGAAGTAGCAAAGGGGGGCGCAGTGTAGATGCCTGCAGCCTGCCCGGACAAAGGGACGGGGAGGTAAAACCCGGCAGTCACAAAAAAACTAAAAAACCAACGGAGCAAGGCTGAGAACTTCATGGTGGATATTGGTGAGGATGCATTCAAATCCAACCGGAGAGTTTTGTCGATTTTATATGAACATTACTGGAACTTACCGGCTATTTTCTTGGAATGTAGCTTTTATTGACGGACTTTTACCCCTAGCTATTACCCTGGGGGCTCTGAGGAGCCGAATTTTAACACCGGATTCTGGATAGTCGCCGCTATTTTGGACCAAATCCATGACCATCCGAATGATCCATGGCTATTCGCGATCATCCGTGAAATCCGGGGTTCCAAGGGCCCCATATAGGATGCATTAAACTAATCGTATACAACGGGTAAAACCGCCGGAGGCAGGCGCTCGGCAGCAAATCACACCGACCCTGGGCTACGCCCTGAGATACGAGCTCCGAAGGCGGTGCATCAACCAGCGACAACCCGAGGCTGCACCATCACGGTTTGAGGATGAAGGGCAGCTTCGCCGCTAACGGCCAGCAAACGGTCGATAGCGGCATTGGCAACAGCCTCGAAATTAGGATCGATCAATGTGGGCCTCGGCTGGATGCCCTCCACCAGACGGGGGGTGACGCCGGCGATAACCAAACGCACGAGAGAAGGAGCCTCTAAACCGGCGGCCTTCAGAGCATCGGCAAACTCCCGCGCCCGGGCGTCGATCGGGAGAAAGACACCAATCGGCTTGGGCAAGTCCCGCAGTATCTCGATGATTTCCTGAAAGCTTTGGTAGGGAACAGTCCCGGCGGGCCACAAAGCGACCTGATTCTTATCCTGCACAAAAACCCGCACCGAACGTCCGGCCAAAATAGAACGATCCAGGCAAGCCCGGCTGCGGATCAACAGGCTCTCTTTGAAGGAAGGCCAGACATTAACCACCACCACCGATGGGCAGCTATCGGCGGTCAAAAGCAAATGGGCGTGGGTGCCGATGGAGACATCATTCACCGTCACGTGCTCGACATTGGTCAAAGGATGCCCGGGCGCCAACACCTGAACCACGGGAAACTGCTCCGAAATGCGGCGGATCGTATCATCCTCGGGCATGAGCCCGGGAAACATCATCACCAAGGCGCCATCCACCTTGGCCCGCTGTAACGTCGAAGGCAGGGGGCCGTGATTACTGACCCGCTCAAGAAGTAGATGAAGTCCGCGTTTGCTGCAAGCCTCCTGGACCGAGTGCACGAAATTCGCCATGCCGGGGTCATCAAAAAAGATGCTGGTATCCGCCACGATCAACGCGATGGCCCCATGCCGCGAAGGCTCAGGTCGCTGATCCCTAGGCTTGCGCCCAGGCCGCACCGCCGGCCGCACGTAACCCAAGCGATCCATCTCCTGCCGCACTGCTGCAATTGTCGCAGGCTTCACCCCTTGCCCGCCATTCAAAACCCGGGAAATGGTTGCTCGCGAAAGACCAAGTTTCGCAGATAGTTCAGCCGTGGTTAAAGTCATTGGGCCAGATACTTAGCATCCAGACCGGCTAGCTCAAGAATAAATGTAGCAATTTAGGCCGACAACACGGACTGCGCACTCGGCCATGATCCGTATCCGGCCGACAAATTTTAAAAGGAAATTTGGTTAACAATTGCATAGCAATTATTAACCGAATGATAAACCCCGGGAACCTTCCTTAAACCGCAATGACGCATTCTTTATATTATAATAAACAATGACTTATATAAAAATAAGGCTTGTTTTATATTTTGTAATTTTTAAAGTGACGAAAAGGTTTTTTTGTAGCATTTTAAAAAATTCTCCCGATGTCTTTAATGCCACAACATAAGAATGTCCCAATTCCGACCACTAAAGTCGCGGACGCGTCTTACCGAGTAGGAACTTTGTCTTACACGGCGCGCGGACTATACGGGGTTTTATTTTGGATGCTGCTGGGCGACTTCTGCCTGCAGATCATGGAACAGCTGCCTACGTCACTGGTGCCCTTGCAGTTGCGCTGGGCAGAGGCTTCGGCGGCGTTGATCGGGTTTTTAACCGGGAGCTTGCCCGCCATGCTGGGTATTTTGCTGAATCCTTTCATCGGGGTGCAGAGCGACCGCCATCGAGGGCCCTTGGGGCGCCGCCGGCCCTTTTTGTTATGGAGCACACCGCTGGTTGTAGTGGCTTTGCTGGGACTTGGGTTTGCGGACCCGATCGCCACACTCCTCTCAGGACTCTTCCCCACCGGTGCGGGCGTGAACTCCCTGAAAATCGGATGGATGGGGGCGTGCATGGTAGTCTTCGTCGTGGCCAACACCTACATAATGCAGGTGTATCAGTTTCTCTTCGTAGATGTTATCCCGGCGAAGGTGATGGGGAAATTCGTGGGTTGCTACCGGGCGGTAGGCGCGCTGGGGGCCTTTGTTTTCCATCGTTACCTTTTCGGCTACGCCAAATCGGATATCGCCGCGATTTATACCCTAGCCGCCCTGCTTTATGCGGTGTCGTTTCTCCTTTTGGTATGGAAGGTTAAGGAAGGTGAATACCCCCCGCCTCCGGACCGTTCGACCGAGGGTAAACTGGCGGTTTTCAAAAGCTATTTCCGGGACTGCTTCGGCCACAAGATTTACTGGACGACGTATTCGCTGTCGTTATTTTTCTGGAGCGCACTGGTGCCTTTCGGGACTTTTCTGGTTTTTTTCGGCACCCAGCCTGGAGGTTCGGCCACCGGATATGCTCCGACAATAGGCCTTAGTCTTACGGAGTTTGGGCACATCAAGGGCTGGTGTTCCTTGGTCGGAGTGCCGGTGTTTTTTTTGGTGGGTCCCTTGGTGGATCGCTATCATCCGCTGCGTATCGCGATGACGGGCCTCTTTTTGAGCGCGGTTACCTTTCTGGCCTGCTTCTTCATGGTGCAGGACGTTGCTTCGCTCAATTTTTGGCTGATCGTAAATGCAGCTTCACAAGCTGTTTACATGGGATCCTACCTCGCGATTCTGCCCCGCCTATTACCCCGGGCCAAATACGGCCAGTTCTTCACCGCCAACCAAATCTTCGGCTTCAGCGGCGTGGTGCTCGCACCGGTCCTATGCGGCTGGTTGATCGAGACGTTTCGTGACTACCGCCTCGTCTTCGTCTGGTGCGCTGCCTGCGCCGGAATGAGCTTGGTGATGTGTGTGCTACTTTACCGGCAGTGGCGGGCCTTGGGCGGCGAAGCTGCCTACACCCCGCCAAACCAAAACGCTTAAAAATCAGGTTTTTTCATGAAAAAGGTATCTGCCGAGCTCGATTATTTCGCTGAAATCGCGACCGCCGTAACCATTCATGCCCGGCCCGGGCTGACGGAGCCGGCCCGCGCAGCGGCCCCGGACATCACCTTGCCCCTGACGCCAGGCTCGGCCCCTGAGGAGCGACCCCACGCAGCGAAGCTGGGCACGGCAGCGGAGCTGGCCGAGGCCCTGGCCTTGGCGCGCGAGCGTCATGCGGAGTTTTTACGCGACTACGCCCCGCCACTGCCGCGGACGCGTGAGCGTTTTGATTTAAAAACCTTCTCCTGGCGCATCGAGCGCCCGGAGGACCGCGCCGATTTCCACGCCCTCACTGGCGGGGCCGGGGACTGGGAAACGGTCACGATCCCGCATTACGGCCCGCCCTTGGGCAAAGCTTGCACCTTGTATCGGGTGGAGTTCGATCTCCCTGGCGCACTGTTTGCAAAAGAGGTCGTGGTGCTGCGCTTTCGCGGGGTGGACTACAAGTGCGAGGCCTACCTCAACGGTGTCTGCGTCGGCCGCCACGAGGGCTTTTTTGACGAGTTTGAGTTCAACTGCACCGGAGTCGCCCGGCAGACCGGCAACGTGCTGCTGGTGCGGGTGGAAAACGACTACACCATGCTCGGCAGCCACAAGGAAGGCGCCGCGATCAATGGCGACAAGATCTACGCCGCCACCGGCCTGGGCTACGACGACCCCAAGCAGGGCTGGCACCACTGCCCCGCCGGTATGGGCATCTACAACACCGTTCATTTCGAAGGCCGACCCCGACTGGCCATTACCGACTTGTGGGTGCGCCCCCTCCCGGCCGTGGCCGAGGCGGAACTACGTTTCGAGGTGGAAAATCTCGGGCCCACCCCGAATGAGGACGCCCGCTTTTTGGTTTCGGTCTTTGGTTTGAATTTCCCCGCCACCCTGCATCGCGACCACCCCCACCGGCCCCACGCGAGCACCGAGCGCGGCTTCGGCGACCTCGACGGCGACCATGCGTCGGATATCCCCGGCCTGATGGGCCCTGGAGTGAGCTTCGTTTCCGTCCGCTTGCCCATGCCCCAAATGCGCATCTGGGATCTGGATACGCCTTGGCTGTATCAGGCCCAGGTGAAAATCCTCACACCCGACGGCACCCTGCTGGATGCCGCCGCGTGCCCCTTCGGCATGCGGAGCTTTATTCAGGACGAACACTCCACCCCGAAGGGTAAATTCTACCTGAATGGCCGCGAGATCCGACTGCGCGGCGCCAATACCATGGGGCACTTGGAACGGTGCATCATGCTCGGCAATTTCGACCAGCTGCGCGACGACATCCTCCTGGCCAAGCTGACCCACATGAACTTCCTGCGCCTGACCCAGCGTCCGGTGCACAAGGAGGTCTACGAATGGTGCGACCGTCTCGGCCTGCTACTGCAAACGGACATGCCGATGTTCGCGAGCGCCCGCCGCAACCAGCTCATCGAGATAACCCGCCAGGCCGCCCGCATGGAACGTCATGTCCGTGCGCACCCCAGCAACATCCTCGTCTCCTACATCAACGAACCCCGCCCGGCCGCCGCCAGCCAGCCACACCGCTTCATGCTGCGGCCGGAGCTGGAGCGCATGTTCCTACTATGCTCGGAGGTCGTCCGACAGGAGAACCCCGAGCGCGTAATCAAGTGCGTGGACGGCGATTACGATCCCCCTTCCGCCCAAGGCATGCCGGACAACCATTGCTACTGCGGCTGGTATATCGGCCACGGCGTGGACCTCGGCGCGCTGCACAACGGCGCCTGGCTGCCGGTCAAACCGGGCTGGCACTACGGTTGCGGCGAGTTTGGCGCCGAAGGCCTGGATTCTTACGAGGTGATGCAGAAATATTA
The DNA here is from genome assembly GCA_945888375.1 of Akkermansia muciniphila. Classification (GTDB taxonomy): domain Bacteria; phylum Verrucomicrobiota; class Verrucomicrobiia; order Opitutales; family Opitutaceae; genus IMCC26134_A. The sequence goes on along the minus strand of CAMCZZ010000002.1, from coordinate 73,052 downwards.
CCCCGAAAGCTGGAAACCTGCTTCTCCCGAAGCCCCTTGGACGCCCGCGGTGATCTCCGAAAGCCAGAGCTGGAACTTCCATTTCCTGTGGTATGTCACCCCCGTCAACGCCCGGGAGTGGATCGAGGCCAGCCAGGACCACCAGACCTGGATCGTCCGCCTGATGACCGAGGCCTACCGCCGCAAAGCGGACATGAACACCTTCGCGATCCATCTTTTTATCGACGCTTGGCCCGCTGGCTGGATGAAGACCCTCATGGACGTGGATCGCGTGCCCAAAAAGGCCTGGTTCGCCTACCGCGACGCCCTCACCCCCTTGGCCGTGAACCTGCGCTGCGACCGCTTGCAGGCCTGGTCCGGCGAAGTGCTTTCCGTCGAAATGTGGGTGTGCAACGACTACGCCTTCGCGACCGCCGGCGCGCGCCTCGTGTATGAGGTCGGTTTTGAGGGAAAAATCATCGCACACGGCGAGATCGCCGCGCAGATCGCCGTCTGCGCCCCGCGCGGCCAGGGCATGATCGAGATAAACTTGCCCGCCACCACCCACCGAGGCCGTCTGACGGTCGCTGCCAGCCTCGTCTCGGCTGATGGCGTCGCCCTGCACGAAAATGAGATTGAGGTGGACGTATTCCCCGCCATCCCTGCCGCCGGCACCTGCCTCTGCGTTCCAGAGAGCTCTCCGGAAACCAGCCTCCTTCTCGGCAAACTCGGGCTGAACACCCAGAAGCCAATCACCGGGGAAAGGCCGGTCATTCTGCTCGCGACCCACGAAGCCTACGAGAGCCGCCGGTCCGAAATCGACGCTGCGGTGAAAAACGGTGCTACCGCGTTGTTCGTGAAACTCGCCCCTGGCACTTACGATATCGGCGGAGTCTCCTTGATGGTGCGTAAAGCCGGCATGGGGCCGCGTCACTTCGTCTCCGGCCGCACCGGGCATCCCCTGCTCGCGGGCCTCGAGCCGCGCGATTTTAAATTCTGGCATTTCGACGCACTCGGGCACGCTTCACCGCTATTGCTCAGCGTGCTGGAAGGCCCGGCTTGGACTCCGATCGTCCAGAGTGGCGACGGAGGCTGGCTGCGTCCGTGGGCCTACACCCCCGCCGTGGTAGAGCATCGGGATGGCCGCGGCGTCTGGCGTGTATGCCAGCTGGAGCTGGGCGCCACTGCCGGGAGCACACCCACCAGCGCGATCCTCGCCCGCCGCCTGCTCGGGCTGGACCCGGCTGTTTAATCTGCGAGGCTTGACCTCGGCTTGCGCCGGGTTGGGCACCAAACAAAAAAAGGGCGGGCGCCCAAACGGGCCCGCCCTTTTTGCGGTTAGAATTTAGGAGGTGAAGGCTCAGAAGGAGCCCACGACCTTAAGCCGGAGGAACTTCTTGGCCGCTCCCGTGGTATCCACGCTGAAGACCCGGCGCACACAGTTGGCGGGCAGATTGGTCTGATCGGCGGCGGTAGTCACCGTCACGGTGCCGCCCGTGCCCCAGGTGCCGGCGACGAGGTCGGTGACGGCCTCCCCGGTGACCGTCAGGCCGGAGTCATTGGTGCGAACCACCGCGGTGATCGAGAGGACGGCGGCGGTGCTGCTGGTAACCGGGGCCTGAATGGAGTCCGAGGGGCCGTTCGCGCCGAACGCATATCTCATCAAGGGCGAGTAACCCGAGGCGTCGGCCGTCGTGGCATTGGCGATCGTCACGGTAACGGTGCGGGTGACGGCCGTGGCGGCATTACCGGCGGCGTCGCTGGCGTTGTAAGTCAGGATATAGACGCCGGGCCTAGCCGTATTCACCGAGCCGGTGGTGATCACGTTGACCGAGCCATCCACATTGTCCGATGCGGTGGCCCCGGCATCGGTGTAGAGCGAACCCCAATCTGCGCCGATGGTAGAGGCACCACCCAGAGAGATGACCGGCGCGGTGGTGTCGGCCTGGCCAAAACGGATCTGCCCGGTAACGGGATCATGTGTCGCGGCAATAAAGGGCATCTCGAACGAAACGATTTGGGCGAGATCGAGTCCGGTGGCGTTGAGGATGTAGAGGCTGGCCGTGGCGCTGTTGGCCACGGTGAGGGTGGTGCCGGCGGTCCAACCGGCGGCCGTCGCGAAAGTGATCGAGGCCCCGGCGGTGGCGCCGAGGTCGATGGTGGCGTTGCGCTGAACTAGCAGATTACCGAGCGTCGGGCCGCTGCCGGAGTAGGCTAGTTTGATGGCGCCAGTGCCCACGCCGTTGGAAGTGAAGGCGACGTTACCGCTGCTGGCCAAGGCCGAGGCATGCCCGAGTTGGAGCGTGCCACCCTTGATGGTGGTGCCACCGGTGAAGGTATTGGCCGCCGAGAGAATCAAGGTGCCCAGACCATTCTTGTTGAGCAACGTGGCGCCGCCGGCGCTATCGGGAATGCTTCCCGAGAACTCGGTGGAGCCCGAAGCAAAATCTTGGTCTGCGTAGAGGGTCTTGATGCCGCTACCGGTGGCGGTGAGTGCGGAGGTGAACTTGAGGAGCGCGCTGCCCTTGTTGTTAACCAAGGCGCCATTGGTCGTGCCGGCGAGGTTGATGACCTTGTCCGTCGTCTCGTTGACGCTGCTGGTCCAGACAAGGAAGTTAAAGGCTCCGCCGGTATTATTGCTGCCGAAATTGATGGTGGCGGCGGTGCCGAGGGGGCTGGGCTCACCGGTGTTACCGATCCTCGTGACGTAAGTTTTGTAAGATTTGCCGGTAGTGTTGCCATCTAGCGTGACCCCGCCGGTGAAGGTATTGTTTGAATTGGCCAGCACGACGGAGCGATCTCCACTGCCGTTGATGCGCAGGCGGGCGTTGCCACTGATAAGGCCGTTCACCACGAGCGAATATCCGCTGGTTGCATTTAGGCCGTTGCCCGTGAATTGCAGGGCGCGGTTGCTGGCATCGCTGCCGGTGTCGATCGCGCCATTGAGGGTGAGCTCGTTGGCACCACGCACGTCGATCGTGCCGCCGCCACTTGTGCCGGCAAGGGTGATGGTTTTGCTGGTGGATTCGGTGGTCGCAGTGAAGGAATCGCCCCAGCGCAGAAGACCGGTGGTGGTGCCCTTGCCGAGGGTGATGTTACCGGTGCCGAGCGAGCCGCCGAGCGTATTAACGCGGAGCTCGTTATCGTTGATTTTCACCCCGCCGCTGAAGGTATTCGATACACCCGAAATCAAAATGTTGCCGTTACCTGCTTTGATGAAGGCGCCGTTGCCGCCAATCACCCCGTCGATCGAAACGGTGCCAGCGGTGGAAGCGCGGGAAAACGTGGTATCGCTGTTGAGTGCCATGGGGTTGGAGACGGTGACCGAAACGGCCGCCGCGGTGCTAAAGCCGACCGCCGGGGCCACTGGAGTCGCCGGAGCGGTATTCGTTTCAAAGGTGAGCAAGCCACCCGTAACCGCGAGCGGGCCGGTGCCGCTGTTGGCAAAGTTGAGCGCGTTTAGTGTGTAGGCGGCCGCGTTGTTTACAGAAAGCCCGCCTGACAACGCACCGATGAAATTCACGGTGGATTTCGCATCACTGACCGGAATGGTGTCCCAATCGGCAATCGTAACCCAATCGGCAGCGCCAGTGGTTGAGCCGTTAGTGTAAACCAGAGCCGTGGCGACGCCGGGCAGCTGGATATTTTGCACGGCGGAGCTATCCGATGAACTGACCGTGCTGCGAGCCCGAACCCGGTAATAAAGCGTCTGGCCAGGGTCGAAAGTCCCGGTAACCACCCAAGAGGTGACGTCGCCAACATCGAGGTTGCTGTATCCTGAGACCAAGGTGGCGAAGGTCGCATCGGTCGAAACATCGAGATAATAGCCGGTCGCCCCGGTGGAAGCGGACCAGTTGGCGGTGAAGCCTCCGGAGGCGACATTGGTGGCCGCGGCCACGACCGGTGCACCGGGCGGCAAGACATCGGCAGGCGTATCGCCCACCAGCAATTTACTGACCGTAAATTCGTTAATCGTGCTTTGGGAAACAGCTCCTGGGGTCCAGACGAAGGCTTTAGCGCTGGCAGTTGGATCCGTGGCGATCGTCTGGCTGATTTCAGCCGTCCAGGCGGCCGGATTCAAGCCGGCCGGATTCACGTAGACCTTAACGACATCCAAGGTCCCAGTAGGATTGGCGGTATACTCCACCACGATTCTGTAGGAGGTATTCAGACTAAGGGGCGTAGTGCCGTAGACGATGCCAGCACCGGCCGGGTTAAGCCCAAGATCGTAAGTCAAGGTGTTCGACGACACACCGCCAAAGCGACGAACATAAAGACGCGATAAAAATGTCCCAGTTCCTCCCGCCGTTGTCGTCAGCGCGCAAATTCCGGAGCCGGTGCCGGTCGAGGAATTGTAGGCCTGAATCACCCGGAGGTTTTCGATGACGTAATAAAAGGTGGACGTAGCGGTGGCACCGACCGGATTAAATGCAACCGGCAGATCGCGATAGGCTTGGGCCGCGCTGGCAACACCCTTGATCTTGATAGACTGAGGAATCGTCGTGGCCGCCGCGATCACTTGGATAGGAGTGGCTGTATTGGTGGAACTCGTAACCTGAGCCCAGCTGTTTTGGCCGGCCAATCCGCCAACCGTGAATGTTGTGTAATCCGCGATAAAGGCAGTCGCCGCGACCGCTTTGCTCAGACCGAAGGCCATAAATGCCGCACCAAGGACGCGGGGTGCGGTCTGCAAAGAGTCATTGAGAGACTCGCGAAGAAACCGCCAGGCGGCCGTTGCTTTAAAGACGGGGAAGGTGATCATGGGGCGATGGGGTTAAAATAGCAGGTTTTTTGTTCCGGGGCTGAACATACATGAACCGCGAAGCAAACAACCACGTTACAACTGAGGGGAGACGGCGGGGTTGGGTTATTGTTTGGATTCTGTTTAGAAACTTAAACGAACCGATGAGTCGTTGAATCATTTTTAATGTCAAACTTAATGATGCAAGAAAACACACAATGGACAGCATTGAAGCAAGTTTTTAAAAAAACCGGGGGGGCCTTTTCGAATCAAAGAAAGCCAAAGTTTACCCACATAAAATGATTTATTTAAATAACTTAATGAATAAATTTATTCAATTTAAGCCTGCTCACAGCACCTAAAGTAAATTATTGTAACTATTACAATAGCGGGGTTTGGGCTTTACGTTGTTCCGAGAAATTGCCGTAAAATCGAGGACCCGCATTTGGTTGGAAATCCATTTAAAGCGAAGCCCGCGCCAGCATGTGCGCGATGCCTCTTTCTCCCTCTACCTCTTCCCCTTAGCCGCTCCCCACCCCATGTTTCGCCCCCTGCTACTTAGCCTCTGCGTTGCCCTGCTTCCCGTAAGTCGAGCCGAGTCCCCGCCGGCGGATGTGATTGTTTATGGCGGCACGGCCGGTGGCGCGATGGCCGCGATCGGAGCAGCAAGCCAGGGTGCCCGGGTGCTGCTGCTCGAGCCGGGCCGGCACATCGGCGGCATGCTGTCCGGCGGACTTGGCCGCACCGATATGGATCGCCAGGAGAACTGCATCGGTGGGCTAGCTCTGGAGTTTTTTCGCCGCGTTGGTCGTCATTACGATCAGGACATTGCGTGGATTTTTGAGCCACACGTCGCCGAGAATATCTTAAAGGCGATGCTAAAGGAGCAAAACGTCACCGTCGAATACGGCCAGGGCATCGACGCTGTCATCAAAACCGAGGGTCGCATCAGCGCCATCAAATCAAGCGAGGGTCGCGTTCATACCGCCAAGGTCTTCATCGATGCGACTTACGAGGGCGATCTGCTAAAAGCCGCCGGCGTCTCCTACCGCGTAGGCCGAGAGAGCCGAGATCTTTACCAAGAATCCCTCGCCGGCCGCCGCGAGATTCTGCGCAGCAATCATCAGGTGAATTTTGCCATCTCGCCATGGAAAGACGGCCGCCTGCTACCCCACATCACGGCCGAGGAGGACCTTACCCCCACCGGTGCAGGCGACGGTAAAATCCAAGGCTACTGCTTCCGCCTCTGCCTCACCGACGTCCCCGAAAACCGCCTGCCCATCCCCCGCCCCGAACGCTACGATCGCGAGGACTATGAGCTGATACGCCGCTGCTTCGAGGTCGGCGGGGAAAAAGTCCAAAACATACTCGGTATAAAACCGATGCCCAACGGCAAGACCGACATCAACGCCGGCTACCCATTCTCGCTCAATCTACTCGGCGCCAACCAAGACTACCCGGACGGCTCCCCCTCCCGCCGCAAAGAGATCTGGCAACAACACCTCGATTGGGCCCACGGCCTAGTTTACTATCTGCAAAATGATCCGTCCGTGCCAACCGGTATTCGGGCTAAATACGCGCCATGGGGGCTATGCAAAGACGAGTTCACCGACACCGGCGGATGGCCTCACCAGCTCTACATCCGCGAAGCCCGCCGCATGCTAGGCGAATACGTGCTGACCCAGCACGATCTGATGACCAATCCCCGCAAGTTTGACCGCATCGGCCTTGCCGGCTACAACATCGACATCCGCGAAGTGCAATGGGTCTCCCTGAAGACCTTCTATTTCCCGAAAGCCGCCGAAGAAGTCTACATGGAGGGCTACCTCAGTCACCCGGTGGAGCCATGGGACATCCCTTATCGCGCCTTGCTGCCCCGCTACAGCGAGTGCCAAAACCTGCTCGTGCCGGTTTGCGCCAGCGCTTCCACCATCGCCTTCGCGTCCTTTCGCATGGAGCCGCAATATATGATCGCCGGCCAGGCCGCGGGCATCGCCGCCGCCATGGCCAGCCACGATGATACCGCCGTTCATCTCGTCCCAATCGCCGAACTGCAAAAGCGCCTGCGAGCGGCCGGCCAGATCCTGGAACTCAACGTCAACTAAACCTCGTCCCGTGAAGATATCTCTACCCCGGCTATTAACCCTCTGCCTCCTCGGTTTTCTCCCCCTTCTGCCGGCGCAAACTACTGCACCAACCAGCCCCTCGGCCCACGAGCCGCGCAACGCCAACGAGGCCCAGCTGCAGAATAAGTATGCGGATAAAATAAAACCCGCCCTCTACCAAAAGTGGCTCGACCGCGTGCAGGCCGCCAGCGCCGAAGAGCAAGTGTGGCTGCACACCCTAGAGGATCAGTTGGGCGGTTTTTATTTCCCCCACTACGTCACCGACCTCTTTGGATCCAAACCCTACGAGGCCGCAGAAGATGCGTGGGCCTACGTCCAGGATGAGCCCGCCCTGCCCCGCGTGCTGATCATCGGCGACTCGATCTCGCGCGCCTACACCACCACCGTGCGTCAGGCCTTGAAGGGTAAAGCCAACGTTCACCGCGCCCCCGCCAACTGCGGCCCCACCGCCCGCTTTCTCGAATTTGGTGAAATCTGGCTTAACCAAAACGGCCGGAACACGTGGGACTTCGTAGTGGTGAATTTTGGTATCCACGACGGCAAAGACCCTAAGGGCTATGAAGAGCGGCTCCGAAAAATTTTCGCCCGCCTCAAAGGCACAGCCGCGAAAAAGATTTTCTGGGTTCGCACTACTCCATGGGGCAAGGACGGTGCCGTCTTTGAAAATCCCGAGGCCGACGCCAGCCGGATCACCAATCCGATCTCCGACCGCCTCGCCGCGGAGGAAGGCCTGGCAGTGATCGACGCCCACTCGGTCATGGCTCCGCTGATCGCCACCGCACTCAACCGCAAAGATTTCACCCACTGGACGCCCGAAGCTTACAATACGCTGGGCAAAGCCGTAACCAACGCTCTCGTCCCCGCCCTCACGTCCGCCGCCACCGCGTCAAAGGTTGACGCTCCCCAGTCCTCAATCGAGCCCAACGGGACGCGCTACAAACCCGGCCTCTGGCTCGCCACCCAGCGGCAAAATATCGACGCGATGAAGGGCGCCTGCGATCTGATCTTCATCGGTGATTCGATCACCTTCGGCTGGGACGGACAGCTCTGGAAACAACACTTCGCCCCGCGCCGCGCGCTTAATTACGGCATCCCCGGCGATACGGTGGAAAACGTGCTCTACCGGCTCGACTACCCCGGCCTCCACGAGATCCAACCCAAGGTCGCCGTAATCTTGATCGGCACCAACAACAGCGGGCCGGCAGGCGATACCGCCAAAGGCATTCTCGCCGTGGTGAACAAAACCCGCGCGCTTTTCCCAGCCGCAAAAATCGTGCTAATGGACCTGCTGCCTACCGCCCGACGCACCACCTTGATCACAGCCGTGAATGAATTGATTAAAGACTACGCGGACAACCAGACCGTCTTCCGCCTGAACCTCGGCGAACGCATGACGCCAGAGGGAGAATCGTGGGTCGGGCTTGGGCCGGACAAACTACACCTTAGCGCCACTGGTTACGCGATCTGGTATGAGATGCTTTCGCCGCGGCTCATCCAATTCCTTGGGCCGCACCCGTAAATCACCGCCGCCGGGCGGTCGGGCACCGGGATTGGGTGCCAAAACCAGAAGCCTCGGTTCCGGGTTCAAGGCTCGGCGGTATACTCGTCGACGGGGAAGACGAGGATGCGCGCGCCTTCCTTTTGATTTTCCGGGGAACAAGCGGCGAGCACCGCAATCACCGCGCCCTTCTCATCGAGCACGACGTTCGGCCGCTCGATACGCAGGAATTTGGTTTCGCTGCCATCGGAGAAGCGGATGGGGATCTGGTTGGTGAAGAGAGGATCCTTTGAAACGAGGCCATAGCAAAGGCCGTCCTTGGAGGTGTAATAGGCGAAGCTTTTGTGGAACCCGGTAGCGAAGCCGTGAAGGTCGGTGAGCAGCATGTGGTAGCGCACACCATCATACCAGATACAGGGGTCCTCGTTCTGGAAATTACCCGGCAAGGCGTTTTCGCTCCCCTTGTGCAGCAGGGTGTAGGGGCCGAAAATTGAGTCCGCCCGGTAGGCGTGGATGTAGTGCAGCAGTTCATCAAATACCTTGCTGCTGGGGAAGCGGGGATTCTCCACCTTCACCTTGCCCACGCCGTAGACAGAGCCGTCCGAGTGAATCCAAAGGCCCGGATTATTCGCGGGGATACACCAGTCTTTTTGGCGTTGCCAAGGGCCCTCGACCGAATCGCTCACCGCCACGCCGCTTTTCCAGGCCGGGATGCCGAGATGGTAGAGATAATATTTCCCGCCGTGGAAGACGATCTTCGGGTTGTGACATCCTTCGGAATCAAAAAAATCTCCGGGACGCGGACGAAACACCTCGCCCGCATAAGTGTAAGGGCCAAGCAGGTTTTTCGAGGTAGCGCGCACAATGAAACTCGTTTTCCAAGCGCTAAAATTTTCACTCGTCCAGCACGAGGCGAACAAGTGGTAGGTATCACCCACTTTGATGATCGAAGGGTCCCAAAGGTTATACCCCGCGCGCTCGAAGCCGCCGTCCCGCCGAGGCAGGCCGAGTTTGGCCTTGAGGGGATTATCGGTGGGCATCTGTGCATTCACGCTGTGGCGCCAAGCCTGCAAACGGGCAAGCAGGGCGACGGTTTTCTCGGGATTTCCGTCGGCGAGATTGTGTTTCTCCCCGGGATCTTGGCGAAGGTCGTAAAGTTCTACGCGCCGGTCCTCATACCATTCTATGAGTTTAAAATCGCCCGAGCGCACGGCCCCGTAAGGCAAGCCGCCCTGGTTGCTGTAGTGCGGGTAATGCCAGAAGACCGGACGCTCCGGCGTGTCCGCGCCTTTGAACTCGGGCACGAGACTTGCCCCCTCGAGGTGGCGCGCAGCGGCCGGCGGCAAGCCGGCCATTTCCCCAAAGGTGGGAAAAAAATCCACCGACGAAACGGGCGCGCGGCAAAGGCTTTGGGGCTGGATCACCGCAGGCCATTTGATCAGGAGCGGCTCGCGCACCCCGCCTTCGTAGGCCCAGCCTTTTCCAGCGCGCAGGGGCAGATTGGAGGTCGGCGAACCCTCGGCGGTGGAAAGGCCGCCGTTGTCCGAGGTGAAAACCACAAGGGTATTTTCGGCGAGGCCCCACTCGTCGAGTTTGTCCAGAAGGCGACCGACATTTTCGTCGAGGTTCTCGACCATCGCCGCGTAGGCGGGGTGGTTTTGCACCTGCCTGACGGGACGCCAGTGATCGTCGAGAAACGCGGGGGATACGGCGGCGGGAAGACGCGCCGCCTTGGCTTTGTATTTTTCCACCAAAGCGGGTTTGGCCTGCAGTGGATTGTGAACGGCGTAGTGGGAGAGATAGACGAGGAACGGCGTTTCGCGGTGCTGCTCGATGAAGCGGATCGCCTCGCTGGTAAGACGATCCGTGAGGTATTCTCCTTCCGGCCCGTCTGGCAGATTCGGAAGTTTATAAGGACTGAAGTAGGAAGGCGGCGCCCCTTTACCACAACCTCCGAGATTCAGGTCGAAGCCCTGATGCTCGGGCCAATGCTCCGGCGAGACTCCGAGGTGCCATTTTCCAAGGAAAGCGGTTTTATAGCCGGCCGGCCGAAGGGCCTCGGCAAAAGTCGTCTCCTCCAGCGGCAGAAACGGCTGGAGTTGAGGGCGCTTTAGTTTTTGCGAAGGGCGCTCCTCTCGGCCGGGCAACCAGTCCGTTATGCGCAAGCGGGCCGGGGATTTTCCGGTGAGGATGCTCGCACGCGTGGGCGAGCAGACGGGGGCGGCGGCATAGGCGTGGGTGAATCGCATGCCCCCGGCGGCCAATCGGTCGAGGTTCGGAGTCTCGTAAAACGTGCTGCCGTAGCAGCCGAGGTCAGACCAGCCGAGGTCATCGGCGAGGATGAAGACGATGTTCGGCGGTCGCTGGGCGGGAGCGGCGCGGACCTCGCCGGCGGCGAATAAGCCGACGGCTAGGACAAGTCCGCTTTTCAACAAAGCGGCAAAAGAAAGGGAGGTATTCATTGCTGCGGAAAGAGGCTGAGGCTTTTGAGCCTCATGAGTTCAGCACCAGTGATTTCGTCGGCTTGGATTTTTATATCGTAGTCGCCGGGCTCGAGGGCGATGCGCCCGAGGTCAAGAGAGACGTTCATGCCCGGTTGGCGCACGCTGCCTTTCAACGTGTGCCCGCCAATGGTGAGGGTGAAGGCGCCGCCGTAGCTTTGCCCTATTCTGCCGGCGACGGCCCCGCCGTCGGTTTCGACCTTGGTTTTGTCTGCCTCGGGCGCGTCGTAGTGCAGGATGGCCTGGAAAACGGCGGGCCGAGCGAGGCGGGTTTTCCAGAGGACGGCGCTTTCCGTGCTCTTCCATCCCTTGACGTGGGAGGTGATCGACGTGCCTTTGCCGAGGCTCCAGCCCTTGGGATCCACCGGCCCGAGAAGTTCGGCCGTGAAGATGCTGAGTTTGTTGGCGGTGTTCGTTTGGAGAAGACGCAGGGGATTTCCGGAGGGGCGGGTTTTGCACTGCAGGGCGATCACGCTGGCGGCCTCATCGGGGGAGGAAGCGGGCAGTGTGATTTGCAAGTCGGGGCCGATCCGCTCGAAGGGAAGGGGTGATTCCGGATCGGCGAGAAGCGCGGCGGCGGCGACCTCGGTATCGAGCCCGCCGACCAGAAGCTTTCCGTCCCGCGGCCAATCGAAAACCTGAAGGTAGAGGATATTCCCCTTGAGTGTGGATTCGCCCCAACTTTGGGGCGAGAGCGGGGTGCGTTCGGTGCCGCGTATGGATTCGCCGTTGATCTTCCACCAAGTGGCGATGGCGGCGAGGATGGCGCGATCCTCGGCGGCAAAAGTGCCGTCGCCTTTGGGGCCGATGTTAAGCAGGAGGTTGCCTCCCCGGGCGGCGGCCTTGGCGAGGAGTTGGATAAAATGTCCGGGCGGCTTGTGGGATTTATCGCCGGCGTGGTAGCCGTAGGATTCGTTGGTGGTCGGGATCGCTTCCCAGTCCTGCTCCGCGGGCGCAGTCATGGGGCCGAACTCGGAGGGTCGATCGCTGGTGGTATGGTAATCCCCGTGGGCGGAACCGGCTATGCGGCCGTTGAGTATGAGTTGCGGATCCGCCTCGCGGAGGGCGGCGAGAATTTTCAAGTTCAGCTCGCGGGGATTATGGTGCGGCGTATCGCCCCAGAGAATTGCGGGATGGTAGCCGCGGATGAGTTCGAGCATTTGCGGCAAGGCCTTCCTTTCCACGCATGCCTGGCGTCGTTCCGGACCATTCGGCTCGGGGTAACGCGGATCTCCGGAGAGCGACCAGTCTATGGCGTGCGAGTAATAGACGCCCAGCTTTATGCCCTGTTTTTCGCAGGCGTCTTTAAGCTCGCGCAAGGGATCGCGGCCGAAAGCGCTGGACCGGACCACACTGTAATTATCCACCTTGGAATCAAACATGGCCACGCCATCGTGGTGCATCGCGGTGATTATTATATAGCCCATACCGGTTTCTCGCGCGGTCCGCACCCATGCGTCGGCATCGAATGCGGATGGATCAAAGGGCCGCACCACCTCCTCAAGGTAGGTGTCGCGTTTAATTTTGGCGATGCGCTGGATGTGTTCGGCATAGCCTGCGACCGCCTGGCCCTGCCACTCCCCCGCCAGGGCGGAATAAACCCCCCAGTGGATAAACATCCCGAAGCGGGCCTCGCGCCACCAACCCAGCCGCGCATCCTTGATTGCGGGCGTTACATAGTTCGCAAACTCATCCAAAACCCCGGCCGGAGCCGCCGACTCCGCACTATATACCGGCAGCACGAAGGTGGATAAAAACAAAAGCGCGTAGCTACGGTGAAAAAAGAAACTCATCCAAGCAGAACGCGAGTAATTGTTCCAAAGGCAAACCGAAGCAAAACTTCACTCTGCCCTGTATGAATCAAAAATCACCCGATGGACCGCGTCAGGCCTTCTTTACGAAGCAGGCCTTGAGCATAATGGCCACGCCGTCGACTTTGCAGTCGATCTCATGGTCTCCCTCCACAAGGCGGATGTTTTTGGCCTTGGAACCGGCCTTCAAAACCTGGGCGCCGCCGAGCTTCAAGTCCTTGATCGTCGTGATGCTATCGCCTTCGGCGAGCACGTTGCCATGGGCATCTTTGACCACGCGGGGACCCTCGGGCGCCTCCTCCTTGGGCCACTCGTGGCCGCAGGTGGCACACTCCCAGTGATCAGGGTGCGCGAGCACATCTTCGAGGGTGCAAACCGGACAGGCGGGAGCTTTCATACGCGGCAAAAAAGAACCCGGAGCACGAACCGCCCCGCCCTGCTTTTCAACCTCGGATCGTCCCACCACTCGCTACCGCCGAGCCAAACCCGTTGACGGCACCCAGACGGTCGCCCTTCTAAACCCACGCCCCACTCCCCCACCCCATGCTTCCAAACCCCGTCCGCCGCGTCATTTTTGTCCTCTGCCTGTTGCCCGCGACGCCCGTCTTCAGCGCTGAAACCCACCTGCTCGGCGGCCTGCAAAGCGATCCATTTTTTATCAACGACGCGGTTGGAACCGACGTGCTGTGGAATGCCGGCTACTACGGAGCCGGCGTGGTCATCGCCAACGTCGAGGCCGGCCATCCTTGGTCCGGCCATGAAGTCTTTGACCGCACCGCCCTTGGCCTCCCCGCCACCCCGGCCCGGTTGGTCAACGCCCCCGCCAGCGCGGATGAGCCCGAGTTGGGCGAAAGCGATTTCCACGCCACCATGGTCGCCCACGTGCTCGTCGGGGCAAAAACCGTGGTGAACCCCAATAACTCGATCAGCCTCACCCTCGCCGGCGCCGGCATGGCCCCCCTCGCCACCCTTTGGTCTGGCGCCATCGCCACCCGCTTCGACAAGACGCTGGAGAACCTCGGCTCCTTCGAGATCAGCGATACGTCCTTTCGCACCCCTTACGTTGCCTTCTACGAAGGAGGCCCTCAGGGCCGGGCCGATGTGATCAACAGCAGCTGGGGCTTCGAGGACCCCTCCGCCCGCGAACGCGAGACACGCATCATCACCGGTCTTGCCGCGCAGAATCCCTCCGTCGCCACCGTTTTCAGCGCAGGTAATTCCGGCCCCGGCCCCAATACCGTCGGCGGGCCCGGCTCGTCGTTCAACGTCATCACGGTCGGCGCCCTGGGCGGCCCGGCCTGGCTGACCCCATCCGATTTCTCCTCGAGCGGCCCAGTCGCCTTCTACAATCCCGCGACCGCTTCGACCACGCCGGCCGCCCGCGCTGCCGTGCATCTCGCCGCGCCGGGTGAGAACTTCGCCCTCGCCGCCTACCTCCAGCCCACCGGCGGTCTTGAGCCCGCCCTCGGCGGCTTCGTTACGGGCGCCAACAACCTCTATTTCACCTTTTCCCAAAGCGGCACTAGTTTCTCCGCTCCTGTCGTCGCCGGAGGCATCGGCCTGCTCAAGGAGGTAATCCGCACCCCCTCCTTCCAATTGCCCCAAAACGAAGCGCTCGATACCCGCGTGATGCGCTCCGTCCTCATGGCCTCGGCCAGCCGAACCGAGGGTTGGGACAACGGCCAGCACTCCAGCCCCGGCGGAGCCCTCGTAACCACCCAGGCTCTAGACTTCCGCACCGGCGCTGGCCGGGTAGATTTAGAAACCGCGGCCTACGTTTACGCGCTCGGCACCACCGACGTCCCCGGCGATGCGGGCGGCAACAGCCTGGATTCACTCGGCTGGGACTTTGGGCGCATCGATCTCGGGGGGGTGAATAACTACACCCTCGACTCCTTCACCGGCAGTGCAGCGCTCGAATTTACCGTGGCGCTGAACTGGTTCACGGCCGACACCTTTGACTCGGTCACCGGCGTGACCACCTACGGCAGTTTCGCCAACCTCGACCTGGAAGTCTGGTCCGTCAGTTTGAATGGCTCCTTTGACACCCTGCTGGCCGCCTCGCGCAGCAATTTTAACACTGCCGAATTCCTGCGCTTCGGAGCGAGTCCGGGCGAACGCTTCGGCCTCCGGGTGCATTTCGATGATACCGTCTATGACCTCGATGGCACCCCCGGCGGCGCGGTGGCCTACGGCCTGGCTTGGGCGACCACCGTGATTCCCGAACCCGCGGCCGCCTCAACCTGGCTCGGCCTGTTGGCTCTGGTTACTAGCAACGCAAGAAAACGCCGGAGCCAAACAGGCCGGGAAATTTAACCCGGATACTACGCCTATCACGGGTCGTCTCGCACACGTTTTTTCCCTTCAGCTTAATAACTTGCGCGATACTCCGCCGGGATAATCGCGGGGTCCGGGTTAAACGCCGTGGCGGCGCAGGTTTTTTAACGCCACCTCAAACTCCCGCGGCAGGGGCGCGGTGATCGTGACAGGTTCGCGGGTGGCGGGATGATTCACCGTCAACACACTCGCATGCAGCCCCAGGCGGGTCAGCAAAGGGCGCTCATCGTCCCGCCCCTTGTAGCCGCGCTTCAAATCCGAAAGCCGTAATTCGATGCCCGGCACACCATAAAACGGATCACCCAAGATAGGCGCCCCGACCGCCGCGAGGTGGACGCGGAGTTGATGCGTCCGCCCGGTCAGCGGCCGGCACTCCACCCAGGCGTAGGCCCGGCCAGTCCGATCATGAAAACGCTCCAGCGTGCGAAACCGTGTCTCGCATGCCTTGCCGCCGCGCCGCTTAAAAACCCGCATACGCCCCGGCTGGGCCTCATCTTCGCCCAAAGCCAGATCAACCGTGAACTCGGCCGGCAATAACCCGGACTCGTCGCGCTGGGTGCGCCCCACCTTCATCGCCTCGTCCACCGGAGGCACATAACACAGGGCATGGTATGTTTTTTGCGCCGTCTTGGACTGAAACTGACCGGAGACGAAATCGAGCGCGACCTTGTCCTTCGTGCACAAAACCACCCCCGATGTATCGGCATCCAGGCGGTGAACATTGGCCACATGCTCGCCCAAACGGTCATGCACCTGCGTCATCAGGTTGGCCCGCGCCTTGTCCCAACGATCAGGCGCGATCAGCAGGCCGCTGGGTTTGTCGAAGGCGATGAGGACGTCGTCCTCATGGAGAATGGGCGGAAGCATAAGTCTGGCTAAACCTCAAAAGGCACGACCCAGGCCCCGGGGCCAAGAACCGAAGCGTTAACGCCACCAAATATCACCCGCCTTCACGTTCTACGATATTCCGGGCCCTGAATGTGACGGATGTGTTCCAGAACCGTGAATAGCGGGTTACGCGGTCGGGCGGAACTTGCGAGAGACGCCTCGCCTTCACTGAAGTTGGCACAATCGTAAAAAATAACTTTTACCCATTTCCGAATCCCCCGTCCATTCCGTCCCGGTTTCGTCGCCGTCTCTCCCCCCTGTCATGCCCGCCCTGAGTTTTGCCCCTGCCCTGTCGTTGCTGGCCGCCTTTGGCCAAGTATCGCCTGCGCAACCGCTGCGCACCCTTATACGCACGACCAGCCGCCGGTTTAATCCGCCACGCTTGGAAACCCTTTCTTCGGCGGCGGGCCCGGCGGTGCGCTCGGCCTTGGCGCGTGGCGTGGGCGGGGTCGGCGCACTCGCCACCGTGCGACGCGAGGCCCATCGTGGAGCCAGGCCCACCATCGTGCTAGGGGGCTTTGTTCCGGATGCCTGCGAGCAGGTTTACCTCCTGCGCGGATTCCTCGCCCGGCAAGGCAGCATCTATTTTGTCGATTACGCCAAGGGGGATTTTTCCCTGGAATTGATCGGCGCGCAACTGGAGGACTTGGTCGCGGAGGTCATCGCCCGGGAGGGTGCAGCACCCGTCGTGCTTGCTGTGAGCTTTGGCGCCGGCGTGGTGCTCGACTGGCTCCGGCGTTCCCGCCTCGCCGGCCGCGCCGCCCCCACCCTGGCCGGAGTCATGCTGATCAGCCCGGTCTGCTGTGCCGAAGATATCGTCGCCCCCGGCGAAGCCAAACCCTCCACCCTGCTCGGTCGCGCCCTCAAACCCATGCTCGACGCGCCCGAACACGCCAGCGACGCCGCCGTGGAAAAGGCCCGCGCCATCTTCGCGCGCATGTTCGAGGCCGGCGCCCAGAACAAACTCGCCCTCGCCACCTTGATGACCAAGGCCGAACTCGCCGCCCTGCGCGCCGGGGTGCTGGGCACTATCGCCGGCATCACCCCGCATGGAGCCCTCGCCCGCGTCCGCGCCATGGCCGACATGGCCTCACCGACCAGCTACCTCACGCCCGAGTTGCTACCTCTGGCCGACGCCCCCGCACTCATCCTGTATGCCGAAAAAGAGGGCTCGGTGCTGAGTGAATACGCCACCGCCCGCCCGACCTTCGAGCGAGCCTGCGGATCATTCTTTCCCCGCGGTCGCTGCCTGTTGGTCGCCAATCCCCGCGGCACCCCGGTCCAGCATGCCTCGCTGATTTTCCACGTTGAAAATTTCCTGCCTCACTTCGGTCGCTTTTATCGTAGCTTAAAACCCCGTAAAGTGCTGGAGGCGGCTTGAATTCCCTTGCGGCCCCCCGACGGCAGGACTTGTTCGTCCGCACCGCCTGACCGGTCCCCCACAAGATGTTCACCCCGCCAAAGTCACTGGTTTCACTCGGGGCAAAATGGATGGGCGCCCACCGCGCCCGCCAACTCCGGGCCCACGGCTGGGCCCAGAAAGCCCAAGCCACGGTCGCTGCCGGGCTCCAGAATCAACTCGCCAACACCGCCTACGGCCGGGCCCACGGCATCGAACCCCGGCTTAACCAGACCACCTGGAGCACGCGTGTGCCGCTGCGCACCTACGAGGGCTTCGCACCCTACGTCGAGCGGATGAAATCAGGCGAAGCCGATGTGCTGTGGCCCGGTCGTTGCGCTTATTACGCCGTCTCCTCCGGCACCACCGCCGGTCGCACCAAATATCTGCCCATCACCCCCGCCATGCTGGAACATTTCCGGCAGGCCGGGCTGGATTCACTCCTCTACTACTCCGCCCGGGCCGGCCACGCAAAAGTCTTTGGCGGCAAACACCTTTTCCTCGGAGGAGCGACGACCCTGTCCCCCCTGGCCGAGTCGAAAAATCACCCCGCTTTCGCCGGCGACCTGAGCGGCATCACCGCGCTGAACCTGCCCGCCTGGGTCGAAAAACACCTTTACGAGCCCGGCGCCGAAATTGCCCAGCTGGCCGACTGGCCCGCTAAAATCGAGGCCATCGCCCGCCGCTGCGCCGGTCGCGATATCCGCATGCTCGCCGGCATCCCCAGTTGGGTCCTTATCCTCGCTGCCGAGATGATGGCCGAGGCCAGCCGCATCAACGGGGGTAGAAAGTTCTCTAGCTTGCGCGAAATCTGGCCTCACTTCGAATGCCTCGTCCACGGGGGCGTGCCGATCGGGCCGTTCCAAAAGGAACTCGAGGCAGTGTGCGGACCGGGCGTTAATTTTCACGAGGTCTACCCGGCCTCGGAAGGCTTCATCGCCGCCCAGGACGCCGACGCCAGCGCCGGTCTGCGCCTGATCGCCAACGCCGGCATCTTCTACGAATTCATACCGCTGCAGGATTTTGACGAAGACCGCCTCGAGCATCTCGGAGCCAAGGCCGTGCCGCTGGAAGGCGTCAAAACCGGCGTGGACTACGCCTTGGTCATGAGCACGCCCGCCGGCCTCACCCGATACGTGATCGGGGATGTCGTGCGCTTCCTCTCCACCGAACCCGCCCGCCTAGTCTATGCCGGCCGCACTAAGCTCCAACTCAGCGCCTTCGGCGAGCACGTCATCGAGAAAGAGCTCACCGACGCCCTTACCGCCGTCACCACCCGCCACCAATGGCAGGTGGTGAATTTTCACGTCGCCCCGATCTTCATCGACTCTCTCATCGGCCAAAAACGCGGCAGCCACGAGTGGTGGCTCGAACTCCGCCCGGGCACCGAAAAAACCCCTACCGGCCCGCTGCTGGCGGAACTGCTCGATGCCGAACTCCAGCGCCTGAACGACGACTACGAAGCCAAACGCAAAGGCGGCGGGCTACTCAGCCCCACTGTGCGTCTGGTAATGCCGGGGGTTTTTGAACAATGGCAGCGCTCCGCCGGCCGCTGGGGTGGCCAAAATAAAATGCCGCGTTGCCGCAGCGATCGCCAAATCGCCGATCAACTGGCCCAGTTCGCCCCCTTTTACGACAGTCACCATTAACCCGAAATAGCCCCCTGCCTGGCACGCGGGCTGCTTAGGCTGAAGTGTTCTTTAAAATACTTCCCTGCCTCGGCAGGGTTTAAGGGGTAACATAGATAGCCCGGTCCTTGCGCCGGACTAGAAAAGAAAAGGGCCCGCCGTTTAGGGGTAATCGGCGGGCCCTAATTGTTTTTGGGCGCCCCGCCACCCGCGAGTTCCAACAAGTCCCACGGCTGACCGTAAAGATCCTCAAACACCGCGACCGTGCCGTAGGCCTCGTGGCGCGGCGCTTCCCGGAAAACCACCCCGGCGGCGAGGAACGCCGCGTAGTCGCGGGCGAAGTCGTCCGTGTGGAGAAAAAACATCACCCGCCCGCCCGCCTGCGTCCCGACCGCCGCCTCCTGGGCCGGCGTGCTCGCGTGGGCGAGCAAAAGCCGCGTCTGCGGCCCGCCCGGCGGGGCGACCAACACCCAGCGCTTGGCCGGCGCGTCGGCCGCAGCCGGCACCAATAAGGTGTCCTCGACGAGGCTGAACCCCAGGCAACGCGTGAACCACGCGATCGCCTCGTCGTAGTCGCGAACGAGGTAGGTGATGGCTCCAAGGTGCGAAGGCATGGCGTGAAACTCTAGCGCCCGAGCCGGTCGTGCAACTTTTGCCAATCCGGCAAATGCGCGGCAAGCAGCGCCTTGAAAACCCGGCCGTGGTTCGGAAGGCGCAGATGAAGGAGTTCGTGCACGATCACATAGTCTTGTTGCCGCGGCGGCACCTTGAGCAAGTCGTAGGCGAAACACACCCGACCTCGGGTCGAGCACGAGGCCCACTTGCGGGTCATGCGCATCACCATGATTTGTCGCGGCTGGGCCTGGAGGCGGCGCGCCCACTGCGCGACGCGATGTCGGAACTCTTCCATCGGTGTGAGCAGGACGCGCTTCATGACGATGAGCCGGGCCGTGCGCGCATGACCCTGTCGGCGAGGGCGATCATTTTGACGCCGCTCACGATTTTGAGCAGCACCTTGTAGATATCCGCCTTGAGCTGGCGCAGTTCGTCGGCGTTGTCGCTGGCGTTGGGGAAGCGCACGTAGGCGTCCTCGATATCTAGGGCGAGGGCCTTGGCGCGGTCCTCCGGGTAGCCTTCACGCTGGAGTTCCCAGTAAACACCGAAGGGGCCTGCCGCGAGGCCGCTGGCGGCGCGCGCTTTCTCGGCGGCGAGGCGTTCAGCCATCAGCGCGTCGAGTTGTTCGAGAGCCTGCTGGGTGGAGGCCTGGCGCTCGTCGAGCGCTTCCATGACCGAGGCGGCGCGCTCCGCGATGGAGATGAGGTGCGGCTCCGTCTTCGCCTCGTCCTGCTGGAGGCTGCGGACGAGGTTGATGACTTTTTCTTCGTCGGAGCCGCGACGCACCCGGAGCGCGGCGAGCGCCGCTTCGTCGAACTCCACGGTCTTCGTGAGGCGGTCGAGCCCGTGGGCGACGGCATTTTGCTGCACGAGGGCGGCGGTCTTGTGCGCCAGTTCACCGACGAAGCTCGTGGTCTGGCCGTAGGCCGCCTGCATCATCGCGTAAAGATCGGCGAGGCGATTGTAGGGCGCGATGTCGCCGGCGAGCGCGGGATCGGGGGAGAGGATTTCGTAGAGCGTCTCGATCTCTTTGAACAACTCCGTGAACACCTCGCGCGCTTCCTTCCGGAAGAGTGTTTCGTAGAGGAGCTTTTCGAGCTGCGCATCGCGGTCCGCGCCGGAAGCGGTCGGCAGATAACGCTTCGCCGGGCCGTCCATCAGCTCGCGGAAGCGCCCGAACAGCACGTCGAGACCCTCGATCACGCCGCTATAGTCCTCCGAGTCGAAGGCCAGGGCTTTTTTGAGGTCTTTGAGGATGCCGACGAAGTCGATGATAAGGCCGCAGGGTTTCTCGACCCCGCGCGCGTCTTCGTAGGGCCGGTTCACACGGGCGACGGCCTGCAGGAGGACGTGGTCGCGCATCGGCTTGTCGAGATACATGCAGTAGAGGATCGGCGCATCGTAACCGGTGAGCAGCTTGTCGGTGACGATGAGGATCTGCGGTTGTGTGCCGGGCTTTGGGAAGGTCTTGCGCACCGCCTTTTCCGCCACCTCGTCGAGCTGAAGCTCGGCCACGAGCGGGCGCTCGACGACATCGTTGGGGCTTTTCGTATAGACCACCTGGGAGCACTCCGGTGGGAGCAGGCGGTCGAGGGCCTGTTTGTATTTCGCGCACGCCTCGCGATCTACCGCGACAAGGAAGGCTTTGTAGCCAAGAGGGGCGACATTTTCCTGGAAATGTCTCGCGACGAAGGCGGCCACTTGCGCGACGCGGTGATCGGCTTTGAGGAAAGTCTTGAGGTTCACCGCGCGGTCGAGGGCGCGGTTGAGGTCGTCGATGTCCGAAACGCCTTCGGTTTCGGCGAGTGAGAGGAATTCCTTTTCGAGCAGACCTTGGTCGAGGGTGAGTTCGCTCGGCGCAAGACTGTGACGGAGTTTCAACGTCGTGCGGTCGCGGATAGACTCGGCGATGGGGTATTTGTCGAGGTAACCGTCGGGGTCTTGGAGGCCGAAGGTCTTGAACGTGCCTTCGCCTTTTTCCGTCTTCGCGATGGGCGTGCCGGTGAAGCCGATGAACGTCGCCGCGGGCAGCGCACCCATGAGGTAGTTGCCGAGGTCGCCGCCGGTGGAGCGGTGCGCCTCGTCGATGAGCACGAAGAAATCTCCCCGCGGCGTGATGCGCGCCGGCATCCCGTCGAACTTGTGGATCATCGTGATAATGAGTCCGCGAAAATCGGCCGCCAACAGCTCGCGCAACCGGTCGCGGCGATAGGCTTTCTCTACTGCGACACCGGCCTGACTGATTTCGCCGAGCAAACGGTCGACCCAGCCGGCGAGTTGGCCTTCGAGTTCATTGCGATCGACGACGAGCAAGACGGTCGGCACCGGGCCTGCACTTTGCCCGGAGAGGAGCAGCCGCGCAGCCGTGATCATCGTAAAAGTCTTCCCCGAGCCTTGCGTGTGCCACACGAGGCCGCGGGTTTTATGCGGGTCGCGGCAACGCTCGACCACTTTCACGACGGCGCGGGTCTGGTGCTGGCGGAGAACGGTTTTTTTCAGGTCGTCATCTTTGGTAAAAAACAAAATCCACTCGCGCAGCAGCGTGAGAAAACGCTCGCGGTCAAAGAAGGTCCGCACGTGGTCGCCGTAGCTCGTCGGGCGGGCTGTGGTGGTCGTGGGCGCCTCGGCCGCCAGCGGAAGGGTTTCGCCCGGTCTCAGCTCGCCGTCGCCGGTGTGGAGGGGGGGCGAGTCGGGCTGCACGTAGTCGGCGGTGAGAGCGGCCTTGGCCGCGGCGTAGTCGTGACGCCAGTTGAAAACCGTCTTGTTGCCGTAGGAACCGGGCCACGTGACGCCGTAAAAATATTCGATCAGGTGTGTGAGGTTGAACACCTGGGGCGCCACCAGCATTTCGGGCGTCTCCTTCTCGTAGCGTCGGAGCTGCACGAGGGCCTTTTCCATCGCGCCTTTGAGCTTCGGGTTTTTGCATTCCACGAGCGCCACCGGCACCCCGTTGATGAGGAAGACGACGTCGGGTCGGTTGCCCTTTTTCCACTGCTGGCGAAAGGCCCACTCGACCGTGACTTGAAAGACGTTGCGGGTGGCGTCGAGCGGCGCGTCGAAGTCGATCAGCCGCACGTTGCGCGAGCGTTTCTCCGCCGCGACGAAGGTTGTGCGCTGGCCGCGCAGCCATTCGAGGAGCTGCTTGTTGCCCTCGATGGTCGGCGGCGCGGCCTCGATTTCGGCGATGACGGACGCGACGTTTTCCGCCGTGACGACGCCGGGGTTGAGCCGCAGGAGCGCCGCGCGGAGTTCGTCGTGGAAAAACAGCCCGCCCTCGCCGCCGCGCCGGATAAGCGCCTCGGCCTCGGACACAAACGTCCAGCCCGCGTCCACCGCATGGCGGACGAGCGGGAACTGCACGGTGGCGGCTTCGAGGGCGAGGTTGGTCATGGGTTGATCAGGACTTGCACAGGGAAAACAACGCCGCACGCAGGGAGTTGGAAATGGATCCTAGACCGACAAGGGCTCCGTAAGTGCACCTTCCGCAAGGATAGGTCCAGAACCGACCCGAAAACAAAGCACCCGCCCTGGTGCGCAGTGCGTCATCCTTGCGGATAAACGCCCGAGGCGTGGCGGGTATGTTACATGAAAACAAGAACGTAAAAGCTTGGCGCGACAAGCGCGAGAATGCTCGCGGCGTGGTAAAGTTTATCTCCCGGCACCAATAGACCACGGCAGTGCCGCATTTCTTTGCTTGTGAGAAAGCGCACATGGCGCATTTTTTTGACCGCAGGCGAGCGCAAGCAGCACCCAAACCTTCCGCAAGGAAGGCAACCCGCAAGGGTATGATATTGGAGCTTGGGACCTGCACCCCCTCAACTCTTTCGTTTCTTCCCAATAAAACATGCGTCTGACGACCTTCGAACTTCCCCGCGTCATACGTTTCGGTGCCCATAACACGCGCCGAAACCTTCCGGCTGCCTCCGCATCGAAGCGTGGCGAAAGCAACTTTCTTGCCCAGTTCGAACGCGCCTACTTTGCACAGGAAACGAGTCTTTCCGGTCACGAGTTCGCAGCTGGCCGGGAGTTTGGCTTGGATGGCTTTGGGCGTGCCGATGTTCTTTGGATTGCTTGGAAAAAAACGCCCGATTCGAGCGATTTCTCGGCGTTGGCGTTGAGCAAGCGAATCCATGTAACTGCAGTTGAAGCGAAGTTGAAGGACTGGAGAAAAGGCCTTCAGCAGGCGTCCCGCTATCGTTACTTTGCGAACCGGGCGTTGCTCGTATTGCCGCCGGACACCGCTCGTATCGCACTCGGTTTTCTTGAGACATTTCGCAGTCTCAACGTGGGCCTGTGGGAATTTGACGCCGCAACCGAGCGGATCATCAAACATACCACGCCCCGCGTTCGCCGTCCGCTGAACGAACGTGCCCGCGAAAAGGCGATTGATATTATCCATCGCCACCTAGATCTCGGCTAGTTCGGCGAATTTTTTGAGTTCGTAGCGAATCGGTTCGATGTGAGCGTCGCTGGATCTATCGCGAAGGGTGTATCCGAGGCCTGTGATTCGCCCATAAAGATCCTGCGCGTCGTTCAGCGCCAGGTGGCAATTCGTGAGAGCGTCTTCGACACTTCCTGAGATACATTGACTGATCATGATGCGCAGTGCGTCCCAGTTCTGAAGTGCTTCGTAAGCGGCCTCCGCGGGTTCAGAGCCTTCGGCTTTGTCGAAGTAAGCATCGGTAGGACGGCCGTTTAGCACCTCAGGGAACGTATCGCGCAGATCGTGGAACTCCGTATAGCGAATGCTTCGGAGCAAGGCTTTGCTCGTGTAACGCGGCACGGCGCGACGGGCAAATTGATCCACCGCAGGCTCGAATTTTTTCAAAGAAAATGCCTTGAGTGTATTAAACCAACCACTTGCTACTGCATCGCCTCCCACTGCTCCGATGTAGGGAGAAATCCCGTCGGTATAGCCATTGATCAACTTGAATCCGTTTATTTTCAGCGTGTGGTTGATGAGCATCCAACGCGACAAGACATCCTGCTCGGTGAGACTTACCGGGATCGCTTGGTCTGGTCGCTCAAGCAAAAGATAAAGGCCCACGGGGGGAGACTCTATTTCCGTGATTTCTTGAAGGAAGTTTTGCAGTTCCACCCGATCACCAAGCGCAGCCGTAGATACCGCGAGGGTGCCATAGACAGGTTTTCCCGGCGCGATTCTTTGGGCGACAATCGCCGTGTTGCGGATGAAATCCTTAGCGATGGTCCCCTCGACTGAATCGAAGGATCGGCGTATCACGATATTGGGCGCGATAATCGCCGTAAGCGGAAGCGGTGCTTGAAACGCGATGCAGGCTTCGAGGTCGGCTTGCACATTTACCTCGCGCTCAAGCTCGGCACGACGCCGAGCACGAAAGTAAGGATAGCCGTCCTCCTCGCTAAGCAACCAGCCAAGTCGGGCGCCGGGCTGCGTGGCGACTATGCACGCGTAGTATTGTGGATCGAGAAACCGGTCCGAGCGGGGTGCTTGTGCACGGAGCACTTCTTCCAGTCGGGACGGATCGGTGTCTTTGGCGCTATAAATGACTCCATCAATCAGGCCGTCCGCCAAGCCTTGGGTGATGCGTTTGCCGGGCTGAAAGCCGTGCTGGGCGTAGAGTTTCATGGTCAGGCGAGTTGGTTGAGGATCAGAGTGAAATTACCGGGGCGGAGAGCGGGCTTCTTTTTCAGAAATTGGTCCACGAGACCGCAGAGATCCGGCGATAAATCGGGTCGTTCAGCGACCAAGCGGGTGGGTTCTTGGGTGATGATGCGATGATAGGTTTTGGAGAGTCCCTCTCCTCGTTTGGCGAGGGGATGCACGCCGCCGGTGGCAAAAACGAAGGCGGTTACGCCCGCCGCGTATAAATCCGCGCGATAGCTGAGGGTGTCGCGGAAATTGGAATCAACCATTTCCGGGGCCATATAAAGCGGCGTATGCGGGACATGATCCGCGCGCACGGTAAGTCCGGGCTCGGTGACGTTGTAGGCGATGCCCAAGTCGATCAAAACATAGGGCCTGTCTGGCAATCGGGTGCTGAAAATATTTGCGGGTTTGATGTCCCGGTGGACGGTTTTGTGTTCCGATGTCCACAGCGCTTGAATGCCCAGCACCAGACAGCGCAGCAGGCTTTTGATCTCGGCCTCGGCGGGTTTCGCACCAGCCCCGAGTTCGATCACGGTTTCCAAGCTGGAGCCGGGCAGGCGTTCTTCTGAATAGACGAAGCAGGACTCGCCCTCGATCTGCCGGATGCTCGAAGTAATAGAGCCCAAATGAACAACGAAAGGGGACTGGCAGGAACCCAGCACCTTGGTCTCTCGCACTAACCGCCCGATCTCCTGTTGACGGAGAGCGCGCGCGTCATCGGTGCTCTCGTCCTGTAGAATTGGCGCGATCTTAAGCATCTCCTCGCGGCCGGAGCCGGTGGTGACGGTGTAAACGTTCTTGTAGCTTCCGGCGTCGAAGTGACGGATGCCGGACAGCTCGGGAAAAGCGGCGCTGACGGCCGAGTCGGAGTAGCGTTTGGCGGGCATGGGGGATTAGTGATTTGGAGTGATTGCTTTGGCGATGATTAGTCGAGGGAAGTGACGCGGCGGCGGGCGGTGAGGAGGTCGTGGAGGAGGGTGCGGAAGAGCTCGCGCAACAGCGCCCGCCTCGCCTCGTGGTGCGCGATCTTCGCGTCCAGCGTCGCCAGCAAAGCGGCGATTTCGCGTTGCTCGGCGATGGGCGGCTTGGGCACCGGCCATGGTGTCAGGAACTGAATGTTTATGTTTTTCTGGGTTCCGCGTGCTGCCAACTCGTCCATCCGCTTTTGCTGAGTTTGAAGATAGTAGCTCAGATAAGTGGTATCGAAGTCCTCGCTTGCCGTAATACCAACAAGACTGTCGGGCGCGGCGCACGCATAGGTGAGCACTCCTGAGTAGCCGATGTTGGCGGCAATCGTGATCAAAATGGTTCCGGCGGGGAAGACCCGGCTTATCGCGACACCTTCGTCGGTTAACGTTTGGGTGTGTTCACGAACCCATCCGTCCGAACGCACAACGTCGCCCGTTTGAACGAAAGGCGTTTTTCCTCCGTAGAAACGGGGTTCGTTGCGTGGGCGATGCGTGAATCGCCCTCGCTGAAGGAAGGCGGCCTGGCTAAGCGGCTCGACAACCCAGCTTTGGGGGACGGGGCCGAGGGTGGTTTGTTTTTGGGGTTCGTGGAGGAGGCCGCGGGTGAAGAGCTGGCGGAGGGCGGCTTGCTTGAGTTCGCGCGCCACCCGCACCAGGTCGCCCTCCACCGCCACCGCCGCCTGCACCTTCCCCAACACCGCCGCGATCTTTCGTTGCTCGTCGATGGGCGGCTTAGGCACCGCCAGCTCGGCGAGCCGGTTGCGGGACAGATTCGGGATCGTCGTGCGATTGCCGACGCCCTCGATCAGACCGAACAGGGTGATGCCTCCCTCGAGCGCGAATTGGTAGAACTCGGGGCTGATGTCGGGGCGTTTCGGGCGGAGCCGGTGGAGGTGATTTTGAAAACTACACTCGGCCAACTGGCCTTGCCAGACGGCGGCGCGGCCGATGTCGCCACCTTCACAAACCAGCAAGTCGCCGGAGCGAAGATTCTTCACCGCGAACTCGTCATCGGTGAAAAACATGGTGTCCACGTCGGTGAGATCGAAGCGGCCCCAGAGGACGTTGGAGGTGCGCAGAAACGGACGCTTGGGATCTTGTCCGCGAGATGCCGGGGTGACGGATTTACCCGCACCGATGTCGAACAATTCGCCGATGGTGGTCGTGGGCCAAGGCGTGCTCATGCGAGTTTCCCCAAGACGGCGGTGAGTTCGGAGGCTAATGCGGCGGACTTGGTATCGAGCGCAGTGAGTTCGGCGACGATGTCGGGCAGCGAGCGGAGTTGGTTATCGATCTCCGCCGCCACGAAGCGGCTCGGGCTGAGATTAAAATCGTTGGCGGCGGCTTCGGCGGTGGTGATGGTTTTGACGAAGCCGGGAACGTCGGCGCCGGCGTGGTAGGCGGCGGCGATTTTTTGCACGGCTTCGGGTGGCAGGTAGTTTTTCGGCGTGCCTTTTTTCGCCTCGCCGGCGGCGTTGACGAGGGTGATGCGGCCGCGTCTGTCCTTCGGTTTGCCGCGCCGGAGGAAGATGATCACGCCGGGCGCGGTGGTGTTGTAGAAGAGGTTGTCGGGCAGGAGGACGACGCCGTCGATCAGGTCTTGCTCGACGAACCACTGGCGGAGGGCGCGTTCCTTGTCCTCGTTTTTGCTGCCGGAGCCGCGCGAGACGGCGCCGGTATCGAGCACGATGGCGGCGCGGCCCCCGTCGGCGAGGCTGGCGGCGGTGTGCTGGAGCCAGGCCCAGTCGCCTTTGCCAGAGGTGTTGCCGCCCTGGCGTTCGAAGCGGTCGAAGCCGTCGTGCTCGAACACGTCGGGATCGAAGGTCTGGTTCCACATCGGGTTGGCGATGATGAGGGGGAACTGGCGCAGGCGGGTGCCGCCCTCGGCGCGGAACTTGGGATTGCGCATGGAGTCGCCGCGCACGATCTCGGCCTGGAGGTCGTGGATGATGACGTTCATCCAGGCGATGGCGTAGCTGGAGCCTTGCAGTTCCTGGCCGTGGAGGCGGAGGGGGAGTTTTTTGGCGGCGGGGTCGCGTTTCTCGGCGACGAGCTGGAGCTTGATGAGGAGGCCGGCGGAGCCGCAGGCGTAGTCGTAGGCATCCTCGCGGGGGCGGGGCTGGAGGATCTCGGCCATGAGGAAGCCGACCTCGGTGGGGGTGAAAAACTCGCCCGCGCTCTGGCCGGCGCCCTCGGCGAATTTGCGCAGGAGGTATTCGTAGCAGCGTCCGAGGAAGTCGGGCTCGACGTCTTTCAGGCCGAGGCGGTAGCGGGGATCGGAGAGGATCTCGATGACACCGCGCAGGGCGGAGTCGCTGATCTCGCGTTCGCCGCCGGCGCCGACGTGGTTGAAGTCCACCTGGTCGATGATGCCGAGGAGCTGGGTGTTTTGGCGGGCGACGGCGCGGGTGGCGGTGGTGACGTGTTCGCCGAGGCTGGCGGGTTTTTTGCCCTCGGGCCAGGCGTGGGGGGCGCGGCCGGAGAGGACGGGCCAGCGGGCCTCGGGCGGGAGGTAGAAGCGCACGAGGGTGTGGTCGGCCTCGATGAGGGTGGTGGCGGTGTCGGCGTCGCGGTAGGTCTGGGTGAGACGGGCGACCTCGTCGTCGAAGACGTCGGAGAGGCGTTTGAGGAAGACGAGGGGGAGGAGGTAGTCCTTGAACTTGGGCGCGTCTTTTTCGCCGCGAATGGCGCAGGCGGCGTCCCAGAGCATCTGCTCCATGGATTTGTTGCCGAGGACGGTGGAGCGGGCGAGGCCGCGGCGGGGTTTGGGGGCGGCGGGTGCGTCGGCATCCGAGGAGGCGGCGACGGAAGGGGCGAACGAGGCGGGAGTGGTGGCGTCGGTGGCGAGGCCGAGATCGGCGGCGAGGGCGGCGATGGCCTCACGTTGAGCGCGTTGGGGGGCGGATTTGCCGCCCTCCCAGCGATTGACGGTAGCGAAGGAAACGCCGAGACGGGCGGCGAGCTGTTCTTGGCTCCAATTTTGGCGGTGGCGAAGGGCGGGAAGAAGAGTGGAGGGGTCGAAATCGGTCATTATGCGATGTTTGTTATATCAAACATTACATAATGCAAACTTATGGTTTGCGGAAAACATAGTGGCTGACCAGCCACTCTTCGCCGCGCTTGTAGCCCCAGAGCTCCGCGCAAGCCAGGTAGAAGACCCGCCAGTAGGCCCACCACTTCTCGGCCTGGTCGGGGCCGTAGGTGTCGCGGAAAAGCGGCAGGATCTCGTCGCGATGCGCATCCATGTTTTTCAGCCAGTGCTCGGCGGTTTGCTGGTAGTGGCGGCCGTTTACCTTCCAATCCTGCACAAACTTCAAATCGGCCTGGAACTGCATGAACAAATCGTGCGCGGGCATCTGGCCTCCGGTGAAAAAGTAGCGGCTCATCCAGTCGGTCTCGTCCCGCGCCACGAAATGGTAGCTGAACCTGCTGTGGGTAAAGATGTGGGTGAAGAGCAGGCCGCCCGGTTTCAGCCAGCGTGCGATGTTTTTGAAGAGCAGGTCGTAGTTTTTGAGGTGCTCAAACATCTCGACCGAGACGACGCGATCAAACTGGCCGGACTCGATATCAAAGGCATTGATATCGCAGGTGAGGATACGGAGGTTTTTGAGGCCGCGTTTCCGCGCCTCGATATCGATGTGCTCCTTTTGGGTGCGGGAGTTGGAGATGGCCGTGATGCGGGAATTCGGAAACCGCTCCGCGTTGTAGAGGCAAAGCGAACCCCACCCGCAGCCGAGCTCGAGGATGTGTTGCCCATCCTCCAGCTGCGCCCGCTCAGCGTAAAGGGCGAGCATGAGCTCCTCCGCCTCATCGAGCGTCTCCCGACCGGTCGGATAAAGGCAGCCCGAGTATTTAAGCCTACGCCCCAGACAGCGTTGGTAAAACGCTGTCGGCACCTCGTAGTGCTGCTCGTTGGCCGCCGCCGTCTGCTCGGCCAGAGCGCGGGTCTTGAGATCGGCCACATAGACCGCGCGATCGTAGCGGCGCTCCTCCTCGCGGATGCGTTGCGCCAACAAACGCCGGATGCCGATGCGCACAAGCCAGTCCGGCAGCAGGTTTTTTTCGAGGAGGGAGTCGATCATGGGGAAAGGAGCAAGTAACGACAAGTGGCTAGCGAATGGATTGGAAAAGCAGATAAGGCATAGCCGCTACACCCTGCTCGCTACTCGCCTCGGAAACCACGGCACGAAGGCCGACACCCGGCGCTGGTAGTCGCGATAGGCGTCGCCCTTGGTCCGCACCGCCTGCTCCTCGGTCATGGGGATGCCGGTGACGAAGAGCAGCAGGTAAAGGATGCAGGCAGGCGCAACCAACCCGAGCCAGCCCCACGGTGCCGGCCAGGCGAAGAGGGCGAAACTCACCCAGCTCAACCACACAAAGAAGTAGTTCGGATGCCGGCTCCACCCCCACAACCCGGCCTCGCACACCCGCCCCTTGTTGGCCGCATCGCGCTTAAACGCCGCCAACTGCCCGTCCGCCAGCGCCTCGCCAGCCAGCGAAACAACGAAGAGCGCGAGGGCCGCCCCATCGAGAAGGGTGAACCCCGCCTCGGCACGGCTGACGGCGAGGAGAACGGGCGCCGCCAAGACGACCACCGAAACAGCCTGTAGCTGATAAAAGCGCGCCATCTCCCGGGCAAAATTCGCCGCCCAACGCAGCCGCAGCTCTCGGTAACGACCGTCCTCGACCGGATGATGCCCCATAACCCTGCGATAAAGGTAGGTGCCCAGCCGAAGGCTCCAAAAGACAACCAGCATGGCAACGCCCCACCGCCGCGGCGCCCACCCACCGGCCATTGCAGCGTAAACCAACGCGACGACCCCAAAGGCATAGCTCCAGACAATATCAACGATGCCATAATTGTCCAAACGCCGCGCCACCCGAAAAAACCTAGCAAAAAGCACGCAACACACGACCAAGGCGACGGCGGCAATGAGGAGCGGAGACACGTCCCAAGTTGGCGCAGGTCCTTCATTTTTCCAAGCCAGCGAAGAAAAAACTCCTTACGAAGCTTCCAAGGGGGTCACTTCAGGATTGGAGGCGTCCTGTCCTGGCCCGATGTTGGATCCACCCGCGCCGTGCCGTCCCTCGAAGAACTCCTCCACACCCTCAGCACCACCTTCGGCTACGACGAGTTCCGCCCGCTCCAGCGCGAGATCATCGAGACCAGTCTGGCCGGACGCGACGTCTTTGCCCTGCTCCCCACCGGCGGCGGCAAGTCGATGTGTTTCCAGCTTCCCGCCCTCCACCGCCCCGGCCTGACCGTGGTCGTCTCACCGCTCATCGCCCTGATGAAGGACCAAGTCGACCAGATGCAAGCCGCCGGCGTCGCCGCCACTTTTCTCAACTCCTCACTCGACTCCGCCACCGCCCGCTCGCGCCTCTCGGGCCTCCACCGCGGCGAGTTCCGCCTGCTCTATGTCGCCCCCGAACGCCTGATGCTGGACAACTGGAAGGAAAACCTGCGCGCCTGGAACGTCCAGTGCCTCGCCATAGACGAGGCCCACTGCGTTTCCGAGTGGGGGCACGACTTCCGCCCCGAATTCCGCCAAATCGCCCAACTCCGGGACCTGCTGCCGGACATCCCCGTAATTGCCCTGACGGCAACCGCAACCGAGCGCGTGCGCGAAGACATCGTCAAACACCTGCGCCTGCGCAACCCGGCCGTCTTCGTCGCCTCCTTCAACCGCCCCAACCTCACCTACAAGGTTCTCGCGAAGGACGAACCGCTAAAGCAGATCATCGACTGGGTGAAGCGCCGCGAGGACGAGTCCGGCATCGTCTACTGCGCCTCCCGCGCCACCGCCGAACGCGTCGCCGAGTCTCTCGCCGGCCGGGGTTATGCCGCCAAGCCCTACCACGCCGGCCTCGACCCCGCCGAACGCGCCCGCAACCAGGAAGTGTTCCTGCGCGACGAGACCAAGATCATCTGCGCCACCATCGCCTTCGGCATGGGCATCAACAAGCCCAACGTCCGCTGGGTCATCCACTACGACCTGCCCAAAAACCTAGAGGGCTACTACCAAGAAACCGGCCGCGCAGGCCGCGACGGCCTGCCCGGCGATTGCCTGCTGCTCTACTCCGGCGGCGACATCGCCAAACAAACCCACTTCCTGGACGAAATCACCGACGTCGCCGAACAACAACGCGCCCGCGCCCAGCTCCGCCTCATGGCCCGCTACGCCGAGGGCACCGGCTGCCGCCGCCGCGAACTGCTCGCCTACTTCGGCGAGACCTTCCCGCTGGATAACTGCGCCGCCTGCGACAACTGCAACGAACCGCGCGACACCTACGACGGCACACTCCACGCCCAGAAATTCCTCTCCTGCGTCTACCGCTGCCGCCAGGCCTCGCGCTTCGGCGTCGGCCTGAACCACGTCGTCGAAGTCCTCGTCGGCGCCAAGACGGAAAAAGTCCTCAAATGGGGCCACGACCGCCTCACCACCTACGGCATCGGCGGCGACCTCCCCCGCCACCACTGGGCCGCCGTCGGCCGCGAACTCCAGCGCCTCGGCTACGTCGCCCCGGGCGAAGGCGAGTTCCCTACCCTTGAACTCACCGCCGAGGGCCTCGCTCTCCTGAAATCACGCGCCTCCCTCACCCTCACCAAACCCTCCGAACTCGCCCCGAAGGCGAAACGCGCGCCTCTGCGCCGCGAGGGCGAGGTCGCGTGCGATGAGATCCTCCTCGCCGAGCTGAAGAAGCTACGCAAACGCCTCGCCGACGAACGCGAGGTGCCGGCGTATGTGATTTTTGGTGACAAAACTCTCCGTCAGATGGCCCGCGAGTATCCGGCCCGCGAAAAAGACATGCAGGGCATCTTCGGGCTGGGCGAAAAGAAGCGTGAGGAATTCGGCGCGATCTTTGCACGATTCATCGCCGAGTTCCTCGAAAACAACCCCCGCCTGCAATTCCAAGATTAACCGGATAAACTTCCGCTATTTCTTAAACAACAGGTGAAGAAGTGCTTGTGGCTTTTACTGCCTGCTCCATACCCGCCGTCAACCGCCCGCGCCTGTGCGCATCCAGTGCCACCAATAGCACACTCACGTCCGCTGGGCTTACCCCGCTGATTCGCCCTGCCTGGCCCACCGAAACCGGACGCGTCGCCATCCATTTCGTCCGGCTTTCGGCGCGTAACCCGCGCACGGTTGAAAAATCAAAATCCCCCGGGATTTTCACCTTCTCCA
Organism: Akkermansia muciniphila; assembly: GCA_945888375.1. Lineage (GTDB taxonomy): Bacteria > Verrucomicrobiota > Verrucomicrobiia > Opitutales > Opitutaceae > IMCC26134_A. The sequence goes on along the minus strand of CAMCZZ010000002.1, from coordinate 39,742 downwards.
CTTCCAGTAATTTAGCCACCTGCCGCTGCTCGCGCGCCAGATAGCCGGCGTAAACGATACGATAACATACCTCCGCTCGCTCTACCTCGGGAATTTCCAAAAAGCCAGCCGGGCCTGTCGTCGCCGCCATGCTTTCAACTGAAGTCCCCTTTGCTGCCTCGCGCCGCAATAAATCCGCCCAAGTCCCCTCCCCTACCCCCGTTTGGCCCGAAGCCGGCCGTTGACGTTCCAAGAGCGCAAGCCACTGCTCGATACGTCCAGCCTTGGCTTCGATTCGAGCTAGCCTTGAAGGCGAGATAAGCCGGCCTTCACGTGCATGGTTCAGTAAACGCAACTCCGCACTGCCATGATTAAACAATAGGCGATGCTCCGCCCGGCTGGTAAACATACGATACGGCTCCGTAGTGCCCTTCGTCACCAAATCATCGATCAAAACTCCGATGTAAGCTTCATGCCGCCCAAGGATCAGCGGAGCCTCGGCCCGGGTTTTACGGGCCGCATTTACCCCCGCCATCAAGCCCTGCCCCGCCGCTTCCTCATAGCCGGAAGTGCCGTTGATTTGTCCGGCGAAGAATAAATTCTCCACCTTCCTGGACTCCAAAGAGGGATAAAGCTGGGTGGGAGGCGCAAAATCATATTCTACCGCATAGGCCGGACGCAGCAGCTCCGCTCGCTCAAGCCCTGGAATGCTCCGGACCATCGCCACCTGCACCGAAAACGGCAGCGAAGTGGAAAGCCCATTGATATAATACTCGTTCGTGGAGCGGCCCTCCGGCTCAAGAAACAGTAAATGACGGGGCTTATCGGCAAAGCGCACAAATTTGTCCTCGATCGATGGACAATAGCGCGGCCCCACCCCTTCGATTTCCCCAGAATACATGGCGGAAAGATGTAGATTCTCCCGCACCAACTGCGCCGTGCGCTCCGTCGTATAGGTCATCCAACAAGGCACCTGTGCGCGCCCCGGCGACCAGCCTAAACGCTCCTCCCGCATGGTCACTCCAGCCGCGAGCCCCTGTTCCACGTGGAACAAGGGCTCGGGATCACGGGTGTCGTGAAAAGCGAACAAGGTCGGTTTGAGGTCTCCCGGCTGGGGTTCCATGCGGCTAAAATCAATGGAGCGACCGGCTAGGCGCGGCGGTGTGCCGGTCTTGAGCCGCTGCAACTCAATTCCCGCCTCTAAAAAGCTGGCCGAAAGTGTCTTGGCGCTAAAATCACCCAAACGCCCCCCTTCGTTTTTATTCTGCCCGATGTGCATGAGTCCGCGCAAAAAGGTTCCCGTGGTCACAACGACCGTCCGAGACCGAAAATCCAGATCAAGGTTGGTTTTGACGCCGCAGACTCGACGCCCCCCGAGCCCATTGTCTTCAAAAATCAATCCGGTGACCGTGGCCTGGAAAAGCTGGAGGTTTGGCTGTAGCTCCAGGGTATGTTTCATTCTGAATTGGTAGGCCTTCTTATCGCACTGGGCCCGTGGAGACTGAACCGCGGGCCCCTTTGATTCATTAAGAAGCCTAAACTGGATGGCTGTGACATCGGTGTTGATCGCCATTTCGCCACCCAGGGCATCAATTTCCCTTACAATTTGCCCCTTGGCTTGACCGCCAATTGCCGGATTACAGCTCATCTGGGCTACGGTATCCAGATTGCCGGTCAGTAAGATAGTCCTCGCTCCCGTTCTCGACGCCGCCAAAGCAGCTTCACAACCGGCATGTCCGGCGCCGCAAACGATAACATCAAATAGTTGGGTAGGGCTGTCGCTCATTTACTCAAACACACGCAGGACCTAGGCAAAGGACAAGTCACGTCCTGCTATCGGGCCTTAACCAAGCGAAGTTGAAGCACTTACTTTCCGATGCAAAAGTTTGCGAAAAGCGCATCGAGCATGCGCTCATGATCCACCCTCCCCGCAATCTCGCCCAAAGCATCTAGAGCACAACGCAAATCGCTAGAGATCAACTCTATCGGAGAAACGGATTGAGCAGAAAAGCCACTTATAACGCGCTCAATCATTAACGTTGTCCTCCGCAGGGCTTCGGCATGACGCGTATTAACCGCCACTTCCTCCGCACCCGATACGTCAGGAGCATTCCCCTCAACCAAACGAACAATTTCGGATCCAAGCTCAGCCATACCAGCACCCGTTAGCGCCGATACAGCCAGAACAGGGTAGGGCACCCCAAGCCGGTCAAATTTGGTAACATCCCCCAAATCTGATTTATTCAAGACGACGATAACTTTACCCGAAACAAGATGCTCCGAGTAAACCGGATCAAGATCCGTAGACAGTTGCGTTGCATCCAACACCCACAGCACGAGATCTGCCTCGATCAGACATTCCAGGGTTTTCGCCATGCCTTGGCGCTCAAGGGCACCGGGAAGCGGGTTTAATCCTGCAGTATCGATCAAACGAAGCATGTGCGGCCCCACTTGAAGTCGTTCCTCCAAAAAATCCCGGGTTGTCCCTGGCTCGGGCCCCACCAAGGCGCGAGACCGACCCACAAAGGCATTTAACAAGCTACTTTTGCCTGCATTCGGCGCACCCAGCAGAACGGTCTTCACCCCGTCCCGCAGCAATCCCCCAAACCGTTCGGTCGCCAATAGCCGCTTTGTTCCACGTAGAACTTCTCGTAACGACGCCATCACCTGCTGACGGTCCTCAGGCGGAAGGTCTTCATCCGGGAAATCAACGTAAACCTCGATACGGGCCAGGATAAGTAGCAGCTCGCCAATAAGTCGCTCAACGACCTTTCCCAATCCACCCCTTAACTGGCGTTGGGCCACTGCCAAAGCTCGTTCGCTTCTCGCATGAATGAGATCCATTACCGCCTCTGCCTGAGTTAAATCTATTTTCCCTGCTAAAAAAGACCGGCGTGTAAACTCTCCTGGCTCGGCGGCCCGGCAACCGCGGTAAAATAAGTCCTCCAGAATCAGCTGGGCGATAAGCGGGTTTCCATGCGGCGTTAATTCCAAGGTATCTTCCGCAGTTGCTGTGCGTGGCCCGGGAAGAAAAACCCACACCAAGTCATCAAGTAAATGCCCGTTTGCTGAACGGTAGGTCGCATAAACCGGACGTCTCTCCACAAGTTGTTGAGGCTCACGCTCAAAAATTTGGCCCGCAATCCTCCGGCAAGCCGGACCACTCACTCTGATAAGCGCCAACGCCGAATTACCGGACGGAGTTGCCAGAGCTGCGATGGTATCCCGAGGAGATTCAGCATCAGTTCGGCCAACATGCAGCAATGGGTCAAAGAGGGTAGGGGAGGGTGGCATGTTCAAAATTGGTTCGCCTGGAGTCATGCGTTGTCTCTCGGACTTACCTAAGACTCCGGAGAGCGTCCTCCAGCGATAGCGTCTGGCGCTGCCGGTTCACGAAAAAACTAACTTCTTCATATCCCGCGTCACGAAGCAAACCCAGCGCCGCCACATACCCGTCCGCCACCCGCTCCGGCCGGTGAGCATCCGCACCAAGCACCACCGGGATTCCGCGATCACGCATCAAGCGTAACTGCTCAGGATTAGGATTCATTTCGGGAATAGCTTTAAATAAGCCACTGGTATTCAACTCCATGGCCACTCCAGTCGCTGCGATCCGGTCAAGTGCCCGCGTCACCGCGTCACGGATACGCGGGAAATGCCATTCCGAAGGTCTTTCGTTTTTAACCAGATCCGGATGGCTGAGCGTATCGAAAAGACCGCTCTCGGCGGCCAGGGCAAGATGTTCGTAATAGGTTTTTTGATACGAAAAGACATCGCCCGTGAAGAATCGCTCCCGATAAAAAGCCATCTGATAATGAACACTGCCCAGCACATGGTGTAGCCGTGCCCGGCCGTGGAGGTGCTCGAGCCAAGGCTCGAGTCCAGGCATGAAATCACTCTCCAAACCAAGATACACTTCTAGCTTTCCGGCAAAAGCGGCCCGGGCGCGTTCTACCATGGCTACATACGCCGGAAATTCATCGTTCGCCATTCGCACCTCGGCTGACCAGCCATTGGGCAAAGGGGCGTGGCAGGTGAAGATAATCCCTCGCAAACCCTTTTTAATAGCATGGTAACAATACTCCTCCGGTTCCCCTATGGCGTGCTTGCAGAGAGGCGTGTGGACGTGGGATTCGAAGAGTAACGGAAAGACGGTTTCAAGCATCTCACAAAACTGGAGAAAAAGGCCCGATCAGAGCAAAACTGAACCGGTGGCCAGCTGAGACACCTGCCAACTCGCCTTAACGCGCGCGAATCACCAAAAGCGCCCGGTCATCATGCCTGGGCGCGAGCGTGCAAAACTGCCGCAGATAACGGTCGATGCGGCGGATGATCTCCGCGAGCGGCTCTTGCTGGTGACGCCGGAGTGCATCGGCCAGGCGCTCGCGGCCAAATTCTTCCCCGGAGGCATTACAGGCTTCATTAACCCCGTCAGTATAAAGAGCCAAAAGATCACCCGGAGCCATCACCACCCGCCCCTCATCCAAAATGGCGTCAAATAACTCGGCCGGAGCCATGCCCAGAGCCATGCCGCCCTGGCCCAAGAGCACCGGCTCGCCGCCCTGGGCCCGCAACAAAAGGCCGGACTCATGACCAGCTCGGCAATACCTCAGCTCCAGCGTATCTAAGTTTATGATACAATAAAAAAGAGTGATATACATGCCCGGAGGCATATCCGGCTGCAGAGCGCGATTTACCCGGCGCAGCACGGAGGCGGGCGATAATTCCCCAGGAGCACATAAGCGAAGACTGGCGCGGCACGCGGCCATCATGAGAGCCGCAGGCGCACCCTTGCCCGAAACATCCGCGATAACGAAACCGTGATGCCGGTCATCAACCGGCAAGACATCATAATAATCACCACCCAACTGCTGGGAAGGCTGGGAAAGAACTTCGACATCTATCCGACCCAGATCCGGAAACCGACTGGGCAACAGATGCTGCTGAACATCGCGGGCGAGCTCGAGCTCCCGCTCCTGAACCTCTCGTGCGCGCGCCTCGGCCGCCTTTCGTTCGGTGATATCCGTAATTAGTCCCTCGTGATGAGTGACCTCGCCCCGTTCATCCAATCGCACGATGGTGTGGTCATCCACCCAACGGACGGCACCGTCCGTGCATTGAATGCGGTATTCCTGATTGTATTCCCGATGACCGGCGGCGGCATGGGCATCAACTTCCGCGCCCACCCGCTCACGATCCATTGGATGAGTGATATCCCGAAAATTTAAACGCCGCGACATAAGATCTTCCGGTTCATATCCGAACTGTCGCACACTAGCCGACACGAACTCCACCGGCCAACTACCTCCCTCCGAACGCCACAGAACCACCACCGAGGGAGAACGATCGATGATACGCGCCATTTCCTCCAGACGACCGAGCGCCGCGCGGAGCTCCTGCTGGGCTTGTCGCCTGATCGATATATCACGCCCCACGCCAAAAAAGGCCCTGCGCTTATCTCGATCCGTGTAAGCCGATCCGGTGGATGCATGCCAAACCCACCGTCCGTCGTTTTTGCGCACTCGATATTCGATTCCCTCCGCATCTCCCCCGGTGGCAAGAATTCGTGAGAAAAACGCATCCCAGCGCCCGAGGTCATCTGGATGCAAGTAATCCCGGAAAGAAGTTCCGACTACGTTTTCTACCGAATGCCCAAGCTTCGCTGTCCAGGCCTGCGAAACAAATTTGACGCATCCCTCCGGCGTGAGGGCGTAAAGAATCTCACTTGCGGTCTGAATATAAGTGCGCCACCGCGCCTCGGTGCGACGTAGCTCCTCCTCGGCCAAATGCCGGGCTGTAATGTCCTCCAACATGGCAAAATGATGCGTAATGCGACCATCCTTCTCCCGCAGCACCACCACCGTAAGGATGCCCCAAATTGTGGAGCCGTCAGGGTGCAAGTAGCGTTTTTCCAAAGTAAAAGAATCTCGCTTCCCAGCATATATCTCGGCATTCAATGCTGCCTGCTGCTGCCAATCATCCGGATGGGTTATTCGCTGAACATTACCCAAATCAGCAGCGTCGGCACGGCTCAGCCCGATCAACTCGCAGAACCTCTGATTAACGTGATTCGAGCCAGGACTGCCATCGGCGTTAAATTCCCTCCAACTCAACCCGATTGGAGCATGCTCAAAAAGCAAATGCAATTCTGTCGTTTTCAACGCCAACTCTCGCTCCGCCAAGACCAGACGAGTAACATCCGTCCGGACGGAAAGATATCCCAGCGTCCTGCCCCCCAACCCGAGCAGGGGCAGGATGGTCGTCTGCACCCAGTAAAGGCAGCCAGTTTTGTTTCGGTTGCAGATGGATCCCCTCCAGATCTCACCAGCCGTGATCGTTTTCCATAAATCACGGTAAAAGGCTTCAGGGTGCTCCCCAGACTTAAGAATGCGGTGGTTTTGACCTATTAGCTCCTCGGTTGAGTATCCCGAAATCTCACAGAACCGTTCATTCACAAAACGGATAAGCCCCTGTGCATCAGTTAATGCGACAATATCATGCTGATCAAGACCTTGCCTCAACCAAGCAAGGAGCATAGGTTCAAAAGCGTCTATCGAGGTATGAGAATTCGGCAAAAGGTCGGACATATAAAAAACAATATGAGCTTAACCACAGGAAATTCGACGTCGAGCTTCAGCCTTTGACCGCTCCAGCAGCGATACCCCTGACAAGGTGCCCTTGCATAAAAACATAAACCGCTAGCATAGGTATAGTTACAATCACGAGACCGGCGAAAAGCATGCCTTGTTCACTGCGATACTGAGCAAAAATCGCAAGATCCGCCAAAGCAAGCGGCAGCGTGCGTGCATCCCCCTCACCGCCACCCACCAGCATAAAAGCAAAAAAGTATTCCTTCCAAAGACCGATAAATTGAAAAATCGCCACGGTGATTAATCCAGGTCGCGCCAAGGGTAACATGATACGCCAAAAGACACCTGCATCCGAACAGCCGTCAATCACCGCCGCCTCATGCAAAGAGCGAGGTAGTTCTCGAAAAAAAGCTGTAAGAATAAATACGGCGAAGGGCAGACCATTGGCCACGTAAACCAAAATTAACCCCGTTCGGGTTTCCAATAAGCCCAGTGTTCTTAATTCAAAAAATAAAGGAACCATCGCCAATTGCGCCGGCAACATTAACCCGGCCAAAAACAAACGCTGAACCACCCGCCCCCAGGGTTGCCGATACCATGCCAAAATATAAGCGGTCATGGATCCTAGTAAAAGAATCAAACCTACCGATATAATCGCAATAAAAGCAGAATTAAGCAAACAAGCGCCAATACCGCTCTCCTCCCACGCCCGGGGATAAGCAACCCAATTCCATTCGGACCATTCAGGAAAACCGAGAGGATCATGTAAAATTGCGGAGTCCGACTTAAACGATGAAACCAACACCCAAACAAAAGGTGCGGTCACCCAAAAAACATAAGCAATCAAAGCTAGGCGGGCTAAAAAATGAAAGCCCTGAGCCAAACAGTTTGATGACCTGGAGCGGAATGCATTCACGGTTCATCCTCCTCAGCGCGACTAAAGCGCAAAACGACCAAGGAACCCACCAAAACTAAGCCAAATAAAATCACTGCAATAGCTGCAGAGCGGCCGGCTTGAAACTCGTTAAAAAGCATACCAACCATGAAAGTTCCCAAGGTATGCGCGCCCGCAGAGGGTTCTTGGCCAGTTAATAGCCAAACCAATTCAAAAGCATTTAATCCTCCAATAACCAAAAATACAGCAGAGACCGCCAATACCCCGCGGATCAACGGTAAGGTAATGTGATAAAACTGATCAACTTTGCTGGCCCCGTCCAGTTCCGCTGCTTCGTAAAGTTCATCCGGAACACCCTGCATGGCTGCCAAATAAAGCACTAAATTAAAACCGGCAGCCATCCAAAGATAGATCGGTAAAAGGGAAAAATATAAATTGGACTGCGCGAGCCACGCATAACCACGAAAAGAATGAAGCCACTCCACAACAAAAGCAGGCGCTTGAAAAAAAGCCAATAAATCCCCAGCAAAAACAAAGAAAGCATTAACAAAACCAGAGCTTGGCTCATAGGCAGCCATCCAAATCAAAGCGGCGGCGATACCACCCAAAAGATTAGGAAACAACAAAATCACACGGACGAATCCAGCCCCTGCACCCCCACGATGGATATATGCAGCCAAAGCTAAGGCAACCGGGACAACCAATAGCGGAGGCACAAACATGAGAAAACCGTTATTTCTTAAAGCACTCCAAAAAATGTCACTTTCAAACAACAACCAACGAAAGTTCAAAAAGCCCACCCACTCAGGATTACCAAAACCATCCCAACGGAAAAAAGACAGGGCAAAAGCGGCCGCCGAGGGGACCAAAACAAAAAAAGAATAAACAAAAAACGAAGGACCGACAAATATCAAAGCCAACTTGCTGGACCCAAGACTAGGGGAAAATGCACCAAATTTTTCAATAACACCCCTTTGGTTCCGGGGTTGTAAGGACCAAAATAGACAAATCAAAAATATAAGCCCCAAAATAAATGCGGGCCAAAAATGTCGCTGCTTTATAAATTCAGGATGTGAAAGCCGGACTCGCTCCACTTCCGCAGCTTGCTCTAAGCGTAGGCCAAATTGTCCGGCATCAATTCGGCCCGTCATCAACTGATAACGTACATCTGTAAAAGCCTGTTGAAGATTTTGTTGACCAGTCGAAAAAGGGGTCGGAGCCGAGTCAAAAGAGGGAGGGTTGGATTCCAATAAACCAGCCGTGTCAGACATCCGGGTTGAATAGTCAGACCGAGACGCCCCAAACAATGCAACCGGTGAATCTGTTAAAGTAACAAATCGTTTAATCCTTTCCTTTGAAGTCATAAACCGGAAAAAATCTATAGTTGCTTGCTCCCTGACTGAATCCCCGGTGCGAAAGCAAAAATAATAACCGCTTTGAGCCTGAACCGTTTCCGGCGAAACCGCACCATCTGTAAAAACCGGAAGATTAAAAGCACCCAATTCAAACCCATCGGGAATACGTCCTCGCATCTCGTTTGCAAACCATGATGCTGATATGGTCATAGCACATCGCCCCTCGATAAACTCACGCTGAGCAGCCGTATGAGTCATCCCCTCCCAACCTCGAACTAAATGCCGGTTGGCCACTCTCTCCAGAACCCCCGCCGCACGTATAAAACGTGCATCCGATCGGGTGCCAGGCACCAGTTCTTTATAGGCAGTGTAACCATCTTCGCCAACCAAATTATAATGAGCGGCCCTTAAGATAGCATCACCGTAACGCATTGCCACACCGGGTAAAGATAGAGCTGCGCCTCCTTTTTCCTCAATTTTTTCGCATAACACAAAAAATTCAGGCCAAGTGCGGGGCAACTGCCAACCTTCGCGACGAAATCGCACCTTATCATAAAATACCACCCACACTGCATGAGCAAAAGGTAATCCGTAAACACCTACCGGTAAAGAATCATCCATTTTATGCTGAAAGCTCCAACGAGCTAAAGAACCTGGCCTAAAATCATCACGCCACCTTCCCGTCTGATCCCAATTAAGCCCATTAAGCGCTGAACTGAGATCTAAAACCTTACCCGCCTGAATGAGATTGGGATACAATAAAACCGCATCCGTAGCGTCAGGGAAGTCACCTGCCATCACCCGGGTGCGAACATGATCATTTATGCGAGGATTCCCATAAAGATTAACGCGCACGCCAGGGCGTAACTTTTCAAATTCACGTGCAGTTTCTTCAAAAAAATCAGCACCGTAACCAGCAACCAAGACAGGGATATTTAGCGTTATCTGGGTTGCTCCTAAAATGGTCCCGAAAAGTAAAAAAATAGTTAATGGGAAAAAACGAAAAAGCACCATGGTAATTAATAAATAGATTATAAATGGAAAATCAGGTGCAATCTTCTTTAAAGGTGGCGGAATTAAAAAAAAGAGTGAAAACACCCAAGCGAGACTTGCTTCAGGGCTAACCAAACCATTAATTGGGGGAAATGTTTCAAGTAACCTTTTCCCAACAAGCCATGGGTGAACTCAAAAAACTCGCCCCCCTGGAACAACTAACGGCAATTGATCCGCTTGGCAAATTAAGATCTGAAGACTTGGTTAATCCGCGTGAACCCTTGGGACGTTTTGTGCGAGCTGGTCGGGTTTTGTTCCGACTTCGGGATGGTGATTTGAGATACTATTTTGAACTTGAGAATGAGAATCGACTTAAAATTCTCTATATTTTACAACCTCATTCTTTGGAAGATTTTTTATTAAGGAACAGACTGCCTGTGTCTGAACATCAATTGATAGAACAGAATTCAAAATTTTGGAAATACTTGGAAGATCTCACAAAATGAAACCAGAAATGCCTTTGGAAAATTTACAAGATGAGGAGAAGGAAACAGTCGCGTTGAATTCAACAGACGCAAGTCGCATCTATTTCTGGCCTAATTTGATGACAGCTGGTAATTTATTTTGTGGTTTTGTTGCTGTTATCATGTGCATCCAAGCCCATTATGCAATGAGAGGTTCAGATACAATAACCAAAGAAGCCAGCGAATTATACACAAAAGCCGTGTGGCTAATTTTTGGGGCTATGGCATTTGATGCACTAGATGGACGTCTAGCCCGTATGGTTGGAAAAGAATCCTTATTTGGAGCTGAATTTGATTCGTTGGCTGATGTAGTTTCTTTTGGTCTGGCACCAGCACTGATGGTTTTTTTTCTGATTTTATCACCAACCCAAGGATATCCCTATTTTAGAGAAATCGGTTGGTTGCTTGGATTTATCTATCTTTTATGCGCAGCCATTCGCCTGGCAAGATTTAATGTTATTACCCATCCATTACTGCAAAAACAAAATAAAGAGGTAAATAAGGACTTTCTTGGACTACCGGTCCCAATGGCCGCAGGAACTGTGGCGTCACTTGTTCTTTTTTTGTTAAATCTCGCTGCTCATGAAAGAGAGTTACAACGGTGGGCATTAGTTTTGCCATTTTTACTGCTTGTAATCGCTTTATTAATGGTAAGCTCCGTAAAATATCCTAGTGGTAAACAAATCGATTATCAAACCAAAACCAAATTTACCACTCTAATTTTATATATAGTAGTGGCCGCATCAGTGGTGGTATTTAAAGAATTTGGAATGTTGCTCTTTTGCTTGGCTTACATCTTTTATGGTATCATCCGGCATATTCGTCGAAAAAAAAAGGAGAAACTAGTGTTGTGTCTAAAATTTAAATTCTGAACAAACTTAGGAATAAGCTTGGGAATAACTTCCAACAACTAAGATATTGGGAATAACGTAGGTTTTATGAATCAAAAAACATTCTTAGCGGGATAGGTCAAAATGACCCAATCCAGCAGGTAAAAAGAAGGGTTATTGGACATACTCACAGGCATTAAGAAGATGATTAATTTATTTAATTAGATCATTTTTTAATACCGGTAGGTGAACAAAGAACGTATGGTTAGAAAAATGCCATTTATTTTAAGCAAAACCTTGCACTCTGCTTGACCGACCATCTCAATAGGGCTTTCTAACTACCTTTCGCCTTACCCATGAAATTCAAGATCAATCGAGATCACTTCAGCAACGGCCTCGCGCAGGTGCTTAACGTCGTAGGTTCAAAAGCAACTATGCCTATCCTAAGCAATGTTCTGATTGAGGCAGAAAAAGACGCTATTACCCTAACAACGACAAATTTAGATTTGGGAATTCGGGCTAAAATAAAAGCTGATGTTAAGGAAACTGGATCAGTTACCCTGCCGGTTAAACGGCTCGCTGGAATTGTTCGAGAATTACCCCAGTTGGACGTTACTTTTGATGCGTCCCCAAATCATCAAGTTAAGCTAACATCTGGAGGTTCAATTTTCCGAATTATGGGCATAGGAAAAGATGAATTTCCTCCGTTGCCAGATTTTGGAGATGATAAGACTTTTACTTTGGACCAGGCTGAACTAATCGGCATGCTTAAGAGCGTTTCGTATGCTCAATCTACTGATGAGACTCGTTACATTTTAAATGGTGTTTACTTCAATTTTAGAGATGGGAAACTCTCTCTAGTTGCAACGGATGGCCGCCGTCTTGCTTTAATAAACAAAGAAATAGAAGTTCCTACAGATAAAGCCGGTGCTATTATTTTACCTGCTAAAACTGTATCAGAACTTTTACGAATGCTCGATAAAGGAGAGAAATTAAAAATTTCATTTAATGAACGTCGGGCCGCTTTCCAAATTCATGCAGATAATCCTGAAACTGGTTTAATTGATTCGATTTATTTGTATAGCAAAGTAGTTGAAGGTAATTATCCGAATTATCAACAGGTTATACCAAAGGAAACCCATCAACGAATTAAACTTGACCGGGAACTTCTTGTGGAGTGTGTGCACCGTGCGGCATTGGTTTGCTCGGATAAAAGCAATTCCGTAAAACTCAAGTTAAGCAGTAACCACTTAGAAATAAGCGCTAGCAGTCCTGATTTTGGTGAAGCAAATGAGACCATGGCTATTGCATATAGTGGTCCTGATTTGCAAGTAGCTTTTAATCCGCAGTTTATTATCGATCCTTTGCGTGCCTTGACGAAGGATGATGTATATTTCGAATTAAAAGACGAGGTAAGTCCAGGCGTTTTAAAGACGGACGCAAACTTCATTTGTGTTGTAATGCCAGTTCGAATTAGCTAGGTTTGTATAGTTAGCCAACATAAATTATAGGTGTTTTTGTTAGCGAGATTGTTGCTGTGCAGCCCAGTTTAATTTTGATACCAATGATGATTTTATCATTGGTTATTACTAAGTTAATTCATACCTATGCATCTCCGGTATTATCTATAATAAACCGCTGGTTACGTTGGTTTGTCTTGGCGGTTGGATTTACAGAAATTTCTTTATATTTCGACTGGTTCCAGCAATCTTTTGAGACGCTTTTCGCCGCTTTTTTTATCGGCTGGTTTCTGATTGATTCAATTTATCGCTGGCTTACGATAAGTGCAATTAGTGTAAGCCCTTTGCCACTTTTTCCACGTTTCAAATTAAATCCCTCTGGTGATCAGTGGCCAGTGCAAGGTCGCTTTCTTAAATTACGCGACACCTTGCGAGAAAAAGGGTTTAATCACTTGCAAGCCTTACGTTCGGAAGTCTCCACGCATTTTCAGCTTCGCGTTTCCGTTTACCAGAAAGCAGATTCACACCTGCGCTTACAGGTTTCTTTCTTGCCTCACCCTGGGGGCAATTTATCTCTTTGCTTTCAATTTACTACCCGTCTTGTAGACGGAACATGTTTGGTCACAGACAACCACTTTTTGCCTTTTGCTGGTTTCTATTCAGAAAATTGGCTAGTTCAACGTAAACCAAACACGCGCAGTTTTCTTCAATTGCTAAATTATCATGAGCGACGTGTGACTTTATCCGGAAAGCAATCAGTTGCTTGGGACACCGAACCAGTGGTTGACTTAAATACTCAGCAAGCCGAATTAGAACGTATCAATACCGAAATGGGGTTTCTATTACCTCACAATCTTCATGACGAGCATGGCCGTATCAGTTACGAGGGACGCTATCGCATATGGAAAGAAATGCTTACTTTGAATTATTTCGGTAAGCCCGCAGTCTATCACTGATTTAGATTCCTAAATCTAATCATGCTCCTCTTTTTCTGTTCTCGATACCGTTTAAGAATTAGTAAGTCTCCATGCCCCGGCAACTGCAGATAAGGTTGCGATCTCCATACACATTATCAACGCGAGCCACGGATGGCCAAAATTTAAAAGTGCGGGTCCAGCCTGCCGGATAGGCCGCTTCTTCACGACTATAGTTTTTGAGCCATGAATCGGCGCTGACCATTGCTGCGGTATGGGGTGCGTTTACTAGGGGATTGTCGGTTGAACTCCATTGGCCGGTGGCGACAGCCTGCATTTCATCGTGTATGCCAATCAGCGCATCGCAAAACTGGTCCAATTGGGCCAAATCTTCACTTTCCGTCGGTTCTATCATAAGCGTTCCTGCCACCGGCCAGCTCATGGTTGGCGCATGGTAGCCATAATCCATCAGACGTTTGGCCACGTCCTCAACTTCCAGGCCATATTTTTTCCATCCGCGCAAATCAATGATACACTCGTGGGCAACGCATCCATCCGCTCCGCGGTAAAGCACCGTAAAATAATTTTTTAAACGGTGGGCTATGTAATTAGCGTTCAGGATGGCGATACTGGTGGCTTCGGTCAAGGCCGCGGCACCCATCATGCGAATATACATCCACGGGATCACCAGGATAGAGGCACTGCCATAGGGTGCGGCTGAAACGGCACCGAGACCAGCGGCTAGAGCGGCGCCCTCCGCCGTCTGGTGCACGAGTATCCGTTCCCTATGTCCCGGTAAGTAAAGCGCTAGGTGTGAGGCCACACAAACTGGTCCGACACCGGGACCGCCGCCTCCGTGCGGAATACAGAATGTTTTATGTAAATTTAGATGGCAAACGTCAGCGCCGATGCGACCGGGAGAGGTAAGACCTACCTGGGCATTCATATTGGCGCCGTCCATATAAACTTGCCCCCCGAGGTCATGGATAAGATTACAAATTTCTCGTATAGAACTTTCGAACACACCGTGGGTCGAGGGGTAGGTGATCATCAGCGCGGCTAGTTGGGTGGCGTGCAGCTCGGCTTTGGTGCGAAGATCAACCGGATCGATGTTGCCCTGGGCGTCGCAGTTTACCGGAACCACACTGAAACCGCCCATTACGGCGCTGGCGGGGTTGGTGCCATGGGCACTGGTTGGGATCAGGCAAATTTGCCGGTGTGCCTCGCCTCGGGCGGCGTGGTAGGCGCGGATGGCCAGCAACCCGGCATATTCTCCTTGGGAGCCGGCATTGGGCTGAAGGGAAACCGCCGCCAACCCGGTAATTTCCACCAACCAGGCTTCTAGGTCGCGCGTGAGACGTTGATATCCACGGGTTTGCTCGACCGGGGCGAAAGGATGAAGCCGGGCAAACTCCGGCCAGGAGAGCGGAAACATTTCCGCCGCCGCGTTGAGCTTCATGGTGCAGGAGCCGAGGGAGACCATTGAATGGCAAAGGGAGAGGTCCTTTGACTCCAAACGTTTTATATAACGGAGCAACTCATGCTCAGTCCGGTGACTTCGAAAAACCCTGGCTGCGAGGTAGGGGGAACTTCTCAAAAAGCACCCGAGTCCAAGCGCGGTTTGAGGAACCAGCTCGACCGACTCGCTGAAGCAATCTAATAGGGCCTCCAGCTCTTCCAGGGTGGTTGCTTCATCTAGGGAAAGCCCAACCTGGTTGGCGTCGAGCTTGCGGAGGTTGATTTTGCGCGCTTCGGCGGCGGCGAGAACGCGGGCGGCGGCGACGTTTCCGATCGTGAGCGTATCAAAAACCGGACCGGTATTGACGGTAGCACCCGCCCGGCGCAGGGCTTCGGCGAGCGTAGTCGTGAGTAAATGGATACGAGTGGCGATAGCCTTAAGGCCTTCGGCTCCGTGGTAAACCGCATACATGGACGCCATCACGGCGAGGAGCACTTGAGCGGTGCAGATGTTGGAGGTGGCCTTGTCCCGGCGGATGTGTTGCTCGCGGGTGCCGAGGGAGAGGCGCAGAGCGGGGTTTCCTTGTGCGTCTTTTGAAACGCCGACGAGACGTCCGGGCATCTGGCGTTTGAGGGCATCACGGGTCGCGAAGAAAGCCGCGTGGGGTCCGCCGAAGCCGAGGGGCACGCCTAGGCGCTGCGCGGAACCTATGGCGACATCCGCACCGAATTCGCCGGGGGGGCGCAGGAGGCTTAACGCGAGCAGGTCGGTCGCCACCACGCACAGAGCGCCGGCCTCGTGGGCGCGGGTGAAAAGCGATGCAAAATCGTGGATATCACCATTGGTGTCAGGATATTGCACGAGCAGGCCAAAGAGCCCCGGTAACGTGGCTGGGTCCACCGCAGCGTGGTCCCCCACGCGCACCTCGATGCCGAGAGGTTCGGCTCGGGTTTTGACCAGATCGATGGTCTGGGAGTGGCATTTTTCCGAAACAAAAAATAGACCACCCGAGGCGGGGCGAACCCGGTGGCAGAGCATCATCGCCTCCGCAGCCGCGGTGCCTTCGTCGAGCAGCGAGGCGTTGGCAATATCCAGTCCGGTGAGATCGGTGACCAAAGTTTGGAAATTCAGCAAAGCCTCCAGCCGCCCTTGGGAAATCTCGGCCTGGTAGGGGGTGTAGGGGGTATACCAGGCGGGATTTTCCAAAATGCAGCGCTGGATGACGGGTGGAGTGAGCGTCTCGTAATACCCTTGGCCGATGAAGTTCCGGAATACTTTATTGAGCGAGGCAATGGATCTTAATTCATTGAGCGCAGCCGATTCGCCGAGCGGTGCCGGCAAGCCAAGCGGTTTTTCGAGGCGGATGCCGGTCGGCACGGTGGCGTCGATCAGTGCTGCCAGGCTGGGGCGACCGAGCGCGGCCAGCATGTGTTCCCGTTCGGCTAGGGTGGGGGAGATGTGACGTGGGGCGAAAACATCGGTGGGAGCGAGGGCGGCGAAAGACGCGATGGCAGGCATGATGGGGTGGCAGCGTGGGAGCGTTGTTCCGGTCCGCAAGAACGGGGTGGGGAAAACCTCTGTGATTTATGCATTCCCCCCCGCCCGATTTACTCCACGTTGGGTCAAGCCTCTCCGTGAACCCAACCGCTCCGTCCCCCGCCACCAAGGTTTATTCCAGCGAACCCGTCTGGAACCCGTCCCGCTGGCTTCCCACCACCGCCGACGAAGTCAAAGCCCGCGGTTGGGACCAACTCGATGTGATCATCGTCTCGGGCGACGCCTACGTCGACCACCCTGCCTTCGGCACCGCTGTCATTGGCCGCCTGCTCGAGGCCGAGGGTTTGAAGGTCGCCATCCTGCCCCAGCCGAATTGGCGCGATGACCTTCGCGATTTCAAGAAACTCGGCGCGCCCCGCCTGTTCTTCGGCGTCACCTCGGGGTGCATGGACTCGATGGTCAACCGCTACACGGCCGCGCGTAAACCCCGCAGCGAGGACGCCTATACCCCCGGGGGTGAAATCGGTTTCCGGCCCGACTATGCCACCACGGTTTATTCACGCATTCTGAAACAGCTTTACCCCGAGACCCCGATTATGATCGGCGGCATTGAGGCCTCGCTGCGGCGGGTGACGCACTACGATTACTGGTCCGAGACGCTCAAGCCCTCCATCCTGGCTGATAGCGGGGCTGACTTGCTGATCTACGGCATGGGCGAGCTCCCGTTGAAGGAGACGGTGCGTCTGCTGAAACGTGGCGTGCCGTTTTCTTCGCTCACCACCATAGCGCAAACCGCCGTGCTGCTGCCACCGGGCAAGGCCGCGCCGAAAAACGCCAACTGGGAGGACCACACGCTCCACACCCACGAAGAGTGCACCGCCGACCGCGAGCTCTACGCCCAAAATTTCAAGGCCATCGAGACCGAGTCCAACCGCGTGAAGGCCCGTCGCCTTTTTCAGCCGACCGGCGACCGCCTGCTCGTGGTCAACCCGCCCTTCCCGACCATGAGCGAGCCGCAGATCGATGCCTCCTTCGACCTGCCCTACACGCGGCTGCCCCATCCGAAATATCGCAAGCGCGGCCCCATCCCCGCCTACGAGATGATCAAGCACTCCATCAACATGCATCGCGGGTGCTTCGGCGGGTGCAGCTTCTGCACGATCTCCGCCCATCAGGGCAAATTCGTCGCCTCCCGCTCGAAGGAGTCCATCTTGCGCGAGGTCGAATCGATCAAGCAGATGCCGGACTACCGCGGCACCATCAGCGACCTCGGTGGCCCCTCGGGCAACATGTATAAGATGAAGGGCAAGGAGCAGTGGATCTGCGACGAGTGCGTGCGCCCCTCCTGCATCTGGCCCGAGGTCTGCCGCAACCTCGACACCGACCACACCGCGTTGCTCGACATCTACAAATCCGTGCGCGAGACCGAGGGCGTCAACCACGCCTACGTGGCCAGCGGCATCCGCTATGACCTTTTCCTGCACGACAAGGGCGTCACCCCCGAGGTCCAGGCCAGCCACGAGAAATACATCGAGGAACTCGCCGCCCATCATGTGCCCGGTCGCATCAAGGTCGCCCCCGAACACACCAGCGACCACGTGCTGCGCATCATGCGCAAGCCGAGCTTCAGCCTGTTCTACAAGTTCAAGGAAAAGTTCGACCGCGCCTCGGCCAAGGCTGGTAAAGCCGACACTCCCGTCATCCCGTATTTCATCAGCTCGCACCCCGGCTCCCGTCCCGAGGACATGGCCGAGCTCGCGCTCAAGACCAAGGACCTCGGCTTCCGCCTGGAGCAGGTGCAGGATTTCACGCCCACGCCGATGACGGTCGCGACCGAGATTTATGCCACCGGGGTGCATCCCTACGACGGCCAGCCGGTGGAAGTCGCCCGCACGCCTGATGAGAAGCAGGAGCAGCGGAGTTTCTTCTTCTGGTATAAGCCCGAGATGAAAAAAGCCCTGCGCGGCACTCTGCAGCGGCTTGGTCTCCCCGAGATCGCCCGCCGCCTGCTCGACGAAAACAAAGCCACCCGTGACGTCACCCCGCCGCCACATATCACGCCGGTCTCCGGAACCGGCATGACGACGGCCCCCTGTGGCATGAAAGTCCCGCTAGGCTCGCCCGGTCTGCCGAAAAACTCGCGCCAAGAGCCGCCGGCATTCACCCGTCCGCCCTGTGGCGGCGCTCCGGGAAGTGGCCCCAAGGCCAAGCCCGCTTCCCGCCCATTTTTCCCTTTCCCCAAAGGCGCCGGGAAAGGCCGCAAGGCCTGATGCCCCCCTTGATAAATCTCACGGGCAAGGCAGGCGCGTGAGATAGTATGTAATTGCTAGATATCTACTTATTTCTTCAGCACGGCATTCCATTTAGCCAGGTTTTCGGCCTGGGCGCTGAAAAGGGCATCGGTGGGGTCGAGGACCTCAATTTTCAGGATTTTATCGCCCTTGGCGGTGGTGTTGACGGTGTTCATGCCCTTGGTGACGGTGCCGAAGACGCTGTGTTTGCCGTCGAGCCACGGGGTGGCGACGTGGGTGATGAAGAACTGGCTGCCGTTGGTGCCCGGGCCGGCGTTGGCCATGGAAAAGATGCCGGGCCCGGAGTGGCGGAGAGACTTGTCGAACTCGTCCGCGAACTGATAGCCGGGGCCGCCGCGGCCGGTGCCCTGCGGGTCACCGCCTTGAATCATGAAATCGGGGATGACGCGGTGAAAGGTCAGGCCGTCGTAGTAGCCGCGTTTGGCGAGATTGAGGAAGTTGGCGGCGGTCATGGGAACCTTGGAGGCGTAGATCACGCCCTCGATGTCGCCCTTGTCGGTTTTCACCACGATGCGGATGTCGGTGAGGGCGGCCGGGGTGGGCGGGGTGGGCGTAGGCGCCACGACGGCGGGTTTGGCCTCGGCGGGCGCGGCCTCCTCGGCGACGAGGCCGAGGGGGGCGGAGAGGAGTGACAGGGCGAAGACGCCGAGCAGGCGACGGAGGAGCGAGGTGGATTTCATGGGTAGGGAGCGGGAAAGGAGGGTGGGGCGGGGGAGGCGCGGTGTCCAATCCGACCGCGCCGGCCGGCGAAAGTTGCCAAGATGGGGGCGGCGCGGGCGTTTTTGGCCGGCCCGGGGCAGAGGCTTGCAACCCGCTCTTGCGCCCGGGGCGCTCCGCGTGGAGTTTGCCCGTCACCCATGCTCAGTGACGCCAGCGCCTACCTTAGTGTCTTCAAGACCAGCACGCGCGAGCGCTGGGATCCATGGACGCCGCTGGCTCTTGCGGGGCTGAGCGCGATCGGGGTGGCCTTCATCTACTCGGCGCAGTTTTCCACTCCCCTTTCCAACTGGATCAACCAACTCGTCTGGCTGGCGGCGGGCGCGGCGGTCTACCTGGTGGTCTCACTGGTCGATTACCGCTTCTGGCTGAGCGTCTGGCACTGGTTCTATTTGGCGTGCTTGTTGTTGTTGATCTTGGTCTTGCTGCCCGGGGTGGGGCAGGAGCGCTTCGGGGCGCAGCGCTGGCTGGACCTTGGGATACTGGCGGTGCAGCCGAGCGAACCGGCCAAGGCGGGCGTTTTGTTCGCGACCGCTTCGCTTCTAGTCGGGGCGCGCTTAGGGTCCATCCGCCAATCCTTGGGCACCTTGGGGAAGTTGGCCCTTGCGGCGGGCGGGCCCGTGTTGCTGATTTTGCTTCAGCCGGATCTGAAATCGGCGATTGTTCTCCCCCCCATGGTTTTTTCCATGCTTTACGTTTCCCGGCTCTCGACCCGCTTTTTCGCGGGGGCGCTCGGCGCGTTTACGATCCTCGTGGCCGTGGTTTCGTGGGATATGGGGCGCTACATGAACTTCATGGACGCGAACAAGTTGTCCTTTCAAAAGGATCGCGGCCGTTACGAGGCAGTCTCGTGGGTTCCGCTGAAGGATTACCAGCGCAACCGGATCGTCAGCTTCATCGCCCCGGAGAAGATTGATCCGATGGGCATAGGCTGGAACCAGCGCCAGTCGCTTATCTCGGTCGGCAGCGGGGGGCTGACCGGCAAGGGCTGGACCGAGGGCACGCAGGCCCAGCTGGGCTACCTGCCGCGTGCCGTCGCGCACAATGATTTTATCTTCTCCGTCATCGCCGAGGAGAAGGGATTTTTGGGAAGTCTCACCGTGCTAGGCCTTTTTGGCATCGTCCTGTTCAATGGCATCCGCATCGCCGGACTCGCCCGCGACCGCTTCGGCACTCTGCTTGCCGTCGGGGTCACGGTCCTGTTCGCCGTGCATGTGTTCGTGAATATCGCGATGACGATCGGCCTCGTGCCCATCACGGGCATACCGCTTCCCTTCATCAGCTACGGTGGCTCCTTCGTGCTCAGTTGTTGTTTGCTGCAAGGACTCGTCCAGAGCGTCTATCGCTTCAGAAAGGATTTCACGTGAAACTGAACCTTTCCCGCGCCTCCGACCTCCCGACTGGAATTTCCTGCGCCTCTGCTTGCGCACCAGGGTGCCCCGTCCAACCCGCAACACAGGACCACACCCGCCATGAACGACCGCACCCCCCCCGATTCGCCCGAGCGCGAGCCCTATCCCGAGGATGACCGCGACGACGCGCCCCCCGCCTCATCTTCCCATGCCCCCCGGAGTCTCGACGAAGAACTCGCCCAGCCCCCCGAGGAAGACGAAGCCGAGCCGGTGGACCGCGCCGAGCTGAAGGCCGGCGCCCAGGAACGCTCTAAACAGCGTCCACTGCTCCAGAAAATCCTCGCCGTTTTTAAGAAGGAAAAAACCTCCTTCCGCGAACTCATCATCAACAGCGAGCCGCTGGAGAAACGCGTCGCCCTACTCGTCGACGGCGTGCTGGAGAAGTTCGAGATCGAGCGCCACGACGCCGATCGCATGGTCGGCGGCATCTTCAAGGGCCGGGTCAAGAACCTCGACCCCGGCCTGAAGGCCGCCTTCGTCGACATCGGCTACTCCAAGAACGCCTTTCTGCACTACTGGGACATGTTGCCTGCCGCCACCGATTCGTCGGTCGAGGTCGTGCGCGTGAACAAAAAGAAAAACGCCCTGCCTCCCGGCCAGGAGCCCACCGTCAAGGACATCCCCCAGCTCTACCCGCCCGGCTCCGAGATCGTCATTCAGGTGACCAAGGGTCCCATCGGCACCAAGGGCCCCCGCACCACCACCAATCTCTCCCTGCCTGGCCGGTATCTTGTGCTGACGCCGTTCTCCGACTCCTGCGGCATCTCCCGCAAAATCGAGGACCCCAAGGAACGCGCCCGCCTGCGCGAGATGCTCAACGGCCTGACTATCCCCGAAGGCATGGGCGTGATCGTGCGCACCGCCGGCGAGGGTAAACGCTCCGTCTACTTCGTCCGCGATCTCCACATCTTGCTCAAGACCTGGGCCGACATCCAGGCCAAGCTCAACACCCAGCGCGCCCCGCTCCCTCTTTATCAGGAGCCCGACATCGTCGAGCGCACCGTGCGCGATTTCCTCACCGAGGAGGTGGACCGCGTGCTCATCGACAACCCCGAGGACCACGTCCGCTGCCAGGCCTCCGTCGCCCAGATCAGCCAGCGCTCCAAGGGTAAGATCGCCCTCTACCAGAACAGCATCCCGATCTTCGAACGCTTCAACATTGAGCGCCAGATCGAGCAGACCTACCAGCGCAAGGTCGCCCTGCCCAGCGGCGGCGAGATCATCATCGACGAGACCGAGGCACTCATCGCCATCGATGTGAACACCGGCTCGCACAAGAACAAGTCGAGCGACGAGAAGAACGTCATCTACTCCGTGAATCTGGAGGCCGCCGTCGAGGCCGCCCGGCAGATCCGCCTGCGCAACCTCGGCGGCCTCATCATCATCGACTTTATCGACATGAAGGAGCGCCGCCACCGCAACGGCGTCTACGAGAAGCTCTGCGAGGCCATGGCCGAGGACAAAGCCAAGAACCACATCCTGCCCATCTCGCAGCTCGGCATCCTGCAGATGACCCGCCAACGCCAGCAGGAGAGCCTCACGAGCAACCTCTACGTTGACTGCCCCTACTGCCGCGGCCGTGGCATCGTGAAGAGCGCCACCACCATGTCCGTCGAGTTGCAGCGCAAGCTCAGCGCCGTCATCCGTCGGCTCGTCGCCCGGCAGGACGGCAAGGAATACAATCTGCGCGTGATGGTCCACCCCGGCATCCTCGAGCGCCTGCGCAGCGAAGACGCCAATCTGCTGGTCCGCATGGAGCGCGAATACGGCGTGAAACTGGCCTTCCGCGCCGACCCAAGCTACCACGTGGAGAACTTCAAAATCATCAACGCCCTCACCGCCGAGGAGTATCGCTGATCTCCCGCCTGGTGACCCGCCGCCACTGCCCTGACCGGCAGCAGCGGCGGGTCATCGCGGGCGTTTCCACCCCACTTGGCCGCCGACGTTTCCGCCCCCGCGCCCCTTGCGGCCACCTTGCTGCCGCTGGCCAGCGGCTTTGGCTATGTCGTTGCCGTTCTGTTGGTGAAACGCGCCTCCGCCCATGGCGTTGGCCTGTGGCGCACGGCGTTTATCTCGAACCTAGCCATGGGCCTGTGTTTCGCCCCGCTCTGGGCCCTCGGCGGTCAGCCCGTTGACGCGGCGCGTCTATGGCAACCGTTGCTCTTCGCGGCGCTCTTTTTCGTCGGCCAGGTCTTCACCTTCGCCGCCCTCGCGGGGGACGTGTCGCTGGCCACGCCGGTGCTGGGCTTGAAGATTCTTTTTGTCGCCGCTGCCAGTGCGTTGCTCCTCACCGACGCGGTGCGCCCGGCCTGGTGGATCGCGGCGGCTCTGGCGACCGCCGCCGTGATCCTGCTCCAGTGGTCGCCGCGCGGTGCGTCCGGCCTCGTTCCGGTGAAACCCGCCGACGCCGCGCCCCACCCGCGCCGTGTCGTGCTGCTGGCCGCGCTGGCTGCGCTCGCCTTCGCCCTCGTCGACGTGCTGGTGCAACGCTTCACCCCGGCGTGGGGGCCCGGTCGGTTTCTGCCGCTCGCCTTTGGCGGGGTGGCGCTGCTTTCGTTTGGTCTGATCCCGTTTTTCCACGCCCCGCTGCGGACCGTGCCCACCGCCGCCTGGCCTTGGCTGTTGCCCGGAGCGGTCTTGCTGGCGGTGCAGGCCTCGGGCATGGCTTGGACCATGGGTAACTACGGCCGCGCCACGGCGGCTAACATCCTCTACAGCACGCGCGGGCTGTGGAGCGTGCTTGCGGTCGGGCTGCTCGGCGGCTGGCTGGGCACGGCGGGCGAGCGGAAACTGCCGCCCGGTGTTTTTCGCCGCCGCCTAATCGGTGCTGTCCTGATGCTCGCCGCCATCGCGCTGGTGACGGCGTGAGGCAACCTTATCATAACGGCCGCGGTGGGGCAGGCCCCGCTGCTTTCGGCTCGACGGCGGCGAAGCGGGGGCGGGAACATCCGTCCACATGTTGACCGCCGACCAGATCGCCGCCGCCCTGCCGAACCAAGCCCGGACCTCCATCGACGGTCTGCCCTTCCTTCGCGTGGCCTCGGGCAAGGTCCGCGAGATTTTCGACCTCGGTGATGCCCTTTTGTTGGTCGCGACGGACCGGCTCTCGGCTTTCGACGTCATCCTGCCCGACGGCATCCCAGGCAAGGGCATCCTCCTCACCCAGCTCAGCCTGTGGTGGTTTGCCCGCACTTCCGGGGTAATCGAGAATCACCTTCTGCCCGACCAGGCGGGCGAATTTGCCCGGCGCGGCATCACCGACCCCGACTTGCGCCTGCGCAGCATGATCGTGCGCAAGCTTCGGCCCCTGGCCATCGAGTGCGTGGTGCGCGGCTATCTTGTCGGCAGCGGCTGGGCTTCGTATCAAAAAAACGGCGAGGTCTGCGGCCATCGCCTGCCCGATGACCTGCGCCAGGCGGACCGCCTGCCCGCGCCGCTTTTTACCCCCACGACCAAAGCGCCCAAGGGCCAGCACGACGAGCCGATCGACGACGCCCGCGGCGAGGCCATCGTCGGCGCGGCGGTGTATGCTCGGGTCAAGGCGACCAGTCTCGCCCTTTATGCCCTGGGCCATGACACCGCGGCAGGTGCGGGCATGATCCTGGCCGATACCAAGTTTGAGTTCGGCACGGATGCCGAGGGCCGGCTGGTGTTGATCGACGAGGTGTTGACCCCTGATTCCTCGCGTTACTGGCCGGCCGCCGGCTACCGGCCCGACTGCTCGCCCCCGAGCTACGACAAGCAGTTCGTGCGAGACCACCTGCTCGCTCTCAGCTGGGACCAGCGCCCGCCCGCGCCCGCGTTGCCCGCCGACGTCATCGCTCGCACGCGCGAGAAATATCTCCAGGCCTTGCGCAACCTGATGGCCTGACGCCGGCGCGCGCCCTCGGCGGAGCGGCGCTCGGCCGGGATCATGCAGTTGGCCGGGTCGCGTCGAGGCGGCTTGGCGGCCCCTTTCGGTGGAGCCCTCGGCTCGAAATGGCCACCGGATAGTGTTTGCCCGGCGGACACACCCTCCACCTACGGCTCCGGGCTGCACTCGGTCCGCGCCGAAAGCGGCTCGCCCCCTCGCCCGGCTGCTCTGCCCTCCAGCGGAAGGGTGCCGGTTCAGGCCCGGATGACCTGCAGTGTCCGGTTCAGCATCTCGCGGGTATTGAGCACGGTATCGCGGGCCGCGCTTTCCTTTAGCCCGGCTTGCTTGAGGATCGTTTCCTCGATGCGCCAGCGCCCCTGCTCGAAGGGCAGGCCTTTCCCGAGGGCTTCCGCCGTCCAGCATGCGAGATGCAGGCCGGCGCATTCGCGGGACAACGCCGGTTGTGCCTCGGGCGTCACCACGTGGCGGAGGGCGGCTTCTTGCTCGACGGGAAATTCCCAGAGGCGAAGCATGCGCCCCCCGAGCTGTTCGGCGGTGGCTCCGAAGTGCCTGATTTCCCAGGTCTGCGCGGCGCTGGCATCGAGTTTTTCTTTCGTGATGTCGGGCAGCGAGAGATCAATCGCGAGGCGCTGGGCCAGCAACCGGCCGACTGAGTGCAGCACCCCCAGGGTGTAGGCCTGGCGCGGGTCGGTGCCTGCTTGCATGGCGATATTTTCGGCGGCGAGCGCTGTCGCGATGGTGTTTACGGTGAGCGTATCGCCGTCGATTTGGTAAAGGGGCAGGCCATCGGAGAACATCCGCTGGGCCACAAACGCGCCGGTCAGCCGCTCGACTTCGCGCAGCCCGAGGCGGCCGATGGCCTCGTCCAGACTGCGGCAGGGCTCCCCTCGTTGGAAGACCACGCTGTTGGCGCTGCGCATCAACCGGGCGGCCAGGGCGGGGTCGAGGCGCACGGAGTCCATAACCGACGAGAGGGTGGCTTCGGGATTATTTAGCGCGGCCTCCAAGGCGCGAAAGGCCCGCCCCATGGCCGGCAGTTTTTGAGCCGCGGCGAGTATCTGCTGGGCGGTGACCGGAGTTATCATGCCGTAGGTTCGTTACTGGTTTTTTGCGGATAAAGTAAAAACCCTCCGCACCAGCAGGAAACACCCGCTGGCCGGTGGATTTAACCGCCGGGGGCTCCCGGGCCCGGGGCGGTGTCGCCCCCGAAGCAGGGCGGCCGGGAGTCGCCGCGTTTGCCACGCACCAACTCGCGGCGCAGCCAGTCGAGCGCGCCGTTGACCGCGCGTAGCTTCACCGCGCCACGAGGCCCGGACTGGCTCAGGCGCCGCGACCAAACCCCGCCGGGAGTATAGAGGGCGAGGTAGATTGTGCCGACCGGGTTTTCCCGGGTGCCGCCGCAGGGGCCGGCGAAGCCCGTCACCGCCAGGCCGTAGTCAGCGCCCAAGCGTTCGGCCACGCCGGCGGCCATCGCCACGGCGTTCTCGGCCGAGACTGCGCCGTGCTGGAGCAGCAGATCCTCGGGCACGTCGAGCAGCTGCATCTTCGATTCGTTCGAGTAGCAGACGCACCCGCCGGCAAAAAACTTCGAAGCACCGACGATGTCGGTGAAACCGTTTGCCAGCAATCCGCCGGTCGCGGTCTCGGCCACCGCGAGGGTGTGTTCACCCGACCGCAAGAGGTCGGCGCAGACCTTGGCCAGCGAGTCGTGTCCGTAGCAGACGAAGTCATCGCCCAGCAGCGCCGCGCACTCCCGCGCGATGCCCTCCAACGCGGTCTCATCGCGGGTGCCGTCTGGCGAGCTGAGGCGCACATCCACCTGGCCCTGATGAGCACAGAAGGCGATGTTCAGAGCCGCTCCGTGCGGAGCGAGCAGGGGTTGCAGCCGCATTTCCAACGCGCTCTCGCCGATACCGGCGGTGCGGATCTGGACGTAGGCTTCGCGTCGCGCCACCAGGCCGCGCTCGGCTAGGCGAGGCAGGACCTGCTCGTTGAACATCGGGTGCAGTTCGTTGGGCGGGCCGGGCAGCATCACGAGCAGTTTGCCGTCCTGCTCGACCCACAGGCCGGGTGCGGTGCCATTCGCGTTGGGCAGGAGCTCGCCGCGGGAAAAACGGTAGGCCTGCTTCCGGTTGTTGTCGGTCATCTTGCGTCCGAGCCGGGCGAAACGCGCCTCGATATCCGCCAGCACGGCGGGTTCGAAGACCAGGTCCTGGCCCAGCACGCCGGCGATGACCTCACGGGTGCGGTCGTCGCAGGTCGGGCCCAGCCCTCCGGTGGTGATGACCACGTCGCTGCGCGCCCAGCTCTCGCGGAACTGGTCGGCGATGGCGCCGGCCTCGTCGGTGATGGTGACATTTCTGGTCAGGCTCGCGCCGCGCCGGCCCAAGGCGGCCCCGATGAAGGTTAAGTGGCTGTTGGCCGTTAGGCCGAGGAGCAGCTCGTCACCGAGTGTGATCAACTCGTAGCGGATGGCGGCGACATTGGAGGCCGGGGCGGGGCCGGAGGGGAAGGGGGGCTTGGAAACCATGCGTTGCGAAAGCTCCACCTTGGCTACTCTTTGCTAAAATGC
Organism: Akkermansia muciniphila; assembly: GCA_945888375.1. GTDB lineage: Bacteria > Verrucomicrobiota > Verrucomicrobiia > Opitutales > Opitutaceae > IMCC26134_A. The sequence goes on along the minus strand of CAMCZZ010000002.1, from coordinate 12,359 downwards.
CAGCGCCTGACCCCGACGACACCGCCGCCCCCGCGAACCTGAAGGAAAAGGTGCGCCGTCTGCCCGACAAACCCGGCGTCTACCTGATGAAGGACCGCCTCGGCCGCATTCTCTACGTCGGCAAGGCCAAGGCCCTGAAAAAACGGGTATCCTCCTACTTCACTCCCTCGCGGGCCATGACGGTCCACCCGAAGATCCGCGCCCTCATCGCCCTGATCCACGATTTTGACACCATCGAGGTGAAATCTGAACCCGAGGCCCTGCTGCTGGAGGGCAAGCTGATCAAGCAGTGGAAGCCCCGCTACAACACCGACTTTATTGACGATAAACGCTTCCTGCTGGTGCGCGTCGATCTCGGTGAAACCCTCCCGCGCTTCCGCCTCACCCGCCTGCGCAAGGAGGACCGCTCCCGCTACTTCGGCCCCTTCGCCCACTCTGGCCTGCTTCGCAAAACCCTCGCCCAGATGCGGCGGCAGTTCGGCATCCTGCTGGGCGACGCCACCCCGCAGCGCTTGCCTGACGGGCGCTGGCAACTCTACGACGATGTGCGCGAGGAGCTTTACTCGGCTGAAAACATCGTCGCCCCCGAGGCCTACCGCGAACGCGTGGAGGCCGCCTGTGATTTTCTCGAGGGCAAGTCCCGCGAATGGCTCGAGACCCTCCGGGTCGAAATGGCCGCCGCCGCCGCCCAGCAGCATTTCGAGCAGGCGGCCGAGCTGCGCGACATAGTTTTTGCCCTCGAAAAAACCCTTCAGAAAACGCGCAAGTTTGAGCGCGACCGACCGGTTATCATCACCGACGAGGAAGCGATCACCCAGCTCGGCCGCGCCCTCGGGCTCGACCCCGCCCCGCGTATTCTAGAGTGCTTCGATATCTCCCACATCAGCGGCACCTATTGCGTCGCCTCGATGGTGCGTTTTTCCGAGGGTCGGCCCGACAAACCCAGTTACCGCCGTTTCCAGATCAAAAGCTTCATCGGCAACGACGACTTCCGCGCCATGGAGGAGGTCGTCGGCCGCCGGTATCGACGTCTGGCCGAGGAGGGTCGGCCCTTCCCCGACCTCGTCGTGATCGATGGCGGCCGCGGCCAGATCGGCGCCGCCCTGAAGGCCTTCCTCGCCCTCGACCTCACTCCGCCGGCGCTCATCGGCCTCGCCAAAAAACACGAGACGATCATCTTCCCCGACGCCCGTCCCCCGCTCAACCTGCCGCTCAACTCCCCCGCCCTCCATCTGCTCCAACGCCTGCGCGACGAGGCCCACCGCTTCGCCAACACCTACAACGCCGACCTGCGCTCCCAAAAAATCCGCGAAAGCGTGCTCGATGATTTCCCCGGCCTCGGCCCCGTGCGCCGCGCCGCCCTCCTCGAACGCTTCGGCGACATCGACCGCCTGCGCCGCGCCAGCGCCGCCCAGCTTGCCGAGGTCGATGGCTTCGGCGGTAAACTCGCCGCCGAGCTCCACCACTTTCTCCACCACGCCGGCGAGGCCCGCGAGGTGGACGAGTCCACGCCCTGAACCCCGCCCGCCCATGAAACTCTTCCTTACCCTGTTCTTCACCGTCCTCCTCATCGGCGGCGGTTATCTCCTCTTTGTCCACCAGACCCCGCCCGCCAGCGGCCCCTCCGCCACTTGGGAAGCGGAGGCGCAGCAACACCTCACGACCCTGCTCTCCGACCAGTTGAAAGCCGCCGGCTCCCGGGATTGGACCGCTTTCGATGCGAACCTGAAAAAAGCCGAGGCCCATCTGGCCGCCGCCCCCGGCGAGGCCCGCAGCGCCAACTTCCGCAGCGCCTTGAAAGCCTATGCTTCCCAGCAACAACTGCGCGCCCAATTGCCGCAGTAAGCCGCCGCCCCCGGCGCTCGCCCCACCGCCTCCCGCGCCGGTTTTAGCCTGCCGGGCCGTTGCGGGCGCACTTTTTGCTACCGGAACGTGAAATTTTCTTTCATGCGTCCGCCCCCGTTCCCTACCTTGCGTAGCTTCGTATTTTGAATCCGGTGTCCGTCATGCATATCAAAGCCTATCTCAAACCCTCCTGCGGCTGGTCCAACGGCGTGCGCGCCATCATGCGCAAACACGGCCTGGCCTTCGAAGACATCGATATCATCAATAACCGCGCGAACTACGCCGAGATGGTGGCCAAATCCGGTCAGCCCCTCTCCCCCTGCGTCGAGATCGACGGCGTCATGCTGGCCGACATCTCCGGCGAAGAGGTGGAAAACTACCTGCTCGCCAACGACCTGATAAAACCGACCGATAAACCCGCCGACGCGCCGACCAACGCGGCCTGCTCGGACGAGGAACACGCCAAGATGGCCGCCAAAACCATCCGCTTCTTCTAAATCCCTGCGAGCTCCAACCCCTCCCGACCCGGGCCGGCTCTCGCGATACCCCGCGCAGCCGGCTTTTTTTTCGCCTTCCCGCCTTCCTGCTTCCCTTTCCGGCTCTCCGCACCACGCCTTTTCCCATGCCCGCCACGTCCACGCCCGCCATCATCCCGTCCCCGCTGTATTCCTCTGACCAGGAACATGACGCCTGCGGCGTCGGCTTCATCGCTAAACTCACCGGCGAGCGCTCTTACGACGTCCTCAACCGGGCCCTGAGCGCCCTGAAGGCCCTCGCCCATCGCGGGGCGATCGACGCCGACGCCGTCACCGGCGACGGCGCCGGCGTGCTTACCCAGCTGCCGATTGAGTTCTTCAAGGACTACCTCGAGTCCATCGAGCAACCCCTCTTCCAAGACTCCGATCTCGGCGTCGGCATGATTTTCCTCCCCTCGGAGGACGACTACGCCCAGGCCCACTGCAAAAAGATCGTCGAGGCCGCCGTGAAGGCCGAGGGCCTCTCCTTCCTCGGCTGGCGCGAAGTTCCGACCGATTCCTCCTGCCTCGGCCGCAAGGCCATCGAGACCCAGCCGGCCATCGTCCAGGCTCTCGTGGCCCGCAAGGACGACACGTCAGACGACGAGTTCGAGCGAAAGCTGTTCCTCGTGCAAAACTCCGCCGAAAAAGAGGTTCTCGAAGCCAAGATTTCCGGTTTCTACATCTGCTCCTTCTCCGCCCGCACCATCGTTTACAAGGGCCTGCTGACGCCGGCGCAGATCAAGAAATACTACCCCGATCTGAAGTCCCCGCTCTTCACCACCGCGTTCGCGCTTTTCCACCAGCGCTACTCGACGAACACCTTCCCCACTTGGCACTTGGCCCATCCTTTCCGGATGCTGGCCCACAACGGCGAGATCAATACCATCCGCGGCAACCGCAACCTCATGCACGCCCGCGAAAACTCCACCGCGCACGGCGTCTGGGGTGATCGCTTCGACGACCTCAAGCCCCTCGTCCAGCCCTCCGGTTCCGATTCCGCCTCGTTCGACAACGCCCTCCAGCTCCTCACCCTCGGCGGCCGCAGCCCCCTGCACGCCTGCATGATGATGATGCCCCCGGCCTGGGAGAAGGACAAGACCCTCGCGCCCGAGACCCGCGCTTTCTACCGTTATCACTCCGCGGTCATCGAGCCGTGGGATGGCCCCGCCGCCATGGTTTTTACCGACGGCAAAGTCGTCGGCGCCTCCCTCGACCGGAACGGCCTCCGGCCCGCCCGCTACAAGATTTTTGACGACGGCTACGTCATCCTGGCTTCCGAAGCCGGCCTCGTGCACGATTTCCCCGGCAAGGTCATCGAGTCCGGCCGCCTCGGGCCCGGTCGTATGATCGCGATCGATTTCGCCACCAAAAAATTCCTCCGCGACGCCGAGGTGAAGGCCGCCATCGCCTCGTCTCCGCATTTCCGCGAGTGGTGCGACAATCACCTCGTCAACCTCTCCGCCCTCGCCGGTCCCGCCCCCGCGCCCGCCGTGGACGCCCCCGAAGTCCTGCTCCCCGGCCAGCTCGCCTTCGGCTACGAAACCGACGAGCTCGAGCTCGTGCTCACCCCCCTGGCCGAGGGCGCCGAGCCCACCGGCTCCATGGGCGACGACACTCCGCTGGCCGTCCTCTCCCGCCGCCCGCGCCTGCTGTATACCTATTTTAAGCAACTCTTTGCGCAGGTCACCAATCCGCCCATCGATTCCGTGCGCGAAAAGGCGGTCATGTCATTGCACATGTTGCTCGGCGGCCGCCTTGGCCTCTTCGAGGAGTTCCCCGAGAGCACCGGCCTGGTTGAGATCGATTCACCGGTCTTGCTCCACCACGAGTTCGCCGCGCTTTCCGGCGTGCCCGCCCTTCAGGGCCGCGTCGCCACCCTGCACGCTCATTTCTCGGCCACCACCGGTCCCGCCGGGCTGGAGCCCGCGTTGAAGGCCCTCGCCGCCGCCGCCGAAAAGGCCGTGCGCGACGGCGCCAAGCTCGTCGTGCTCTCCGATTGCAGCGGCACCGCCCAGCAGGCCGCCATCCCCATGCTCCTCGCCGTCGGCGCCGTGCACCAGCAACTGGTCCGCGCCGGTCTGCGCCTTCAGGCCGACCTCGTCGCCCAGACCGGCGAGGCCCGCGAGGTCCACCAGATCGCCTGCCTCCTCGGCTTCGGTGCGAACGCCGTCTACCCGACCCTCGCCCTCGCCACCGTCGCCGAGCTCGCCGCCGCCGGAAAGACCAGCAAGCCGATCGAGCCCGCCAAGGCCCTCGCCAACTACCGCGACGCCATCGATGCCGGCCTTTATAAGATCATGGCCAAGATGGGCATAAGCACCCTCGCGTCCTACCGCGGCGCGCAGATTTTCGAGTCGCTCGGCGTCTCCACCAAGGTCATCGCCGAGTGCTTCACCGGGACTGCTTCGCCCATCGGCGGTATCGATTATGTGCAGATCGCCGAGGAGGCCCTGCGCCGCCACGCCCGCGCCTTCCCGGCCGAGGCGCCTGCGCCCGACGCTGCGCCCCTGGCCTTGCAGCCCGAGGGTTATTACCGCGTGAACAAGCGCGGCGAAGGCGAGTTCCACGGCTGGAATCCCAAGGTCGTCGCGTCGATGAATAAGTTTATCAAAGCGGGCGACTTCGCCGGCTACCAAGACTGGAAGACCCAGAGCGACGAGCACCAGCCGGTGGCGCTGAAAGACCTCCTCAAGATCCGCTTCGCCGGCCGCACCGCCGTGCCCGTCGAGGAAGTCGAGACCATCGAGGAAATCCGCAAACGCTTCACCACCGCCGGGATGTCGCTCGGCGCCCTCTCCCCCGAGATGCACGAGGCCCTCGCCATCGCGATGAACCGCATCGGCGGCAAGTCGAACTCGGGCGAAGGCGGCGAAGACCCGGATCGTTTCAACGTCCGCGCCAACGGCGACAACGCCAACTCCGCCATCAAGCAAGTCGCCTCCGGCCGCTTCGGCGTCACCGCCGCCTACCTCTCTTCCGCCAAGGAGATCGAGATCAAGATGGCCCAGGGCGCCAAGCCCGGCGAGGGCGGCCAGCTGCCCGGCGCCAAGGTGACTCCGCTGATCGCCAAACTCCGCTATTCCGTGCCCGGCGTGATGCTCATCTCGCCTCCGCCCCATCACGACATCTACTCGATCGAGGACCTCGCTCAGCTCATTTTCGATCTGAAGGAGGTAAATCCACGCGCCAAAGTCTGCGTGAAGCTCGTCTCTTGCTCCGGCGTCGGCACGATCGCGGCCGGCGTGGCCAAGGCCTACGCCGACGTGGTCCTCGTGTCCGGCCATGACGGCGGCACCGGCGCTTCCCCCCTCGCCTCGATCAAGAACGCCGGCTCGGCGTGGGAAATCGGCGTCGCCGAGGCCCATCAGGTCTTGATGATGAACGGCCTGCGCGGCCGCGTCGTCCTCCGCACCGACGGCGGTATGAAGACCGGCCGCGATATCGTCGTCGCCGCGCTGCTCGGCGCCGAGGAGTTTAACTTCGGCACCGCCGCCCTCATCGCCGGCGGCTGCGCCATGTTCCGCGTCTGCCACCTCAACACCTGCCCGGTCGGCGTCGCCACCCAGCGCGAGGACCTGCGGGCCAAGTTCCGTGGCAAACCCGAGAACATCATCAACTTCTTCAACGCCGTCGCCGAGGACGTCCGCCACTACCTGGCCAAGCTCGGCGCGCGTAATTTGAATGAGATCATCGGCCGCGTGGACCTGCTCGAGCAGATCGACGATCCCGCCAACCCGAAGACCAAGCTGCTCAACCTCGGCGGCCTGCTCCACAACCCTGATCCCTCGGGCGAGTTGGAGCGCTACCACACCCGCGAACGCAACGAACGCTTCGGCGGCGAGGGTTCCCTTGACGAGGCCATCGTGCAGGATGCCCGTGACGTGTTGCTCAAGATGTCCAAGAGCCTCGTCCGCAACTACAAGGTTACCAACGTCAACCGCGACGTCGGCACCCAGCTTTCCGGCCAGATCGCGCTTTACAACGGCGACGAGGGCCTGCCCTCCGGCACCATCGATCTCACCTTCACCGGCTCGGCCGGCCAGAGCTTCGGCACTTTTCTCGTCAACGGCGTGCGCCTGACCCTGGTCGGCGAGGCCAACGATTACGTCGGCAAGGGCATGAATGGCGGCGAGATCGTCATCCGGCCCAAGGCTTCCGAGACCTTCCAGTGGAAGGATCAGAGCATCGCGGGCAACACCTGTCTCTACGGTGCCACCGGTGGTAATCTGTTCGCCGCAGGTCGGGCCGGCGAACGTTTCGCGGTCCGCAACTCCGGCGCCACCGCTGTGGTGGAGGGCGTGGGCGACCACGGCTGCGAATACATGACGGGCGGTCTCGTGGTTATCCTCGGCGAGACCGGCGTGAATTTCGGCGCCGGCATGTCCGGCGGCCTAGCCTTCGTCTACGACGCGGCCGGTGGCTTCGCCCAGAAGATCAACCCCGCCATGATCGGCCTCGAACGCCTGACCGATACCGACGAGGCGAAGAGCCTGCGCGAGATCATCGCCCTGCACTTCCGCCTGACCGGCAGCCCGCACGCCCGGGAACTGGTGGAAAACTGGGAGGCCGAGGTCGGCAAGTTCTGGAAGGTCGTGCCCTTCCCGCCTACCCCCGAGGCGCCCAAGCCGCTCTACCGCTTCGATCCGGCCAAGGTCCCCGTCGCCCTCGGCGCGGCCTGAGCTACCCTGCCCTTAGCGCTCTGCCTTCACGGGCAAAGCGCTGGCGCGGATAAAGTCGCGATCGGCGGCGGAGAGTTTTTCCAAGGGAATCACGAATTCCTGGCCATCCACCTGGCGGCGCACGCTCACGGCGTTTTCGGTCCGGCCGAGCAGCACCGCGTCCAGCGTGCGACCGTCCATCGCCGTGAGGGTGCGACGGAGTGGCGCACTCGCCTCTGCCGGGGGCGGCAATTTGGCGGGCGGCGGGGGGGCGTCCCGGCCCAGGCTTTCGCCTTCGGGATTTAGGCCCATGGCCTCGGCCCAGTTACCCTTCCGCTCCGGCTGCGTTGCGGTGCTCGCCGTGCCGGGCGCTGGCGCGGCGGGTTTGCACGCCCCCAGGGTTAAGAGCACGAGAAGAAAGGCGCAGCGGGATGGGCGGGTTTTCACGGAGGGGTAGGGCCGGCACGGCAGACGCCGCGATTGGCAACCGGCCTTTTTCTGGAGCGTTCCCGCGCTCGCGGCGAGCCTTCTCCTTGGGGCTATCTGCTCCAGCGGAGCTGTTTCAGGTTACTGGCGTTAGTTACTCAGGACTTGCATTTCGCGCCTCTATCCATCTTTTCGGCGATGTCGCTCTTTGCGACACAACCAAACCAACCAAAACAAAACCAACATGATCAAGAAGACCATCCTTGCTCTCGCCGCCCTCACCGCCGGCGTTTCCGCCCAGGCCGCTGACGCCGCCCAGGCCTCCGCTCTGTCCGTCACCGCGGACATCAGCTACGTCTCCCACTACGTGTTCCGCGGCCTCCTTGTGGCCGATGACTCCGTCCAGCCCTCCATCGAAGCCACCTACGGCGACTTCTACGCCGGCGTTTGGTATTCCGATGCCCTTGATTCGTTCGATCAAGGTAACACGAGCGGTTCCGGTCGCTTCATCACCTCGTCCGAGACCGATCTCTACATCGGCTACGGCTACAAGGTTTCCGAGAGCATCAAGCTCGATGTCGGCCTGACCCGCTATCTCTACGAAGGTCAGTCCACCGAAGACACCACCGAGTTCTACGTTGGTGCTAATGTCGATACCTTCCTGAAGCCCAGCGTTTACGCCTATTACAGCGAAGAATCCGCCAATGCTGGCGTTGCCACCTACACCGCTTCGGTCGGTCACAGCATCGCTCTGGACATCATCGGTTCCTCCCTTGATCTGACCGCCTTGGTCGGTTTCGTGAACGCCTACGACAACGAAGAGTATGTTTACGGTGTCCTCAGCGCCGCCATCCCCTACAAGCTCAGCGAGAACGCCACCCTCACCGTTGGCGTGGATTATGTCGCCAACGACGACGATCGCCTTGATACCATCTCCACCTTTGCTTCTGGCTTCGCTGGATACAATGGCTTCTTTGGCGTTAACGACACCCTCGGCCAAGGCCACGACGCCCTCGTCGGCAAGGTCGGTCTCGCCATCGGTTTCTAAGCTCGCCTCGCGCGACTTGGTTTCTCTAGCGAAAATTTAATCGAGACCCGTCTCTGCCCTGTGCGGAGGCGGGTTTTTTATTTCCTTGGAAATCGGCAGTTGACACGCCTCGCGCAGTCTTATGCCTTCCACCTCTTTTCTCATGAAAACGTTCCTCGCCAAACAGGAGACCGTGCAGCCCAAGTGGTATCTTATCGATGCCCAGGGCGAGGTTCTCGGACGCATCGCCGTCAAAGCCGCCAACATCATCCGCGGCCGTCACAAAGCTTCCTACACCCCGTCTGTCGACACGGGTGATTTCGTAGTCGTCATCAACGCCGAGAAGGCGGTCGTCACCGGTAAGAAAGAGGAGCAGAACGAGTATATGTTCTTCTCTGGCTTCGTCGGCGGCGAGAGCTATCGCTCCCTCCAGCAGCAGCGCGAGCGCCACCCCGAGTTCATCATCGAGCACGCGGTCAAAGGCATGCTCCCCAAGAACCGGATCGCCCGCAAGATGCTCACCAAGCTGCGCGTTTTTGCCGGTCCCACCCACACCCACGCGGCCCAAAATCCGGTCAAGATCTCCGTCCGCTAAGCCCCCTTTACCATGAGCGCTGAAACCACTGTTTTCACCGGCACCGGTCGCCGCAAGACCGCCACCGCCCGCATCCGCATCACCGAAGGCACGGGCAAGCTGATCGCCAACGGCCGCACCTTTGACGACTACTTCTCCCACGAGAACTTCGCCAAGCAGGCCTACATCCCCCTCCTCACCGTTGAGATGAAGGACAAGATCGATGTGACCGCCAACATCGCCGGCGGCGGCGTCGCCGGTCAGGCGGGTGCCGTGGCCCATGGCATCGCCCGCGCCCTCCAGAAGCTCAATCCCGAGCTGCGCGCCGCCTTGAAGAAGGCCGGCCACCTGATGCGCGATCCTCGCGAAAAAGAGCGCAAGAAGCCCGGCCAGCCCGGCGCCCGCAAGCGCTTCCAGTTCTCCAAGCGCTAAGCCGCGACGAGACCGGGAACCCCCTTCAAACCGCCTTCCTTCCGGAGGCGGTTTTTTTATGTCCGCCTCCGCAGGCCGCAGCCGCAACAAAAAGCCCGTCCCGCAAGGTTGCGGAGACGGGCCGGAAAATGGTGGACGCCACAGGACTCGAACCTGTGATTCGAGTCCGTCTCAATAAGACCAGAAAAGTTCGAGTCCTACCTCGGAGAGTTACAACAAAATAACAACAAAAACCATATTAACTTGAGACTCGGCGTTGTAACTTTGTTGTAACCGGTATGGCCAGTATCCGGAAACATAAGTCAACTTGGTTCGCCTGCATCACGCTCGCGGATGGGACCCGCACGGAACGAACCACGCACGTCAAAGACCGAGGCACGCCGAAGGAGCGAGCCGAGGCACGCCGCCTGGCCCAGTCGATTGCAGACGAGATGGAACAGATCGGGCGCGGCAATCGCACCGAGATCGCCCTCCGCAAGTCCGTCGAGTCGATCTTCAACCGGATCAATCCCAAGCGGGTCGAGTTCACCAAGGTCGGCTCGTTCTTCAACGACTGGCTGGAGCGCGTGACCCTGCGCAAGAGCGCCGGAACCCAGAAGCGCTACAGGCAGGTCGCCGAGGACTTTCTCGCGCACCTGGGTAAGCGCGCGGAAAGCTATCTGGAGGAAATCAAGGCCTCCGACCTTCAATCCTATTTCGATGCCTGCCTGAAAGCCGGGAAGAAACCACAATCCGTGAAGAAAGAGGCGAAGATCCTGAACATCCCGTTCCAACTTGCCCTTCGCCAAGGCCACATCGCGGTGAACCCGGTTCCGGGCAGCGATATCCCGGATGCCGTGAGCGAGAGCAAACAACCGTTCACCGCAAAGCAGGTGGGCGATATCCTGCGTCTCGCGAAGGACGACTGGCTCACCGTGTCCTACCTTGGCGCCTACACCGGCGCCCGCCTTACTGACTGCGTCAATCTCACATGGGAAAATGTCGACTTGGAGAAACGCGTCATCGCTTTCGAACCGTCCAAGACGAAACAGCACAAGAAAAAGGTCTGGTGTCCGATTCACCCCAGCCTCGAAGCCCACCTGCTCAGTCTGCCGTCAGCCGACCACTCCAAGAAACCTCTCTCCCCCACGCTCACCGGCCGCTACACCGGCGGGAACACTGGCCTGTCGGCCGAATTCGAGAAGCTTATCGACAAGGCCAACATCCCGAACAAGCCCATCGGCAAAACTAATGGAAAGGGTCGAATCTTTAAGCCCTACGGCTTTCATTCCTTCCGACACACCATCAAAACTCTTCTCGTGAATGCCGGCGTGGATCCCATCCTCGCCGACATCATCACCGGCCACGCGAAGAAAAGCGTAAGCGAAACCTACATTCACCGCAGCCCCGAGCTGCTTCGAAGCGCGGTCGAAAAGCTACCCGCTTTCTGATCCAACCCCAGCGCCTCGGCAACCAGCGCGAAGCATCTCCGGGCGATGATTTTGCCGAGACGGTGGCCGTATCGAGCGGTTGCGTTAGAGCATTTCAAATGAAGTTATAGCCGCAAGCGGCAAACCAACCGAGGGCATCTTGGGGCGTGACGGAGTTGAGGGCGGAGGCGATGGCGACGAGCAGGTCGGGATGGTTGCGGGCCTCGGCTTTGCGGAGGCGGGCCTTTACCTTGCTCCACATCATCTCGATGGGATTGAGGTCGGGGGAGTAGGCGGGCAAGAACCGGACTTCTGCGCCGGCTTGCTCGATCAGGGCGATGGTGCGCTCGTTCTTATGGGCGCCGAGGTTGTCCAGGATGACGATGTCGCCCCGGCGCAGCGAGGGCGCGAGCACCTCGCGGACATAGGCATAAAACACCTCGGTGTTGGTCGCCCCTTCGATGGTCATGCAAGCGGTCGTCCCGTCAGACCGCACCGAGGAGATCATCGTGGTGGTGCTCCAATGCCCGTGTGGCGCATGGCAGACCAGCCGCTCGCCCTTGGGCGAGCGGCCGCGCAAGCGCGTCATGTTCGTCTTGGCCGCCGACTCGTCGATGAAGACGAGCCGGGCCGGGTCGAGCGAGCCTTGGCCGCGTCTCCAGCCACGCCGGGCCTTGGCGACGTCGGCCCGGGTTTGCTCGGCCGCATGGAGCGTCTTTTTTTATATGTCAGCCCCTGCCTGGACAGCACCCAGTGGATCGCGCCGATCGTGCAGCCCAGGCCCAGCCGCTGCTTGATCTCCTCCAGGGTCACGTCCGGCTCCCGCTCCACCAGTTGCCGCATGCTCTTGCCATGCTCCGGCTCCAGCCGCGCCTTGCGCCCGCAAAACCGGTATCTCGGTCTCAAATCCCCCGTCCGGCCCTGCTGCGCCAAGAGCTTCTTCACCATGCCTACCGATACCTTGAAGCGCTTTGCCACCTCTTCCCTCGTCCCCTCCTTCCCAACGTAGGCCGCCACAATCCTCTCCCTTAAATCCAGCGATATCGGTTTCTTCATACCCCTACCTTACACCCGATCATATCGGCTACAACTCTATTTGAAATGCTCTAAACGCCGCTTAAAATTCTGCTGCGGCCCCAACCATTTCATAAAAGGCAGGCGTGGCACCAAAGAACATCGGATAGAGCATTTCCTGGTAATCGGCACACCAGTTCGCGACGTGAGAGGTGGGTGGCGTGAGTCGGAAGGTGCCCGGCTTGTGGGTGCTGTAGTTCTCCGCGCATGGGCGCGGACGGCCTTTGCCTAGGCGTGCTGACGAGCTGGGAGATCGGGCTGGCGGAGATACCCGGCACGGTGCCGGAATCCGACCACGCGCGACCTCGCGACACACCATGAACACCGAAGTTCAACGCGACACCGCCATCCAAAAACTCCGTGAGGTCATAACGCCGGGGGCGACCATCTACGTCG
>CAMCZZ010000001.1 GCA_945888375.1 Akkermansia muciniphila | reverse complement strand
GCGCGAGCCTCCGCTGCAACACAAACCCCGTCGGACCCGCCTCATAAGCCACGTGCAAGCTGCCTCCGTCCGCGCCTATCTTGCGCAGCGCCTTTTCCACCGCCCTCAGATCGCTGCTCACTTGGCCGTAGATGCGAACTTCGCCTTGCCGGCCCTCCTCGGCCACCGCCACCGTCACCGTATCCTTGTGGACATCCAGCCCAACATAGTGTTTTGTTTTGTTCATGCGCTTGTCTCCGTTTCAGGTTGTTTTGGGTTTATCTCTCAGCCTTGCGGATAGGCCCCGTCTCTCGGGGCAACCCGCGTCTAGTGGGACAAGCGCTCCCTTTTCCCGTGCCACTCATCCGCAGCTATAATGTCTAGGCACCAAACCCGATATGCAAAACCCATGAAAGACGCAGCATTCCAATCATCGCAATTATCGTCGTCCGCTAAGCCCGAATCACAGTTCAATCGGGGCAAGTTCAACTTTTGGCGCTGGTTCTGGCTGGGGACTATCCCAGTCTCCCTCGTCTGGGTATATCACGATTTCTACGTGCCCTCCAACCACGTCACTTGGGCCAAGGACTTCGCGGCAGCTCAACAACACGCGGCCCAATCCGGAAAACCCATTATCATGTTCTTCACCGCCAAGTGGTGTGCGCCATGTCGAATCATGAAACGCAATGTCTGGGCGGATGAGCAAGTGGACGCTGTGGTCAAGTCAGGGTTCACTCCCGTGATGATTGACTTGGACGATCCTAATTCGGCCGAAACGGTGAGTCGTAATCGAGTCGGCACCACGCCAACCACGATCGTCACTGATTCACAGGGGAACGTCTTAAAACGAGTAGAGGGGGGAATGAATAAGGCGGAATTCCTTAATTTGCTCGGGGAACTGAATCCACACGGGAGCAAGGATCCGATTCCATTATGATTTCCAGTCACCCTAACCATTAGATGAACCGAATCGAACATCTGAATGCGAAAATTGGCCTAACAAAACACTGGAGCCAATGCGATTGCTTGTCACGGAAAGTGCTCTTTCCTCACTTCGTGAGGGCACTTTCCGCGCCAAGCAACCGCATGGCTCAGTTTGAGCGTTGGGCAAAAATACAATGAAGTCATCCGAATTCGCCACTCAGCTCCGAAACGAAGTGATTCAACTGACCATTAACGGCCAGAAGACCATAGACTCGAAAAATCTGACCAAGTTTTTAGACGAAAAGATTCCATTGCTCGAGCATGCCGAGAAAGAAGATAGTAATATTACTATAGACTTTAGATTGGCGCATTATCAGGCCGAAATTCAATCGAACACGCAAATGTTTGCGTCCGTTCTAGATTACGGAAAGCACGCACTCAACTCTGCGATGATCATAAATGCCGGTGCCGCTGTAGCTTTACTGTCCTTGATCGGAAATATAATCGGAGGCGATCCATCAGCCGGGTCATCTTATTCCACCGCAGTATTATGGTTCGTATTCGGTGTTCTATCTGCCGCGATTGCGACTGGAGGTGCATATTGCACACAATATTTCTACACCCAGGCACCTGAGAAGCCGACCGGAAAGCGTTTCCATGTTACTACAGTGATATTCGCCATTGGTTCTTACGGGCTGTTTATCGCTGGGGCGCTCTCATCATATTTCACGCTGAGATCATGAAAAATGAGCCCAACAAAGCGATGCAACCCAGACGTATGCTTGTCACGTTCCGTGCTTACGCACGGCCCGCGCCAAGCACACGTCTGGCTCATCTTTAACGTTGATATAGCTGCGGATATACAAGCCGGCAATGTCCTCTAGCGCGATTACGAACTATGAATCTGTGACATTTGAAATCACCAGAAATTTGGCTTGTTCTCGCGCGGGATTTCTGCTTATTTTTTAACATGATTACCAATGAGATTACAAACTCTCTTCTCGCTCTCCCGGAGGAAGATCGCATAGAGTTGGCTAGGCGTCTAATTGGCAGTGTCAGTGCAGAGCACAAGCTTAATTTAGAGATTGCTGATGGGGTGCGTAGAATCGAAGACGTCCTTACTGGGAAAGTTCAGGGAATTTCCGAAGACGAGTATCGTCGTATTTTGGGATGAATCTCGTTTTCCATCCAGAGTTTCCTCGCGACGTTGCTCGCTTCTCACGGAAATATACCGAGATATCTGAACTACTCGGATTGCGTTTTGGTCAAGAATTCGAAGATGCGTTGGCGCATATCAAGAGAAGCCCAGATAGTGCAGGGCATTTCGTGAATACTGGATCACAGGTCATTGAAAGTTGTCGAAGAAGGAATCTAGTGTCGTTTCCGTTTTTTGTGCTCTATGCGCCTCTGAGAGACATTGTCATTGTAGGTAAGCTCACTCCAAGCGGTTCCGATCCGCTTACTTGGATCGATCGCTTTTAACAACGAACCGAAAATGAGGGCCCGTTCCGATATCAATCCAAATGTTCCGGAACCCATTGGGATAAAAAGGAACACTGAGAATAGTTTCAACTTTTAAGTGCGACGCTGGGAGTAGTGATGTGTGTTTCAGCGATTGGGCCGCTTCCGAGGACAGGAGCGAAAAGCTTGCCGCAGGAAGCGGCCCAATCGCGTGCGGCGTTGATGCCACAGTAGACCTCATGAGGTGTATAGAATCCGTGGCGTTTTCTGGGGCGGGTGTTCAGGATCTGCTCGATCTTGGTGCACCGGGTCTGGCGAAGGTCATGAAAAGAGGTGCCCCGCGGTAGATATTGGCGTATCAGTCCGTTGGTGTTCACGTTTGTTCCGCGTTCCCAGGCGTGATGGGGGACGCCGAAGTATACTTCGGTGCGCAGTCGTTTTTCGAGTTCATTGTAGATATGAAACTCCGTCCCGTTGTCCGCGGTGATGGTATGGATCGGATGCCCTTTATCTCACGGTAGATCGTGCTTCGATGCCTTCCCAGTTACGCTGCAATCTCCGAAATAGCCCATCCCCAGGTCTTCATCGCCGCGATCATATGCCGATCTTCCTCACTCAGCTGTTGGTAGGTCATCTATCAAGGCTGTCGCACTTACCTCTTGAATTCAAGGAGGCTAACCAGGCGGTGGTGCCAAGACGATTTCTTGTCACGAATAGTCTATTTCCGCACTGCGTGCGGGCACTGATCGCGTCAAGCAACCGTCTGGCAGAGCTTGAGCGTTAGGCAAAAAGAACCTTGCCGATGAGGCATCACCCGTTAGTCTTTGATCAACATGACAATCGACCTTAAATCTCTCCCTAAATCGCAGAAACTCATGCTTATGGAAGATCTATGGCGAGACCTAAGCGCAAGCGGTGACGTTGAGTCTCCATCGTGGCACGAGGAGGAATTACGGCAAACCGAGGCCGATTATGCTGCGGGTAAAATCGAATCTCTTGATTGGGAAGACTCCAAAAAGCAATTGCGGAATATGTTTGAATGAGACTCCGAATACTACGTCCAGCATTTGACGACCTCGCAGAGGGTCGTCGTTTCTATGACGATCAGAATCAAGGCGTCGGCACCTACTTCTTTGATAGCGTATTTTCCGATATTGATTCATTAATTTTGTATGGCGGCAAGCACAGCATGCGCTTCGGGTTTTATCGAATGGTTGCTACCCGATTCCCTTATTTGGTTTTTTATAAAATTGACGTAGATACAGTAATTGTATTTCGTATTCTCCCAGGTAGACGCGATCCCAATTGGATACGGGCCGCTTTAAGAATCCCCGGAAAGAAAAAATGAGGCTAACCAGGCGGTGGTGCCAAGACGATTTCTTGTCACGATCAGTCTATTTCCGCACTGGGTGCGGGCACTGATCGCGTCAAGCAACCGTCTGGCAGAGCTTGAGCGTTAGGCAGATAAAATACATGAAAACCAAATACACCTCCGCTGTAGACACTTGGCTCGTTTTGATTCTAATCGGCGTCCCGACCCTCGTCACTGGATTTGGCGTCGCCACTCTTTTCACATCCCCTGTGGCCGGTTTTATCGTAATCGGGACAGGTGTTTTAGTTGGCTTTGCAATCAGCCTGTTCGCGTTTCCGTGCTACTACGTCTTGGACGCCGAATCATTAAAGATTAAATGCGGGTTGGTTGAAGAAGAGGTGCCTTATCGCAGAGTTCAGCACGTTGAAAAGTCAGGCAGTTTACTGAGCGCGCCTGCTTTATCGACGAAAAGAGTTAAGGTGGTCCTTGATGAGGGATTCCGCCTCATATCTCCACGGGATCGGGAGGAATTTATTCAAGCAATCAGCCAGAAAATAAAAAGAAACTGAGCCAAACAAGGTAAAATATACCGAACCCACGCAATCGATCTAATGATTTGCCGCAGGAGCACGAATAAGAAAGGATTGAATCCGTGAAGAACCAATCCGAATCCAATTCAACGGTTTCGGAACCCATTGTAATAAAGAGGATTCGGAGCCTAACAAGGCAGTGGAGACAACGACCATACCTGTCCCATTACGTGCACCGAGCGGCACAGAACGCGCCAGCCATGCTCGCGGATCACTTTGAACGTTGGGCAAATCAATCAAAGAAATGAAGACCAACAGAAGATGGGTGATATGCGCTGTAGCGGGCGTCTTGATCGCACCAATTCTTTACGTTCTGATTCAGGGTGTTTGGGCGTTCACACTTGGCGAACTGATGGGCTACGCACGCAGATTCTCAGAGCATGCTGGTCGATTATATTTATATCTTCATTCGGCGATTGGTGCATTCATAGCGGCGGCAATTGTCGGTTTTCCGTTGGGTAGAATTGCACGAACGAGCCCCATCCTTCTTGGATCTATCGTTAGTGGCACAGTAGCGGCTTACCTTGTATTTATTACCTACGACTCAAACAATTTCGAGACACTGATCTATCTATCTAAGGAACTGCCGGCATTCATTTTGTTCTCGATATTTTTTAGTTTGATTGGTGCCAGATCTTACACACGCTGGGCCAATTCAACCATTCCCTCGGAAGAAAAAAATGAGCCCAACCAGTAGAGGGAGCCCATGCGATTGCTTGTCACAGATCCTGCTTTGCAGGCTCTACGCTAGGCAACCGCATGGCTTATCATGACGTTGGGCAAAAAATAATTATGTTCTACACATTACTCTTTGTTACGTTTATCTTATCGACGTGCGTTGCCGGCTTGACGGCACGTATTTTCACAAAGCCTGCCGAAGTCATTTTGCGGCGCATCATTCAAGATTCGATTCACACCTCTTGGCTTACCTATCTCCGGTTTGCCCTTTATGTCGTCGGCATCTCCTCCGGCGTTAGGATCAATCAGATTGAGGCTTACATAAATCCTCGTGATTATAAAAATGAAGGAAAGATATTGGAGCTTACTACTGAAAGATGGGTGCTTGAGGTTTATCGAACGATTGTTGAGTCTTTACAGGGTCTCGCATGGGTATTGCTTGTTTTTTTCATTGTCGCTCTTGTGATGTTTATGATAATTCGGGTGGCTGAAATCCTAAGGAAATCGAAAGGGTGCGGTGAGTCGGTTGTAGAACAAAAAAAACAGGCTAACTAGGCGCTACGGCGAGGGAACCTGCCTGCCACGGTATTCACCCATAACTTTCTCCGCGCCAAGTAACGGGGCGGTTCTTTAGGATATAAGGCAAAAAATCATGAAACCTATTTTTTATTCCATCCTTTTAACGGCATTCGCCCTATTTGTGCGCGCCGAGCACAAAACCCTCGTCCTGCTCCATCCTGGCTATATTGATGTTCCGAGCGGGGCTGTGATCGATATCATAAGCGCGCACCAATCGTTTAGCGATTACCCAAGATCTCCAGTCGAGGTTAGGATTCAAGAAATACCGGGAAGCGGGGTGTCCTTCCCGATCTTCGACTTCGGAACTTTTACTTTTGCGCAGCCCTTAAAGAATCTGGTTTT
The DNA here is from genome assembly GCA_945888375.1 of Akkermansia muciniphila. Classification (GTDB taxonomy): domain Bacteria; phylum Verrucomicrobiota; class Verrucomicrobiia; order Opitutales; family Opitutaceae; genus IMCC26134_A. The sequence goes on along the minus strand of CAMCZZ010000001.1, from coordinate 396,752 downwards.
GGCAGGGCCTATCAGAGTTAGATTTGATTTTAATCAGCCGGGCGTTTTGATCACCTATAAAATTACGGATGCAACAAACGGCCTTTCGGCAGCAGGTCCATCGAATACAGTAGTCATTCCAGAAGATGTAAGTGGGACGGTTTCGATCATCCTAGAAGCCAGCACTGATCTGGTAAACTGGACGGCTGCACAACCCGGACAATACGGAGCATCCACCGCAAAACGGTTTTTTAGAATACGAGCTACACAAACTTCAAACTGAAGCCAAAACTTTATTTGTGTCCCGTCATGTAAGTTTTTTTTGAAAAGTATTGGGCCGAAAAAATGATCCAGAAATCGCATAATAAAACCCGGTCTTTCATTTTCTGCTTTTTTGGCGTCGTTTGAAGTTTTTTCGGTCATCGTCCAGTTGTGTTGATTCGAAACTTCTTCCCTGACGGGACACTGAGCGCAGGCCGAACATGGAGTTCGAGCCCATGCGGGGGCTTTTAGCAAATCCTGCCACAGCCGATAGCATGGCTATTGCCCAATTCAGCCTCGTGGCGGACTGACGACGCCTTTTAGTGGGGCCCTCGCTTGAACTATGTTTCAAACTGTTCGCTCCGCGGATTTACCCTCCGCCTTCTGCTCCGGGCTATCTCCGCTTCACTCCTTTCTTTACCCGGTCATTCTACAAATGTGCTCGCCAATTCATCTTGCTACTCCGCCCTTTGGCTGTAGCGTCCTAACTTAGCGTGCCTTCCGCCCTGCATCAATAACCCTTGACCCTGTTAGAGAGTGTTAATCCGCTTTCATCGCACACCGCTGAGCTTGCCAAATATTATATTGATCGCGGTGTTTGCCGCAGCGTCTTTCGAGCTCTGCGCACAGGCGTTCTACGCTGTATCTATAGTGAGCTCGGGGGACTCATCCACCGGGAAAGTGACCTCGATTGAGCGTCGCGGTCACCGGCGGTCAGCTCCCTACTATCACTTTTCTTATTTGAACACCCAAGGAGGAATCAGCACCGCCGTGACGAAGTATCCCTGTTTTTTCCTCACTCAGCTACCCGGCGAGGTGGTGCCTGTTCGGATCAGAAACAATACAGCGGAAATATCTTCCGTTAATTACCTCTGGGGCACACCGGCCGTTTTACTCTGCCTTGCGGTATTTTCCGGATGGATTGGCTGGCGTTGGTGCAGGGAAAATATATCTTTTGTTTATAATGACAAAGAGCAATCTCACCAGTAGCGGATCCGCTGTTTTTTTGACATAATAAAAGCCCCTTAAGTCATGGAACTATTGCTAATGATCCTGGGATGTCGCCGCAGCACCCCTGGGGAGCGCTTGCTACTCGCGGCGCTTATCCGGTGCGGAATGGCCTTGGGGTCCGTGGTCCTGCTGATCAACGGTTATTTTATCCCTAGCCCGGACACGGAGTATCACCGATTCATGGGATACCTGCTGCTTTTCGCGAGTCTGCTGTTTCCGATTTTGAAACGTGCCCTCCACGCCTTTATCGATGAGCGATTCTAACTTTCCTAGGTGGGCTTGATAACGTATTCGGTCCGTTCGCCGCAATAATCGCGGGGCTTCCCGCGCGAACGGTTGACCGGCGTCCGGCCGCCGCTCCGCCGACTAGTTCGTGCACGCCCTTTGCTTAAGCCCGCCGAGCTCCAGACATGGGTATCCCCCTTTTATATTATCTTCGCTAACACTATGACTTTCACCCAATTCACCTCGCTTGTTCACAACAACCCCGCTGGCGTGGTTTTACTTGAAGGACGCAGGTCGATTCCGGCCGATTACGGCCAACAGGCGCATGCCCTTGCCGCGAGCCTGGCCTCAAGATTTCCTACTCTTAGATTTCGGTCCGGGAATGCATTAGGATCGGATGACGCATTTTCGCGGGGTGTAGCCGGGGTGGATGCGAGCAGACTGCAGGTGATTGCGCCCTATGCCTCACACCGAAAAGGCGATCGTTATATAAATGCCATATATGATTCCCCGGAGTCGCTTTCCGCCCTCAAAGCAGAACAGATTGCTTCCCTGACCTCGGCGGCAAGTCCGATGAACAAAAGGCTGGTTGCCAAGCGCCACCAGACGGGGCCCTTGGCAGCTAAAGCGGCCTACTTGATTCGCGATACGATGAAGGTTGTAGGGCATTCAGATGTTTTCCCGAAACCAGTCTGTGCTCTTTTCTACGTGAACCTGGAAGACCCTTATGCAGGCGGAACCGGGCATACGATTCGCGTCTGCCAGCAAGAGGGCGTTCCTTTTGCCTTTCAGGATTCATGGGCCGCTTGGCCAAGATAAGCGCTCAACCCGAAACCCCGATTGCTCGCCGCGATCCGCCGGAATCTCGCGGGCATCTGGCTAATTGCGAAACCACCTCGAGGCACCTTCTGGTGCACCTCGGCTTTCGCGCAGCGCCATCTGCTCAGGGACCCTTACGACAGCTCATGGACTCCAATCCTGGTTTTCGGGCTAAACCGAAGACCGGGAGTATCGAGATATCCGGGCTATACGCGAACCTTGCGATCAGCGGACGCCTGTTCGTTGCAGCATAAGCGTTTCCCGGTCGCGAACGGCGTGGAAACGCCCGGCCTTGGGACCGGCTACCGTGGGTGGAAAGGGGGCTCAGCCGTTGAGCACCCAGCCTTCGCGGTAGGTGCGGCCGAGCAGGGCGTTGGCGTCGGGCAGATTGGTGACGCGACCGGCGACGGGGTCGTATTCCACCCGCGCTCCGGCGCGGTAGGCGACCAGGCCTAGTAGCATCTGCTCGATCAAGTTGCCGGCGTATTCGAAATCACAGGCGGTGCGGCCGACGCCCTTGCAGGCGTCGAACCACTGGCCCACGAAGTCGCCAAGGTTGGGCAGAACGGTCTCGGGGGTGCGGCGTTCGTAGTAGGTGAGGTCGGCCTTGTCGCCGAAGGGGATGAGCAGGCGGCCGGTGAAATCGGCGATGAGGAAACCCTTATCGCCCTTAAAAAGTGCGCCGTGGTCGATCTTGTTAAGGTCAACGTAGGGTCGCGGGGAGGCGGGCATGGCGCCGCCCTGGAACCAGCTCACCGAGATGGGGCCGCGCCAGGCGTTGGCGGGGTGCTCGAAACGCATTTCCAGCTCGACCGGGCTGACCTCGGGGTTGAACGGCTCGCCCTTGGCCTCGGCGGCGGTGGGCAGGGTGGCGTCGATGGCCTTCCAAGCCAGGTCCATGGTGTGGCTGCCCATGTCGCCCACCTGGCCGTTGCCGAAGTCCCAATACATATTCCAATTTAGGCAGTTGTTGCCCGGCGTGCCGGAGTAGTAAGCGGGGTTGTAGGGGTGGAAGGGGGCGGGGCCGAGCCAGAGGTCGTGATGGAAATGGGCGGGCGGCGTGCCTTCGGCGGGGAGGTAGCCGGGGCGGCGGAGCTGGCGGTTGCCCCAGGTGGAGACGGTCTTGAGGCGGCCGATGGCGCCGTCGCGGATGAGCTCGGAAACGCGGTTAAAATTGGGAAGTGCGTGACGCTGCGTGCCGGTCTGGGTGGCGAGGCGGGCCTTGTTATTCAGATAGGTCGAGCGCACCATGCGGGCCTCCTCGACGGTGTTGGCGATGGGTTTTTCGCAATACACGTGGAGGCCGCGGTTCATGGCCCAGGTGGCGATGAAGGCGTGGGTGTGGTCGGGCGTGCAGATGACCACGCCATCAAGGGCGAGGGCGCGGTGGTCGTCGAGCAGGCGGCGCCAATCAATGTAGGTGCGGGCACCGGGACATTTCTCCAGCGCGAAAGCGATGTGCTCCTCGTTTACGTCGCACAGGGCGACGACGTTCTCACGGGCAAGGGAGTCAAAAAAGGCGTGGGCGCGGCCCCAGGTGCCGATGAGGGCGAGATTGAGGCGTTTGGAGGGGGCGTCGGCGCCGAAAAGGGAAAAATCGGTGAGGATGAGCGGGGCGACGGCGAGGGCGGAGTGGCGGAGAAAGCGGCGGCGATTCATGGGTTTTTTGGGGGGCGGGGTGATGGGGGTGGGTCGTCCGGGAGGTTTGGCAACGACGGGGCGGGCGGAGACTACACGTCGCAGATCTGGAAAGCCTGGCGGAGGGAAGCCAGGGCATCGCTCCGGCTGGGGGTGAACTCCTGGGCGACGTAGCCTTTGTAGCCGGTTGCGAGGATGGCGCGCATGATGCGCGGGTAGTAAAGCTCTTGGGTCTCGTCGATCTCGTGGCGGCCGGGGACGCCGGCGGTGTGGTAGTGGGCAAAGTAGGGATGGCAGGCCTGGATGGTCGCGCAGACATCGCCCTCCATGATCTGCATGTGGTAGATATCGTAGAGGAGCTTGAAGCGTTCGGAGCCCACACGTTTGACCAGTTCGACGCCCCAAGCGGTGCGGTCGCATTGGTAGTCCTTGTGGTTCACCTTGCTGTTCAGCAGCTCCATGCAGAGGTTCACTTTCAGGCGCTCGGCCACGGGGAGGATGCGGCGCAGGCCGGCGGCGCAGTTTTCCAGGCCTTGTTCGTCGTCCAGCCCGGCGCGGTTGCCGGAAAAACAGATGAGCAGATCGTGCCCGGCCTCGGCGGTGGCGGCGAGGCGTTGTTCGTAGGCAGCCACCAGGGTGTCGTGGTGTTCGAGACGGTTCCAAGCGCGGGCGATGCCGCCGAGGCCGTTGACGTTAGGGGCGGAGACGAGGGAACAGGCGATGTCGTGGCGGCGGAGAACGGGGAAATCCGCCGGCTCGATCAGATCGAGGGCGGGGACGCCCATGCCCTTCAAGGCGACGCAGAAATCCTCGAGGGGGATCTTACCGAAACACCACCGCGACACGCTGTGGCGGATATTGCCCTTCAAGGGTTGGTCGGCGGGCACGGGGGGGTGGGCAGAGGTGGTATTCGGGAGCAAGGACGCGGCGGCGAGAGCGCCACCGCCGGCGAGCGTGCCAAGGGCATGGCGTCGGGAGACGGGGTGATTCATGGGCGGGGGGGGTGAGGGGTGGGCTCCAGGGAGGGGAACCGTAAGAAACAAACACGAGGGGGCGAGGACCCGCAGGCTAGGGCGTATCTGGCCGGCAGGGCGAGAAAATGCACACCGGGGTCACGCGATACCAATATTGACACAACTGCGCAAACTTCTATTAGTAATTCATCGCACATAAGCCTTCGCTCGATTACTATCCGAGCCCCCCACCCCGCATATCCAGTTCGCTTAGCCTCGACTGCCTACCGCCTTCGAAACCTGGAAATTTCAACGGACTCCACCAAGAGCTTTCCACCTGCGCCCCGAGCTGGTGCACGTCGAACGCATCTTCGTTTGGGGCTCTTCCAGGTGCCTGAGTTGGGACGCAGGTGAGTGCTGAATCTTTTGTAGCCGGACTTATTTTTCCGGCACGAAGGCACCGGCAAGAGATCGCTTCCCCCTTTCAGCCTTACCCACCATGCCCTCCCAAACCTCGCCCAGCCTGCGGCGCGCATTGCGCGCCCTGCGCGGCCCCACCGCCGCCCTTGTTCTCGCCGCTCTCGCCCTAGCTGACGACACCGCGCCTGCGTCGCCCCAACCTGCCATCATCCCCGGCGAAATCGGCCGCACCGTGATCGACCAGGGCGACCACCGCACCATCATCATCGAGATGGTCCCCGGCGCGCCCGTGCCCCCGCCGCCACCCGCACCACCCGCACCGGTCCAGCCTCCGGCGGTGTTGAGGGCGGACCCGGCCGACTTGGAGAACAAACCCAGCCACGCGCTGTTTTGGAGCATCACGGTCTATCCCGGCCCCTGTTCCGTCATCGAGGGCCGCACCGCCGACCAACGGCCCTGGCGTGCTGTCTCAAACACCGATTTTCGCCTCTTCCGTCAGGTCACATCCTTCGCGACCGCTCGCGCCGCCTACGACTGGTTTCCCTCCATCGCCGACGGCGAGGCCGACGCCCCCGAGCGCCAGACGCTCGCCGCCGCCGGGCTAGACGCCGGTCCGGCCACCTACCGCCTCGACCCCGCCGGCCGGAGCGCCGAGGTGATCGACGCCCTCGATTATCTCCACGCCTTCTACGACGCGAACCACGCCGCCTTGCTCGCCGAGACGACGCGCATTCAGGCCGAGAACGACCGCCGCGAACGCGAGCTGCGCGAAAACCCACCGCGCAAGGCCGACACCATCGTGCGCGTCTCCGATCCCAACCTCCTTCGCGACCTCCAGATCGCCCCCGCCAAGTGAAAACCATTGCCTTCGCCCTCCTTGCCTTTGCCGCCGTGGGCGGGCTCTACGCCCAGCCCCAGCTCAACTACCTTTCCCTGAACGAAGGTCTGACGCTGACTTACGACCCCGGCCCGCCAGAGGATCCGCAGCCTCAGCCCTATCGGGTCGATTGGTGGGTTCATTCCGGCCGCGCCTACTATCTGGAGGCCACGGCGGATCTGGAGCACGAGCCTTGGCATTTGTTACCCAAAGCCCTGCCCAGTTATTTCGTGGGCGATTATTCCGATACTTTTCGCCTAAATATCACCGGCCCAAAATACTTTATTCGCCTTCGCTATATCGAAGGGCGTCGTATCGGCATATTGTTTGGAACTCCCACAAGTGCCGACACCGACCATGACGGCGTGTATGACGACGCAGAGTTTTACGCACCCAGCCCCACACATCCGTTGCAATCCCCAGATGTCGACGACGACGGGCTGCCCGATGACTGGGAGCGGTATTATTTTCAGTTCTCGCCCCCGCCCGAGAATCAGGACGAAGATCCCGCCAATGACGTCGGTCCCCTCCATCTCGCTCCCGCGGACATTGTGGAACCTTATGCCGACCCCGTCGTCACGGCGTATCAACGGTTCAAGCGCGATTGGGTGAAAGGCGTTTGTATCGAATATGGCGGCCAGTTCTTCTGGTATCATGACCAGTTAAGAGCCAATCCTTACACCTTTGTATTCGAGGGCGATCAAAGTGGCTCCATCCGTCTGACCTATGCCGACGCCGACCTAAACACGCTGGCTACGCTAGAGGTATTTCCGCGCACCGATATCCAAACCGTTGTCGCTAACCACCCGGTGGCCATGGCTGGCCAGTCTCGCGCCCTTTATGCTTTTTCCAACGATCCCGACCCGGCGCAGCGAGGTTATGCTTTTTCCGCCACGACGGGCTATCAGTTGATTAGAGACCCCGAGACCCAGGCCCCCGTCACCCTGGGTGCTCCCGACGGACGCCCCGCCCCGCGCGACCTGCTTCGGTCCATCGATACGATGCTTTGGCCGGAAGGGGAGGCCCGACCGCGCGGAGCCACCCAGCCGCTTCCGCTCAAACGCGCGGTCGTCTCCACTCCCGGCGGGCCGGTGGAACGACGCATCCCCGCCAAGCTGGCCATCACCAGCCGTCCCGTCACCGTGATAGGTCGCGACCGCTTTCCGGTGGTTATTCGCGAAGCCTCCCATCAGCTACCGCATGCCTTCCAGGATTTCCAAGAAAACTACATCCCATCGCCAGGCCCGCGCATCGTCGAGCAAGCGGCAGCGTCCGAGTATGTGACCAATCCCGTCATGCGGACACTCGATGCCGATGGTCTGCCGCAGGGTTTCGCAAACCCCGAGTTATACCCGTCGGCCGGACCCTTGTATTGGAACCGGCTCATGTTCCGCAGCCCGCTCACCTTCGCACGGTGGTATCGGGAGAATTCCGCCCAGGGGTATGTGATGCAGGGGATCAGCGGACCATTTATACCGCCCGATCAAGAAATTGTCTTCAGCTCGGGTTTATACAGCGGTGCTGAGGGCTTTTATCCGCATCGCGACGACGTGAATGAAAGAGGGAAATTCACTACCGAACTCCACTGCCGCCTGAATTACACGCCGGACACGAAGCTCTATCTTGGCTCAAACGACGACTGCTGGGTGTTCGTAGACTCGGGATTGCCCGATCAGCCTGCAAAGCTCGTTAATGATTTGGACTTGGGCGGGATTCCGCCGATTGATAGTAACACTTCTACCTATCAACGAGAGGTCCCTTTTCCCGGTGTTCTGGCGCAGCTGGGGCTAAGTGGACAAACAGGCACCTGTCGTTTGGATATTTTCCACGCTGATCGCTTTTCGAATATAAGCGATTCCTCCTATCCTCGCTCGCAGCTACGCCTGCTCTCCACCACTGGGCTGCTTCCCGTTTATTGTTATCAAGTTGTGGCCGAGAGTTCCACGTCTCAGCTGCTGACCTATTCCTTAATCCTTCCGACTCCCGGAGGCATGACAATCTCTCCGACGAGCGGGAAGATCTTGTGGGACTTATACGCCACTCCGGCAGTTCCTCCCGGCACCTATCCAGTGACGGTTCAAGTCACCGATCCACTCGGCAACTCCGATACCCAGACCTTTAATCTCAGCGTCCTTGACTAAACAACCGTTATGAAAACCAAATTAATCGTTTTATCGAGTCTTGTTGCATCGACTGTTAGCGCGCAGATCGAAATTGTAGAAACTGCAACTAGCGTAAATCAAATGCCCCACTCGGGCGTTTATACCCAGAACTTTGATTCCCTTACTGGCACGGGCAGTTGGTGGACAGAAAACATCACCCTTCGCGGCTGGTATGCTACGGAAGAGACATTAGGAATCAGCGGCGGCCAGTTTCAAGGGGTGACGAGTATTGGGTCGGCAAGTGGGTTGGACCGTGCCCTCGGCGCGAAAGGCGGGGATGGCCGCACCGAGCTCTTCGCCGTGCGTTTCGCCAACGCCACCTCTCTCACGCTTACGGGGCTATCCGTCGCCTTTGACGGTGAGCAATGGTATCGTAATCCGTCCATTACGCCCCGGTCCTCCACCCTGCGGTTCGAATATCAGATTTTCGACGCGGGTGCTGGTTATGAATACAAATCGACCGGCTGGGTTCCCGTCCCCGGGCTCGACTTCATCTCGCCCAACGCGGCGCTCACCACCGCCGAGAACCTAGATGGCAACGCCCCGGAAAACAGCATTCGGGATATCCAAGCCTTGATCGACGGGGTGAGCATCGCCCCCACCCAAGAAATCTGGCTTCGTTGGGTGTCCTTCGGCGTGGCCCTCGGCATCCCCGTCCATGGCCAAGGCATCGACAACCTCAGCGTCTCCTTTGTCGCCATTCCCGAACCCGCCGCCTTCGCCGGACTCGCGGGGCTCGGAGCCTTGGCGTTCGGACTCAGTCGCCGGCGGGCGCGTCTCGGCTGAATCTTCGCAAGGGGTGGCAAACCCCAACTTTTACCCTTCGGCGACCCGGCTCATGTTCCGCAGCCCGCTCACCTTCGCCCGCTGGTATCGGGATAATTCCGCGCAGGGGTATATCATGCAGGGGATCAGCGGACCCATAAACCACGCCCGCCGGCTGGTTGCGGCGGGATGAATGAACCGGGCTTGGCCTGGCCCAAGCAAATGGCCGCGGGACGGGCAGCTTTCGGGCGCAAAAAAAGCCGGCCGCGAGACGCGGCCGGCTGGAAGGTTTGGACAAGGTTTTCGGGCTAGGGGGGAGGCCGCTCAGGTCTCGTAGGCGGGGAGTTGCTTGTCCACGGTCACCTTGTCGAGGCGGGCGAAGGCGGGGAGGCCGTGCTCGAAGGCGATCTGGGTCTCGCCCTGAATCAGCGGGGTGGCGTAGCGAATGAACTGGTGGTTCATGGACACGCCGTCCTCGTTGATCCACTCGCGGGGCAGTTTCTTCACGCCGTTGGCGATTTCCGAGAGGGGCGCGAGGCCGGTCTCGACGGTGTAGTGGTCGGTCTCGCCGCGCAGGAGGGTGACCATCTTGTCGGTCTCGCCGCGGATGGCGGCCTTCACGGCGGCCTGGCCGGCCAGGAAAGCCTCGTCGGCATCGGTCTTGGAGCCGAGGTGGGCGGCAGCGCGCTGGGCCATGCCGAACTTCACGCTGCGTGCCTTCACGCCGGGCAGGTTTTGCTCGACCAGACTCTGGAGAAACTCGGCGGCGCCACCGAGCTGGGCGTGGCCAAAGGCGTCGGTCGCCTCGGCGGCCGAGACGTAGTTGCCATCGGCATCGACCAGGCCCTCGCCCACGACGATAAGGCAGAACTTCTCGCGTTTGAGGACGCGTTGCACGTCGGCGACGAATTTCTCGGTGCTGAAAGCCACTTCGGGGAGGTAAATGAGGTGGGGGGCGTCATGCGGCTGGTCGCGGCGCTTGGCGAGGGCGGCGCCGGCGGCGATCCAGCCGGCGTTGCGGCCCATGACCTCGACGATCTGCACGAGGTCGTGCTGGCCCATGGCGGCGTTATCGCAGGCGATCTCGCGGATGGTGGAGGAGATATACTTGATGACCGAGCCGTAGCCGGGGGTGTGGTCGGTGGTGACGAGGTCGTTGTCGATCGTCTTGGGAATGCCGATCACGCGGAGAGCGTAGCCCTGGGCCTGGGCGAGCTTGGAGATCTTGTCCGCGGTGTCCTGGGAATCGTTGCCGCCGGCGTAGAAGAAATAGCGGATGTTATGGGCCTTGAAGACCTCCAGGACGCGGTCGAAGTCGGCCTGCTTCTTCAGCTTGTAGCGGCAGGTGCCGAGGGCGGCGCCAGGGGTGAACTTGAGGCCGCGGATGGTCTGCTGGCTCTCGGCGGCGAGGTCGATGAGGTCCTCGTGGAGAATGCCAAGCACGCCATTGAGGCAGCCGTAGATCTCCTCGATATCGGCATGATTGAGGGCCTCCGAGATGACGCCCGCGAGGGATGCGTTGATGACGGCAGTGGGGCCGCCGGACTGGCCGACCAGGACATTACCTACGAGATCTTCGGACATGACTTGTGAGTTGGGTTATGGGCTGAGGGAAACGACAAACGTGAAAGTCCAGCGTGCCGAGCGCAGCGCGCCACTGGCAAACTCAAATTTCCCGACGGCAGACCGAGCCGGTTAAAGCCGGTGCGTGGCGTGACCCGGAGGAGGACCGGTATCAGAGCAAGCGCCCGGGTTCGTAAGTGGCAGCACCGTCAGTCTTTTTCACAATGGTGGCGACACGGCGCGCAAAGGCGTCCACCTGCTGGGGGGCGGCGCCGACGAAGCGTTTGGCGTCGGCGAGCAGGGCGCGCAGGTGTTTCTCGGGCAGGCCGAGGCGGGCGTCGGCGGCGAGCAGACGCACGAGGTCGGTCTCGCCTTGGCCGGTGCGGAGGGCCTTGGCGGCGGCGAGGGCGTTTTCCTTAATGGCGAGGTGGGCGGTCTCGCGGCCCACGCCGGCCTTGACTGCTTCCATGAGGATGGTGGTGGTGGCGAGGAAGGGCAGCTGGCGCTGGTTTTCGGCCGCGATGGCGGCCTCGAAGACATCCATCTGGTTGAGCACGGCGAGCAGGGTCTCGAGCAGGCCGTCGATGGCGAAAAATGCGTCCGGCAGGGCGACGCGGCGCACGACCGAGCAGGAGACGTCGCCCTCGTTCCACTGGTGGCCGGCGAGCCCGGCAGTCATGGCGACGTGGCCGGAGAGGATGGTGGCAAAGCCGCAAATGCGCTCGCAGTTGCGGGCATTGACCTTGTGCGGCATGGCGGACGAGCCGACCTGGCCCTTTTGGAACCCCTCGGTGAGCAGGCCCTGGCCGGCCATCAGCCGCAAGGTGGTGGCAAAACTGGCCGCGCCGGCGCCGAGCTGGAAGAGGGCCGAGACTACTTCGAAATCCAGCGAGCGCGGATAGACTTGGCCGACGCTGCCGAGCGCGCCGCCGAAGCCGAGGTGGCGCACGATGCCGGCCTCGAGCGCGGCGACCTTGGCCGCGTCACCGTCGAAGAGGGTAAACTGGTCGAGCTGCGTGCCGACCGCGCCCTTCAGGCCGCGCACCGGGTAGCGGGCGGCGAGCTCGGCGAGGCGGGTGTGCGCGGCGAGGATCTCCTCGCCAAACATGGCGAAACGTTTGCCGAGGGTGGTGGGCTGGGCGGGCACGTTGTGGGTGCGGCCGGTGAGGAGGAGGCCGCGATACTCCCGCGCGCGGGCGGCGAGTTTGCGCAGGGCGGCGGCGGATTTCATGCACACCACGGCCAGCGAGCGGGCGACCTGGAGCTGCTCGACGTTTTCGGTGAGGTCGCGCGAGGTCAGGCCGAGGTGGATGACCTCATGGCCGGCGAGAGCGTTGAAGGCCTCGATGCGGGCCTTCACGTCGTGGAGGGTGACGCGTTCGCGCGCGTCGATGTCGGCCAGGTCGATGTTGTTCTTCACCTTCTCGTAGGCGGCGATGGCCTTGGCCGGGATGGCGAGGCCGAGTTCGCGCTGGGCCTTCATCACCGCGATCCAGTAATCGCGCTCGATGGCAATGCGTCCGGTGGGGGACCAGATGTCCTTGATGAGCGGCGAGGCGTAGCGTTCGGCGAGGACGTTGGGGATGGCGGAGGCGGCGGAGGACATGGCGTAAAGGTGCAGCCCAACGCCCGCCCGGGCCCGGGGCAAACGCGGAAAATAGCTTCCGGGCGCAGCTGAACGCGGCCCGCTCGCGCTACCCCAGGCACTTCACCGCCAGCTCGCGCATCACCGCCGCCTCCTCCTTCGGGCGGGAGATGATGGCCTCGAAGGCCTCAGCCAGGGCGAGTTGGATGTCGATGTGGTGCTTGAGCGGCCACGCCTTGGACCCGGCGGCGAGTTTGCCGACATACCAAGCGTTCTGGCTAAAGAGATTCGCGGCGTTCTTCTCTCCCGCCCCCACGAAGTGCTTCCCGTAGGCCGTCGCCGCGCGCTCGATGGCGAACTTGTCCAGCGCCCGCCCGCCTTGCGGCGCCAGAGCGCGCAGCTGGATGAGCAGGCGATTGCGGTTCTGCATCGAGGCCAGCAACGGGCGCGCGCTCTCCCCGGCGAAAAAATGCCGGTCGAAAGCCGCCAGCACACCGCGCAGGTCGCCCCGGAAAAACCGCTCGGTCGCCTCGAAAAAATCGCCCTCGGCGATATTCGGAGTGAGCGCTTCGACATCGGCCTCGGTGATGGTTTTGCCCGAGTCGGCGTAAGCGGCGAGCTTGTTGACCTCGCTGACGAGGAAACGCGTGTTTGCCCCGCTGCGGGCGAGCAGCAGGGAAAGGGCATCCCGCTCGAGCGTGACGCCCAGCGCCTTGGCCTCGGCCAGCGCGGTCATGGCCAACGACTCGGCGGCGTCCTCTCCAGTGGCCGAGCCGACAAAGGTGAAATCCGCGGTCTTCTCGCACCACTTGAAAAAACTTTTCCGCCGGTCCACCGGGGCGGCGGTGATGAGGATGGCCACGTCCGCCGCCGAGACCGTGGCGAGCACTTGCTGGAGCGACTCGACCGCCCGGGCCGTGCTCTCCGCCCGGCCGGTCACGCTGTCGCCAAGGAAGTTGCAGTCCTTCAACCACACCAGGCGGCGCCCGCCGAACATCGAGACGGTCAGCACGCTTTCCCGGAAGCGGGCGATCACCGCCTCGACTTCGTCCACGTTGGCTGAAAACCCCTCCAGTGTCTCCCGGGAAAACTCGTCGGTTATCTCCGCCGCAAGCTCATCATACCGGGCACGACCCAACCGTCCGACCAGGAAATCGTCGGCTCCGCAGATGAAGGTGAAAGGTTTTTCGGGGGAGGCAGCCATACGGACCAGACCCACATACGAAGGACCAAGCGCCGGGGTGCAAGCGGGGCTTCACCAGCGCGGAGGTTTTTCGTGGCCAAGCCGGCGGCTGGTTCCAACTTTCCGTTGCCGCCCCCCGCCCCACCCCATGCCGCATCCGCCCCCCGCCCCCGCCGAAAAAGAAATGTCCACCCTGCGCGCCGTGTGCCACCCGGCCGTGATCGTCGGGGCCCTGGGCTATTTCGTGGATATCTACGACCTGACGCTTTTCAGCATCGTGCGCACCCAAAGCCTGCGCGATCTCGGCTATGCGGGCGAGCAACTGGCGGACATCGGCCTTTTCCTGTTAAATGTTCAGATGGTCGGCATGCTGATCGGCGGGATCGTCTTCGGCGTCATCGGCGACCGTATCGGCCGGGTGGCGCTGCTGTTTTCCTCCATCCTGCTCTACTCGCTGGCCAACCTCGCCAACGGCTTTGTGCAATCGGTCGAAGCCTACGCCGTCCTGCGTTTTCTGGCTGGCCTCGGCCTCGCCGGTGAACTCGGCGGCTGCGTGACGCTGGTGTCCGAGGTGTTGCCCAAATCCAAGCGCGGCTACGGCACCGCGGTGATTGCGACCATCGGCGTGCTCGGGGCCGTCTTCGGCGAGCAAGTGGCGCGGCACGTCGGCTGGCGGTCGGCGTTTTTCATCGGCGGAGGCATGGGCCTCGCCCTGCTGGCCCTGCGCGTGAGCGTGGTCGAGAGCGGCTTGTTCAACACCCTGCGCTCCCGGGAAAACGCTGCCGCGCCCGACCCCGCGGGCGGCACCACCGCGGCCCCCGGCGCGATCCGGCGCGGCGATTTCCTGGCGCTGTTTCGTTCCCGCCCGCGTTTCCTGCGCTTCGCCCGCTGCATCCTGATCGGCCTGCCGACCTGGTTCGTGGTCGGCATCCTCGCCACCCTCGCGCCGGAGTTTGGCCGGGCCTTGCACTTGAGCGGGGAGGTGACCGCCGGACGCGCCGTGTCATCGGTCTACCTTGGCCTGTGTGCAGGGGATCTGGTGAGCGGCTTTCTCAGCCAATGGCTGGGGACCCGGAAAAAAGTCGTTTGCGGGTTCCTGCTGCTCACCGCCGCCGCGATCGTAAACTACCTAACCAATAGCGGCGCCAGCCCTGCGAGCTTCTACACCGCCTGCCTCGCGCTGGGCTTTGGGGTGGGTTTCTGGGCCGTTTTCGCCACCATCGCGGCCGAACACTTCGGCACCAATCTGCGCGCGACGGTCGCCACCACCGTGCCGAATTTCGTGCGCGCCGCCCTCATCCCGATCACCCTGGCCTTTCAATTCACCAAAACCTCGCTCGGCCCGCTCGCCGCCGCCGCCGTCGTGGGCGCGGGGTGCGTGCTCATCTCGCTCTGGGCCCTGCACGGGCTGGAGGAAACCCACGGGCGCGACATGGATTACCTGGAGACCTAAGCGCTCCGGCGTGTTTTGCCGTGCTCCCGCCGTTTTCCGTGGTCAAGGTGTGACCCCTCGTATCCATGCCGCCCGCCGCCGCTCTTGAACGCCTCCTCCTGCGCCTGACCTGGCCAGACCTCGACCGCGCCCACCTCCGCCACCTGGTGGAGCTGGCCCGCGACGAAGATCTGGCGGGGCTCGGCTTGGCTAAAAAACCCGCCTGCACCGGCGACCGCTCCACCGCCGCCCTCGCCACCACTCCGCGCCTCGGCCGCGCCCATCTGGTCGCCCGCTCCCCGCTCGTGGCCTGCGGCCTGCCCCTGCTCCCCCTCGTGCTCTCCGCCTACGGCCGGCGTGCTTCCGCCCTGGCCCGCGTGCACGACGGCGCCCGGGTCGCACCCGGCGAAATCCTTGCCACCCTGGATGGCGATCCGCGGACCCTCCTCGCTGCCGAACGGGTCGCGCTGAATTTTGTGCAACGCCTTTCCGGCATCGCCACCGCCGCCGCCACCCACGTCGCCGCCCTCGGCCCCGGGCACACCCGCCTACTCGACACCCGCAAGACCACCCCCGGCTACCGTATGCTGGAGAAATACGCCGCCGCCTGCGGCGGAGCCTGGAACCACCGACTCGGGCTCTTCGACCGTGTGATGTTAAAGGACAACCACCTCGCGCTGCTCGGTTCGCCCGACGATCTCGCCGCCGCCGTGGCCCGCGCCCGCAAGGCCGCCCCCGACCTGCCCGTCGAGGTCGAGATCGACCGCCTCGAGCAATTGCCCGCCGTGCTCGACGCCGGCGCGGACGTCATCCTGCTGGACAACTTCACCCCCGCCCGCCTGCGCAAGGCCGTCGCCCTGATCGCCGGCCGCGCCTTCACCGAGGCGAGCGGCGGTATCACCCTGAAAACCCTCCCACGCTACGCCGGCCTCGGACTCGATTTCGTCTCCACCGGCGCCCTCGTCCACTCTTCCGCCTGGGCCGACATCGGCCTCGACTGGCAAACCTGAGCCCCGCCCGCGCCGCCCACTTTCCGATTTCAGCGTTTCCGCTTTTCGCTTTTCGCTTTTTCCGACACTCCGCCCATGCCCGCCCGTCCCGAAACCCTGATCCTCCAAGCGCTCCTCGAAGCGGGGGAGGACGGAGTCGTCTCGGGCGCGGACCTCGCCCGCCGCCTCGGCGTCAGTCGCGTCGCCGTGTGGCAACAACTGGAGAAACTGCGCCTGCTCGGTTTTGAGATCCAGAGCCTCCACGCCCGCGGCTACCGGCTCGCCACCCGCCCGGCTTTCCAGCACCCCGCGTTGATCGAGGCTTGGCGCCGCCCCGGCACCGACGCCCCCCGCATCTATTTTCTCGATACGATTGGCAGCACTAACGACGAGGCCGCCCGGCTGATCGCCGCCGGCGAGCGGGCCCCGCTCATCGTCCTGGCCCGACGCCAAGAAAAAGGCCGCGGCCGCCTCGGGCGTTCCTGGCACAGCACCACCGACGGCAACCTCTACGCCAGCTTCGCCTTCCACCCCCGCGTCGAGCCCGCCCGCATGCAGACTTTCACCCTCTGGATGGGCGTAAACGTCTGCGCGCTCGTCGCCTCTTTCTGTCGAGTCGCCCCCGGTCTTAAATGGCCCAACGACCTGCTTTTTAACGACCGCAAAGCCGGCGGCATGCTGACCGAGGCCCGCCTCGATACCGATCGCATCCACGACCTCGTCTTCGGCCTCGGCCTCAACCTCCGCCCACCCGCTCGGGGCTGGCCCGCGGAACTTTCCGCCCGCGCCACCGCCCTGTCCGACCACACCAGCGCCCCCCTCGACCCGAACAAGTTCGCGGCCGCCTTGGTGGGCCGCGTGCTCGACGCCTACCAACGCTTCCTGGACGGGTCCTACACCCGGGATTTTGCCGACCTGTGGCACCGCTTCGACACCCTCAAAGGCCGCTCCGTCACCCTGCTCCAAGGCGAACGCGAGATCCGCGGAGTCGCCCTCGGCATCGATGACGAAGGCAGCCTCCTGCTCCGCCTCGCCGGCGGCCATACCGATCGCTTCCGCGCCGGCGAAGTCACCTTTTCCAAAAAATAACCCGCCGCGCCATGCTCGTCTGCGTAGACATCGGTAACACCCACACCCACGTCGCGGTCCACCGTGACGGCGCATTCAGCGTCCAGCGCGACATTCCCACCCCGCTGCTCGACGATGCCGCCGAGGGTCTTCCCGCCTACCTCGCCGCCCTCCGCATCGCGCCCACGGCTTCGCCGTTAAACTCCACCGTCCCCCCCAACCCGGGACCTGCGACCGCAGAAGGCGATGCCGCCCGCGGCGGCATCGCCTTCTGCTCCGTCGTGCCTGCCGCCACGCCCAGACTGCTCGCCGTGGCCGCAACATTTGGCCTGCCCGTCTGGCAACTCACCCATGCAGTCCGCCTCGGCGTTCCCATCACCTACCCCCGCCCCGCCGAAATCGGCCAGGACCGCTTGGCCAATGCCGCCGGCGCCCACGCCCTCGCCCCCGGTCGCCCCGCCGTGGTGATCGACCTCGGCACCGCCGTGACCTTCGACGTGATTACGTCCGAGGGCGGCTACGAGGGCGGCATCATCACGCCAGGCCCCGCCCTGGTGACGCGCTACCTACACGAACGGACCGCGCAATTACCGCTCGTCACCGACCTCGATGCCCCGATCCCGAGTGTCATCGGCAAGTCAACCGCCGAGGCCATCCGCATCGGCGCCGTGGTGGGTTATGCCGGCCTGATTCAGACCCTGCTGGACGCCGTCCTCGCCGAGTTCGCCACCCGCGGCCTCCCCTCCGCCGAAATCTTCCTCTCGGGAGGCGCCGCCGAGTTCGTGCATGGTCGCCTGCGCCAACCCGTCCGCATCGTGCCCGACCTCGCCCTCCTCGGCCTCGCCGCCGCCCACGTTTTGAATCATCGCTGATTTAGCCGTGCCCATCCCGCGAATCCGTGGTCAAACCTGCTCCGTCCCAAGCCCAGCCGCCCATGCCTGAACCCGCCATCCTCGTCCGTGACCTCGTCAAAGCCTACGCCGGCCACCCCGCCGTGCGGGAGGTTAGCTTCGAAGTCGCCCGGGGCGAAATCATCGGCCTACTTGGGCCCAACGGCGCCGGCAAATCCACCACCCTCCGCATCCTCACCGGCTACCTGCCCGCCACCTCCGGCCGGGTCGAGGTCTGCGGCATCGACGTGGCGGCGAATCCCGCCGACGTCAAAAACCTCATTGGCTACATGCCGGAGAACAACCCGCTTCCGGACGACATGCGGGTCCGCGAATACCTCGACCTCCGCGCCCGCCTGAAAGGCCTCACCCGACGCCATCTCGCCCCCCGCCTCGATGAGGTCATTCACCTCTGCGACCTCGGCCGGGTCCGCGATCGCATCATCGGTAAACTCTCCAAGGGCTACCGCCAGCGCGTCGGCATCGCCGACGCCATCCTCGCCGAACCCCCCGTCATCATCTTGGACGAGCCCACCATCGGCCTCGATCCGCACCAGATCATCGCCGTGCGCGATCTGATCGCCGGCCTGCGCGGGCGCATGACCGTGCTCATCAGCTCGCACATCCTGCCCGAGGTCGAGGCCACCTGCGACCGCGTGGTCATCATCAACCAAGGCCGCGTCGTCGCCGCCGGCTCCCCCGCCGACTTGCCGCGTGAGTGGCTCGGCCCGCCGGCCTACGAACTCGAGCTCGCCGGTCCACTCGAAGCCCTGCCTGCCCTGCTCGCCTCGGTCCACCCCGCCCTGTCCCTCGTGCCATCTTCCGCCCCGCCCGGCCCGGAGGGCTTCGCCGTGATACGGTTGGCCGCCTCGGCCGAGACACCCGATCTGCGCGAAACCTTGGTCAACACCCTCGCCCGCGACCCGCGTTTCCGCCTCCGCGGCCTCACCCGCCCGCGTCACACTCTGGAGGATGTCTTCCTCGCCGCCACCCGCCCGAAGGCGGCCTGATTTCTGCATCCTCCCCGCCCCCATGCGCCTCTTCCGCATCCTCCTCGCTCATGAGCTCCGCATGCTCCTGGTGAGTCCCGCCACTTACATCGCCGCGACGCTCTTCCTACTCGTCATGGGCTTCGTCTTCGCAGGCATTCTGGAGACCTTCACGGCCGCCCCCCAGGAAGCCGCGCCCGCCGCCGTGTTTTTCCAACTGTTCTGGCTGCCCGTATTTTTCATGGTGCCGCTGCTGACCATGAAGAGCATCGCCGAGGAGCGCCGCCTCGGCACCCTCGAAACCCTGCTCACCACGCCCGTCAGCACGCCTCAGGTCGTGCTCGCCAAGTTCGCCGCATCTTACGCGCTCTACCTTGCCCTCTGGGCCGCCACCGGAGGCTTTTTCTACATCCTCGTCCGCTTCGCGGGCCAATCCCAACCGATCGACCTCGGGCCCCTGCTCGGCGGCTACCTTTTTATCGCCGTGTCCGGCACCCTTTTCGTCGCCCTCGGCATTTTCGCGAGCTCAGTGACCCGCAACCAGGCCGTCGCCGGTATCCTCGCGTTCGTCCTGCTGCTGGCCCTTGTCATCGGCACGCGCTTCGCCGGCACCATGGAACTGCTAAAACTCGATTCGTTCGCCGGCGTGAAGGCCGCCGTGGATTACATCCAGATTTTCACCCATCTTGAAGACTTCACCCGTGGCGTGGTCGACACCCGCCAGGTGCTCTACTACCTGAGCGGCTCCGCCCTCGCCCTCATCCTCAGCATCCTCGGTGTCGAGGCCAAACAACTGCACAGTTGACGGGAACCAAACGCGGAAAACACCGAAATCCTGAAACGCTAAAAAACCACCCGCCTCCGTCGCCCCTTTCAACTTTTCCGCGTTTCCGCGTTTTAAAATTTCTCCTCCGCCCGTGTCCTTCGCCTCCGCCCGCCGCCGCCGCACCCTCCACCTACTCGCCCAAGGCCTGCTCATGCTCGCCCTGGTCGCCGGGCTAAATTTCCTCGCTACCCGCCACGCCTGGCGCCTCGACCTGTCCCGGCATTCGCGCCACTCCCTCTCCGCCGAGACGCTTTCGTATCTGCGCGAACTGCCCGCCCCGGTGAAAATCATCGTCACGCTTTCGGAAGACTCCGAGGACGACGCCCTCCATCAAGCCTACCGCGATATCCGCACCCTCCTGCGCGACTACGCCGAGGCTTCCGCCGCCAATCCCAAGGCCCCCGTCTCCGCCGAGTATATCGACATCTACCGCAACCGCGCCGCCGCCCTGAAATACGGCATCGAAAACCCCAACACCCTGCTCGTGCTTTCGGGCGATAAACGCCGCGTGGTCGAGTTCAGCGAACTCTACCGCATGAAAGACCGCGAGAAGGTCGCCTTCCTCGGCGAACAGGCCTTCACCGCCGCCATCCTCGACGTCTCCCGTCCCACCCGCCCGCTGGTCGCCTTCCTCTCCGGCCACGGGGAGATGGACCCGACCGACACCGACCCGGGCCGCGGCCTCTCCGTGCTCCGCGACGAACTCCGCCTGCGCAATTTCGACCTCGCCGTGCTCGACCTCGCGCAGCCCGGGCAACGCGCCCTCGCCGCCCAGGCCGCCCTGCTCGTCGCCGCCGCCCCCCAGGGCCGCTTCAGCCCCGACGAGCAAGAATTCCTCCGCCGCTACCTCGGCACCAACGCCGGACGCCTCCTCGCCCTCCTGCCCCCCGGCCGCCCCCACGGCCTCGACGACCTGCTCTACGATTGGGGCGTGCTCGCCGACGATGTGCTGATCGCCGACCGCAGCGCCGAAGGCAGCTCTGATACCGGAGATCTCGTCCTCACGCCTTCCGACTCCGGCCACCCCGTGGTCGGATTCCTTTACGACAACAAAATCGCCGTCCGTTTCGGTCCCTCCCGCTCGGTCCGCGCCGACCCCGGCCGTGCCCTCGACCCCGCCCTCTCCGTGGTCCCCCTGCTCGGAGCCTCCGCCGAGGCCTGGGGTGAACGCGCCTACCGCCAACGCAGCCCGGCCGTCTTCGATCCCGGCTCCGACCTGCCGCCCCGCCTAGTGGTGGGGACCGCCTCCGAACGCGTTACGCCCAAGGGCAAACTCCCCTTCAGCGTGCGCGGCGGCCGCCTGGTGGTCTTCGGCGGCGGGGACTGGCTCGGCAATGCCCGCCTCGCCGCCGGCGGCAATCTCTCCCTCGCCCTCGCCTCGATCAACTGGCTGGTCGACCGCGATACCCAACTCCAACTGCCCCCGCGCCCCGTCGATCGCTTCCAACTTTCCCTCTCCAGCTCGGAACTCGCCCGCCTCCGCCTCGCCCTCCTGCTCGTCCTGCCCGCCATCACCGCCGCCCTCGGCCTCCTCGTTTACTGGAACCGAAGACGCTGATGTATGAAGCAGCGAGTATCGGGTAGTGGGTAGCGAACATATCGAATCCACCTCCCGCCCACTTCCTCCTCTACTCTCTACCCGCTACTCTCTACCCGCTACTCTCTCGAAAACCGTGCGCTCCAAAGTCACCTTTCTCCTCCTCGCGCTAAACCTCGCCCTGTTCGGCTACCTACTGCTGTCGGAACAGCCGTGGTCCGCCACCACCCGCATCGAGGAAAACCGCCGTCGCGTGCTCGGCCCCGAGGCCGCCAACCTCTCCGCCCTGACCATCACCACCCGCCCCGCCCCCGACGCCCCCCCCGGCTCCGCCCCCACCACCCTCCGCCTCGAACTCCGGGGCGAAACCTGGTTCCTCGCCGCCCCGCTCGACTGGCCGGCCAATGACTTTGCCGTCCGCCGCATCCTAAACGAGCTCCAGTTCCTTGAGCACGAGACCAGCTTCTCCGTCGCCGACCTCGCCCGGAACGGCCAGTCCCTCGCCGACTACGGCCTCGATCAACCGCGCCTGGAAATACTGGCCACCCCCGCGCCTCCCCCCGCCGGCTCCACCACCCCCGCCGGACCCGCCTTCACCCTGCGCCTTGGCGCCGCCACCGCCGTCGGCAACCGCCTCTACGTGCTGTCCCCCGACGGCGCGCGCGTGCATGTGGTGCCCCAGTCGTTCGGCGCCGCCTTCGGGACCGATCCCGCCTCCCTCCTCGCCGAACTTCGCTCCGACCGGCTCTTCACCATCCCCGTTTTCGAAGCCCGCGCCCTCACCCTGCAATCTGGCGCCGCCTCGACGCGCACCCGCCTCCGCCGCGACCAGACCCGCTGGGCCTTCGAGGCCCCCATCACCACCCGCGCCGCCAAGACTCCGGTCGAACTCCTGATCAACGACCTCAACGCCCTCCGCGTCGCTCGCTTTCTTCCCGGCGAGGCCGCCGCCTCGCCCGAAGCCACCGGGCTAGCCGTGCCTCGCCTGCGCCTGACCCTCGAAGGCAACTCCCGCCGCGAGACCCTCCTGCTCGGCCTGCCCGCCGCCCCGGCCGCACCCGGCGCCGAGACGATCGAGCTCCACGCGCGCCTCGACGACCGCCCCACCCCGTTCACCGTGACGGTGCCGGCCGCCGTCCTCGCCACCCTCGACCAGGCCCAGACCGACCTGCGCGACCGCCGCGTGCTCGCCTTCGACCCCGCCCGGGTCACCGCGGTGGAAATCGCCGGCCCCGAAGGCGCCGCCGCCGGCCCCCTGCAGATCCAGAAGCTCGATTCCAATTCCGGGGGGGCCGCCGCCTGGCGCCTGGCCTCCGCCGCCCTGGCCAACTCCACCCGCGCCGACCCCGCCCTCGTCGCCAAACTGTTAGGCAACCTCCAACTCATCGAGGCCGCCGCCCCCCGTCCGAAGGCTTCTCCCTTCGTCTCCGACGCCCCCTCCCGCGTCGAACTGGAGAACCTCGGCTTCAACCGCCCCGAACGCACCGTCACCCTCGAACTCGCCGCCCCGGAATCCTCCGCCACGCCCCCCCTCGACGGCCCTGCCACCCTCATCTTGGAACTCGCCCAGCCCGGCGGCACCGACCCCGGCCTCTACGCCCGCGTGGCCGGGCAGCCCTTCATCTACGCCGTGCCGCCAGAGACCCTTCTGCTGCTCGACATCGCCCCGCTTTCCTACCGCGACCGGGAACTCGCCCGCCTACCCGAAGCGACCCGCATCACGCGGCTGGTCATCCGCTCCACCGCCTCCCCCGACGCCCCGCCCTTGCTCGACCACACCGTTTCCGACATCCCGCCCCCGGCCGCGATCGCCACCCTGCTCGCCAGCCTGCGTGACTTGCGGGCCAGCCGCATCGTGCGCGAGGGTTTCCCGGCCACCGTCCCGGTGGACGGCGTGGAAAAGCCCTGGTCCTACCGCCTGGAGGCCACTCTCGCGCCCCCGGGCGACGGGCCGCTGGTGCTGTCCATCGCCGCTCGCGCCGGCGGCGGCACCCAGCTCGCGGGGAGCGAACGGCTGGGCCTTGTCTTCTCTTTGGAGCAAAGCCTGCTCGACGCCCTTTGGTCGCTGCTGCAACCGGCCTCCGCTCCCTGAGCCCGCAGCTCCACCGCCCCGCCCGCCCGTGGCCACACTGCCCCTCCGGCCTTTTTTCCGCGCCTGCCGCCTGTGCGGCCGGCTGCTGCTTTGGTCTTTGTGGCTGATCCTCGCCGCCGCGTTGGTTTTCCAAGTCCGCATCCTGCAGGACGGCGGCCTGCGCGTCCCCGGGCCCGCGCTGGAACTGATCACGCAGCGTCTCGCCAGCGAGGGCCTTTACCTGGCCGCCGGCGAAGTCTGGCTCGATCCGCACGGCCGTGTGCTCGTCCGCGATGCCCGCCTAGGACTGGCCGGCCAAAACGACGCCTTTGCCAGCACCGAGACGATCTCGCTTCAGCTGCGCCGCCGCGAGCTACTCCGCGGCCGCGTCGTCCCGACCGGCCTGGAAATCTCCGGGCTCCGCCTCAGCCTGCCCGCTCCCCTTTCTCCCTCGGGCATTGCCGAGCCTCTGCTCACCGGCGGTGAATTCCGTTTCGCCCGCCCTGCCGGCGGAGTGGCCTGGCTGCTCACGCAATCCAGCGCCCGGATCCTCGGCGTGCCCACGAATTTCTCCGGGGCCCCGCCGTCGCTCTCGCCCTCCACGGCCCCCCGCCCTCCAGTCGCCGGAAACGTGCGCGACATCCTGGCCCGCGCCGCCGGTATCTACCGTTCCCTCGCCGCCCTGCCGCTCGATTCCATCCGCAGCCTGCACATCGACCTAGCCCCCGGCAGTCTCAGCGTCACGGCGGAGATCCCCCACCTGCTCGCACCCGCCCAGCCCGCCATCCCCGCCGCCCTCGCCGGGACCAGCCTGGAAGAAGTGCAGCTCACCTTTAACCTGCCCCTGGCTCCGGACGGAGCCTTGACCGATACCCCCGATATTCGACTCCAGGCCAAACGCTTCTCCACCCCCGCCGCCCTCGCCCTAGCCGGGGAACAACTCTCCCTCCGCCTCCGCTCCGACACCCCCGCCACCTACCTCGCCGATCTCACCCTCGACCGCCTGCAAAAAACCGGCCTCGCCGTGCCACCGATTCCGCTCGTCGCCACCGTGCGCTACCGCGGGGACCCAGCGATGCCCCGCCTCGAAGCCTGGGTCTCCACCCGCCTTGCCGATGCCCCCTGGTCGCTCGACCTCACGGGCGATCCCGCCGCCCGCGCCGGAGAAATCTCCGCGCAAGGCGCCCTCACCCCCGCCCTGCTCGCCGTCGCCCGCCCCTTCCTCCCCGCCAAGGCCCGCAGCCTCTTCAGTATTTCCGATCCGATCGCCCTCGCCGCCACCATCACCCTCACCCCCGGCGGCCACCCTGAACACGCCCGCCTGCGCTTCACCACCGGCCGCGCCACCGCCCACGCCGTCGATTGGGACCGCGCCTCGGCCGACATCGTTTACGATGCCGCCACCCGCCGCATCGTCGCCGACCCCGCCCGCCTGATGCTGGCCGATTGCGGCGCCAGCGGCACCTATGAGATGGACGTCGACACCCTGGACTACCGCTTCCTCCTCGCCGGCAGCCTGCGCCCGATGTTGATCCAAGGCTGGTTCACCGAGTGGTGGGACGACTTGTGGGGCAACTTCACTTTCGGCCCGCATCCACCGGAGGCGGAAATCGATATTCGGGGCACTTGGGGCGAGCCCGATCGCAGCGATGTTTTCGTGGGCGTCCACTCCGGCCCGATGCGCCTGCGCGGCTTGTCAATCGACTCGCTGGCTACCCGCATCCGCACCCATGAGCACCGGGTGGAGGTGCACGGCTTCCGTGCCACCGCCCGGGACCGGGCCGCCAGCGGCACCTTCACCCGCATTTACAATCCCATCCTGGACACCTGGGCACACATGGCTTTCGACATCCGGTCCGACCTGCCCATCGAGTCGATCCCTCTCCTTTTCCCGGTTGAGGGCCCAGCCCTGGTCGAGCCGCTCACCCTCACCGCCCCGCCCAGCCTCCACCTCGCCGGCGAACTGTTCGGCCCCGGCCGGCCGGAGAAAAACCAAAGTCAGGACTACGTGCTCGAAGTCGCGACCGCCGCCCCGCTCCACTACCAGGGCTTCCCCCTCGACCACCTCTCGCTCCGGGTCGAGCGACACGGCGAGGAGCTGTTTTTGGAGGATATCCGCGCCGGTTTTGCCGACGGCCTCGCCACGGGACGCGCCGTGCTTTCCGGCCCCGAAGAGCAACGCTGGCTCGCCCTCGATATGCGCCTGGCCGCGGCGAATCTCGACCTCACTCTAGTCCGCTGGCGCGAGTTTCAAGCCACCCGCCCCGCCCCGCCCAGCCCAGACACGCCCGCGACCAAAGCCCGCCCCGAGCCTGAAAAAACCCGCCCGCTCGGCGGCAGCCTCGCCCTCAGCTTGAAGGCCACCGGGCCGCTCGCCGACCCGCTCGGCCTGTCCGGGCAGGGCGAGGGCGTGGTGAGCGGCGCCGATCTGGCCCGCATCCGCCTACTGGGTGGGCTGTCGGGACTGCTCTCCGATCTCGGCATCGGCCTAGGCACTGTCCGCCTCAATGGCGCCCAGGCCGGCTTCCAGCTCGACCGGAACCGGCTCGCCTTCCAATCCCTGCGCCTCACCGGCCCCTCCGCCTTGGTCGAAGCCAGGGGCGACTACACCCTCGATACCGGCCGCCTCGCCTTCAATGCCCGCGTCCGGCCCTTCGAGCAAAGCACCGGACTGCTCTCCTCCACCGCCGGCCTGGTGCTGACCCCGCTTTCCAGCGCCCTCGAAGTCCAGCTCTCCGGCACCCTCGAAAAACCGGAGTGGACCTTTGCCTACGGCCCCGGCCGCCTCCTTCGTCGCATCATCGGCAGCCCGGCCCAAACGGGGTCGCGTTAGCCGCCAGCCGCAAACAAATCCGCCGCCCGCGCCCCCGCCGCCTCGAGCACGCGGAATCCGCCCGGCGGCAACTGGGTGCGAAACCAGGTCTTCTGCTTGCGCACCAAGCGCCAGGTGTTGCCCGCGATTTCCTCCGCCAGCCGGGCCTCGGCGAGCTCGCCGCGCAGCACCGCCAGCGTCTCCCGGTAACCGATCGCACTGGCCGCACTGGGATTGCCCTCCAGTCCCTCCCCTCGCAGCCGCCGCACCTCGTCCACCAAACCGGCCGCCAGCATGGCCTCCACCCGCCCCGCGATGCGGCTCCGCAATTCCTCATCGGCCCGCGTCAAGACGACCGCCCGCGCCTCCCAATCCGCAAAAGGGCCGGGCCGGGCGTAAAACTCCTCCGCCAACGCGGCCGCCGTCCGCCCCGTGGCCAGACACCGCTCCAGTGCCCGCGCCACCCGCCGGGGATTGGCCAGATCGACGCCCGCCAGCGCATCCACGCCCGGATTGAGCTGCCGCAACCGGCCCACCAGGCCAGCCAGGCCCGCTCCCCGCTCCACCTCCATCACCTCCGCCCGCAAAGCCTCCGGGATCGCGATATCGTCCGCCACCGGCCCGAAAAAGGCCTTTAAATAAAATCCACTCCCGCCCGTGACCAATACCCGCCGCCCCCGGCTGGCGATGTCGGCACAGACCGACCGCGCCGCCTCGACGTAGCGCGCCACATCCATCCGCTCCCCCACCGCACAGACATCGATCAAGTGGTGCCGCACCCGCGCCCGCTCCGCCACCGTCGGTTTGGCCGTGCCGATATCCAGGCCCCGGTAGAACAAACTGGCATCGCACGAGACGATTTCCGCCCCGTTCGCCTCCGCCCATTCGAGCGCCAGCGCAGTCTTGCCGACCGCAGTCGGGCCAGTGAGGACGTAAAGGGAATGACACATAGGTTACGGTGCGGTGATAGGGTCGCTGGGTAAAGGCTTTGCGGTTGCGTATCCAAGCACGCATGACGACACCCGGTCGCAAGCGTGAAACTAGCCTTAGTCACAGAAACCTTCCCCCCCGAGATCAACGGCGTCGCCATGACTCTCGGCCATCTCGCCGCCGGCCTGACCAGCCGGGGCTTCGCCGTCACCGTGCACCGCCCCCGCCAGGGCGAGGCCGAAAACGCCGCCCACGCCGCCGGCCCGCGCCCTTTTACCGAGGTGCTCTACCCCGGCGTGCCTATCCCGGGCTATCCGCTGCTGCGCGCCGGCCTGCCCGCCCGTGGCCGCCTGCTCCAGGCCTGGCGCGCCGAGCGTCCCGAGGTCGTGCACGTCGCCACCGAGGGCCCGCTCGGCTGGTCCGCCCTGTCCGCCGCCGATGCCCTCGGCATCCCCCTGGCGTCCTCTTTCCACACCAATTTCCACAGCTACTCGAAACACTACGGCTTCGATTTCCTCACCCGGCCCGCGCTCGCCTATCTACGGTGGTTCCACAACCGCACCCGCATCACCCTCTCCCCCACCGACGAGCTTAACCAAGAGCTTGCCCGCGATGGCTTTAAGGGTATGCGCCTGCTCTCGCGAGGGGTCGATACCGACCTGTTTTCCCCGGCCCGCCGCGACCTCTCCCTCCGCCAGTCATGGGGTGCCGGCCCCGAGGACCCCGTCTTCATCCACGTCAGCCGCCTCGCCGCCGAGAAGAACTATGCGCTCCTCTTCCGCTCCTGGGAGGCCATCCGCTCGGTCCAGCCCCGCGCCCGCTTCGTCTTGGTGAGCGACGGCCCCCTGCGCAAAAAGCTCGAACGCCGCCACCCCTGGGCGGTGTTCACCGGGTTCCTCAGCCGCGAGGATCTCGCCCGCCACTACGCCTCGGCCGACGCCTTCCTTTACCCGAGCCTGACGGAGACCTTTGGCAATGTCGTGACCGAGAGCATGGCCTCCGGCCTCGCCGTCTGCGCCTATAATTACGCCGCCGCCGCGCGCTATATCCGCCACCGCGAAAACGGCCTGGTAGTGGCCCTCGGCGACGAGACCGACTTCATCGGCCGCTCGGTCGAGCTCGCCCGCGATGCCCGCCTCCGCCAGAGCCTCGGCCTGATCGCGCGCGCCACCGCCGAAAACATCCCTTGGAGCCGCGTGATCGATGGTTTCGCCCGCGATCTTCGCGAAGTCGCCAATTCCGGCCCGACCCGACACCTTCCGTCCCCGCCCCCCGCCCAGCCCGCCGCCTCCTGAAAGTCCGGATGCACTCCCGCGCCCGTTTCATCTTCAACCCGCACTCCGGGCACAACGCCCGCAACCCCTGGCTCCTCCAGCGCGCCCGCGAGTTCATCGCCGAACACCGGCTCGACGCCACCGTCGTCCCCACCGAGCACCCGCTCCACGCCACCGAGCTCGCCCGCCGCGCCCTCGATGACGGTTGCGATCTAGTGGTCGCGATCGGCGGCGACGGCACCATGAACGAAGTCGCCGCCGCTCTCGTCGGCACCCCCGCCGCCCTCGGCCTGATCCCCTGCGGCTCCGGCAACGGCCTCGGCCGCCACCTCGGCCTGCCCGGCCCCGGCAAAGGCGCCTTCCGCGCCCTCCTCGCCGGCCACATCCGCACCATCGACACCGGCGTAGCCGATAACCACCCCTTCTTCAACGCCATGGGCCTGGGCTTCGACGCCGAGATCAGCGCCCGCTTTAACGCGCTGACCACCCGCGGCTTCACCGCCTACGCGCGCACCACCTGGCGCACCCTTTTCGGCTACCACCCCGCCGATTACCGCATCCGCTGCGGCGACCAGGTGCTCCGCTCCCCCGGCTTCATCGTCGCAATCGCGAATTCCGACCAATACGGTAACGATTGCTTCATCGCCCCCCACGCCCGCGTCGATGACGGCCTGCTCGATCTCACCATCATCCGCCGACTCACCCCCTTCAACGTCCTCCCCCTCGCCGAGCGCCTGTTTACCAAACGCCTCGACGGCTCCCCCAGCGTCACCCGCCTGCGCGCCGCCGCCTTCAGCATCGAGCGCGATACCCCCGGCTTCATCCACACCGACGGCGAAGTCCGCCCCTGCGGCGCCCAGATCGAAGTTAAGGTCCTGCCCGCCAGCCTCCGCATCGCCGTCCCTGCCCCCCTGCGCCACGCCCCGGAAACCACCACCACCCCGTCCCCCAACCTTGCCGCCACCCCGGTGGCAGTTGCGTGACATTTGCGTGACGCCTACGTTTCCACCCTAGCCACCTCCCCCTAACCCACCCTAAAAACAATTCGAGATGGATAAACGCACGCTCAAGGTCCGCACCGTGATAATCTCCGACGTCCACCTGGGGACTCACGATTGCAAAGCCGTGGAAGTTAATCACTTCCTAAAATACACCCGCTGCGAGAAACTCATCCTGAACGGCGACATCATCGACGGCTGGCGCCTGAAGCAGGCCACCTTCTGGCCCAAGACCCACAGCCGCTTCATCCGCCTCGTCCTTAAGAAGCTGGAGAAGCGCGGCACCCAGGTGATCTATCTCCGCGGCAACCACGACGATATCCTCTCCAAGTTCATCCCCGTCACCTTCGAGAATCTCGAGATCGCCGAGGACCACATCCACGAGGGCGCCAACGGCCGCCGCTACCTCGTGCTCCACGGCGACGTGTTTGATACCGTGACCAAGAACTTCGTTTTCCTGGCCTACGCCGGCGACTGGGGCTACCGAGTGCTCATGCGCATCAATCGCCTCTACAACAACTACCGAGCCTGGCGCGGTAAGGAATACTACTCCATTTCCAAGGCGGTCAAGGCCCGCGTAAAGCAGGCCGTCAGCCACGTTTCGCATTTCGAGGAACACATCTCCGACCTCGCCAAGAGCCGCGATTGCACCGGCGTGATGTGCGGTCACATCCACACCGCCGCCGACCGCATGATGGGCGACGTGCACTACCTGAACAGCGGCGACTGGGTCGAGAGCCTCACCGCCATCGTCGAACACTTCGACGGCCGCATGGAGCTGATCGACTTCGCCGACTTCCGTAAACAATACCCCCTCGAAGACGAATCAAGCGAGGCCGCCGAGCACCTCGAACCCGTCGAACACCCCGCCGCCAACCCCGCCTCGAACCCGGCCTGAGCCAGGCCCCTTCAGGATAGAGCCTCGATCATGCAGTTGGACGGCGGTGCAGCGTGGCGAGGGGGCCAGCACATTTCGGTGCGGACCGGGTAAAGGACGGAGCCGAAGACGGAGGGTGAGCCCGCAGGGCGGACAATACTCGAAGAGTATTTCGAGCGCGGGCCCCGTCGAAAGACGCCGCTAAGTCGCCTCGACGCGACCCGGGCAACAGAATGCTGCCGGCTCCGGTAAACTATCTTTGCCTTTCGCGGCCAGACACCTTCGGTAGAATCCTCCTCGCTCGCATGCCCCCCTTCCTTCGCAACCTCTTCCGCTTCCAAGAAAGCGGCCTTCTGTTGGTGATCCTGGTCCTCGGCGTGTTGTTGACCGCCTTCGCCGGGACCGTCCGCACCCCGAAGTTTGAGCGCACCGCCGACGGCGGCCGCCAGCGCGTTTTCACCACCGACGCCGAGGGCAATCGCACCCCCGCCTTCGAGGTTAAAAACAAGTTTCTCAACGCCCAGAACCTCGCCCAGCTCGCCAAGGATACGAGCTTCATCGCCATCATGGCCGTGGGCATGGCCATCGTGATCATCTCCGGCGGCATCGACCTCTCGGTCGGCTCCATCTACGCGCTGGCCTCCGTGCTCGGCGCGATGGTCCTCCACCACTTCGGTCCCGAGGGCACCGCCCTCGCCCCGCTCGCCGCCTGCGCGCTGGGCGTGCTGGTCTGCCTCGCCACCGGCGCGCTCTGCGGTCTGGCCAACGGCGGCCTCATCGTCGCCCTCGGCGTGCACCCGTTTATCATCACCCTCGGCGCCATGGCCATCCTGCGCGGCATCGCCTTCGTCGCCACCAAGGGCCAATCCATCGGCGGCTTCCCCGCCGACCTGCGCGAGTTTGTGCGCTTCGAACTGGGCAACGGCCTGAGCGTGGTGCCCCTGCTGGTCATGGTGGTCGTGACCGTTCTGGGCTGGATCTACCTCTCACGCCTGGCCGCCGGCCGCCGCGTCTACGCCATCGGCGGCAACGAACAGGCCGCCCGCTTCAGCGGCATCCGCGTCGGCCGCGTCAAGCTCGGGGTCTACGTCCTCGCCGGTCTCGCCGCCGGCGTCTCCGCAGTGCTTTCGCTTGGCTACTACGGCGCCGCCACCTCGGGCGACGGTCAGGGCTACGAACTCAATGTCATCGCCGCCGCCGTCGTGGGCGGTTGCAGCCTGACCGGCGGTCGCGGCTCCGCCCTCGGCGTCGTCCTCGGCGCCCTCATCATCCAGATGATCGCCAGCGGCATCGTCATCCTCGGCATCGACCAAAACTACAGCCAGATCATCATCGGCGCCGTCGTCATCGCCGCCGTCGTGCTCGACAACGTCAACACCTGGCTCGCCAAACGCCGCCTCACCCGCGCCTGAGTTCCCTCCCGGCCCTTTTCCCCTCCCCCACTCCATCCCCCATGAAAACCACCCACCTCCTCCAACTCGCGGCCGGCCTGCTCGCCGCCGCCGCCCTCGCCCTGCCCGCCCGCGCCGAGCGTGAGCTCACCCTCGGCCTGGTCGCCAAGTCCCAAGGCAACCCCGTCTTCCAGGCCGCCCGCGTCGGCGCCGAAGACGCCGCCAAGGCCCTCGGCCAACAGCACGGCCTGAAGATCAAGATCGACTGGCGCACCCCCAACGAGGAAGACGCCCAGAAACAAGCCGAGGCCATCGAGCAACTCGTCCTCGCCGGCGCCGAGGGCATCGCCGTCTCCTGCACCGACGCCAATAAACTCACCGCCACCATCGACCGCGCCGTCGAGAACGGCGTGCCCGTCGCCACCTTCGATTCCGACGCCCCCGCCTCCAAACGCTTCGTGACCTACGGCGTGGACGACCTCGAGTGCGGCCGCCAGACCATGGCTGAACTCGCCAAGGTCATGCACGGCCAGGGCGTCGTCGCCATCCTCGCCGGCAACCAGACCGCCCCCAACCTCCAGAAACGCGTCCAGGGCGCCCGCGAAGAAGCCAAAAAACACCCCGGCCTCACCATCCGCGACGTCTACTACCACAAGGAGACCCCGCAGGACTCCGCCGCGAAGGTCGAGCAGGTCATGCAGGCCAATCCCGACATCACCGGCTGGGCCATGATCGGCGGCTGGCCCCTCTTCACCGAGAACGCCCTGAAGTGGGCCCCCGGCACCGTCCAGTGCGTCTCCGTGGACGCCCTGCCCGCCCAGCTCGCCTATATCCGCTCCGGCCACGTCCCCGTCCTCCTCGCCCAGCAGTGCTACCAGTGGGGCTACCGCTCCGTGGAACACCTCATCAACAAGATCGTCCTAAAAAAGGATCCCGCCGCCGTCGTGGACGTGAGCGCCCTCATCCCCGTCACCAAGGACACCGTGGATGCCTTCGCCAAGAACTGGGAAACCTGGCTGCCCAAGCGCTAAACCCGCTACCCCGCCTTTCGTGGCCCACCTCGAGTTCCAATCCATCACCAAACGTTTCCCCGGCGTGCTCGCGCTCGACGGGGTCTCGTTCGCCATCCCGCGTGGCACCTGCCACGCCCTCATCGGCGAGAACGGCGCCGGCAAGAGCACCCTCGGCAAGATCCTCGCCGGCGTCTACACCGCCGACGCCGGCGAGATGCGGTTGGACGGCAAACCCATCGCGCCCGCCGATCCCCTCGCCGCCCGCGCGCTCGGCATCGCCATGGTGCACCAGGAACTCGCCTTCTGCCCCAATATGTCGGTCGCTGAGAACCTCTGCCTCGGCGACCTCCCCCTCCGCGCCGGCGGCTTTGTGGACCGCCCCGCCCTTCGCGCCCGCGCCCGCGAGATGCTCGCCTCCATCCACGCCGACATCGATCCCGACGCCCTCATCGGCACCCTCTCCACCGGCAAAGAACAACTTGTCCAGATCGCCGCCGCCGTCGGCACCGGCGCGCAAGTCATCGTCATGGACGAGCCCTCCAGCTCCCTCTCCGCCGGCGAGACGCGCGAGTTGTTCACCCTTGTCCGTAAACTCAAAGCCCGCGGCCTCACCCTTATATACGTTTCGCACCGCATGTCGGAACTCTTCGAGCTGTGCGACCACATCACCGTCCTGCGCGACGGCCGCCACGTCGCCACCGAGGCCATCCCCGCCACCACCCCCGCCCGCGTCGTCTCGCAGATGATCGGCCGCGAACTCCGCGCCCAAACCCCGGCTCACCTCGCCCGCCCCGCCGGCCGCGAACGCCTCCGGCTCGAAGCGCTCAGCTCCCCCGGCAAGTTTTCCGACATCACCCTCAGCGTGCGCGCCGGCGAGATCGTCGGCCTCGCCGGCCTAGTCGGCGCCGGCCGCAGCGAGACCGTGCAAGCCGCCTTCGGCCTCGACCCCGCCGCCACCGGGCGGGTCTTGGTCAATGACCGCCCGATCGCCCCCCGCTCCATCGAAGCCGCCCTCGCCGCCCGCCTCGGCCTCCTGCCCGAAGACCGCAAACGCCAGGGCCTCGTCCTCGGTCTCAACTGCCGCGAAAACACCGCCCTCGCCTCGCTCCCCGTCCTGTCCCGCCTCGGCTGGGTGCGCCGCGGCCTCGAACGTTCGCTGGCCGACCGCTACCAAAAACGCCTCCGCGTCAAAGCCCCTTCCCTCGAAACGATCGTCGGCGGCCTCTCCGGCGGCAACCAGCAGAAGATCGCCCTGGCCAAATGGCTGGCCCGCGACTGCGACATCTTGCTGATCGACGAGCCCACCCGCGGCGTGGACGTCGGCGCCAAGGCCGAGATCTACGCGCTCCTCGACGAGCTCGCCTGCGAAGGCAAAGCCCTGCTCGTCGTGTCGTCCGAACTGCCCGAGCTGCTCGGCCTCTGCACCCGCATCCTCGTGCTCCGCGCCGGCCGCCTCGCCGGCGAGGTCCCCCGCACCGACTTCAGCGAAACCGCCCTCATGCGCCTCATGGCCGGCGTCGAGCCCGCCGCCGCATAAAACAGCAGCCCCAAGGGGTTACTTCGCTTCAGTAGCTGGTTTTAAACTAACAAAAACCGGCCACACCCATGTGCCGTATTTCGAACAAAATACATAGCTTGCCCGCCAAGTTTTGCCAAAGGAACTTCCCTCAAAATCCAAGTCGGCAACCCCCAATTTAGCATTTCTCGGCCCGACCCCTTTGATTTGGCCGCTGCCGCAAATTTTTGGCTTCGACATTCGCAAAAAAGCTGTCTTGGAAAAGACATGCAAAGCATGCATCTGATTAGCACGACCTCGTCGGCGGCCTTCGGGGTGATTAGGGGTGCAGCGGTTCAATAGATCAGCTTCGGAACAATCCTTTTTGGGGATTTAATACCCTTTGCGGCCCGCCTAACCAATTTCGCTGGGGAAGCCTAAACTCCTCACTAACAGGATTCTTCGAGACGCGATCTACAACCTTAAACTAACTACACAACCTTAGGGAGAGAAAATATGAAAAAATTCATTACCACGATATTATTCGTTGCATCTACTTTGTCGGCTCAGGACATCACGACTGGGCTTGTGGCACACTTTGAACTCAATGGAAACGTCCTCGATTCAAGTGGAAACGGGCACCACGGTTCATTCGCTGGAAGTTCCACGTATGTAGCAGATAGATTCAATGTCGCCTCTTCTGCACTCTCTTGCACCGATATGTTCCCTCCAGTTACGGGAACCGGCATCAATCTTACCGGTAGTTCAATGACGATAGCCTTCTGGTATTTAAAAGCGTTCGATCCTATTGACACTTGGGCGCTTGGCATTGGTTCCGAGAGCGCTAGTGGAAAATCTACGGCTATTGCCATTGATTATCCTAATGATGTTAGATTCTCGTTTTTCTATAATGACCTTGATTACACTGCTGCACCCCCACAAGCCACATCCATATGGTATCATATTGCGGCAACATATGAGGCAGTCGCAGGCGTGAGGAGAATATATATTGATGGGTATGAGGTTATTTCAGGCGTTGCGCCAGAGGGGTTCAGCGGGAATAGTGATTGGGGATTTGGGATGAATGGACTTACCATGGATGACGTTAGGATATACAATCGCTCGTTGTCATCTGGCGAAGTATCTGCACTTATAACCATTCCGGAGCCATCCTCCTCTACGTCAATAATCGGCGCTTTTTCCCTGTTTCTGTCGATCAAGAGAAGAAAGCGAGTCAAGTGAAACATTGTAAAGGTAAGTGGTGTCTGGACGACCAAGCCAAAGGGGTCTGGCGAGAAATGCTGAAAAGTTGACCTGAAAGGTGTTCGTGAGCGTGCAACCGTTGATTGTTATGATACAGGGATATACGGAACAAGTTGCCCGGGAATGTTGGTTGAAATCCTCCAGGCAACAGAACTATCACATGCCGCCTAAAATCAACGATTCTCGGCCCGACCCCATAGGCTAGACCCCCAATTTAGCATTTCTCGGCCCGACCCCTTTGATTTGGCCCTTAGCTGACCATCATTTTACCTGACCCCATTTCAGCTACGTATTTGCTTGCAAAGCATGCAAAACTTCCAGCATGATTAACGATACATCACTCTAAAAGACATTAATGCAGCGATAGTGCCAGATAATGACAATGAATCATAGTAGGTGATTAAAGCCATACAAAATGCAATAGTTGCGTTCATTCCCCCTGAGAATTCTACGGTTAGAAGCCATGCGATAAGCACATAATTTTAGTTCCAAATTACCAATAAGCAAGAAGTAAATAAATATAATATACAATATTTTACGCCGTGAAAAATTCGATAAATTTAATTTTCTTCCTGCTGGCAACAATAATTGCGAAAGCCCAAGTAAGTGGACATTGGACTTACCTAGTTGAAAATGGCGGCGCAACAATTACTAGATCAACAGCGACAGGACAAGTAGCAATACCCGAGATTCTGAACGGTTATCCTGTTGTTAAAGTAGGGATTCAATACAATCCCATATTTGCAACACCCTCCAACGTGGTGAGCATTTCATTTCCGTTTAGCGTGACTGATATCTCGAGCAATGCATTTCAAGGGTGCAACAACCTAACGAGTATCACCATTCCGAATACTATAAAAAACGTAGGTTGGGCAACATTTGACGGCTGCACAAAACTCGCAACAGTCACACTCGAAAATGGAATAGCAGGAGTATGGAATGGTGCATTTATTAATTGTAGTGGTCTAACTAGCGTAAACTTGCCAGCTAGCATAATTAACATAGGTGGCAACGCATTTCAAAATTGCACTAGTCTACTCACCATTAGCATTCCTGATTCCGTAAAAACCATCGGTTGGAATGCATTTAAAGGCTGTAGTAGTTTAACAACTGTTGGCCTACCAAGTAACTTATTATATTTAGGCAACAATGCCTTCCAAGACTGCGGTAAGTTAACCAATATTACGCTACCGAACACATTAAGAGACATAGGTGACTTTGCTTTCCATAACTGTCTAAATTTAAACAACTTAAACACCCCAAACAAACTGAAGACTATTGGTGTTTCCGCTTTTCAAAATTGCTCAAGCTTACGCAAATTCACCATTCCTATTAGCATTCCCGCTGTAGGAGATCCTGAAATATTTACAACTATAAGTAATTCAGCATTTAAGGATTGCGTTAGTTTAGGTGATATCACGCTCCCCCCTAATGTTACTACCATTGGTATTTCATCATACCAAGGCTGCTCCAGCCTCACTACCCTCACCATACCAAACAGTGTGACTTATATCGGAAACTCTGCCTTTTTGGACTGCGTAAACTTAGCTAGCCTAAATATCCCAATAGTATATATTGCTTCACTAAATTTAATCGGCTTCAAGACGCAGGTTGCATCTAAAGCAATGGTGGAAGCTATAGCAGATGCCCTATCTTCAAATGCTACGTTTATTAGGAATCTTTCGCAATCCATACTTACATCCAATGGAAACTATGGAATAGCCACCCAAACTGGTGTTAATACTCTATTAACATCAACAATTGCTAGCCTAGCTACGAAAGGCGAACTAACTACTATCGTAAACGAAGGCAAAACGGCAGGTATTGCCAGCGTTATCTCAGCACCAAACACTTGGAGTTTGTTTACAGCTTCGCAAATTCATAATATGGCAATCGGCGACCTTATTTTAAGCCGACAGCAAGATGGCCGGTTCATTCTAAACTATAATATAGAACAAAGTGACGATCTGGTTAATTGGACCGTCTACACTCCAATGTCTATGCCTCTAAATATTTTACCAATTGATAAATTATTTGTCCGCATAAAAGCAAAGTAACGGCCAATAAAAAGGGGGCTGATAACATGAGACGCAGATAAGGAAGAAACCGTGCCGACAATCAAAAGGGGTCAGGCCGAGAAATGTTAAAAACTTAGAACTAAATGAAATTCACACTTCGGCCTACTTTCTAACGGGGCGCGCTCGTTGAGCACTCAGAAGGGGCGTTATCTGGATAAGCTCAAATAAAACGATGCACGGTCGTCGGGCAAAGTGTCTTCAAACGAAACATCTTACTCCGCCTCCCCGAATCGCCTTGGTCCGGAGACCACCGGGCCTGGGAAGGCCACGCCCCAGAGCGCAGGATGTGTCTCCGGTTCGGGTGAGACCTCGGGTGCGAGGTATTTGAGAACATCCGCGAAGCGCAGACTGCATTGAAGACGCCGCTGCCCTTGGGCGTCGATCTTCGGATTGAGCACAAAGACGGCCCGGGAAAACGGCAGCTGGGTCTTTAGCTCCTGCGCACGCAACCGCGCTTCCACCGGGGAGAGCGAGCGGTCTTTGATCAACGCATCGAGTCGCTCCAGATCAGCCCGGGTAACCGGCCCCCACAAGCCACGCCATGCCGCCGGCTCCACGCGGAGCCCGAGGAGTTTAACGAAACGTTTCTCCGTCGGTGCGACCTGCTCCCAATAGCCCAAAATGAGGAGAAACGGCTCCTCGATGTCGTATTGCCGCAGCGCGTCGCCCAGTCCCACCGGCGTGCCGAAGCGGGTCGCCTTGGGATTGGCCGGCACCCCGCCGTGCGCGGAATTCGCCGCCGCCGGTATATCCCACTTCTGGGTGTAAACAGGCGGCCGGTAGCCACCGAAAAAAGTGTCACAAACCCAGTGCTCGAAAATCAGGCCGTGCGCCTGCACCTCCTCCGCCCGCGAGCCGGACACGGCCGCGAGAAAAAGGATAAGCAGTAAAAACCGGGCGCAGCGCATGACGCGAAAGTGGACGGGGCAGTGGATTCGCCACGAAAAGGTGGCGTCCGCCGCCGTCCGCCGCAAGAAGTCACGCATGGAGCAGACCCCGACCGCGCGCCCGCCCGAGACGACCAAGATTGATGCCGCCTTCGCCAAAATGGGCCTGCCCGGCGCGCGCCGGCACGTGTTTCTCTGTCCCGGCCCGGAGTGCTGCGACCGCGCTGCCGGTTTGGAATCCTGGGCGGCGTTGAAAACCGCCTGCCAGTTTCCTGGTGCCGACGCCCTCCGTTCGAAGGCCGAGTGCCTGCGCGTCTGCGCCGGCGGGCCCTGGCTGGTGGTTTACCCCGAGGGCGTCTGGTATGGCGAGGCCACCCCGGCGCGGGTGGAACGTATCGTGCGCGAACACGTGGTCGGCGGCATGCCTGTGGCCGAGTGGGCGGTGCGGGTGCAACCGCTGGCCGGCGGCGGCGAGCCGGGGGCTTGACGACTTTGCTACGGTAAGATCCGGCCAGCGCACGCTCGACAGCGCGCGCTGGGCGAGCGATGCCTTGCGTTCCGCGTTTCCCGCCGGACACACGGGCCGTCCCCCAATAACCCTTTCCATGAACACCACCGTCCTCGCGACCCTCGCTGCGACCGGCTTTACGGTGGCGTTTTTCCACGCCGCGCTGCCGACGCATTGGCTGCCGTTCGTGCTGGTCGCGCGGGCGCGTGGTTGGCGCGAGGGGAAGACCATGGGCGTAGCCCTCGCCGCCGGTCTTGGCCACGTGGCGCTGACTTCCTTGCTCGGTCTGGGCGTGGCCTGGCTGGGCTTCGCCTTGGACGAGCATTTCGGCGAACTATTCAAAACCATCGCGGGTAGCCTGCTCCTCGTAGTCGCCGCCTATTTCGCCATTCAGGAGCTGCGTGGCTCCGGCCTGCGCCATCACCACCTGCCCGGCGGCCATCACCACGCCAGCCCGGCCTGCGGGCGGGAGCAGGATGCCACCCACCTCGAACACGAACTGCGCGAGAGCCCTTTGGGGAAAACAGAAACCGGCGACTGGGCCGCGATCAGTGGCTTGCTGGTCATGCTGACCCTTTCGCCCTGCGAGGCCTTTCTGCCGGTTTACCTCTCCGGAGTGCAGTTCGGCTGGCCCGGCTTTTTCGTGCTCAGCGGCATCCTCGCCGCGGGAACGCTCG
Source organism: Akkermansia muciniphila (assembly GCA_945888375.1). GTDB lineage: Bacteria > Verrucomicrobiota > Verrucomicrobiia > Opitutales > Opitutaceae > IMCC26134_A. The sequence goes on along the minus strand of CAMCZZ010000001.1, from coordinate 357,306 downwards.
GGGGCATGGCGTTGTTCACCTGGCTGACCCTGCGCGGCCTGCGTGGCATCGATCTGAAACGGCTGGAACGCCACGAAGCCGGCCTGCTGTCCGCCGTCTTCGGTCTGCTAGGCGTGCTGATGCTCTTCCTGGAACACGGACACTGAGGCCCCCGCCACGGCTCAGCGCTTGGGCAAAACAAAGCGCACCGCCGGCGGCTCATTAGATACCGGCGCGACGCCCGGGGCGGCCGGCGCGGCGACCGGCGTCACCGCCACGGGCGGTCCGGTGAAAACCGAGGTAGCGGGCACTTTGGCAAATCCCTCCTCGATCAGGCGGCGCACGTGGGCATCGCGGGTCTTGCGATCCGGGCTTCCCATCACGACTACAATCACGCGTTTGGCGTCGCGCTGGGCGGTCGCGGCAAGGCAAAAGCCGGCCGCGTTGGTGAAGCCCGTCTTCAGGCCATCGCACCCCGTGACTGCACCGAGCAGGTGATTGTGATTATTCATCACCACGGCCTGGGGTCGCACGCCGGCTCCGAATTCACGAGTTTTCACCGACGTGTAGTTAAGGACGTCGGTGTGGAGCACGAGTTCGCGGGCAAGCAGGGCGAGGTCACGCGGCGAGGTGAGATCGCCCTCGGCGATTTTTCGCGAAGCGGGTGGCAGGCCATGGGGCGAGCGGAAGGTGGTTTGGGTCATCCCGAGGGCCGCAGCGCGGGCATTCATCTGCGCTACAAAGGCCTCACGCGAGCCGGCGGAGGCGCGGGCGAGGGCGCTGGCAGCGTCGTTGGCCGACTGGATCATCAGTGCATAAAGCAGATCCTGCACGGAAAAGGTCTCGCGCGGGTCGAGCCAGACCTGGGTGCCGCCGGTCTTGGCATCCTCAAGCGCCACTGGCACGGGCGTATCGAGCCGGATCTTGCCGGCCGTCAGAGCATCGTGGACCACGAGGAAGGTCATGAGCTTCGTGACGCTCGCCGGCGGCGAGACGACATCGGCATTTTCCTCCGAAAGCACGGAGCCGGTGGCGGCATCGACCACGACGGCGCCCTTATAATCGGCGCGGAGGGCAGGCGCCAGGAGCGCGGCGATGGACAGCAGCAGAGCGGGTAAAAAAAAGAGTCGCACGGAAGGAAGGGAACGTGGCGAGCGAGCAAGGTTCCTCCGTCCTGGGCGAGCCAGAAACCAGCATTCCGAAAACCTTCTGCCCCCCCGTTGCGCTCAACTCGCAAAACGCCAGGCGAGGATGCGGGAATGTTTTTCCCCATGGCGCATGGGCAGCACACGCACCTCGGCGGCGGAAACCCGGCGCAGCGCAGCGTCCAACAAGGGGAGGTGGGCGCTCTTGGCGACGAGGCAGGTAAACCAGCCGCACAAGCCGGGGCGACGCGCGCTCTCGGCGATCATCCGGCCGGCAAAACCGAGCTCGCCGCCGGGGCACCAGAGCTCGTGGGCCCGGCCGCCGAAATTGAGAACCGGGCGGCCGCGGGCGTCGCGCCGGCCGGCGACGGCGCCAAGATTGCGCAGTTTGCGCAGCGTGCCGGCCCCCGCCTCGGCGGCGGAGGCGTGGAAAGGCGGGTTGCAGATCGAGAGGGCGAAGCGTTCACCCGATCGGACAACGTTCTCAAATACAGCCAACGGTTCTGGTTGCAGACGCAGCTCGATGCGGCCGGCGAGGGCGTTGGCCGCAAGCAAATCGGACGCCCAGCGCAGGGACTCGGGCGAGATATCGGAGGCGACGAAGCTCCAGCCCAGCATGCGTGCTCCCAGCAAAGGGTAGATGCACCCAGCCCCGGTGCCGATCTCCAACACCGGGACGTCGGCGGAGACCGCGCCGGGCGGCAGCAGATCGGCAACGTGGCAGAGGTAATCGGCCCGGCCGGGCACCGGAGGGCAGAGCGCTCCGGGCGGCAGGTCCCACCGGGCCAGCCCGTGGTGGGCAAGCAGGAGGGCGCGATTCAAGGCCAGCACGGAAGCCGGATCGGCAAAGTCGATGGTGTCGCCCTCAATCGGATGAGGCCGCACATGCGCCGCGAGCGCCGGCAGGGCGGCGACGAGCCGGGGGAAATCGTAGCGCCCGCGGTGCGGGTTTAGCGGATGCAATCCATCGGGCGGGCGTGGCACGGCGGCGGGCATGGGCGTGGGCAGGGGCCGGACCTTGTCGCCGGACGGAAAGCTCAGGCCCCCGTCTGCTCGATGGGCATCTCGTGGAGCTTTAACTCAGGGTTTTTTTCGACGAAATAATCTCGCGTCCAGTCATTCGGGAAGAGCACCACGGGGTGACCAAACTTGTCGGTGCCGAAGGCGACGCCGCTGGCGACTACAATGGCATTGGGATTCTCCAAGGCGGGGTGCGGCGAGACCCAGCGGAGCTGCGTCCAAGGGGTCGGGTCGATGCGACACTCGGCGTTGTATTCAGATTTTAAGCGCGACTGCACCACCTCGAATTGCAGCGGGCCGACTGCCGCGAGGAGGGTCGCCCCCGGCGGGGCGTTGCGCGGCATGAAGGATTGCACGACACCCTCCTGGAGGAGCTGCTCGAGGCCGGTGCGATATTTTTTGGCGTCGGAACTGGTGGGATTGAAAATATAGGCAAAGACCTCCGACGGGAAACGCGGGATCTCGTCGTAGGCGAGGGTGCGGTCCTCGGTAAGAGTGTCGCCAATGCCGAAGGCGTCATGCCCGACCAGACCGATCACATCACCCGGCCAGGCCACGTCCACGGTCTCGCGTTCCTGGCCGAAGAGCTTGTGGGAGGAGGAGAGGCGCACCTGCTTGCCGGTTCGCTGGTGGGTGACGACCATGTCGCGCTCAAACTTGCCGGAGCAGACGCGGATGAAAGCGATACGGTCGCGATGCTTCGGATCCATGTTGGCCTGGATCTTGAAAACGAAGCCGGAGAACTTCGGGTGCTCGATAGGCACGACGCGGGTCTCGGTCGGCGCGGGTGCGCCGGGGGCGGTAATCGTGACGGAGCGGCGCGGGGTCGGGGGGATGGAGTTTTGGAGAAAGCCCTCCAGCAGCAGTTGCACGCCGAAGTTGTTCACCGCCGAGCCGAAGAAGACCGGCGTCTGTTTGCCGGCATGCACGGCGGCGAGGTCGAAGGCGGCGGTGGCACCATCAAGCATGGCGATCTGCTCCGTCACCTCGGCGTAGGTGAGGTCATCAAACTTGTCGCGCACGAGGGGATCATCGAGGCCGGTGACGTTGACCGGAGCGCGGAAGGCGCCGCCGGGGACGCGCTCAAAGAGGTGCACCTGGCCGACACGGCGGTCATAGACCCCGCGAAACCCGGGGCCGTTACCCAACGGCCAGGTCAGAGGGCAAGGCGCGAGGCCGAGAATCCTCTCGAGTTCGTCGATGAGTTCGAGGGGGTTCTGCGTCGGGCGGTCGCACTTGTTGAAAAACGTGAAAATCGGGATGCCGCGGCGACGGCAGACTTCAAACAGTTTGCGGGTCTGGGGCTCGATGCCCTTGGCCGAGTCGATCACCATCAGGGCGGCGTCAACGGCGGTCAGCACGCGGTAGGTATCCTCGGAGAAATCCTTGTGGCCGGGGGTGTCGAGCAGGTTGACCGCGTAGCCCTGATAATCGAACTGCAGGACGGTGGAGGAGATCGAGATACCGCGCTGCTTCTCCAGCTCCATCCAATCCGAAGTGGTGGCGCGCTGCTGTTTGCGGGCGGTGACGGAGCCGGCGAGGTGGATGGCGTTGCCGTAGAGAAGGAACTTCTCGGTAAGCGTGGTTTTACCAGCGTCGGGGTGCGAGATGATGGCAAAGGTGCGGCGGCGGGCGATTTCCTGGGCGGACGTCATGGCGAAAAAAGGAGCACACGACCCGCAGGCGGCGAGGGGAAGGGAAAACGCGAGCGGGGGGTGAAATCTCCAAAAGAAGCCTGGTTTGGCCGGCAACTACTCCGCAAGGGCGGCACAGGCGGATAGTTTTTGTGCTTTCGACCCCGGAGGCGGCGGTTGAGGGTGGGGGGCTATGGCCGAAGCTTCGCTGAAATTAAAAGCCAACATCCGCTCGCGCGTGCTCAACGGACACCCCTGGGTTTTCGCCAACGAGGTCGAGGCCCTCGCCCCGGCGGAGCACGACGGCGAGGTCATTGAGCTACGCGACCGCACCGGCCGCTTCCTCGGGACCGGCATCTACAATTCCCGCTCGCAGATAGTCTGGCGCAAGCTGAGCCGGGATCGAGTGGGGCTGGACGAGGCCTACCTGCGGGGCGCTCTGAGCCGCGCCCTTGCCCGCCGCGGCGGCATTGATCCCACCGCCAACCGGCGCCTCGTCTGGTCCGAATCAGATGACTTGCCCGGCCTGGTCGCCGACCAGTTCGGCGATACTCTCGTCGTCCAGATCCAGACTCTGGCGCTGGATAAACGCGCCGCACTCGTGGTCGAGCTGCTCGCAGAAATGAGCGGCGCGGCCGAGATCATCCTGCGCAACGACGCCAACATCCGCCGCCTCGAGGGCCTGGAATTGGCCGTGTCCACGCGCAGCGGCCGCGACTGGGCGCCCCGCTGGCAATCGATCGACGGCTTTGATTACTGGCTGGACCTCCAAAACGGTCAAAAAACCGGCTTCTACCTCGACCAGCGGGAACAACACGCGGCCGTCGCGCGCCACGCCCGGGGGCGCCGGGTGCTGGATGCTTTTTGCAACCAAGGCTCCTTCGCGCTGCACGCCGCCCGGGCCGGCGCCGCGCAGGTGCGCGGACTGGACAGCGCCTTTGACGCCATCTCTCAGGCCCAGCGAAATGCCGAGCGCAACGGCGTGGCGGCAGAGTTTGAGAGCGTGAACGTCTTTGACTACTTCGGGGCCAAGCACGCCGAAACCTGGGACCTGATCGTGCTCGATCCTCCGCCCTTCGCTAAATCGAAGAGCGCGCTCGAAGGTGCGCTGCGCGGTTACAAGGAACTCAACCTCCGCGCCATGAAGGCCCTTTCACCCGGGGGCCTGCTCGCCACCTACACCTGCTCCCACCACATGCAGGACGCGGAATTGCGTGGCGTGCTCGCCGACGCGGCCAATGACGCCAAACGCAAGGTCCAGGTGGTGGAATTTTGCCACCAACCGGCCGATCACCCTGTGCTGGTGACCATGCCGGAGAGCGAGTATCTGCGCGGCTACATCCTGCGGGTGGAGTGAGCCGGCCCTGCCGGGCTCAGGACGGCAATTCACCGGCGCGAAGGCAGGAGACCTCGCGGCCGGCGCAGGGTGCAAGCGAAGGCACCACCGAGCGGCAAGCCTCGACCGCGTGGGCGCAACGAGGATGAAAGGGACACCCGCCCGGCGGATCGAGCGGGCTGGGCGGATCACCGGCCAACACGATGCGGCGGCGGGCGCGCTCGCCTTCCGGATCGGGTCGGGGCACGGCGCTTACCAAGGCCCTCGTATAGGGATGCTGGGGACGCTCAATCACGTCGCAGGCCGAGCCGAGCTCGACGATGCGGCCAAGATACATCACCGCGACGCGGTCCGAGAGGTGTTTCACCACCGAGAGGTCATGCGCGATGAAGACGAGGCTCAGGCCCAGATCGCGCACCAGTTTGGCCAACAAGTTTAAAATCTGCGCCTGGATGGACACGTCGAGCGCGGACACCGGCTCGTCCGCCACGATGACCCGGGGCTCAAGCGCGAGGGCCCGGGCGATGGCGATGCGTTGACGCTGGCCGCCGGAAAACTCGTGCGGGTATTTGGCGAGCGACCGAGCCGGAATGCCGACCAGGGCCGCCAGCTCGGCGACGCGCGCAGGGATATCGGAGGCAGGCCGGAGGCGGTGCACCCGCAACGGCTCGGCCAGGGCTTCACCGACGCTCAGACGGGGATTTAACGAAGCGAAAGGGTCCTGAAAAACCATCTGCAACGCGCGCCGGGCCTCGCCGGTCGCGGCCTCGACGGTGAGATTTTTTCCCTCCAGCCAGACGCTACCCCCGGTCGCCGGCAGAAGCCCCATGATGGTGCGGGCGAGGGTGGATTTACCGCAGCCGGACTCGCCGACCAAGCCGAGAACCTCGCCCTGCGCCAGAGTGAGCGACACGCCATCGACCGCCTTCACCGTGCCGGTGCGACGCTTAAAAAACAACCCGCTCTCGACCGGGAAATGGGTTTGGACATCGCGGAGTTCGAGGATGGGGGCGGACATGGAAAACGGGGGCTGCGATTCAAATCTCCCCCGCCTGAGCGCGGCGGCAGGCATGGGCGTGGCCGGGAGCGCACTCAGCCAACAAGGGAGGGGCACCGGCGCGACACGCCTCGAGCGCGAATTCGCAACGCTCGGCAAAGGCGCAACCGGGAATAGCCTTGGAAAGATCAGGCGGCAGTCCCGCGAGCGTGTAGAGCTCGACCCCCTTGGCCTGGAGCGCCGGGATGGATCGTTGTAAAGCGCGGGTGTAAGGGTGGCGGGGCGCGCGAAAAAGGGCATCGACCCCCGTGCTCTCGACGATGCGTCCAGCATACATCACCAGCACGCGGTCGCACAGACCCGAGACAACCCCGAGGTCATGGGAAATAAAAATCACCGCCATCCCCAGCTCACGCTGAAGTTTTTTGATCAATTCGAGGATCTGGGCCTGCACCGTCACGTCCAGTGCGGTGGTGGGTTCGTCGGCGATGAGCAACTCGGGGCGCGCGATCAACGCCATCGCGATCATCACGCGCTGGCGCATGCCGCCGGAGAACTCGTGCGGATAAGCGTGCAGGCGGCGGGCGGCGTCGTTGATTCCCACCGCCTCCAGCATGGCGAGGGCGCGGGCGAGGGCGTCACGGCGGGAGATTTTCTCGTGGATGAGCAGAGGCTCGATGAGTTGCTCGCTGATCCGCAGGTAGGGATTTAGCGAGGTCATCGGATCCTGAAAAATCATACCGATACGCTTGCCCCGGACCGCGCGCAGTTCGGCGTCGGTGGCGCGGAGGAGATCGAGGCCGTCAAAGCGCGCATAGCCCCCCTCGATCCGGGCGGGCGGCGAAGGCAACAATCGCAACAGAGAGGCGCAGGTGACGGACTTGCCCGAGCCGGACTCGCCGACCAGCCCCAGTGTCTCGCCCCGCGCCAGCGTGAAACTGACCCCGTCAACCGCGCGGAACACTCCACCACGGGTGTGAAAACTGGTGCACAGGTCGGAGACTTCGAGGAGCGGCATCTGGAGGAGAGAGGTCGTAACAGCGGAAAACAGACCGGCGCAAGCCACGCGAAGCCCGCCTACGCCGAGATTACCCGCCCCACGCCAGGGCTTGCGGGCGGGCAGGAGGGGCCCAAACGTCTATTACCAGCCCGATGTCGCCCGAAGAAAACGCCGCCACCCATCCGAACGCGTATCAGCGCGAACCGATCCGGCCCACCCCTGCGCGGCGGTTGCAATGGCATCTGGAAACGTTGGCCTTTCGGGTGTTCGAGCAGGGCCTGCGTCTTCTGCCTCTCCCTTGGCTGGCAAGCCTCGGCCGGGCCGCGGGAGGAGCCGCCTACGCGTTGCTCGGGAAACGCCGGCGGATCGTGGAACGCAATCTGCGCATCGCCTTCGCCGGCGAGCGCACAGCCGAGGAGCAAACCACGCTGGCCCGGGAGGTTTTCCGACGGAGCGGCGCCAACCTGATCTGCTCACTCGGGACGGCCGCAAACGATGGCCGCCACGTCGAGGCAGCCATCACCATGCGCGACGAGCAGATTCTCTGGGAAGCCCAGGCACGCGGAAAAGGCGTCATCGCCGTGCTGGCTCACATGGGTAACTGGGAGGCCCTCGCCCAGTGGATTCCCCGCCTCCTGCCCCCCGGGGTGAAGGTAGCCAACATCTACCGCCCACTGAACAATCCGCTGATGGATCAACGCGTCCTGGCAAAACGTCAGCAACACGGCCTGCGGATGTTCTCCAAGGACGACAACCCCCTCGCCATGGCCGCGTTCTTGAGGACGGGTGGCGTGCTGTCCATCCTCTCCGACCAGCGCGCGGGGAAAATCGGTGAAATCGCCCCGCTCTTTGGCCGCAACGCCAGCGCCACGCCACTACCCGCCGTGCTCGCGCGCCGCACCGGCGCGGCCCTGATCGGGGTCTCCCTGCGCACCGTCGCGCCCGGACGCTGGGAACTGGGTTTCCACACCTGCGACCAAGCCGAACCGACCACCGGTCGGGTCATGGAACTACTGGAGCGGGTCATGCGGGTGAGTCCCGAAGATGTTTTCTGGATGCAGGACCGCTGGAAGGTGTCCCGCACCCGTCCCCATCGCCCGCCGGGCAAACTGCCGCGCGGTTTCTGCCCACCCGCCACCAAGCGCCGCCGCGCCCTGCTCTGGCCCGATGCGCAAGGCCACCTACCCGCTTCACCCGCCGCGACCCCCGATGACGTCACGCCCGAAGCCCCGCCCCGCGCCGCTGGAGAAGACACGGAGGCATACCTGCGCCGGATTGATGCATTGGCCGATCTGCCACTCGATTACGTCGTGGCTGCCTCTCCCGACCCCGAACTGGCCCGAGCCTGCCGCAAACTCGGCCTCGGCTTGGTCAACGAAAGGGCACCGTGAACGCATTTGGGCTACGCCATATCCGGGTGCTCTCCGACGGCCGGGCCGGCCACGAAAACCAAAGTGTGGGCCTCGCCCTCGCCCTTGCCTCCCGCACGGGCGCGAGCCACGAGATCGTGCGACTCGACCCCAGGGCATCCCTCTGGCTCCGACTCCGGGCGGCAGCAAGAGGATCGCCGGCGCAACTCATCATAGGCACCGGACACCGCACCCACCTACCTCTTTGGTGGGCGACCCGCCGAGCAGGCGCACGCTCGGTGGTCATCATGCGGCCGAGCCTGCCCGCAACCCTTTTTGACCTTGCCCTGATCCCCCGCCACGACCTTGCCCCCGCCGCCGGGGACTCCCCGAGGCGCATTCTGACCCGGGGCGCCTTAAACCGCGTGCCGGAGACGCTGCCCGCGAAAACCGCCAGCGGACTAGTGCTGCTGGGCGGCCCCTCGAAACATCATGGCTGGGACGCCGCCGCGCTCACGCCGGGTATTTTAAGGGTAATCGCCGCCCGGCCCGACCTGTCATGGACAGTGGCGGATTCCCGCCGCACTCCGGAAAAATTTCTAGCCGCGCTGGAAATGCCGGGCCACGCCCGGCGCGTGCCTTGGCAGGAAACCTCGCCCGGCTGGCTGGCCGGCGAACTGGCTCGTGCCGCCGTGGTCTGGGCCACGGAAGACAGTGTCTCCATGGTCCATGAAGCGGTGACCGCACGTGCCGCGACCGGCGTGCTCCCGGTGCCGCTTCGCGGAGCCAAGCCAGGCCGGCCCGCGCGCGCGGTGGCCGGTTTGATCGCCGACGGCTACGCGACCGCCTACGAAACCTGGCTCGCGGCGGGTGCGGGGGCACTGGACTGCGGACCGGCTCTGCACGAAGCGGGCCGTTGCGCCGACCGCCTGTTGGCCGCTTGGTTCAAACCGGAACAATCGCGATGAAAGTCCTGCAAATCCTGCCCGAACTGAATTCCGGCGGCGTGGAACGCGGCACGCTCGAGGTGGCGGGCCGTCTGGTGGCCGAAGGCCACGAGGCGCTAGTCGTCTCAAACGGCGGCCGCCTCGTCGCCGAGCTGGAGCGCTCGGGCGCACGCCACCTCGCGCGGCCGGTGCACCGCAAACGCCTCGCGACCCTGCTCCAAATCGCACCTCTGCGGCGCCTGCTCGAGGCCGAGCGCCCCGCCATTCTCCACCTCCGTTCGCGCGCCCCGGCCTGGGTGGCTTGGCTGGCCTGGCGAAAAATGGATCCGGCGACCCGGCCGCGGCTGGTCTGCACCGTGCACGGCTTTTACTCGGTCAACGCCTACTCGGCGGTGATGACCCGCGGCGAGCGATTGATCGCGGTCTCCGAGAGCGTGCGGGCGTATGTTTTAGCCAACTACCAAGGGGTCGATCCGGCGCGCCTGACCACTATTCATCGCGGCGTGGACCCGGCGGCCTACCCGGCGGGCTGGCGTGCGCCGGAAGTCTGGCGCACGCGCTGGGCGGAAGAGTTTCCCGCCGCCAAGGGGAAAACGCTGCTCACCCTCCCCGGACGGCTGACGCGTTGGAAGGGGGCGGAGGATTTTATCGCCATACTGGCCGAGCTGCGGGCCCGAGGCCTTGCGGTGCATGGGGCGCTGGTGGGGGAAACCCATCCGAAAAAACGGGCCTACGAAGGCGAGCTGCGCAAAACGATCGCGGCGGCCGGCTTGAGCGACCACCTATCCCTGACCGGGGTGCGGGGCGACCTGCGCGAGATCATGGCCGAATCGGCGGCGGTGCTCTCGCTCTCGCTCGAACCGGAGGCTTTCGGCCGGACGACGCTAGAGGCGCTGTGCCTCGGACGGCCGTTGGCAGGCTACGCCCACGGTGGAGTCGGCGAGCAACTGGCGGCCTTGTTTCCCGAGGGCGCGGTGCCGGCGGGCGACCGGAGGGCGATGGCGGACAAACTAGCCGAGTGGCTGCGCCCCGGAGGCGGTCCGCACAGCACCCCCGGCCTCAACCGGGAATTCACGCTCAACCGCATGCTTGAACGCACCCTCCACCTCTACCGCGAGCTCACGGCATCGCCGCGCTGAAGCTGGAATCAGGACGCAAAAAACCCGCGAGGCGTGAAACGCGCCCGCGGGCTGGACCCAAAGGCCGCCGTTGCGACGGCGGCCTCGCTTAGACCTTAGGCCACCGGGGCCTCGGGGGCGGCTGCGGGGGCAGAGCCGTTCGCCGCCTCGAGCTCGGCCATGGCGGCCTTGCGGGAGAGGCGGACCTTGCCGGTGCGCTCGTCGATGCCGATGCACTTCACGGTGATGCTGTCGCCCATCTTGACCACGTCCTCGGTGCGGCGGACGCGGAAGTCGGCGAGTTCGCTGATGTGGCAGAGACCCTCCTTGCCCGGGGTGCACTCGACGAAGGCGCCGAAATCCTTCACGCCGGTCACGCGACCGGTGTAGATCTTATTGATTTCGATCGGAGCGCCACCGGCATTCCCGCCGCGTCCTCCACCGCCACCCGCGCCGCCGCAAACGGCGTCGATTTCCTGGATGGCGCGGGCCATGGCGGCACCGTTGTTGGAGTAAACGAAGACCTTGCCCGAGTCGTCATCCGAGATGTCGATCTGCGCGCCGGTGGTCTCGACGATGCGGCGGATGTTTTTGCCGCCGGGGCCGATGAGCGCGCCGATCTTTTCGGGGTCGATCTGGATGGTCTGGATGCGGGGCGCGTAGGTGCTGAGGTCCTTGCGGGGCGCGGGCAGGCTGCCGAGCATGACCTTCAGGATCTCGACGCGGGCCTCGCGGGCCTGGTGAATGGCGACCGTGGCGATCTCGAAGGGCAGACCCTTGATCTTCAAATCGAGCTGGAAGCCGGTGATGCCCTTGGTGGTGCCGGCGAGCTTGAAGTCCATGTCGCCGAAGTGGTCTTCCTCGCCGAGGATGTCGGTGATGGTGGTCCACTGGGCGATGGAGCCGTCGGCGTTGTTCTTGGTCATCAGGCCGCAGGAGATGCCGGCGACGGGGGCGATAATGGGCACGCCGGCGTCCATGAGGGCGAGACAGCCGCCGCAGATCGAGGCCATCGAGGTCGAGCCGTTGGAGGCCATGATCTCGGAGACGACGCGGATAGAATAAGGGAACACGTCCTCGGGCGGGAGGACGGGGACGAGGGAGCGCTCGGCGAGCGCGCCGTGCCCGACCTCGCGGCGGCCGGGCGAGCCGTAGCGGCCGGTCTCGCCGACGGAGAACGGAGGAAAGTTGTAATGGAGGATGAACGACTTCGAGGTCGCTCCGCCGGTGAGGCCGTCCATCTCCTGGGCTTCCTTGGTCGGCCCGAGGGTGGTGATGGCGATGTTCTGGGTGTCGCCGCGCTGGAACATGGCTGAACCGTGCACGCGGGGTAGGACGCCGACGGCGGCCTGGAGGGGACGCAGGTCGGTCTTGCCGCGGCCGTCGGCGCGCACGCCCTTTTCCAGAACGGCGTTGCGGTAAGCGGTGTATTGCAGGTCCTCGAACACCACGGCGAGATCGACGTCGGTGAACTTGTCCGCGCCGAGCTCGGCGACGAGGGCGGCCTTGGCCTCTTCCTTCAGGGCCTTCACGGCGGCGCCGCGGGCGGCTTTTTCCTTGCCGAAGATGGCGGCGGAAAGGCGCTCGGCGGGGACGACGCGCTCGATGATGGCGCGGGCCTCGGCGGTGGCGCCGACGAGGTTGAAGGTGGCCTTCGGCTTGCCGGCGACAGCGACGAGCTCCTTGATGGCGGCGATGATGGGCTGGATGGCTTGCTGGCCGAAGGCGAGGGCCTCGATGAAGCGCTCCTCGGTGATCTGGTCGGCGGAGCCCTCGATCATGAGCATGTCCTTCTCGGTGCCCACGTAGATGAGGTCGAGCGTGCTGGTCGCCATCTGGTCGAGGTTAGGGTTGGCGACGAACTGGCCGTCGATCTCGGCGACACGCACGCCGGCGATGGGGCCGGCCCAGGGGATATCGGAGATGGCGAGGGCGGCGGAGGCGCCGTTGATCATCGGGATGTCGGCGTCGTTGAGCTGGTCGGCAGACAGGAGCTGGCCGATGATCTGGACCTCATTGAGGAAACCCTCCGGGAAAAGCGGGCGGCAGGGACGGTCGCAAAGGCGGGAGGTGAGGATCTCCTTCTCGGATGGGCGGCCTTCGCGCTTGAAATAACCACCGGGGAAACGGCCGGCGGCGGCATATTTCTCGCGGTAGTCGACGGTCAGGGGGAAAAAGTCCTGGCCGGGCTTCACCGAGGCGGAGACGCAGGCGGTGACGAAGAGGTTGGTCTCGCCGACGCAGACGTTGACCGCGCCGTTGGCGAGGGCGGCGTAGGTGCCGGTGGAGAAGGTGATCCCGAGAGACGGGACGGTGACGGTGTGTTTTTGAATCAGGGACATGGCTGGGCTTTCTCGGTAGGTTTTAGCGATCGGATACGGTTGCGCGCCACGTTTTGAGCGAACGGGCGGCGACGCGCAGCCGCGGGTTCGGGGTTTGGGTTTTTGGTCTTACCGCGTGACGGCCACAAAGGGCGCAGTGCAGGCGTTCAGACCCAAAGGGACGGAAAACTGGAAATCTGGAAGGAGCGGGCGGAGCCCGGCGGGGCGGTCCGATGCCGGTCACTCGGTGCGTCGGCGGGACGAGAGATTTCGAGAGGGAGACCGATTTAGGGGTCGGGCGGCCTATGGAAACATCTCAATCCGGGGCGCGGCGCTGTCGGTAAAGACAAGAGGCGACCCGCGGATCGGGTCGCCTCTTTGAGTGGGCAATTACTTGCGAAGGCCGAGCTTGGCGAGCAACTCGGCGTATTTGTTGACGTCGTGACGCTTCACGTAATCGAGAAGCTTGCGACGGCGGCTGGCCATCTGCAGGAGGCCACGGCGGCTGTGGAAGTCTTTACGATGGGTCCGGAGATGCTCGGTAAGGTGGTTGATGCGCGCGGTGAGGAGCGCGATCTGGACCTCGGAGGATCCGGTATCCTTCTCGTGGTGTTTGAATTGGGCGATGGTTTCGGTGCTGACGGCGGTGGACATGTTGAGTTGGTTTATAGGGAGGTTACACGACTGTAGGGAACCTTGGCAGGCTCCGTGCCATCCGCCCCAACCCCGGTGTCAAACGGAGCCTGAGCCGATAACACCGTTCCAATCCCGCAGGATGCGGGACCAGTCATGGTGCGACCCCTTAACCGTCGAGGTCTCACTAACGCAGGGTCCCAAGTTCTAAACTCAGAGGACCCGGCGCAAGGATTTTTTCGTGGCGAACGCAGGGGCGGCCAAAGGGTGCAAAGGCGCGGGGGCCAACACGACAAAGACGGGGCGAAGTGGGTTTTGTCCTGAATTTGCATAAACAGCGCAGGCAGGGACTTGCCGAAACGACTGTATGCGGGTCAGATCGAGCCTCCCCCTACCTACGCTCCACCATGAAAAAAGCTGCCATCCTGCAAAAGCTCAGCACCGAAAAAGTCATCGCCCTGATCCGAGCCGATAATCCCGACGGCCTGCTCGACTGCGCCAAGGCCCTGGCCGAGGGCGGCTTGACGTCCATCGAGCTGACCATGACCACCCCCGGAGCGATCCGTATGCTGGAAAAAGCCACCTCCGAATTGCCGGAGTTTCTTTTTGGCCTAGGCACGGTGCTCGATGCCGAGACCGCCCGCGCCGGTATCCTCGCCGGGGCCCGCTTCATCGTCACCCCGGCCCTGCGCCCCGAGGTCATCACGATGTGCAAGCGCTACAGTATTCCGGTGTTCAGCGGAGCGCTCACGCCGACCGAAGTCGTCAACGCTTGGGATTGCGGCGCCGATGCGGCCAAGATTTTCCCGGCCGAGTTTTTCGGTCCCGCCTACATCAAGTCACTCAAAGCCCCCCTGCCCCAAGTCGAGTTTGTCCCCACCGGTGGTGTAACGGCTGAAAACGTCGGCGAGTTTATCAAAGCGGGCGCCTTCGCCACCGCCGCCGGCAGCTCGCTGGTCGAGGCCAAGGCGATGAAGGAAAAAAACTGGGCCGCGATCACCGCCAAAGCTCGCGCTTTCGTGGCTGCGGTAGCAGCGGTCAAATAAGCCCCCCCAGCCCTGGGTCGCCAAGCTCGGGCGTGGCGACCGGGTGCCAAGGCATCGTGCCCTGGCACCTTGCTTGCTCCACGCACACCGCTCCCGCACTCGTCCCTTTACCCCAACTTTCTCCTGCTTCTCATGCTCTCCCGCTTCTTCAAACTGGCTGAAAACCGCACCACCTTCGGTCGTGAAATCGCGGCCGGCCTGACCACTTTCGCCGCGATGGCTTACATCCTCGCGGTGAACCCCGCCTTCCTGATGAACGGCTTCGGGGTGGACCCCGCCATTGGAAGCGACCCCACCTCGGCTTCATTCATCGCCGTGAAGGGCGCCTTGCTCGCCGCCACCGCGATCACCGCCGCGCTCAGCACCCTGTTGATGGCTCTGCTCACCAACTACCCGCTGGCCCTCGCCCCGGGCATGGGAATCAATGCCTTTTTCGCGTTCTCCATCTGCCTCGGAGCGGGAGTGCCGTGGCAACAAGCCCTCGGCATGGTCTTCGTGAACGGCTGCATTTTCCTCGCCCTGTCCCTGACCGGCGTGCGCGAAAAAATCGTCCGCTCCATCCCCTACCCGCTCAAAATAGCCATAACCTGTGGCATTGGTATCTTCATCGCTTTTATAGGGATGAAAAACGCCGGGATAATCGTGGCCAATCCCGCCACTTTCGTGGCCCCGGGCAATTTCAACTCCCCCCCCGTCGCCCTCGCTTTGGCCGGGATCATCTTCACCGCCGTGCTGGTGGCGCGTAAAGTTCCCGCCGCCATCGTGGTCGGCATCGCCCTGATCACCGTCACAGGTTTCTTTATCCCCGACGGCCGGGGCGGCACCGTTACCCCCCATCCGACTGCACTGTTCTCCGCCCCGCCTTCCCTCGAGCCCGTGTTCTTGAAACTGGATCTGTCGTTCTGCGGCAGCCTGCCCACCCTGCTCAAACTGCTCCCGCTTATTCTCACGCTTCTACTGGTCGATATGTTCGATAATATCGGCACTCTCATCGGCGTCACCAAACGCGCCGGCCTGTTGGATAAAAACGGCAACCTGCCCAAGGCCGGCAACGCCCTGATGGCCGATTCCATCGCCGCCATCCTCAGCTCCCTTTTCGGCACCAGCACCGTGGTAAGCTACATCGAAAGCGCTTCCGGCGTGGAAGCCGGCGGACGCACCGGACTCACCGCCGTCACCGTGGCGGTGCTCATGTTGCTGGCCCTGTTTCTCTCGCCGCTGATCTTGATCATACCCGCCGCCGCCACCGCTCCGGCCTTGATCATCGTGGGCGTGTTCATGCTCCAGGCAGTGGGAGAAATCGAAATGGGGGACTTTAAAATCGCCGTGCCCGCTGCCCTGGTGATCATAGGCATCCCTTTAACTTTCAGCATCGCCGAAGGCATAGGCTTCGGCCTCATCACCGCCGCTTTGATCGCTATTTTCACCGGTAAACCCAAAGGCTTCACCCCCGTCGGCTACGTGATCGCGGTGATTTTTTTCTTATCATTCTTCAAAATACCCCCGTTCGGCGCCGGCCATTGAGCTACAACGATACCCCGGATCTTTAGCGCGAAGACGCTAAAACCCGCAGAGATCGCGAAGCCCCGGCCCCGGTTCCGTCCCGCGCTTGTCAAAAGTTCGCCCTTGGCGCTCTTTGCGTCACTTCGGGTCTTTGCCCTTAAAAACCTCCGATCTCGGTCTCTCCCGCCTCTCGTCCTCCCTCCATGTCCGCCGCCACCTTCGATCCCACCAGCGCCGTTCCGCCCGAATTCGCCCATCTCGTGCGTGATTTGCAACACGCTGCCGGCGCCGTCCTGAAACCCAACGCCCTCGAGGAACGTCCGATCTACGGCACCACCGCCTACATCGCCAACTGCCTGCTCGATACCCGTTTCGGCCTTTTTCGCGCCTACGTTTTCCAAGACATCATCGATAAGCACTACATCATCGCCCTCGCCCACGGCGATATCTCGACCGCCGCCACTCTTTACACCCGCCTGCACTCCAGCTGCGTGACCTCGGAAACCCTCCGCGGCTGCGATTGCGACTGCGTGCAACAGCTCGAGGGCGCCTTCAAAGTCATCGCCGAAAAAGGCAACGGCGTGCTCTTCTACCTCCTTCAAGAAGGCCGCGGAGTCGGCTACGTCGGCAAGGCCCGCGACCGTATGCTCGTGCAGGCCTCGCTCGACCAGATTTCCACCTTCGCCGCCTACGCCGCCATGGGCCTGGCCAAGGACCACCGCAACTACGAGAACATCTCCCACATCTGCTACCTTCTCGGCATCAAAGCCTCCTGGATCGTCCTGACCAATAATCCGGACAAGGTCGCCGCCCTGCGCGACCAGGGCCTGACCGTCGCCGGCACCGAGGCCCTCGAGTTCGAGCCCTCCCCCTTCAACCTCGCCTACCTGACCAGCAAGGCCGCCGGCGGACACATCCTCAAACGCCCCACCGAGACGACCGTCAAACGCGCCCTCCCGCCCGAACCCGTCAAACCCTTCCGGCCCCACGCCCTGCCCTCCGCGAAACGCTTCATTTACTCCGCCAGCTACTTCCTGCCCATGAAGCCGGTGGACAATGATATCCTGCTGACAGATATTCAGTTCAGCGAACTCTTCGGGCAGGGCCGGATCGACCGCTACACCACCGGTCCCGACCCCCTCGTGCTCGATTACCGCCTCATACGGGACAACCGCTTCTTCGTCAAAATCAACCCCGACGCCCTCGCCGCCCACCGCAAGGACAACCCCGACGCCCCCATCCTTGACCTCATCACCACGCCCTACTGGTTCCGCGTCCACGTCTATTACGACATCGTGACCTCACAGGATTTCGTGGTCCTCACCCACGGTCACCCCCGCATCTACGACATCCCCGTAGTCCGCCTCCACTCCGAGTCGCTCTTCAACCGCTTCCCGCTCCGCGTCGTGTCCAACCGCGACAAGATGAAGGAGTCGGTCAAACACATCGTCACCTACGGCGTCGGCGCCATGCTCCTCGTTTACAACGACGGCCGCGGCGCCGGCTTCGGCGCCTACGCCGCCGACCGCATGATGACCGAGAGCAACCAGGCCCTCAGCTCCGACGAGGCCTACCGCAAACTCGGCATCGACTACGACAGCCGCGACTACGACGCGTCCTTCACCCTGCTCAAACACCACATCCCCAACGAAAAAATCCAAATGGTGATGAACAGCCCCGGCAGCCTGGTGAAAAAGCCGGAATACGCCCAGTCTCTCCACCGCCAGAAGTTCGACGTCGATAAGTGGATCTTCCTCGATGACGACTCCGTGAGCGACTGAACCCGCCCGCCCGCGCGTTTGTCCGCCCCCGCCCGGGACCAAACCATCCTAGACCACCACGCCCGCCGCCTTTAAGAGGTGCGGTCCCCAGCACGCCCCGCCCGGCGCTCCCCGGCCTCAGCGAAGAAGCAACCGTAGGCCTGCCCGTCCTCTTGGCTGGAGCCGCTCGCTCCGTCGCCTTCGCTGTCACCGCGCGCATTCGCGCCCCGACAAACTTCCGTCGAACAACCGAAGGTGTTATTTGTTGCATAAAATTGCAACGTGTTTACCGCTACCTAAAGACCCCGTTCCGCCCGGCCGCCCGAGCGAGTTCGTTTCGCCCCGCTCCCTCCAAGCCCGCCTCCCCCCGCCGTCCTCACCCCGGTTGGTCCACCCCATGCCCCTCGCCTTCCCCGCCCGCGCCCGTTTTGCCCTACCGCTCCGGCGCGCCTGCGTCGCGCTCTTCGCCTCCGCCTTCCTCCTCGCCGTTCCCGCCCAGGCCGATCTGCCCCGGCTCGACTTGGAAACCGGCCAATCCCTCGGCTGGACCGGTGTTTCAGGTGACACCTACCAACTCCAGACCCGCGCCACCGCCGCCGACGCCTGGGGGAATCTCGGTGCGAGCGTCGCCGGCGCCGGCGCGCCCCTTTCCACCTACCACGCCGGACGCGACCCCGCCCGGGAATTTCGGGTGGTCGAAACCTACCCCGTCTTCGTCGCCCCGCCCGCGATCCTGGCCAACGGCGACTTCGAAGCCGGCTCCGGCACGGTCGCCACCGGCTGGACGACCCTCGCCAGCCAGCCGCCCGCCCGCATTACGACCACCGCCCACGGCGGCGTCGCCAGCATGCGTTGCGCTCTCCTGAACGTCGGCAGCGCACCGGCCGAGGGCATCCTCGAACAAACCCGGCTGCCCGCCGGCTCCGCCGTGACCGCCGGCCAGACCTACGCGTTTTCGTTTTGGATCAAACAAGTCAGCAGCGGCCCGTCCTACATCCAACAATACTGGCTCCAGTGGCTGAACTCGTCCGGCGGCATCATCGGCGGCACCGGCCTGCAAAACTTCAACGGCACCATCGGCTCCTGGACCAAGATCTCCGCCGCCCACCAAACCGCGCCCACCGGCGTGGCCGGCGTTAAAATCGTGTTCCGCCTCGTCACCGGCGCCGTTTCGGGAGGCCACGGCGAAGTGCTGATCGACGACGTCGAGGTCACCCCGGTCGGCGCCGCGCCCGTCTCCAGCACCGCCACCCGCAATCTCCCCGTCACCGCCAGCCCGGCCGGCCGGCTTTCCTGGATCGCCATGGCGGGCAGCCGCTACGAACCCCAGTCCTCACCCGACCTCACCACGTGGAATTCCCTCGCGCCCGACCTCGCCGGCGACGGCCAGGTCCGCTCCCTCGTCGTGCCGCTCACCCGCGCAGCCGAGTTTTTCCGCCTGCGCGTCACGCCCATCGCCGTCGAGGCGCCGACCAACGTGCGCATCGTCGCCGCCAACCAAGCCGCCGCCATCGGCCTCGCCTGGGATGCCAGCCCCACCCCCGGCGTCACCGGCTACCGCATCCTCTACGGTCTCGTCGGGAGCGGCTTCACCGGCTCGCTCGACGTCGGCGCGGTCACCTCCGCCGTCGTGTCCGGGCTCGCCCCCGCCTTGAGTTACCAACTCACCGTCGTCGCCCTCGTGTCCGGCTCCGCCAGCCCCGCCGCCGCCGCGTCGGTCACCAGCCAGCCCGAGGCGGGCTCCGGCGTGGACCCGCTCTTCACCCTCGCAACCCCGCTCGAGCCCGCCGTGCTGGTCGAGACCCCGGCCGCCCTCGTTACCACCCTCGCCGACCGCGCCCGCGACCGTCACGCCCGCGAAGCTGTTTTCCACGCCTACGACCACTACCTGGCCTTTTACTGGGAGCAACGCGTCGCCCAAATCGAGATCGTCGACCAAGTGGCGAAGGGCGGCACGAAGTTGATTTTCAACTACACCACCCAGGCCAAGCTCAACCCTGCCGAGTTCCGCGCCTTTTTCCGCGGCATCTCGGCCGTCGCCGAATACCACCACAACGTCATCGCCACCTTTCTCGGCAGCCACCCGTCCATCCGCTACCCCGGCGAGACCGATTACAACTACACCGCCACTATTGAGAATAAGCTCCCTGAAAACCGCCCGCTCCAGATCGGCGACCGCGTGGAGATCGAGATCAGCCAGTTCCTCGAATCCGTGCGCAACGGCCGCCTGAACTACTACGGCACCACCTTCCTCTACGTCGTCGGCCAGGGCGTGCGCCCCTGGTATCAGGAAAACGAGTCCGTCCCCGGCGGGAGCATCGACTCCCGCGTCCTGCCCGCGAACGCCTGGCTCGGCGGCCTCACCACCCTGCCCTACCAATACTCGAACGAGCCCGCCGACCGCTTCAAGCAGACCGCCGGCAACATCTCCCCCGCCAGCGGCCAACCCTTCATGCTAGGACGCCGCCTGCACCACACCGAGTTCGACACCGGCGCGCACACCGAGCCCGGCAACCCGTCTTTCCTCGCCCAGGCCGGCAAACTCGGTCCGAAGTTCGTCGCGAAGAGCTGCGTCGAGTGCCACGTGAACAACGGCCGCGCCCTGCCTCCGGGCGTCGGCGCCACCCTTGCGTTGTCGGTGGTAAAGGTTTCCGCCGACGACGCGGGCGCGCCCCATCCGGTCTACGGCGAGGAGCTGCAACACCGCGTCACCGGCGGCGTCGCCGAAGGCGCAGCCACCCTCGCCAGTTACACCACGATCCCGGGCGTCTACGGCGACGGCACCCCGTATTCGCTGCGCAAACCGAACTACGCTTTTAGCGGCCCGTCGCCGGCCTTTTTCTCCGTCCGCCTCGCCCCCCCGCTGGTCGGCCTCGGCCTGCTGGAGGCGGTGGACGAGACGACCATCCTCGCCCTCGCCGACCCCAGCGACGCCGACGGCGACGGCATCTCCGGCCGACCTCAGCTCGTGCCCGACCCGGAGGACGCGGCCAAACTCCGCCTCGGCCGTTTCACCTACAAAGCCGCCCAGGCCCGCGTCACCCACCAGATCGCCTACGCCCTGAACCGCGACATGGGCGTCGCGTCCGCCGTCTTCCCCGTGCTTGACGGCGCCAACGCGCCCTCCGCTCCCGAGATCAGCACCGCCGAGCTGGAGCAGATGAACCGCTACGTCTCGCTCCTCGGCGTCGGCGCGCGCCGCAATCTGCACGACGCCGTGGCCTTGCGCGGCGAACAGCTTTTCAAGGACCTCGGCTGCGTCCGCTGCCATGCGCCGACCCTCGCCACCGGCCCCCGCCACCCTTACGCCGAGTTGCGCGGCCAGACCATAAGCCCCTACACCGATCTGCTGCTTCACGATCTCGGCGCGGGCCTGGCCGACAACTTCGCCGAGGAGGCAGCCACCGGCGCCGAGTGGCGCACCGCCCCGCTCTGGAACATCGGCCTGACCGCCGGCGTGAGCGGCGGCGAAGCCTACCTGCACGACGGCCGCGCCCGCACCCTAGAGGAGGCCATCCTCTGGCACGGCGGCGAAGGCGAGACGGCCAAGGAAGGTTTCCGCACCGCCCCCGCCGCCGACCGCGCCGCGCTGGTGAAGTTCCTCAAGAGCCTGTAAACGAGCGCACCCGCCCGCCAACACCGCGTCGCTCCGCCCGCGCCGCTTGACGTCCACGGCCCTTCCGTCCCTCCGTAGAACCGTGGACAACAACTCCGGCGCCGCCCCCGATCCCCTCGGCCACGAACTCCTGGCCGCCCGCATAGCCAGCATACCCGGCACCCTGGCCGGCATGCTCGCCCGCCCGCCGGGACCGCTTGCGGCCAAAACCCTCGCCTCCACCCGTTTTATCGTCACCGGCACCGGTAGCAGCGAAGCCCACGCCCGCTACCTGGCGATGTTGATCAACCTCTACTCCGAACGCGCCGCCGCCTACCTGCCGCTCTCCGGTTTCGTCGAGCCCGCGCCCGGCGCGTTCACAGGAAAAACCCTCGTCGTCTTCTCCCAAGGCGTCTCCCCCAACGCCCAGATCGCCCTGCGCCGTCGTCACGAGTTCGAACACCTTGTCTTGTTCTCTTCGACGACTCCCGCCGCTGCCCGTGCCGCCGGCAAACCCGACCGCGCCGCCCTCCTGCAAGGCCTCCTCGACGAAGGGGCCGAGTTGGTCGAATTCCCCCTCGCCGAGGAATACACCACCCTCATCCGCTTCGTCGGACCGATGGCCGGCTACCTCGCCGCGCTTCAGTTTGCCGTCCGCCTGCCCGGCGGGCGCGCCACCCCGCCGCCACCTGAACTGCTCGCCACCCTGCTTGCGACTAAAGCTCCGAGCGACCTCCTCGACGCCATGACACGCCTGCCCAGCGCCTGGTCCGGCGGCTTCAACCTGGTCACCGCCGCCCCGATCTCCGACTTCAGCCAGAACCTCGCCTGCAAATTCATGGAAGGCGTCTACTGGCCGTGCCCTCCCATCAGCGACTTTCTCCAGTTCGCCCACGGTCCCTTCCAGCAAATGAATGCGACGCCCAAACCCGTCGTCTTCCTGCAAGGCGGAGGCACGGCCGAGGCCGAGATGGTGGATCGGTCCGTGCGCATGCTCCAACAGGTGGGCCTCGCCGCCTTCGTCGTGCGCGTGGAGGCGCCACCGCTCTACTCTATTTTCGGTTACGAAGCGGCGCTGAACGATCTTATCTTGGCCGTCCTGCGCCGTCTGCGCACCAACCAGGTCGATTGGCCCGGAAAAGGCCGCGACGACCTGCTCTACGGGTTTTGCCCGGACCTCTGAGCCAGCATCGGGCAGTTGGACGGCAAAGCAGCGAGCCGAGGCCCCGCCGAGAGAAGCCGCCAAGTCGCCGCGACGCGCCCCGGGCCACTGCATGATCCCTGCTGAGCGGTTGGACGGGTTGCCCCGCCCGCACCTACTTCTTCTTCTTCGCCCGGCCGCCCTCGGCCTCCGCTTTGCCATTACCGCTCTTGGCCGCGCCGGCGTTAAAAAGTGTCCCGGCAATCACCCCGACCGCAAAAACGGCGAAGTAAACCAAGGCCGCCGAAGTGCGCGCCGGCTTGTCCAGCAAGAGTGAGAAATGAAAATCCACGGTCTGGGTATTCTCCGTGCCTATGTATATGACCACAAAGAGAATAAGAAGAAAGAAGACGGTGCGGAAAAAGACGGCGGGGCTCATGGTGGATAAGTTCAATCCAGCAATCGCGCCCAAGCGCTCGACGACAAGCGCAATCCCGTGTCAAAATCCCGCCGCCGCCACGTTCGGGACTTGCCTCCGCACCACCGGACAAAAAGTCCCGTAAAACTTAGTCCTTTATTCCCGCCCCGCCGCCCGCTTACTGACTATTCATGCAGACGATCGGCGAACGCCTAGAAGAAGCCCGTAAACGCAAGGGGATCTCCATCCGGGAGGCCGCCGAGGCCACCAAAATCCGGGGGGATTACCTCCATAAATTTGAGAGCAACCAGTTCGACATCAAGCTGCCCGAAATTTACGTGCGCGGCTTTATCCGGAATTACAGCAACTTCTTGAAACTGCCCGCCGAGAAACTGGTGAACGATTACCTCGCCCTCGGCCTCGGCGAAGGCGGCCGCCCCGGCACTCGCACCCTGAACCGGGAGATCTACGGCAAGATGGAGATCAGCCACGCCGGCGCCCCCGCCAAAAACTCCAATGCCGCGGAGCCCGCGCCCTCGGCCGCCGCCAAAAACCCCGGCTCCGAGCCAGTGCCCCGCCCTCCCGTCCGCCCCCCCTTCCAGCCACGCATGCCACTCGGCGGCCTCGACCGCGCCCTCCTCGCCAAGAACGGCGTCTGGCTCGGCCTCGGTGCCGTCATCATCATCGGCCTCGTGATCTGGGGCATCGTCGGCCTTTTCGGCTCTAGCGCCTCCGCGCCCCGCGCCCCCCTCGCCACCCCCGTCTCCGCCGTGACCGAGGAACAAGTCTACCTCGTAGCGCTCCGGCCGGTGCAGATCCTCTCCGTAAAAGCCAAATCCGACAGCCGCGAACTCGTTCCGGCGACTTCTCTCGAAACCGGCCAAACCTACCCCGTTGCCAACGTGCCCATGCTGGTCAACGTCAGCGCCCGCGAAGCTTTGCAGATCGAGTTCAAAAAGATCCGCTACGGCGCCGCCGGCGCCAACGTCAGCGGCCCCGGCACCCTCTCCCTCGACTTCAGCGCCCAACGCTGAGCCGCAGGGCCCCGCCGCCGGCGCGGATCCGCCACCCCATGACCACCGAGCCCGACCTTGCCTCCGTCAAGGCCTACCTGCTCGACCTGCAAGATCGCATCTGCGCCGGTCTCGCCGCCGAGGATGGGCGGGCCGCTTTCACCACGGATGAGTGGACCCGCCATTCCCCCACCGCCTCGGCCAGCCCGGTCCTCGGCGGCGGAGGCCGCACCCGTATTCTCGCCGAGGGCGCGGTCTTCGAAAAGGCCGGCGTCGCCTTTTCCCATGTCACCGGCACCGCGCTGCCACCCAGCGCCACGGCCCACCGCCCCGAGCTCGCAGGACGTCCCTGGGTCGCGCTCGGCGTCTCTCTCGTCATCCACCCGCGCAACCCCCGCGTGCCCACCAGCCACGCTAACGTTCGCTTCTTCAGCACCCTGCCGGCCAACCCCGGCCCCGCGACCGCCGCCCAACCTGCTGGCATTCCTCCCTCGGATCGCGAGGCTCGGATTTCCGGCGGCGCGGAAACCCCGCCGGTCTGGTGGTTTGGCGGCGGCTTCGACCTCACGCCCTACTACGGCTACGAGGAGGACTGCGTGCACTGGCACCGCACCGCCCGGGACGCCCTCGCTCCCCATGGCTCCGCGCTCTATCCGCAGTTTAAACAAACCTGCGACGACTACTTTTTCCTGAAACACCGCGGCGAACCGCGCGGGATAGGCGGGATTTTTTTTGACGATTTCTCCGCCCCCGGTTTCGACGCCTCTTTCGCCCTTTTGCGCGCGGTGGGCGACGCCTTCCTGCCGGCCTACCAACCCATCGTGGCGCGCCGGAAAAACACCGCCACGAACGACACCGAGCGCGACTGGCAGCTCTATCGGCGCGGACGTTATGTGGAATTTAACCTGGTGCAGGATCGCGGCACACTGTTCGGGCTCCAAAGCGGCGGTCGCACCGAGAGCATCCTCATGAGCCTGCCCCCCCTCGTCCGCTGGGACTACGCCCGCACCCCCGCCCCAGGCAGTGAAGAACACCGCCTGCATACCGATTTCCTCCGTCCCCGACCTTGGGCCTCGGAAATCTGACCGCCTGCCTGCTACTCGCCACCCACCACTCGCTGCCTCCGCCAGATGACTTCCCGCGACCGCTTCCTTGCCGCCCTCGCCTGCCGACCGCTCGAGCGCCCTCCCCTCTGGGTCATGCGCCAAGCCGGCCGTTACCTCCCCGAATACCGGGCGCTTAAGGCCAAGTCATCCTTCTTAGAAATGGTCCGGACCCCCGAGCTCGCCACCGAGGTCACGCTCCAACCGCTCAAGCGTTTCCCCGGCCTCGACGCCGCCATCCTGTTCTCCGACATCCTCGTCATCCCCGAAGCCCTCGGCCAGCCCTACGCCTTTCGCGAAACCGGCGGCATCCAGATGGCCTATCGTCTGGAGACCCGCGCCCAAATCGACGCCCTCGCCCCAGCCGCCGCCGTGCCTGAACGCCTCGCCTACGTCGGCGACGCCCTCCGCCTGCTCAAGAAGGAGGTCGCCTCCACCGGCCACACCTTGCTCGGCTTCGGCGGCTCGCCCTGGACGCTTGCCACCTACATGCTCGAGGGCGGCAGTTCGGATGACTTTGCTCGTGCCAAAGTGCTGTTCCACACTGACCGCGCCTCCTTCGATGCGCTGCTGGAAAAACTGACCGCCGCCCTCGTATCCTATTTCCGGATGCAAATCGAAGCCGGTGCTGACGCCATCCAGATCTTCGACAGCTGGGGCGGCATTCTCGCCGGCCCCGATTACGAAGCCGCTTCGCTCTCCTGGATCCGCCGCATCGTTGCCGCCCTGCCCGCCGGCTTTCCGGTCATCCTCTACGCCAAGGGCACCGCGCCCCACCTCGCCGCCCAAGCCGCCTCCGGTGTGCGCGCGATCAGCCTCGACTGGACCGCCGACCTCGGCGCCGTGCGCACCGCCCTGCCGTCTAGCCTCGCCATCCAGGGCAACCTCGATCCGGTGCTCATGACCACCACTCCCGAAATCGTCCGCACCCAGGCCACCCGCCTGCTGGAGTCTCTACGCGGCCGACCCGGACATGTTTTCAACCTGGGTCACGGCATCACCCCCGACGCCAAGATCGAATGCATGCAGGCCCTCGTGGATACCGTGACCACCTTCCGCTGACCCTCCTCGCCGCGCCCTTTCCGCCCCTCGTGTTATTCCGTGTTTTCCGTGGGCACTAAATCCGTTCAGACCGAACCCTCGTCCCGCCTTCCCATCGCCATCCTCGGCGCGGGTATCACTGGTCTGGCCGCCGCCCGCCACCTCGTCCGCGCCGGTCGGCGCGTGATCGTCTTCGACCCAGCGCGCATCCCGGGCGGCGTGGTCCGCAGCGAACGCCACGAACCCGGCTGGCTGGTTGAGTCAGGCCCCAACTCCCTGCAGGAAACCCCCGCCGTCGCCGCGCTTGTCGGTGAACTCGGCCTGGCCTCCCGCCGCCTGGCTGCCGGCCCCGCCGCCAAGAACCGCTATATCCTGCGTGATGGCCTGCTGCGCACGTTGCCCGCTACCCCTCCCGCCTTTTTCCGCTCAGGTCTCTTTTCCACCCGCACCAAACTCCTCGTCCTACGCGAATATTTCCGGCCGCGCCGGCCCCGCCTGCACGACCTGCCTCTGGCGGATTTTTTTGGCGAACACTTTGGTGCTGAATTGCTCGCCTACGCCCTCGATCCCTTCGTTTCCGGGATCTACGCCGGCGACCCCGCCCGCCTTTCCGCCCGCCACGCCTTTCCCTCGCTGTGGAAGGGAGAACATGAACACGGCTCGCTGCTTCGCGCTCAACTCGCCGCCGCCCGCGCCAAACGAGCCCGCGGCGAACCCGCCGGACCGCCCCCGATCATCAGTTTCCCGAACGGCCTCGCCGAGTTGCCCCAAGCCCTCGCCGCCACCCTCCCGCCCGGCACGCTGCGCTTGGGCACGGCCGTCAACCAACTGAACCCCAGCCCCGGCGGCTGGATTCTCGACACCAGTCCTGGTGAACGCTTCGCCGGCGTCATCCTCGCCCTGCCCGCCCCCGCGTTGGCCCGGCTCAGCCTCGGACCGCCCGGTGCGCGGACTTCGCTCTCCTCGCTCGACCTCCTCGAGCACCCTCCCGTGACGGCGCTCTTCCTCGGCTACCGCCGCGCCGACGTGGAACACCCGCTGGATGGGTTTGGCCTGCTCTGCCCATCCGCTGAAAAAAGCCCGCTGCTCGGCGTGTTGTTCAATTCCACCCTGTTCCCCGGCCGCGCGCCCGCCGGACACGTCGCCCTCACCGTCATGCTGGGCGGGGTCCGCCAGCCCGACCTCGCCCGCCACCCCCTGGAATACCAACTCCCCATCGCGGAAAAGGCACTCGCCACCCTACTCGGCACAAGGCGCCCGCCGGTCTTTGTGCAACGCTCCCACTGGCCCCGCGCCATCCCGCAATACCAGATGACGCACGACACCTACCTCGAGGTCATTGCCGCCGCCGAGAAACGCCTGCCCGGACTGCATATCGGCGGGCCGGTGCGCGACGGCATCAGCCTCCCCTCCTGCCTCGCCGCCGGCGAACGCTTGGCCGCCGCCGCCCACGCCGCCTAGCGCCCTTGGGCCCCCTTCCGCTACGGACGCCACACACGCCCCTTGACTCCCCCCCCTCCGCACCTAGCCTGCCGCGCCCAATTCCACCGGCATGGCGAACGACCTAAAGCACACCCTCAGCCTCCCCAAGACCGATTTCCCCATGCGGGGGGACCTGCCCAAACGCGAACCCTCCCGCCTCGCCGCTTGGGAAAACCTGGCGCTCTACCACGCCATCCAGGCCAAGCGCGCAACCGCGCCCGCCTTTATCCTGCACGACGGCCCCCCCTTTACCAACGGCGACGTGCATATCGGCACCGCCCTGAACAAGTCCCTTAAGGACATCACCCTTCGCTACAAGTCACTGCGCGGCTTCCGCACCCCCTACGTCCCCGGTTGGGACTGCCACGGCCTGCCCATCGAGCAGAAGGTCGCCAAAGAATTGCAAGCCGCCGGCCTCAGCTTGCCCACCGCCGAGCTCCGCTCCCGCTGCGACGCCTTCGCCGAGGGCTGGATTAAAAAACAGACCGCCTCCTTCAAGCGCCTCGGCGTTCAGGCCGACTGGGCTAACGAATACAAAACCAAGGCCCCCGCCTTCGAGGCCGACATCCTCCGCACCTTTGCCGCCTTCGTCGAAAAGGATTTGGTCTATCGCTCCAAAAAGCCCGTCTACTGGTCCATCCCCTTCGAGACCGCCCTGGCCGAGGCCGAGATCGAATACGCCGAGCACACCTCGATCGCCATCTGGGTAAAGTTCGCCGTCCCCGCCCCCGAAGCCACGAAGTTCGGCCTGCCGGCCGACAAGCCCCTGAGCATCGTCATCTGGACCACCACCCCCTGGACCATCCCGGCCAACCTCGCCATCGCAGTGCATCCGGAGACGGAATACGTCGCCGCCGACCTAGGCGCCGAACGCATCCTCGTCGCCCGAGCCCTCCTCCCCGCCGTCCTCGAAGCCAGCAAACACCCCGATCCCGCATCGGTCATCGGGCAGCCATCGGTGATCATCCCAGGCGCTCGCCTCGAAGGCTTGTCCCCGCGCCACCCCTTTATCGACCGCGCCTCCCCGGTCGTTCTAGCCGACTACGTCACGACCGAGAGCGGCACCGGCTGCGTCCACACTGCCCCCGGCCACGGCGCCGAGGATTACCTGACCGGCCTGAAATACGGCCTGCCCATCTACTGCCCCGTCGGGGACGACGGCCGCTACCTCGATGACGGCCAGGTCCCCACCGATCTCGTGGGCATCTCCTGCCTCGAAACGGTCGAGGACCTCGCCGCGAAAAAACCCAGCCCGGCCAACCTCGCCGTGCTCAGGAAACTCGCCACTCCCGACTCCTCCGGCCACGTTGCCCTGCTCGCCAAGGCCAAATACATCCACAGCTACCCGCACTGCTGGCGGTCCAAGACCCCCATCATCTTCCGTGCGGTGGACCAGTGGTTCGTAGGCCTCGATCGCCACTCGCCCGGCACCGCCTCGCCCCGCACCACCGCGCTGGACGCCATCAAGGGCGCCACCTGGTTCCCCGCCTGGGGCCAGGCCCGCATCACCGGCGCCGTCGAGGCCCGCCCGGATTGGTGCATCAGCCGGCAGCGCTCCTGGGGCGTTCCCATCATCGCCTTCTACGACGCCCAGAAAAAAGCCCACCTCGACGCCTCGGTCGTCCGCGCCGTCGCCGCCAAGATCGCCGCCCACCCCTCTGGCACCAATCTTTGGTATGAGCAGACCGCCGCCGAGTTGCTCGCCGACGTCACCCTGCCCGCCGGTTGGCCACCCGCCTCTGAATTGATCAACGGCCGCGATACCCTCGACGTCTGGCTCGACTCCGGCAGCAGCCACGCCGCCGTCCTGCGCAACCACCAAGGCGCCACCAGTTGGCCCGCCGACCTTTACCTCGAAGGCTCCGACCAGCACCGCGGATGGTTCCAATCCTCCCTGTGGACCGGCGTCATCGCCCAGGGCGGCGCCCCTTACAAGGCGGTCCTCACCCACGGCTTCATCGTCGGCGAAGACGGCAAGAAAATCTCCAAATCCGGCAGCTACGAAAAACCCCCGACCTCGGATAACTTCATCGCCGACTACGGCGCCGACGTCATCCGCCTCTGGCTCGCCTCGCAGGACTTCACCCAGGACATCACCCTCTCGAAAAAAATTCTGGATAACGCCGCCGAACAGTATCGCGGTTTCCGCAACGCCCTGCGTTACCAGCTCTCGATTCTGCACGACTTCGACCCGGCTTTGCACAGTCTGCCCCACGCTTCGCTCGATGTGCTCGACCGCTGGGCCCTGCACCAGACCGCCAAATTGCTGGCCGACACCACCGCCGCCTACGACGCCTACGAATTCCACCGCGTCGTCTCCCTCTGCGCCCAGTTCGTCTCCAACACCCTCTCCTCCGTGTATAACGACGTCTGTAAAGACCGTCTCTACACTTACGCGGTCAACCACCCCCAGCGCCGGAGCACCCAGACCGCCGTGCACGCCATCCACGGTGTCCTCGTTCGGATCCTCGCCCCGATCCTGACCTTCAGCGCCGACGAGGCGTGGTGTCATGCCCACTTCAAGGCCGACTTTGCCCCTGCCGGAGCCGCCAATCCCAGCGTCCACCTCGCCGATTGGCCCATCGCCAATCCCGAGTGGAGCGATCCCGCCCTCGCCGCCGACTTCAGCGAACTCCTCAAGGTCCGCGCCCGGGTCAACGAGACCCTCGAGCCGCTGCGTCAGGACGGCAAACTCGGCAAATCACTCGACGCCGCCATCACCCTCGAAGTCGCCTCCTCCTCGCCCCTCGACCCGGTGCTGCGCCGCCACGCTCCCTTTCTCCCCGAGCTCCTGATCGTTTCCCACGTCCTCCTCGCGGAAACACCCGCCTCCGGCGACCTGGCCGTGACGGCCCGCCCCGCCGGTGAACTCGGCCACTTGCGCTGCCCGCGCTGCTGGCGCTGGGTCCCGTCCCTGCAAACCGCCGGAGAACACGAAGTTTGCCCCCGTTGCGCGGAGGCGATCCAACCCTAGCCAGCACCCCGCTTCCGGTCGTCTGGCATCCATTTTCTTACCCCCCAAAAACATCATGGCCAAATCCACCCGCAAGCCCGCCGCCAGCAAAAAAAAGTCCCCCGCGCGCCCCTCGAAACCAACCCGGCGCCCCGCCGCCAAGCGGAAGCCCGCAGCGAGCACTGCGACCGCTCGCAAAGCAAAGCCGGCCCCGCGCCCCGCCCCCAAGCCCAAGCGCACAAAGACCCCGCCCAAGGCGTTAAAAAAGAAAACGCCAACCAAGTCTCTCGTGAAACCTTCAAAAAAATCCGCCACCAAAACCGCTGCGCCCAAAGCCTCCCCGGCCAAAGCCAACAAAACTGCCAAGCCCGTCGCGAAAGCTACGCGCTCGCCCGTTCCGACTAAAAAACCAGCCGCCAAACCCGCCGCCAAACCGGCCCCCAAGAGTGCCAAACCGGCCCCTGCACCCAAGCCCGCGAAATCCGCCTCCAAGGTCGCGCCGAAGACCGAGCCCAAGGGTCCCGCGGCCAGCAGCAAAACCCAGGGAAGCACGGCTAAAACCAAAACTCCGCCCTCCACCCCCAAAACGCACGCCGTAAACCCGCTAGAAAAGCCCCCGCAACGGGAGAATACGCCCCTCCCGAAAGGCAAAGCCGAGGTCCGCGCCCGCATCCTCGCCCAGCGCGCCAAACCCGCCAAACCCGCCGCCTTCTCGCTCGATGAAGTGCTCGCCATTGCCAAAACCGTCGAAAAAACCGCCCCGGCCCCCGTTTCCGTCCCCCTGATCGCGACCAAGTCCGGCAAGACCGCCCCCCTCCCCGCCCACGCCCTCCAACCCGCCAAACCCACCACCGTCCGGGCCGCCTCTCTCGCTGATATCCTCGGCTTTAACCCCAAAGCAAAAGCCTCCCACGCCGCCAACGAGGAAGACGCCATCTCAGATAAGTTTAAACGTTATTATAAGCTGCTCATTGAGTTGCGTAATCATGTAACCGGTCAAGTCGACCAGCATAGCGAAGAGACGCTGAAGCGCTCCGCCAAAGAAGACAGCGGCGACCTCTCCAGCTACGGCACCGACGGCGGCACCGATTCCTTCGACCGCGATTTCGCACTCAGCCTCGTGGCCAACGAGCAGGAAGCCCTCGCCGAGATCGAGGCCGCGATCCAGCGCATCAAAGCCGGCAGCTACGGCGTGTGCGAACACACCCTGCAGCCCATCAACAAGGAGCGTCTGCTCGCCGTGCCTTTCACCCGCTACACCGCCGCCGCCATGAAGGAGATCGAGAAAACCCGCTACAAGGTGCGCGGGCAGACCGGCATCCTCGGCGAGGGCGAAGAAGGCGGCCCCAAGGTTGAGGACGACAGCGGCGAATAAGCGCCCCTCATCCGCCGGGCTCTGCACCGGAGCTCGACGCGACCTTTGCTCCAAAGTTCAGCCGGCTTGGCGCAAACAAAACGCCAAGCTCCGTTCACTGTTTATCCTCAATCCCGCCTCCGGATCACAAGAGAACCCCCCGCCGTGGAAGTTGACGCCAGCTCTTCACCAAGTGTCACGCCCGACCGCCGACCCCCTTGGACCCACCGCCTTCGCGCTTACCGGCGGCTGTGGTTGCTGAGCGTGCTGGTCTTCAGCCTGGACCAACTCACAAAAAGCTGGATCAGCCAGAAGCTGGAGTTCCCCACCTATTGGCCGGAGGAAGGCGCTATCATCATTAGCAAAGGCTTTTTCCACCTCGTGCACGTCGGCAACACCGGTGCCGCCTGGAGCTTGCTCAGCGGTCAAAGCACTCTCCTCGCCCTTTTGGCGGCCGCCACCCTCACCGGGATCTACTTCTGGCGCCACCATCTCGGGCTCCAGGACCGCAACGCCCAAGCCGCTTTCGGTCTGCTGTGCGGCGGTATCGCCGGCAACTGCGTCGATCGCATCTTGCACGGCCACGTGATCGATTTTCTCGATTTCCACTTCGGCAGCTACGTCTACCCCACGTTCAACGTCGCCGATGCCGGCATCTGCGTCGGGGTGATACTTTACCTCTGGCACTCGTTCCACGAACCACAATCCCCCCAGCGCTCCGCCTGAATCCCGCCCCCCCGGCGCCCCCGGCCTCGGGCCGGCCCCGCCCATGCACGCCCCTTCCGCTCCCGTCGCCGTTATCGATATCGGCAGTAACTCGATAAAAACCCTGATCGCCCGCCGGGCGGCCGGCGGGACCATCGAGGCTTTGGCCCACCGCACCCTCGATTGCCGCATCAGCGCCGGCATCTCCGCAGCCTCGCCCCGCCTGGCCGAGGAAGGCATGAGCCAAGGCCTCGCCGCCATCCGCGAACTCCTTGACGTCGCCTCGCCCTTCGCCCCGGCCCGCCTCGCCCTTGTCGCCACCAGCGCCGTGCGCGACGCGGAGAACGGTGGCGAGTTCCGCGCCCGCGTGCTCGCCGCCACCGGGCATTCCATCCGCATCCTCTCGGGAGAAGATGAAGCCACCCTGATCGGCCTGGGCCTGACCTCCGATCCCGCCCTCGCCCACCTGCGCGATTTCTACGTCTTCGACCTCGGCGGCGGCAGCCTTGAATGCCTGGCCTTCCGCGAACGCCGTATCACCCAAGCCCTAAGCCTACCCCTGGGCTGCGTGCGGTTGACGGAAAAATTTATCGCCGCCCCCGCCGCCCCGCTCGACCCCGACGCCGCCCTCGGCATCGCCCTCCACGTCCGGCAAAGCTTGAAGAACTCCGGCTTCCGCTTCGATCTGCCGCCCCCGGCCGCCGGCGTATTCACCGGAGGCACCATGTCGACCCTTCGTGCCCTGAAGGGCGCTCTTCACGGGGTCCCTCTGGCCGAGACCCCCGCCATCGTGCCGGTCACTCAGATATCCTTCGTCCTCGACGAAATCGCCCCCCTCGATCTCGTCGCAAGGCGCAGCATACCCGGCATGCCCCAAGCCCGCGCCGACGTGTTTCCCGCCGCCCTGCTGACCGTGCTCGCCGTGGCCGAAACCGCCAGCCTGGACCGGTTTCACCATAGCCTGCACAACCTGCGCTGGGGCCTCGCCGCCGAATTACTCGCCTGAGCCAGCCTCAAGCCGTCACGCCCGCCAAGGCCGCCAGCATGGCCTTAAAATCGGCCGGCAGCGGCGCCCGGACCTCAATCGTGCGGGCCGTCACCGGGTGGTCGAAACGCAAAAACTCGGCGTGCAACATCACACGCGGCGGCCGCAGCGGGAGCGGTGCGCTGTCCTTCCAACCATAGGTCGCATCGCCCAGGATGGAGTGCCCGATCGAGCGCATGTGCACCCGGATCTGGTGGGTCCGCCCGGTCAGGATATGACAACGCATCAGCGCGGCGTGCGGCGCAAAGGCCTGCTCGCGGGTCCAGTCCGTGCGCGCCGGTTTGCCACCCTCGCCGGTAGTCATCTTGTGTCGGTGGATCGGATGCCGGGAAATGGCACTGTCGATCCGGCCGCTGAGCAGACGGGGGACGCCCGCCACAAGCGCGAGGTATTCCTTGTGTAGGTGCCTGCCCGCAAACTGCTCCGAAAGCCCGCGGTGGGCCGCATCCGACTTGGCCACGACGATTACTCCGCTCGTCTCTTTGTCCAACCGGTGCACGATGCCGGGGCGCTCCACCCCGCCCACCCCGGAAAGAGATCCGGCACAATGCCCGAGCAAGGCATGCACCAGGGTGTCATCCGTCGTTCCAGAGCCCGGGTGCACCACCATGCCGGCCACCTTGTTGATCGCGAGCAGATGGGCATCCTCATAGAGCACATCCAGCGCAACGTCAGAGGGCTTTAACTCGGAGGGGACCGCATCCGCATGGGAAAACTCAACGGTCTCCCCCGCGTGAAGCTCGGTCTTTTTATCCAAAACCAGGCCCGCCCGCGTAACTCGTCCCGCCTCAAAAGCCCGCTGCCAAGCCGAACGGGAATGCTCGGGAAAGGCCGCCGCGAGGAGCTTATCGGCGCGCTCGCGCCGTGCGCCCTCGGGGATAAAATAACTGTGGGTCTCGGCCATAATGAACCCGCCTGCATGCCGCCCCCCGCCGCTGCTGGCGACGGAAAACGCCGCCGCCCGCTTTATTCACGCGCGCGACGCGTCTTTAAGGGCAACTCGGAGTCCGGCCAGCATTCGAGAAAAGCCCGCTGGGCCGCGCGGTCTACAATGTCCTCCGCACCCTCACGCTCCAGAAACCGCCGCGGATAGGCCGGCCCCAACCCCGTGATGTCCACGCGAGCCGCCGCCGCGTCCACCGCGAAGAGCGCCCGCCACGCGCCGCAACCGATTTCAAAACCCGTCTCCGTCCGCCGGATTCGTCGGGTCCGGTGCGGCGTAGGATCCCGCCCGAGCAACTCCGCCGCCCGGCCCAGAAAGTCCACTCCCCACCCCGTCCGCAACCACGCCGCCTGCGCCTCCGCGCGCGGCGAGACCCGCACCGCAAAAGCCGGCGGCGCACCCTCCCAGGCATCCACCTCGTCGATCCAGCCGGCGCGCGCGCCCGGAAAACTGTCATAGGCCGGGACGTAGGGCTTGAGGTCAAAGACCGGCGTGCCTTCGACCAGATCACAGGCCCCCAAGCGCAACACGCGCCCCTCTATGCCGAGCAAGCGGACCGGCGTGAGCCCGAGGGCATTTGGCCGGTGGGGCGAACGGGTGGCAAACACCCCCCGCCGCCGCTGCGGACCCCGCGGGGGAATGACTTGCGGACGCCAGCCGGCATTGCGGTGAAACCACCAAAGCAGCCAGATCCGCTCAAAGCCCTCGAGATCGGCCAGCGCCGCCTCGAAATTGCGCCCCGGCTCGAGTTCGAGAAAGTTCTCCTCCGGTTCCCTTTCGTCCGGCTGGTGACGCGCGGCAAACTTGGCCGCTTTACCGCTGCGCACATAACCGATCGGCCGCAGCGCCAACCCTTCGGCCGGCGGCGGCGCCCCGTCACACTTTTTTTCCGGTGTCACGCGCAGGCGCTCCCTCAATCCAGATCGCGCTCGGCCAGCTCGTCCTCGTCCCAGCCAAAATAGTGCCCGAGCTCATGCAGATAAGTGACCCCGACCTCCCCCAGGAAGGCCTCGCGATCCTGCTCCACAAAATCCCAAATGTTATCGAGATAGAGGCTGATCTGAGGCGGCATCGGCTGGTCCTGCGCGATTTCCTCGCCGTGCGCGGAGCCATCGAAGAGCCCGAGGATATCCGCATCAAACCCCTCCTCCAAAATATGGGCGGGCGGGCGCGCTTCGTAATGCACGGGGATTTTCAGCGCGAATTCCCGCACCGGCGCCGGCAGGCGGCGAAGCGTCTTCTCAATCTCCTTGGCAGCGGCGGCGGTGCGTTGGGCAAGCGTCATTTTTAACAAGCATTTGGCCAGTCCCGGAAAAAAAAGCGAGGCCGGCGCGAACCTGCTGCGTAACCGCCCGGCCGCGTTTGCGTCTCCCGTTGCATGCAAGCGTGACCGCCAGACCGGCGGACCCACGCCAAGCAAACAACTCGAAATCCCAACCCGTTAGCTAACTCAAATCCAACGCCCACCCATGAAAAACATCCGCACCCTGCTCTGCAGCGCCTTGCTTCTCGCCGGCCTCACCCTCGCCCCCACCCTTCGCGCCCAGGACGAACAGCCCTCGGAAAAACCCAGAAAAGAGCAAAAACAGGAGCGCCGCGGCGACCGCCTCGAGATGCTCAAGACGGAACTCGCCCTTACCGACGACCAGGTTGAAAAACTAAAGCCGCTCTTCGCCGCCGAGCGGCAGGAGGCCGCCGCTCTCCGCAAAGAACTCGGCAAGGACGCCGATCGCGCCGAGGTCCGGGAGAAGATGCAGGCCATCCGCGAGAAATATAAGCCGCAGTTCGCCGCCATCCTCACCGAGGAACAAAAAGCCAAGATGGAAAAACTCCGCGAGCGTGGCCCGAAAGGCCCGAAGGCTCCCGGCGCCGGCGGCCCTCCGCCCGCAGCCGAGTAAGCAGTTGCCCGCAACCGCGCGACCCCATCGCCAGTCTGAATCCCGCCGCCAACCGCGGCGGGATTTTTCGCCTCTAGCGCCCGGGACTCAACCGCGCGCCAGCCGGTCGCGAGCCGCCGCCACCTCCCCCCAGTGCGTCCCCGGTATGGCCGGGCC
The DNA here is from genome assembly GCA_945888375.1 of Akkermansia muciniphila. Taxonomy (GTDB): domain Bacteria; phylum Verrucomicrobiota; class Verrucomicrobiia; order Opitutales; family Opitutaceae; genus IMCC26134_A. The sequence continues at coordinate 320,671 of CAMCZZ010000001.1, read as the reverse complement.
GGAATGCCGGACGCACTCCGCACCCAAGGCCGCCCCCAGCGCACCGCACCGCTCCCACGGCCACCCCTGCGACGCAGCGTAGAGAAAACCGCCGGCAAAGGCATCGCCCGCACCGTTCGTGTCCACCACCCGCTCGACCACCACCGGCGCCACCCGGTGCAACTCACCGCCATGCGCGATCCACGCGCCGTCCTTGCCCACCTTCACCACCGCCACCAGACCGGGCGCTTCGCTAGCCAAACGGCGGGCGTGGCCGGCATAGTCGTCACCGCCGTCCGGATACAAAGCCCGGATTTCATCCTCGTTGGCGAAAACGTGATGGATGCCTCCGGCCCGAAGCTGCGCCAACATCCAGGCCCGGGCCGCGTGCACCACTTCAAAGGAGGCGATGTCGAGCGAGACGGTGGCGCCCGAGGCCCGAGCTCCCGCCAGCGCCGCATCCGCCAACGCTTGGTTAAATACGAGGTAACCCTCGATGTGCGCGTGACGCACCCCGGCGAAATCCACCGGCTGGATTTCCCCGGGCGCCAAAGTGAGGGCCGCCCCCAAATCCGTGCGCATGGTGCGGGCGGCGTCAGGCGTGATGAGCGCCAGACAACGGGCGTTGGCGCGGTCCGGACTGGCTTTGAAGCGGGTCGCATCAAGTCCAAGCGATCGCGCATGCTCGCGGTAGGCGGCGGCCGTGTGATCACCCCCGAGTTTGCCCAGAAACCCGGCCCGCAGACCCAGCCGGGCAGCGTTGCGAACAACATTGGCCGCACTGCCGCCAGGTGCCAGGGAGGGCGGCTCCGGCAGCCGCGCGAGGATCGCATCCATCTCGGCCGCGTCGACCAAGACCATACCACCCTTGTCGCCCCGCACCCCAGCTAGAAAGGACTCCGGCACATGCGCAGTCAGGTCCATGATCGGCGAACCGAGGCCAAGAATATCGAGGGCGGGAGGAAAAGGGGCGGAAGTCATCGGTAAATCGCCGACGCTCGCGCATTTCCGCCGGAGGTCAAAAAAAAGCGCCGCGCCCGGGTCACGGGTCGCGGCGCAAAAACTAAAAACGGAACCAGCGCGGCTTAGTTGGCGACGGTGAGACTGGTAACCAGCAACACTTCGTCGTTCACTTCGATTTGGATGGTGTAGTCACCGGGCGCAGGGAAAGCCAGATTGCGGACATCGTTGATCAAGTTGATGCGCTGAAGGGGCCCCTGGGACTCAAACTCGCGGTCGAGCAACACGCTCATGGCATCGGCGGCAAGCCCGAGGGAGATCTTGATCTTATGCTTGCCGGCGGCGACGTCGGTGAGCGTAAGAAACCAGATCATAAAGGGATGCGTCAAAGGAAACTGACGGCCACGGATGGCGGAGAAGACACCGAGGATGGTGTGTTTGCCCGTGGCGGGATCGATATGCACGCCGTCACAAAGGAGCCAGCAGAGCACTTGGGGTTTGGTGGAGTTCGACATATTGGGAGGGAAAAGAGTTTTAAGGTGAATGCAGGGATGACTGAGGGGAAGTCGGAAGTGATTTGCGCGCGAGATCGTTGCCCGCACCTTGGCCGGGCATGGGAACCGTCGCCAGTCTTGCTCCCGAATGGCTAGAACCCCTGCGTGCCTACCCGCGTTGGCTGGTTTTGCTGTGCATGGCGGTGGCGACCGCCGGCCTGCTCACCCTTTTGGCCAAGCCACTCAAGTGGAGCCTTTACCTTATATTAATCACCGTCGGCGCCGTGATTCTGCTGGGTTTTTCGGTCTGGCTGCACGGATAGACCCCTGCAAACCCAACGCCCGCCCGGGAGATTTTCTTGTCAGGGATTCCCCCCGCTCCATATCCGGTTCGGATGAAGTATATCTTTGTGACCGGTGGCGTCGTCTCCTCGCTCGGCAAGGGCCTCACCGCCGCCGCGCTCGGCGCCCTGCTCGAGATGCGCGGTCTTACGGTTCGAATCCAGAAATTCGACCCCTACCTGAATGTGGATCCGGGCACCATGAGCCCCTATCAACACGGCGAGGTCTACGTCTTGGAGGACGGTGCCGAGACCGACCTCGACCTCGGCCATTACGAGCGCTTCACCAGCGGCAAACTCTCCCGGCTCAATAATCTCACCTCCGGCCAGGTTTATGAGAGCGTCATCCAAAAGGAGCGCCGCGGCGCCTACCTCGGCAAAACCGTGCAGGTAATTCCGCACGTGACCAACGAGATCAAGGAGCGCATCACCATGGCGGCAAAAGATGTCGATGTCCTGATCACAGAAATCGGCGGCACCACCGGCGACATCGAAGGCCTGCCCTTCCTCGAGGCCCTGCGCCAGTTCGCCCTCGAGCAGGGCCCGCGCGACGTGATTTTTCTGCACGTCACCCTGGTGCCCTACCTCGCCGCCGCCGGCGAGTTGAAGACCAAGCCTACCCAGCAATCCGTGGCCAAGCTCCGGGAAATCGGCATCCAGCCCCACATTCTGGTCTGCCGCAGCGAACAACCGATCGACGCCAGCGTGCGCGACAAGTTGTCCATGTTCTGCAACGTGCCGGTGAAGGCCGTGATCGAGTGCCGCGACGTGGCTTCGATTTACGAGCTACCCCTGGCCCTTCAAAGCGAAGGCCTTGACCAACTCGTGGTCGATTTGTTCGGCCTGAACAAACCCCAGCCCGCCCGTAACGTCTGGGCCGAGCTGGCCCGCCGCATCCACAATCCCGCGCATACCGTAAAAATCGGCGTCGTCGGCAAATACATCGAGCTGCAGGACGCCTACAAATCGGTTTACGAGTCCGTCACCCACGCCGGCATCGCCAATAACGCCCGCGTGGAGATCGTTCGCGTGGACGCGGAGGATCTGGAGAAACGCGGCGGCACCGGCCTGCTCAAGGGCCTCGACGGTATCCTCGTCCCCGGCGGCTTCGGCGACCGCGGCACCGAGGGCAAGATCATCGCCGCCCGCTACGCCCGCGAAAACGGCGTGCCCTATTACGGTCTCTGCCTCGGCCTCCAGATCGCCGTGATCGAGTTCGCCCGCAATGTGCTTAAACTGAAGGGAGCAAACTCCACCGAGTTCGATCCCGCCTCGCCCCATCCGGTGATTAATATGATGGAGGAGCAAAAGAAGATCATCGATAAGGGCGCGACCATGCGCCTCGGCAGCTACGAGTGCGCCCTCACCCCCGGCTCGAAGGCCGCCCGGGCCTACAAAGCCGAGAGCGTCCGCGAGCGCCACCGCCATCGCTTCGAGGTAAACAATGCCTACGTCGGCCAACTGCAACGCGCCGGCCTGCTCGTCTCGGGCGTGAATCCCCGCCGCAACCTGGTCGAGATCGTCGAACTGAAGGACCACCCCTTCTACCTCGCCGTGCAGTTCCATCCCGAGTTCCAGTCCAAGCCGCTCCAAGCCCACCCGCTCTTCGCCGCCTTCCTCGCCGCCGCGCTGAAGGAAGCGAAGCCTGCGAAACCGGCGGTCAGAAAGCGCAAAGACGCGAAGAATACGAGGGCCAAACCCGCGAAAAAAACCAAGGCCTGAAAACTTACGTTTCCTTTCCACCTTTGATCCAACCTTAGCGTCTTCACGTCTTTGCGCTAAATCCCATGCCTCTCTTCGATCCCACAAAATTGCTCGTCCTCGCCGGCCCCTGCTCGCTGGAAAACGAGACCGTGGTCCGCGCCGTGGCGGAGAAACTCGTCGCCCTGCGCACGCGTCACCCGGAGCTAAACCTCGTGTTCAAGGGCTCGTTCGACAAAGCCAACCGCACCTCGATCGCCGGCGGCCGCGGCACCGGGCTGGAAACCGGCCTCGCCCTTCACGCCCTCGTGAAACGCGACTACGGCCTGCCCTGCGTCACCGACGTCCATGAAAGCGCCCAGTGCGCCCCCGTGGCCGAGGTTTGCGACGTGCTCCAGATTCCCGCCTACCTCTGCCGCCAGACCGACCTGCTCCTAGCCGCCGCCGCCACCGGCCGGACCGTGAACGTGAAAAAGGGCCAGTTTCTGTCGCCCAACGACATGGTCCACGTCGTCGGCAAACTCGCCCACGGCGGCGCAGCTGAGATCTGGCAATGCGAACGAGGCGCCACCTTCGGCTACAACAACCTCGTGGTCGATATGCGGGGCTTCCCCATCATGGCGCGAAACGGTTACCCCGTCATCCTCGACGCCACTCACAGCGTGCAATTGCCCGGCGCCGGCGGCGGCAAAAGCTCCGGCCAGCGCGAGTTCGTGCCCACCCTGTGCTTCGCCGCCCTCGCGGCCGGCGCCGACGGACTCTTCATCGAGACCCACCCCGACCCGGCCAACGCGCTGAGCGACGGCCCCAACATGGTGCCGCTCGACGAACTGGAAGCCCTGCTCGCGAAGTGCCTGGCTTTCTGGCGCCTCGCCCGCGCCTGATTTTTTCGCCCGCGTCCGCTCGAAAACACGGTTTGCTCCCGGGCACGCAAACCGCTATCTGCCCCCCATGCCCCGCCCCCTCCGCCCACGCCCCGCGCCGCCACCCCAGCCGGTTAAAAACAGCCGGTCCGTCTATTTCGCCGGAGAGCTTTTTTCCGCCAAACACCTCGTGGGCAACGCCTACCTAGCCGAGGCCATTCACGCCGCGTCCCACGGGCGCTACCTCTGCCGCCTACCCCAAGATTTCGAACTACGCGGCCACCACCCCCAGCTCATTCGCGACAAGGATATCCGCAGCCTGCTGGAGTGCGACCTCGCCCTGTTCAACTTCGACGGCCCCGAGCTCGATAGCGGCACCGTGGTCGAGTTCATGTTCGCGAAATTCGCCGACATCCCGTGCGTCATCCTGCGCAGTGATTTCCGCGCCGCCGGCGACCAGGGCCCGGGCAACGACCCGTGGAACCTGATGGCCAGCTTTTACCCCCGCGCGATCTCCGTTCCGGTCAACGCCCTCGCACTTTATAAAAAAGCCTACGCCGCCGCCCGCCGCGCCGCCCTCGACGACGTCATCCGGCTCGCCGGACAACACAGCTCCGCCACCGCCCAGAGCATGTGCGACCACATCGCCGCGCTCGTCGTGCGCAGCCTCGACCGGGCCGCCAAACTCCCCCCCGCCCTGCCCAAGCCACTCCGCGAAAACGTTTACGCCTGGCTCGCCCTCCTGCCCAACCTGCGCGGCGACCCGAAAAAACTCCGCAAACAATTCGCCACCCTGCTCGACGAAAAAATTTCCCGGGGGCTGTTGTAGAGCGCGGAGAGGAAGCAAGAGGCCAGCAGGAATAATCTCCGCCCCAAGGCTCGCTTCGCTGAACCCCCACCCATGCTCCACGTCCTCCGCCACCCGCTCGCAGCACACGCCATCACCCAACTGCGCGCCGCGGATACGCCGCCCGCCGCCTTTCGCGCCTTCGCCCACCGCCTCGGCCTGCTGCTCGCCCTGGAGGCGACCCGCGACCTCCCGCTCCGCCCCCAGCCTATTCATACCCCGCTGGAGCCCCACCTCGGCGACGTGCTCGCCCAAGGTCTGGTCGTGGTGCCCATTCTCCGCGCCGGCCTCGGCCTGGTGCAGCCCTACCTCGACCTGTTTCCCGAGGTCTCCGTCGGCTACATCGGCCTGGAACGCGACCACCAGACCGCCTTCGCTCGTAGTTATTATTGCAAACTCCCGCCCCTCGCCGGCCGGCGCGTTCTCTGCGTGGACCCCATGCTCGCCACCGGCGGCAGCGCCGTTAAAGCCCTCGATCTGCTGCGCGAACAAGGCGCTGAGGATCTCGCCCTCGTCGTGCTCGTAGCCGCCCCCGAAGGCGTCGCCACCGTAGCCGCCCGCCACCCCGCGGTGCCGGTGTTTACCGCCGCGCTGGATCGCGGGTTGAACGCCCAAAAATACATCCTGCCGGGGCTCGGCGACTTCGGCGACCGCCTTTACGGCACCTAGAAGGACGCCTCACGGCGGTGGCTTACGAAACCCGGCGCAAGACTTCCGCCATCTCCGCGTGAAGCCGTCCGTTGCTGGCTAGGTAACGCCCCCGCTCCCGCCGTTGCGGAGCCGCATCCGCCGCATAGTCCGTCACCACGCCACCAGCCTCGCGCACAAGCAACAAGCCCGCCATCACATCGTAGGGCTTGAGGTCTTTTTCCCAATACCCGTCGAGTCGCCCCGCCGCCACATAACAGAGGTCCAGCGCCGCACTGCCCAGCCGACGCTCGCCGCGGATACGGGTCAAAAACGCCCCCCACTCGCGCAGGTTGTTGTCGGGGTTGGTATGCTTGTCATAGGGAAACCCGCTCGTGATGACCGCATCCACCAGCTCCGCCGTCTGCGTGACGTGAATGGGCCGGCCATTCAACCAGGCCCCGCCTCCGCGCACCGCCGTGAACAGCTCATCCCGCGTAGGATCATAGACGACTCCGAGCAATGGCTCCCGGTCCGCGGTCGCCAGTGCGATACTCGTGCAGAAATGCGGCAGCTTGCTCGCGAAATTCACCGTGCCATCAATGGGGTCCACGAACCATTGGAAAGTGGCGCCCTCCCGCGGCGCACCCTGGCCGCCCCCTTCCTCGCCCACAATGTGGTGGTCAGGGAAACGCCTGCTCAACTCGCCCACCAGATACCTCTCCACCTCGGTGTCGGCCGCCGTCACGATGTCGATGCGGCTGGTCTTGCTGGTCGTAGGAATAGGCGCCGCAAAATGCCGGAGCATGATCTCGCCCGCCCCCCGGGCGAGGGCGGTGACTTCAGGCAACAACGCGGCCGGTTCGATTGTCATGCGAAGCACGTTGCCGCCGTCGCCAAAGGGCTCAAGCCTTCGGGCGCCCTCCGCTCCCGCGTCTCGCATGAAAATCGCCGCCCTTTTCCCGTCGCTCCCCGTCCTCGCCTTTCTGTTCGCGGCTGGCTGCTCCCGACCCGCCGCAAATTCCTTTCAAGGCTACCTCGAAGGTGAGTTTGTTTACATCGCCGCCCCCCTGGCCGGCCGGCTCGACACCCTTGCGGTCACCCGCGGCACCCGGGTCGAGGCGGCTGCACCCTTGTTTACTTTGGAACACGCCGCCGAGTCCGCCGCCGTCGCCCAGGCCGAAGCTCGCCTGCTCCAGGCCCGCGCCCGCTTCGAGGACCTGATGAAAGGCTCCCGCGTCAACGAACTCGACGCTCTGCGGGCCCGCCTCGCCCAAGCCCGCGCCGCCGCCGAACTCTCCGGCCTCGAAGCCGGGCGCCAGGCCGGACTATTTGAAAAAGGCGTCAGTCCCGGCAGCGATAACGACCGCGCCCGCCTGACCCACGAACGAGATCTTCGCGCCATCGATGACCTCGCGGCCCAACTGGCCACCGCCGGCCTCGGCGGTCGAGCCGATGCCCTCACCGCCGCCAGCCAGGAGGTCGCCGCCGCCGTGGCCGCGCGCGATCAGGCCTCCTGGCACGTCGCCCAGAAAACCCAGGGCGCCCCCCGCGCCGCCCTCGTGCACGACACCCTTTATCGTGAGGGCGAATTCGTCGCCGCCGGACGCCCCGTGGTGTCCCTGCTGCCGGCGGAAAACATCAAAGTCCGCTTCTTCGCACCGGAACCCGCCCTCGCCACCCTCAAACCCGGCGTCCGCTTGCGCGTGGGACTGGATGGGCGCACCCCGCTCGAGGCCGTGGTCGCCTACGTTTCGCCCCAGGCCGAATACACTCCGCCCGTGCTCTACAATCGCGATAACCGCGCGAAGCTCGTCTATCTCGTGGAGGCCGCCCTTCGCCCCGAGGACGCCCGCGATCTGCATCCCGGCCAGCCCGTGGATGTAACCCTCCTGCCCTGAGCCGCGCCCGCGCACCATGAGCGCCCCCGACTTCGCCATCGACGTGACTGGCGTCACCAAACGCTTCGGCGATAAAACCGTCGTCGAGGCCATCGCACTACAAGTGCGCCGAGGGGAAATCTATGGCTTCCTCGGCCCCAACGGCTCCGGCAAAACCACCTTTATCCGCATGCTTTGCGGCTTGCTCACGCCCGACGCCGGCGCCGGCACCTGCTTGGGCTACGACGTCCGCACCCAACAGGCCGACATCAAACGCAACGTCGGCTACATGACGCAGAAATTCAGCTACTACGAGGACCTGAGCATCCGCGAGAACCTCGATTTCGTAGCCCGGATTTACGGTATTCCGGACCGGCGCGCCGCCGTGCAGCACAGCCTGGACCGCCTCGGCCTGGCCAAACGCAGCCACCAGCTCGCCGGCCAGCTTTCAGGCGGCTGGAAACAACGCCTCGCCCTCGCCGCCTGCCTTCTCCACGCCCCCCGGCTTCTCCTGCTCGATGAACCCACCGCCGGCGTCGATCCCAAGGCCCGCCGCGAATTCTGGGACGAGATCCACCAACTCGCCGCCGACGGCCTGACCGTGTTGATCACCACCCACTACATGGACGAGGCCGAGCGCTGCCATCGCCTCGCCTACCTCGCCTACGGCAGACTTCTGGCCGCAGGCTCCCTCGCCGAGGTCCTCGCTTCCGCTAAGCTTTTCACCTGGAGCGTGGCCGGCCCCGACCTCCGCACCCTTGCCGCCGTCCTCCACGGCCGACCCGGGGTCGAACAAGTCACCGCCTTTGGCAATACCCTGCATGTAAGCGGGCGGGACACCGCCAGCCTCGACGCCACCGTCGCGGCCCTGCGCGAGCCCCGCCACGATTGGAAACGCATCCCCGCCGGGCTCGAGGATGTATTCATCAGCCTGATGGACGGCGCTAAGGATAACTACTCATGAGCGGCCTTTCTTTCCACCGCCTCTGGGCCGTCGTGCTGAAGGAGTTCATTCAGATGAAACGCGACCGCGTAACCTTTGGCATGATGGTCGGCATCCCGCTGATGCAGTTGATGATGTTCGGCTTCGCGATCAACTCCGACCCACGTCACCTGCCCGCCGCCGTCCACCTTGCCGACAACGGCCCTTTCGCCCGCACCCTCGTGCAGGCCCTCCGCACCAGCGAGTATTTCAGGATCATTAAAGAGACTGAATCCGAGGCCGAGACCCAACGCCTGCTGCAAGTCGGCGAGGTGCAGTTCGTAGTAAACATCCCCGTCGATTTCACCCGCCGCCTTCTTCGCGGCGAACGCCCCACAGTGCTGATCGAGGCAGATGCCTCCGATCCCGCCGCCACCGGCCCCGCCCTAAACGCCGTCACGCAACTCGCCGACCACGTCTTCAACCGCGATCTGCCCAGTGCGCTCGCCCCGCTGCAGGCGCAGGATGGCCCGGTCGATTTCCGCATCCACGCCCACTACAATCCTGAAAATATCACCCAATACAACGTTGTGCCCGGCCTGATGGGCGTAGTGCTCACCATGACTATGGTGGTCATCACCGCCCTCGCCATCACCCGCGAACGCGAACGGGGCACGATGGAGAACCTGCTCTCCACGCCGGTTCGCCCGTTCGAGGTCATGGCAGGCAAAATCCTGCCCTACATCGTGGTGGGATACATTCAGATAAGTCTCATTCTGGTGGTCGCCCATTTCATTTTTCACATCCCCATGCTGGGCAGTTTGCCGCTGCTCTACGCCGTCGCTCTACTCTTCATCGCGGCCAACCTCGCAGTGGGCATCACCTTCTCCACCCTTGCGAAAAATCAGCTCCAGGCGGTCCAGATGGCGTTTTTCTTTTTCCTGCCCTCCATCCTCTTGTCTGGCTTCATGTTCCCCTTTCGCGGCATGCCCGAGTGGGCCCAAGCCATCGGCTCCTGCCTGCCCATTACCCACTTCCTGCGTATCGTCCGCGGCATCTTACTGAAGGGCAACGGCCTCTCAGAAATCGCCCCCGAAATTTGGCCTCTACTGCTCTTCCTCGCCCTTGCCATGACGATAGGCCTGAAGCGCTACCGGCAGACGCTTGATTAAGCCTGACCTGGTTCGGGCTTTTCAAAGTGAGAGGCTTGACCAAGCAGAACTGGCAAGGTTAATGCATATGATTTTCTATTTTCTACGGAGTTAATATACGTGTATCCCTACCTTCTATACGCATCCGGGGTGTTACTACTGGCCTTACCCAGCAGCCCGCTCATCCGCCGTTATTTCAAAACGCTCAGCCTGAGCGATCTATTGCAACTTCCTGGCGTTAGCTTCGGGTGGCTTCATCCGCTCAAGGCCATGGATCTGCTGCGGGCTTATGCCGGCGCGACTCTGCTCAACGCCGCCTTTGCCGCCATTGATCCCAGCGGCCCGCAACAGTGGCCCGCCCGCTTGGTTTTACTGATCGCCATGACCGCGGGCTTGCTGATCCAGCATGACCTGCACCGCACGAAAGACGACACCCTGCACGCGCCGGTGGCTTACCTCGCCGGACTGGCCCTGGCCATCCTCCCGCTCAAAGTCGCCCTCTTTGCCCTACCCATCGGCATCCTCGCCGCCATCGGCCTCCGCCACCTCTCCTGGGGCTTCCTCATGACCGCGGTCGCGGCGGGGGGCTTTGGTTTGTTGTTCAAACAAAACTACCAGACCCTGGCCACCGCCTGCTTCTTGTTGACCCTGCCCCTGCTACTTTCCCGTCTGCTGCATCGCTCTCTGGTGTTAGCCGTCCGCTCAAACCTGATAACCGTCAAAGCCGCCGATTACGGCCGCCTGCGATAAAGCCAACCATCAGGCCACGGAAGGGGGAATCCACTGCACCCGATTTCCCCGCTTCCGCTCCGGCCGCCTTCCTGTCAGCCTGACCGTCATGATCAAAGGCCAGAAAGTCGTCTGCATCAACGACACCTTCCCCGCGCTGATCCGCGCGATCTATAAACAACTCCCCGTGAAGGGTGTAACCTACACCATCCGCGAGGTCTTCCTGGGCCGCGAAAAAGTGGTGAAGGGCGGCGATTCCGCCACCGTAGGACTACTCCTAAACGAACTCACCAACCCGCCCGACCCCTTTCACCAAGGTAAACAGGAACTCGGTTTCAGCTCGGAACGGTTCGCCCCGCTGGAGGAAAAAACCGACGAGACCTCCACCGGCGAGGAAGCCGGCGAACTGGTCGAGGCCGGCACCGGCCAGTCCGGCGCCGGGTTTTGGCAGGACTGAGCGCCCCCCGGCTAACAAGGGCTCGGTCCATCCCTTGGCCAGAGCGCTCCAGACACGCCCCGCCCGCTCAGGACGGCGGCGTGTAGCGCTCGCTACCACCCAGCGCGAGAAACTGCCGGTAAAGAATCAAGAACGCGACCACCCCCGTGGCCGCCAGCACCCCGCCGATCACAAAGGTATAGTGGTAAGCATGGCCCGTTAGATCGAGGAACTGCCCCACCACCGGAGGCACCCCGATAAAGCCGAGCGCCAGGATGATGCCGGCCGCCGACGCGAACTGGGCAAACTTGGCCCGAGGGAAAAGACGCGGAAACAAAGATGCCGTGCCGGTGAAAAAGATGCCCGAGATCACGCCATGGGCCACGTAGGCCACGGAAAAACTCGTGATGTCCCTCGCTATAAAACCAGCCCAGAGCGCGATGACGGCATAGACCGCGAGCGCGAACATACCTACCCGGATCGGGTGAAATTTATCCGCGAACCAGCCAATGAAGAGCGCCAGACAGATCGAGATCGCATAGGTGAGGGACCGCAACTCGCCATAACGCTCCATGGTCATGCCGATGCTGCGGATGTAAGGCACGTCAAAGGAGTTGATCGGCAGGAAGGCGGCGTTGCCAAGCATCGCCGCAAGAAAGATCCAGAGGTAAAACCGATGCGCCGAGCACTCCTGCACATAGGCCCGGATCGGCTCGGCCACCCGCGAGGTGAAGGCCCCGCCCGTCTTCGGCGCCGGCGGCGGATAGTCTCCCTCCTTGACCATGAAACACATGACCGAAAAGCCTACGCCATAAAGCAGCCCCAAGCCGATGAAGAGCAGTTTGAAGTTCTCCTCCGCGTGCCCGATCAGGAAGGAGTTAAAAATAATACCGGCACCGAGACCGACGATGCGAAAGAGCGCAAAAAACCGCCCGATCACCGCCTGCGGCACCACATCATTGATCAGCCCCACAAAGACCGAGTTGGCGATGACCGTGAAAATCTCGAAAAACGTCCACAAGCCCGCGAATACGATCAGTCGGCACGCGATCGGATCAGGCGCATCCGCGCCCAATATACCCCGCAAAAAGTCCGCAATCTCGATCGTATAGCCCATACCCACCATGGCCAGCGCCGCAATCGGGGTAGGAATCAGCAAATAAGGGATGCGGCGCCCCCAGCGCCCGCGGTGGTTGTCGGAACGCACACTGATGATCGGCCCAATCAACATGCCCAAGGCCGCCGGCAACGAGGTCACCATCAAACCCAGGACAAGGTCGCTGGCCTTGAATTGCTTGAACAAGAGCTGCGACATCGGCTGCACCGCGCGCTCCTTCATGTTCCAGGCAAAGTCGCCCCAGAGCAGCCAGCAGAACAGCGCGACCAACCCAGCCGTGCCATAAGTCAGCGTGCCCACCCGCCATCGCTTGCTGCCATTCTGGCTCGCGGACGCAGACTCCGGATCGGGGTGGGCTGAGACTGGGGTAGGGGTCATAAAGTGAAAAAATTGCGCGATTTTCTGGCCGCTGGCGAGACCGCGCACAAACAGCCGAGATGAAAAGTAAAAACTCAGCCGGCACGAAGACGGAAACCCGGTAAAATCCCGGTGCAGCCATGCCCGGGCACCCCCGGCCACCTGAACCAGCCAGCTCAACCCAGCCAATCCCGAAAGACGCCAGGACGCCGCCCGCAAGAACGAGCGGCCACGAGGCCTTCGCCTTCCACAATCAATGCGCCGCCACCGCCGCCCGCCGGCCGGCTGCTTAACCCTTGCGCTTCTGCTCAGCCCCGCAACGCCTCCACCACCGCCGCATGCAGCACCGGGGTGGCCGCCGCCACGGTGTGCGCCGCCGGATAGGCCGCGCCGCCGTGCCAGTCGGTGATCACCCCGCCCGCCCCGCGCACCACCGGGATGAGCGCGGCTATGTCCCATGGGTTCATGATCGGGTCGAGACACACATCGGCCTGACCACAAGCCAGCAGCAGGTAGCCATAACAATCTCCCCAGGTCCGCGCCAGCCGCGCCCGCCCCAGCAAACGGTCGCAGGCCGGACCATTCTGGTAACGGCCGAGGTTGAGGTGATCGCTGGTCAGGATAGTGGCCGCCTCCACCTGCGTCGTGGAGCGACACCGCACGGGCGCACCGTTGAGCGTCGCAGATACGCCATCGCCGAGAAGCAGTTGGCCGAGGATGGGCTGATGAATGCAGCCCAACACCGGCTGGCCCCGGTGCAGCAGGGCGATGAGCGTGCCCCAAAGCGGGACCGCCGAGATGAAACTTTTGGTCCCGTCGATCGGGTCGAGCACCCAGGTGAACTCCGCCTCGGCGCGCTCATTGCCATATTCCTCCCCGATGATTCCGTGGTCGGGAAAACGGTCCGCGATGCGCCGGCGTAGAAGCAACTCCGCCCCCCGGTCCGCCGCCGTGACCGGCGAGGTGTCGCCCTTGGTCTCCACCGCCAGGTCCGATCTGCCATAAAAAGACCGGATGAAGTCGCCACTCTCGACGGCGAGGTCGGTCAGAAACGAACGGTAGAGGGCGAGATCCATGGCGATGTAGGATAGAAGACTATTGCCCGCGGAAAACACGGAAAGACAGGGAAAATTTTTGTGGTCGGTTCCGCCGCTTCCGTGTGATCCCTGTATCCCGTGGGCACCTTCTGGCCGGATCAACTCATTCACTTCATCGACTTTGAGGGCTCGGTCGCTTCCGGTATCCTCGAGTTCGGGGTCGTGTCGCTGCGCGCCGGCGCCATCGTGGCAGTCGCCGGTCGCGCCTGCCGCCCCGTCGGCCGGGTGCGCGCCGAGGACATCGCCGTGCACGGCCTCGAGCCCACCGCCCTCGCCGACTGCGCCCCCTTCGCGGAGGAGTTTTCCCGCTTCGCCGCCCTGCGCGCCAGCGGACCGCTCGCCGCCCATTTCGCGCAGGCCGAGAACAGCTTGCTCAAGTCCGTCTGGCCCTACGCCCGCGCCGCGCCGGATTTTTCCCGCGAAACCCCCGCCACGACCGACGCGGCCAACGATTGGGGACCGTGGATCGACACCGGACGCCTCTATCCACAGGCTCGCGCCGCCTCGGCCCCGGTGAAACTCGCCGCCCTGATCGCCGCCGAGGGCTTGCAAGATGCGCTCGACACCCTCGCCGCCGCGCATTGCCCGCCCAGCCGCCGCCATTACCACGCTGCCCTCTACGACGCCCTCGCCGGCGCCCTGCTCCTGACCCGCCTGGCCGAGATCCCCGGCTGGCCAGATAAATCCCTGCGCTGGCTACTGGAGCACAGCACCCTGGACCCCGCCCGCCGCGAATCGTTGCGCCAGGAGGAGTTGTTCTAGGCGAGCCAAAGTGACCTCGCCCATCGAGCCCGAGCGCCAGGTCGCGTGGACGAAGTGGTCGCCCGCCGTCGAGGGATTGGGCACCACCATCACGCGCAGCCCCGCCGCCGCGGCCGCCGCGTGGCCGGGCAGCGAATCCTCAAAGGCCACCGCCTCGTCCGCCTCCAACCCGAGCCGCCCCAGCGCCGCCAGATAAACATCCGGCGCGGGCTTGGCCCGGGGAACATCCTCCCGACACACCACCGCCGCGAAACGCCCGAGCAGCCCCCGCGCCGCCAGATGCCCTTCGACATGCCGATGGGAGGAATTCGAGGCCACCGCCAGCCGCAGCCCGGCCGCCGCCGCCTCGTCGAGCAGTTCGACCACCCCGGGCAATACCGGAGCCACTAAACAGGCCGCACGGGTGGCGAGGGCGAAACGGGTCTCCAACTGCATCCTGTCCCGCCCCGGCGGGTAGGCCACCCACAGATCAGCTTCCACCCCCACGTGCCCGACCACCTGGTGCAGAATCGCCGGATCCCCCTTCAAGCCATCCTCGCGATGCACCCCCTGCCACGCATCGAACGTAGCCGTTTCCGTGTCCACGATGAGACCGTCAAAGTCGAAGATAAGTCCGCGCAACGCCATGCGCCACCCTGCCCAAACCCCCGTTTCCCGCAAGTTGGACCCGACGATGCCCCCTCCCCTGCCCGCCTGGACCTCCGTGACATGTTTTTAACAATCCCAGACTAGCCGACAGCAAGATGGCCGCTTGGATAAGCCTCTTTCCTACATGCAAACCAAACTACACACCCTGCTCGTCGGCGCCGCCTGCGCCCTCCTCCCGGTCTCGGCCTTCGCCGAGCTTAGCTTTCTCTCCGGCGTCAACGTCACCCGTGGCGGCGAGATCGTCGCCTTCGACAAGGCCAACGACCTCGTGCTCACCACGAACTCCTTCAACGCCGCCGGATTCGAGAACCACGCGATCAACATCTACACGCTGTCGAACACCGGCAGCCTGAACCTGACCACCTCGGTCAACCTCAACACCTCCGTCTTCGGCGCGGCGACCGATATCCTCTCGGTTTCCAGCGTGGCCGTCGACCCGCTAGGCCGCGATTTCGGCGTGGCCAGCGTGATCCCCACCGCGAACAACACCACCCAGGGCCGCATCGCCCTGTTCCAGCTCTCCACCGGCACGGTGCTGAAGACCCTCGACGTCGGCTACCACCCCGACTCGGTCAGCTTCACCCCGAATGGCAGCCGCCTCCTCGTGGCCAACGAAGGTGAATTCGTCACCACCGGCGCCCAGGCCCCCGGCTCGGTGAGCATCGTGGACGTCTCCTCGGTCAGCGCCGGCGCTTCGGGCGTCACCTCGCTCTCCGCCTCCAACGTGACCGATGTAAACTTCTCCACCGGCCTCGCCGGCGGCGTCGCCCTCACCGGCCTGCGCAACAACCGCCTCGACACCCTGCAGGTCAAGACCCCCGACGCCCTCGACGTGGAGCCCGAATACATCGCCTCCACCAACGACAAGGCCTACGTGACCCTCCAGGAAAACAACGCCATCGCCGTGGTCGACCTGACCGGCGTCAACGCGGGCAAAGTCACCGACATCCATCTGCTCGGCACCATCAACCAGCGCATCGACGCCTCGGACCGCGACGGCCTCGCCAACAGCCCCGCCACCGAACGTCCCGCCGATCTGACCTACACCTCCAACTTCCCCGCCGCCAAGGTCGATGACGTGGTCGCCGGCATGCCCATGCCCGACACCGCCGTCACTTTCCAAAAGAACGGTGTTCAGGTGATCGCCACCGCCAACGAGGGCGACTTCCGTCTGGACGATGTGGATCGCGTGCGCCTGCGCGACGCCAGCCGCGGCACCGGAGGCTCCGCCCAAATCACGGACACCACCGCCATCACTACAGCGATGGACAGCAACGCCGTTCTCGGCCGACTCCGCATCTCCAACATCGATGGCGACACCGACGCCGACGGCAAGATCGAGGTGCCCACCATGCCGGGCACTCGCAGCTTCACCCTCTGGAACGCCGAGACCGGCGACATCGTTTTCGATAGCGGCTCGGCCATCGAAGACTACGTCAAGGCAAACAACCTCGCCTCCTTCGGCATCGAAACCGGCACCACCGGCGTCGGCTTCTTCGACTCCCGCTCCGACGACAAAGGTCCGGAGCCCGAGGCGCTGGCCTTTGGCCGGGTCAACGGTCGCGACCTGATCTTCGTGGGTGCCGAGCGCGAAAACGGTATCTTCCAATTCGACATCACCGACCTGAACAACGTCGAGATCACCGGCTACTACAACACCGTGACCGGCACCGCCGACAACGGCTTCGGCGCCTTCACCTCGCCCGAGTCCATCCAGTTCATCGCCGCCGCCGACAGCCCCACCGGTCAGGCGCTGATCATCGTCGGCTACGAAGGTGTCTTCGATGCCTCCGCGTCCATCGACATCTCCGGCTCCCTCGCGGTCTACAGCGTCTCCGCCATCCCCGAGCCCTCCACCGCCGCCGCCCTCGCCGGCTTCGGTGCGCTCGGTCTAGCCGCCCTCCGCCGCCGCCGCTCCAGCCGCTGAGCCCGGCCGCCTCGGCGGTCTTGATCCTCAAGCCGCGTCCCGTCCGGGACGCGGCTTTTTCGTGCCCGCCGCCGCCGTATTGAATCCCCGAACCTTCAAATTTTAACCACGGATGGTCACGGATGAACACGGATAGAGGCGGTTCGGATTCCGTGTTTATCCGTGCCCATCCGTGGTAAACCCCGACTGAAGACCGGGCTCACAGCCACCGCTTGCGGCGCAGATAAAAAAACAGCGCGGCGGTGAAGCCGAAGGTGCCGACCGCCGCCACAGGGTAGGCCCAAGCCGGCGCGAGCTCGGGCATGGCGCGGAAATTCATGCCGAACCAGCTGCCAACCAGGATGGGCGGCATGGTCAGGGCAGTCAGGCCGGTGAGCATTTTGATGCCCTCGTTGGTCTCGTGGGTGGAGCGCTTCAGGTAGAGCCGGAAGGTGAGGATCAACTGGTCTCCCCACACCGAGGCCTGGCTCTCGATGCGTGCGAAGTCTTCCGCCAAATCGCGCAGATAGGGCAGGATGACCGGCCGGATAAACCCCGGCTTGCCCTGGGCCAGCTCCGCCGCCACCGCCCGCTGCGGCCGCACGATCTGGCGCAGGGTCGCGAGGTCCTTGCGCAGCGCCGTCACTTGCGGAAAGAGCTCGTGCGGCTCGGCCTCGCCAAGCACCGCCTCCTCGATGGATTCCAGGTCGGCACGCAGCTCCTCCAGCGCCGGCTTGTAGGCCTCGACCAACTGGTCGAGCAGGGTGTGGGCGATCCGGTCCGGCCCGCGCACCGGTTGCACCGCGTGCCCGGATCGGCCGTGCCGCTCCAGCACTTGTTGCACGATGCGCAGGGGTTGGCGGTGAAACGTGACGAGGAAGTTTTTTCCTAGGATCAGATCCAGGTCGGTGGTGGTGAACTTGTCCGTCTTCGAGTAATCAACCGCGTGGACCACGAGGTGCAGGTAGTCGTCGAAAGCATCGATTTTGGGTAGAGGAGAGTCCGTCGTGCAGTCCTCGATGACCACCGGGTGCACGGCGAAGGCCCGCTCCAGCACCGCCGCCGTCTCCTCCGGAGTCGGCTCGCTCAGATCAACCCACAGCATGACCCCCGGCTCGGTCCGCAACGCCGGAAGCAATTCCAACGCAGGATTGTGCGCGTGGTGGCGGCCTTCGCGAAAAACGAGGGTGGTGATCATGGTCGGCGGGACAGCTCGCGGCTCAGATCAACCCCTTGCGCAGACACCAGCGGTAGGTGAGGTAGGTGAGCGCCAGAGTGATGAGACCCACAATCAGGTAGGCCCAGGGTCCCTCCAGCTCCGGCATGTGGACGAAGTTCATGCCATACCAAGTGCTGACGAGGGTAGCCGGCAGAGTAACAGCGGTAAGGGCGGTCAGGGCCTTGATGCTGCGGTTGGCCTCGAAGTCGGAGCGGCTGAGATGCAGGTCAAAGGAGATTAACAACTGGTCGGTCTGGGCGGTGGCGGTCTCTTCGATGCGCACGAGATTGTCCCGCAGATCGCGAAAATAGGGCAGCATGAGCGGCCGCAGGATTTTGGTCTCGCCGTGGGCGAGGCGGGCGGCGACCTCGCGCTGGGGCCGGATGGCGGCGCGGAGGGTATTCAGGTCGGCACGCACCGCGAGCAGCCGGGCGGTGAGATCCGCCGCCTTGCCCTCCAGCACATCCTCCTCGATCTCGTCCAGCTCGCGACGAAACTCATCGGTCACGGGTTTGTAGTTGTCCACCAAGGCGTCGAGCACGAGGTGGGCAAGGCGATCGGGCCCGCGCGCGACGAGGCCCGTGGCCTTGGCGCAACGCTCGAGCACGGCCGCGACCGATTTCAACGGCTGCCGGTGAAAAGTGACGAGCGCTTCGCGGCCGAGGAAGAGGTTGAGCTCGGTGGTGGTAAACTTCTCGGTGCGGTTGAAGTCCACCGCATGCATCACGATGAAGAGGTAGTCTTCATAATCCTCAATCTTGGGGAGGGAACTGGGCGCGATGCAGTCCTCGATCGCCAGAGGGTGAAAGTGAAACACGCCCTCCAGCACCGCCTTGGCCTCCTCGGGGGTCGGATCGGAGAGATTTACCCAGAGCACGAGCCCCTTATCGCCATGCACAAGCCGCAGGGCCTCCGGCTCGAGGTCGCGGCCGACGATTTTACCGTCGCTGAGGATGAAGGATTGGATCATGCGGCGTTCGGGCGTTGCACGAAGTTAGGCCCGGGACGGCGGCGGGCGGAAGCCGAAAGACACGCGGCCCGGCCGGCGGGCTCAGAGCTTGCCCTCGGCCGCCAAGAGGGCCTCGACAAAGGCCTCGGGGGTATCCGCCTGCAACAAGGCCTCTCGATTAGCCGGATCCTTGAAGATTTTGCACAGAGTGGAAACCACCTGGAGATAGCCCATTGGATTGCTCTTGGGCGTGCCCAACACGAAAAGCAAACGGACGAGCTGGTTGTCCTTTTCAAAACTCACCCCGGCACGGCTGCGCCCGATGGCAAGCACCAGCTCTCCCACATGCTCGGTGCGCGCATGCGGCAGCGCGATCTCATTGCCCAGGCAGGTGGTGTCCAACCGGTCGCGGGCAAGTAATTCGTGATAAAAGCCGTCGTAGTTACTGACCGAGGGATGACCGTCCAGCCTGCGCGCCACCTCGCTCAAAGCCGCCGTGCGCTTGGTGGCTTGCATCGATAGCACGATGCAAGCGGGGTCGAGGAGGTTGCGGAGGAGTCCGGCCATGACAGGCGTGAGGAAAATCGTGCCAAAAAGTTCGCGAAAAAAAGGGAACGTGAAAGTCCGCCTGCGACTGGTATTGGCAAGCCCCGAGTGCAGCCGGTGCGCTGAAATAACAGAGCAGCTGAAAATACCCCGAAAGCCCCCCAAAAACCGGCGGGCTGAACAAACTGATCAGCGGGCGATGGACGTCACAAAGTCCACCAGCGGCCGCACCGATGCGGGGGCCTTTACGAAATCACCGTAAAGCAACTCGGGCAGCACATAGGGCGTCTCGTAATAATCCCAATTGGCAGAGTCATCACGATCCAGCCAGCCAGTCTTCACCGTGGCACCGGCATAGTATCCGCGATTCCGGGCATAAACCAACACGGGGGTGGCAAGCATGGCGGCATTCACCTTCTCGGCCTCATAGAGACGCGGGCCCGCGACCGCCCGGGCATCGACTCCGATGTTCATGCGCCCGTTAAAAAGCTTCCTGACGGTGTCCACATCGGTGAGCACATAGACGGTCTCGATACGTTGCCCGCCCAGCTGCAGGCCCAGACTCGCTTCCCCGGCTTTGATAAATACCGGCACACTCCAGCTGCCATCGGCCCTGCGGGTGAGAGCCACGCCATAGCCGTATTGCAGACCAAGCACGAGACCACCCTTTACCTGATTAACAATGACCAGGGCTTTTGCCTGACTCAAGACCCCCGCCGGAATAGCCAGCTGGGCATCGTCCTGGATCTCCCGCAAGATTGCCTCGCACGTTTCAACGCGGCCGGTGAACTTCTTCAGCGTGCCGGGCGCGGCGTGCAGACCGTTGCCGAAAACAAAAACGACGAGAGCAAACGCGAAAGCGCGAAACGCAAGAGGAGAGCGGAGGAAGGATTGCATACTGACGCTGTGAAGAAAAAAAAGCGCTTCGGCGACATCAGAGAAGCGCTCGCAGCAGACAACTCGCCCACCCCCTTCAGCCACCCCTGTGCTCAGAGCACCGTCGCGCCCGGCCCTACCCCCATCGGCAGCACCTCCGGCCGGGAGCCAAATTTTGCCGCGTAAGCGGCGGCCACCGCCTCGGCCTCCGCCGGGCCGAAGCCCGCGCCGGCCAGCGCCATGACCGCTCCGCCAAAACCGCCTCCGGTCAGCCGCGCGCCAAAAACACCCGGCGCGGCCGCCAGCCCCTCGACCAGAAAATCCAGCTCAGGGGTGCTGTTTTCAAAAAGATGCTGCGAGCTGCGGTGCGAGGCGGTCAGCAACGCGCCCACCGCACGGAGGTCACCCGCCTCCAGCGCCTGCACGCAGGCGTCGACCCGCGCGATCTCTTCAACCACATGCCGCGCGCGCTTGAACGCCGTTGGCTCCACCCTGGCCTCCGACGCTTGCAAAGCACCGGGGGTAAGCTCCACCAGCCACTTCACGCCCAAAGCCGCCGCCGCCGCCATGCATTCGCGGTGCCGCGCGGCATAAAGACCGTCAACCAACGCGTGCTTGGTATGGGTGTTGAATATCCAGAAAGACGCTCCGGCGGGCATCGGCACGGTTGTAAAGCGCGGCCCCGCACAATCGATGAACACCAGACGCCCGGCCTGGCCGAAACCGGAAACTCCCTGGTCAAGAATGCCGCAAGGCACACCGACGAAGTTATTTTCCGCATGCTTGCCGATTTTCACCACCGTCTCACGGTCCGGCGACTGGCCGGTGAGTCCGAGAAACGCTAGCGCCGAGGCCAGCTCGATCGCCGCGCTCGAGGACAAGCCCGCACCCGCGGGCAGATCGGAGTCCGCGAGGTAGTCAAAGCCCTCAGGCGCCCGCAGTCCGAAATGCGGCAGCGCCGCTAGCACACCGAGCGGGTAATTGGTCCACGCCGCCGACCCCGTCTGCCGCACCGGCTCACCCGCCGCTAGAGAAACCGTCTCGGACGTGTAGGTGCTGTGAAAATTCCGCACGCCGTCGACCCGGGGTGCCACCGCCACCATAACCCCACGATCGATCGAGGCACCCAGCACGGTGCCAGCGTTATAATCGGTATGGTTGCCAATGAATTCGATGCGGCCGGGCGCGCGCGTCACCAACGCGGGCGAGCGACCGAAAACCTGTTCAAACCGGGCGACTAGGAGGGCTTTGCTCATAAGAAAGACTTCAGGGATAAACTGCCACAATCACCCCCCGCCGAAATGCTGGCGAGCCGGTTTTGCCTGCTCCCGCGCACGCCGTTTTCTCAAATCCCCAGGGCCTCCCCGGCCGGCGGTTGCCCGCCTTCAAAACCCGGCACCGTCTCCCCGTTGCGACCCTTGATCAGCACGGTCAAGAGATGCTCCATCGCCCGCTCACGCGGCCAACCCCGCTCCGCCGCGAGTTGCGTGCAGCGCTTCAACAGCTGGTCGGCCATCACTTCCGCTTGCGCGGTCGGCGCACCGAGGCGCGCGCACAGTTCCAGAAGGGATTCGCGTTCGTTCATGGCCGGTCGATCACGAAGACCGCACCACCTCCGGCAAGCCCGATTTCCGCCGCCGTATCAAGGCCGAGCAGATTAAGCATCGCCAGTCCGATCCAGGCCCCTCCGTCGCTATCCGCCGCGCGCAACTCCCCCACCCTCCGGCCCGCCTGCAGCAATGCCGCGCCCGCATCCGGCGCCGCCCCGGCACCCGCCACCCGCACCAGCCTGCGGCGGACCTGCCCCATCGCCTGCAAGCGCGCCATGACTTCCTGCCCAAGATAACAACCTTTGGTGAAGGAAATCGCCACCTCCTCCAATCCTGCCTCCTGCGGTAAATCACCGGAACCAAATTCCCCGGGAATGGCCGGCACCCCCGCCGCAAGCCGATCCCACCGTAACCCCTGCTCGGTTAGCACGGGCATGTCCCCTTTATCCGGTATGTCTTGCCTATCCGGCCGCACCCAGTCCCACACGCTCATCTGCCCGCGCCGCCCGGCGAAAAGCCACCCCCCGCCCCAAGCCTCGGCCAGACCCGTCGGCGGCGGCTCACGACCCTCCCGCGCCAAGCGCAACCAGGCCTCGCCCGCAGCCCCCGCCAAAGTCAGTTGCGCCCACCCCACTCCTCCCGCCTCGATGGCCACGTCATCCGCGATCACAAATTCCTCCAGCCTCGCCCCCAACGCCGCGCCCGGCGTGTGGGCACTCCACAGCCACCAGACATCACTCTCGGCCTTCAGCACTAAAGTCTCTCCCATCACCTTGCCCTTTAAGGTTAACCATAAAGCAAATGCTGTTTCACCCAGCCGCAGCGAACGTAAATCCTGAGTGCACTGTCCCTGCAAAAAGCCAGCCGCATCCGGCCCCGCCACCCGCACCCAAGCGGTCGGGACGCCCTCCAACATACCGGAAAGCGGTTTAACCGAAATATTTAAGTTTTTATCTAAAAGCATTTAACGAATTTAATTGAGAGAAAATGAGAGATTTTGTTGACGGCCGGGTCCAGCTTCTTCTTTATATAAGTATTCACTTTTCACTTCTCCTGTTAAATCAGGAGTTTTGGGGTAACTAAGAAAGCAAATGCCCGGTCGCTTAGGGGTAGGCGACCGGGCAACTTATTTTACGACTCAGACGAGTCTGCGCAAAACCCGGAAAGCCCCCGGCCAAGCACGCGTGAATTCCCTAGGTTCGCGAGCATGCTTGCCCTCGACACCCCGCCCCTGCCAGCGTGACCGTTTACGCCATGCAAAAGACCTCCGACCTCCACGTCGTCGAGACCCGCCCCCTTCCAACTCCGGCCCAGCTACTGGCCGAGCTGCCGAAGACCGAGGCCCAGGCCGACTTCATCGCCGCCTCCCGTCGCGAGATCCAGCGCCTCATTTTCACCGACGAACGCCGCTTTCTGCTGATCATCGGCCCGTGCTCAATTCACGACGTCGAGGCCGGTCGCGACTACGCCCGCCGTCTCGCCACCCTCGCCGCCGAGGTCTCCGACCGTGTGCTGGTCGTCATGCGTGTCTACTTTGAGAAACCCCGCACCACCGTGGGCTGGAAAGGCCTCGTCATGGATCCGCATCTCGACGGCTCCCACGACATCGCCGCAGGCCTACGCCTCGGGCGCGCCTTTCTCCGCGAAGTCCTCGACCTCGGCCTGCCCACCGCCACCGAATTCCTCGACCCCATCACCCCGCAATACATCGCCGACCTCGTCTGCTGGGGCGCGATCGGGGCACGCACCACCGAGTCCCAAACCCACCGCCAGCTGGCCTCCGGCCTGTCCATGCCGATCGGCTTCAAGAACGGGACCGACGGCGGCCTCACCGTCGCGATCAACGCCATCAAGGCCGCCGCCCAGCCCCAGACCTTCCTCGGCATCGATTTAAACGCCTCCGCCGCTGCCGTGCGCACTAGCGGCAACCGCGAATGCCACCTCGTGCTCAGAGGCGGCGCCAAGGGCCCAAATTTCTCCGCTGCCCACATCGCCGAGGCCGAGCAGCTCCTCGCCAAGGCCGCCCTGCCCGCCTCCATCCTGGTTGACGTCTCTCACGACAATTCTTCCAAAAAACCCGAGCTCCAACCCGACGTGATCCAGGCCCTCGTCAGCCAGATCCAAGCCGGCAACGCCTCCATCATGGGCGCGATGGTCGAGAGTAACCTGCACGCCGGTAACCAGTCCTTCCCGGCTCCACGCGAAAACCTCCGCTATGGCGTGAGCATCACCGACGGCTGTATCGACTGGGAGACCACCGAGAAACTCGTCCGCGATCTTCACGCCGGCCTCGCCGGCCGCTTCGCCTGAAACTTCGTCGCGCCGAGAGCATTTTCGATCCAGACCAAATCCTTCTCCTTCCACCCACCATGAGCACCTCCCCCATTCGCGTCGCCGTGACCGGCGCCGCCGGCCAGATCGGCTACTCCCTCCTTTTCCGCATCGCCTCCGGCGCGATGTTCGGGCCCGACCGCCCCGTCATCCTCCAGCTGATCGAAGCCCCCTTCGAAAAGGCCATGAAGGCCCTCGAAGGCGTCGCCATGGAGCTCGACGACTGCGCCTTCCCGCTGCTCAAGGGCATCATCATGACCGACCAGCCCGAAGTGGGCTTCAAAGACGCCAACTGGTCCCTCCTCGTCGGCGCCAAGCCCCGCGGGCCCGGCATGGAACGCGCCGACCTGCTCAAGGACAACGGCAGGATCTTCATCGGTCAGGGCCAGGTCATCGACCGCGTCGCGGCCGATGACGCCCGCGTCGCCGTGGTGGGCAATCCCGCCAACACCAACTGCATGATCGCCGCCTCCCAGGCCAAGCGCCTCACCCCCGACCGCTTCACCGCCATGGTCCGCCTCGACCAAAACCGCGCCCAAACCCAGCTGGCCAAAAAGGCCGGCGTGGACCTTACCGCGGTGAAGGACATCTTTATCTACGGCAACCACAGCCCGACCATGTTCCCGTCCTTCGCCCACGCCACCATCGCAGGCGCGAAGGCCACCGACGCCATCACCGACCACGCCTGGCTGCAGGGCCCCTTCCTCGAAACGGTAGGCAAGCGTGGCGCCGCCATCATCGCCGCCCGCGGGGCCTCTTCCGCCGCCTCCGCCGCCAACGCCTTGGTCGACCACGTGCGCGATCTGATGACCCCCGGAAAAATCCACTCCGTCGCCGTCAAGAGCAACGGCCTCTACGGCTTCGATCCCGAGGTCTGGGCCGGCATGCCCGTCCGCACCACCACGCCCGGCTCCTATGAGGTCGTCACTGGTTTCGAAATGTGCGAGTTCTGCCGTGAAAAAATAGCGGTCACCAACAAGGAATTGGTCGAGGAACGCGCCGCCGTGGTCGAGATGCTAAAATCCTGATCAAAAGCCTCTATCATTGCTTCCAGCGGCCCGCCAGCCGCCAAGCCGCGCCCGCCACCGGCGCGGCTTTTTTGCGCCCCAATCCGGGGCTCACTCCCCGCCCAACGTGCTGAGCAAAATGTCGTGGTAAAGAGGCTCGCGCCAGGCCGGCTCGCTCGCGCAGGCCTGCTTGAGGTCGGCAACGTCGAGCTCGTGGGCATCCGGACAAGCCAGCCGGGCGACGTTAATCGTCCGGTGCAGCTGCGCATAGTCACCGGACCAAGCTTCCTGCTCGATCCAGGCCGAGGCCCCGGGACTGAAAAGCACGTTCGCGGCCCCGAGACGCCGGAGCACCGCCCGGGCGATCTGCACCAGATCTTCCCGTCGTTGCTCCAGGCGGGGAATGGTGAGTTTCATCGCCCCGGCGCGCATCAGGAGCATTTCGTTGAACTCGCCCGCATCCGCCAAGGCACTGAGCGAAGCCTCGGCGCACAAAATGACCCGCGCCCGCCCGGCAAAGGCCGCCAGCTCCCCGCCCCCGCCGATAAAATCCTCCAGCAAGGCCTGCTGGCCGGCATCCAGTTTCTCCGTGTTCAAAACAATCAAAAGCACCGGGCGGACATGCAACAGGGCCGGCTCCAGCAACCGCGCCAAATGCTCCACCCCGATATCCGCCGCCGGACAAGCCAGCAGCACCGCATCCTTTTCCTCCGCCAAGGCCACCGCCACATCGAGGAACGCCGCACCCGAACCACCGGAGATAGTTGCCGCCGTGCGAAAATCCCGGATCCGCCCAAACTCCGCCACCAACTTGCGCACCTGCGCCGAGCCTCCCGCAAAGACCGGCTTCTCTAAAGCCGCGTCCGCTGCCCCCAGGACCCGAAACGGCGCCGAGGAAAGTCCGACCGCCGCCCCGAGACTTTCCCGGACCGCCTGCTGCTCCCGCTCCAGAATGGCCGGGATCTGATCGCGCAGTTTCCTCGGATCGACCGGCTTATCATAAATTGCGGCAATCCCGTGCTTTTCGTAACGCGCACGCAAGTCCGGCGACAAGGTGCCGGAGACAATGGCCACCGGCAGGTTCGGCAAAAACCCGCGCAAGGCCGCCAGCGTGCCCAGCCCATCCAGCTCGGGCATGTCGTTGTCCAGGATGGCGAGGTCGAAAGACTGCGTCTGGAGCTTGGCCACCGCCTCCCGGCCATTGACCACACTGGTTACCTCAAAGCCGGTATTCTTAAGAAGAATGGCCAACACGGTGCGGCAAACATCGGAATCATCCGCGATCAAAATACGCGAACGCGGGGTAATGGACACGCTCATAAAGGGGAGAGTGAACGACGCGAATCACGCTCCTGGCAAGCCGACGCAGACGGCAAGCGGTTTTCCCCGGCGCTCCCGCCGCATACCACCGGAACGAGCTCAACCCAAAAGGCCCGCCAACACCGCATCCCGACTGAGCCGGAAGGCCGAACGCACCGCGTCAAATTCCCGCAGACACTCATCCGGGGCAGCCGCCCGCGAGAGACGCAGCGCCAGCGTCGCACCATCACACTCCACCCGCGCCGCCACTCCCGGGACGGTCAGTTCACAACGGCTGCAATCCGAGGGATACGCCACCGCCAATGCCGTCTCCACTTCCCGGTCCAGCGCCTCCACCGCATCAATCACCGCCTCCACCCGCACGCCCCGCGCGAGCTCAAAGACGACTGCATCAAACTGGCCGGCAAAAAGGGTGTTGAAAGCCTCCAATCGCACCAACTCGGCCGAGTGCAGCCCGTGCAGCGAACGCGCAAGCGTGTAGCGGGACGGATCGCGCTCCTCCAACGCATAGCCCAACTCCCAACAAAAATCCTTGGTCGTGAGGGTGGCCGAGCCCGGCCCGACCTCCAGCGTGATACCCGCACGCTTGTAGCCAAGGGCGGAGCGGGCACGCTGAAACATACCCTCCGCCTCCTCCGCCAGTTCGGCCGCGCACAATCTGGCGAGAAAGCCAGTGGTGGCCGCATTCACCGCGTCAGGGACCGAGTGCCGGGATTTGTCGAAGCCACCAAGGGCCTTGACCGCGCCGCCGCCACCGCCCGCGAGCCGCACCTGGGAAATTTTGGAGAAGGGATCCTGCACCGCACCCGCAGCGTGAAAACTTTGGGCAACACGCCAAGCCCGCAGTCCACCTTGGTTCAAGATCGCCTCGCCCGCGCCCGCGCCCGGCAAAACACTTGAACCGATCTTCTTAAAACTCCCCCACACCATCCCACGTGGACGCGGCGAGGCGGTGAATCAACCGGTGGCGCGAGACGACCCGTAAAAAGCGCGGTAGGCGGGTTCAAACCCGGCCCCGCCAGTCCTGCGCCACCCCGGCCGATTGTGATCGCGACCTACGCATCCCGGAGGAGGGGCGCGCGAGACGGCCCCGCTCAACCCCGCGCACGCGGCCAGGGTCCGGTGATGGCAAGGGTCTGCCCCGGTTTCTGCACGTTGACAAACAGGGTCGCTCCGTCGGGGGAAAAACACGCGCCGGCCAGCTCGCGACCGGACACAGGATTGCGGCCGATGACATAAAACCCTCCCTGCGGGGTGACGCCAACCAGCCGGCAGGCCGCGCCGGTGTCTTCGCAAAGCACGAGATCACCCCAGGGAGCAACGGTGAGGTTGTCGGCGTTGCTCACCAGCGCGGAGTCGTTGGGCTCAACAAAAAGCTCCATCGTGCCGGGCACGTCCACCTCGGCAGCCGTGCCCTCGGCGGGACTCGGCCGGTAGCGGAAAATCTGTCCCAACTCGGCGGAGCCGCCGTTGGTCATGGCAAACCACGCGGCATCCCCACCCCACCACGCGCCCTCGCCTCGGGCAAACAAGGCCGCTCCCGCACCAAAGCCGCGATGCCGCAGGTCGCCGCGCGGGCTCTCGACCTCGTCGAGATCGACCCAACGGACCGCAAGGGGCCGACCGACCGGAAACAGCGCGGCGCCCCAATTGCGGGTGTCCGCCCCGAATTTATCCCGCAAAGCCAGCGCCTGCAGCCGTCCGCCGGCTGCGAGTTTTCCGGGCTCGGCGGGAATGAAGCGGTAGAGCAGACCGTCGCCGATGTCCTCAGTCTGATAGATGATGCCGGAGCGCGGCTCGACGCACACCGCCTCGTGGCGGAAACGTCCCATGGCCTTCAAGGGCACCGGCGCGACCAGCCCGGGCGTGGCGCTGGGCGCGACCTCGAAGTTAAAGCCATGCGCCTGCTCCGCGTGCGGCTCGGCCTGGTCATTGACCTCCTCGCAGGTCACCCAGGTGCCCCAGGGCGTCGGCCCGCCGGCGCAGTTGCGCACCGTGCCGCCGAGGCTGAGAAAATGCCGCTCCAGGCGCCGCGCAGCCGGGTCGTAGACCAGCGTAGTGGTGCCCCCGAGATTCGGGCGCACTCCGCCCCCACGATCGTAGAGCCGCGAAATATCAACTCGGCCAAGGCGGGATTGATCACGACCAAAAGGCGAATAATCGAGCCAATCGCTTTCGAGCTCGTGGTTGCGCACGAGGAGCACACGCCCGTCGGGACCGGGAAAGGCGGCCATGCCATCGTGTCCGCCGGGGACGAGCAGTCCGTCGTCCATCTCCTCACCCCAGGCCGAGAGCGCGACATAGGAGAACCCCTCCGGCAGATCGAGGACGCCGGCCGGATCCCGCCGCAGCGGACCCATGCCCGGCCCGGCAACACCCGCCCCGGCGGCGCTTGCCAGCGGGTTTTGCAACAAGACCCGCAGACCGGCGAAACCAGCGGCATAAAGACTGGCGGAACGAAGAAAGTCGCGGCGTGTATTCACCCGACCATCAAAAACCAAAACCTCGCCACGCACAAGAAGCCGGACAGGTTTGCGCCGGGCAAAGAACCTGCCCGCAACTAGAGACCGAGCAAAGCACCGTTGCGTTTTAGCCACACCTCGGCCTCGCGCCAAGGCGGGCAGACCTCCTCGACCCGCCGCCAAAAACGGTCCGAGTGGTTCATCTCCTTCAGGTGCATGAGTTCATGGTAAATCACGTAATCGCGCACGCTTTCCGGGGCCTGGATAAGCCGCCAGTTGAGTGATATGATCCCGCCAGTCGTGCAGGAGCCCCAGCGGGTGCGCTGGTTGCGCACCATGACCTCCTTTACGTCCATCGCCGTCTCGGCCGCCAACTCCCACGTGCGCGCAGTGAGTTCGATCTTCGCCCGTCGCAAAAAATGCGCCTCTAGCGTGGGCCGCAGGTCGCCCTCCAGCCGCGCCACCCGAAAGACGTCCGCCGCCAGACATACCGCCGGGCGCTCACCCTCGGCCGCCCGGCGAATCTCAATAAGTTCACCCCGCCACAATACATGCGTGCCCACGGTCCAAAACGTCGCCGCCCGCGGCCTCGCTTGCTGTCGCGCCCGCGCGCGCTCCAACCAGGCGCGGTGTTGCTCGACAAAAGCTCGCGCCTCCCGCTCGGTGCCACGCGCCGGGATAACCGCCACCGCGACGCCGTCCTTGCGCAAGGTCAACCGGTAGCGTTCAGCCCGGGCACTGCGCTCGAAAACCAGATCAACGCGCCGCGCCTCCTCTTCCTGCGCCAGGAAGGGGAACGACGGGTTGGACGGCGACGCGCGGGCAACCAACGGCGCGGGGGAGGCGTCCGACGGGGCGAAAAAATCCAACAAACCTTGGATCACTCCTGGCATCACGGTGCGATAGTCAGGCAGTGAACACGCGCACGCCGGACGCGCCAGCGGTATCTCGCCTTGCCGGCCAGAAAATGGCGCACCAAGCCGAGCCTGCCCAATGCCTGTTTATCTTACAACTCGATCCATTCCCAGCCGACCGCCCCCTCCGCCCCGACCGTCAGCCAGGCAAAGGTGCGCACGCGGGCCCGGGGGCGGATAATACAGCCCGGATTCAACCAACGCACACCGTTGGTATCGGTCGTGTCCGTCGGCACATGAGTGTGGCCACTAAGCATAAAATCGACCCCGGCATACGCTCGGCGGGGCGCAATATGCTCGAGATGAAAGACCCGGCCGCCCCGCACCAGTCGAAGCGTGAGCGGCCAGGGATGCTCATCATTGTTGCCCCGCACCACATGAAGCGGAATGCCCAGCGCCTCCAACTCAACCAAGGTGGCGGGCGCGCAGACATCCCCGAGGTGCCAGATTTCGTCTGCCCCCAGCAACCGGCCGGGGAGATCCGCCGGGCAGTGGTCGTGAGTATCGGAAATCACCGCGATGCGCACCGGGGAGGAGACGGGCGGCAAAGAAACAGACGGGACGATCATAGGTGCGATGAAGACACAAAAAAGCCCGCCACAAAAGCACGCGGCGGACTTTGGGCCCCAAAAAGATAGCCCGGCCGGCGAAAAAAACGGCCGGCCTTACTCCCAATTCAAGACGAACTTGCCGTAATAAGTGGTGTCGAGTTTGGACACCCCGGGGCTGGGATTACTGGTGTAGTCGTTGTTCACGCCCATGCGAAACGTCCAGGGACCGGCCAAGGGGAACTCGAGACTGGAATCATGGATCGCGCGGTAGTTGGTGAAGTCCTCAAAAGAGGGCACGAAGGTCATATTATTATGCATGACCGCATTTTTGAAGTGATAGGCGTGGGCAAGGCCCAGATCGAGACCCGCGCTGCGCACATCCTCGTTGGAGGGATCGCCGTAGTCTTCAAAACGATAGGAAATACCCGCACGGCTGGTGAGTTTCTGGACAGGCAAGGCCTTGATCAAATCATAGCCGAGACCGCCAGCCGCCACGTTGTAGAAGTCGATGTCCTTGACGTTATCAAAGCCCCCCTCGTCGCGAACATACCATGTCACTCGTTCCGAGAGGTAACGGGAGTAATCGACCCCCACATGAAACTTTTCCTCGGACTTCAGTTTGTCGGTCTCCTGATAGCCAAAATCAGTGTAAAAAAGCAGCGTGTCATCCGGGCTCGTCAAAGTGGCCTTGGCGCCGCCGTCATAACCAAGTTGTTCGCTGTTGCCGGTCTTGCCCGAAAGGCTGAACGAAGCTTCGTATTTCCATTTCCGCATCAACTGGGCCACCGCAGGATCCATCTGCCCGGGGCCCCACGTGGCCGCGACCTTGTCCACCGTTGTGGAGATCGTGCCATCCTTGCCAGTTATCTTGAGCTCGCCGTTTTTCCTAGCCTCGACCGTGCCTTCCATCGTGGTGCCACCCGTCAGTCGGAAAAAAAGAGGCTTCTCCGTCTCCAGTTTTACCACCTCGCTTTGCTTGATGCTTAGCGTCCCGGCATAGTCGGTAACGAGGACGATGGTCCCACCCTCGACATGGGAGACCGTCCCTACCAGGCGGGCACCGGTCTTGGTCTCGACGATATCGGCCTGGACAAGCGCACTGCCCAGCGAAAGGGCGAGCAACACGCGAAATAAAAACGGTGAGGTGGGCTTCATAGAAAGCACGATGGAAAAAAGCCCACCCCAAACTGTCAAACCCAGCTCCCGTCGCAGCCCTTTTCGCACGCTCGACACTCGGGACCCACGCGCCTTCGCTCGCCCCGTGCCCGCATCCGTCATTCAACGCTCCCCGCTCCTCGTCGCCGATGGCTGGCGGGATTACCAACTGCTCCACTGCGGCTTTGGCATGAAACAGGAACGCTGGGGCCGCGTGAATCTCGTGCGACCGGATCCGCAGGTCATCTGGCCCAAGGCCGACGGCGCCACCTGGACCGGCTGGGACGGCTTTTATCATCGCAGCCCCGAGGGCGGAGGCCGCTGGGAATTTAAAAAACAGCCGCCGGAACACTGGACCATCGGCTACGAACGCCTCGGCCTCACCTTCCGCATCCAGCCGACCAGCTTTAAACACACCGGTCTCTTCCCCGAGCAGGCCGTGAACTGGGAGTGGTCCTCTTCCCTGATCCGCGAGGCCCGCTCCGCCGGCCGTGAAGTCAACGTCCTCAACCTCTTCGGCTACACCGGCGCCGCCACCTGCGCCGCCGCCAAGGCCGGAGCCAGCGTCACCCACATCGATGCGTCCGAGGGCATGGTGAAATGGTGCCGGGAAAACGCCGCCCTGTCCGGCTTGGCCGACGCCCCCATCCGCTTCATCGTGGACGACTGCCTCAAATTCGTGCGCCGCGAACTCAAGCGCGGAAAACGCTACGACGCCATCATCATGGACCCCCCCACCTATGGCCGCGGAGCCGGCGGAGAGATGTGGAAACTCGAAGACAGCCTGTGGGAACTCCTCCGCGAATGCCGCGAGATTCTGACGCCTCATTCCCTGTTTTTTCTCGTAAACGCCTACACCGCGCGCCTCTCGCCCACTGTCGTGGCCAACCTGCTCCACGCCTTGCTCGGAGAGCGCCCCGGCCAGATAACCGCCGGCGAGGTGGGGCTGCCCATCCAGGCCGACGCCATCGCAGGCTCGCAAGCCAGCTATGCCAAGATCCTGCCGTGCGGCATCTACGGCCGCTGGCAATCCACGGCTTGACCGGTTTACCCCGCGGTCTTTCGCCTAAACGAATTCGACGGAGATAAAACGCTCCGGTTTGCCGGTGGCTCAGCCCGCCTAACCAGAAATGATCCTTAACCGGCAAACGGCTGGCGCCCTTGCTCATTTTCCATTCGTCATTCGACATCGACCATCCGTGATTTGAAGGAGCTCCATGTCCTTCGCCGATTCCTACCACGCCACCACCCTCGCTCTCCTCGACTCGGCCAGGGAAAAAAACCTGCAGACTCTCCGCGCCCTGGGACCGATCATCGGCCGCTCGATCGCCGCCGGCGGCGTGCTCCACCTTTTTGGCTCCGGTCATTCCGAAATGCTAGCCCGCGAGATCATCGGCCGCGCCGGTGGACTGATGCCTGTCACCGGTCTTTTTGACCCCGGCTACGGCTTTTCGGAGAACGTGGTCGGCTACGGGGAGCGCCTGGCCCGGCGCTACGAAAATACCTATGGGCTTCAGGCCGGCGAGTGCTTCATTGTAATCTCCAATTCAGGTAAAAACGCATCTCCCATCGAAGTCGCCCTGCACGCTAAATCCCGCGGCCTCGTCACGATCGCCCTGACCGCCCTAAGTATGAGCACCACCGCGAGCACCGTGCACCCGGGCGGCCGAAATCTGCACGCGGTCTGCGATTATGTCCTCGATAACGGGGGCGTGCCCGGAGACGCAGTGGTTGAGGTGGAGCCCGGCCGCTTCGCCGGCCCTACCTCGACGTTAACCGGATCCCTGCTACTCAATCTGCTCGCCCTAGAGGCAGTCGCTTGGCTGCGCGCCGAGGGCCGTGACCTACCCTTGGTAACCAGCCAAAATGTGCCCGGCGGCATGGAGGCGAATATCGCGCTAGCCGCCCGCTACCGCACCCGGCTGAGCAAACTCATCGGCTGAGCCAGGTCAGTAATGAGGCGGCCGCTCCTCCGGCAGGGCCGCGCCCGCCTCCATGGTAGCACCCGTCGCAGTGGAACGCTCACGCAGGCGAGAAAGCTCCCGCACGATCCGGTCCAGCCGCTCCGCCATTTCGAGCATCGCCCGATCCTGCTGGCCAACGTGATGCTCCAGCCACGCGACCCGCTCCTCAATCCTCTCAATTCTCATCTCGGACATTTGCCCCCCCTTTTTCCGGGACCGCCGGAGTCGTGCCCGCCGACCGCTCGGCTTCAGTATCCCGCTTCAGTTGCTCGAGCTGCGGCACCACCACGCTGGTATAGCAATCAGGACAAATAGAGTGGCTGAAATCCGTGCCCGTTCGCGCATTGATGTAGCTTTCTATCTGCTGCCAATAGTTACCGTCGTCGCGGATTTTTTTGCAATAACCGCAGATGGGCAAAAAAGCCTCCAGCTGGCGCACTTGCGTGGCGAAACCCACAATCCGCTCCGCCACCCGCAGCCGCATCCAGATTTCCTGAGGCTGCAGCGGCTTTTGCAGAAAGTCATCCACCCCCGCCTCGATCGCCTCTCGCTGGTTCTCTTCGGAAGGAGTCTGCGCCGTCAGCAAAATGAAATAGACATATTCACTGCCCGTGCGTGCCCTCACCCGCCGGCACAACTCCAGCCCGTCTAAACCCGGCATGAGCCAATCGCTAACCACCACCCGGACCGGATCTGCGGCCAGCACCGCGAGCGCCGCCTCGCCATCACTTGCGGTCAAAACCTCGTGACCCAGCCGGACCAAGGCCCGGGTAAGGATGGCAAGAGCGGTGCGATCGTCTTCAACGGCGAGAACCTTCATAAGAAAAGGGGAAGAGACCTGAGGTTACAGGCCTAGATATTGAAAAAAGAAAAGGCTCCGTCCGCCCGCAAGTCGAGTGCAAGAGCGGCCGGCTTGGCTAACAAAAAACCGCCGCCTCCGGAGGGAGGCGGCGGTCGTAGGCTGGGCTAGAGCACAGCCGCTGATGAGGAAGGTCGTAGACCTTACTTCTTAGCGGCAGGCTTCTTGGCGGCAGGCTTCTTGGCGGCTGGCTTGGCAGCAGCCTTGGCAGCGGGCTTCTTGGCGGCAGCCTTGACGGCGGGCTTCT
Organism: Akkermansia muciniphila; assembly: GCA_945888375.1. GTDB lineage: Bacteria > Verrucomicrobiota > Verrucomicrobiia > Opitutales > Opitutaceae > IMCC26134_A. The sequence goes on along the minus strand of CAMCZZ010000001.1, from coordinate 285,904 downwards.
TAGCAGCGGCCTTGGCGGCCGGAGCGGCTTTCTTTACGGACTTTTTGGCAGTGGCCATGATGTATCTCCTGTTGTTGGTTTGGTTCTGGGTCTGACACCGGACGAAGACCTTGGGGAAAGGTCCGCCGGACACCGCGCACTTTGCGCTGCGTGAGCGGCAGCATTCATGACGGCTGTTTCTTTGCAAGCATGAGATACACTCGTAATGAGTTTTTTTTGATAAAATCGACATGTATCCATTATAAAACTACGATTCCGGAGCCGGCTTGACGTTCCTTTGCGGCCTGCAAATCCAGTTTGCGCCGTGCGCCTTCTCCGTTGATGCTAGGAAGGTCCCATGCACCAAATCCTCCCGGAGCTCCTGCTCCTGTTTCTGCTCCTGCTTGCCAACGGCTTCTTTTCCATGGCCGAGTTGGCCGTCGTCTCCTCCCGCAAGACCCGTCTGCGCGAGCTAGCCGAGGCAGGCGACCGCCACGCCGCCCGCGCCCTAGCCGTCGCCGAGTCCCCCACCCGCTTCCTTTCCACCGTGCAAGTGGGCATCACCTTCGTGGGCACCCTGGCCAGCGCCGTGGGCGGAGCGGCCCTGGCGGACTCGCTGGCGGAGGCCCTGAAAGGCCTTCCTTTGGTCGGTCCGCACGCGAGCACCGTGGCGCTCGCCGTCGTCGTGGTCGGGATCACCCTGGCCTCGGTCGTGATTGGTGAACTCGTCCCGAAACGCGTTGCCCTAGCCAATCCCGAAGGCATCGCCCGCCTCGTGGCCGGACCAGTCGCCCGTCTCTCCAATCTGGCCCATCCCGTCGTCGCCGGGCTTTCCGGGCTTACCGAGGGCATTCTCAAACTCTTCGGCCTCGGCCTCGCCCGCGACCAGTCCGTGTCCGAGGGCGAGATCAACGACCTCGTCCAGCAAGGCTTGAAAACCGGCGCGTTCAACCCGACCGAGACCGAAATGGTCGCCGGTGTCCTCGGTCTGGATCAACTCGGTGTCACCGCGATCATGACCCCGAGGCCCAAAATGGTCTTCCTCAATCTGGATGACCCCGACGAGGTAAACTGGAGGAAGATCGTCACCAGCGGTCACTCCCGCTACCCCGTCTACACCGCTCATCGCGACCAAGTGGTCGGCGTCGTCACGGTAAAGGCCCTATGGGCAAACTCCGCCTTCGGCCTGCCCTCCAACTTGAAGAGCGTGATGTCGGTTCCGCTCATCGTTCCGGAGTCGATGACCGTAATCCACCTCATCGAGCAATTCCGCAAAACCGGGCAACACCTTGCCCTGGTGACCGACGAGTTTGGCGCCATGCAGGGTCTGGTGACCATGATAGATGTGATGGAAGCCATCGCCGGCGACCTGCCCGAGAAAGGCCGCCGCGCCGCCCCCGAAGCCCGTAAGCGCGAAGACGGCTCATGGCTGATCGACGCCACCCTCCTGGTTCCCGAGTTCAAGGAACTGCTCTGCCTCGATGAACTGCCTCATGAAGATACCGCGGAATACAAAACCGCCGGCGGCTTCGTGATGACTTACTTCGGCCGCATCCCCCACGCCGGTGACCATTTCGACCACGACGGTTGGCGCTTTGAAGTGATCGATATGGACCGGCACCGCATCGATAAAATACTCGCCGCCCGGCTGCCCGAAGCCACACCCGAAACAGAGGACGAGACCTCCGGGTAAAAACCCGGCGCGGGGAATAAGCTGCGAACAACCCCCAGCAAGTTCCACTTGTCGAAAGGCCGCAGGGGGACAACCTGCAGACCTCCCGCCGTGAACGCCAAATCATGCAAGACCCCTTTACCGGATGCCCCACTCTCCTCGGGGGCAACCGCGATCCCGGTCCCGCCGGCCAAACCGCTCTTCAATACAATCACCAGCGACGACTGGAAGCGTTCGCTCGCCTCGGCGCGGCAGCGCAGAAAGTCGGCATCGGAACGGATCCGGACGATGATCTCGTCCTCTGGGCAGCCGACGAGTTGAGCCTGCTTGCCGGAGCAGATGCGCTCTGGGGCGAACTCGCCGCCGCCGCCGCCGCCTTCCGCGCACTCGTGCCCATCATCCCGCTTGGTGACTTCGGGTTTCCCGCCGACCACGATGACCCCATGGGCGAGGGCAGCCCCCGGCTCCGGCGCATCGGCAGCGGCGTTGAGGCATCCGCCTACCAGTCAGTCCACGATGGCCTGATCTATAAATTCTACCTTCCTCGCGAGGAAGGCCGCATTGGGGGCACCTTCGCCTTCGCCGCGCGCACCCCGGCCGAAAAACCTGATGCCCCCGCACTACAAGCCGACGCCTGCCTCGGCGGCTACCTGGATTTGCTGGAAAAATTAGCCCTGATTCTCGCTCTTGACGGCATGCCCACGGAAGTCGTCGCCGTAACCCCGGAAGGCGTGCTAGTCGCCAAGCAACAGCTCGGCGAACGCCTGCCCGAAGGCGCCGACGTCAGCAACTCGCTACCCTCCGCCCTCATCCCCATACCCGCTCGTTTTCTTCGCGCCCACCGGGACCATCCCCGCCTCGCCTTCATCGACGGGCGCCCCTGGTTTATTGCCGACATCCACGCCAAAAACCTGGTGCGCGACCCCAGGGGCCGCCTGCGCGTGATCGACCTGCTCTCCGCCCCCTTTCCCGCCCAACTCGCCGCCGCCGACCCTCTCATGCGCGACTGGCTGGAACGCGTGCAACGCGACCCCCAGGCCGGTCTTCTGCCCGCCTCCGCTGACGAAGATCTATAAATCCTTTCCCTTAAATCCGGATGCCGCGCCTGTCCCGTCAGAGTATCGCCCAAGTTTTCGAGTCGTTGGTTTGGGGCGGAATCCCCGGCCTGCCTCTGGAGCGGGCTGGTCGCGGGTGACGCGCCGGGCCGAAGGCCAAGAGGTGTCGCGAAAACGACCCGCGTTAGCGCGGTATCCAGGTTGGAATAAACGGCGTCAGAACCCAGCTTGCGACCGCCGAAATTTCCTTTAACAACCCATTTCAACATGAGCAAAATCGCGGAAGCCTTGGCCAAGGCAAAGGAACGCACCGGCAACACCACCGCACCTTTTTTACCCGGGCAGATCCCCACCGAAACCACCAGGGCGAAAGCCAAACAAGATACCTTGCGCAAGGCCGCCCACCATGAGCGTAAGTGGCTGATCCTGCTGTCGATCACCGCGCTTCTCGCCGCAGCCCTTTTCTGGACGAATCGTGATACTGCAACAGCCAAGCCGCTGCGGACCACTCCCGGACCTGCTCCCATTAAGTCACCGGAGCCAGAACCATCCGCCCCGGCCGCCCTCGCCCTTCCTCCCCGCAACGGCGCCGCCCCAGCCTTCCCCACCCCGGAACCTCGCACCGACACCTATCGCACGGTAAACGAACTGGTGATCTCCGCCGTGCTACCCGGCGAGAAACCCCGCATCATGCACCAAGGTCGCATCATCAACGCAGGCGAAGACATCACCGCAGAACTAATCTTCGCCGGCATCCAGGACGGCCAGATCGTCTTCAACGACCGGCGCGGCGCGATCTATCTTCGGCGCTATTAAACCGGCACCAGCCCGCCAAGAGCACCCGGCTCAGTTTAGCCCCCGGCCGCGATGACCATGCGCTCGGTCTCCGCTACCACGGTTTGCACCTCCTCAGGATCGATCTCGAGACGCATCAACTGCGACAAAGCCTCCCCCATCGGCGCGACGTAGCTGCGCGCGCTGGCACTGGCCAGCGCCGCCTCGGCCACATAAATCGCACGCGCATCCATCGCCGCCATCTCCAGCCGGGCCCGCAACTCCACCACATTGCGCCGGACCACCTCGGCCTCGGTGCGGACCCAGTGCGCGACGTGGTTGCCGAACTGATGGTCAGGAGTGCGATTCAGCGTATCCCCCCCCAACTCCGCCGCCCGACGCTGTAAATCCGCCACGCGGTTAAAAAACAAAAATTCATAGTCCAGCAACGTGCCCCACTGGCGCGCCGTCATCAAATGCTCGAAAGCCGCCGGATGCGAAGCCAGCACCACCCCCATAGGCACCGTGCTCAGAGCCGCCAGGAGCTGGCCCAGCGCGGCCCTAAACCCCGCCACTCTTTGGTCAAAACGCTGGATCGCCCGCTGCCAATCGTCAAAAAAACGATGCGTGGCCAAGCCCAACATATAGGCCGGCTGGGAGTCGCGCAGGAACGTCTCCAAATCATCCTCCACCCAAGCCCGCACCCGAGGCCTCATCGCCTCCAGATTCTGTAAACCCCGCGTCAACGCCGCCAAGGTCTCCACCGCGTTGGCCTCACGACTCTGGAAATCAATCCGCGTAGGCTTGCCATGCAAAAACAGAAAGGGCGGCTTGGTCTGACGTAACTCCTCGGCTTCCCGCTCCACTTGGTCCAACGCCGCTTCAATGTGTAAACGGCTGATATCCAAACACACCTCTCGCTTGAGCAAATCCCGCAGCCTCACGGGTAGCTGCGCGATAGTCGGCGGAGCAGCAGCAGGGGAAATGTGTGTGCGGGGAGAATCCATGGCAGGCACCAACGCAAATAATCAGCGAAAATGTAACTGATTCTTGTAGTTCGAAGAAATCAGCAAACTCCAGACAAAGAAACGGAAACCCGCTTCTCATCCAAGGGTTAAAAAAATAATAGATAGAAATATAAATATTATTAACTATTGATTAACATTGTTTTAAAATATAATTAAGGTGCCCAAATCTGACCCGTAATTTAGGGTCAACACACGCAAATCCAAGGCACTCGAGAAGTTGTTGCGCCGCCGGGTCGGTGTGGAATCCCCGGCCTGCGCCAGGAAGGTGCCCGACGCGGGTGAGAGGGCGAGCCGCCGGCCAACCGTTTGCGCCAGACGGCACGGGAAAATGCGGTAGTCGGGCTACAGGGCCAAAGACGTTGTTCCCTGAAAATTCTGCTTGCACGACCGGCCTGCCCCCGCACCGTCCACTCCTCGGTCGAGTCCCTATCGTCTAGTCTGGCCTAGGACACTACCCTTTCACGGTAAGAACCGGGGTTCGAATCCCCGTGGGGACGCCAATTTGACCGAGACTTTCACCGCCGGGTAACCGGTCGGGAAAATGAAGGGCTTAGTCGGCCAAAACGGTTTTCTTAACCGTATTTCTTCGAGAAACCAGACTGCCGGACGCCTCCAAGCTGGGCCCCTCGACCCAACAACCGGGCACCAACACATGGTGCGGAGCCGTCGGCAGACCCGTCTCCCCTCGATGCAACATGCCCACCACCATGTCCACCGCCAGGGAACCAAGGATACCCGGATCGAGATGGATCCCGCCAAACCCTTGGTTAAGTTTGTTATTGTTCAACAAAAGCAGCTCCACGTTACTCGGAAGCTTGCGACCGCTTTGGGACAACAGATCTAGAATAGGACCGGCATGCGTGGCCAATACCACATCCGGAGCGTGCGCATCTAACCAACGCAAGAAATGTCCGGAAAATTCGCCCCGCGGGCGATATTCACAGAATGGTATGCGGTTTTCCGGTGCCAACCTGAGTTGTAGCCGCAAAAACGCCCCTAACCAGCGGTCGCCCATATTGGGACTATCATCCGGTTCAGACATCACGAAACCGATACGTTTATAGCCTTTGGCCATACATCGCTGCATCGCATCCGTGGCCGAAGCAAAGGCATCCTCGGACACCCGGTGCAAATCCGGGTTATTCAAAGTGAGCCCGAGCGCGACCGCCGAAAAGTTAGCCCACGGCAATTCGATCTCGCTCATGCCAGGCGGCAGCCGACCTATCAGCAGTCCACTGATGCCTCGACTCGAAAGGATCTGCGCAAAACGCGCCGACGTCATACCGGGCTCTCCCAGCCAAAAATCCTCCAACTTGTAACCCAGCTCGGCAGCCCGCGCCGCCGCCCCCGGAAAGTAGTCCGGCCGATCGTGATGCGGCGGGCGCCAGCCATAACGCGTTGAGTAGTTCGTGACATACGCCAAAACCACGTCTTTCGCCGCCTGGTGGGTGCGGCGCGACCGCATGAGCGCGGTGACGAGCGGATTGGTGCGGTAGTCGAGTTCGCGCGCGATGCGCTGCACCCGCTCGCGCACCTCGACGGAGATGCGGGCATTGTTGCGCAGCGCCAAGGAAACGGTCGAACGGTGGACACCGGCCTTGTCGGCGACGTCCTGCAGGGTCGCGGGTTGGGGCATGGGGAGGAAAGCTTAGTTAGACCGAGGGCCCCGACTCGCTTAGTCAACGATAAGCGCATGCTCGCGAAACGTTGAATCCGACCTTTAGTCAACAATGTCGGGTTCACCGACGTCGAGCCGGCACGGGATTGATATATGCAAGAAACAGTCAGTTGCTTTCCGTCCGCTTTCCTCCCCCCAACCTACCCATGAAACTGCATCGTATGTTCGTGCCCTTGGCACTGCTTCCCCTTGTCGCGTCCGCCCAGACGACAATTTACTCAACCGATTTCAGTTCAGGCGCCCTACGTTCCACTGCCGGCACGACGGTAAATGTGAACGATTGGGTGATCGCCTCCACAAAAAACGTGGAAAACGCTAACGGAGCGTCCAGCACCAACCCATCCTACGCTTCCGGAGCCTTTGGATTTGGCATAGTCGGCACCACTTCCGGCGTCATTCAAACGCAGAGTCGATTCACCAGCAGCGCCGTCGCGCTCACCAACATCAACGACTACATTCAACTGCGAGTGCAGTTTACCGATACGACAAATCTCCTGAAGGGGAATGGCGGCACGAATACGTTAAACAGCACAATCAACGTCGGCCTGTTTGATAGCGGCGGAGTCAACCCTGCGGCCGGGCTTGAGAACTCGGGGCTTACAAATGTTGTGAGCAACGCGAATTTCAGCACTGGCTACGCTAAGAACTGGGAGGGCTATGCCGCTCGCATCGGCACCAACAACGGTAGCTCGAGCATCAACCAAATCATGACCCGGCCGGCGCAAGTCACCACGGCCTCTTCCACACAAGATCTTCTGTTCATGGGTGTTGGCGGTGGAACCTATGGAAACCCAGGCACAGCCGGCGTCTCGGTCGGTTCTTCCGCAGGAGCGCTGCCAGCCGGCTCGCTCGTCAACGGCACCAGCTACAGCCTAAACTATCGTATAACACTGGCCGCAGCTGACCAATATTTGATTTCATACACGTTGTTCGGTTCCGACGGAACCACCGCGCTGGATATGATCTCCGGAACAACCAACGGCACCAATTTTATCTCGGGCCTGAACTTCGATGGTCTGGCCATCGGCTTCCGGAGCGCGCAATCGACCACCGGAAGCGGAACCAACATCCCGGTGGGCATCACGCTCAACTCGCTGGAGATTAGCAGCTTCTCCGCCATACCGGAACCGTCCAACTTAGCGGTGTTCGCCGGTCTGGCCGGCCTTGCAACAATCGGTCTCCGCCGTAAGCGCAAAGTCTGATCCGAGCCTCGCTTCCAATCCCATCTTAACAACGAAGGCGCACTTCCTCGGAGGTGCGCCTTTTTCTATCTTGGCGACCCCAGAAACCCATCCCGCCGACCCACCCCTTTCGATGCATTACTTCCCTCCCAAACAGCGATTCACCGCGATCTGTTTTTGGGCCGTCGCGTTCACCAACCCCGCCTCGCCCGCGAACGATTTTCCCGACTCCAACGCCGACCCCGACGCGGACGGCTACACCCGCCTCGACGACTACCTCGCCTGGCTCGCCCTGCCCCGCCTCGAAACCACCCCGGCCACGCCGATCGAGTTCGACCTGTCCACGCTCACTCGCGATCACCCGCGACGCCGGCACCCTGACGTTGCTCTTTAGCGGCACCACCGGCCTCGACTATAACTTGCAACACTCCCCCGACCTTTCGGACTGGACGAATTTCCAAGTCATTGCGGCCACGGGCACGGTGCAAAGCATATCGACCCCCCTGAACTCTTCCCCGCGCCGCGCCGGTTCTTCCGGGCCTCGCGATAACTCAGCGACCCATGCCCCGTCATAACCCGTCCCTTCGTGCCCGTCTGCCCGCCGCGCTCGCGGCCCTCGCCTTGCTTGGCGCCGCCACGCTCGCCCGCGCCCAGATCCCAGCCTTCCCCGGCGCGCAGGGCTTCGGCGCCTTCGCCACCGGCGGCCGCGGCGGCGACGTTTACACCGTCACCAACCTGAACGGCACCGGCGCCGGGTCGCTCCGCTACGGCGTCGAGAACGCCCCCGCCACCGGCCGCACCATCGTCTTCGCCGTCTCCGGCTACATCCCGATCGCGAACAACTCCGACACCGGCAACAAAACCATCCGCCTGGTCAAAAGCAAAATCACCATCGCCGGCCAGACCGCCCCCGGCGACGGCATCGGCCTGAAAGACGGACGCCTCCTCCTCACCGGCAATAACCAGGTCGTCCGCCACCTTCGCGTGCGTCATGGCAAATACGGTAGCTCCGGCGACTGCATCAACCTCGATAGCAGCGCGCACACCAGCATCATCGACCACGTCTCCTTGATGTTCAGCACGGACGAGAACATCTCCTTTTTCAACAGCACCCTCGACAACTTCACCCTCCAGCACTCCGTCAGCGCCTGGGGCATGGAGCGCCACAACGCCGGCGGCCTTTGGGACCTTCAGGACGGCTCCTGCCACCACACCCTCTGGGCCCACCACCGCACGCGCAACCCCAAGGCCCGCCCCTACGGCCTCCTCGAGTGGGTCAACAACGTCACCTTCCACTGGCGCAACGAGGGTTTCATCATGGGCGACTCCCAGTCCAACGTGAGCTGGAAGGCCAACGTCCGCGGCAACTACTTCCTCTCCATCCCAGACCACCAGGTCGGAGTGGACAGCACCGCCCTTTCCAAGGCCCGCGTCGGCGACAACGGCCAGGCCAACTTCTCCCTCTACCTCGACAACTGCCTCCACGACTCGAACAACAACGGCCTGCTCGACGGCACCGACAAGGGCTATTCCATCGTCGCCGGCCAGCCCTACCCCAACGCCGGCACCACCCCCGGCACCGTCAGCTACAACCAGTCCGCCACCCCCTTCGCCGGCTCCTCCGGTTCCGCCGCCGTCGTCATCGACCCGCCGCGCACCGCCTACAAAAAAGTCGTCTCCGCCTCCGGCCCGCTCCGCCTAGACGCCTCCTTCACCGCCCCCCTTCGCGACGAGCTCGACACCCTGCTTATCAACAGCGTGCTCAACCAGCAGAGCATCCTCGTCGCCAAGGACTCCCCACTCGACGCCAACGACACCCCGTCCAACGGCGAGGCCCTCCTCGCCCAGTCGCCCTACAACATAACCAACGGCGGCTTCGGCACCCTCAACTCCACCGCCGCCCCCACCGACACCGACGGCGACGGCATGCCCGACTACTGGGAAGGCGCCCTCGGCTGGGCCACCGCCAGCCAGGATCACAACACCGCCCTCGCCTCCTCAGGCGGTATCCTGACCGGCACCACGCTCATGCCGGCCAACACCCCCGCCGGCTACACCCGCCTCGAGGAGTATCTCCACTTTAAGGCCAGCCCCCACGCTGTAGTCAGCCGCAACACCCCCGCCGCGCCCTCCTCCCTCTCCGTCGACCTCTCGCGCTACACCCTCGGCTTCAACTCGCTCTCGCCCGTCTTCACCCTCGCCAACGCCGTCGGCGGCTCCGTCGCCCAGTCCGGCACGGGCGGCCGCCTCGTCACCTTCACGCCCACGCTCAACGCCTCCGGCCGCGCCCGCTTCGAGTTCACCGTCACCGACTCGCAAGGTGACACCTGGACCCAGTCGTTCCTGATCATGGTCGCCAACCAGAGCGTCCCCCGCTCCCTCGTCTGGCAGGGCGACGGCTCCGCCAACGCCTGGGACACCACCGCGCCCAATTGGAAACACGGCGACGCCCCCGTCGCCTTCGCCGTGAACGACACCGCCCTCTTCGACGACCGCGGCTCCGCCAGCCCGGCCATCAGCCTCCCCGCCAACGTCGCCGCCGGCGCCGTCACCTTCGACACCACCAGGAACTACACCCTTTCCGGCGCCGGGGCCCTGACCGTCGGAGGGCAGCTCGTGAAGCGCGGCACCGGAACCCTCACCCTTTCCAACACCTCCGCCAACAGCTTCGGCTCCGTTGTCCACGAAGCCGGTGGCCTCACGCTCACCAACTACACCGCCGGTAGCTCCACCAAGCTCCAACTCAACGGCGGCACCCTCACCCTCTCCCCCGGCGGCGCCGCCAGCAACATCACCAATCCCCTCGAGTTCAACGCCCCCACCGTCGTCAACGTCACCACCCAGCACAACGCCACCGGCAACTGGACCGGCTCCGGTGACGTCACCGTGAACACCTCCGCGCTCTGGACCATCGCCGGCACCTGGAGCGGCTACTCCGGACGCATCACCCTCGGCCCCACCGGCACCCCGCGCCTGCGTCTGAACCAGACCAGCAACACAAACTTCGGCTCCGCCAACCTCGCCATCGATCTCGGCCAGGGCTCCGGCCAGTTCATGAACCGCAACGGCGGCACCACCGCCTACGCCATCGGCACCCTCACGGGCGGCCCAAACACCCAGCTACAAGGCACGCAGACTCCAGTCGCCACCAACTCGAACACCAGTCTCTACAGCATCGGCGCGCGCGGCGAGGACGCCACCTTCCACGGTATCATCACCAACGGGGGCACGGGCGGCGTGGTCGCCACCCTGGTGAACAAGGTCGGCTCCGGCGCCTGGACGCTCACCGGCGCCTCCACCCACACCGGCCTCACCACCGTATCCGCCGGCACCTTACGCCTGAACGGCTCCTTCACCACCGCGCCGATCACCGTCGCCTCCGGCGGCACCCTCGCCGGCACCGGCACGACCGGCGGCCTCGTGACCGTCTCCTCCGGCGGCAGACTCAACCCCGGCGCGTCCGACGGCGCCGCCGGCACCTTCACCGCCTCCGCCGGCCTGAACGCCGCCAGCGGCTCCACCCTAGTCTTCGACCTCGGCCCCACTCCCGTCGCCACCTCGGACAAAATCACCGTCTCGGGCGGCGTCTTCACGCTCGGCGCGACCGTCAACGCCCAGATCAACTTCCTCGACCTCACCGCCGGCCTCGCGCCCGGCACCTACCCGCTGGTCGACGGCGCCTCCACCCTGTCCGCGTCCGGCAGCACCGTCGTCCCGATCCTTCCCGCCGCCACCGGCACCACCCGCCAGACCTTCTCCATCGCCCGCGCCGCCTCCGGCAGCCCGACCTTCCTGAACCTGGTGGTCGCCGGCTCCGCCGCCCCGCTCGTCTGGTCCGGGGCCTCAGGCGGCCTCTGGGACCTGAACACCACGTCCGGCAACTTCACCGGCGGCTCCCCCGCCGTGTTCTACAACCTCGATCGCGTCACCTTCGACGACACCGGCGCCGGCGGCTCCATCGTGCTCACCGGCACGCTCCAGCCCTCCGTCGTGACGGTGAACAACTCCACCCGCGCCTACTCCTTCGAAGGTGCGGGCGTGCTCGCCGGCGCCGCCCGGCTCGTGAAAGCCGGCGCGGGCACGCTCACGCTGGCCAACACCGCCGCAAACCCCTTCACCGGGGGCGTGCGCATCGAGGCCGGCACCCTGGCCTTGGGCAACGCCAGCACGTCCCTCGGCACCGGACTAGTCACGCTTGCCGGCGGCACCCTCTCCCTGCCCAACGCCACCATCTTCCTGAACAACTCCGTCGTCGTCTCCGGCGCCTCCGCCATCACGTCCGCCTACACCGGCAATTTCACCCTCGCGAACTCGACCGCGAGCACGTTCTCCAGCTCCGGCGTCGCCTCGCTCGACCTGTCCGGTGTCGCCGGCATCCTGAGCATCAACGGCGCGATGTCCGGCTTCTCCGGCACCATCAATCTTGGCGCCGGCTCCGGCATGCTCCGCCTAAACTCGAATTCCGTCGGCACCAGCGACGTGAACCTCGGTTCCGTCTCCACCCACTTCGCCCTCGGCTCCGCCTCCGGCACCCTGACCAACCGCAACGGCGACATCACCATCGAGCTCGGGGCCGTTTCCGGCGGCCCCTCCACCCGGCTCTCGGGCCGCCAATCCGGAAGCGGCGAGACCACCACCACCTACCGCGTCGGCGGGGCCAACCTCGACACCGCTTTCGCCGGCCAGATCGTGCAGGGCGGCGACCTCGCCGGCCTCCGTGTCGTCAAGATCGGCACAGCCGCTTGGACCCTGTCCGGCGCGTCCACCTTTGGCGGCTCCGTCGACATCGAGGCCGGCCGCCTCGTCCTATCCGGCTCGCTCGTCCTGACCGGCAAGACCGAGGTCGGCCCCCACGCCACCCTCGAACTCGCCGACGGCACCTTCGCCGGCCAGGCCCTCGACCTCGCCCCCGGAGCCGTGCTCACCGGCCGCGGCACGATCTCCGGCGACGTCAACAACCAGGGCGAGATCGGCCTGCGCGGCGCCGTCCGCCTGACCGTGACGGGCGACATCCTCAACGACGGCGTCATGCGCCTCGCCGACGGCGCCGAGCTCGTCGTCTCCGGCGCTTTCGTCAACAACGGCGTCCTCGATCTCATGACCGCTGGCGGCAGCCTCCCGCCCAACCTGGTGAACAACGGCACCGTCCTCGATGCCTCCGCCGTGAAGCTCTCCTCTTGGTCGCGCGAGGGCACCGCCTTCACCCTGACCATCGCGTCCTACGCCGGCCACACCTACACCCTCCAGACCACAGAGGACGTAGCCGGCGTCTGGACCGACCTAGAGACACGCCAAGGCGCCACCAGCCAGAACCTCGTTTTCACCCACGACGGCGGCGCCTCGCCTCGCCGTTTTTACCGCGTCAAGGTCCGCTGATGCCCCCACTCCGAGCCCCCGCCGCCGCGCTGTTCATCGTCTTGTCCGCCGGACTTTTCGCCGAGGACGCGCTGCCCCCGCCCTCATCCGCCGTCGTCGCCTTCTCCGCCGACCGCCCGCGCGAACTCAAACGCCCGCTGCGCTACACGCCCCTCGGCGGCGACTTCGTGATCGAGAACGGCCGCGAGTTTTTCAACCGCCCGCTCTACGGCACCCACACCGCCTTCCGTGTCGACGGCGGCGACCGTCCTGAATGGTCGCTCTACCTGCCCGGCCGCGGCGGCAACCTCCGACTTGGCCTGGTCGCCACCGACGGCACCGTGCGCTGGCTGTATGACGCCGCGCGCGTCGTCACCCGCTACCGCCCCGGTTCCCTCCGCCACGAGATCACCGACCCCGCCCTCGGCCCGGACGGCGCCCTCGTCGTGGATTCCATCCCCTGCGCCCAGGCCGAGGGCCTGATCGTGCGAGTCGAGGCCCGCGGACTCGCCTCCCCGCTGGTCCTCGGATGGGCCTACGGCGGTGCCAGCGGCCAGCGCGGCAAACGCGACGGCGACATCGGCACCGAGCGCGTGCCCATCGGCGAATACTTCCAGTTCTCCCCCGAAAACGCCCGCGGCCAGTCCTTCACCGTAGACGCCGACGCCGCCTTCACCCTCCAGGCCAAGTCCGCCGCCCTGCGCGGCCTTACCCTGCCCGCGTCCACCCTCGCCGTGCTCGACGCCGCCGCTTGGGCCTCGCCGTTCACCGCCACCACGCCCGTCACCGCGCCCGCCGCACCCATCGTCGCCGGCCGCGTCACGCTCACCCACGCCACTCCCGTCTACCTTTGGGTTCAGAGCCTCTCGGACAACGCACCCGCACCCGCCGCCGTCGAGCTCCCCGCCCGCTTCGCCGCCGCCGAGGCCGCGCGCCTCGCCCTACAAAGCCACGTCCGCGTCTCCACCCCCGACCCCTACCTCGATGCCGCCGTCGGCGCACTCAATCTCGCCGCCGATGCCGTGTGGGACGACCGTGAAGGCGTCGTCCTGCACGGCGCCATCGCCTGGCGGCAAAAACTCCTCGGCTGGCGCGGCCCTTACCTGAACGACGCGCTGGGCTGGCACGAACGCGCCCGCCGCCATTTCAGCTACTGGGCCGGACAACAAAAACCCGGCGACATCCCCGCCGTGCTCCCTCCGCCGGAAGAGGAAACCAACCTCGCCCGCTCCCGCCGCGCCCTCCACGCCCCCGGCGCCCTGTCGTTCCACCACTACGACATGAACCTGGTCTACATCGACGCCCTCTTCCGGCATCTGCTGTGGACCGGCGATCACGCCTTCGCCCGCGAGGTCTGGCCCGTCATCGAGCGCCACCTCGCCTGGCAACGCCGCCTCTTCCGTCGCGAGTTTAGCAAAGGGCCGGACTCATCCACAAAACTCCCGCTCTACGAGGCCTACGCCGCCATCTGGGCGAGCGACGACCTGCAATACCACGGCGGCGGCACCGCCCACGCCTCCGCCTACAACCATTGGCACAACCTGATGGCCGCGCGCGTCGCCCGCCTCGTCGGTGCCGACCCCACCCCCTACGAAAACGAGGCCGCCCTGATCGCACGCGGGATGCGGGAACTGCTCTGGCTACCCGACCGCGGCATGTTCGCCGAGTTCAAAGACCTGCTCGGCCTGCAACTAGTCCACCCCTCGGCCGCGCTCTGGAGCTTTTATCACACGATGGACGCCGGACTGGTCAGCCCGTCCGAGGCCTGGCGCATGACCCGCGCCGTCGAGCGCGACCTCCCCCGCCTTGCTGTGCGCGGTCCGGGCGTGCCCGAGGGTCTCGCGATGTATGCCACCAGCGACTGGATGCCCTACACCTGGTCCATTAATAACGTCGTCATGGGCGAGAACCTTCACACCGCCCTCGGTTTCTGGCAGGCCGGCCGCGCCGACGCCGCCTACACCCTCGCCCGCTCGTCCCTCCTCGCCTCGCTCTACATGGGCGTGTGCCCCGGCAACATCGGCTCGATGAACTACCTCGACGCCTACCGCGGCGAGTCACAGCGCGACTTCGCCGACGGCTCCGGCGTCTTCTCCCGCGCTCTGGTCGAGGGCCTCTTCGGCCTCGCGCCCGATCTGCTCGCCGGCGAACTCGGCCTCGCCCCCGGCTTCCCCTCCGCTTGGGACCGCGCCGCCCTCCACCATCCCGACCTAGACCTCGATTTCACGCGTAAGGGCAACGTGGACACCTACCGCCTCGCCACTCGCTTCACCCGCCCCGTCGCCCTCCGCCTCGCCCTGCCCCACCGCGCCGCCGCCGCCGAGGTGACGGTCAACAGCGTCGCGGTCACCGCGTCCCCCGACCCCGCCTGGAGCGACACGCCCCGCCTTGTCGCCCTCGCCCCCGCCGCCAAGGACTTTACCATCATTGTCCGTTGGTCCGGCCCCGCCGTGGCGCCAAGTCCCGCTCCGCCCTTCCCCGCAGCGCCGCCGGCCGACATCACCGCCTTCGTCGCCCCGCCCCCGCCCGCCGCCGACGCCCGCCTCGAACCGCTCGACCTCAGCCCCGTGTTCAACGACCGCGTCACCGCGATCTTCGCCCCCGGCAAATACCGTTCGCCGCGCTCGCCCTTCGTCTCCCTGGCCATCCCCGCCCAGGGCATCGGCGCCTGGGCCGGCCACGTGAACGCCACCGCCGAGATCGACGACACCGGCCTCCGCGCCGCCTCCGCCGCGCACGGCGGGCGGCTCGTCCTGCCCTCCGGCGTGCCCTTCGCCACCCCCGGCCCTGGCACCACGCCGAACATCGCCTTCACCTCGCAATGGGACAACTACCCGCGCGAGCTCTCGTTCCCCCTCACCGACCGCGCCCGCCGCGTCCACCTGCTCATGGCCGGCTCGACCAACTGGATGCAGAGCCGCCTCGACAATGGAGAAGTAATCGCAACCTACGCCGACGGCACGACCGCCCGCCTGCCCCTGCACAACCCGACGACCTGGTGGCCCATCGATCAGGACTACTTCATCGACGGCCTCGCCTTCTCCCGACCGGAGCCCGTTCCCCTGCGCATCGACTTGAAGACCGCCCGCATCCGCGCCGGAACCCCCGCCGATTTCGCCCGCCGTGGCGCCACCATCCCCGGCGGCGCCGCCACCGTGCTCGCCCTCCCCCTCGACCCGCAAAAGGAACTCCGCTCCCTCACCGTCCGCACCCTCGCCAATGAGGTCGTGATAGGTGTCCTCGCCGTAACCTTGGAACGGTGAACTGGTGTCCAGTCATCGAAGAAAATTGATTAAACGAAACCGGAGGGTGGCCGCAAAAGCCTCATATGTCGCAAAAAAAGGCAGAAACAGCTAACATCGGGTTTGAATATGCGCTTTCCGCGTCTTTTTGCGGCCAATTACTTTTTAAAGTAACTTCAATGACAGGACACTAGCACGCGGTCGTTGCATCCGACCTCCTTTGGCACCACCCGGCATAATCACCCAAGCAGCACCGCGATAGGTCTTGTCGGAATCACGCCCCACGCGCACCTTAGTCGCATAACCTTCGCCGCCGCCACCCCGGGGCCCGACGATCCGCTCACTGCGATACCTCCATCATGACTTTCCGCGCCCCGCTGCTCGAAATCCTCCGCGCCCCCGGCTACCGCCCGGTGAACGATGCCGCCCTCTTCCGCGCCCTTAAGCTACCCCCCAAGCAACGTTCCCGCTTTCTGCATGAACTCCGCCTCCTGCTCTCCAAAGGCGAAGTGATCCAGACCCACGGCGATCGCTACGCCCTGCCCGCCCCGGCGCCCGGCCCATCCGCCAAAACCACCCGGAAAACCGCCCAACCCGGCGCTGATGATGAACTCCTCGGGCGCATCCAGTTCCGCCAAGGCGGCTCCGCGTGGTTCGTGCCCGCCCTCGGCGAAGAAGCCGAGCCCGGCGCGCCCCGCCCCGACGACATCCAGATCGGCCCCGGGGATACGCTAAACGCCCTACCCGGGGACACCGTTGCTGTGGTCGTGGACGCCACTCTGCGCGGCCGGCGCTTCGCCGCCGGCGACGCCCGCAACGACGAGGCCCGCGGCCGCGTCGTCCGCATCGTGAAACGCGCCCGCGAACAAATCGTCGGCCGCCTCGCCAAGGTCCGCTCCCAGTATGTCGTCCTCGCCGACGACCCGCGTTTCCCACTCGAGGTCTTCGTCGCGGACCCGGCCCTTTCGCGCCTCAAACCCGCCCCGAAAGCCGACGACAAGGTGGTCGCCACCCTCGAACCCTGGGAAGATCCCCGCAAACCCCTCCGCGGCGTCGTCACCGAGGTGCTGGGCAAAACCTTCGAGCCACGCGCCGAACTGCTCGGGGTGTATCGTAAATTCAAACTCGACCCGGTCTTTCCCGCCGAGGTGGAACGCGAGGTCGCCGGCCTCGCCGACACCGTCCAGCCCCACCAGACCGCCGGCCGCCTGGACTACCGCCAGAGCCCCGTTTTCACCATCGATCCAGACGACGCCAAGGATTTCGACGACGCCCTCTCGCTCGAGCCCCTGCCCGGCGGCGGCCTGCGCGTAGGCATCCACATCGCAGACGTCTCCGCCTATGTGAAGCCGGGCACCGCGCTAGACCGCGAAGCCCTCAAACGCGGCAACTCCACCTACCTCGTCGGCACTGTCGTGCCCATGCTGCCGGAAAAACTCTCCAACGGCCTCTGCTCTCTCGTCGAGGCCCAGGACCGCCTCTGCAAAGCCGTCTTTCTCGATTTCGATGCCAAAGGCCGGCTGCTTGAAAAAGACACCGCCTACGCCGCCACCGTGATCCGCAGTTACAAACGCCTGACCTACAAACAGGCCTTCGCGCTGCTCTTCACCGACGACCTCTCCAAAATCCGCGAACTGCCGTTGCCGCCCAAACACCAGACCGGCTCCACCGGCCGGGCGCTGTCCTCCCTTTCCGACCAGGAACTGACCGCCCTGCAAGACTGGATCCGCCAGCTCTGGAAACTGGCCTCCCGCCTGCGCCGCGAACGCATGGCCGCCGGTTCGCTCGACCTCGACATGCCCGAGACCAAGGTCTTCGTCGACGCCGAGGGCTACGCCGACCGCCTCGAGCGCATCGAGCACGACGAGAGCCACCAGTTGATCGAGGAGTTCATGCTCGCCGCCAACGAGGCCCTCGCCCGCCTCACCCGCCGCGAAAAACTCCCTTCGATCTACCGCGTGCACGATGACCCCGATCCCGAGAAGTTAAACGAACTCCGCCAGCAACTCGCCACCCACGGTATCCGCGTCGGCGACCTTTCCGAACGCCAGGAGCTCGTCGCCCTGCTCAAGACCCTCGCCACCCACCCGCAGGGCTACACCCTCCGCACCCAGTTGCTCCGCAGCCTGCGCAAGGCCGCCTACCGCTCCGCCCCCGATGGCCACTTTGGCCTGCATAAAAACGACTACACCCATTTCACGTCGCCCATCCGCCGCTACAGCGACCTCGTCGTGCACCGCGTGCTCGAGGCCTACCTCGCCCGCCAGGGCTCGCTCGTCCTAGGCCACAACGACGCCACCTTCGAACGCCACCGCCCCGCCGCCGACTCGCCGCACGCGCCCGACCCAAAGGCGAAACTGCCTTACACCGCGGCCCGCGCCGAGGAGATGGGCGAACACCTCAGCCTGACCGAAATCAACTCCGCCGAGGCCGAGCGCGAGAGCGTGAAAATCAAGCTTCTCGAGTTTTTCGAACGCGAACTGCTCAAGAATACTCCGACGGCCTTCGAGGCCGTGATCACTGACGCCCGGCCAAACGGCTTTTTCATCGAGCTGACCGAGTCCATGACCTTTGGCTTCGTCCCCGCCTCCCTGTTGCGCGACGACTATTACCAGATCACCGGCGACGGTAGCGCGCTGGTCGGCGCAAAGACCAAAAAACGCTACGCCGTCGGCGCCCGTTTGCCCGTGCACGTCGCCAAGGTCGACCGCGTGAAACGCCTGATGGACTTCCGCCCCGCCGAGCCTGCGCCCGCCGCTAAATCCCAAAAAAAGCCCGCGCATTGACCGTTGTCCGCGCCGCAAGTTCAGCCGGCGCCAACCCCAGTTCCCGCGCCGCCGCCGCCGCCGTGAAAGCGACAAACGCGGGCTCGTTCTCCTTGCCCCGGTGCGGGACCGGCGCGAGGTAAGGAGCATCCGTCTCCAGCATCAGACTGTCGATCCCCTGCAACCGCAGCGCGGCGCGCACCGGCTCCGCGTTTTTGTAGGTGACGACCCCGGTAAAGGAACCCCGCCCGCCCCGCCGCTGAAGCTCGGCCATTTCCACCGGCCCCTCGGTGAAACAATGGAACACCACCCGAGTCCAATCCACGCCGCTCGCATCGATCATGGCCACCGTCTCGGCGAAAGCGCCGCGCGAGTGGATCTCCAGCGGGCAACCCAGCCGCGCCGCAAGCTCCAACTGGGCCGCGAAGGCCGCCCGCTGCCAGATAAGAATCCGCTCCGCCCGCACCGGGTCATCCTTGGGCAGGTGGAAACGATCGAGCCCGCATTCTCCAAGCGCCACCGGTCGCGCTCCGTAGCCGCGCCAGAAATCCTCAAGCCTGGCCACTTGCTCGCTCCAGCTCTCGTCCACCGAACAGGGATGCAAACCGGCCGTGTAAAAGACTACCCCGGCGTGCCGCGTGGCGATGTCGCGATATAGCGCCCAGTCGTCGACGGCGGTGCCAATCGTGATCATCGCCCCCACCCCGGCCGCCGCCGCCCGCGCGAGCACGGCGGGGGTCTCGCCGCGTTTCTCAAAAACATCCAGATGGGTGTGAGTATCAATTAAGTGCATGTTCAAAGGACGCGCCCGCCATAGCGCTCGGCCAAATACTCCAGCAAGGCCCCCGCGCCTAACTCCGCGCCGGTCGCGCGGCGCGTGAGGGCAAAGGCATCCTCGCGCCGGCCATGGGCGTGAACCGTCCCGCGCAGCCAGCCGAGCAAACGCCCGAACTCGCCCCGCGCAAAGTCCTCCTCCAACCCCGGCAGTGCCGCCCGGGCCGCCCCCCAGAGCTGGGCCGCGATCATGTTGCCAAGGGTGTAGCTGGGAAAATAACCAAAGGCCCCGCCGCTCCAGTGCACATCTTGTAGCACGCCCTCGCCCGCGTGCGCCGGACGGCGGCCGAGCAGCTCACCGCTTAAATCATCCCAAGCCTCCGGCAGATCAGCGACCGCCAGGTCGCCCGCAAAGAGTCGTTTTTCCAATTCGAAGCGGAGCAGAATATGGAGGTTGTAGTGAACCTCGTCCGCATCGACCCGGATAAGTCCACCCGGCTGCACCTCATTGACCGCCGCGTGCAGCACCTCGGCGGATACCCCGGCCAGCGCGCCCGGAAAGGCGGCGCGATATTCCGGCTCCAACCACTTCCAAAAAGCCCGCGAGCGCGCCACTTGGTTTTCCCACAGCCGGCTCTGGGATTCATGCACCGCCATGCCGGCCGCCACCCCGAGGGCAGTGCCCGCGTGGACCGGCGGCAAGCCCTGCTCATACAGACCATGCCCGGCCTCGTGGATGGAACTGTAAAGCGAATCGAGGGGATTGTCCGGGTCGAAGCGCGTGGTGAGGCGCACATCGTCCCCCGTCCCCTCGCAGAAAGGATGCAGCGAAACATCCAGTCGTCCGCGCTCATAATCAAAACCCAGCCGCGAAGTCACCAGGCGCGCCACCCGCCGCTGCGCCTCAACGTCGAAACCGCGCCAGGCGACGCGACGCTCGCCGCGGGACTGCACCCGCGCATCGATACGGCGCACCAAGGGCACCAGACCCGTCTTCAACTCCGCAAAAAGCGCCCCCACCCGGACCGCATCCAACCCCGGGTCATGACGGTCGATCGCCAGATCGTAGGGCCGGTCACCGTAGCCCAGCAGCTCCGCCTCGCGGCGCGCGAGTGCGAGGTGTTTTTCCAGAAAAGGCGCGAAGGCCGGGAAATCTCGGGCCGCCCGCGCCGCCGCCCAGCCATGATAGGCCTCGCTGCTCAGGCGGGCTTTTTCCGCCACCAGATCGGCAGGCAGCTTGACCGCGCGGTCGTAGTCACGGCGCGCGGCCGCCACGACCAATGCAGCCTCCCCGTCCAGGCCGGCAGCCTCGCAGCCCGCCAGGGCCGCAGCGAGCGCCGGCGCCGTAGCCTCGGCATGGGCCAGCTCGGCCAGAAGCGAAAGCTGCTCCCCGCGCCGCTCCGCCGCCCCCGGAGGCAGATTCACCTGCTCATCCCAGCCCAGCACGCCCGTGACCGTGCCCAGCACATGGATACGGCGCAACCGGGCCAGCAACTCCGGATAGGCAGGAGACGAAGTCCTCATGATGCCCGCACGGTGGCGCGCTGATTGCCCCTCGCGCAAGCCACCAACACAGGCTGCGTCAGCCATCCAGCGGGGTGCGCCCGACCAGCGCGACTACTCCGCCAAAAGTGCGAAGCTTCACCAGCGGCCCCCCGCCGTTAAAATCCGCCCCCAGCATTGAACGATCAGGCCCCCCCTCACGCACGACCGGGGCCAGGCCGCGCATCCGCACTTTGCCCAGGAACTTCGTGGCAGCGTCGATCGTGACGGGAAGATTGGCATCTATATTCAAGGTGATCACCCCGGCCGAGGTGCGCACATCAGTCAAAGGCGGGGGCGGCGCGGAAAGACCCACGATGATGTCGGCGTGATCCCCCCTGATCTTGAGCTCGCCCCGAGGTTGCTGCACCTCGATGCTCCCGTTCGAGGTGCGCAGGGAAGAAGGCCCAGCCAAGACTCCGGCGAGCACGAGACCGCTGTCGCTCCGCAATTCAGCCCGCCCGGTCACTTCGGCCACGGTGATGCTCCCGGAATCAGTCCGGACCAGAAAATCACCCTCGATACGCTGGGCATAGACCGAACCCGAGTCGCTCCGGACCTGGAGGTTTCCCTTGTAGGCCGTCGATACGGATACCCCAGCGGAGACATTTTGCACCGCCAGCGATACCCCCGGGGGGACCGTGACCTTGATCATGATCACCATGCGCAGCGCAGGGTCCCAATCGAACACCACCGCCTGCGAGTCCGCTACGGTGAGCCGCACCTTTTTTGCACCAGCCTCAAAGCGTGGCTCCAGGCGCGCAAAAATCCGCTCAAAGCCCGCCTGCTGCGCGGGGGGAGTGCCGTCCACGGCAACCTTTTCCACCGGCTTGGCCTCTCGCTGCACCTGCTCGTTCACCTCGAAAACCACCTCGCTGCCGGGCGAACCCGCCACCACTTCGATCATGCCCCGCGCCGCATCCACCATGACGATTTCGGAAGGCACTGGAAAACTCCGGCGGTAGGTGCGCTCCAGTCACTCCGCCTGCGCCAACCCAGCCAGCCCCGGTCCCACACCAAGCAGGGCAAGCACCAGCCGCGCGCCAGCTTGCCAGCGATAGCCAGTGGCCCGCACGGGTGACAGGTTCAAACTTTGGCTCCGTTGTCGCATTTAAAGTGCACGCGCTTGCGCAACTCCGCCAACGTCCGCTGGGCGGCCCGCTGTGCATTCTCGGTATCGGCCGCACCCGGGATGAGACTGAGCGTGCCGTTCGACGAGCGCACCGGCAGATTTTCGTCCTGGGCCAACCCGCCAATTAGCAAGAGTTGCTCCGCCCGGTTCCCCAGCCGCGAAGCCGGGAAGCCGGTATGCCGGGCCAACCAAAGAAAAAGACTCGCCGGGGGAATATTTGCATCGCCTGCCATGGTGAACAAAGTGCGAGTCCTGCCCCCCTGTCGTCAACCTCCCCCCGCTGCCATGATCCTTCTACGCCTGAGCGCGCCTGCCTTGTTTTTCTTTTTTGCCCTGCTCTTCACCGGCTGTAACCAGTCCCCGAGCCCCTCAGCGACCCCACCGCCCAACCCCGCCGCACCGCTCACCCCCGGCCCCGACGGTAAAGTGCATCTCTCGGAGGCCGAATGGCGGACGCGGCTTTCCCCTGAACAATTTCACATTCTGCGCGAAGCCGGCACCGAACGCGCCTGCAGCGGGGCCTATTGGCAAAAAGACGATAAAGAGGGATTATATCACTGCGCCGCCTGCGGCTTTGCCCTTTTCGACGCCGCCAGTAAGTTCGACTCCGGCACCGGCTGGCCCAGCTTTACCGGCCCGATCTCGCCCGACCGCATCCTCAACCGAGTCGATACCAGCTTCAATATGGTTCGCACGGAAAACCTCTGCTCCCGCTGCGAGAGCCACCTCGGTCACTCCTTCGAGGATGGCCCGCCGCCTGCCGGCACCCGCTATTGCATGAACTCTCTCGCCCTGCGTTTCGAGCCGGCCCCGCTAAAACCGGAC
This sequence comes from Akkermansia muciniphila, assembly GCA_945888375.1. Lineage (GTDB taxonomy): Bacteria > Verrucomicrobiota > Verrucomicrobiia > Opitutales > Opitutaceae > IMCC26134_A. The sequence goes on along the minus strand of CAMCZZ010000001.1, from coordinate 262,902 downwards.
AAAGCCACAAAGTAGCCCTTCGCGACGAATTTCGCCTTTAGCCCCGCGCCGTTTCGCCAAAGCTCCCCCACCCTCCAGCCAAGCATGTCCAAAGCCATCACCGCCGCCGCCGACCCCGTTAAACAGTTCTCCGTCTTTACCGAGAACCGCGTGGGCCGCCTCTCCGACCTCACGTCGCTGCTCAAGGCCAACGACGTCCATATCATGGCGCTCACCGTGCTGGATTTCACCGATACGACCATCCTGCGCCTGGTGGTTGACGACAACGACAAGGCTCGCGAGTTGATGGTTAACAATGACTTCCCTTATACCGAATGCGGTGTTCTCGCCGTCGAAATCAACGACGAGAGCGACCTGCGCGAAGTTCTGGCTGCCCTGCTGGAGGCCGAGATTAACATCCATTACGTCTACAGCTTTATCAAGCGCCCCGAGGGCCGCTCCGCCCTGGTGCTTAAGATCGAGGACCCCGATGTCGCCGCCCAGTCCCTGAGTAACCGCGGCTTTAAAATCCTCACCCAGTCCGACATCACCCGCTGAGCCGTCAGGGCCCCGGCCGGCAAAAAACCGCGTTCCCTCACAAGCCTTCCGCTGTTCCCATGGTCAAAATCACCGGCACCTACGCAGGCGAACTCCACTGCACCGCCAGCCACGAACCATCCGGGGCGACCCTCGCCACCGACGCCCCGCGAGATAATCAGGGCCGCGGGGCCGCCTTCTCCCCCACCGATCTGGTCGCCACCGCCTTCGCCACCTGCATCGCCACCACCATGGCCCTGATGGCCCGCAAGCACGGCCATGAACTCGGCCCCGTCCGCTACGAGGTCACCAAGGAGATGACCGCCACCCCGCCCCGCGCCATCGCCCGCCTCGCCGCCACTTTTTGGCTGCCCGCCGAGGCCCGTAAGGTGCCGGCCGGCGAACTCGAACGCGCCGCCCACGGTTGCCCGGTGCACCGCTCGCTCGCTCCCGAAGTCATCAAGGACATCGCCCTAAACTGGGCGGAGTAAACCCCGCCGCTCACCAAGCCGGCAACTTCTCCCAAAACCGGTGCCCTGCGAGAGGGCGTCAGTTGTTTCCGGCACTCTTGCCCTTCGCAGCGGCAAGTTCCGCCTTAGCGGCGGCAAGCTGGGCCTTGAGTTCGGCTTCGCCGGGCTCCTTGGCATCCTCCGCCTCAATTTCCTTGGACGACTTTTTAAACTCATTCACCGAACGGCCCAATCCTTTGGCCAGTTCGGGCAACTTTTTCGCACCGAAAAGCAGAATGAGCACCGCAAGGATGATCAGCAATTCGGGGCCGCCGAGGCCGAAGACGCCAAGAAAAGGAGTGGGAATCACGGTCATGATGCACGCAAAATGCCGCGTGCGACCAATCGAGTAAAGGGGGAAACCACCCGAGAAGGAGGAGCAACCTCGGGACCGGCGGCGGGGTGCGCCCGCCCTAACCTCCCAGCCACTATGGCAACGTGTCCGCCAGCCGAGCCACCTCTTCCTCCAGCGCCGGCCGCCCTTCGATGACATATACTCCGAAAATACGGCCCGCACGGTGCGGCGAAACCACCACGCGCGCCGTCTGGACCAAGGTATCCGGATGGCGCACCACCAAGGACGCCCCAGTCAGATCGCCCGGCACCGCGAGGTGCGCCGGCACTTCAAACCAAGCGGTGCCCGCCGCCGCATCGTAGTCGATGATGCGTCCGACTTCGCGTAGGACCGGAGGCCCCCAGACCGGCGCCACTGCGGGCCTGGTCATTCGCCCAGGCACCCAAGAACACGCCGTAAAGCCGCCGAGCAAAATCGAGCAACCCAGCCAAAGCGCCAACCGCGAACAAACCGGGGAGGCGGGCGACATCAACCGGGCGGAAACGCGGACGGAAAAAGCGAGGCGGCGGGCGCCGGCTCAAGGCATCTTGGGGAAGACGGGCTTGTTCGCCTGAACCTGCTTGATGAGATTCTGGGCGTTGTCCGGTTGCTCGGCGTCGAAAAAGCCGGTCAACTGGCGCAGGCGCGTCGGGTGACGCATCTTTCGCAAAGCCTTGGCCTCGATCTGGCGGATACGCTCGCGGGTGACCTTGAACTGCTTGCCCACCTCTTCGAGTGTGCGGCTGTAGCCGTCCACCAGACCGAAGCGCAACGAGAGCACGCGGCGCTCGCGCTCGGTCAATGAATCCAGCACGTCGACGATCTTTTCGCGCAGGAGCGAATAGGCCGTCATGTCATAAGGATTCTCCGCGCTCTTGTCCTCGATAAAGTCGCCGAAGGACGTGTCGTCGCCGTCGCCCACCGGGCTCTGGAGCGAGATGGGCTGCTGCGCCATCTTCATGATCTGCTGCACGCGCTCGACGGGCAGGTTCATCTCGTCGGCGACCTCCTCGGGAGTGGGTTCGTGACCGAATTCCTGGAGAAGTTGTTTCTGGACCTGCATCACCTTGTTCAAGGTCTCGATCATGTGGACCGGGATGCGGATGGTGCGGGCCTGGTCGGCGATGGAGCGGGTGATGGCCTGGCGGATCCACCAAGTGGCGTAGGTGGAGAACTTGTAGCCGCGGCGATATTCGAATTTCTCGACCGCCTTCATCAGGCCCATGTTGCCCTCCTGGATGAGGTCGAGGAAGGAGAGGCCGCGGTTGGTGTATTTCTTGGCGATGGAGATGACGAGGCGCAGGTTGGCCTCGACCATCTCGGTCTTGGCCTGATGGGCCTCACGGACGTGAACGCCGGTCTGCCGCACCACCTCAAGGAAACGCTTGGGTTCGATGCGGTATTCGGACTCGATTTGCTTCAACCGGGCGTTGATGCCCTTGGTGTCGATGGCCGCATCCTTTTTGTTCTTCGGATGTTTGGCGCGGTCGAGTTGGGCATGCAACGCCTCGATCTCGCTGAGGGTCGGCTGGAGGGTCTCGAGCCATTCCTCGTAAACCTTTAGTTTGAAGAAATACTTGGAGAAATTCGTGCGCAGGGTGGCCTCACGCTTGGAATGCTTGGAAAGGATCTTTTTGCGATCGGCCTCATTTCGCGCCTTCTGAAATTCCTCCCAGGACTGGGCCACGGACTCTTCGTTCTTGAGAGTCAGCTCGACGTATTTGGGCAGGGCCTTGAAGTAGGCGTCGCGACTCTCGATTTTCTTGTCGATGACGATGCGGTCGAAACGCTCGGTGCGGTCGATCAGTTTCTGGCCGAGGCCGGCAATGTATTTACCGATCATCGCGGCCTCAAAGAGGGCCTCCTGTGCCTTTAGTTCGGCGGTCTCGATGCGCTTGGAGATCTCCACCTCCTGTTCACGAGTCAGCAGGGGCACTTGGCCCATCTGCTTCAAATACATGCGGACCGGGTCGTCCAGGATGTCGTTTTGCGAGGTGCGGGTCTCGTCTTCCTCCTCCTTTACCTGGCGCGCCTTGAACTCCTCCACCTGCTCCGGCTCGAGAATCTCGATCTCGAGGTTCTGCAAAATGGAAAGGACATTGTCGATTTCCTCCTGGTTTTCGACCGAATCGGGCAGGGCCTCGTTGATGTCGTCGAAAGTAAGATAGCCCTGCTCCTTGGAGAGGCGGATGAGGGCGCGGATTTTGTCGTTAATTCCGCCGGGCGGGAGGCTGTCGACCGGATTTTCCGGCAGGGCGCCCTCGGCGAGGGGTTGATTCTCGAGCACCGCCTCAACGGCGTCGGAATGGGTGGCGGCGGCAGGGGAGGACTTGGCTTTACGCGGCATGAGAGTGGCGGAGGGAGCGATCGAGGAAGACAGGCGTGGAGAGGCGAAAAACGAGCACGCTATCAGGCGAGGGGGGCGAGCGCAAGGGGGGAGCGCAGCCGGCGTTGAAGTTCGGAGCGTTCTTTCAGCAAAGCAGTGGCGTCAAAGGAATGGTCGGTCGCCGCCTGCGCCAGCAAAATATTGATCTGGCGGAGCCGGGGAGCCAGCGCCCGGGCGCGAAGCCGGGTGAGCCCTTCCACCCCAACCTTCGACCAGTCGTCAATTTGCGGCTTTTCAAAGAGTAAAGAGGCCACCAAGGCGCGCTCCGCCTCGGATTCCAACAGGGTGTCGAGCCGGTTGACACCCGGCCATTGCCCCTCGGAAAATTCTGCCAGAAAACGATTTAGTAAGGCTCCTGCCGGCAGGCGATCATCCACCCAGTCGTGGGGACAGGCGGCCGCCAACGCTCCGCCCAGAATTTCGGAGTGGAGCAAAAGCAACAACAGGTCGCGCTCCGGGGCAGCGGAATCCTCGGGGGCCGGCGTCCCTTGACCATTAATCTCGAAACGCTCACCGGGGCCGGACTCGCCGCCTCCGCCCGAGCCGGTAGCCGGACCGGTCACCCCCGGACCGGTGGCGGCAGCCCGGCCGCCTTTGGCCAAAAACGAGGCAAAATCCCGTTCAAAAACATCTGGCGTGACTTGGAGGGCACCCAATGCCGGTGCGATCTCGCCAAGCAAACGTCGCCGCAGGAGCTCGGAGTCAGCCGCCGCGATGACTGAGTAGATCTCGCGCACCGCAGCATGCGTCCGCTCCGCCGTCGCGCTGCGGGCATCGGGCAGAACATAACGCCGCATGAACTGCATGCCGCCAAACGAGTTTTTCTTAACCTCTTCGTAGCCCGCCAGCCCCTTGTCCAAAAACAGCAGGTCGGGATCGAGCTTACCCTCGCCCGCGAGGGTAAGGAAACGCACCTCGATGCCGGTCTTGAGCGCCAGCGGCAAAAGCCGTAGCGCTGCCTTTTGCCCAGCCGCGTCGCTGTCGAAAAAACACTCCAGCTCCGTGTGATAGCGACGCAGGAGCAGGAGCTGCCCCTCGGTAATGGACGTGCCCTGCGGGGCGATCGCAGTCTTCAGCCCGACCGACCAGCAACGCAGGGCGTCGAGCTGGCCCTCGACCATCACAAAGGGATTGCCTTCGCCGGCGTGGGCCCGGGCCCGATCGAGGTTGAAGAGGAGGTTGCCCTTGGTGAAAATTGGGGTCTCTGGAGAGTTAACATATTTGGCTTCGCGCGATTTGTCATCCTCCGGCGTAAGCGCGGTCTGGCGTGCCGTGAAGGCCACCACGCGGCCCTGGTGGTCGCGGATGGGAATCATGAGGCGTCCCCGAAAGCGCGGCTTGAGCGCCTGCACGGTCATCAGCGCGTCGTCGTAAAGGTAGAACAAGCCGCACTGGCGGATCGCCGCTTCCGAGAATTTTTTTCGCAAAACCGCCGCCCCGAGGCCGCTGCACTGAGCGTCGGCCAGGCCGATTTTAAACTCATCCGCCAACTCAGCGGGAAACCGCCGGTTGACCGTCCAGTAATCGCGCATCCATTTCGCCGCATCCCCGCCGCCCTTGAAGGCCTGGTGGAGATGATCGGTGGCAAATTCATGAAGATCAAACAACTCCTGCCGGAGCGAGCGCTCTTCGCGCGAGGGACCACCACCACCTTCCTCGTATTCAAGCGTGACATTAAAGCGCTGCGCCAGCGCCTCGATCGCTTCGGTAAAATTGAGCCCCTCGGTCTCCTGGACAAAGGAGAAAATATCACCCGACTTGCCGCAGCCAAAGCACTTGTAAAAGCCTTTATCCGAGTCGAAATGGAAAGAGGGGGTCCGTTCCTGATGGAAAGGGCAGAGGGCCTTGAAGCGGCTGCCCCCGGCGCGTTTGGGCGTGGCGACGCGGGAAACCACGTCCACGATATTGATGCGCAGCTTGAGGTCCTGTTTGCAGCTTTCTTTGAGGCGCGGCATCGCGGGCGGTTTTCACTTTCGGCCCGGCGCTTGCTCTGTCAAGGACTGCGCCCGCTCATGTGTCTCCGCCTCCTGCTCGCCACCGCCGCCCTGTTGTTTGCCGTCACCTCGCCCTCACCCGCGCAAAGCCTGTGGGAAGCCCCGCTCCCCCCCCTCGCGCCCGGGGTGAGCGCCGCCATGGCCAGCCCGGATCACTATGCCGGCGCCGTGGAGTCGCTGCTGCAAAGTTTTGAGACTAAGGTCGGCCGTCGCCTCACTCCCGGCGCCAAGGCTAAAGCAGGCCTCAAGCTCTACGCCGAATCCGGCCCGGGCCTCGCCACTCCCCAGCCCCTGGTGCGCGCCGTGATCGAGTCTCTGATGCGCCGCGGCTACACCCGAGAAAATATTTTCCTCGTGGGCTTGAACCAACTCCGCCTCCGCCTGAGCGGTTACCTGCCCTCCGACCCCCTCCTGCCCCCGCCCTTTGCCGGCCACCCCTTTTTCGTGCTCGAATCGGGCCGCTTCTACGATCCGGTGTGGTTCTACGACAGCCCCCTGCCGTCGCGCTTCGACCCCATCCTTTCCGGACGCCAGGATCAGGCGCCCGATTACGATCTCGACCGTCTCGCCGCCGCCAACCACGACCCCAAGGCCGACCGCGACGCCGACCGCAAGAGCTTCCTCGCCACCCCGCTTTTCCTCGAAGCCGATTTCTGGATCAATCTCCCCGTCTACACAGATCATGAGTCGCTGGGCGTGAACGGCGCCCTCGTCAACGCGACCCTCTGGAACGCATCCAACACCTCGCGCTTTTTCCGCAGCACCCGCAGCGCCCCCGCCGCCGTAGCCGAGATGGCCGCCATCCCGGAATTACGCCAGACTTGGGCTTTCACCCTCACCAGCCTAGAACAATGGCAATTCGTCGGCGGCCCAAGCTACAACTCCCTCTACACCAAAGGCGAACCCCGCCTCTGGCTCGGCACCGACCCCGTCCGCATGGACGCCCTCATGCTCGCCCGCATCAACCGAGCACGCCGCGAAGCCGGCTTCGAACCGGTGAGCGAGGAGATCCGCACCCTCGAGTTCGCCGAAACCCTCGGCGTGGGCAAACGCCGCGGCGAGGAGCCCACCATCATGGCCTCCCCAGCCAAATAAGCCCCCTCGCAACCAAAAACACCCTTGCGACCCGCCTCCCGGCCGGGTCCCCTTCTAGTCCATCTTTAGCCGCCATGACGACCGTCGCCGATTTCGCTCCAGTCCTGATCCAGCTCCTCCTCGCCGCCGGCCTTGCCTGCCTCATCGTCGGAGTCAGCCACCTACTCGGCCAGCGCTCGCGCAAACGGACCGCCATCACCGACACCGCCTACGAATGCGGCGTAAAGGCCGAGGGCATCGTCCACACCCGCTTTTCGGTGAAATTCTACGTCACCGCGATGCTGTTTATCCTCTTCGATATCGAAGTCGTTTTCCTGATTCCATGGTCGCTGATCTACCGCGACTTCTTGGCCAACAACGTCCCCATCCTCGCCCCCATCGGCTTTTTCTTTGGGGTCCTCGTCCTCGGCCTTTTCTACGAGATCAAAAAAGGCGCGCTGGAGTGGGAAAAATAATTTCCCCGCGGCCCGCCTCGGCCGCCCACCCTGCGGGCGCCCCGCCGCCCACCCCTGCCTGAGCGTATGCGCCTCGAACGCCACATCTCCCGCAGCCGCTTCGTAGAGCTGAAATCGACCGACCTGAAAGGTGCCCTGAACGAGCTGCTCGAAAACGCCTCCTCCTGTTTTTCCGATCTACGGCGCGAAACCCTCCTGCGGAGCCTGCTCCAGCGCGAGAGCACGATGACCACCTACCTGGGCAACGGCGTCGCCCTGCCCCACGTGCGCGTAAAGATGTCCCGGCGCTACGTGCTGGTGGTCGGCCGCAGCCGGGAAGGCGTCCAGCACGACGGCTCCCTCGGCGATGAACGCGCCCACCTGCTGCTCCTCCTGCTGGCCGACGAGCGCGCCCGCGATTACCTGCAGGTCCTCGCCACCATCGCCCGACTGGTAAAGGAGCCTGAGCTCGTCGCCAGCCTAGTCGGCGCGCCCAATCTCAACGCCCTCCACAGCCGCCTCGTAGCCGGCGTCGGGGGCATCCTCGCCCGGCCCGTCCAGGCCCAGCAAAACCGCGTCAACCGCCTGATGATCCGCGAGGCCGACCGCATCGCCCGCGGAGCCGTGTGCCGCGCCATCATGGTGTTCGGAGATACGTTCGTGGGCGGCATCGAGCCCGGCGCCTGGTTCCCCAAAACCAAGACCATCCTCGTGACCCGCAACCACGTGGAGCTGGACGATGAGTCCGCCGCCGACCGCGCCGTGCAGGTCATCCAAGTGCGCTCCTTCTCCACCCAGCGCATGGCCCAGTTGCGTAGCGCGATGCTCATCGCCCTGACCCGCGGAGTGATCGCCTTTAACGACCGCATCTGCTGCGTCGGCGGACTCGCCGGCAGCAACCAATTCGACACGGTCGTAATCGTCGATGTAGAACGTGAGTTCCAGACCCTGCTCGGCGGCCACGCCGACCTTCTGCCCGATGACGTGAAACCCGAGGTGCTGGAACGGGTGATCGGCATCGCCATGGAACTGGGAGTCGAGGGCCGCGAAGGCCGCCCCGTCGGCTGCCTCTTCGTCGTTGGCGACGCCACTCGGGTCGAGAAGCTTACCAAGCCACTCGTTCTCAATCCTTTCTACGGCTATAAGGAGGAGGATCGCAATATCCTCAACCCCTTCATGGATGAGACCGTGAAGGAGTTTTCCTCCATCGACGGCGCCTTTGTGATCCGGGGCGACGGCGTGGTCTCGAGCGCCGGCAGCCTCCTGCTCGCTGCCGACACCGACCACGCTTTACCCAGTGGACTGGGCAGCCGCCACGCCGCCGCCGCCGCCGTGTCCGTAGCCACCGATTGCGTAAGCATCGTGGTGTCGTCCAGCACCGGCCAGGTCACCCTCTTCCGCCGCGGCGTCATGCTCCCCCTCACCGAGCGCAAGCTCAACCCCGGCGCGGCCTGAGCCAACCGGCAGAACTTAAAACCTGACCCGGCCCGGCCATAGGGCCGCAAGTCGCAGGCTTTGGGCTGCGCAGATTGGGGCCGTAACCAAAGCCGGCCTTGGGCCCGCCCGGAGGCTTTACGCCGGACCCGCCGGAGACCACCTTGCCCCTTGTGGATTCCTCGCCGACCCTCCCCCACACTTCCGGGCACGCCCTGCTCCTCGCAGTTAGCCGCCTTGCTACCACAGCCGAGAGCCCGCGCGTCGCGATGATCGAGATCCTCCGCCTTGCCATCGAACACCTCGGCGCCTCGTCCGGCTCCATCTCGCTGCTCAACCCCGATACCAGCCGCCTAGAGATTGAGGTCCATCAAGGCATGCCGGCGGACATCGACGAGATCGTGCTCCGCCCCGGCCAAGGCATCACGGGCTGGGTCGCCTTCCATGGCCGCCCGCAGTTGGTCGCCGACGTCCGCGCCGACCCCCGCTACATTCCGGTCCGTCCGGAGGTGCGCGCCGAGATCACCGCGCCCCTCGTCCCGGCCAACGGCCAGATCCTCGGCGTAATCAACCTCGATAGCGACACCCTCGGCGGCTTCGGCCCCGAGCACCTGCAAAACCTCGTCGTCCTCGCCGCCGAGAGCACCGCCGTGCTGCTCCGGCTCTGGCAGCTCCAGCACCTGAGGGGCAAAGCCGGCCAGCTCGAAAACCTCGTCAATGCGGGCCTCACCCTCGTCACCAAGCTCGAGCGCCAGGAACTGCACGACGCCATCTCCCGCGATGCCCGCAGCCTGCTTTCGGCCCGCGCGTGCCTGCTCCTTGAATACAACCCGGCCAGACGCTGCCTCCGCGCCGTGTCCCTTGCCGGACTGCCTGATACGCCGCCACCAGAGGGAGACCTCCCGCTCGAAACCAGCCTGGTCGCCGGCGCCCTGAACACCCGCCGCGCGATCGAGTTCGCCAATGTCCAGTCCCCCGAGTTCCTCGACGTCATCGACCTCCCGCGCCACCCCTCCCTCCGCTCCTTGCTCGCCGTGCCGATGTTCTGGGAAAATGAAGCCGTCGGCGTGCTCGCCGTATTCACTGATCACACCCACCGATTCAACAACGACGAAAAACGCCTGCTCGCCGCCTTCGCCAGCCTCGCCGCCGTCACCCTTCAAAACTCCCGCCTCTACTCCCGCGTGTTCCAGAGCGAGGACACCCTGCGCAAGAATGAGCAGCTGACCACCCTCGGCCTGCTCGCCGCCGAGATCGCCCACGAGATCCGCAATCCCCTCACCGTGATCAAGCTCCTCTACGGTTACCTCGGGCTTGATTTTCCGGAGGACGACCCCCGCCGCACCGACGTGCGGGTGATCGGCGAAAAGCTGGACCAGCTGGAGTCGATCGTCTCCCGCGTGCTCCAGTTCGCCAAGGCCCCGTCGTCCATGCACTCGCGCTGGAACATCGCCGACCTGGTCGGCGACACCCTTGTGCTGATCCGCTTGAAGCTCGCCCAGAGCAAGATCCGCCTCCGCTTCGAGCCCCCCGCCAAGCCGCTGCCCGTCGACGTGCACAAAGGCCAGATCCAGCAGGTGCTGCTCAATCTCCTGCTCAACGCCACCCAGGCGATGGACCAGGGCGGCGCCATCACCGTGATCGTCAGCACCGAGCCGCACGACGGCGCCCGCCACGTCGTGCTCGACGTGATCGACACCGGCCGCGGCGTGCCGCCCGAACTCGCTGCGCATATTTTTGACAGCTTCCTTTCCGGTCGCGCCGATGGCACCGGCCTCGGCCTGGCCATCGCCAAACGCATCCTGCTCTCCCACCACGGCGACATCACCCTGCACGCCACCGGACCCAGCGGCACGACCATGCGTGTCCGCCTCCCGCTCGCGCCCTGATTCCGGCCGCCACCCAGCCTCACGCTTTTTTCTCAGTCCATCACCCTGCCGGTTTGCCCCAAACCCAGGCCCCGCTCAGCTTGTCCCCGTGCTAGATCCCTTCGGCCGCTCCATCGACTACCTGCGCATCTCGGTCACCGACCGGTGCAACGAGCGCTGCCTCTATTGCATGCCCGAGGGCTACAAGGGCTGGGCGAAACGCGCCGACCACCTCAGCGCCGCCCAGCTCGTCGCCATCGCCCGCGCGGCCTCGCGCCTCGGTTTCACCAAGTTCCGCCTCACCGGCGGCGAACCCCTCCTGCGCGACGACGTGGTGGAAATCGCCCGCGGCATCGGCGCGTTTGAAAACCTCCACTCCCTCGGCCTTTCCACCAACGGCACCCGCCTCGCGCCCCTCGCCACCGACCTCGCTACCGCCGGCGTGCGCTCCGCCAACGTGTCCCTCGACGCCCTCGACCCCGCCGCCTACCGCCGCATCACCGGCGGCGACGTCGCCCAGGTCCTCGCCGGCATCGACGCCGCCCTCGCCGCCGGCCTGTTCGTGAAGCTCAACACCGTGCTGATGCGCGGGGTCAACGACCACGCCCTCCCGGGCCTCGTCCGCTTCGCTGCCGCCCGCCGCCTACCCATCCGCTTCATCGAGCTGATGCCTCTGACCCGCACCGACGTGCTCACGCCGGCCCATTTCCTCCCCCTCGCCGACGCCCGCGCCGTCCTCGAAAACGACCTCGGCCCGCTCCGCCCCCTGCCCGACTACCGCGCCGGCCACGGCCCCGCCCGCTACCACGAATGCGCCGACCTGCCCGGCGCCCGCATCGGCTTCATCGGCGCCCTGTCCGAGCAGGATTTCTGCGCCTCCTGCAACAAGCTCCGCCTCACCGCCGACGGCAAACTCCGCCCCTGCCTCGGCCGCCACGGCGAACTCAATCTCGCCGAAGCCCTCGCCACCGACCGACTCGACGCGGCCATCGCCCAGGCCATCGCCCAAAAACCCAAGGACCACGAATTCCACGCCAACTACCTTCCCGCCCGCCCCATGACTGCCATCGGTGGCTAACCCACCCCAGGGTGCTGCCCAAATTCAGGCACGGGGGAATTAAAACGGCGACACGTAAATGCCCCGAAGCAGGATGGAGATGGACTGACCCCAAACTCGTTTTTAAAACTAAGGTCCGAATCCGCTCCGTGCCCCTTGGCAAAGCGGCACAGCACTTTATCAATCAGCCGGCACCGACAACTCGCTCAATACTCCGGTTACGATCATCACCGACCTGCTTATGACCCTTCTCTACTTCGCCCAGGTCCGTCGTATCACCACCCTCGCCTCAGAATCGATCCCCTCCGAAACCCCGCTCACCGCCGACGAGCTCTGGCAAAACGTCCTGCAGCGCCATCCTGATCTTGCCCTGCTCCGCCCTGCCATCCGCCTCGCCCGCAATGGCGCGTTCGCGTCGGCCGAAACCGTTTTCCAACCCGGCGACGAAATCGCCCTGATCCCGCCCGTCTCCGGCGGCTGAGCCATGCGCCTCCACGTCCAACTCACCCCCGAGCCCATCCCCGCCACCCCGCCCGCGCCCGCCCCAGGCCCCGAGACCGGCGCCTTCGTCGAGTTCCGTGGCCTGGTGCGCGGCATCGAGGGCGACCGCGCCATCGGCGGCCTCGTCTACGAAGCCTACCAACCCATGGCCGAGCGCGAGATCGCCCGCATCGCCGACGCCCTCGCTGCCGATCACCCCGTGCAAGCCGTCCACATCGTCCACCGCCTCGGCCCCGTGCCGGTCGGCGAGGCCGCCATCTACCTGGGCGTCGCCGCCCGCCACCGCGCCGAGGCCTTTGCCTTTCTCGCCGGCTTCATGGACCTCTTAAAAAAAGACGTCCCCATCTGGAAAACCAACACGCTGCCGGCGGCCTGATCCGCCCGCGCCGCCAACCACCCATGCTCTCCGTCACCGCCGTCTGGGAACGCCTCGACACCCTCGGCGCACCCCTGCCGGCCGAGCGCGTCCCGCTCGCCGCCGCCGCCGGCCGCGAGCTGCGCGAGCCCGTGACCGCCCCCGAGGACCAGCCGCCCTTCGACCGCGCCGCGATCGACGGCTACGTCGCCGCGCTCGACCTCCCCGCCGGCAGCACCGTGCGCCTCGTCGGCGACATTCCGATGGGCGACCTCGCACCCGACGCTCCTCCCCCCGGCGCCGTGCTGCGACTCTTCACTGGCTCCGCCGTGCCCGCCGGCCCGGTCGGCCTGGTCATGCACGAGGACACCACCGCCGACCCCGCCGCCGGCACCGTGACTCTGCGCGTCGCGCCGTCCGCCGCTTTCATCCGTCGCCGTGCCTCCCAGGCCCGCGCGGGTGACCTCCTGCACGCCCCCGGCGCCACGCTCCAAGCCGGCGCGCTCGCCTTGCTCGCCTCCGTCGGCCTCGTCACGCCGATGGTCGCCCGCCGCGCGCGCGTCGCCCACCTTGTGACCGGCGGCGAACTCATCGCCCCCGAAGCCCCCAGCCAACCCGGTCGCATCCGCGACAGCAACTCCACCCTCGTTTCCGCCCTGCTGGCGCAGACCTCCGCCGAACTCGTCGCCCACGCCCGCGCCGGCGAAGGTTACGAGGCCACCGCCGCCGCCTTCGCCGGCCTGCTCGACGCCGCGCCCGACCTCCTGCTCGTGTCCGGCGGCTCCTCCGGCGGCGCGCACGACCACACCGCCCGCCTGCTCGTCGCGCACGGTTTCACCCTCGTGGTCGAACAAGTCGCCTCCCGTCCCGGCAAACCCCTGCTCGTCGGGGTGCGCGGCGCGCAAATCGCCTTCGGCCTGCCCGGCAATCCGCTGTCCCATTTTGTTTGTTTCCACCTCTTCGTCGCGCGCGTGCTCGCCCGCCTCGCCGGCGCCGCGCCCGCCCCCCTGCTGTGCCTCCCGCTCGCGCCCGGCGCGACGCTGCGCCCGCACCCGCGCGAGACCTGGTGGCCCGCCACCCGCGTGGCCGAGGGCTACGCGCCCCTGCCTTGGGTCGATTCCAGCGACCTCACCGCTCTCGTCCGCACCCACGCCCTGCTGCGCGTTCCGACCGCCGTCGCGCCGGAGTTCAGCGTCGACGGCCTGCTCGTTTAACCCACCCGCCCGCCCCGCCGACAAAATGTCCGCCCCCGATCCCTCCTTCAGCCACCTCGACGCCACCGGCGCCGCCCGCATGGTCGACGTCGGCCACAAGCCCCTTCAGGCCCGCGCTGCCACCGCCACCGGCGAACTCGTCTGCCAGCCCGCCACCATCGACTTGCTCCGCGCCCAGGCCCTGCCGAAGGGCGACGTCCTCGCCGCCGCCCGCCTCGCCGGCATCCTCGCCGCCAAACGCACCGACGAACTCATCCCGCTCTGCCACGGTCTGCCCCTCGATTCCGTGTCGGTCGATTTTGACGTCCACGCCGACCGCGTGGTCATCACCGCCACCGCCCGCACCACCGCCCGCACCGGCGTCGAGATGGAGGCGCTCGTCGCCGTGACCGTCGCCGGCCTCACCCTTTACGACATGATGAAGGCGGTGGACAAAACCATGGTCCTCGGCGCGGTGCACGTGACCGCCAAAACCAAGACCTGAACCATTCAAACCGATGGCCCACGAAACACACGAAATGACACGAAAGGAAAACCTTGGATTGGTTGGCTGGGTTTTCGTGTCCTTTCGTGTGTTTCGTGGGCCACCCTCCGTGGTTATATCCGGCTTTCACCCATGAAGATCGCCCGCGTCACCCTCAGCGACCGCGCCAGCGCCGGGGTCTACCCCGACCGCAGCGGCCCCGAGATCGAGCGTGTCCTCGCGGAGCACCTCGGCCCCGGCCACACCTTCCTCGCACGGCTCCTGCCGGACGACCGCGCCGCGTTGTCTGCTTTGTTGATCGAGCTGTGCGACGTCGAGCGCTGCGACCTTGTGGTCACCACCGGCGGCACCGGTCCCGCGCCCCGCGACCTCACCCCCGAAGCCACTCGCGCCGTGCTCGAGCGCGAGTTGCCCGGCTTCGGCGAGATCATGCGCGCCAGCAGCTTTCCGCTCGTGCCCACCGCCATCCTGTCCCGCGCCACCGCCGGCACCCGCGGACAAACACTCTTGATTAACCTCCCCGGCAACCCCCGCGCCATCGGCGAATGTCTACCGCCCCTCTTGCCTGCCATCCGCGAGTGCATTCGCCATCTCCACGGAGAGTAAAGCTGCCGCCGCGCCATGATTCGTATCGAACACATCTACTTGTCTCCGGGCCACGCCTACTTCGGCCGCTATGGTCAGGCTCCTGCCGAACACGCCATGATCGCCGTCAAGGAAGCCGAGTGCGTCGCCGGCCGCGGCCTGCGCGGCGACCGGTTTTTCGACTACAAGCCCGATTACAAAGGTCAGGTCACCTTCTTCGCCGGCGAAATCTACGACGAACTCCGCGACGCGCTCGACGCCCATGAACGCGAGCCCGCCGCATTCCGGCGTAATATTATAACCCGAGGAATAGATCTGAACACGTTGATCGGTTTGGAGTTCACCATTCAAAACATCCGCTTCCAAGGCACCGCCGAGTGCTCGCCTTGCGAGTGGATGGACGTGGGTTTCGCCCCCGGCGCGCGCGCCGCCCTGCACGGCCGCGGCGGCCTGCGCGCCCGCATCCTCAGCGACGGCATCCTCCGCGTCGATGGCCCCGCATCAGCCTGAAAACCAAAGCGGTTTCAGCGCCGTCCTGCTCGCCGGCGGCCGCTCCGTCCGTATGGGCCGCGACAAGGCCCTGCTCCCCCACCCCGGCTCGGGGCAGCCGCTGGTTCTGCACCAACTCGCCAAACTCCGCGCGGCCGGAGCGACCGAAATATTTTTGTCTATTCGCGAAGGGGCCGATTATCCGCAGGTGCCGGCCGAGTTCCCGCGTCTACACGACGACGGAGCGCGCGGCCCGATGGCCGGAATCGCCGCCGGCCTCGCCGCCGCCCGCCAACCGCGCCTCCTCGTCCTCGCGGTGGATTTGCCGGGCGTCACCCCCACGCTCCTGCGCGACTGGTTGGGGCGCACGCCGAACGCGCTAGGTTTTGTGCTGCTCGGTCCCCATGGCACCGAACCACTCTGCGCGCTCTACCCGCGAGCCGCGCTGCCTTTTTTTAACCACGCTCTCGTCGCCGGCCGCTTCGCTCTGCGGGACGTGGTCGCCGAGCTGCTGGCGGCCGGCTTGCTGCATCCCCTGCCCCTGACGCCCGCCGAACACGAGGCGCTGGCGAACTGGAACACCCCCGCCGACCTCGCGAAGCCGTGAGCCGGTTGAAACCCGACGACGGCGCTACTGCGCGAAGGGCGCAAGTTCGTCCTGCGTCCAAGACTTGGCGCGGGCGGCCTCGGCCTTCAGGACCTCGGTGACTTTATCCTTGGTGATGAACTCGGCGTTGTTGCCCCAATCGTGGCGGATGTAGCTGAGCACGTGAGCGATCTTCTCGTCGCTCCAGTTGTAGCCGCCGCCCGGGATCTTGCCGAAGGCGGGCATGGCACCGTTGTAGGTGTTGCCCTTGACCTGAATCGGTCCGTTAAGTCCGTGCAGAAGGACGCGGATGAGACGTTCTTCGCTTCCCGTCACCCACTCCGAGGCCGCGAGCGGAGGATAAACTCCGGCGACACCGAGACCCGTGGCCTGGTGGCAGGCGGCGCAGGTCTGGTAAAGGCGTTTGCCGGAGGCCAGAATTTGCTCGGGAGTGAGCTCCTTCGGGCCGGAAGCGGCCGCCTTGGCGGCGGCGGCGTCGAAACGCTCGTCGTAAACCAGGGGGTCGAAGTCCCCGCGGTAGTGCACGACGTAAACCGAGCAGACAAAAATCATCGCCGAGATGAAGCCCAGGAGGAAGAGCGGCATCGGCGTAAAACCCTCGGACGGCTCGGGTTTCTCGCGCAGGAGAATGGCGTGGACCTTCTGGATGCTCTCGTCGTTGGCCCCGGCTTGCTCCGCGCGCTGGTGCTGCTCCGCTGGAACGTGGGGAGGAAGTTTGGATTTATCGCTGCTCATTTGGCGGCCTCCGCTTGGGCGGGCTCGGTTTTCTTTTCGGCCGGCTCGGCCTTGGGCACGTAAACGCGGGCGGCTTCCTCCGGATAGAGCGCTGGGTCCTTGAGCGCCAACAGATAGGAAATCAGGTCCTCGCCACGCTGGGTCAGCACGATCTCATGGCCAGCGGGCGGCTGGTATTGCGCGGGCAACTTGGTCTGGACGGCGCGGGGCGAGGGCTCGCCGACGATGACGCGGGTCTCGAAAAGGAAACGGAAGGGAGGCATGATCGATCCCTTGGAGGTGATCTGCGGATCGTAGAGATGTTGAAGGTGCCAATCGCGGCCGGCGTCACCGACGAAGCGCGCGCCAACGTTACGCAGATCGGGCCCGGTGCGCATGGTGCCGAGATAGACGCGTTTTTCGTGGATGTAGTCGCGGGCCACACTGCCACGCTCGCCCCAACCGCGTTCGATGTCGGTGCCGTAGCCGGGCTGGCGGACCTGCTGGGTGTGGCAATACACGCAACCGAGATCGCGATAAACCTCTTTGCCGCGCTCAGCGTTGCCCGGCAGTTTTTGCGGGAAGGCCTTGCCTTCAGTCTCGTCAAAGACTGGCTGCAACTTGGCGTAGCTTAGATGGTTAGTCAGAATGATCCCCGTCCAACTGAAGGCGAGGGCGAAGAAAATGCCTAGAAAAATAAGCGGTGCGCGATTCATCGGGCGGCCTCCAAATCGGGAGCATGGCGGAATAAGGTGGGCTCGGAACTGCCGGCTTGGCGGGGCTTCACCAACATCCAAGTGAAATTGATAGCAAAGGCGATATGGCCAATGGCGATGACTACGCCGGCTACTGTTCGTAGCTCAAGCCATTGGATCGTCTGCGCAACAACCGTAAGAAAGGGGACGGGCGAACCGGGGGCGCCACCGGCGCCTTCGGGTAGCGTATTCATCGCAAGACCCTGCTGGATGCCGGCGATGGACATCACCAATACATAAAGAGTAATACCTCCAGCAGTAGCCCAGAAGTGAAGACTGATTAACTTGGCTGAAGGCCACTCCTTTAAGAGAATGCGCGGCAAAATGTAATAAATGCTGCCGAACATCACCATGGTGAAGAAAGCATACATGCCATGGTGGGCGTGGGCCACGGTGTAGTGAGTGAAGTGGGTAATCTCAGCCCAAGAGCGCATCGCCATCAGGGAGCCGGCGAAAGAAGTAAGAGTGTAGTTCACGCCACCAAAAACGATGAAGCGCAGAGTGGGGGAATATTTTAACGCAGACGCGGCCCCGACAAGAGTTAGATGTTGATTAAGCCCTGTTACAATAACTGGAACCACCATCATAAAAGAGGCGGCGATTCCCGCCGTTTGCACCCACACCGGAACCGGACCACCGATCAGATGGTGGACCCCGGCCCAGTTGTAGAAAATTGCCAGCGACCAGAAACCCAGGACTGACAAATAATAACTGTGGATAGGCTTTCCTAACACCTTGGGCAGAAAGTAATAAATCGCTGCCAGCCCGATGGGGGTGAACCACAGGCCCAGCACGTTGTGCGCAAACCACCAGTTCACCAAGCCCTGGACCGTCCCCCGGGTGGGCTCGAATAAGAGCATGATCTGCGCGACGGAGTAGAGCCAGGGAAACCAAAAGAGCGCCGCCAGAAGATACCATTGCGACACGTAGATGTGCTTGGCCCGGCCAAAACGAAACGTGATCATCGCCCAAGCACCAACGAGCGCGTAAGCCACGAAAAGAATGGGGGTGGCGTAGGTGGGGAATTCCAACCACTCGATCGAGGTCGAATCACCGATCGCGATCCCGACCATGCCGACCGTCACGCCAAGGTTCCAGAATGCGGCGGCGATGAACAACAACCCGACGTGACGCAACTCGGCGCGCGCGAGTCGGGCCATAAGCCAAAGCGCGACCGCGAAAGAGGCGTTGACCGACCAGCCGTAGATCACGGCGTTGAGGTGCAGGGTTCGTGCCCGGCCGAAAGTCAGCCACTCGATATTACCCAGGAACTCGGGGGTGTGCAGTTTGTAGGAGGCAATGAGGGCAAAAAGCGTTCCCACCAACAGCCAGAGCACGGACGACCCAAAAAAATACAGTGCCGGCGCCCGTGTGGAGGCGTCGATCGCGCTAAGCTCCGCGCGTTTCGCCAAGTCGGGCGAACTCGCCGGGTTTAGGGATGCGGTAAGACTGGAGGCCATTGTAATATCGTTGGGCGGAAAAATGGAGCTTAGCGCGGCGGGGGACAGAAGCGCCGGCCGGTGGCGCTAGATTTTGAGCGGCTTGGCGGTCTTGGGCTGATTTAAGGACTGATCGGTCGCGCGTCCGATAGGCTCTTCTTCGTCAAAGATGATTTTAGCCCCCTCCTCCAAGTCCTGAAGCTGCCCTTTCTTGCTCGCCCAGTAGAGGCCGTAAACCGCGCTCGCGACGATGAGCAGGGCCATGGGCAGGGCGACGAAGTAGAGAAACCATTCAGGCATCTGAGCGGGGGGCGGGGAGCAAAGAGCAGGGAGCCGGAATCAAACCGTGGCCTTACTTCTTAGCCTCCTGAATGGTGAGTTCGACGGCACGCTCGAGGGGGAGGCGGACAACGCCCTTATCCTTGTCCACCCACGCGTAGGTGGTGGCGGCAGTCTGCTCCTTGCCGCGCAACTCGGCGAGGGCGGCTTTGCGCTCGGCGGGGGTCTTTACGCCGTCCCCGGCAGGAGTGGCCTTGTTGGGCAGGTAGGCTACCACCAAGATGATCAAGAAAATCGAGAAGCCTCCCACGGCCGCAAGAAGCGTCGCGGTGAAGGAACCCTTGGAATCGGAAGCAGAGGATGCGTCACTCATGATAGGTCAGGGATTCAACGATGCGGGGATCGCGGATCGGGATGAGTTTGGTTTTGGCGAAACTGTTCAAGTAGGCCCAGACGCAAACTCCGCCGACACCGACCACGGAGGTAGCAATCCAGAGGAGGTTGAGACTAAGGAATGGGTAAGCGTCGCCGGACGAGTTTTTCAAAGAAGGCATGACGTTGTAAATCATATCCACGAGCACCACCGCAGCGATGAACGCACCAACGCGGGGCAACCAAGTCTTGGAAAGCTTCACCGGGTAGTGAATCAGGGTTAGGAACGGTGCGAAGAAGTGGCCGAAAAGAAGGAACATACCAACGTATCCCCAGGAGTTGAAGTGGCCGTCCTTGTTGATCTCGCGCAGACTATACCAGAAGGTCTCTTCTGGGATATTAGCCATATAGATCAGGAAATACTGGGAAAAGGTGATGTAGGCCCAGAACACGGTGAATGCGAACATCAGCATGCCGATGGAGTGCATGTGGTTGTTGTTCAGGATGCCCTTGAAATCACCGCGACTCCATAGCCAGATCATTAAAATGATCCCCAAGGAAAGCGCCGCGCGGATGGCTCCGGCAAAAAACCAAACTCCGAACATGGTGGAATACCAGTGGTAATCCAGCGCCTTGACCCAAAGGATGACACAGAGGGTCATGGAGAGGGCGGTAAAAGGCAGGCCGACCGCCGTCCAGAAACGGTTGGCATGAGTGTGGGCGATATCCCCATCGGTGTCTTGGGCAACGGAGTGGGCGCGCAAGCGACTGGATATTAAGGTCCAACCGCCAAAACCGACGAAGCTGGCGATGATCAGCGTCATAGTGCTGAGCAGGCCGGACTTTTTCACCCACAGAACGTCTTGGGAAACCGTGCCATGACCACCGATTTGGCTCAAATCGTAAGAAGGATCAGTCCACTTCCAGATAAGGCCGGGGGCAACGACGGCAGAAATGAGTAACGGGGCGAAGAGCAGGCCAAGCCACGGCAGACAGGTGATCCAGTTTTCATACTGGCGTCGCAGCACGGTCGACCAACCCGCGTCGAAGACGTGGTGGATCATGATCAGGAAGAGCGCGCCGAGGGCGACCGCGACCCAGAAAACCAGGCCGGTCAGGTAGGAAAAGGCGGCGGCCTTGCCGGAGACGACCACGCCAAGGCCGGTGGCGGCGAGGCCGACGAAGCCCAGCACCAAGGCTTTGTTGGCGGCGGCGCCCACGGAATGGATGGAACCAGCGGCAGAACTGCCGGCGGGGGAAGAGATGGTGGCGACGTGGGTGCTCATTTCAGGCCAAGCTCGGATTTATGGGCGGGGACGACATCGGCCGGCGTGCCGGTCTGGGCGCGTTGCAGGGCGCGGACGTAGGCGACGACCGCCCAGCGATCCGCCGGCTCCAGTTTGTCGGCGTAGGACAACATGTTG
Organism: Akkermansia muciniphila; assembly: GCA_945888375.1. GTDB lineage: Bacteria > Verrucomicrobiota > Verrucomicrobiia > Opitutales > Opitutaceae > IMCC26134_A. Next base: position 242,057 of record CAMCZZ010000001.1, on the reverse strand, counting down.
CCCTTGCCGGCCGTGATGGTGTGGTAAAGGTCGCCCTCGGGCGTGCCACGCAAACGGTCGTCGTGGTAGGTCGGGGTGGCGCCCATGCCGTATTGTTTGGTGATGCCATTGCCGTCACCGACCGCACCGTGGCACGGGGCGCAATAAATGGTATATTTTAACTGACCGCGTTCCAGAAACTGGGCGTCGACTGTGATGCCAGCAGGATAACCCCGGGCCGGCGTTCCGTTGGCGGCTAAACCGCGGTAAAGATGATCGTCCTCGGCCAAAAACTTGGCCTCAGGGGCGAGGGCGGTGCGGCCGAAGGGCACTACACCAACCGGAGTGGGCCGATCAGTGCGACGGTCCGCGAAAAAGGCGGATTCAGCCTGCGGCTTGTATTTAGGCTGACGATCCATGTCCGGGAAAATCTCTAGGGGAGTGCGCTGGCTCAAGGAGCCGCGAAAACCGAGAACGGAAACGGCGGAAACCACCACGAAAAGAAGAGTAAGGTAGGCGTAGCGCATGGTCTTAGGCCTCTAATTCGGAGATTTCCTTGGCCCCAGCGTGACTGAGCAGTGCCTTGGCGCGATTAAGGTCGAACTTGGGGTCGCGCGCCTCGATCACGACGTAGAAGGCGTCATCCAAACCACGCAGGATTTCCTTCGACTTGAGCACCGGGTGGTAATGCTGGGGCAACCAATTGAGGATGAACATGCCGGCGATGGTGGCGAACGCGGTGAAGAGAATCGTCAGCTCGTAGCTGATCGGGAAGGCGAAGAGCGGGCTGAAGTAGGGCTTACCGCCCACGATCAACGGGTAATCGAAGGCGCCGGTAAACCAGATCATCGACATGCCGGTGGTGAAGCCGGTCAGGCCGCCTACGAGGGAGAACTTGGGCACGTTGGAACGGCCAAGGCCCATGGCCCCGTCGAGTCCGTGCACGGGGAAGGGCGTGATGCAGTCCCAGTTTTTGTAGCCGGCGTCGCGCACTTGTTGAGCCGCGTGGTAAATTTCCGGCGCGGTGTCGAAGCGGGCCATCAGGCCGTAGAAGGTGGCAGCCATGTTCGTGGTCGTAGAAATTGCTTAGTGCTTGTCGTGACCGCCATGCGCGTCGGCCTGGGGCATGACGGCCTTGATCTCCGCCATCGGCATGATGGGCAGGAAGCGGATAAAGAGGAGGAAGAGGACGCCAAAGACGCCGAAGGTTCCGAAGAAGGTGAAAATCTCAACCGCCGAAGGGCTGTAATACCCCCAAGAGCTGGGCAGGAAGTCACGGGCAAGAGAGGTGACGATGATCACGAAGCGCTCGAACCACATGCCGACGTTGACGAAGATCGAAAGGATCCAGACCAGCCCGATGTTGCGGCGGATGCTCTTGAACCAGAAGAACTGGGGGGTAACCACGTTGCATGTGATCATGATCCAGTAGGCCCAAGCATAGTGACCGAAAGCGCGATTGATGAAGGCAAACCCTTCATAAGGATTTGAGCCATACCATGCGATAAAGAACTCCATACCATAGGCGTAGCCAACAATGGTGCCGGTGGCCAAAATGATCTTACACATGCAATCGATGTGATACTGGGTGATCAAGTCCTCCAAACGGAAGACGGCCCGCAGTGGCAGCATGAGCGTCAACACCATACCGAAACCGGAGAAAATGGCGCCGGCAACGAAGTAGGGCGGGAAGATGGTGGTGTGCCAACCAGGGAGCAACGAAACCGCAAAGTCGAAAGACACGATCGTATGCACCGACAAAACCAGCGGGGTCGAAATACCGGCGAGGACCAAATAAGCCATTTCGTAATTGCTCCAGTGGCGGTTGCTACCGCGCCAACCCATGGCGAAAAAGCCATAAAGGGCGGAGCGGATCTTGTCGCCGCTGCGGTAAAAACGGTCGCGCAAAATGGCGAGGTCGGGGATGAGTCCGATATACCAGAAAAGCACCGAAACCGTGCCGTAAGTGGAAACCGCGAAGACGTCCCACTCGAGCGGAGAGCGGAAGTTGGGCCAGATGGCGTTGGCGTTAGGGAAAGGGAAAAGGTAGCCGGGCAAGACCGCGAACCACACGCGACCGACGTGGAAGACCGGGAAGATACCGGCGCAGACCACCGCAAAGATCGTCATGGCCTCGGCGGCGCGATTGATCGAGGTGCGCCACTTCTGGCGCAAGAGGCACAAAATCGCCGAGATCAGCGTGCCGGCGTGGCCGATGCCGATCCAGAACACGAAGTTGACGATATCCCAAGCCCAGTTGACGGGATTGGCGTGGCCCCAGACGCCAACACCCGTGGACACCAAGTAAATGATGCCGGCGACAGTGAAGCTGGCGAGGAACGCGGAGACCGCGAACATGATCCACCACCACCGAGGAGTGGGTCCCTCGATGATGCCGCAGATTTTTTCGGTAACCCAGCTAAAGCTGCGGTTATTTTCAACCAAGGTCGCACGCGGAAATGCAACTGGCTTGACCTCAGCCAAAATGGCCGGGGCGGGATGATCGGTGTGGGCGTGGGCCATTAGCTGTTACCTCCGAAGGAGAATTTTCCGAGCGTGGCGTGGGGCTTGGCTTCGCCATGGCCCTCATGGGAGGGGGCGTGACCTTCACCCTGTTCCAAGTGGCTGGCTCCGTGGCCGCCATGTTCCATCCCGGCGGGATGGTTCTTCTTCTCATACTCCTGACGGCTCAGGGGCTGGGTGGCGTAGTCGGGCATCTCGGGATTCGGGTTGCGCAGCTTGCCGAGGAAGGTGGTGCGGGGACGGATATTCAGGTAGCCGAGGAGCTGGTAGTCCTGCTCGCGGGCCTTGGCCTGGGAAACGCGGCTGTTCACGTCCTTGACGTTGCCGAACTCGATGGCCTCGACCGGGCAGACCTGCTGACAGGCCACCTTGAAGGAACCATCGGGAATCTCGACGTTAGCGGAGGCGCCGGCGGCGACCTTCTGCTTGATCTTGGCCTGCTGGATACGCTGCACGCAATAGGTGCACTTCTCCATCACGCCGCGCATGCGCACGGTCACGTCGGGATTCTTCACCATCTTCACCAGCTCAGGCATACCCTGCTTGCCCAGGGGCCCCATGTAGAGGCTGTCGAGCTGGCGCTGATTATAATCGAAGAAGTTGAAGCGGCGGACCTTATACGGACAATTGTTCGCGCAATACCGCGTGCCGATGCAGCGGTTATAGGCCATCGTGTTGAGGCCTTCCTGATCGTGCACGGTGGCGTTGACCGGGCACACCGTCTCGCAGGGCGCGAGTTCGCAGTGCATGCAGGCCACGGGCTGGAGCGAAACTTGGGGATCTTCGGGCAGCTCGGCGTTGCCTTCGCCGCCGAAGGCGCCGGCCTCGATCTTGCCGTCGGAGTAATAGCGATCCAGACGGATCCAGTGCATCTCGCGACCGCGGAGGACTTGATCCTTGCCGACGATGGGGATGTTATTCTCGGCCTGGCAAGCGATCACGCATGCGCTGCAACCAATGCAAGTATTGAGGTCGATGGACATGCCCCACTGGTGCACGCCGTCGAGGAAGGCCTTGGGACCGGAAAAATCCGGTGACTCCATCAGGGAGCCACCGCGCGGGGTGGTGCTGGCGCGCTCGGCGGTAATCTTGGCGCGCTCTTCGCGAGAAAGCTTGGCAAATTCCGAAGGAGTAAGATCCCCGTAGGTAGGGGGCACATGGGACTCCATGCCCATCTCGGCAGCGAAACCGGGATTGGCGCGGAACTCTTCCAGGTTGGCCTCGCGAACAATGTCACGGCCTTCCATGGACCAGTGTTCCTGCGTGTTGGCCAAAAGATAAAATTCGCCGGGGATAACGCTTAACTTGGCACCGGTGGCAACATTCAGACCGTCGGTGCCGCGCAAAGCATAGCCGTCGAAACCTACATTCTGACCGACACGACCAGTTACTTTACGGCCATAGCCGAGAGTCACCGCCACGGTCCAGTTGGAGAGACCGGGCTGGATATGGATGGGGCCGCGCACGGTCCGTCCGCCGACCACGAGCTCACCGATGAAGGCCTTCTCTTTGCCTTGGGTGTAGTTCGCGTTTTCCTTGCGAGCGACCTGGATCATCGAACCACCGGGCTCGATGCCGAGCTTCTTGGCGAGGCGCGGCGAAACGAGGATGGAATTATCCCAAGCAATCTTGGTGATCGGTTCAGGGCACTCCTGGAGCCAACCGTTGTTGGCGAAACGACCGTCATCGACCTTGGCGTCAAAGACGAAGCGAACTTCAAGGCTCTCCTCGCTCACCACGGCCGGAGCGGCAGCGGCGGAAAGCAGCTTGCTCACGCCACGGGCTGAGAAATTGACCGTGACCTTCGGGTAGGATGAATCGGCGAGCAGTCCGTCGTGCAGGAACTGGCGGAAACCCTTGTCGCCGGCGACGCCGGGCAGGGTGGAAATGGTCTCGTAAACGAGGGAGTAGCCGTCGGCCTTGGCCTCACCAAGGATGCGGGCCAACACCTCGATCTCGGTGACCCCGCCGAACAAGGGCAGGATCATGGGCTGGATCGGGACGATGGTGCCGTCGGCAGTGCGGGCGTCGCCCCACGACTCGAGGTAGTGGGCGGCGGCGAGAAACACTCCGGCGGGCGCGGCGGCCGCGGTCTCGTCAACGTGATAACCAAGGCGAATCACTTGGCCGGCTTTGGCTATGGCGGAAGCAAATCCGAGATCGGCGGGAGCGTTGTAAGCCGGATTACCGCCGAGAAGCACGAGGGTCTTGACGGCACCGCTGGCAAGAACCTTGGCCACCTCGGTAATGCCGGAAGCGGGAGCCGCAGGGACCGCGACGAAATCAACGGTATGTCCGATGGCGCCCAGCGCGACATTGATCGCATAGACGATAGCGTGCACCTCAGCCGGCAGGTGGGCGCCAGCGATGACGACGCTCTCGCCCTTGTGGGCCAGCAAGTCGGCGGCCGCAGCGGCAAGCCATTTGTCCTTATCCTTGAAATCAAGCCCCTGGGCGAGGCTGGAGAAAACATCCAAACCAGTGACTCGACCAGCGAGGGCGGCGGCAAAGGCGAGGAGGTGACTGCTGGCGAGGCGCAGGCGGTGGTCCGCCATCGAACCGGTAAGGGTGAAGGTGCTTTCGATCGCGTAGAGACGGTTGAGCTCAGCGTCCTTGGTGAGTGCTTTGCGGCCCTTGGCGAAATCGCGGGCGTAGGCGAGTGCGCCAGCCTCGGCGGCGAAGAAGTCGGCGTCGAGGGAGAGAATGCGCTTGGCCTTGGCGAAACGATAGAGCGGCTTGATATCCGCACGACCGAAGGCGGCTTCGGCGGCAGCGGCGGGAGCTTCGTCGACCACGGGCTCATACTCGGCCCAGACCGCCTTGGGCAAGGTGGCCTTTAGTTTTGCCACAAGACGGGCGCGGGTGGGCGAGCCAGAGGTCTCGGACAAGAATACCAAGCCCTCGCCCTGGTTGGTTTTGGCTTCGGCGCCAAGCGCAGCGAGCACATCATTGATTTGCGCGGCGGTAGCGGCGGAACCCTTGAGAGTATGGGTGGTGGCGCGATCTACATCGTAAAGATCGAGGACCGAGGCCTGGACGAGGGCGTTGGTCGCGCCGCCGTAGGGGGCGAAACCGGGATTGCCTTCCAGCTTGGTCGGGCGGCCCTGATGGGTCTCGGCGAGCACGGGGATGGCGTTGCGGCGAATCGGGAAGGCGCTGGCGTAATAGAGCGGCAGGCCCGGAATGATATTTTCGACCGACTTTCCGTAGGCGAGGATATGGGCCTCGGGCCGGCGGCAACCGGAGGCCAGGCCTACGCCGCCGAGGGCAAAAGAGGCGGCCATCAACTTGAAGAACTTGCGGCGGTCGACGCCATTCAAGTTATCCGCATCCTCAGGGAACTCGCGCTCCAGCTGGGCCTGCACCGCAGGGTTGGCGGCGAGGTCATCGAGACTGCGCCAGTAACGCGGACCGGTCGCGAGGGACTCGGAGTTGGCGGGCGCGGAATGGTCGAATTTGCGTTTCATCGTCTGGGATGGCGATCAGCGGTGGCAGCCGGAGCAGCTCTGGGGAGGTTGGATGTTCCAGTCGTGGACGAATTTCTTGCCCTGTTCGAGCTGGCCGGCGTCGCCGCCGGGATGCTTCCAATCTAGATTGGTCACAAGTTTCGGGTCGCGGACAAATTTCTCGGGTTCGCGATGGCACTCCAGACACCAGCCCATGGAGAGGGGTTTGGCGTGGTGCACGACCTCCATCTCGTTGATCTGGCCATGGCAGCTCACGCAGGACACGCCGCGGGCCACGTGAACGGAGTGATTAAAGTAAACGTAGTCAGGTGCTTGATGAATTTTAGACCAAGGGACCGGGTTGCCCGAGGCGTAGCTCTCCCGGACGGGGGCGAGCAAGGGGCTGTCAGTCTTGATCTGATTATGACAGTTCATGCACGTCTGGGCGGTCGGCACGTTGGAGTGGCCGGACTTCTCGACGTTGCTGTGGCAGTAGCGGCAATCCAGGCCGAGCTGGCCGGCGTGAAGGGCGTGGCTGAAGGGCACCGGCTGGGTCGGAGCGTAGCCGACACGGCTGTATTTAGGCGTCGCGTAGTAGGTGACGCCAGCGAGGACGATCCCGGTGGTGAGCCCGATGAAAATCAGGATCTGCAGCGGGAGTTTGTTGGCCGACTTGGGAAACAGGTTGGACATGATCCGGAGAATTGGCGGCTGCGAACGCGCGGGAGATTAGAGGGAACCCGGCTCGCGGGCGACGGCACGGGTATCGGTCTCGATACGGAAGGGTAACTTGACACTGCCAGCGGAGGATTCGGTGCCGGCGGCGGTCTTGGCCGCGAGCCGCGCACCGCCGAGAAGGCCTAGGCCTGCCAGACCGGCGAGGGCCTTGGCGAAAAACGTTTTTCGCGTATGTTGAGTGCTCACGTGTGTCGGAATTTGGTTAAAGACGCCGCGCACCTGAGCGGTCGGTGATTCCAAAGTAAAACAAAAACTCCAAGGAACTCGCGCAGAGGGGAAAACGTAGAAGGGAGACGAGGCGGGCGAAGGCAGGACACTTATTCTTTCGCGGCAACCAGCCGGCCCGCCGGTGTGTTGAAACCCAGGATTGAAAGGATTTAACCGCGCCGGGTCCCCGCCGTGAGATCTGCCGCCTTGGCACCCATCGCCCCGGCAATCGCCGACCGCTCGGCAAGGTGGTCGCGAATGACGTTCACCAAAGCGCTGCCCACCACCACTCCATCCGCATGTCGGGCGACCTCGGTCACATGCGCGCGCGTGCCGATGCCGAAGCCCACCACGACCGGTAACTCCGTGTGGGCCTTGATCGCCGCCACCGCCTCGGGGATACCGGTCGCGACCGCGTCGCGCACACCGGTAACACCCTCTCGCGAGACGTAATAAATAAACCCCGTCGCCGCCGCCGCGATCCGGGGCAAACGCGCTGCCGGCGTGGTCGGCGCCACGATGAACACGCTCTTTAAGCCCTCCCGCGCACAGGCCGCCGCCACGTCGGCAGACTCCTCGGGAGGCAAGTCGAGGACCAGCAGGCCATCCAGGCCAGCGGCCTTGGCCGCGCGCACGTAAGCATCGGTGCCGTTAGAGAAAACCAAATTGTAATACGTGTAGAAGACCAGCGGCACATCGGGGAACTCCGTCCGCAGGGCACGGACGAGCTCATTCACCCGGGCCATCGTCATGCCGCCCTCGAGCGCACGCTGAGCCGCGAGCTGGTTGGTCAAGCCATCCGCGAGTGGATCGGAGAAGGGGACGCCGATCTCCAGCACGTCCACGCCGTTGCGAAGAAGGGCGCGGCAAGCGCTTAGGGAGGTGTCAAAATCCGGATCACCAGCGCAGAGATAGGCGACGAAAGCGGCGCGGTTCTCGGCGCGGGCGCGGGCAAAAGCGGAAGCGATGCGGTCCATGATGAAAGGAGGAAAAGGGGGGAGGACGGTGGATTTTGAAAACGGGAAACGAGCCGGGAAACAAACGCCGGGCGTCCGCCGAAGAGGTAAAGTGATAGAGGAAACGCATCGACGCGCAAAGCCACGCGCGGCGCAACGGGTTTTTCCGCGTCTGCATGCGCGGGCCGCTTGCATGGGCCCAGCCGGGATCATTCAGCTGGACGGCAGAGCAGCGGGGCGCGGGGGCGAGCGCATTTCGGTGCGGACCAGGCGAAGGACGGAGCGAAGCAGAGAGGGCGCAGCCCGGAGCCGTAGGCGGAGGATGAGCCCGCAGGGCGAACATTACCCTGAGGGTATTTCGAGCCAAGGGCCCCACCGAAAGGCGCCGTAAATTCGCCTCATTGCGACCCGCGCCACTGTATGCTCCTGGCTAAGATGGAAAGGCCCAAGTCCGCCCCTAGGGCTGAGGTGATTCAGAGCACCACCAGGTTGTCGCGATGGACGACTTCAAGCCGTTTACGGTCCGGGAACAGCGGACGGACTTGCCCGCTCGCCAGTCCGGCGATCCGGGCGACCTCGGCGTCGGAAAACGCACTCTCGCCGCGCGCCACCAAGGCTTCATCCGGGCCGACGATGTTCACGATATCGCCGGCGTTGAAGCGGCCGCGTGCGCCAGTGACGCCGACGGCCAGCAGGCTGCGGCCTTGATCACGCAGCACGGGGACGGCGCAGGCGTTGATCAGGATATGACCGGTGGGGCGCTGGTAGTGGGCGATCCAGCGTTTGCGGGACTCGAGGGGGACGCCGGCGGGGACGAAATAGGTGCCGGGGTTATCCCCGCGGAACAGGCGGGCGAGGACACAGGGCTCGGCGCCACTGGCGATGAAGACGCCGCAGCCCGCGCGGAGAGCGATCTTGGCGGCGGTAATCTTTGAAATCATCCCGCCGGTGGCGGTGACGTCGGTGGTGCCACCCGCCATGGCCTCGATCTCGGGGGTGATCTTCTCGACCACGGGCAGGATTTGGCCGGTGCCCTTCAAGTCGATCAAACCGGGGGCAGTGGAGAGAATAACCAGTTGGTCGGCATCAACCAGGCCGGCGACGAGGGCCGAGAGGGTATCGTTGTCGCCGAACTTGATCTCGGCGGCGCTCACGGTGTCATTTTCGTTGATGATTGGGACGACGCCGTAGTCGATGAGTTCCTCTAGACAGGCCTTCACGCCAAGGTGGCGGGCGCGGGAGCGGAGGTCCTCGTGAGTGAGCAGGACCTGGGCGACGGCGAGGCCCTGGGGGTCGAAGGCGCGCTGCCAAGTTTGCATGAGCAGGCTCTGGCCGATGGCGGCGCAGGCCTGTTTCCGGGAAACGTCAGCGGGTTTTTTCTTTAGGCCCAGGCGCCCCATGCCCAGGCCTACGGCACCGGAGGAAACTACGATGACCTCCGAACCGGAGGCGCGCAGCGCGGCGAGATCAGCGGCTAGGGCGGCGACGCGTTCGGTATTCAATTCCCCGATGCCACGGGTGAGCACGCCGGTGCCGAGCTTTACGACGACGCGGCGGGGAAGGGCGGGGGCGGGCATGGAGATAAAAAAGCGGGAAAGGTTGAGTTTAAGAATGGACGGGTGGCCGCAGGAAAACCCGGGGGCCGGCTTCAACTTAAACTCGGGGCTTCGACAGCGCAGGGCGCGCGCCTAGCCGACGGTGAGCAGGTCCTTTTCCTTCGTGGCGAGGTGCTTGTTGATCTCCTCGATCGCCTTGTCGGTGGTATTCTGGATATCCTTCTCGACGCGCTTGGCCTCGTCCTCGGGGAGTTTGGCTTTTTTCACGCCCTCCATCACATCGCGCCGGACATTGCGCACGTGGACACGGCCCTCCTCGGCAAGACGCTGGGCCACCTTCACAAATTCCTGCCGACGCTCGCGGGACATGTCGGCGAGGGGCACGCGGACAACCTGGCCATCGACGGCGGGATTGAACCCGAGATTGGCAATCTGGATACCTTTGGCGATGGCCTGGGTGAGGCTGCGGTCCCAGGGCGTGATCAAAATCATGCGGGGATCGGGGGTGCTGATGGCGGCGCAATCCTTGATGCGGGACATGGCGCCGTAGGCCTCGACCATGATGCCTTCGACCATGGAAGGGCTGGCCTTGCCGGTGTGGATGTTGGAAAACTCGTGGAGGGTATGGTCCACGGTCTTTTTCATGCGGGCCTGGGCGTCGGTAAGGAAGGGGGATGACATAGTAAAAGCGGGCACCATGGGCGCGCGGCGGGTGAAGGTGAAGGCAGAAACCGGGCCCTGCTCAAGCGGGCTTGGCGAGGGCGCGGGTGAGAAATGGCAAGGTCTTCTCGTAAACAAAGCGCGGGCTGGCGGGCTTGGTCACGTAGTCCTGCACGCCGGCCTTTAGACAGGCGTCACGGTCAGACGGCATGGCGAGGGCGGTCAGGGCGATGATGGCGGTGCGCACGACGGCAGGGTCGGCGTGGGCGCGAATCAGGCGGATGGCGGCGAGGCCGTCCATCACCGGCATCTGGATATCCATCAACACGACGGCCGGGCGGAGCGCGACGGTCTTTTCCACCGCTTCGCGGCCGTTCGCAGCCGTCTCCACGCGGCAGCCCTTCGCCTCGAGGTAATCGCGTATGGGGATGATGTTGGCGGGGATATCCTCGGCGATGAGCACGAGGGGCCGGGGACCGGAGAAGGGCGGGGCAGAAAAATCAGGGAGCGCGGCTGGCGTGGTCGACACAGGGGCGACGGGCACGGCGGAATCGGGCAGGAGAGGTAGGATAAGGGTGAAGGTGGAGCCTTCACCCGGATGGCTGACGACTTCGATGCGTCCGCCGTGAAGGGAGGCGAGTTGTTTTACCAGAGCGAGGCCCAGGCCGGTGCCGCCGTAGTCGCGCGCGAGGCGGGCATCGAGTTGGACGAAAGGCTGGAAAAGATTGGAAATCTGATCGGCCTCGATGCCGATGCCGCGATCCCAGACCGCGAGGTGCACCTCCTCCCGCAGCGTGGAGACACGCAAACCGAGCAGGCCGCCTTCCGGGGTGAATTTGACCGCATTGCCAAGTAGATTGACCAAAATCTGTTGCAGACGGCGGGGTTCGGCGCGGACCTGGAGGGTCGGTGGCGGCAGGGTGGACTCGATGGTCTGGCGGCGGCGCGAAGCCATGGGCTGGATTATCTGGAGGCTGTTTTCGCAGATCTCGAGCAGGTGGCAGGGGGCGAGCGCGATGTCATCCCGGCCGGACTCGATTTTGGCGAGATCGAGGATGTCGTTGATCAGGTCAAGCAGGTGGCGGCCGCTAGAAACGACAAGATCGAGGTAGCGGGACTGTTTTTCGGTGAGGGGGCCGTGGATGCGTTCGGCGAGGGATTCAGAAAGCCCTAGGATGGAGTTCAGCGGGGTGCGCAACTCGTGGCTCATCATCGCGAGGAAGGCACTCTTGGCGCGATTGGCGTTCTCGGCGGCGCGAGTGGAGCGCTCGGCGTCACGGATGGCCTCCTGCAAGCGGTTGTTGGTTTCGCTCAGGGAGGCTTGCGAACGAAGCAGGTTCACGGTGGTCACCTTCAAAGGGGTGACATCGACAAAAGAGCAGAGCAGGTAGCGGGTGCCGCGGAAGTTGAGAATGTCCGTGTTGGCGAGCACGGTATGGATACGCCCTTGATGATCGCGGAAGCGGGATTCCGTTTCTGGACCGGAAGGCAAGCGCGGGGAGGAGCCGTCTTCCGCCGGGAGAAAAAAGTCGTCAACGCGGCGGTGGACGAGTTCTTCGGCAGGCACACCGATCAAGCGCAGGGCGGCGGCGTTGGTCTCGACAATCCGGCCGCTGGGCTCGTGCACGAGCAGGATACCACTTTGCACGGTGTTCAGGATCGCGGCGATGCGGCGACGTTCATCTTCGATCAGGACTTGGTTGCGGTGGCTCTGGCGCGTGAAAAGAAAGAAAATCGCGAAGAGAATCGCAACCAGCACACCGGCCATGGCGGCGAGTAAGCCGAGCGCCTTGAAGGCGGGGCCGGTCACCTCTTTTTCATCAGCGGAGACGATTAACTGACCCTGCCAGTTCTCCAGCTTGAGGGGCATGTAGGCGGAGATGAAAGAGGTCGCGGAGGCCCCGAGTTCGACGCGATGGACGAGACGCCCCTCGTAGCCTTCGAGGGCATCGATTTGGAGCAGGCCAATATTTTCCTGGGAAAAACGAGGCGGCGAAGGGACCTGTCTGCCACCGTGACGAACCAGCAGAGTGCGCCCTTCGGAATCCAGCAGGTGAAGCCAGACATCAGGGTGGCTGAGGCTGAAAGTGATCAACCGCTGGAACCAGAACTGACCCGGATCGATAACCGCAAAAACCCGGGCTTGCGCCTCGCCGCCGCCAGTCTGGACAAGGCCGCTAAGCACGATGGTATCGGCGGTGGGATTGGGAGGCGCGAAAGGCAGCAGCGAGGACGAGTGGAAATAGTTGTCCCCACTCAGGCGAATGGACCGCCCGCGGTCATCAGGACCGATGACGATGAGTTCGCGCAGAATAGATTTATTGAGGGAAAGAAAACGGCGGACCGGCACAAGGGTGTCGGATGGAACATCACCAGGCAGCAGTAACTGCGCATAGGGCAACTGGCCAAGGGAGAAGGTAAACTCCTCGCGCAAGCGCCAAAAATCCTCGGAGCCCGAGCGTGCTACTCCAAAAGCGAGCTGCCGGCCCACATCCACCGCACGATTTCGGATATCCCTCCGGAGCTGTAGGTTAAGAGCTACGGCGCCGAGCACTACGACCACCACGGCGACAAGCGCAAGCATGGCGGCGGAGCGAATGAGCGGCGAAGCCGCCGGACGAGGATTGGGATTAACCGGGTTCAATTCGGGTAAAGCTCGATGACGGTCCAACCCAGCTCGGGGACGGAGACAGCGCAGGCGGTGTGAGGCTCACCCTTGAGCACCACCGTGACAGGGGATAGGTGTTCCCGAAGGAGTTGGGTGGCCATGGTGCGCACGGGGCGAAGCGTGCTCTTGAGGATGTTGTAGTCCTCGGGCTTGAAAGTATCGAGCTTCACCGTTTCCAAGTATTTGTGGTCTCTAAGCGGAGGCATTTCAAGATACTGGATCGCACTTTCCGTGGCGGCGACCAGCACCCCCTCCCGGGATACTACGGCCACGGCCTGTTCCAGGCTGCGGAAATAGTGCTCAACCAGCGTGGCGATGGTCACATCCAGACCAGGGACGCCCTCGAGTTTTTCATCCACGTAAACCGGGGCGATGGTGCTTACCATCCAACCGCGGCCGGCTGGGTCGAGGTAGGGTTCGGGCACCCAAACCCCCTTGCGGGCGGGATTGTGGGCGGCATCGGCCAGGTAATAGAAATTGAACTCGGCAATATTCATACGCGGCGGATATTGCACGAGGGTGTCGATCCAAGGATAGATGCGGTTCAAGCTGAACCGGTCGTTGTAGTAAGCTTGGCTCACGGCAGGCAGTTCACGGCAGATCCGAATCAATTCGGCGTCGAGTGGCTCCGTGAGATAGGCCACCTCCTGCATCTCAGGCGTAACCGGCTGGACGGCGGAGATCCAGAGCGCGGCGCCGCCATCATCCTTCGGTTTATAAAAGGCGCCATCGAGGGAGAAGGTGTATTTGGATTTATCCACACCCTGAATGATCTCGCTCCGGCGGGCATAGAGGGAGGCGATGGTGCTGGCGAGGCGCTCAACCTCCTCGCGCAGTTCCCGGAGGTCAGAATCAAGTTGCGCGGCCAGCGCGGGTGCCACCGAGGCGGCAGCCTCCGGAGGGCGAGAACACGCCGAGAAGGCCAGCATGAGGGCGGCACCAAGCAGGCAAAAAAGACATTTCATACGGTGCCCGAGGATTTAGGGCTTGGCGGGGACGGCAGCGGGGCCGAAGCGCACGTAGAAAGTGGCGCCTTCGCCCGGCCGGCCTTCGGCCCAGATACGGCCATGATGGGCACGGAGAAGGCGGGAAACCAACGAAAGACCCAAACCCAGACCATCACTGGAGGCCGCGCTGGGCAGGCGCGAGAATTCGCGGAAGAGTCGTTCGGCGTCGCGGGCGTCAAAACCGACGCCGTTGTCCCGCACATACAGAACCGGTCCCTCGGGCGATTCCAGCGCCCCGATCTCAATCACGGGCTCCGACCGGCTCGCGGAATATTTCAGAGCATTGGCCACTATGTTGAAAAACACCCGCTCCAGCAAAGGCTCGGAAGCCAGAACGGGCGGCAGGGGGAGAATGTTGATGGTGGGGCGAGGCTTGGGTTGGACGGCTGCCAGTTTCCAGCAAAGACGCTCGATGACGGGCCGAGGGTTGATCGGATGTTCGGGACCACTGGCTGAATGCTCATCGGAAGCGAGGCGGAGGATGTTGGTGATCATCTCCTCCATCATAAGGGTCGCCGCGTGCGCCTGGGTGATGCAATTCTTCACCTCCGGGTCGAGCTGAGCAGGGCCTGTCACAAGCAAGGATAAATAGCCCTTCACCACGCAAAGCGGGGAACGCAAGTCGTGGGAAACAAAGGCCGCGTAGGACATGAGGAGCTGATTGGCCTCCTCGAGCTGGTGGGTGCGCGAGCGGACCAGGGCGTCCAGATCGCGATTCATCGACTCCAGGGCCTCACGGGCACGGACCTCGACGGTGATATCATCCAGCACGAGCATGACGAGCGGGCCGTCGGTTTCATCGAGGCGGGCGGCACGGACGTGGAGAACGCGATCGCCGCCCGGGGCCTTTAATCCAACGGTGATGGGACCGGGGTCGTCAGGACCGGCAAAGGCCGCGGTGGCCAGGGCCGCCAATTCCGAGGCCGCCGGCACGGGCAAACTGGCCGGCAGCGGGGAGCCGATGCGCGGAGGCAGGCCGGAGGCGGACAACAGGTCGTCGGCCCGGGCGTTAACCGCGCAGAGATGGCCGTCGGCATCCACCAACACAATGGCGGCAGGCGACAATTCAAAGAGGTGTTCGAAGCGGGCGCGTTGCTCGGCGATGGAGCGAAAGCGGTTCAAGCGCGTGATGGTCCGGACGCGCGCCCGCAATTCCTCCATAGGGATGGGCTTGGAAATGAAATCATCCGCGCCGGCCTGGATGCCCTTGAGGCGGGAGGCCTGATCGTTCAGGGCGGTCACCATGACGACGGGAATGCTGGCAAGGGCGGGGGTGGCGCGGATCTGACGGCAAACCGCATAGCCATCCAGCTCGGGCATCATGATATCAAGCAGGATCAAATCAGGCCGGTGGCGAGCCGCAGCATCCAGCGCGGCGTAACCGTCCCCCGCAGTGTGCAATTCATATTCACCGGAAGATAAAATGGCCTCGAGGGTGGCCAGATTCATCTCCTGATCATCGACAAGAAGAATGCGCGGGAGTTGCGCGGTGGAAAGGGGCTTCATGAGGTTGGAGACGGAGGCAGGGTGAAATCGGATACCAAACTGGCGAACTTCAAGTAGAGAGAAAAGGTGCGTCCTGCCCCGAGGGAGCGCAGCAAAAGAAGCTCGGGAGCAAGACCCAGACCCAGGCCGGAGATCGGACTGCAGAAGGTTGTTCCACCGGCCACTCGGGCCGGCCAAGCCGGACAACAAATGCGGACGGCAAGGAAGGGACGGGAGAAAACAACCGCAATCGCTTGGGAAATAAAGAGTTGTCCTCAACGCCAAGGGACTCGCGGCTGTCGATGAAAGCCAGCCAGTCGCGCAAACGCACCGTCACGTCATCATCACCCATCAGGACGTGACGGAGCAGACTCATGCGCGGGAATGGGTCGGGATGGGCGCCGCGGAAGTCACCACGCCACGATCACAGGCAAACCGGGTCAATTCCGCCACCGAGTGCAGACCCGTCTTGCGAATAAGCGAGGCCCGGTGGCTGTGCACGGTGCGCACACTGATGCCAAGACGCTGGCCAATGGACTTGGACGACATCCCCTCGGCCACCATCCGCAGGATTTCCAGCTCCCTAGGGGTGATACCGGAGATGTCAGGACCCGGACTACGGACGATTCCGGAAATAACTCCCGAGATAGTCGGACCCAGGTAAGCCCGCCCAGCGCCCACCGCTTGCAGTGCAGCGGTGAAATCGGAAAACCCCGAGGTCTTTTCTATAAAGCCGCCCGCACCATGGGAAAACGCCTCCTGAACGACGTGCCGGGTGGTGTTGGCGGAAAAAACCAGAACCGTGGGCCGCACCGGCCAAGCCTCGATAGCCGTCAGGTAACTCAGCCCGGTTTCCTCGGCTAACATCCAGTCCAACACAACGATATCGGGCCGATGTAGTTCGGTCAGCCGCAGCGCCTCCTGCACATCACTGGCCTGGGCTACAACCCGAAAACCCGGCATATAGGCGATGAGCGTGGCCATCATCTGGCGGATCGCGATTTGATCCTCCAAAAGCAGCACATTGCGTAAGGGCACATTAGGATGCATGGAACTAACTTACTCCTCTTTTTCGCCAGAAGCCATCGGTAAAGGTAACTAGGTCCCCCCTGGGTGAAAAAAAGTATTCTCCCGGATACCGTGCTTCTACCGGCGGGATATAGCGCAAGTTATTGCGCCGTCGATTCGCCGGCCAACAGATTGCGCCAGACCAACTGCGAAAAGCGCGGTATTCGGATTTTGTAAAAAAGCAGGGTCAACATGAGCAAATCAGGAGCCATGGGGCGCCGGCACCACCTCGTTTGCCTTCTTGTAAACAACCCGCCGGGAGCATTCAGGTGGACGACCGAGCAGCGGAACGAGGTGGCGAGCAGACTTCAATGACCGGTGGGTATTTTAAGCCAAGCACCCCACCGATGGGGGCCGCCAAGTCGCCTCAATGATCCGTGCGACTAGGTGGCCACAGCTCAGAACCCAGCCCCGAATCAAGCCAACCGATAGCCTGCGGGGAGGTTCCAGCGGTAAAATACCAAGTCTGCCCGGACACCGGTCAGGCGCAGTGATCGCGCCGCACCGGCACACTTTTCACAAGCCAAAGGGCAGACAACGCAGCAATTGGGCCTTCTGGCCGGGCTCGACTTGCTTGTCTTTGGAAGCACGTCGCTTGGCCGAAGTGCTTTTGGCGGCGAGCAAATGACGGAAGCCCGGGGTCCGTCGCATGAGCTTGCCGGTGCCGGTCAGTTTAAAACGCTTGGCCACCGATTTTTTGGTTTTTTGCATAAAAAGTAATTTTCCGGGACAAAGGCAACGGGAACGCCGCCCGATCCCTCATCGCTTGGCCAATTCCTCCGGGCTGGGCAGCGTGTAGCTGATTTTGCCTTCAAAGATTTCCCTTAAAGCAATGTCCTCCAGCGCGAGCTTCTCCAACGAGACCACCAAGGGCCGAGCACCGCGACGCAGTTGCTTGACCCGACGCGAGACGAGATTGACCAAGATGTTTGGGTCCTCGACCACCTTGCGGGCGCTTTGCAGATAATCGTCTCTCATCGTTGAAGCGCCAGGGGCGGGAAGGTGGTCATGGATAGGAAGGGAACAAGGCCCGTCGTTCTGGACGGCATCCCCAGCTTAGAAACCGCTTTCCCAAAACGCGACGTATATCCCGTTCTTTCTTCACTTTCCGCAGCAAGAGCTTCCCCGGTCAAAGGCTTGCATACGATTATCCCCGCCGAAAACCCCGAGCCGAAAACCCGACCGTTGAATCGCGGGTTGACAAGCTCCCCCACCTTCCGGCTTGATGCGCGTCTTTTTCCAAAATGAGCGCCACCGAAACCACCGCCACCCAGTCCCTCACCCCCGAGGCCTTCCCCTTCACCCAGCCCGAGCTGATGGTCCGCTACGTCACCGACACCGGCAAGATTCTGCCGCGCAAATACACCCACCTCTCGGCCAAACAACAACGCCGCGTCACCGCGACCATCAAGCGCAGCCGCGCCATGCTGCTCGCCAAGTAAGCCGCCCGCCCGGCATCCGCTTCCTTCCCCGACTGCCGGGACGGCCAAAAGCCGCCCCGGTTTTTTATGCCCGCACCTCGGCCTCGCATCTTCCAGCCGACCCCGGCCAACCTCGCCCGCCTCGCCGCCGCCCTCCGACGCGGTGCCCTCGTCGGCGTCCCCGCCGAAACCGTCTACGGCCTCGCGGCCGACGCGCTGAACCCGACCGCCTGCGCCGCCATTTTCACCGCCAAAGGCCGCCCGACCACCGACCCGCTCATCGTCCACCTTGCCGCCGCGCGCGATCTGCCGACCGTCGCCGTGCCCAACGCCGCCATCGCCCCGCTGGCGCGGGCCTTCTGGCCGGGGCCACTGACGCTGGTGCTGCCCAAACTGGCCTGCGTCCCGGACCTCATCACCGCCGGCCGCCCCACCGTCGCCGTGCGTGTGCCCGGCCATCCGGTGTTCCGCGAGCTGATCCGCCTCGCCGGCCGCCCCCTCGCCGCCCCCAGCGCCAATCCCTTCGGCTACATCAGCCCCACCCGCGCCATCCACGTGCGAGACAGCCTCGCCGGCACCGCCCTGCGCGCCGTGCTCGACGGCGGCGAATGCACCGTCGGAGTCGAATCCACCATCCTCGACCTCACCGACCCCGCCCGCCCACGCCTCCTCCGCCCCGGCGGCATCGCCGTCGAGGACCTCGAACGTGTGCTCGGCCGGCCCGTGCTCCGGCCCAAACCCGCCCGCCTCTCCTCCTCCGCCGCCGCGCCCGCACCCGGCATGCTGGCCCAACACTACAGCCCGCGCACCCCGCTCGAACTGCATCCGCGCCTCGACGCGGCCTCGCTGGCCGCCCTGCCGGCCGACGAGGCCGCGCTCCTCCTAGTGAAACCCTCACGCCCGCTCCGCTCCACCGAGCGCAAACGGATCCGCTGGCTCAGCGAAACCGGCGCCGAGGACGAGATTGCCCGCCATCTCTTCGCCCGCCTACGCGAACTCGACGCCGGCGATTGGCGCCGCCTCCACGCCGAACTGCCGGCCGGCACCGGGGGCCTCGTCCCCGCCATCCGCGACCGCCTGCTGCGGGCCGCCGCGAAACGCTAAAGGACTAGCCCTTGCGCCGCCGCAATCCGCGTAGCGCCCAGATGGCAAGGACGGCATTTGCCGCAAACGCGAGGCCGGGGGCCGCGACCAGCCAAGACCCCGCCAGCCCCGCGCAGACCACTCCCGCCAACACCCAGTCCGCCCCGCGCCGCGCACCGACCCGGGCCTGACAGGCTGCCACAGCGGCCCAGACCAGCGCACCGATGCCAAACGATACCCAAGCGAGCCGCCCTGCGTTCTCCACCCCACCGGGCTGGCGGGCCACCAGAACCGCCAGCAACCAGAAGAGGAGTTGGTTAAACAACCCGAAGCCCAGCCCGAGCGCCGTCACCAGCGCCCCGTTGACCGGAAATTGCCCGTTCGCATCCACCGGCACCCGCGCCGCCAGCGCGCAGCCCGAGCAACAGTAGAGCGCCCTCCCCGGCTTCGCCCGCACCGCTGCGAAGGGCAACCCGCAATGCTCGCACGTCACCTTCATGCGCCGGGCAGCTCAATCCTTGTCCAAATCAAAATCACCGGCGCCTTCATCGTCGTCCTCCGCCGGCCCAGACTCGCCTGCCGGCCCGCGCAGGATCGCAGTATCAAGATGCTGGATGATGAGCTCCTGGATGGTGCCGAGAAAGACATAGCACATGAAGGGCTTTTGCAAAGCGGCCGGCAGCCTTTCGATATCCACCCCGCCGCTCTCAAGCTGCTCGTCTTCGAGAATATCCAGATCGTGCCGGCGCAGGCGGAGGCGCAGGGCGGAGCAGGCGCGCACGATGATCTCGGCGTTATCCTCATCGAAAGCGACGACGCCGTTGATAAAGAAATCGCTATTGAAGAGCCCCATCAACGCGTGCAGCTCCTCCTGCTGGCCGCCGAGCAGCTCGGCACGCCAGTCCTCGCGGAAATCCGCATCAATATCGTCGAGCGTGATGGGCGCGGCAATCTGCGCCTCCAGCACGTCGCTCGAGGCCTTCATCAGGTCGAGCAACGGGGCCACGACCGGCAGGCTGAGTTTTACCTCAATGCGCTTCATCGGTTTCAAGAACGGCCGTAAGATGCCATTGCTGCAGCGCGAAGGCGTAGAGCTCGGCCTGCTCGCGTAAGCCGGACCACACCACCGAGCGTCCCTGCTCGTGCACCTCCAGCATGTGCCGGCGCGCGCGCGGCTCGGCAAAACCGAAGACCTTGCGAAACACCAGCACCACATAGCCCATGGAGTTAACCGGATCATTCAGCACCACCACGCGCCACGGCCCCTGCACGGCAAAGGCGGACTCCGGCAAAGCGACCTCGTCCGGCGCGAGGCCCGGACGCGCGCCCGCGCCCGCCAAAAGCGGCTCAGCCCGGCGGGCGGTGGTGAGCACGGGGGGTGACATCAGGGAGCGACGGCGGCCGCAGCGGTGCGCACCAGCGCGGCGAGTTGCGCCTCGGCTTCGGCCACGGGGACTTTCACCGCCTCCTTGGCGGTGCGGGGCTTCACCTCGATGACGCCAGCCTGCAAGCCCTTGCCGCCGACCACCACACGCAGCGGCACACCGATCAGGTCGGCATCCTTGAACTTCACCCCCGGGCGCTCCTCGCGGTCGTCCAGCAACACATCGGCTCCGGCCGCCTCGGCGGCGGCGGCGAGCTTTTCGGCCAGCGCCAGCGCCTCGGGCAGCTTCGGGTCGAGCAGGCAGATCAACACCTGGAAGGGCGCGATACCCCAGGGCCAGATGATGCCGTCGGCATCGTGGCTCTGCTCGATCACCGCCTGGAGGGTGCGGCTGATGCCGATGCCGTAGCAGCCCATCACCATCGGGTGCGACTGCTTGTGGTCGTCGGTGTAGGCCGCGCCGAATTTGTCGGCGTATTTGGTGCCGAGTTTGAATATATGGCCGACCTCGATGCCCCGCCGCGATTGCAGCGGCTGGCCGGAGCGCGGGCAGGGTTCGCCGGGGCGCACCCGGCGGAAATCGCCGAACTTCGTGACCGCGAGGTCGCGGGTCACGTTGACGTTCTTCAGGTGGAAACCGTCCTCGTTCGCGCCGGTCACGCCGTTGCCGATCAGGCGGACGGCATGGTCGGCAAAAACGCCCGCGAGCGCGGCGGGGTCCTTGATCGTGCCGCGCACCGCGCCGAGCGAGCCCGGGCGGGCGCCGAGCACCGGCGCGATCTCGTCCGCTGTGGCGGGGCGGAAAAGGGTGAAGCCGAGCGCGCCAAGCTTCGCCTCCTCCAGCTCGTCGTTCCCCCGAAGGATGACGAGGAAGGGCTTGCCGTCGCCCATGTAGACGAGGGTCTTGAACTGGGCGTCACCGGGAACCGAATACGGCGCGGCCGCGAGCTGGGCGATAGTGGCGACGCCGGGCGTGGCGAATTTCTCCAACTCGCCGACCGGGGCGGCGTCGGCCAGATCCGACGGCACGAGCGCGCTGGTCGCCTTCTCGCGGTTGGCGGCGTAGCCGGCGTCGGAGTAGATCACGTCGTCGTCGCCCACCTCGGCCGGCACCATGAACTCGTGGGAAAAACTGCCGCCCATCACGCCGGTGTCGGCCTCGACCGCGATGGCCTTGACCCCCACGCGCCGGAAAAACGCCTCGTAGGCGGTCTTCATTGCGAGGTAACTCTTGATCGCGCCGTCGTCATCCGCGTCGAAGGAGTAGGCGTCCATCATGACAAACTCCTTCGCGCGCATCAGCCCGTAGCGCGGGCGGATCTCGTTCCGGAACTTGGTCCCGATCTGGTAGAAGTTTTTCGGCAGATCGCGGTAGCTGGTGATCTCCTGCTTCACCAGCGGCGTGATGACCTCCTCGTGGGTCGGCCCGAGCACAAACTCCGGCTCGCGCGCCCGGCCCTTGCCGGCCCCGGCGTGGTCGGCGCGGAACATGATCTCGCGGGCGGCGGCCCAGCGCGGCCCTTGCTCCCAGTTCTCGGCCGGATGCAGGTGGGGCATCCACAGCTCGATCGCCCCGGCCCGGGCATGTTCCGGCCGCTCGCGCTCCAGCTCCTCGCGGCAGAGGGCGGAGAGCTTTTGCATCACGCGCAGGCCCAAGGGCATAAACGTGTAGAGCCCGCCGCCCAACTTACGCACGAGACCGGCCCGGATGAGGAGCTTGTGCGAGGCGATTTCGGCGTCGGACGGACTTTCCTTGAGCGTGGGGACAAAAAATTGGGACCAGCGTTTCATGCGATGAGTCGGTCCAACAAACCCGCCCGCACGGGAGCGGCAACCGTATTTGCTTCACCAAAACAGGAAGCACCGCCACGCGGGCATAAAAAAACCCGAGGCCTGGGCCCCGGGCCTGTAAATTTGTGCAACCGATCGGCCAATAATTTAGGCGCGCCGGCGGCGGGAGCTGGCGGCGAATAGAGCGATACCGGCGCCGATGAGGGCGAAGCTGGAGGGCTCGGGGATGGCGGCGGCGTCGACGGTAACCGTGGCGCTACCATAGCTGCCCGCAGCAGGATTGGCGTTCAGGCCGGAGACCATGAAACCCAGTTGCAGGATTTTGCCTTGGTGAGCGGAGAGGTCGGCAGTCAGATTAAAGGTCGAGCCGGTGACCAGATTGGCGGATTCGAAAACATCCTGCGAATAGCCGTTTAAGGGATTCAAAACCTTGATGAAAGCGATGGCGCTATAGCCGCCGACCAAGGAGTAGCTGTCGATCGTGCCGGAGAAAGCGGCAGACGCGGTGGAGATGGAAGCAGTCTCCACGAAGGTGTTTGCCTCCATGAATTTGTTACCGGCTGCGCCGGCGGCCCAGAAGGGATCCGCTGCGTTGTAGGCATTAAAATTAGGCTCTAGAACCAGTTGGTCACCTTGGTAAGTGGCGGTGTTGGACACAGCGACGGTTGTCTTGAGATCAGCAAGACCCCAACCATTGCCAAACACGTAGCCACCTTTGGAGCCAGCGTTGTTGTCGAATACATTCATGTAGCCGACCCAGCCTTCGGCCAGGGCGGAGTTGGAGAAAAGGCCGGCCACGGAGAGCAGACCGACGAGGGATAGTTTCTTTAGCATGGGTGTAGGTATTTGGAGGTTTAAGAAAAAAACGTCGTTTGTGCTTTTAAAACGTCGCTTTCACGTTCTAATTGTTGCATAGAATTGCACCAGTCAAGTTTTCTTTAACGTTACGTTGCCCTGAAAATTTCCGGCTCCCCCCTCCGTCCCATGAAACTCCCTGCCCCTGCCCGTCGTCATTCGGCATTCACGCTCATCGAGTTGCTCACCGTGATCGCCATCATCGGCATCCTTGCCGCCATCATCATCCCGACTGTCGGCAGCGTGAGAGACTCCGCCAAGGCCAGTGCGTGCCTGTCGAATTTGCGCCAGGTCGGCCTCGCGGCTATCGTCTACGCCAACGACAACAAAAACGTGTTGCCCGACGCCGGCACCGGCAACGACCCCGCCTGGGCCCGCACCCTGTCATCCTACATGACCATCCCGGCCGGCCAGCGTGCATCTATTTTCACCTGCCCCGGATCTCTTATACCGGTCGAGGACTCCGCCAACCCTTTCAGCCCCTCCAATCCCGCCGGTGACATCGTGCTTAGCTACGGCATGCACGCCGGTCTGATGCCTCGCAACGGCAAGGCCCTGTCTCTCTCCAAGGTTTTGCGCCCGTCTAAAATCATCCTCTGCGCCGACATGTGTCAGGACCCCAATAACAAGGGCTGGACGCCCAACTCCATCGAGAATCCTTCGATAATCGCCTCCCAGAGCGGCGGCCGTGGCGGCACCGTAGACCCGGCGGAGTTTATCAACACCGCGACCGACGACGATACCGGTAACAATAAATGGATGCGTTACCGGCACAAGGGGAAGGTGAACGTGGCCATGTGCGACGGCCATGCCGCGGCCTTCGCCAAAGGCCAGATCCAGAACCGCAACGTCGTCTACACCTCCGAGTAAAACCTCTTTCGCCAGCCAGCCCCCCACCCTACCCCCATGCACCCTGCCCTTCTCCGTCCTTCCTTCCGACTCGGCGCCACTCTCGCGGCATTCGCGACACTGGCCGCCTCCCCAGCCTCCGCCGCCACCAGCACCCTGCTGGATCTGAACTTCAACACCACCGGTTCGGGCTTCGCCGCCTGGGGATCCACCGCACTGACCGGCTCCCCCGGCAATGGCATCTACACCCTCCAACCTACCCTCCCCGCGAGTGCAGGCTTCGCCAACGCACTCTTCGCCACCGCACCCACCAGCGGCTACCTGGCCCTGACTCCCAACGCTTCCGCCGTCACGGCGGCCACCTACTGGGGAGGCTGGGCGGCCAACGTCACCCTAGCGACTGTTAACAGCCCCTACACTGCCGGCGGCCTGGGCCAGAGCGATCTCTCCAAAATCTCCTACACCGCCCGCATCCGGGCCCGCGGCATGCCCGCCAATGGCGCGGTCGTCATCCTCGAACTCCGCGGCAGCGGCGATAATCCAGCTGCCCCCATCGGCGGCTACAAGCGCATCCGCTTCGAGCCGATTTTCCTGGCCGGCAACGACTGGACGACCGTGGGCGGAACGCTGGATACCGCCGGTCTCACCGCCGCCAAGGGCTCCGCCTACGCCTTCCCCGCCTCCGCCGCCCAATACACCGCACTGGTCGAGGTCAGCGGCTTCAACCAATTCGGCGCCGCTGGCTACGTCGCCTATAATACCCCCACCGGCACGTCCAACGGCGGCCGCAAGAATCCCGGCTTCGGCTTCACCAGTGGCATCCGCGTGGAGGTCGATGACGTGAAACTCGTCGTCACCGACCCCGCCACCACCGGCTACGTCGCCGCCACCACGCCCGCCCAGCTCCTGCGCAACGGGAACTTTAACACCGGCGACGCCAACTGGACCTTCTTCGAAGGCGCCTATGCCTCGACCGACGGCTGGAGCGAGGATGGCTCCATCTTCTCTCTTATCCCGGGCTGGAGCGGCACCCCCTACGCGGGCTACATGCAGAACGGAATCGCGGTGAATTCCGCCAACGGCGACTTTTTCACCGCCACCTTCCGCGCCAAGTTCGAGACCAATTACAAGGCCGATCGCACCTTGGTCGCCTTCATGGATGGCGGTGGCGTCAATACCTTCCTCGAAGTCAACCTAGCCGACGAGATCGCCCCGCGCCTTGGCCAGTGGGCCACCTACCAAGCCACCTTCCGAGCCTCGGCCGCGAACATCGCGGCGATGAACGGCACCATGTCCCTGAAGATCCAGCCCATCGGCCGGACCATCGGCACCGCGTTCTCCAGCGCCATCATCGACGATATTGTCCTGACTCAATCCACCGCCGCCAGCGTTGGCCCTCAGATCAAAGTCAAAGTCGCCGGCGCCTCCCGCGCCGACGGCGACACCGCCACCTTGTTTAGCCCGGTGATCGGCAAGACCACGCCCTACATCGTGAAAGTGGAAAACAACGGCGGCCAAGACCTCACTATCAGCGGAGTGAGCTTGTCCGGCACGGGCTTCAACCTGTCCGCGACAACCACCCCCTTCACCCTCACCCCCGGAGCCAGCCAATCAATCTCCGTCACCGCCAGCCCCGTCGCCCTCGGCACCCTGACTGGCGCCCTCACCATCACCAGTAACGACAAGGAAGTCGCCGACCAGAGCTACGGGGTGAACCTCAGCGCCACCGCGGTCACCCTGTCCGATACCTTCGACACCGCCTCCACCGCCGCCGAACTGGGCTGGTTCACCTTTGCCTCCAGCGCCAACCTTGGCCTCACCAGCTCGCTGACCTCCACCGGCGGTGCCCTCGTGCTGAACGTCGATTCCTCCACCGACGACTACCCCTGGACCTACATCGCCAGCAAACCCTTCGCCTCCCCCGGTTCGATCGACCTGTCCTCCAGCTCGCTCTTGGTCACCTTGAAGGCTCAGGGCGTCTACAGCGGCCTCACCAGTAACAAGGTCCAGGTCCGCCTCGAATCGCTCAATGCGTCCGGCGGCGTGACCGGCAAGATCGAGCTGGGCGCCGCAGTAGACGAGACCACCACCGGCGCCGCTCCCGGCGCCCCCGCCTACTTCTTGGGCGACGGCACCCCCGACCGCGTGGCCGTTTCCCTGCCTGAAGGCGGTTCGTTCACCAGCGTGGGCGGCACCCTCGCCACCACCGGTTCGAGCACCACCTTCGATGCCGACGCGCCGCAGTTCCGTCTCGTCATCCAGATGACCGATTTCGATTTCGATCTCGATGCCGGCAACCTCGTCACGATCGACTCCATCGCACTCAACCTCGCCACCAAAGCGTTCTCCGTCACCAACGGAGGTTTTGAGTCCAACACGACCGATCCCGGGATCGCCTCAGCCCCCGCGAACTGGCTCCAGTTCCCCGCCGACGGCGTGAATAAAAACGTCATCACCAACGGCACCGGGCTCTACAACGCCACCCTCCAGGCCCTCGATCCCACCGCCACCTTCGCCGCCTACGCCGGCACCAAGGCACTGAAGGTCTACGGCCAGAATTACTACGTCGGCGGGGTCTGGCAGGGCCCCAGCCAGACCGGCACCATCTACCAATCCTTCATCCCCGGCGACACCACCTCGCTCGCCACCGGCACCCAGATCCACGCCAAGGCCGTCGCCAAGGTCCACGGCATCGATCCCCTCTCCGGCGGCAGCACCTTTCACTTCGGCTTCAAGTTCCTCGACGCCTCCAACGTCGAGATCAGCCGCGCCGTCACCACCCTCACTGCCGATACCGATACCCCTGACCAATGGGTCGCGCTGGTCGCCAACGGCACCGTGCCCGCCGGCACCACCCGCGTGGACCTCGTCTCCGAGTTCATCCAAAACGCCTCCACCGACGGCGGCTCAGTCTATCTCGATGACGTTTCCGTCGGTCTAGACTACGTTGCCCCCTCCATCACCGTCGGCACCACGACCTACGCCCTAGCCTGGTCCGACGAATTTGACGGCAACAGCCTGAACACCGCCCACTGGACCGCCGAGCTCGGTCGCGGCCCGAACAACGACGGTTGGGGCAACGGCGAGGCCCAGAGCTACACCGATAGCGAGGACAACCTCCGCGTATCCGGCGGCACCCTGAAGATCGAGGCCCGCAAGACTGGCGCCGACTGGACCTCCGCCCGCATCAAGACCCAGGCCAAGCGCAGCTTCAAATACGGCAAGATCGAGTTCCGCGCCAAGCTGCCCACCGGCGTCGGCCCCTGGCCCGCCGCCTGGATGATGGGCGAAAACATCTCCACCGTCGGCTGGCCCGCCTGCGGCGAGATCGACGTGCTGGAGTGGCGCGGCACCGGTTCGGATGCCAACTCCATCGGCCACGCCACCCATTCACCCAGTCGCTTCGGCGGCAACCCCATCGAGGCCCGCGTGCCGGTTTCAAACCTCGCCACCGAGTTCCACACCTTTGCCGTGCTGTGGGAGCCCGGCCGCGTGACCTTCAGCGTGGACGGCCTCACCTCGGCCACCTGGACTACCGCCGACACCGGCAGCCCCTTTGAAAAGGACTTCTTTCTCCTTCTGAACCTCGCCATCGGCGGCGCCTATAACGGCGGCCAGATCGACTCCGCGCTCACCTCCGCGCTCTACGAAGTCGATTATGTCCGCGTCTATCAGGCCCCCGCCTTGAACGCCTACCAAACCTACCTCCAGTCAGCCGGGCTCGCCACCAGCGTGGCCTTCGACGCCGACGGGAACGGGGACGGTGTGGCCGAGGGCACGATGTATTCCTTCGGCGCCTCGTCCCCCCGGCTGGGCAGCGCCACCCCGACCCTGACCAGCGCAGGCAACACCCTGACCTACACCTTCGATCTGCGCGACGACGACGCGCTGACCCTCACCCCGCAAGTCAGCACCGACCTCGCCACTTGGTCCACCGCCACCAACTACACCCTGACCAACGGCACCGGAGCCACTTCAGGCTTTGTCCGCAAAATCCTCGCCGTCACCTCCGCCTCTGCCCCCCGCATCTTTCTCCGGCTGCGCGTGACGCGCTAAAAACCCTGCACGCAGGCGCCCCCTCCCCGGCCCTCCGGTCCAAACCGGAGGGCCTTTTTCTGACTGGGCACCTCCGCACCACAGTTGTCTTCCCTCCGCCGCCTCGGCATGGATGCTACGAACCGCCATGCCCGCCCCCGCCGCCCGCAAACCTTGGCCCATGCGCTGGATCGTCGCCGCGATCCTGCTGTTCATCGTGCCCTACACCTACGTGAACCTAAAGTTTCGCAAACCCGGCAAGGCCTTCGAGCCTTACGCGGACATGAAGGCCCAGGCCAACGTCAACCGCCTGCTCGACGCCGGCTACCGCCGCGTAGACGTGCCCGCCGAGCGCCCTTTTCCCGCCCTCACCCCGGGCGAGATCACCCGCGGCCCGGCCGCCAATCCTACCCCCACCCCGGGCGGCCTGCCACCCGCTCTCGCAGATACCCTCCTCGAGCCCCCCCGTCTGCCCGCCGCCTACCGCGACCTCATCGCACCGGCCGAGAGCAACACCTTGCTGCCAGCCAAGCTGCAATTCACCGCCCGCCTCGTCAGCGACCGCGAGCAACTCGCCGGCGCCGACCTTTACCTGAGGGAAAGCCAACTCGTGATCGTGCCCCGCTTCGAACCCATTCCCGAGGGCCTGCAGGCCCGTTCCGCCGAAAGCACCGTTCTGCTAACCCTGCCGCCCGGCCTGCTCCCCCCCGGCCGCCACTCCCTGACGCTCGTCGGAGCCCGCGAATCCCTGCATTGGGACGTGGTCGTGCGTTGACGCGCGCCGCCCCTTGCCCGACAAGCCTCTCGTCTCCATGAGCGCCACCGCCCCCGGCTCCGCCGCCCCGTCCTCCGCCCTTCCGGGCACGCCGATCATCAAGCCCACCGATTTGCGCGGCATCCTGCGCTACGTGCCCCGCTTCCAGGGCCAGAGCTTCGTCCTCGCCCTCGATGGCGCCATCGTCGCGGATGAAAACTTCGGCAACCTCGCAGTCGATATCGCCGTGCTCCGCTCTCTAGGCATCAAGGTCGTGCTCGTCCACGGCATCGGCCACCAACTCACCGAGCTCTCCGTCCAGCGCAAGATTCCCATCACCAACGAAGACGGCACCGGCGTCACGGATGCCGCCACCCTCGACCTCGCTCTCCGCGCCTCCGCCCGCGTCTCCCACCTCATCCTCGAGGGCCTGACTCAAAACAATCTTAAGTGCGCGATCACCAACGCCGTGCGCTCCCTGCCCGTCGGCATCCTTAAAGGCATCGACCTGCAGCACACCGGCCGGGTGGACCGCATCGACAAGGATTTTCTCAAGCACCTGATCGACGCCGATATCGTTCCCATCGTTCAACCCATCGGCTACGGCCCCGAAGGACACTCCTACCGGATCAACTCCGATCTGCTCGCGGCCGAACTCGGCGAGGCCCTCGGGGCGTCCAAAGTCATCTACCTCGGCCCCCTAGCCGGCCTCGAAATCGACGGCGCGGTAAAACGTGAAATGCCGGTCGAGCGCCTGCGCGCCGTGCTGAAGGAAACCCCGGCCCTCGTGTCGCCCGCGTCACTCAGCAAGGCCCAAAACGCAGTCCGCGCCCTTGAGACCGGCGTCTCCCGCGTCCACTTGGTGGACGGCCGTATTTTTGATGGCCTGATCAACGAAATCTTCTCCAACGAGGGCGTCGGCACCCTGATCTACGCCAACGACTATCAACAAATCCGCCAGGCGCGCCGGGCCGACGTGCGCATGATCTACAACCTCACCCGCGCCGCCGTGCGCCGCGAGGAGTTGCTGCACCGCACCCAGGCCACGATCGAGAAATTCATCGAGCAGTTCTACGTCTTCGAGATCGATGAAAACATCATCGCGTGCGTCACCCTCGCCTTCTACCCCGACAAGCCGCAACTCGCCGAGGTCGGTTCGCTCTACGTCCTGCCCTTCTACCAAAACCGGGGCATCGGCCGTAAGTTGATCGAATACGCCTGCCTGCGCGCCAAGGAGAAGGGCGCGACGCGCCTGCTCGCGCTTTCCACGCAAAGCTTCAGCTTTTTTACGTCGGTGATGAACTTCGAGGAGACCGGCCCCGAGATCCTGCCCGAGGCCCGCCTCAAGACCTACGCCGAAAGCGGCCGGAACCCCAAGGTCCTAGTCAAGGATCTGTAATACCGCCTCCGCCCCAACAAACCAGGGCGTGTTTTTAAAACCTAACCGCGGATAAACGCGGATGAGTTCGGTTATCCGCGCCCCTCCGCCCGATCCGAAGTAAAAACTCCGGGGCGCTCGCCAAAGAGCCCCGACGCTTGACTCAGCCCGGCTCAGACCAGCTTGGCCTGAACCAGTTTGCTGACCGCGCCAAAGTCGATCAAGCCGGCCTCCGGGCGCTGCTTCAAAGCCGCGATGACCTTGCCCATCTCCTTTTTCGTGGTCGCACCCGTCGCGGCGATGGCCTCGACCACCAGCGCTTCGAGCTTCACGGCATCCAGCCCGGCCGGGAGATATTTTTCCAAGACCGCGATCTCGGCGCGATTCGCGTCCACGAGATCAGTCCGGCCGCCTTTTTCGAATTCCACGATGGCGTCCTGGAGATTCTTCACCGCCTTGCGCAAGGTCGCGAGCGCCAGGGCCTCGTCGATCGGCTTGGCCAAGTCCATGGAGGCACGCTGGATGGCGGCATCAGCGGTGCGCAGGATGGTGGCGCGCGGAGTGTCCTTGGCTTTCATCGCGACGATGATGTCGGCGCGCAGGGTCTCGTAGATCGTGGACATGATTGGCCCAACTTGCCGCCGTTTAACGTGAACCGCGACGAAAATCCCCCCGCCGTATCGCCATCACGCCAGCCTCAAGTCCGGTTGACCGCCGGCACCCGCTCCCGCCAGCGCCAAAGCAACGGCGCCAGCCGCAGGGCATCCCAGTAACGGCGCCAAAACTTGCGCGGGTTCGAGGCCAGACGGAATAACCAGCCGAGGAAAAACCGGTCCGCCCATACCGGGATGGCCACCTGCCCCCCGGTGAGGAAGGCAATCGCCGCCCCCAGGCAGAGTATGCCCGGCCGCGAGGCGAGCCGCGCCCGCAGGCCCAGCCCAAGCCGCTCCTGCACCCCGCCTCCGATGGCGAGCATAACCACCCGGGGCGCGCGCGCCTCGATCTGCCGCAAGAGTTTCTCATCGTGGATCGGCCCCGTTGCATAGTGCGGGGCGATATAGACATCCGCCTCGGTGACCGCAAAGCCCTGCGCCCGCAGCCAAACACGGTTGCGCTGATCCTCTTCCTCCGAGGGCATGACCCAAAACACCGCACCGGGCTGTTTCAGCTCTTCGCGCGCCAGCACGGCGCGGATGAGCTTCAACCCAGAATGGCGAGGCAGGCTCTCCCCAGTAAAAAGGCGCCAAAGTAACACCATCCAGCCCGAATCCGTAATCGCCAGATCAGCCGTGGTCAGGGCCTCGCGGTAGGCAGGCGAGTGCACCAGATCAACGGCCAACCCCGGACCGGACGGCGCGACCACCAGTCCCCCAGCCAAGGCTCGGTCCGTTGCGGCCTCGATGGAGCCCACAAAAAAAGAAACTCCGAGGATGGTCCTCCGGAAACAATCATCCGGAGCAGAGGATGGCGCACGCATCAGAACCTCATCGCCCCAAGCCTAGCCTCGAAAAGCAAGGACGAGTTTTTCCGACCGGATCATCGCCCGCCCGTGAGGGACCAGACAGATCGCAGGCATCAACAACCACTCAAGACTCAGCCCGAGCAAAAAATACCCGATGACCAGGAGGACCGCCGCCATGCCAAACAACATGACCTGAATTGACTGCAGTGCCATCAACACCAGCGCCCCCACCCCCAGCGCGCTCAGCCCGAGCACCCAGCCAAAACCGCCGCCTACCGGATGATAAAAACCGGCCAGCACCCCCACCGTAAACAAGACCGGCACGATGCACTCGTTCTGCTTCTCCCGTCCAAAAGTCTGCCATAACACCATCAAAAGCGGGATGAGCAGGAAGGCATAATAAAAAATCTTGGCCGTGGAGGCCTCCAAACTATCCAGCCACTTCCACTCGCCAGTCATCAGACACCAACCCGCCGCACCGCCCCGCAAAGGATCGAGCCACAACGACCTTGATTTCCACCAACGACGGCGGCGGCGGTTGTCGGCCGGATTGACCATGACCAGGCGCGTCCGCAACTGCGTGCCATTCACAAACAGCATACGGCCATCCCACAGCCACCGGGAGGGGATGCCGGCGGCGACCAGGGCGATTGCCAAATATAACCAAGGTGACATGAGCGAAGTCAGGGAGGATTAAGAGAGTATTAAAATAGAAGGGTAAGCTGGCCCCGGCGGAGCATACAATCTCCTTCCCTGACCAAGGGCCGTCAGTAACGCACCGGCACGACGAATCGGGTGGCACGCACCCAGTTCAACAGAATGGGCGCAGCGAGCAGGAGCAACGCCGTGCCGAGGGTGAACAAGCTGCTCATGTAGATATATCCGGCCCCGAGGACCGCCAGGGCCGCAAAAATAAAGCCCGCGACAAACCCATTCATGGCTATCGCCGTAGCCACCCCCAGCACGAAAGCCGGAGCCCATACCGTCCAAGGCAAAAATGCCGCGAGCATACCGCCTAAAAACAACACCGGCGCGAGCGACTGCTGCTCATTCCGGCGGTGTCCCGTCTGCACGGTTAAAACCGCGAGCAAGAGCAACGCCGTCAGGCCAATCTCCCCGTAAATCATGCCCGGGCTGGCCTTCCGCACCGGACGCAGCCCGTCCAGCAGAAACCAAGTGACCGTATAGCCTCGGACAGGATCAATCCACAACCAAGGCAAGCGCCACCACCGGATACGCCGGGTCTTTAAAGTGTCCCCCCGACGCAAAACCCGGCTCCATAAATCCTCAAATGACAGGTATCGACAGTCCACTTGAAGCAGCCAACCCGGAGGGACCAGACCTAGCGCAAGCCCGAGAATCAGCATATACCAAGTGGGAATCATGCGAGAGAAGTATTGTGAAGATCACCCCGCAGACCTGTCGAGCCCAAGGCTCGTGTAATAACACTCATCACCGCGCTGCATCGGCCCTATCGCCAGCTTCCTGGATCTTTACTTTGCGCGTCGAACCCAGGTGACGGCGGGCCATGACCGCGAGTAAGACCGGCACATTCACCGCCACCCCCAAGAAAAGGGTGCGGCGCCAGTCCTGTTGCTCGACCGCCAGTCCTATGGCCGCCATGCCGATCCCCGCCGCGAGGATGCACGCCGACCAGGCACGCACGGCCAGCGCCGAGCCGATCGCCAACGGCAGCATCAGCGCCAACACCAAAGGGTGAACCAAAACCCCGCACGAGCCGGTCAAAAACGCCATTGGCGCGTGTAAATGATCCTCGTCCCGCCAGCTCCCCGCCTGCACCGCCAGAGCCACCCCCAAAACGAGCGCCACCCAGGCGTGCGCCATCCAGTCCGCCGGTGCCCCGGGTATTTGCGGCAAGACCTCCACCCCGCGCAAAAGGGCCCACGAACCCAAGCCAGCGCGGACGAGATCGGCGAGCGTGATGACCAAGTTGCGCCCGCCGGGCCAAGCCCGCTGATCAAAGCCACCGAGCTTGGAGCCCTTCGCGCGCCAGACCCACAGGGGAAAAAAGAGCAAAGGCGCGGCGAGTAAGAGAAAGGCGAGTGGCGACATCAAAGCCAACTAAAGACTCACCACGAGCCCCGGAAAGCGAGAGGTAAGCAGTTTCTTCCGCTATGGGCAAACACCCAGCGGACGACACGTATCAAGCGCGGGGACGATAAACGGTCTGCTCGAGGCGCCGGCCCAGCAGCTCACGAAAAGCCGCCAGATCCGCCACCGCCCCCAAGGCGATGAGCTGCCGGGCGAGATTGCCCACCGCCGTGCCTTCCAGCGCGAAGGATACCACCGACACCCCGGCTGCATCGGCCGTGGCCTGGCAAAGCAAACGATTCCGCGAGCCACCCCCGACGATAAGAATACGTTGGAATTTCCTGCCGGACATGCCCTCAAAACGACGCATCGCCTCGGCGTGGCCACGACCCAGCGATTCACAGATCAGCCGCGTATAGCCCGCGAGGTCGCTCGGCCTCGCCAGACCATGCCGCGCCAGATGTTCATCAAGGGCCGCCTTCATCGAGGCCGGGCTGGTGAAAACCGGGTCAGCAACGTCCAGCAACCCGCCAGGCGCAGGCAACGCCTCAGCCGCCGCGATCAAGGCCGCCCATGCCTCGGGTGTCTCCGGCCGGGAGGCAAAGTCCTTCATGACGCCCTCGAGCAGCCAGAGGCCGATGACGTTGGTCAGCGGGCGGTAAGCGCCATCGCCCGTGCGTTCGTTGGCCACCCGGGCAGCCAGCGCCTCCGCGCCCAGGAGCGGCTTAGGACTCTCAAAGCCGACCAACGACCAAGTGCCGGAGCTCAGGAACAGGTCCCCGCCACCGGGCGCGGCCGGCATGGCATCGTAGGCGCAGGCCGTGTCATGGCCGGGCACGGCGATCACCCGCGTCCCGGCAAGCGCGGCCCCGCCCAGGGTTTCGGAATTTTTAATGCCACCCAGATCAGCCCCCGGGGTCACCGGACGGCCAAACCACTTCGCAGGCACGCCGAAATACGCGAGCGCCTCCTCCGACCACGCTCGGCCCTTGACGGAGAGCAGCTGGGAAGTGCTGGCAATGGTCAGTTCATTAGCCGCCCGGCCGCCGAGAAGATGGTTGAAGTAGTCGGGCAAAAAGAGACAGCGATCGACCGCCTCCACCAGCCACGGCTGGGATGCCACCGTCTCGGCGAGTTGAAGCGAGGTGTTGTAGAAGACGTTCGGAATGCCCGTCGCCGCGTAAATACGGGCGAGGTCGGCATGATTGCGCGCCAGCTTCTTCAGCCCCGGCTGCGTCCGGGCATCCCGGTAGGCATGAGCGGGAAACACCAGCCGGCCGGCACGATCGAGCAAAACATGGTCCACCCCCCAGCAATCCACTCCCACCGAGGCGAGCGTCGCACCTTTCGGCAAAGCCGCCGCCGCCGCGCGCAGACCCGTCTGGATCTGCGCCCAGAGCCCCGGCACATCCCAATAATCATGCACGCCAAGACTGCGGAACGCATTCGGGAAGCGGTGCACCTCGCGCAATTCGAGGCGGCTCTTTTTCCAAACGCCGAGAATGACGCGACCGCTGGTCGCACCAAGATCGACGGCGGCGAGGTAAAGGGGACGAGCGGGAGCGGACATGAGGCGGCGGACGGGGTTAGACAAGTTGCAACACTTCCGAAGCGCGACGGGCGTGCTGGCGATAAAAGTCGGTGTTTTCCGGCTTTTTAATGTCCACATCCCAAGTCGGGATCATGGCCTTGAGCCGGGCCTGGCCTTCCGCCGAGGCGATGAGCGCAGGGAAACAAAGTTTGATCACCTCCAGCACGATGTGCACTGAGGTGGACGCGCCGGGCGAAGCCCCGAGCAGGGCAGAGATCGAGCGGTCCTGATTGGTGATAACCTCCGTGCCGTAGTGCACGATACCCGCCTCACCATCGGTCTTTTTAATCGCCTGCACCCGGATGCCGCCATCGATCAGCTTCCAATCCTCTTTTTTCGCCGCCGGATAAAAAACCCGCAGAACCTCCAGCCGGTCCTCCATGCTTTGCGTGCCCTGCTGCACCAAGTATTTCACCAACTCGAGGTTGGTCGCACCGATTTTCAGGAGCGTGAGCAAATTGTGCGGCTTCACCGAGCCGGGCAAATCCCACAGGCTGCCCTTGCGATGGAGAAACTTGGTTGTCCAGGCCGCAAAGGGTCCGAAAAGCAGGGTTTTTTTCCCGTCGAGGATGCGCGTATCCAGATGGGGCACCGCCATGGTGGGCGCAGCATCAAGCGGCTGGCCGTAGACCTTGGCCTGATGGCGCTCGACGATCTCGGGCTTGTCGCACACCAGCCACTGGCCGCCGATGGGGAAACCACCCAGTCCCTTGCTCTCGGGGATACCCGCCTTTTGTAGAAGATGCAGGCTGCCGCCCCCCGCGCCGACAAAGACAAATTTTGCCCGGTTGCGACGGATTTGACCGGTGGATACATCGCGAATAGCCAAATCCCAACCCGCCGCGGTCTTGTCCAGATCCACCACCCGGTGATTGACCGCGATGCCACAACCCTCCTGCGCCCCGAGCCACCCGAGCAGTTTGCGCGACAAGGCGCCAAAATTCACATCCGTGCCGGTATCCATCTTGGTCGCCGCGACCGGCACCCCGGCCCGTCCCTCCGTCAACAAAGGCGACCACGCGCCGATCTCCGCCCGATCGGTCGATAAAACCATATCGGCAAAAAACGGATGCGCCACCATACCCCGATGCCGCGCCTGGAGGTAGTTAACCCACTTCGCCCCGTGCACGAAACTGAGGTGGGCAACCGGGTTGATAAAATCCTTCGGCCGGTCGATCATGCCCGACGCCACCGCATAAGCCCAGAACTGGCGCGAGCGCTCGAATTGCTCGAAAATCTTGATCGCGTTGGACACATCCACCGTCCCGTCCGCCGCCTGCGTCGGCGTATAGCTAAGTTCACAAATACCGGCGTGGCCCGTGCCGGCATTGTTCCAACCATCGGAAGCCTCCTGCGCCAGCCCCTCCGTCACCTCATAAACTTGGATGCGCAAGGCCGGATCAAGCCGCTTGAGCAAAGCGCCCAGATTGGCGGACATGACGCCGCTGCCGATCAGCACGACATCAGGATTTTCAACATGGGTGGAGGCTTTCATGGGCAAATGACTTGGCTCCGCACCAGACTAGGCGCGAGCGGAAGACGACAGTGTCAGTTATTTTTCGATCCTTCCAGAATGTTTCAATATCTTCCACTATCTCTCAAATGAAGTGAGATGCCCTCGCCTTGTGCCAACTAACACCCAAGATACCGGGGCCGCTGGGAAATGAGCCCTTGACTCCCGCCCTCCAGTTTGAGTCGCTGACCGTTTTCCAAAAGCAAATCCCTGACCACCGAACACCATGGCCAACACCAAATCCGCCATCAAGGCCGCCCGCAAGACCACCCGCTTGACCGCCCGTAACAAGGCGACCAAGACCCGCCTGAAGACTCTCCACAAGAAGCTCCTCGCCGCCACTGCCTCCGAGGACAAGGAGGCCGCCAAGGCCGCCGCCCAAGCCTACACCTCCGCCATGGACAAGGCCACCAAATCGGGCGTGGTCCACAAAAACGCCGCCTCCCGCGCCAAGGCGCACACCGCGAAGTTCGTCTTCGCCAAATAAGGCATCGGCGCCCCTCCGGCACCAACCCACTTCAACCCCGCGCCCGTCCCCGACGGCGCGGGGTTTTTTCATGTCCACGCCAACCCGGCTTGCCCTGGTGCCGCACCCGCTTGAAGGTGGACTTCGATGACTGCTCCGAGCGCGCAACTTTTCCTTAGCCCGGGCGCGGAGGAGTCTTGGCACCAAGTGGTGCGGCCATGGCTCGAAGCCGGTCGCGGCCACCTCGCCCGCCGTCTGATCGTCGTCCCCACCCGCGGCCAAGCCCTGGTCTGGAAACAACGGTGCGTGCGCATCGGCCTGCCCCTGCTCGGCGTCGAATTCCTTCCCCCCGGCCTCGCCCGCCGTAAATGGCTGCCCCTCGTCCCCTCCGCCCGCCCCATGCTGGGACGGGAATTCCTGTTTCTCGGACTGCGCGGACTGATCGCAAAGCGCTTGGTCAACCTGCCGCCCGACGAGCCGGGGCGCGGCCTTTGGCAAAGCCTGCGCAGCGACCCCGAGACCGCCCTCACCGCGCTGGATGACCTGCTCGCCGCCGGCTATGCCCCGCACGATTTCCCCCGCCGCGAACTCGCCGCCCTCGGTGCCGATCTGCAAGCCTGGGCCGAACGCCTAGGCTACACGATAGGTCCCGCCCAAGCCATCGCCGCCGCCCTCGCCCCCCTCCCGGAAGGCACCGCCCCGCTCGCCGAAGATATCCTCGTGCTCGGCTTGGGCCCGGAAAACGCCGGCGAGTTTTTCAACGTCGCCGCCCTCGTCCGCCGCTGCGCCCGCGCCACCGTGATCGCCCCCGCCCCGGCCCTCCGCGGCGCCCCCGATGCCGAAAGCTCCGCCGCGCCCACCCGGCCCGACGAGGCATGGGTCGCCCGCTGGGAACGTTTTCTCCACGTCGAATCCATACTCCTCGAAGCCTCGCCCCGCCCCGCCCCGCCCCCGGAAATCTTGCTCGCCGCCAATCGCGGCACCGAGGCCGCACAGATTATTAATCAGCTCGCCGCTTGGCAACGCGCGGAGCAAACGTCGCCCGCATCGATTGATCATCACCCGGGCGACCTCGGCGTGATTTTCCCCGGCCCCGGCCCGCTCCACCGCGCCGTCAGCCAGGGCCTGCGCACCCTCGGCGTCGCCCACCATGACCTGGTGGGGCGCACCGCCGCTCCTCCGCCCGAAACCCAACTGCTCCGGGGCGTGGTCGATTTCTGGGCCCGCGGCGCCCGCCTCGACGAAACCCTGCCCCTCTGGATGCGCCTGCGTGCCAGCAATAAGACCGGCCTCAGCGCCCGCTACGCGGATTTTCGCGCCCACGTGGAGAATTGTTTTCAAGCCACCTGCGACCACGCCCTCGCCGCCGCCCAGAGCCTCGCACCCGCCCCCTCCACCGGGACCAAACCCGCCGCCGCCGACCCCGGCGCGGCCGACCTCCGCCGCCTCGCCGAGACCCTGCTCCCCGGCTGGCCGGAAAAATTGACGGTCGCCGACGCCACCGCCCGTCTCCGCGCCGTGGCCGATCGCTGGAGACTGCCCCTGCCCGAGGGTTTCACCGGCCTGGATGCCTTCGCCACCCGCGAGCCGCACGAGTGGCCCCGCGAAATCGTGGCCGATCTACTGCTCGCCTTCCTGCCCGACGTCGCCGAACCCGACGAACCCGAACCGCAACAAGGCGGCTTCGCTCGCATCTTCCTCACCACCCGACGCCGCGCCGACAGCGCGCCGTGGTCACGCCTCCTGCTCACCCAAGCCAACGCCGGCGAATGGCCCCGGCGCCACCATCCAAACCCGTGGCTGGGAGACGCCGAGCGTCTCACCCTGAACCGCTCCGGCCGCGGCCTCGCCCTCTTGCTCACCAGCGAGGACGCCTCCGTCCTCGAACGCACCAGCTACGAAACCCTCCTCGCTGAACCCGTCCTCGCTCGCGCCTTGTCCGCCGCCGCCGTGGACGAGGCCAAGCCCGACCGCCCCCTGGCCCCGAACAGCCCGCTGGAACGCCTGCTCTGGGCCCGGGGCGAGCGCCGTCCCCAGGAGGCGCTCACCACCGGCGCCACCCGACCGCCGCCCCCCCCGCCCGAAGCGGCCGACATCGCCGCCTGGGTTGAAGTGCGCGCCGGGCGCCGGGATCCGGCACGTCCCTTCGATTCATTCTCCCTCTGCTTCAATCCCGCGCCGGAGCCATTCCCCCTTCCGCTCCGCCTGTCGCCCAGCACGCTGGAAAAAAGTCTGCTCGATCCCGCCATGCTCTGGTTCCGGGGCCTCCTGCGCCTGGAACCTGCGCGCCGCGAACCGCTCGCCCGCGCTCTGCCGCTGCGCCGCGGCCAGATCGCCCACCGCCTCCTCGCAAACGCCCTCCTGCCCGCCGGCTGCCGCGAAGGCGAATGGGGCGCGCTGAAATCGGAGGACGAGGCGCGGCAGACACTGGAAAACGCCCTCGCCGTGGAACGCTCGCGCCATCCCGACAGCTGGTATTGGCAGGCGGAACACGGCCGCCTGGAAACCCTCTGCCGCGCCCTGCTCCACCGGTTCTACGCCACCGGCGAGGGCGACTACGTGGTGGTGGAGTGCTGGCTGCCTGAAGCCGCACGACTAACCCTGCCCGGCTGGACCATCCCCGTGCGCGGCCGCATGGATGTCGCCCGGGCCGATCGTCCGGAATGGCCCGGCGCACGCGTCCACCTGAGCGATTACAAATCCGGCAGCGCTGAAAAGTCGCTCGATTCCGGGCGGATGGCCGCGCGGGCCGAATCCCTCCAACTGGCCATCTACCTCGACGCCGTCCGCTCCCTCGGCGTCGCCAGCGCCACCGTCTGGAAAATCACCGCGGACGAGGCCTCCCCTCTCTCCACGGAGGAGTTGCCCGCCGCTCTGGCCGGCCTGCCCCCGCTCATGGACGCAATGCTCGCCGGGCGCTACGGCGCGCTTACACCGGACCGCAATCCGCACGGCGGCCGCGAACCCTGGCCTTGGCCCCTCGCCTGCACCCCGATCCCCGCCCGCGACCTGCTTGCCAAATACGCCCTGACCTTTGGCGCGCCGCCGGATAACCCCGAAACGGAGGACTCGTCCGATGTCTGACCCCGCCCCCCTCCCCTCCGACCACGCCGCACGCGAACGCTTCCGTCTCGAATGGCAGCGCAATTTCGCCGTGTCCGCCAACGCCGGCTCGGGCAAGACCACCGCGATCTCGGAAAGGCTGGCCGCCATGGCGCTCGACCCCGTCGCCGCCCCCGAACTTCGCCGCACGGCCGTCGTCACCTACACCCTCAAGGCCGCCGAGGAGATCGGCGCCCGGGCTCGCGAACGCCTGCTCCGCCGCCTCGAGGAACGCGGCCCCGGCGCCGACCTTGCCCCGCTCGAACACCTCGAACGCACCTTTTTCGGCACCCTCCACTCGTTTTGCCTGAGGCTCGCCCGCGAACACGGCCAGGAAGCCGGGCTCGACCTCGCCCCCGAAGTGCTGGATGCACGCGCAGCCGACGCCGCCTGGGAAGATTTCCTCGCCACCGACCCGCTGGAACTCACCACCCTTACGCCAGAAGCCACCCGCTGGCTCTTCCGGCTCGTCCACCTCGAGGACGTGCTTGAAAAGGCCCGCGAACTCGATCCCGCCGACGCCAGCCGACTTCACGCCGACGCCCCGCGCGATCTGCCGCCCGCCCCGGCCGAGGCCGGTTTGCGCGAGTTGTTGAACCTGCCTGAAAAAGGCAACGGAACCGCGAACCTGAAAAAAACCAAAGCGCGCGCCCAAGACTGGTTTGCCCGCGCCTCCGCCAGCCCCGCCGGCCATGCCTATCTCGGTCTTTTCAAACCCGACGGCACCGCCAAGCCCGTGGTCGCGGCATGTCACGCCTGGATGCGTCCCCTCTCGCTCTGGGCCGCGCGCGCCGCCGGCGCAGTCGCGGGCGAGATAGCCGGACGCTTCGCCGCCTGGCGCCGGGCCGCGGGCGTGCAGACTTTTGCCGACCAAATCTCGGCCGCGCGCGACCTCCTCCGCCACCCCGCCACCCTCGCCATCGTGCGCGCGGAGGGCTGGCGCGTGCTGCTGGATGAGGCGCAGGATACCGACGAAACCCAGTTCGCCATTTTGGTCGAGCTCACCCGCCCCGCACACGCCGCCGTCGGCGACTGGCCCGGCGTCGGCGCCCCCCCCCAGCCCGGCCGTTTCTGCATGGTGGGCGACGGCCAGCAGTCGATCTACAGCTCCCGCGCATCGGTGCGGACGTTCCAACGCTACCTCGCCGCCTTCGACGGCGGCGAAGCAGGCGACCGGCTGGCCTTCGAGGTCACCTTCCGCGCACCGCACGCCTCCGTCGAGTTGCTCAACGCCACCCTGCCCGCCGCGTTCTCCCCCGACCGCGACCACAACCTCGGCCTCCCGCCTGCCGACGGCGCCGAAGCACCCTTTCTCCAAGTCCCCTACCAACCCCTCGTCGCCGGTCCACGCAACACCTCCGGCCGCGTCGCCCGGATCCCGCTCGATTCGATCCGCCATCAGGACGCCCGCAAAAAGCCCGAGATGTTCGCCGCCGAGATGCGCCAGATCGCCGCTTGGCTGCGGGCGTGCGGTCCCGCCGGACTCGGCCTGGCTGGCTGGGGCGAACTGTGCATTCTGGTAGCTCGAAACAACTGGATGGACGCCGTCGTGGAGGCCCTCGAAGCCGCCGGCCTGAAAGCCGCCCGCCAAAGCAAACAACAACTCGTCGGCGACCTTCCCGCCTACGCGTGGGTCGCCGCTCTCGCCACCGTCTGCTGCGATCCAGAGGATGATTATGAGTGGTTCGGGGTGCTGCGCGAGATCTTCAGCCTGAGTGACGATCTCCTCGCCCGCGAAAAACTCCGCCGGGGTCGCTTCGAGTGGGAGAGCCCGGAGGTCCACGCCGCCCCGCTCGCCGCCGCCCTCGAAACCCTGCGCCCAAGCGTGGAATCCGTCGATCTCGAAGACGCGCAACTGGACGTCTGGTTCGATACCCTGGCCACCGCCGCCGGCCTAGAGGCCCGCGCACGCGCCGCCGATGCCGGCGGCGCCAATCTCCGCGAACTCGCCCGCCTCCGCGCCGAGGCCCGCATCGCCGCCGCCAAGGGCCTGTCCCCCCGGGACTGGGCCGCCCGTCTGGTCGCCGGCAGGGACGCCACCCGCTCCGAGACGCGCGGCGAGGAGGATGCCATCACCGTGCAAACCTGCCACTCCGCCAAGGGCCTCGAGTGGCCCGCCGTGCTCGTGCCCGGTTTGTGGCGCGAGATCTCCTTCGACTCCGGCAGCGGCCTTCAGGTTCTTCGCAAAGCCGACGGCACTCCGATTGTTTATCTACAATCAGGCGACATCCCCGCGGAGACCAAATTATCGCGCGAACGCGAATGCCGCCGGGAACTCGTCCGCCTGCTCTACGTCGCCCTCACCCGCCCCCGCCAGACCCTGCTGCTGCCCTGGGGCGAGGGCATGCCGGCGCCGCATGCCCAGTCCTTCGCCACCCTCTGGGGTTTCGACTTGCATGCTATGGCGGCCTTTGCCGCAGACCCTGAATCCATCGCCCGCCCCACGCCGATCCCGGCCGCGCCAAGTATTCTCTTGGCGAGTCCGACGGCCGAGGCCTTTGCGGGTTTGCCCATCGCACCGCGCCGCAGCCTGCCCCACCAACTCGCCGAGCACGATACCGAGGATGCAATCCGCACCGCCCGCCACGAGAGTAGCGAGGATTCGCCCGCCTCGCCCCGCTCGGGCGAGGATCCCCTCGCTTACGGGCTGTGGTGGCACGAAACCGTCGAATTCATCCCCTGGCTGGCGTCCGATGCCGCAGTCGACGCCTACGCCGCGGGTCGTATGTCGGCCGCCGAAGCCCTCGGCGCGGGCGAACGCGCGCGCGCCGAATGGGCCCTCCTGCGCGCCAGCCCCGCTTGGCGCGAGTTGCGCCAGCCCCGCTGGCGCCGCCTCGCCGAGCTTTCCGTGCTCGCACCGCTCGCCGAAGACCAATGGATGGACGGCGTCATGGACCTCGTCCTGCACGACGCCGATGGCGCCGAGGCCTGGGTGCTCGACTGGAAAACCAACCGGCGCCGCGCCGGCGAGTCGGCCGAGGTTTTTCTCGCCCGCCTCGCCGCCGAGTATGCGCCCCAGCTCCGCGCCTATGGCCGCAGCCTCGCCGCCATGTTCCCCACCTGCCGCGTGCGACGCCTAGTTTACGCGACCGGCCTAGGCGATTGGACCGAGATCACGGACCCCGCTTAGACCGCGCCCAGCCGGCGTTTCCACCGCAGGGCCACCGCCACCAACGCGATCAAGGCCGGCACCTCGACCAGCGGCCCGACCACGGCCGCGAAAGCCGCGCCCGAGCTCAGCCCGAAGACCCCGACCGCCACCGCGATGGCCAACTCGAAGTTGTTCCCCGCCGCCGTGAAGCCGAGCGTCGCCGCCCGCGCATAGTCCGCGCCGGCCTTCACGCTCATCCAGAAGGTCAGGGTGAACATGATCGCGAAATACACCGCCAGCGGCAGCGCCACGCGCAGCACGTCAAACGGCCGCGCCAACACCTGCTCTCCCTGCAGACTAAACATCACCACGATGGTGAAGAGCAGCGCCCCCAAGGTCAGCGGGCTGATCGCGGGCAAAAACCGGGTGTCGAACCACTCGGTCCGCGCGCCGCGCCTGAGCGCCAAGCGCGTCAACCAGCCGGCCAAAAATGGAATCCCGAGATAGATGAAAACGCTCCAAGCGATGCTTCCGATGGTGATGCCGGAAAGATCGAGCGCGCCGAGATCTACCCCCGCCAGCGGAGGCAGGACTTTGAGAAACAGCCACGCCAGCGGCGCGAAGGCGAAGACCTGGAAGATCGCGTTGGCCGCCACCAGCCCAGCGCAGTATTCACGGCTGCCACCCGCGAGATCGTTCCACACGATCACCATCGCGATACACCGGGCGATGCCCACCAGCACCAACCCCGCGAAATACTCCGGCTGGTCGCGCAGAAACACCGCCGCCAAAACGAACATGAGCAGCGGCCCGACCAGCCAGTTCTGGAACAGCGAGAGCGCGAGCACGCGGCGGTCGCGAAACACGTCCGGCAGTTCCTCGAAGCGGACTTTCGCCAGCGGAGGATACATCATCACGATGAGGCCGATCGCGATGGGCACCGAGGTCGTGCCCACACTCCACGACGTGAGCGTGGTCGCCAGCTCGGGCGCAAAGTGCCCCAGCCCCACCCCGAGCGCCATCGCCGCAAAGATCCACGCTGTCAGCCAGCGATCCAAAAACGAGAGCCGGCCGGCGACCCCAGCGCTCATGCCGAAGCCCCCGCCGCCATCGCGCGTTTGCGCTCATCCCGCCGGCCATCCGCATAAGCCGAAAAACACTGCCGAATCTCGTCCCGCACCCGGCGAAACACCGCCAGCTTCTCCTCGTCCGTTCCGGTCGCGTGCGCCGGATCGAAAAACGGCCAGTGATGCCGGTTGAGCTGCCCCGGATACATCGGGCACGCCTGGTCCGCGTTGCCGCACACGGTGATGACCGTCTCGACCTTGCGTTCGACAAACTCGTTCATGTGCTTCGAGTGGTGTCCGGAAAGATCGATTTCGATCTCCTTCATCACTTCGACGGCCAGCGGATGGACGAAGCCGGCGGGTTTGGAGCCGGCGCTGGCCACCTCGAAAAGATCCCCGGCGACGGCGCGCAAAACGCCCTCCGCGAGGTGGCTCCGGCAGGAGTTGCCGGTGCAGAGAATAAGAATGATGGGCTTGGCGGGATTCATGATGGGTAAAGGTCGGCTCAGCAGCAGCCGGGACCGCACGCGGAGGCTTCGGCGGCAGGATGGCGGGCGGCGGGCAAACACAGGTCCTTCGCCAGACAATCCGTGTGTTTGGAGGCGAGCCGCATCACCAGCGCGCCATCCTCCGGCGTGATCGCGACCAAACGCAGCTGCACGACGTTACAGGCCTCGTATTCGAGCTCCACCGGAAGATCCTCGCCGCCAAGGATGGGCTCGGCGTGGTCGAGCGCGCGCAACAACTT
Organism: Akkermansia muciniphila; assembly: GCA_945888375.1. GTDB lineage: Bacteria > Verrucomicrobiota > Verrucomicrobiia > Opitutales > Opitutaceae > IMCC26134_A. Next base: position 197,122 of record CAMCZZ010000001.1, on the reverse strand, counting down.
GGCGCCCGTGATGCGATGATCGATGTCGTCTCCGACCCAAGTCTGCAGCAGGCACGTCGTAAGGCTGCGGATCGTTCCGCCGCAGTCGACGAAGTCCTTCCTCACCCGCCCCACCTCGGTCACGTGAAAGTGTGCCTCGATCGCCTCGCCGTCCGGCCAGACCACGGTCAGGGGCAAGTCAGGCGCCGCCGTGAGATCGGCGCGCAGGCGGGAAAGCAACAGGGTGGGCGATTCGTCGAGTGTATTCATTTTTTCAAAATCTTGGCCGGTTGGTCGCAGCCGCATCCGTCGTCGTTCTTCGCGGAAACTCCCGCGACTGGCCCGCAGGCAAGGTCCAGTTTCGTGAGCCGCGCCAGATCGCGGCGGAAGATCGATTGCTCGGCCGCGCAGTCCTGCAGGCAGGCGAGGTTGGCCGCCAGTTCTGGCGAACGCGCCGCCGCCGCCGGCAAATCATAGATCATCCAGTTGCCGCGCCGCGTCGCCGTGACCAATCCGCGCGTCCGCAGATATCCGAGATGCTTGGAGATCTTCACCTGTGGCTCGCTCAGCACGGTTTGAAAGTGACACACGCACAAGGGCCCCCGGAGCAGCAGATTCAACAAACGCAGGCGCGTCTCGTCGCAGAGGCATTGATAGATTTGGACGAGCTGCATGACGAACTATATTCCAAGCAAGGAATATAGCTTCGCAACAAAAAAGACGCCCGCACGGGACGTCTTGAGGTTTCTCCGTTGACCGTCGGAGCGCGCTTTAGCGTCGGCCCCCGCGCGTGCCACGAGTGAGCCGGCCCGCCGGCTTGGGCGCCGCCGCCTCCGCCTCGGCCAGGGCCTTTTCGTCAAAGAGCGCCGAGTAGATGTAGGGGAAATCCTCGAGTTTCTTGCGCTCTATGCTCGCTCCGATGAAGCGCTCGATGGACCGCGCATCTCGCACGTCCTCCTCCGTTACCAAAGTGTAGGCATCGCCCGTGGTCTGGGCCCGACCGGTCCGGCCAATACGGTGCACATAGTCCTCCGCATTCTCGGGCACGTCGTAATTTACCACGTGGGACACCCCGGCGATATCAAGCCCGCGCGCCGCGATATCGGTGGCCACCAACACCTCGAAAGTGCCGTCCTTAAAGCCTTGGAGCGCCTCGACTCGCTCGCGCTGGCTGCGGTCAGAATGAATGACACCCACCGAGTGCGATTCGCGCTGGAGCCGGTGGGCGATGCGATCGGCACCCATCTTGGTCCGGGTAAAAATAATCACGCTCTTGAAATCGGTGCGCTTCATGAGCTCGAGCAGGAGATCAAACTTCTGGATGGCGACCACCGGGTAAAAGGCATGCGCAACCGTCTCCGCCGCCGAGCGGGTGCGGCCGATCTTGATCTCCTGCGGATCGCTCAAGGCCCAGCCCGCGAGCTGGGCCAGTTCGGGTGGCATGGTTGCGCTGAAAAACAGCGTCTGCCGCGCCTTGGGGCATTTTTCGATGATACGCTTCACATCGGGAAGGAACCCCATGTCGAGCATCCGATCCACTTCATCAAGGACCAGGATCTCAACGCCGGCGAGATTGGCCGTGCCTTGCTCGAGATGATCGAGCAGACGGCCCGGGGTGGCCGCGATCACATCGACACCGCGCGCCAGATCCTCGCGTTGCTTGCCGTAGCCCACCCCACCATAGACCACGGTGACCGTGAGATCGGTGTGCCTAGCGTATTTCTGGATCGCCTCCTCCACCTGCAAAGCGAGCTCGCGGGTCGGCTCCAGCACGAGGCAACGCGTCGGGCGCTGATGCGCCCCGAGGCGGTGAATAATCGGCAACGCAAAGGCCGCCGTCTTGCCGGTGCCAGTCTGAGCCGAGCCGATGACGTCGCGCCCCGCCAGCACCACCGGCACCGCGTGGGCCTGGATCGGCGTCGGATCATTGTAACCCATCTCGGCAACCGCGAAGGCGATCGCATCGTTCAGCCCGAGCTTCGTAAAAGCCGTATCCTGCGGAGGAATTTCCACCGCGACCTTGGGCTTGATGGACTCCGGCCGGGGATGGTCAAAAGTATGGTCGGTCCGCGGCTTCTCCAGCCGCTCGGTTCCAGCACCGGGCCCGCCAGACCCGCCGCGGCGCTCTCCGCCTCGACCCCGGCCGGCAGCAAAACCGCCCTCACGTCCTGAGCGGGGCTCCCGGCGTCCATCGCGACCGGCACCGCGGCCGCGGCCGCGGCCGGAACCCGCTGGATCCCGCCCGCGCGCCTCATGGGCAGGAGCGGCCCCGGTGGAGGCCGAACGGCCACGCGCTGTTGGAGCAGTCTTTACGGGAATCTGGGCAGCGGGCGAAGGCGCAAACACGGAGCGCAGCTTCGAGAGGATTTTCTTCAACATGACTTTGGCGTGAACGTTTCCCGTTTCACCGGCCTTGGCAACCCCGCAGCTTGACGGGGCCTACCGCCGTCGCCGTTTCGGCCAGGCCAAGGCAAAAACCAACCCAGTCAAAAAACCACCCGCGTGCGCCCACCACGCCACCCCGCCCGCGCCGGTCGCTCCCGCCAGCAACGAACCGACTCCGGCATAGGCCTGGGCCACAAACCAGAGCACGAGAAAAACCACCGCCGGCACCGGCAGCACAGGCACGACCCAAGGCACCAGGGCGAATACCCAGGAACGCGGAAAAAAGATCAAGTATGCCCCGAGCACCCCCGAAATCGCACCGCTCGCACCCACCATGGGCACCTGCGAACCGGTGTCCGCCGCTACCTGCGCCAGCGCCGCGACCAACCCCGAGACCACGTATAAAAAACCAAATCCCCCAAACCCCAGCCTGTCCTCCACGTTGTTGCCAAACACCCATAAAAACCAGCAGTTGCCCAGCACATGAGCCACCCCTCCATGGAGGAACATTGACGTCGCCACCGTGGCCCACTGGTCCGGATCCGCCACTCCCGCCAACCACCGCGCCGGCACCAGCGCATGCGCCGTCATCCAGGCCTCAAACCCCTTTGGGCCCTCCAACATCAACCAAAGCTCGTAGCCAAAAACGCCCAGACAGGCCGTGATGAGAAGCGCGGTAAACACCGGCGCGCGGCGGTGCGGTTCAGTATCCCAAAGCGGCAACATAGACCCATCCCACACACCCGCACCGCACCCGCCAACCCCCAAACACCCGCACCGTCGCGCTTGCCCCCCGTCACACCAACCGGACAACCTGCCCGCCCGCATGCCCACGACGCCGGTCAACGTCCAAACCGCCCTGCCCGCCCTGAGCCCTGCCCAGCGTCGCACCCTGCGCCCACGCCTGCGCCTTGCCATCCGGGATGCTAGCCTGACCGATCTCTCCCTCCGGGAGGAAGCCTCCGGCCGGGCACCGGCGCACTTCTGGACCCTTGAGCCCACCCCGCTCGTCCTCAAGGCCGAGGAGTGGACCCCACTAGAAGCCGGCCTCCGCCAGCGCGCCCGCCTGGTCAACGCCCTGCTGGTCGATCTCTACCACCGCCAACAATGCCTGCGCGCCGGCATCCTCCCGCCCGAAGCCGTGCTGTCCGACCCCTTCTACCGCCGCCCCTGCCTCGGGCTGGAACCCGCCCGCGCCAACCCGGCCACCCTCCTGCGCTTCGACCTCGTCCGCACCCCTGCCGGCTGGCGCTGCGTGCAAACCCGTTCCAACACCCCGATCGGCCTGAGCTACGCAGTGCAAAACCGCCGCTTCATGACCCAGGAAGCCGGCGACCTTTACCGCGCCCTGCCCGATTACCACAGCGTCATCAATTTCCCCCTTCAACTGCTCCACGCCCTGCGCGCACTCGCGCCTCGCGACCGCCCCTCGCCCTCCATCGTAGTCCTCACCGCCGGCCCCCACGACGCCTTCTACTCCGAACACAGCTTCCTCGCCCGGAAAATGGGCCTGCCCCTCGCCCGCGGCGACGACTTGCTCGTCCTAGACAACACCGTTTACTTCAAAACCGTCGCCGGCCTCGAACGCGTTGATGTGATCTATCGCCGGCTGAATGACGCCCATATCGACCCGGTGGTTTTCTCCACCGACCGCGAGACCGCCGGCATCCCCGGCTTGCTCCAATGCATCCGCGCCGGCCGCGTGGCCTTGGCCAATACCATTGGCACAGGCCTGGCAGAAAGTCAGGTGATTGAGGCTTACCTGCCCCGTTTGGCTAAATTTTACCTCGGCGAAAAACTCCTGCTGCCCGCACCCGAGACCTACGCCTGCGGCGACCCCGATCGCCTCGAACAAATCCTCGACCAGCACGACCGCTTCATCATCCGCCCCGCCCACGAGTCGCCCGACAACTACACCGTCACCCGGCCCGCCCACCGGCGCCCGCTTCTGACCGCCACCGGCCTCGATCGCCGCGTCCTTCGCAACCCCCACGCCTACATCGCCCAGGCCACCCCCGAGGCCCTCGCCCTCGACGGCCGCCGGCCGGGGGGACGCGCCGCCGCCGAGCCCTTCTGCCTGAGCACCTTCGTGCTTACCGACGACCGCCGCCTGGACGTCTTCCCCGGCGGTCTCATCCACCTGGGCTCCGCCCTGCCCCCGTCCGGCCGCGTGGGCGCCGCCGCCGACACCCTTGTTTTACTCGGGTCGCATAACTCCGGCGGCCTCGCCGATCTCGAAACCCACGATCCCGGCGATTCCCTCCACCCCGCCCAGCTCGGCTCGCGCGCGGCCGAAAACCTCTTCTGGCTGGGCCGCTACCTTGAACGCGCCGAGGCTACCGCCCGGATGCTCGCCATCCTCGACGACGTCGCGCTGGAGGAGATCCCCGCCCGCGATCGCCGCCACTGGCTGCCCGTCTGGCGCGGCCTACTCGAAGCCACCGGACACTCCGGACCCCGGCTCGACGCCCGCGCCCGCCCTCACGAAACCTTTGGGGCCGACCTCGCCTGGCGCCTTACCCTCGACCCCGACACCCCCGGATCCATCACTGCCGCCAGCGGTTCCGTGCTCTATAACGCCAGCCAGCTGCGCGACTATCTCTCACCCGAAACCTGGCGCGTGCTGACCCGCCTCCACGCCCGGCTCGAGACCCTCCGCCACCGCACCCTTCCCGCCAACCCCGCCGCCGCCGCCAAACTGCGCCAGCGTCTCGCGAGCGAGGCCGAACAAGCCGTGCTCGACCACGTGCCCGCCTTCCACGCTACCGCCGACCACACCATGCTGCACGATGCCGCTTGGCACTTCCTCCGGCTCGGCGTGTTCCTGGAACGCGCCATCATGACTTGCAGCGCGCTGCGCCACGTCCTCGGGGCCCACGCCCGTCCCGGACGCCACCGCCCCGGCCACTACCGCGACAACCCCGAACTCTCCGCCCTGCTGCGCATGCTCGGTTCGCAAGACGCTTACCGGAGGCTCTACCAGGCGCGCAGCCAGCCGCGCTACGTCGCGGAATTCTTCCTCCAGCAGCCAGATGCGCCGCACGGACTTTTCCATCTCGTCCATGCGATGCAGCAAAGTCTGGCCGCCATCCGCCAAGAAAGCGACCCAGCTGCCGGCCCCGGAGCACCCGAGCGCGCCGCGCAGGAGCTGTTGCTTTTCCTCGGCGAGCTCAAGCCCGCCCCTCACTTCCGCGGTGAACGCGACCTGCCCCCTTTGGAAAAACTGCTTTCCGTCCTGTTGGAACGCCTCTACGCCCTGTATCCGGTCTTTAACGACCACCACTTCAGCCATCAGGCCCGCCTCGCCCCCGCCGAGGACCAGCCGGAACTGGGCCTGGCCTGACGCCCGCGGCTGAAAAAACGGCTTGGACGCCGACGCCGCCCTGGCGGATGTTGGCCTCATGCCCGTCTCTCCTTTCGACCTGCTCCTAACCGATTCGCACACCGCCGCCCGCCGCGGCCGCCTGCGCACCCGCCACGGAGTGGTCGAGACGCCCATCTTTATGCCCGTCGGCACCCAAGGCACCGTCAAGGGCGTCACCCCCGTCCAGCTCCGCGAGCTCGGCGCCCAGATCATCCTCGGCAACACCTACCACCTCAACCTGCGGCCCACCAGCGAACTGGTCCGCGAACTCGGCGGTCTCCACCAATTCATGGGCTGGGATGGCCCCATCCTGACCGACAGCGGAGGCTTCCAGGTCTTCTCCCTCGCCAAGCTCCGCAAAATGCACCCCGACGGCGTCGAGTTCCAAAGCCACCTCGACGGCAAAAAATGTTTCCTCGGCCCCCGCGAGGTCATGGCCATCCAGGCCAACCTCGGCAGCGACATCGCCATGGTGATCGACGAGTGCCCGCCCTGGCCCTGCGAACGCGAGGCTACCGCCGCCGCCTGCGCCCGCTCCCTGCGCTGGGCCGCGCAGTGCAAACAGATCGCCACCGACTCCGGCTTCCTCGCCGCCGGCCACCACGTCTTCGCCATCGTCCAGGGCTCCACCTACGACGACCTCCGCCGCGAGGCCGCCGAGGCCCTCGGCGCCCTTGACTTCCCCGGCTACGCGGTCGGCGGCGTGAGCGTGGGCGAGCCCGAGCCCGAGATGCTGAAACAGGTCGGCGCCACCACGCCTTTCCTGCCCGCCCACAAACCCCGTTACACCATGGGCCTCGGCACCCCGCCCCAGATGCTTAAGATGATCGCGCTGGGGGTGGACATGTTTGACTGCGTGCTGCCCAGCCGCGTCGCCCGCAACGGCCTCGTCTTCACCCCCGACGGCCCCCTCAACCTGCGCAACGAACGTTTCCGCGCCGACCCCGGCCCGATCCACGCCGAGGTCGCCAACTACGCCACCAACTTCTCCCGCGCCTACCTCCGCCACCTCCTCGTCGCCGGCGAGATCCTGGGCTGCACCCTGCTGACCATCCACAACCTGGCCTTCTACCTCGACCTCATGGCGCGGGCCCGCGCGCACCTCGAAGCCGGCGACTTCGCCTCCTGGCACCGCGCCTGGATCACCCGCTACGAAGCCGGCGCCGATGCCCGCCTAGCCTGATTTCCCGCGCCAGCCACCCGTTCTTCACACGCGGTTTACGTTTTCAGCTTTCCGTTTTCCGAATTCTTGGTGTCACCTGTTCCCATGCGCATACTCGTCACCGGCGGCGCCGGCTTCCTCGGTTCCCATCTTTGCGACCGCCTCCTGAAAGACGGCCACGAGGTTATCGCCCTCGATAATTTCTTCACCGGGCGCAAAACCAATATCGCCCACCTCCTCGGCCGGCCCGACTTCGAGCTAGTCCGCCACGACGTGATCGACCCCTTCAAGTTCGAGGTGGACCAGATCTACAACCTCGCCTGCCCGGCCTCGCCGCCCCACTACCAATACAACGCCATCAAGACGGTAAAAACCTCCGTGATGGGCGCGATCAACTGCCTCGGCCTCGCCAAACGCACTCGCGCCCGCGTCTTCCAGGCCAGCACCTCCGAGGTGTATGGCGACCCCGCCCTCCACCCCCAGCCGGAGAGCTACTGGGGCAACGTCAACCCCATCGGCATCCGCTCCTGCTACGACGAAGGCAAGCGCGTGGCCGAGACCCTGTTTATGGACTATCACCGCCAGAACGAGGTCGATATCCGCATCGTCCGCATCTTCAACACCTACGGCCCGCGCATGCACCCGAACGACGGCCGCGTGGTTTCGAACTTCATCGTTCAGGCGCTCAAGGGCGAGGATATCACGATCTACGGCGACGGCCTCCAGACCCGCTCGTTTTGCTACGTGGACGACCTCATCGAGGGTTTCATCCGCCTGATGAACCAGGACGCCGTCACCGGCCCCATCAACATCGGCAACCCCGGGGAGTTCACCATGCTCCAACTCGCCGAACTTACCCTTAAGCTCACCGGCAGCACTTCGAAGATCGTGCACCGCCCCCTGCCCGGCGACGACCCGAAACAGCGCCGTCCCGACATCACCTTGGCCCAGAAACACCTGAACAACTGGGGCCCCACCGTGGCCCTCGAAGAAGGTCTTGGCCGCACTATCGCCTACTTCCGCACGCAGGTCTGAGCCGGCTAGCTCCCGTTCTAGCGCGGCTTGGCGTAGCGGTTGCCGAACTCATCGATAAAAGTCAGCTCGGCCGACTGGACTTGCAGGACCGCCACCCAAGGGCCTTTGCGCAAAATGTCGCCCGGGCGAAAAGCTCGGCCGTCGAGCACAATGCGGCTTTCCCCTTCGACCAGCATGTCGCCATCCACGCTGAGCGCTTGAATAAACCCGGACACCTTGGCGCGGTAGGACTCGTCGTTTCTCATCGCGAGGCCGGAGATCGCGATCTTTCCCAGGGTTTCCGCGCCGATCTGGTCGCCCTCGCGGACACGACGACCACGGTAACGCACGAAAAAACCAGCTTCATCAAGACCCAGTGCTTCCACAATCAAACGTGCGGTGTCGACAGGGCCCGCCGGTTCCTCGACCGTTGATGGAGACGGCGCAGGCAACGCGGGAGAAGGCAGCGGCGCCTCCCGGTTGAAGGGATCGAAACCGAGGGTTTTCCGCTCGCCGTTGCTGGGCAGCCATCGCGGACGGACATAGGGCGCAATCTCGTCCGTGACTAGGGCGGGGGCGACGGGGGCGAGCGAGGGCGGCTTCGACTTCGTGGCGAGCGGGAGAGCATGCTCCCGCGGGAGGAAGCGCCACAGGCAAAGCAGAAGAGCGAGCAAGGACATCGCCCCTACAAAACGTTTGTCGTTGAGAAAGCGGCGCATGGTCAGGGCGAAGGAGCCACCGGGTAAAGCAACTCCGCCTCAAGCAACAGGTCCCCGCGCGCTTCGCGGCCGACGGTGTAGGCGGTCCACTCGAGCGGGGGGCCGGCACTCCAAAGGGCCGCCGCCGCGCGCAGCCACTCCCCGAGCCGGCCATCCTTGACGCCCGGCAATACAACCGCCGGGGCGCCCGCTTTAATGACAGCGCGCCGCACACTGCCCTCGGTTTTGGCCGACCACTTGATTTCTTTAAGCGTCCAGCCGCAGGCCTCTAGGCCGGCTTGGACACGTTTCTCCTCCTCTGCCCGCGCCTGCGGATCGTCTCGGAGCAAACGCGCCTCGACGGCGGCGATGCGCTCGCGGAGCTCCGCAGTGGCGAAGGTTTCCAGCGTGGCCTCGGCGGTTTTGACCTGCTGGCGACGCTGGATCGCCTCCTCCCTGGCCTTGCGCGCGCTCACGTCCTCACGCACGAGCTGGGCGTTAAAAAAGAATAGCCAGCCGTAGAACGCCGCCAGCAAGGCGATCACGCCCCAGGAGGAAAAGAACCGTAGAAAACTAATCAGGCGCGGTCTCACTTCGGGTCCTTTAACTTTAAATCGATCTGAAACTGCCGGGATGCGGATTCAGCCGCCGAAAAGCGTCCGGCTCGGCCGCGCAGCATCTCACGCTTGACGTCAACGGTCTTGAACGAGGCGTAAGCCAGCTCACGCAAATAAAGGTCCAGCTGGGTATCCACGTTGGTCTCCAGCTTTAATGGCCGGCCGGCGAGCACGATGCGAATGGCGCGGTCGGCCGGGTCCAGACGCAGGCTGATACGATCCAACTCAAGAGTATCGGGAACGACGGAAGCAACAAAATGGGTGGCGACCAGCAAGGGGGAGTCCGCGGCGGGCGCTTCCAAATCGGCCGCCCGGCCGGAGGCGAAATCGACAACCACACCCTGACGTCGCAGAAGTGCGAGTGCCGTTTCGGCTTTGCGGGCCCGCACCACCGACTCGACCGTCTCGGCCTCAGCGCTGACTCTGGCCAGCTCCGCAGCGGCGCGGCGGGAGAGACCTCGACTCAAAAAATCCAGCGCAGGAACCAATGCCAGCAAGGCAAGCGCCAGCGCAAAAAGACGGGCGCGAAAGAAAATACGCGCCCGGTGCACACGACGGGGGAGCAAATCAGGGCCGCGGGCTAGGGCCGCCCAGAGTTCGTCAACCGAGATTTCCTCACTTGGGCCAAGCTCGGTTGCCGTGGAGAATTGACCGCCTTTTTCGTGGATCTCTTGATCCACAAAAAGCGCCAGGCGCCTCGCCACCCGAGCGAGGGCATCGGGAACGGGAGCCTCCCCCGGTGCGCGGATAGAGTAGAGGTGGGCACCATCGGAGGCGTAAGCGGCGACGTGCGTGGCCAGGCCGAAACGCAGAGCACGTAAACCTTTGTTCTCCGGCCGGACCGCCATACCAATCGCGAGCGCCAGGCTATGCACGCCAAGCAGGGCGACGCCATGCCGGTCGCAAAAACGGGCCAGCGCGGTGTTCAAGGCGGGCGGTAAACTCACCACGAGCCGGAGCGTCGGCGGACCATAGTCCGCAGGCATGCGACGCAAGGCCCAATGGTGGTCGGCCGCTTCCGGTCCGCCGCGTTTCTCCAACCGCCGCCGCACGAGGTCGTCGAGGAGCTTGCCGCGCGCGGGCGGCAACCGCTCCAGATGCTGCTCCACCCAGGTCGCATCCACCGCGACCCGGAGCGTGAGGACGAGGCCTGCGATCGGCGCGTGCTCGATAAAGCCAATCACCTCCTCGACGGTTTCGGCCTGCGCTTCGGCCACCAGCTGCGCGCCACCACGGTCTTTTCGCCATAACCCTAGAACGGGGTGGTCCCAGATAAGGAGGTAGTGGGACATGACTCAGCGCTGGCTCCAGCTTGTGCCGTTGAAGTAAAAATGCCGAAAAGGCAGCTCCACAACAAAAGTTCGGACCAATTGACCACCATCGACGGAATGACTGCGGAGGCCGACTTCCTGTCCGCGCATAAGCAGCAGATCGGTCTGCTCGTTTTGCAGTGAATACGGAGTGCTGCTGCCGACGCTGGCCGCCAGCTCATAAACCGGACGCTCCAGGGAGGGCACCGGGAGCTCGTGCGAGGCGGCGGCGCCCGAGGAGGCCACGGCCGTGATCACCACTTTTTTTTGGTCCGGAGGAATTTTCGACAGATCCTCCGACACGACCCGATCGAGCTCACCTGGGTGGACGAGTTGGAGCTGGAGTTTGAAACCACTGGCTGTGTCGCCCAGGGTCTTGTAGGAAAAGCTGACGCCGCTAGCCCCGCGAATTGTCAGGGTAAAGGAGGGCGGGCCACCCGGAGGCCCCGCAAAATCAAGTTCCAGTGGCGGCGACTCAAGCGTCAGCCGACGGCGCGCCTCGAGCGTGACAGGCACCACGAGGTCGCGCAGGTCGATACGGGCGATGGCGAGGTCGAACGAACGCCGCCCGCTCCATTTTGGGTCGAACCCGTGATCCCCTAACTTAGCCGACACCGCGTCGCTGGCGGCAGCGGGGGTGAATTCATCCCAAAGCCAGTCGAAGGCGGCATCGGAAAGCGTTTCCGGCAAAGGGAGAAGACGATCACCTGTCCCGAGGAGAATGAGCCGAAGACCGGTCTGCCCGCCAGGCAGCCAACCGGCCTGAGTGCCGTCACCGGTGATTTCGTTGAAGGTGGCTCCACGCCAGCCGTGGCGGGGTCGGGCAAGAAAAAGCCGTCGCGCGCTGACCAGCTTGCCGTCGTTGTCCACCACTTGACGCAAGATACCCTGCCGGCCGCCCCCGCCGCCGAGCTCGGCCAACTCGGCCCAGTCGGCCTGGGGATCAGTCGGCGCCGCGATCGTGTCATCCAAGGGAAGCCGCTGGGACCGGATGATGCCCGTGCGCAGAGCCGAGCCAGTAGCCTGAACCGCTTCCTGCTCGCTCCGGATTTTTTGCGACTTGAGGAGCCCGATCACGTTCGGCGCGACGGCCGCCGCGAGAATCGCAATCACCATCAGCACGCCGAGTAACTCGAGCGTGGTGAAACCGCGTGAAAGGCGGGCCGGGGGCTCAATAGGCTTTGACATTGATCAGGCTGACAAGGGGGAGAAAAACCGCGGCCGCGATCGCCGCCGCGATCACGAGACCGGAGACGATGAGGACCGGCTCCAGCACACTGAAGAAAGTCTTGATGCGACGCGGGATGACGTCGTCGTAGTAAGAGACAACCTCGCGCAAACAGGTGTCGAGCGAACCGGTTTGCTCACCGACGGCCACCATCTGGCGCACGATGCCGGGAAAGTCCGGCTCAAAACGCATCGACTCGTGCATCTTCGAGCCGTTGGCGACAGAGCGGCCGATGCGGCGTATGCCGCCCTCGAGAACACGGTTGCCCACGACATCTGCCCCCGCATCAAGGGACTCGGTAATAATCACCCCGGCCTGGAGCATGAGCACGAAATTGCGCAAAAAACGGGCGACACAGACGGCCCGCACGACTTCGCCAAGCCAGGGTATGCGAAAAATAAGGCCATCCGTCCAGGTGGCGAAGGCCGTGGAGTGTTTACGCAACAAGCGAAACGCAACCGGGGCCAAAACCGCGGCGGCGAGGATCACATGCCATTGCGCGACGACAAAGTCGCTGGCGACAATAAGCAACCGGGTTATGAACGGCAGCGGCACCTCCAGTTCGCGCAGGAGATTTACGATCACGGGAAAGATGAACCGCAGCGCGATAAAGACAAAGGCTACGAGCGCACAGGCCAGCGTGGCAGGGTAAATCATCGCTTGGCGGAAATCCTTCCAGTTTTTCTCCATCCACTCGATGTAGCTGCGGAGCTCGATGCAATTCTCGGCCATGCGGCCGCTGCGTTCGCCCACCCGGACCACCATCCGGATATGCCCGGGGAACACCCGGGGGAACGCCGCCATTCCCTCGCTCAGCGGTGCGCCACCCCGCACGGTTTCGGCGAGCGCGGCACAAATCTCGGACGTCTTGCTATCCGCCTGCTCATCCACCTCGGCGAGCGCGTCGAGCAGGTTGACGCCGGCGCGAAGCTGAATGCCGAGGCGAAAGAAAAAATTGGCCAGCTCCGCGGGCGGAAGCTTGGCAGCCGAACCGAGACGGCGGGGGGAGGCCGCGACCCCGCTGTTCTTCGGTATGGCCCGCACCAGCTCAAGACTACGACTGGAAAGGATTTCCTCAAGACGGCTTTCCGACTCTGCAAAGACCGTGCCTGATTCCTTGTTTCCGGAAGCGGTTGCGGCGACGTAGCGAAAAAGAGGCATTGGGCTCAGTCCTCCAACGAGAGCGATGTCACCCGGGAGATTTCCTCCGGAGTAGTCAGGCCCTCGCAGGCCTTGGCCAGACCGTCGTCCCGCATAAGCGGCACCCCGCGTGAACGTATCAGCGCCTTCATTTCGGACCGAGAAGCCTGGCGCTCGACGAGCGCACTAAAAGCGGTGTCGACCAGAAGGATTTCCGTAATGCTGAGTCGTCCGCGATAACCGGCCTGGGCGCAGGCCGGACACCCGGCCGGCCGGAACAAACGGGCGGGCGGGATTTCTTCACCAGCCACCGCGCGCCAATGCGTCGGATCAGGGGCGTAGGGTTCGCGGCATACAGAGCACAGACGGCGGACGAGACGCTGGGCGCTGACGCCAAGCAGGCAGCCGGCGAGCAAGTAGTGGGGCACGCCCAGATCAGCAAGGCGGGGCACGGCACCAAGCGCATCGTTGGTGTGCAGGGTGGAAAGCACGAGATGGCCGGTAAGCGCGGCCCGGATCATCAGCTCGGCCGTCTCACGATCGCGCGTCTCACCCACCAGGATGACATCGGGATCCTGCCGCAGCAGAGTGCGGAGCCCGGCGGAGAAGGTCAGGCCGATATCCTCGCGCACCTGAGTCTGCCGCACTAGCGGCAGCCGGTATTCAATCGGGTCCTCCAGTGTGAATACGCTGCGCGCCTCGGCATCGATCATGCCAAGGAGCGTGTAGAGCGTGGTGGTTTTACCCGAGCCGGTCGGACCGGTTACCAGAAAAACGCCGTGGGGCCTTGCGATGACCGAGGAAAGCTCAACCTGGTGCTGGCCAGAAAAACCGAGGTAATTCAAGTCCAGGCGAACGCGCGATCGGTCCAGCAAACGCATCACCAGACTTTCTCCGTGACAGGAAGGCAGGGTGGAAACGCGAACGTCGATACTTTGGCCGCCAACCTCAAATTCGATGCGTCCATCCTGGGGCAGACGGTCCTCGGCCACATCCATGCCAGCAAGGATCTTGAAACGGGCGGTGAGGGCGACGCGGATACCTGCGGGCAAAAGCAAACCCTCCTCAAGCATCCCGTCCACCCTCAGTCGGACCCGCAGAAAACGCTGCTCGGGGTGTATATGAACGTCGCTGGCCTCGCGCACAGCGGCGTGCAGCAGAAGCTGTTGCGCCAGCCGGATCATCGGGGGGTCGTCCTGTGCCTGCCGGTGGAGCAGGGCTTGATCCATTCGAAGAAACTCTCCCACCGCAGTGTGAAGTTCATCACGGCTGGAGTAGTTGCGGCTAATGGCAAGGCGCAGGTCGGATACCGCGCCGGGCAGGGGCTCGACCGTCATCCCCGCGATCTGCTCCAGCTTGCGAAGCGTGGGCAGATCGAAAGGGTTGGCCATTGCAACCCAAAGCACGCCCTCTTTACGCGCGACCGGGATAACGTCGTGCAGCGTGCAAAGCTTTTCAGGAAATAAGGTGCGGAGATCGTCCGGAAGCGCGAGGCGGCGCAAACCGAGTTCCTGCTGCTGTCCTCCGCCCAAAAACTCGATCGCCGTCCTGACCGAGCCACGGTGTGCACGATAACTCGCGAGCTCGGCATCAGTGGCCAGGCCGAGTCGCGCCATCACCTCGACGAGGGGCAGATTCTGTCGCGAGGCCTCTCGTTCCGCCAATTGTAACTGCGCAGAAGTGACTAGTTTCTGGGCGAGAAGCCAGTCGCCCAGAGAGGCGGGGGACTGGCGCACCAATTCATCCACTGAGAGAAACGGAAAAGTCCGCAGGATAATTCACTTTCAGATGTGAGAAATATACATGAAGGCGTCGTAATAGCCGGGGAACTCGACGCTGGCCTTAAAGAAAACATTGGCACCCTGATACCAGGTTTCCGAGGGACCGGACATCGTTCCATCAAGCGTAAGATTAACAATAGCCTGGTCACCGGAGACGGTATTGGGGAAGGGCCCGTTTACCTTGGTCGCGAGCGAGGCCGCTTGCTGCAGGGTGAGGGCAGGGACATAATAATAGAGCACCATCGTGCCCTTGTTGGCGGATTTGAACAATTTGCCGGCGCTGCCATAACCGGCTAGAGTCTGAGAGCCTGGCGAGGTGGTCAGCGTCCCGGTGCCATCAGCCGCAAGGCTTACGCAACCGATCATCCAGGTTTGATTGGAGGCAGCGCCATCGGTCTTGGTGCGACCGATGGGGAGCTTCACCTGCTCGACAAAACCTTCCTGATACTGAAGCACGTCGCCGAAATTACGATAGTTACTGCCGACGCCTGCGGGCAGGACGACAGAAGCGGGGACGGTGGCAGCCTGAGCCTCGGTGTTGGTGAGGAAAGCGTCGTAACGTTGATAATAATTTAAAGCGGCGGACTTGGCGGAGGTGGCAGAAGAGATCGCGGAGGTGACCTTCGCGTCGCGGATGGTCTCAATCACGCGAGGAGCCACGACGGCGGCGAGAACACCGATGATGGCCAGCACGCCAATCATTTCGATCAGGGTGAAGCCGCTGCGGGTGGCAGGATTTCGGGCAAGGCTAGTTTTCATATTTTAGGGGGGGGTTATAGGAAAAGTCGGGGCTAGACTTAAGTGATCTAGAGCACACGACTCAGGACTGTAAGTGTAAATTCAGTCCAAAACATGTGAACCTTAAAGAGATAGGTTTATATCCTATATATAAATCCGTATTAGTAACTACGGGCCAGATTTTCACAGCTGGGCTCAACGCGGATCGCGGGCATAATATCCAAAACGTCGCGCGATGGCCGACTGCAGCCGCGACCACTCGGCTGGCGCGAGGTCTTTCTTTCGGCCAGGAGCGACCTGGCGATGGTCGGTTATCCAATCAAGCGACCAGCCTGACTTAACCCAGCGCGGAGCCAGCCACTCGAGCGCCGAGGCCAACTGCGCCTCCGTGAGCGGGGCCATTCGCGTGTCGCCGGCGAAACTCACCCCGAGGAGGAAGGCGTTGCAGCCTTCCCGTCCGTGAAAAACCGATACCCCCGCGTGCCACGCCAGGTGCTCGTCCGCCACCAAACGCGCCCGCGCCCCGTCCGGCGCGATCACCACATGGTAGCTCACCCGGCTTTCCGGCCGCGCCATAAACGCCAGCGTCTCCGCAAACGGCATTTCGGTGTGGTGGAAACATACGCCTCTGCGCTCGTGCAACGGCAAGGTAGCGTAGTTGGGCGACGGTGCGTTAAACTCGGGGAACGGCATGCTTTTACGCCTCCCCGCCTTGCTACAAACTGCGCCAGGCCGCGCCGAACAGCGATACCATCAAGCCCAGTCTGAGCGCTCCCTCGATGGTCAGCACCACGAGCACCCAGCGCAGCGCACAGCTGCCGCGCAGGGCGAAGCCGCAGAGTGAAACCAATAAGAGGCAGGCGGCATGCAGGCGCGTCGGCCCCTCGCCCAGCAGCCAGAGCAACCAGGCATTTTGCGCGCAAATGAGGACCACCCAAAGCAGGGCGACAGGCTCCGGTGGCCCCAGCCCGCGCGGGTCAACCCCGGCCTGGAGTCGCTTCACGCCGAGCAACCGCTCGGCGTAAACCAACTGGGCAATCTCATAGACCACGAAGACCGGCGCGAGAAAGGCGGCGGCGGGCGCGTTGTCCATCAGCGGAGGTGATCAGACGGGCCGCAAATTCAGCCCCGGGGGCGTCCGTGCGCGGCAGCCACCAGTTGATAGACCTCGTCCCAGTCGCGGGCGCGCAGCTCGTCGCCGAGGTGGCGGTTGGTCGGGTTGTCGAAGATAATGCAGGGCCGGCCCTCGGCACGGTAGGCCTCGATGTTCTTCGGCGAGTCGTCGATGTAGAGGTCGGCGTTGATGGAGAGCTTGTCCTCGACGAAGCAGAGGTCGCGGTAGGGCACGTCGTGTTTCTCCAGCCACTCCGCCGTCTGGGTAACGGATTCCCCATGCAGGCCGCCGACGTAGAGCCGGTGGGTGATGATGCGGATGTGCACGCCGAGCCGGGAGAGCCGGCGCAAGGTGAAGGGGGCGAGGGCGATGGGATCGGCGTTCTTGAAGATGCCGTGCTGGTTGACCGCATGCTTGTGGAGCAACGGGTAAGTGAGATCGTAGCCACCGGCGCCAGAAACCTTGTCGAGCAGGCCCCACTCCTTGAGGCCGTAACGAAAATCATCGGTCAGGTCCTCCGGCCGTTTGCCGAGCCAGGTCGCGGCGACGGGTTTGAGCGCGCGGTAGAAATCGACCACGACGCCGTCCAGATCGAGGCCGAGGATAAACTTGCGCGCGGTCGGGGTGGACATGGGGGAAATTAGTCAGCGGAGAAAAAGCGGAAGAGGATAGGTCCGGCGATCCGGGGGGGACATCCGTCCCGGGTGCCGCGCTGGGCGTCCCGCGCGGCGCTCCGGAGGCGACGGCGATCCGGCACTGGGGAAAGGCTGCACTCCATGGTGAGGTGACGCTAGATGCGAGGCGGGACGCGGGTAAAAACAAAAGCCGCGGAGGCCGCCACCGCCTACTCCACCCGCCCGCGGCGGGTGGAACGGTCGGTCTTTTCCGAGGGTATCTCGTTGTTGGTGGTCATCATGAAGACCGGCGCCTTGGTTTTGATCCAGACCTGCTGCTCCTTGAAGTGCTTGGCCGTGACGTTTTCGATCGCATCGGCCATGGTCTTGGCCGGCATGAGACGGCCCTTTTTGGTGGTGTTAAATTCGTAGGCGGCCTTGTGGATGCGCTCGGGGGCGCTGGTCACGGACGCGTCCTCGGGGATTTGCAGCACCCAGCCGGTGAACTCCCCGGCGGGCAGCTTGCCGTCTGGGTCGGAGATGAGGATGGAGAACTGCTTTTTGACTGCCGGCGGCTTCTCTTCGTCGACCTCGGGCTCGACCGCTTGGTTCATCTCCTCGACGATCTGGCGGAGCAAGGCGGGGTCGACGTCGTTGCGTTTGAGGATTTCGGCGACTTGGTTGACTTCAATTTTCGGCATGGCGTGCGGGCGGTGAAAGGCCCACGAAAGGGGCACACATGGATGGCAATGTAAAGGACGGCGGGGCGGCGCAAAGCGCGGATGAGTTATTCGACGTGGTGGACGAGCATGACCGGGTGGTCGGCCGGGCCCGCCGCGCCGACGTGCATGCCCAAAAACTCCGGCACCGCGCCGTTCACGTGCTCTGCCTGGACGCGGAGGGCCGGGTTTTTCTGCAAAGGCGTTCGCTGCTCAAGGACTCCGCCCCCGGCCGCTGGTGCGCTTCTTGTTCGGGCCATGTCGATGCTGGCGAGGACTATGCGGCGGCGGCAGTGCGCGAGCTGGCCGAGGAGATCGGAGCGAAGCTCGAGGGGCCGCACCAGCTCGAGCCCTGGCTACGCCTCGAACCCTGCCGGGAGACGGGCCAGGAATTTGTCTGGGTCTACCGAGTTCGGCACGATGGTCCCTTTGTGCTGCACCCGGCGGAGATCATGGACGGGGCTTGGCGCACCCGTGCGGAAATCGACGCTGCCGTGCGGGACCAGCCGCAGGACTACGCCGGCAGCTTTCGACTGCTCTGGTCGCGGCTGGCCTGGTAAGCCAGGCCGCCGCGCCCGTTGCCCAGGCTTACTGGCCTAAAACCCAGGCGAAGATCAAGGGCGCCACGATGGTGGCGTCGCTCTCGACGATAAACTTGGGGGTCTTTTGGCCCAGCTTGCCCCAGGTGATTTTCTCGTTCGGCACCGCCCCGGAATAGCTGCCGTAGCTGGTGGTGGAGTCGCTGATCTGGGAGAAATAGCCCCAGAGCGGCACTTCAGGGCGGTCGAGATCTTGGTGCAGCATGGGCACCACGCAGATCGGGAAATCACCGGCGATACCGCCGCCGATTTGGAAAAAGCCGATCGAGCCCTCGCCGTTTTTGAGCGTTTTCGCGGTCTTGGTATACCAGTCGGCCAGCCAGGTCATGTATTCGATGCCGGTGCGAACGGTGTGGACGTTCTTGATCTCGCCGGTGATCACGCGCCCGGCATACATGTTACCCAGCGTGGAGTCCTCCCAGCCGGGGACGACGATGGGGAGGTTCTTCTCGCAGGCGGCCAGCATCCAGGAATTCTTCGGGTCGATCATGTAGCTCGCCTTCAGCTTTCCGGTGCGAAGCACCTTATACATAAACTCGTGCGGGAAAAACGGGGTGCCGGCCTTGTCCGCGGCGATCCACTCCTGAGCGACGGCGGCCTCGATGCGGCGCATGGCCTCCCCCTCGGGGATACAGGTATCCGTCACGCGGTTCATGTGGCGGTCGAGCAGGGCCTGCTCGTCGGCGGAGGTGAGGTCGCGATAGTGGGGCACACGCTCGTAATAATCGTGGGCGACGAGGTTGAAGATGTCCTCCTCAAGGTTCGCACCGGTGCAGACGATGGCGTGGACCTTGTCCTGACGGATCATCTCGGCGAGGGAGAGGCCGAGCTCGGCCGTGGACATGGCCCCGGCGAGGGTGACGAGCATCTTGCCGCCGGCCTTCAAGTGGGCCTCGTAACCCTTGGCCGAGTCGATCAACGCGGCGGAATTGAAATGGCGATAGTGGTGGGCGAGAAACTGCGAGATCGGGCCTTTTTTGGCGGCGAGCTTGGCGTTGATGTTCTCGGTGAGCAGGGTCTGCCGCTTGGCGGCTTTGACTTTATGGGCCATGGTGGGAGGAGAAAGGTAAAGTTCCGGAGTGAGCCGACGCAGGCGGGCAAAGCCATCCAAAAGCCTCGTTCCGCGCAAAACTGTCACCCACGCCCCTCCGTTTTCACTCCAGCGGGGCTTTTTGTTGCCCTGCGCCCACTCGTCCCTCCTAGCTCCCCGCTCCCTGCGCCATGCTTACTATCTCCGACGTCTCCAAGTCCTACGGCACCCGCGAACTGTTTTCCGACGTGTCTCTCTTCGTGGCGCGCACCGACCGCCTCGGCCTTGTCGGGCCCAACGGCGCCGGCAAATCCACCCTTTTCGGGCTTATCCTCGGCGAAGAACGCCCGGACACCGGCATCATCGAGTGGGAACGCGGCGCCGATTTCGGCTACCTGCCCCAGGAGTCAGCCCCCGTCGGCGACGAAACCATCCTCACCATCGCCACCTCCGGCAAGGCCCTTGAACCCACCGAGGACAACTACGACATCGACTACACCCTCGAACCCCGCGCCCACACCATCCTCGCCGGCCTGGGCTTTAAGGAAGGCGACGCCCATAAACCCGCCAAGTCCTTCTCCGGCGGTTGGATCATGCGCGCCCACCTCGCCCGCCTCCTCGTGGCCGAGCCCGCCCTTCTCCTCCTCGACGAGCCTACCAACCATCTCGATCTAGAAGCCCTGCTCTGGTTCCAGGAATACCTCAGCCGCTACCCCGGCGGTCTCGTCGTCATCTCCCACGACCGCGCCTTCCTCAACGCCCTCTGCACTGGGATGCTCGAGCTGCGCGCCGGCACGCTCCATTATTACCACGGCAACTACGATGACTTCCTGAAAGAAAAGGAAGCCCGCAAGGAACAGCAGATGGCGCAGTTTAAAAACCAGCAGCGCGAGATCGCCCACCTCCAAGTCTTCGTCGACCGCTTCGGCGCCAAGGCCTCCATGGCCTCCCGCGCTAAGTCGAAGGAGAAACAAATCGAACGCCTGAAAGAAGCCGCCGTCGAGGAACCCAGCGAGGAGCTGAAACGCATCAACTTCAAGTTCCCCCAGCCCATCCGCTCCGGCCTGAAGGTCATCGAGCTGAAAAACGTCCGCCAAGCCTACGGGGAGAAAGTCGTCTACACCGACCTCAATTTCACCGCCGAACGCGGCCAGCGCATCGTGCTCGTCGGCCCCAACGGCGCCGGCAAGTCCACCCTCCTGAAGATCCTCGCCGGCAACCTCGCCATCCAGGGCGGCCTGCGCGAGCTGGGCAGCAACGTCACCGCCGGCTACTTCGCCCAGCAACGCACCGACACCCTGCGCGAGGACGCCAGCGTGTTCGAAATGATGATGGAGCTGCGCACCAACGAGAACCAGCTCACCGAACAACAGGCCCGCGCCATCCTCGGCAGCTTCCTCTTCCGCAAGGACGACGTGCATAAAAAAGTCGGTGTGCTCTCCGGCGGCGAAAAATCCCGGCTCAACCTCGCCCGCCTGCTCGTCGATCCGCCGAATCTCCTCCTCATGGACGAGCCGACCACCCACTTGGACATCGGCTCCATCGACGCGATGGTAAACGCGCTCAAAGGCTACACCGGCACCCTGATTTTCATCTCCCACGATGTGCATTTCATCCGCTCGCTTGCCGAGACCGTGCTCCACGTGCACAGCGGCCGCCTGACCTCCTACGCCGGCAACTACGACTACTACCTAGAGAAGTCCAAGGCCACCAACGCCCGCGCCGCCCTCACCGCCGGCTTCACCGACGCCCGCCCCGAAGCCCACAAAGGCGCCGCCAAGAAAACCGCCCCGGCCCCCGTTTCCGCCCCGCCCGCCACCGGCCCGAAACTCACCCCGAACCAGCTCCGCAAAATGCGCGAGGAAGTCGGCCAATTGGAAAAAAAGGTGGCCGAACTCGAGGCCAAGCAGAACGAAATCACCGCCGCCCTCGAAGACCCCGCCACCTACGCGGACAAAAGCCGGTTCCACCGCTTGAATATCGAGCTGAGCACCATCACCGAGCAAGTGAGCGACGCCACCGCCAAGTGGGAAGCCGCCACCGAGGCCCTCGACGCCGCCGAACGCCACGCCGGCTAAACCCCGGCCCAGGCCCGCTCTCGCCTACCCCCCCACCCGCGCCACGATAAGCGCGGTCGCGGGAAGAGCCTCGTCCCCGAGCTCCACCGCACCCGCCAGAGCTACGCGCGCCTCGGCCAGCCGGGCCTCGTCGTTGGCGTGGACGATGCCGAGCAGATCCCCCGGACCCACCCGCGAGCCGACCTTGACCAACCGGGTAAAGCCCACTGCGTGGTCCACCGCGTGCTCCGCCCGCGTGCGCCCCGCCCCCAGTCGCAACGCCGCCAGGGCCACCGCCATCGCATCGACGCCGACCACCCAACCCGCCCGCGCCGCCCGCACCTCTCCCGTGAATCGCGCCGCCGGCAACACCGCTACCGGCTCATCGCACACCCCGGGATCGCCGCCCTGCGCGGCCACGATCTCACGGAATTTCGCCAAAGCCGCCCCGCTCGCCACCGCTCGGGCCAGCCGAGCTCGCGCCGCCGTCGCATCGGCCTCGACCCCCGCCAGCAACAACATCTCCGCCCCCAGTGAGTAGGTGAGTTCCAGCAAATCTTCCATACCCTCCGTCTCGCCTCGCAGGCAGGCAATGCTCTCGGCTACTTCCACAGCGTTGCCCACCGCCCTTCCCAGCGGTTGGTCCATGCGGGTAAGCAGCGCGCGGGTGGGCCGGCCCAGCGCCGTGCCGATGGCGCACATCGCCTCCGCCAACGCCCGCGCCTCGGGCAAGGTCTTCATGAAAGCGCCGCGCCCGAACTTCACATCGAGCACCAGCGCATCGATGCCCTCGGCCATTTTTTTGGACATGATGGAGGCGCAGATGAGCGGCAGGCACTCGACCGTCGCTGTGACGTCCCGCAGGGCGTAGAGTTTTTTATCCGCCGGCGCCAGGTCCCGGGTCTGCCCGATAAGCGCGCATCCGATCCGGGCGACTTGCGCCCGATATTCGTCGAGGCTCAACCCCACGCGAAAACCCGGGATGCTTTCCAATTTATCCAGCGTGCCGCCGGTGTGGCCCAGCCCGCGCCCCGAGATCATCGGCACCGGCACTCCACATGCCGCCACCATCGCGGCAAGCGGCAGGGAAACCTTGTCGCCCACCCCGCCGGTCGAGTGCTTGTCCACCTTGCGCCCGGGGACCGCCGAAAGATCCGCCACCACCCCCGAATGCATCATCGCCTGGGTCAAGATCGCCGTCTCCACCGCGTCCATGCCTCGGAGATAAATCGCCATGAGGAGCGCCGAGAGCTGATAATCCGCCCAGGAACCGTCCGTCGCCCCGCGCACAAAGGCCCCGATCGCCTCCCGCCCCAACACGCCACCATCCCGTTTACAGGCGATGATCCGGGGCGGGGTCAGGGTAACGTCGTCCATACCTCCATCTTGGGCCACCCGCCCCCCGTCGCAAGCCCGCCGCGGACCAAGGCTTTTATAAAATTACCTTTCCCCGCGTTAGGCGAAGCCGTCACACTTCTGTTTCACTCGCCACCCAACCTACCACCACGATGAGCGCCCCCAGCTTGAAAATCTTCTCCGGCAACTCCAACCGTCCCCTCGCCGAAGAAATCTGCCGCCACGTGGGCATCCCCCTCGGCCAGGCCACCGTTACCAGCTTCCCCGACGGCGAGTCCTTTGTCCGTATCGAAGAAAATATCCGCGGGCAGGATATCTACCTCGTGCAGTCCACCTGCACACCCACCAATCACCACCTGATGGAATTGCTGATCATGATCGACGCCGCCAAGCGCGCGTCGGCCCAGCGCATCACCGCCGTCATCCCCTTCTACGGCTACGCCCGCCAGGATCGCAAAGACCAGCCCCGCGTGCCCATCACGGCCAAACTCGTCGCCGATCTTCTCTCCGCCGCCGGAGCCCACCGCGTGCTGACCATGGACCTGCACTCCCAGCAGATCCAAGGCTTCTTTAATATCCCCGTAGACCACCTCTTCGCCTCCCCCGTCATCTTCAAATACCTCGAAAGCCACCGCGGCGAAAATCTTGTCGTCTGCTCGCCCGACGTTGGCGGCATGAAGATGGCCGCCGCCTACGCCGGCGCCCTCGGCACCGGCCTGGGCATGGTCTGGAAAAAACGCACCTCCGCCACCACCGTTGAGTCCGTGAACATCGTGGGCGATGTTGTCGGCAAAGACGTGCTGATCGTGGACGATATCACCGAGACCGCCGGCACCCTCGTGAACGCCGCCAAACTCCTGCGCGAAAACGGCGCCCGCTCCGTGCGCGCCGCCGTGTCCCACGCCCTGCTCTCCCCCATGGCCTACGAACGCCTCCGCACCGGCCAGATCGACGAGCTCATCACCACCAACTCGATCCCCGTCGAGCCCCGCGACCTCCCCATCAAAGTCCTCAGCGTAGCCGATCTTCTCGCCCAAGCCATCATCCGCATCAACAACAACGAGTCCGTCACCAGCTTGTTCAAGGTCAAAGGGTTCTGATTTCTTTAGGCTCCGCCACGCCACCCGGGGAGAGCGCGCCCCCCCTGTTTTGAAAGGGCGCAAAGGCCGGGAACCTTACCCCGGCTAGTCCGGTCCATGAGATCCCGTCTCTTTTTCAACACCATGAAATCTCGTCTTCTGGCTTCCACTGGTCTCGCCCTCCTCGGCTTGGCCCTGTTCCCCTCCTGCCGCGCGGAGGACGCCAAACCTAAACTAGACCTGAAGGTGGATGGCTCCGCCCTGCTCAACACCGCCGGCGCCGGCCGGGCCTCGTCCTACGCCGACGTCATTCAACCGGTCCAGAAGGCCGTCGTGTCCGTCTATTCGAGCAAGATCGTCCGCGAACGCATCCAAGTCCCTGAATTTTTCCGCCAGCTCTACGGCCAACTCCCCGAGCGCGAGTCCCGCCAGGAAGGCCTAGGCTCCGGCGTGGTGGTGTCCCAAAACGGCTACATCCTCACCAATCACCATGTCGTCGAAGAGGCGGATGAGCTGAAGGTCTCCCTCACCGACGGCCGCGAATTCACCGCCAAACTGATCGGCGCCGACCCCAAAACCGATGTCGCCGTGATCAAGATCGAGGCCGAGGATCTGCCCGTCGCCACCCTCGCTGACAGCGATAACCTCCGCGTGGGCGATCTGGTGTTCGCCGTCGGCAATCCCCTCGGCGTCGGCCAGACCGTCACCATGGGCATCATCTCCGCCACCGGCCGCGATAATCTCGGCCTGCTGGCCGACCGCGGCGGCTACGAGAATTTCATCCAGACCGATGCCGCCATTAACCAAGGCAACTCCGGCGGCGCCCTCGTGGACGCCCAGGGCCGCCTTGTCGGCATCAACACCGCCATCCTCTCCGGCCGCGGCGGCTCGGGAAACATCGGCATCGGCTTCGCCATCCCCGTCAACCAGGCCTCCACTATCCTCACCAGCCTGGTGGAGACCGGGACCGTGCAACGCGGGTATCTCGGGGTAAGTATCGATGAGCTCAAACCCGACGTCGCCGAGGCCCTCGGCCTGAAGAAAGAGCAACGCGGAGTGATCATTACCAATTTGCCCAAGGATAGCCCCGCCGCCAAAGCCGGCCTAGAACGCAGCGACGTCGTCATCGCCATCGAGGGCCACGCAGTCGGCACACCCCAAGACCTGCGCAACCGCGTGGCCGCCCGCGCCCCCGGCTCCGAAGTCGAGCTGCGCGTCCTCCGCGACGGCAAGGAAAAGACCATCAAGGCCAAGCTCGGCGCCCTCTCCGCCGCCCAGTCCGCCACCGAGTTCCTCCCTGGCGTCACCGCCAAGACCCTCAACGACGACGACCGCCGGCAGCTCGGCGCGGCCAAGGATCTCGAGGGCATCGTCATCACCGAGGTCGCCGAGAACTCCCCGTTCGCCGAGCGCCTCGCCCCGGGCATGGTCGTGGTCGAGGTCAACCGCGAGCCCGTCGCCGACCTCGAATCGGCCCAGCGCCTGCTCAAACCCGGCCGCAACCTGCTCATCGTTTACCTGCGCGGGCTTTTTACCCCGATCGCGATCAACGTAAAGTAAACCAAGCCCGCTCTGCGCTTCGGCCCGCCCGGCGAGAATATCGCCCGGCGGGTTTTCTTTTGCCCCTTCACGGGCTTCTTGCGGCCATCACAACCTGCCCATGCCCAACGCCCTCGCCCACGCCAAGTCCCCCTACCTGCGCCAGCACGCCGACAACCCCGTCGCTTGGCTGGAATGGGGCGAAGCCGCCTTCGCCCGCGCCCGCGCCGAGGATAAGCCCATCCTCCTCTCCATCGGCTACTCGACCTGCCACTGGTGCCACGTCATGGCCCGCGAATCCTTCGAGAACGTGGCCATCGCCGCCCAGCTCAATCGCGATTTCATCCCGGTGAAACTCGACCGCGAGGAACGCCCCGACGTCGACCGCGTCTACATGACCTACGTCCAGGCCCGCACCGGCTCTGGCGGCTGGCCGCTCAACGTCTTTCTTACCCCCGACCTGAAGCCCTTCTTCGGCGGCACCTACTTCCCGCCCGAGGACCGTCAAGGCCGGCGCGGCTTCCCCGGCCTGCTCGCCGCCGTCGCCGGTGCCTGGCGGGACAAACGCACCGATCTCGTCGCCGAGGCCGACCGCGTGCTCGCCTCTTTGCGCGACCACTACACCCACCGCGCCGCCTCCGTCGCCGACTCCGGCGGCCCCGGCCCGGCCCCGGCCGCCACCTCGGCCACGCCCGCCTCGCCAGCCCCCCTGCACGAAGCGGCCGGCGATGCCTTCGAACGCGGTTTCGCCCACCTCTACGAGAGCTTCGACGCCTCCCACGGCGGCTTCGGCGGCGCACCAAAATTTCCTCGCGCCGGCAATATCGACTTCCTGCTCCGCGTCGCCGCGCTCCAAGGCGGTGGCGCCACCGAGACCGGACGCGAAGCCCTGCGACTCGCCGCCGAAACCCTGCGCAACATGATCCAGGGCGGCCTGCACGACCACCTCGGCGGCGGCTTCCATCGCTACTCCGTCGATGCCGGCTGGTTCGTGCCCCACTTCGAGAAGATGCTCTACGACCAGGCCCAGATCGCCCGCAACCTGCTCGACGCCGCCCGCGCCACCGGCGACGAACGCTTCGCCTGGGCCGCCCGTAGCGTATTTGACTATCTCCAGCGTGACCTCGCCCACCCCCGCGGTGCTTTTTTCTCCGCCGAGGACGCCGATAGCGACCGCACTCCCGCCGAGGGCGGCGGGCACGCCGAGGGCGCCTTCTACGTCTGGACCCGGGCCGAGCTCGACCGCGTCCTGCCCCCGCTCGACGCCGCCCTCGTGGGTGCGCATTTTGGAATCGAGGAGGCGGGCAACGTCCCTGCGGAACTCGACCCCCACCACGAGTTCACCCGCCGCAATATCCTGCGCCAGTCCCGCCCGCTGGCCGAAACCGCCGCCGGTCTGGGACTCGACCCTGCCGCCGCCGCCGACCGTCTCGCCTCCGCGTTGGAACGCCTACGCGCCATCCGGGCCGCCCGCCCCCGGCCCCACCTCGACGACAAGATCCTCGCCGCCTGGAACGGCCTCGCCCTCTCCGCCCTCGCCCGCGCCGCCGTCCACCCCGCCGCCTGCCTCGCCGATAAACGCCCGTTCTACCTCGAAGCCGCCCTGCGCTGCGCCCGTTTCATCGAAGCCGAACTCTGGTTATCCGCCCGCGGCATCTTGCTCCGCTCCTGGCGCGACGGCCCCGCTGCGATCGACGGCTTCGCCGAGGACTACGCCTGCGTCATCGCCGGCCTGCTCGATCTTCACCAAGCCACCCTCGACCCGCATTGGCTGCAGCTTGCCGGCAAACTTCAGACCGCGCTCGACGCCCGCTTCTGGGACGAGACCGGGGGCGGCTATTTCTCCGCTCCCACCGTCACCGAGCTCATCCTCCGTCTGAAGGACGACTATGATGGCGCTGAGCCGGCCGCCTCCTCCGTCGCCCTTTCCAATCTGGTCCGCCTTTCGGTCCTGCACGGGGAACCCGCCACCAACCAGGCTGCCCTCGCGCCGCATCGCGCCCGCGCCTTCCGCTTGGCGGAGGCCTTCCGCTCCCAATGGTCCGGCGCACCCCACGCCTTGCCCGTGCTCCTGTGCGGAGTCGCCGACCTGCTCGCCGAGCCCGCCCACGTGGTCCTCGCGGGCGATCCCGCCGACCCGGCCTTCACCGCGCTCGCCTCCGTGGTGCACGCCGCCCCTCCCTTCAGCGCTCCGGTGTATCTTCTCACCCCTGCTGACGCCGTCTGGGCCGCCGACCTGGCGCCGCTCGCCGGCCGCCCCACCGCCTATCTCTGCCGCGACCTCGCCTGCCAGGCCCCCGTGACCAACCCCGCCGCCCTTCGCGAGTTGCTGCTCGCCTAATCGACCCGCAACCCGGCCTCGCCGTCGACAAACTGGGCCCGCACCCGCGCCCCGGACGCCAGCTCCGCTGCCCGCCCCAACGGCCGTCCTTCCGCGTCGCGCAAAATCACAAATCCACGATTCAGCACCGACGCCGGACTCGCCGCCTGGAGCCTTTTCCAAAGTCCGAGCAGGCGCTGTGATTCCGTCTCCACCCGCCGCGCCGGACTCACCGCCGCCAGCCGCCCCGCGACCAGCGCGAGTTGGTGCCGCCGCGTCTGCGCCGCCCTCGCCAGCGCCGCCTCCAGCCGGTTGGCGAGATCGTCCAGCCGGAGTCCGCCGCGCTCTACTTGCGCCGCCGGCGAGAGGAGCCTCAAACGGTCCGCCAAACCCGCCCACCGCTCCCGCCCCGCCGCCAGACCATCCGCCGCACCGGCATCCAGATTTTCCGCGAGGCGCTCCAGACGCTTCAACTCAGCCACAAAACCACTCGAGATCAACTCCGCCGCCGCGCTCGGCGTCTCTGCGCGGGCGTCCGCCGAAAAGTCGCTCAAGGTAAAATCAATCTCGTGCCCGACCGCCGAGATGACCGGCAGCCGAGAACCCGCCACCGCCCGCGCCAGCGTTTCCTCGTTAAACGCCCACAAGTCCTCCAGCGAACCGCCACCGCGGCCCACCACCAGCAGGTCGAGCTCCAACCCCAGCGCCACCGGGTCGTTGCCCAGCGCGATCATCGCCGCCACCTCCGCCGCCGCGCCCTCGCCCTGCACCTTGGCCGGCAATACGACCACGCGGCCGCGCCAGCCGCGCCGGACCAGAATACGGCAAAAATCCTGCACCGCCGCGCCCGTCGGCGAGGTCACGAAACCCACCGCGCGAGGCAGCCTCGGCAGGACTCGCTTGCGCGCTTTGTCAAAGAGCCCCTCGGCGGCCAAGCGCGCCTTGAGCGCCTCAAATTCACGCCTGAGCCGCCCCACCCCGTCCTCCACCACCACCCGCACGATGAGTTGGTATTCCCCCCGCGCCTCGTAAACCGAGGCCTCGCCAAAAACCACCACCTGCCCGCCCTCGCGCAGCTTGGTATCCTGCCGCCCGGCATCACCGCGAAACATGACCGCCCGCACCTGGGCCCCGGCGTCCTTGAGCGAGAAATAAACGTGCCCGCTGGCCTGCAGCCTGAGGTTGGTCACCTCGCCCCGCACCCAGCCGGGCTTGATCCCGGTCTCCAGCACCGCCTTCACCCGCCGAGTGAATTCCGTGACACTTTCCGCCCGCGTCCCCCCCCCGGGGCCAAGGTCGATTTCCAGCCCGGCCATCACCGGCCTCCCTCGCCGTTCGCAGCCGCTTGCGCCGCCATCCGACGGCGCACCGCCCGGATCACCACCACGACAGCCACCACTCCGGCCACTGCCGCCAGCGCCACCTCGCCCCGCCCCTTCATCAAAGCATCCCCGCAGACGATCAGCAGCACGACATTCGCGGTGGCGGTCAGCCAAGATATCAGGAGGTAAATGCGGAAAGGCACCCCGGCCAGTCCCAGCAGGAAACTCTGAAAAACATAGGGCGGCCCCGGTGTCACCCGGACCAGAAAGACAAATATCCGCCGCTTGCCAGGGGGCACGACCGGTATCGCATAGCCCAAGTAGGCGAGCAAACGCGCCACCCAGGGCCTGAGGAGGTAACGGGACAACCCGTAGGAAATCGACATGCTGGTAGCCATGCTCGCTGCCGCCAAGGCCAGCACCGCGGGCAGCCCGATGACCGGGGCAAAAAGCGGCCCGGCCGCGAGCACAAAGACGGAAACCGGGAAACCCACCGCGGGCAGCAACGCAAAAGCCGCAAAAAACCACCCCGCCCCCAGCGCGCGCACCGCTGCCATGGTCCGGCCGGCAGTCTCCTGCACCCGCCACCAAGTCTCCGGCGGCTGCATCGCCGCCCAAACGGCCAGGACCACCAAGAAAAAACCGCCCGCCAGAAAAATCCGCAGACGGCGCCGGCGATGTCGCGCCACATCGCCTTCCGTCGGGATTTCACTGGTTGCCATGCCCGACGTTGCCGCCCGCCGCTGACCCCGGTCAAGCCCCGCGCTGGAAGGTTTGGTTTGAACCCGCAGCCCCCCCTTCCCCACCCTTGCACCCGGATGATCCCAAAACCGGCGTCACCGTCTGTCATCGCCCGCGCCCCCCACGGCACGAGGGCCGCAGACCAGCCATGCCCGCGCGCCGCCCTCCACCGGCCAATCCCGCCACGATGAAGCTCCTCGTCACCGGCGGTTGCGGGTTTATCGGGGGCCACTTTATCCGCCGACTTCTCAGCGACCCTGCGCCACCCCTTCAACAGTTGGTCAACCTCGACGCGCTGACCTACGCCGCCGACCCCGCGCCTCCGGCCGGCCCGCCCCCGGACCCGCGTTACCAGTTCGTGCAGGGCAATGTCCTCGATCGCCCCCTGCTCGACCGGCTTTTCGCCGAGC
Source organism: Akkermansia muciniphila (assembly GCA_945888375.1). Classification (GTDB taxonomy): domain Bacteria; phylum Verrucomicrobiota; class Verrucomicrobiia; order Opitutales; family Opitutaceae; genus IMCC26134_A. The sequence continues at coordinate 166,806 of CAMCZZ010000001.1, read as the reverse complement.
ACGCTTTTGACGCCGTGGTCCACTTCGCCGCCGAGACCCACGTCGACCGCTCCATCGACGCCCCCACCGTCTTTATCCAGACCAACATCCTCGGCACGCACCAGCTTCTGGAAGCCGCTCGCGCCCACTGGGCCCGCCAGGCCGGGCAACACCACGCCGCTTTCCGCTTCCTGCACGTCTCCACCGACGAAGTTTACGGGTCCCTTGACCCCACAGCCGCGCCGTTCACCGAAAACAGCCCCCTCGCCGCGAATTCCCCCTACGCCGCTTCGAAGGCCGCCTCCGACCTGCTCGTGCGCGCCGCCTTCCAGACCCACGGACTGCCTGTGCTGACCGCCCGCTGCCCCAACAATTACGGCCCGCGCCAATTCCCCGAAAAGCTGATCCCGCTGATTTTGCTAAATGCCCTCGAGGACAAACCCCTGCCGCTCTACGGCGACGGCCGGCAGATTCGCGACTGGCTGCACGTCGCCGACAACGTCGAGGCGCTCCTGACCATCCTCGCGCGAGCCACCCCCGGCTCGGTTTACAATCTGGGCGGTCAATCCGAACGCACGAACCTCGACCTCGTCCAAGCCCTCTGCGCCGAGCTCGACCGGCAAGCCCCCCGCGCCGATGGCCGGCCCTTCGCCGACCAGATCACCCACGTAGCCGACCGCCCCGGCCACGACCGCCGCTACGCCCTCGCTTCCGCCCGCCTGCGGGAAGACCTGGGCTGGAGCCCGCGCCACACCTTCGAGACCGGCCTCACCGGGACCGTCGCCTGGTATCTTGCCAACCGTCCCTGGTGCGACGCCATCACCACCCACCGCTACGCCCGCGAACGCCTCGGCCGCGGCCCCTGACCATTTCTCCTAACATGCAACGCAAAGGCATTCTGCTCGCCGGCGGCTCCGGCACCCGGCTCTACCCCCTTACCCTCGCCGTCTCCAAGCAACTGATGCCGGTCTACGACAAGCCGATGATCTACTACCCGCTTTCCGTCCTGATGATGGCCGGACTGCGCGAGATTCTCGTCATCTCCACCCCGCACGACCTGCCGCTCTTCCAACGCCTGCTCGGCGACGGCACGCGCTTCGGCCTGCACCTCAGCTATGCCGTCCAGCCTTCGCCCGCTGGCCTCGCCCAGGCCCTGACCATCGCCGGCGAAACCGGTTTCCTAACCGGCCAAGAATCCTCCGCCCTCATTCTGGGCGATAATCTTTTCTACGGCCACGACCTGCGCGCCACGCTGCGGGAGGCCTCCGCCCACCCGCACGGGGCGACTGTCTTTGCCTGCCACGTCGCCGAACCACACGCCTACGGTGTCGTCGAGTTCGACGACGCCGGCCAGGTGGTTTCGTTGGAGGAAAAACCCGCCAGGCCAAAATCCAACTATGCCGTGCCCGGACTCTATTTTTACGACAAACATGCCCCCGCGCTCGCCCGTTCACTGAGCCCCTCCAACCGCGGGGAACTGGAAATCACCGATCTGAACCGGCTCTACCTCGAACGCGGCGCCCTGCGGGTGGAGAAATTCGGCCGCGGCACCGCCTGGTTGGATACCGGCACGCCCGACGCCCTCGCCGACGCCACCCAATTCGTGGCCGTGATTGAACAGCGCCAAGGGCTAAAAATCGCCTGCCTCGAGGAAATCGCCTTCCGCCAGGGCTGGATAAACCGAGCCGAAGTCGCGGCCGCCGCCGCCTTCCACGGCAAATCCCGCTACGCGGACTATCTGCGACTTCTCGCCGACTAGGCGCCGCACATTCGACTTCCCGCCGGCCCCCCCGCCACCCACCGTCCCAACGCTGCGCATCGTATGAAGCTCTCCATTGTCATCCCCTGCTACAACGAGCTCCGCACCATCCGCCGCCTCGTGGAGGCCGTGCGCGCCGCCCGGCCGGATGACCGCGAGATCATTATTGTCGATGACTGCTCGCGCGACGGCACCCGCGAACTGCTCCGCGCCGAGATCGCACCGCTGGTGGACCGCATCCTCTTTCACGAAGTAAACCAGGGCAAAGGCGCCGCGCTCCGCACCGGCTTCGCCGCCGCCACCGGCGACGTCGTCGTGATCCAGGACGCCGACCTGGAATACGACCCGCAGGACTACTCCCGGCTGCTCGCCCCCATCGAGTCCGGAAAGGCCGACGTGGTTTTCGGCTCCCGCTTCATGGGCGCCGGCCCTCATCGCGTGGTCTATTTCTGGCACTTCGTCGGCAACCAGTTTCTGACCCTGCTCTCCAATATGTTCACCAACCTCAACCTTACCGACATGGAGACCTGCTACAAGGCCATGAAACGCTCGGTGGTTTCCCAGATCGTGATTGAAGAGAACCGCTTCGGCTTCGAGCCCGAGATCACCGCCAAACTCGCGAAGATCCCCGATATCGTGATCTACGAGGTCGGCATCAGCTACTATGGCCGCACCTACAAAGAGGGTAAAAAAATCGGCTGGCGCGACGGGTTTCGCGCCTTGTATGCGATCATAAAATACAACCTTTTCCGCTAAGTCCTTCGTCCGGCCCGCTTCCACGCTCGCCGGGAGGTGCTCGCCGGCCTTACTTGGAACCAGTCCATGCCTCTGCTCGCCATCGTCATACCAGTTTTTAACGAAGAGCCCGTGCTCCCGGAGCTGCTGCGCCGGCTAGAGGGGATCTTCGCCGCCCTCCCCGGCCTGGCCTGCGAAGTGCTTTTCGTGGATGACGGTTCCCGCGATGGGTCGGTCGCACTCATCACCGCGGCCACCCGCGACCCTCGCTTCCGCCTGCTGCGCCTTTCGCGTAATTTTGGCCACCAACCCGCGCTTACCGCCGGTCTGGCCCACGCCGCCCACGCGGATGCGGTCATCACGATGGACGCCGATCTCCAAGACCCCCCGGAACTCATCCCCGACCTGGTGGCCGCGTGGCGGGGAGGCGCGGACGTGGTGCTGGCGGTGCGCACCGCCCGGTCCGAGGGCGGTCTGCGCCGCGTGGGGTTCGAACTTTTCCACCGTTGGTTCGGCCGGGTCAGCGACTTTCCGATCGAGGCCAACACCGGCACCTTCGGCCTCTTGTCCGCGCGGGCCGTGGCCGCTTTGAACGCCCTCGAGGAGCGCCACCGTTTTTTCCCCGGTCTGCGCGCCTGGCTGGGCTTCAACCGGGCCGAGGTGCCCTATGAACGCCAGGAACGCGCCGCCGGCACGCCGGCCCAGACCCTGCGCCGGCTTTTTCGATATGCACTAGATGGGGTCTTTAGCTTTTCCTACCTGCCGCTCCGCCTCGTGACTTACTCCGGGCTAGTCATCGCCGGCAGCGGCTTCGCGGTGGCGGCTTTTTTTGCCTTCCGCCGCCTGCTGGGAGTGGAGATCGCGTTCACCGGCTTCACCACCCTAGTCATGCTGGTGCTTTTTCTGGGCGGGGTGCAGCTGATCGGCATCGGCGTGCTCGGCGAATACCTCGGCCGCATTTACGACGAAGTGAAACGCCGGCCGATCTACGTCGTTCGCCAGGACAATCCACCGGCCCAGCCATGAAACCACGGGTCGCCCAGGGGCTCGCCTGGACGCTGCTGGTGGCCTGCCTCGCGGTCACCGGCGCCCTGCTGTTATTCACCCGTTTCATGGCCTACGACGACGAGGGCTACGTGCTCTGGTCGGTCCGGGGCTTCTGCGAAGGCAACCCGCTCTACACCGGGGTCTACAGCCAATATGGCCCCCTGTTTTTCCTGTTCTATCGCGCCCTCCATGCCGCGACCGGTCTGGTCTTTGACACCGATACCGCCCGTTTACTAAACTTGGGGTATTGGCTGGGGGCCTCCACTCTCGCGGGTCTCGTCGCACAAAGTCTTACCCAAAGGCTCGTCGCCGGATTGATCGCCGGAGTGCTGACCTTCCTCACCCTTCTCAATAACATCAACGAGCCCTTTCACCCCGGGGCGCTGATCACTCTTCTGGTAGCGCTCGCCGGCACGGCGGGGGCGGGCATGATCGGAACGGGTCGCGAGCGACACCTCGGCTGGGTGACCGCCCTTTTCGCCACGGTCGTGTGCCTGGTCAAAATCAACGTAGGGGCCTTTCTTTTCGCTGCCGGCGCCAGCTGGCTGTGGCTAGATTCACGGGGCGCCCCGGTCCTCCGCAGGCTCGCCCCCGGCACGGTCGCGGTCGTTCTGCTCGCCGCGCCGCTTTTGCTCATGCGCGAACATCTGGATAAAATCCAAATCCAGCAAAGTGCCCTGGTCTTCACCTGTAGCGGGCTGGCGCTGCTCCTCGAACGCGGGCAGGATCGCCGGCCTTTTTTTGACCGACGCGACTGGCTAAGGGCCCTCGCGACCAGCCTCTCTTTGGGCATCGCCGTGCTCGCGGTCATGCTTCTGCTCGGCACCCAAGCCGGGGATTTGCTCGAGGGCCTGCTTCTGGGCCCACTGCGCCATCCCGGGGTTTACACCTTCCCGCCTGATTTTCCGCTCGCCGCCGTCCTGCTCAGCCCCGTCTCGCTACTCGGTGCCGCCTGGCTGAGCCGGAACGCAGGCGGTGATTTTTCCCGCCGGCTTCTCGCCCTGGCCAAACTGGCTGCCGGAGCCGCTTTGTTTGCCCAATGCGCCACCTCGCTCAACCAGACTCCGCTCGACCGCTTTGCCTATTACTTTGGGCCCGCCCTCGCGTGGTTGCTCGTCGCTCCGCTGGGCGAAGAAGAGAAACCCGCCGCCCGCCGAGCCCGCTGGATCGCGTGGGTTTTTATCTGGCAAACCCTCCAAGCCTTTCCGGTCGCCGGATCCCAGGTGGGATGGGGCACTTTCTGGGTGGTGCCACTCTGTGTCTACGGCTGGTTTCAGGCCGCCCACCATCTCGCACGTAACGGCCTGATGTTGCCGCGCATCACAACGGCGATCGCCGGTCTCGGCGCCGCCATCGCGCTCGGCGTGTGCCTGCGCTACGGATTTCTTTGCCTGAAGGATAGCGCCCCCCTCGATCTGCCCGGAGCCCGCTGGGTTCGGCCCCCGCCGGATAGCACCGCTACTTTCCGCATCGTAACCCGCAACCTGCACCTGCACGCGGGCACCGTGTTCAGCCTGCCCGGCATGTTAAGCCTGAATATCTGGAGCGAAAAGCCCACCCCGACCCAGTTTAACGCGACACACTGGTTCAGCCTTCTGAGTGAAGCCCGCCAAGCAGAAATCGCCCTCCGGCTCGACGCCGACCCGACCGCCCTCGTCGTGCTGCAACGCGACCTCCTCCGCTTCCTGCTGGAGCACGGCTTCCGACCCGCCGGACTCCTCCACGACCACCTGCTCGCCCGTTTCGTCCCGCTCGCCCGGATCGACGGTTACGACCTCTGGGGCCACCCCGGCCGTAAACTTGATTTTGTGGATACCTTCGCCGCCGCGCCCGGCGGCCTCCTGAGCGTCACCGATCCACTGCCCCGCCCCCCCCGCTCGGCCCTGTTGATCACCCCCGGCTCGCCGACCTTTCAACTCCATCTGGGCGACCCTCCCCTCCCCTCCGGAACCCGCGGACTGGAAAAACATTTCTTCCCCCTGCCCACCCTCAAAGCCGCCCATTTGCCACCCTCCGCCCGACTAGTCCTGCTCGACGCCGAGGAACGTGAACTCGCCCGACTCCGGCCCAACCTGATCCCGGTCACCGCCGGCGCGCGACCAGCAGCAGACTGACGCCAAAGGGAAAGGGCACCGGCCAGAAGGCCATCGCGACGAAAATCCGCCGCAGCCACCCGTTCAACCACGGTGCCGGGATCCGGTCCTCCGCCCGCTCCGCGCCCGGCGCAGTCGCCGCTGCCGGGAACCAACTCCGCCAGCGCCGCAACAGCCACACCGCCGGATAGGCCGGCACATTGGTGTAGTTGAGGTAAATAATTTCCCACTGCTCGGGCGGGAAAAGCGCGCGCAACTGGGCGCGGTGGTAGCGCCGGAAATGATGCAGCCCCACGTCCCAATCGCTCCACAGCGCCATGCTCGCCGGCACCGTGACCACCGCCAACCCGCCCGGCACCAGCAGGCGATGAAAGCCCCGCGCCACCGCCGCGTCGTCCGCCGTGTGCTCGAGCACGTCCAGCGCCGTCACCACTTCGAGGGAGGCGTCCGCCAGCGGCACGCGGTCACCCGCCAGACTGAGCACCCGGTCGGAGGAAAATTTAGCCCGCAGCAAACGCAGCGACTCCTCGTGATCGTCGAGCACCCAGGTGTCGAAAAGCCTGGCCATTTCCTGCGCGAACAAACCCGTGCCCGCCCCGCAGTCCAGCAGCCGGTCGACCCGGCCCGCCCGCGCCGGCCGCGCCCGCGCGATCCAACGCGCGACCAGCTCCCGTTTGCCGGAGTAATACCAATGCGCGGCCTCGATGCGTTCTAAATTGGCATACTCGGCGGCATTCATGGTTTTGGCTCCTCCACCAAGCCGCGCCGGCCAGCGGGCGTCGACGTCGAAACCACTTCGCCCCTGAAAGCCGGTCCGTCCCTGCGCGTGCTTGATTCAAGACTGGCGAAGGGCAACTCGCCATGGACACAATCCGGAGCAGGTTCGCCCGCCACCTCCGCCCATGCCCAAGCCCCGCCCTTTTCGCCTCCTCGCGGCGCTCCTCCTCGCCACCCTTCACCTATGGCTGGCGGCCTCGGTTTCCCGGCATTTCTCCTGTGCTTTTGACGAGCCCGCCCACGTCGCCGCCGGCGTCGCCTACTGGCGGGAACACGATTTCCGCCTCCAACCGGAAAACGGCCTGCTTCCCCAATCGTGGTTGGCCCTGCCCCTGATCGCCGACTCGGCTTTTCATCCACCGCCGGCCCGCCAACCGGCCTACCTTGAAGCCGATGTGTGGTCCCTCGGGGATCAAATCCTGCATCGTCTGGGCAACGACCCCGCGGCCGTCCTCGCCCGCGCCCGCATTATGATCGCGGTGCTGGGCGGCGCCCTAGTGCTGGTGATCACACTTTGGTCCTGGTCGCTCTTTGGCACCGCCGGCGGCCTTGCTTCCGGACTGCTCGCCGCCCTCAGCCCCACCCTGCTGGCCCACGCTGGCCTCGCGACGTCCGACACCGCCGGCGCCCTCGGCTACACCGCGGCCCTGCTCGCATATTGGCGCCTTTGCCACCGCGTGAGCACCGCGCGCATCGCCGCCGCCGGGATCGCCGCCGCCGGCCTAGCCCTTGCCAAATACTCGGCGGTGCTCTTGCCGCTGATCGCGTCTGTCCTACTCGCCTCCCGCCTGCTTCACCCCGCCGTTTTACCGGTTTACGGCCGGCGCCTGCGCGGCGCCCGCCGCCTGCCCGCCCTCCTCGCCGGCAGCCTCGCCGCCGCCCTGCTCGCCTGGGCCTTGGTCTGGGCCGCCTACGGCTTCCGCTACTCCGCCGCCCCCCGCGATGCCGACCCTGCCGCCCGCTTTATCAAACCTTGGGACGACGTGCTGATGAGCACGCCGCGCGGCATCGAGCACCTCATGGCCGACGGCAGCCTCCTCCCCGGCCACACCGCGGATCTCCGGCCCGGCGTGGTGCAAAACTTCGTGCGCCTCGCCACCGCCCAACGCGTCCTGCCCGAAGCCTGGCTTTACGGACTCGCGTTTGTGGAACGCCACAGCCGCTTTCGCTTCGCCTATTTCGCGGGCGACTGGCGCGGCGACGGCTGGCCCGCTTTTTTTCCGGTAGCCTATCTTTTAAAAAGCACCCCCGCCGAACTCGCGCTCCATCTGATAGCTGGCGCCGGGCTACTCACCGCCCTGCGCCGCACACGTGGACGGCGTCACCTCTACCGCTGCCTGCCGCTCGCGATCGGGTTGGGCGTTTACGCCGGCTTCGCCATCGCCTCAGGCCTGAACATCGGTCACCGCCACCTGCTGCCCTGCTACGCCCTCGGCGCCATCCTTGCAGGTGCCACCTGCGCCCCGGCCGGCCAGACCGGGAGAAGACTCCGTCTCGGGCTGGTCTTTACCCTGCTCGGTTTCCATCTCGTTTCGTCGCTCGCGATCCGTCCCCATTATCTGGCCTACTTCAACCGGCTGGCCGGGGGCCCCGAGGGCGGACACCGCTACCTCGTCGATAGCTCGCTTGACTGGGGCCAAAACCTCCCCGCCCTCGCCGACTGGCTGCGGGCAAACCCCTCGCGGGCCCCCCTCCTGCTCGCCTACTTCGGCACTGACGACCCCACGGCCTACGATATCCAAGCCCAGCGCATCGCCGAACCCGCCCCGCCGGGAGCCGGCCGGCCGGTTCAACCCGCCGCGCTCCGGCCCGGCCGCTACGCCATCGGCGCGACCCCCTGGCAGCGCGTTTACAGCCGGGTGCGCGGCCCCTGGAGCCCCGCCTACGAAGCGCGTTACCAAAAACTGAGGGCCTGGCTTACCGGCTCCAACCGCGCCGGAGCCGCCACCGGCCCGGATGGCGAAGCCCTTTCCACCAGCGCGCTGGCCGAATTGTTTACCGACTTTGATCAACTGCGCTTCGGGCGCCTTTTGCACTTCTTGCGCGCCCGCCCGGCCGATGCCCAGGTGGCTCACACTTGGTTCATCTACGAGGTGAACGCCGCCGAGTTGACCACCGCGCTAGATCCGGAAGCAGGCACGCCGTAAGCCTGCCAACGCGCCTGCAACCAGCGCGCGACCTCCCACGCAAGATAAAGGGTTAAGCCCAGCACCAAGCCGTTTTCCAAGCCCAGGGTCCAGGCGCAGACCCGGAGAGTGGCGAGACTCGAAATCACCATCATCGCGGGATGAAAAACCGCCAGCCAGAGGGTGACGAGCAAGCCGCCCAACGCCCACCGCGCCTGCGTCCGGCCCGGCCCCGCCGGACCCTGCGCCCACCGCAGCCAAGCCGCCGCCGGCAAGAGCAGGAGGACGCTGCGGTAGCCAAAATTTGTATTCACCGCATAACAGAGGAACCACACCCCGGCGCCGGCCAGCAACCAGCCCTCCGCCATCGGCTCCGCTCCGCCCGCCGGCACTCGCCGGCCCCGCCAGGCGCGCCACGCCCAAAAACCCAGCCCCGGGAGCAGCCCGGCCACCAGCCAACCACGCAACATACCCGGATTATCCCAGAGATATGGGATGACGGGCAGACCGTAGGCCTGCGCGATGTCCAGGCGGGGCACCAGCCCCACTGCCCGCTGAAACTCGGGCGCATATAACCACGCGATGGCGCCGAACCCAATCGCCGCCAACCCCAGCCAACAGGCATCCCGCCCGCGACCCGCCGGACGACCAGCGAGCAACAAACCCGCCGCTGCCACCGGGTAGATTTTGAGGCCGGCGGCAAAGAGCAACCCCGCTAGGGCGAGGATACGGCCCGCCCGGCTACCCCTTCCGGCCGCCCAGCCCGCCAGGGCCAGCAGCAGCACGATCGCGAGGTCGTTGTTGGCCCGCTCATAAGCGAGAAGAAACCCCGGGGTAGCGAGCACCGCCGCCGCCACCAGCGCCGCCCCCGGCCCCCGGGGCCGGAGCAGCCACGCCCCGGCTAGCAGGGCGGCGAGGGACAACGTCAGGCCCGAGGCAAAATTGTGCGCGCGCGTGAGCCCCAGCGCAGAGAGCTCGAGCCACCAAGGGCCATAAATGTGCGGCCGGCCGAAGGGGTCGAAAAAATTGGGGACCGCATACGGGTCCGCCCCCGCCGCCCGCGCATCGCTCGCCGCCAGCACCGCAAACCAGTCGGCGAAGTAGGGCTTGAGGTGAAACACCCCCAGACCCAGCCAAAGCGGCTCGTGCAACACGCAGGCGCAGAGCAGGGCGAGCACCAGCCCCGCGCTCGCCGTCGGCCAGAGCCAGGCAGGCTGCTTCGCTGCCGCATTCATTCCCCCACCCCCTTGGCGACCCGGCCGGGCTGGGGAAAGCAACGCAGCTTGCGCACGCCGAACCACGTCATCCGCAGCAATATCCAGCCGTGGCGGAAACGGGAGATGTTGGTCTCGCCATAGGTGCGATCCTTGTAGCGCACCGGCACGTCCCGGATCTTCAAACCGAGCAGGGCCGCTCCAAAAAGCAGGTTGAAGTCGCCAAAGGGATCAAAAGCGCCGAAAGGCTGGATGCGGCGCAGCACCCGCACGTAGTCGGAACGGAGCAACATTTTGGTGCCGCACAAGCTGTCCTTGACCGGCTGGCCCAGGACGAAGGAAAGCGCCACGGCAAAGAATTTGTTGCCCAGCAGATTCAAGAAACGCATCGCCTCGCTCTCCATCGGGTAAACCAGCCGGCTGCCGTTGGCGAACTCGGCCGCGCCCGACTCCAGGGCGGCGAAAAAGCGGGGTAGATCCTCGGGCGGCGCAGTCAGATCCGCGTCCTGGATCACCAGAACGTCGCCCGTGGCGGCCGCGAACCCGGTGAACACCGCGTCCCACTTGCCTTTGCCGGGCTGCTTGAGCACGCGGATCTTCAATGGCCCCGCATAGGCCGCCACCTCGCGCTGGATGGTCTCCCAGGTGTCGTCCTTGCTGTTGCCTTCAACGAAGATCACCTCCGTGCCCGCCCCGAGCACGGGGATACGCTCCAGGGCCGGACGGATGTTACCCGCCTCGTTTCGCGCCGGCACGATCACGGAACAGGTCAGACCGGCCGGCGGCGCCGGAGACCTCCGTGGCCGGGCGGTGAGGCACAAGGTGATGCCGAGATGCCGCAGCAAGGGCAGCCGCACCGCAAAACGATTCAAAAACGGCGCGAGCCCGGGGATGTTCCAAGGCAGTAATTGTTGCCGCTCGAAACGCACCACCTCCCAGCCGGCCAGCTCCAGCAGGTTGACCAAGTCCCCATCCGCCAGCCAGGCGCTGGCCGGCTGGGGCATGACCCGCCCCGTGCGGACCGCCAGACGCAGAACCGGCTGCCAAAGGGTGTTGAGCGAGGTGAGGTGCAGCCGGGTGCGGGCATGGGCGCAGCGGTGCAAGCGCTCGAAGACCCCCTGAATGTCCGCCAGATAACCGGTGAGGTAATCCAGCACGATGTGGTCAAAAACCTCACCGCCTAAAAAATCCCCGGCCCGCGCGACGCGGAACTCCAACTCCCGCCGGCCCGCATGACGCTCCGCCGCCTTGGCAATCATCTGTGGGCTGAAATCCAGCCCCAGACCCCGCGAGGGCCGCAGCGCCGCAAGCAGATCCCCCGCCCCGCAACCCACTTCCAGGACGCTCTCACCCTCGGGTATCTGGTGGCGCAGATGCGCGCATACCTGAGCATGGAAGCCGCGCTGGGCGCGCCGCGCGACGCCATCATGGCCGGCCACAAAATCGAAGTGCTCACGCAAAGCGTCCGAAGCCGGGGCGGGCGGGGCGGGTGGCAAATCAGGCTCGGTCATAGCGCGGGGACAGAGGAAACCGCGAGAGCCGCGGGGACGTCGACCTTGATCTCACGCAAGAGCGAGATGCGTTGCAAACGCGAGCCGATCCGCCGCTCCGCAATAGGCTCCAGCACAAACTCCGGGGGCAACACATCCGCCCGCGCGACCCGCAAATCTCCGTCGGCCGAGGTCGGCACCAAGGTCTGCGTGACCAGAATCTCCTCGTAGCTGTGATGCCGCAGATGAAAGGCCAGCGCGTCTTTGCGCAGAAGCCCTCGCTCGATGGTGGTCGATCCCACCCCGCGCACAAACCAAGAGAGCGGGCTCTTATCCGTCAGCACCAGACGCGTGGCCGGCCCTCGCGCCGCCACCACCCGCTCTTCCCAACGCTGCGCGGTCTCCGTGGTGTTGAGCGCAGTGAGCCGCCAATTCACCGGCAGACCGAACGCCAAATAACACGCCAGCGCCGCCGCCAAGGCCCCGCTGGCCGCCCGGGTTTGCCAAGCCACCGGGACCATGCCCAGGGCCGCGGCGATCGCGAGCGCCAGCAAGGCCTGGAAAGGCAGACTCAACCTGGAAACCACCGGATCGCTCAGATCCCCCCAGTAGTAAGCCATTAATAGAGCCAGATTACCCAAAACCCCTAGTCCGATTAAGAAAATCGCCAGACGGGTGCCGGAAAACGCAAGCCGCTCACGCCGCCGACTCACCGCCCGCCCGAGCAAAGCCAGGACCGACCCGCCCCCCGCCACCGTCAGCCAGATGGAATTGGCAATACCAGGCCCGAGGTTGAAAAAATACTCCCGGGCAAAAGCCAGATTGGCGACCAGGTAATCATAGGAAAAACGCACCTCATAACCATCTCGCAGCTCCCAAAGCACAGGCGTGCCAGAAAGATAGGTATTATGCAATGCACAGGGGACAAGCAGGAGCGGAGCGACAATCGCCACCAACGGCAGCCGTATCCGCCGTTCCCGCCACCAGCCAGCCACCACCACCCCCGCCCCGCAAACCACATATAAACTCGATTCATAACGAGTCCCCGCCAGCAAGATCACCGTCAGCAGGAAAAACCCCAGCCGCCGATCATCAGGCGCCTCCAGATAGCGGGCGGCGGCCCACATCGCCATCAGGATCATAACGAGGTTCAGCATCTCCAGCCCCGCCCCGGTGGCATTCACCGCCAAAAGCGAAAACCCGCCCAGCGAAGCCAAGGCGACCAAACCAGCCCGGTGCCCCGCCAGACGCCGACCCAAAACATACATCAACCCCAGGCACACCGGCATCAAGGCGGTGTTAAGCAGATGGGCGTTCAACGCCCGGTAACCAGTCACATCATGCACCAGCGAAACCAGAAACGGGAAAAAATAGGGCCGCTTATCCAGGTAGGTCTGCAAGGAACGCAGTAAACCCTCCACCTCATAGGCCCGGCCAAGGGCACCAATCTCACGCTCCATGTGCATGTTCCAAGCGGTCGATTGAATCACCGCCTCATCAAAAAGAATTTTGTAAGCGTAGGGCGTGGTAATCACCGCAACCCCCGTCAGGGCTAAAATCAGCCCCGCCATCTGCCAGCCCTCCGACGGTTTGCCAAAGCCCGGACGCCAGCCCGAGCAGGCGATGGATTTTACGCCCACGACCACCCACCAGCCAAACGTCCCGGCAATCACATAGTAACCCCACGCCTTGATCAATTCGCCGGCGGTTTTAGCACTTAAAATCTTAAATCCGATTAAGATAGCCAGAACGCCAATCAACGAAAAAAGCACCAGCCGCGCGACCGCTTCACGATCCCGCCCAAGCTCTCGCCCCCCACCACCGCCTGAAGCCGTCTGCCTTTCTCCACTCACGGCAATTCCTTGACCCAACGATCGAGGTAAGCGCGCTTGGCCGCCTCTTGTTCACCCGGCTTCATGATGCCTTGGGACACCGGTTGAATAAAATCCTGCCGCCTGACGACCGCGGCGCCTTCCCGAATAGAGACTACCCGGCTAAAACGCTCCAGGCGAAGAGTATGCACTCTTTTTTCGGCCAGGGGCTCCAACTCAAAATCCGGCCCCAAATCATCTTCCGGCAGGATTTTAAGCGCCCCGGTTTCCGGGTTCACATCGAAAGTCTGAAACACATACATCGACGAAAAACTGTGATTTCGCAGATGAAAAATCAGCCCGGTCTTTCGCTCCACCGCTTGCTGGACTGGAGTGGCCGCCACTCGCTCGGTAATCCAAAAAGTCGAATCCCGATCGAGCATAAGAAAATCACGCTCCGGGCGCTGGGCCAAAAATTCGCGGCGCCAAGCCATCGCCACCCCCGGCGAATAATCACGTCCGTAGGCGTTCTTGGCCATAACCGGCAAACTCCAGCAGGCCATTGAGATAACCGCGGAAGCAAGCAACCAGTTCCACCCGCTCGACGGCAACTTTAGCACTCGACCAGCCACCGCCGCAATTGACACCAGCATAAGCAACTGGGTGGGCAAACTCAGGCGATGAATCACCACATGGTCAAACTGCCCCCAGAAATACACCATCATCAATCCAGTCACCGCCATGGGAGCCAAGGCCCCGATTACCAGCCCTAGCTCGGTCCCGTCCGCAGAACGACCGGCACGCAGAACCCGTTGACCCCAAAGCACAAAACCCAGCAGGGCGAAGAGCCCCAAAAAGGCAAGAAACGGGGAATTTGGTTGATAGCCGTCAAAACTAAAAAAATAGGCCAAGGCGTGTCCTAAATTCGGAGCAAAGTATTTTAAAGCAAAGGGCGTATCCGCCCCCAAGCTCTGCATCTCCCAAAGGCTGTTATTGGCCGAAAAAGCCCGATTCAGCCAAAACATCGGCAAAAGTAGAAACGGCGCCACCCACGTCGGCCAACGAAAGAGCACCCGCCCCTGCCGCCACCAAGCCAAACCCACCACCAAGGCCGTCGGCACCAGAAATAAGACCGATTCATAACGAGTCGAGGCCAGTAGCACCGAAGTCAAAACCAAGGCGTCCTGACTACGGTCATCCGGACGTTCCAAGTATCTTATGACCAACCACCACCAAGCGGTGGCCAAAGTCAGATTCAATAATTCGAAGCCCCCGCCCGTAGCCTGCTGGGCCAGCAAAGGTAAACCGCCCGCCAGCAAAACCAGCAATACCCCGCCCGCCTTGCTCCCTCCAGCCTTGATGCCCACTGCATAGAGCGCGCCCAGGAAAACAAAACCAAGTAAGGTATTTAACCAAAAGGGGTTAGTTGATCTGTAACCCGTTAAATCGTGAACCAGCGAGACAAGGAAGGGGTAGAAAAACGGGCGTTTATCGAGCACCGCCTGAAGAATTTGAAACGGCCCCTGCACATCCGTGGCCCGCACGGGATAGCCAACTTGACGATCCATGTGCAAACCCTGCGAAGTGCCCAAAAGCAGGGATTCATCCGCCAAAATCTTAAACCCATGGGTTTCCTGAGCCTGCCACACCATCCCTACGCAAAACACTAAAGCCATCGGCGCCAAAGGCAGCCCCCGCCGCAGGCTAAACCTCGGGCCGGCCTCGGCCACCCACTCCCAAGCCACCCAAACCCATAAGCCAAAAGTAAAAAAAGTGAACCAATAGCCGCCTTCAATGACCGCCCGCAAAGCCCAATCAACCGGAAGCGCCCACCGCCCCAAAACCAGCACTAGGAGGCAAGACGCAGCCAGTAACCATAGGCGGCGATCGTGAAAGGGAAAGGAGCGCATAAAAGACCGCTCTTGCATGAAGACCCGCCCCCATCAACAGAAGTGCAAAATTAAATCCTCCCCTATACCGGCTACCCTTGGGTTTTAGATATTACCAATTAAGGGAATGAATGAACCGCGGTTGAACACACATAAACACGGATTCAACCCGGATGCCGCGAATATACCGGGCTGCGCCCTCTTCGCTTCGCTCCCTTCCGCGCCGCAATCTGCCCGCCACCAAGCCCCGCTGCTCCGCCATCCAAACGAATGTTGGTTTAGCCTGGAAAATCGCTCCCGCCGCCCGGCGCTGGACGCAAAAAACCGCCAGTCCGAACGACTGGCGGCCTAAAGCTAAAGCCTAACCAAAACTTAGTTGGAGTAGGTGATGGTGCGCTGACGGGAAACACCGGAAGCCGTGAGGGCATTGCCTTGGGTAAGGACGGCGGTGTAGGTCTCGTTAGCCACGGTTTGAACAACCTTGACGTATTGGGTCGTGTTGGTGCCCACGAGGTCAGAGGAGTTAACGGTGGTGTTACCGGTCTCGAGGTAATACTGGTCGGCAGCAGAAGAGAGCTGACGCAGGTTATTCGTGACGGCTTTGTCTTGGGAGTTAGAGCGAACCTTTTGGAACGCGGGAATCGCCATAGCGGCCAGAAGGCCGATGATGACAACTACGATCATGATTTCAACGAGCGTAAAGCCCTTGTTGTTAAGATTTTTCATATTTATTGTATTATTTTTTATGTGACTTTAGTGCCTAGAGCAGCAAAAGAGAAGAATGGGCTCATTGAGGATAAACTCAAGTCAGTTTCATGTAGAGAAAATACCTTAAAACCAACCGAGAGAAAACCGGACCAAGTAATCCGGCATCCGCCTCATTAGTTGGAATAAGTAACGGTGCGTTGGCCAGATACACCAGAGGCCGTCAAGGCATTGCCCTGGGTCAGCGCGGAGGTATAGGTCTCGTTCGCAACCGTCTTGATCACCTTCACGTATTGGGTGGTGTTGGTGCCCACGAGGTCAGAGGAATTGACCGTGGTGTTACCACTCTCGAGGTAATACTGGTCGGCAGCGGCGGAAAGCTGGCGCAAGTTATTGGTAACCGCTTTGTTTTGAGAATTAGAGCGAACCTTTTGGAAGGCGGGAATGGCCATGGCGGCCAAAAGTCCGATGATCACGACTACAATCATGATTTCGACGAGGGTGAAGGCTTGGTTTTTGCGATTATTCATAGGAGTTAGATGTTTATTATGTGCTATTTACGATGTTATTACTAAAAACTGCAACCATATGACAACAAGTGGACCGGAGTTTAACAAGCTAAAAGCCGCCCGGCTGAGTGTAACAGTCTAGCGACGGGCCTAGTATCGGGGGCGAGTTGGGCAGGCGCGAAGGTTTTATTTTTGCGTGCTTTTTTTAACCGCTTTAGCCGCCGCGGGCTTGGCCTTGGCGGCAGGTTTTTTGGCGGCAGATTTGGGAGCGGTTGACTTTTTAACAGTCGCACGGGGTTTAGGCGATGACTTGACCGTCTTGGCCTTGGCCGCGGTCTTGGGCGCCTTGGCCTTGGGCGCTTTGGCAACCTTGGGTTTAGCCGGAGCAGCCACTTTGGCGGCCATCGTCTTCAAATCAATTTCCACTGCATCCTTCCAAAGTTTGTCCAAGGCATAGTTTACCCGCTGCTCGGCGGTGAAGAAGTGGACCATGATTTGGTAGGCGTCCATGACCGTCCAGCCACTGCCGTAGCCACCCTGCTCCGTGCCGGCGATGGGCAGCTTGGCAGCGTCGAAAATCTTTTCCGCCTCGATACGCAGCGCGCGCAGGTGTGGCTCGCTGTTGCCGGTGGCGAGGACGAGAAAATCCGTGATGTCGGAAAGCCCGCCCACGTTCATGACCTTGAGTTGCTCCGCCTTTTTATCCTCCAAGGCGGCTACAAGCGCGCGAAGAATCGAAGAAGTCTGAGCGTCGGATACGGTGGCCATGGGTTTAATGAGAGAGATAGAGTCCGCTTTTGCGGATGTATTCAATCACCTTGTCCGGCACCCAGGCAGATACGTCCTCGCCCTGGCCGAGCCGCGTCCGCACCAAGCTGGAGCTGATGTCCCAGGCCCCGGCGGAAACGACCCGGTGCACGCGAAACCCCGCCAAAGCGGTCCCCGCCGCAAGCGGGCCATAACCCGGCCGGGGATAAACCGCCCATTCGGCTAACCGGGCCAGTTCGGCCGGTTCACGCCAGTGACCGAGCCTGACCCATTGATCCTCGCCCAAGATCCAAAAAAAATCATCCGCCGGTCTCTCCGCATGCAGAGTGCGCAAAGTGTCCACCGCGTAGCTGAGGCCGCCGCGCCCCAGCTCCAGCTCACTCACGTCAAAGCGCCGGTCGCCGGTCTCGTCCAGGGCCAGGCGCAACATCTCCGCTCGTTGCGACCCGCTCGCGTGCACCGCCGCATCCCGCAGAGGCGCTTGGGCGGCGGGCAAAAAAAGCACGCGCTCCAGCCCCAATGCATCCGCCACCGCCCCCGCTATCCCGAGGTGGCCGCGATGCACCGGATCAAAACTCCCCCCCAGAATGCCGATTCGCATGCCTCCCAAGTGCCCGTCGAATGACGGCGCGACAAGCCCCGCTTTCGAACGGGCCCCTGCCCGGCGCCTCCTCACCTCCGGAGCAAACGCAGCAGGTTGCCGCCAAGGATCAACTCGAGCTCGGCGGGGCCAAGCGCAGCTAAGGGTCCGCGCACGTCATCCAGGTCGTGCCGGAAAGTAGGCTCCCGAGTCAGGCGGGGATGGGTCAAGAGCGGGTAATCCGTGCCCCAAAGGATCCGCTCCGGACCGATGATGTCGGCCACCCGCCGGAACACACTCGGATCATAAAGCAGAGGCGTGGCCGCTGTGTCGTAATAGACGTTTTGAAACAGGGGCTTTAACTTCGGATTGAGTTCGTAGAACGGGAGCCCGCCCCCCCAATGCGCGAGAATGAAGGTGGTGCCCGGATGCGCTCCGATCATTTGCAGATAAGTATCCAGCGGCGTGGCCACCATCCCCGAATCCGGCCGGCACGAGAGCGGGTCGGTAACGTGGAGGTTGACCGGGACACCCCGCGCCGCGGCGAGGGCAAACACCCGGCCCCAGTCGTCGTCATCCAGACGGCCACCCTGCACTTGCGGCAAAAGCTCACCGATCCCGCAGAGTCCCCCATCCAGCGCGCGCTCCAAGGCCTCGCGCGCCGTCACCCCGGCGGCCGGATTGACGCTGGCAAAGGCCTGGATGCGGTCGGGGTGCGCCCGGTGCCAATCGCCATAACAGCTATTTTGCCAATCACAGGTGGCCTGCCGCTCCCAATACCAGCCCAACATGACAACCTGCTCGACGCCGGCGGCGTCCATATCGCGCAAGAGCTGGTCAATCGTGGCCCAGCCTTGCAACGAACGCTTCCCCGGGGGAGCCACACAGCGCGTCCACCACGCCTCCCCGCGCTCCGCCCCCCAGCGCACGGGATCGGCGAAAACCTCCGGGGGATAGGCGTGGATATGCGCGTCGACGACGGGCATGGCCACGTCACACCTCGGTCACGTTGCCCTTGTAGGCCTGGATGGGCTTCACGCCGATTTGCTGCTGCTTGAGCGCCTTGATGCCTTGGAGGGCGGCTCTGGCGCCGGTCAAGGTGGTCATGATACACACGCTGTGGGCGTAGGCGGCGGCGCGGATCTTGTTTTCGTCCTGCCGCGGGATCTGGCCGGCAGGGGTGTTGATGACGAGTTGGATCTGGCCGTTCTTGATCATGTCAACCGGATCGGGCCGGCCTTCGTCGATCTTGGCCAGACGGGTGACAGGCACCCCGTTTTCAGCCAAAACCTTGGCCGTGCCGCCGGTGGAGAAAACACTGAAGCCGAGGGCGACCAACTGCCGCGCCGTGTCAACGACGAGGGGCTTGTCGGCGTCTTTGACCGAGAGGAAAACATTACCCGCGACGGGCAGGCCGGGCTTGGCCGCGGCCTGAGCCTTGGCGAAAGCCACGCCGAGATCAGCATCGAGGCCCATGACTTCTCCGGTGGAGCGCATCTCGGGCGAGAGCACGATGGTGGCGCCGGGGAAGCGGGCGAAGGGAAACACCGCCTCCTTTACGCACCAGTGCTTCGGGGTCTGCTCGCGTGTAAAACCGAGGTCGGCCAGCTTCGAGCCGGTCATGACGCGGGCCGCGAGCTTGGCGAGGGGCGCTCCGATGGCCTTCGCGACGAAGGGCACGGTGCGGGA
This sequence comes from Akkermansia muciniphila, assembly GCA_945888375.1. Lineage (GTDB taxonomy): Bacteria > Verrucomicrobiota > Verrucomicrobiia > Opitutales > Opitutaceae > IMCC26134_A. Next base: position 147,635 of record CAMCZZ010000001.1, on the reverse strand, counting down.
GGCACGCGGATTGACCTCCAGGACGTAGAGCTGGCCGTCCTTGATGGCGTATTGAACGTTCATCAGGCCGACGACCTTGAGCGCCCGGGCGAGGTCGTGGGTGGCGCGGCGGACCTCGTCGAGCATAGCCTTGCCGAGGGTGTGAGGCGGCATGACCATGGCGGCGTCACCGGAGTGGACGCCGGCGAACTCGATGTGCTCCAGCATCCCCCCGATCACGGTGGTGGTGCCGTCGCTGATGCAGTCGACGTCGAGCTCGATCGCATCTTCTAGGAATTTGTCGATCAACACGGGCTTGTCCGGCATCACGTCGAAGGCCTGGCGGACGACGGCTTTGAACTCGTCCTCACTGTAAACGATGAACATGCCGCGGCCACCGAGCACGAAACTGGGACGCAGCAGCACCGGGAAACCCAGCGCGTGGGCGGCGGCGAGCGCATCGGGCTCGTTCATCGCGGTGCGGTGATCGGGCGACTTTAGCCGCGTCTCGGTGAGGATGGCGGAGAAAAGCTTCCGGTCCTCGGCGGCCTCGATGGACTCGGGGCTGGTGCCGATGACATTGACGCCGGCCTTTTTCAGAGCGGTTGCGAGATTCAGCGGGGTCTGGCCGCCAAACTGCACGATCACGCCCGAGCACTGCTCCTGCTCGTAGATCTCCAGCACGTCCTCGAGGGTGAGCGGCTCGAAGTAGAGGCGGTCGGAGGTGTCGTAGTCGGTCGAGACGGTCTCGGGGTTGCTGTTGACCATCACGGTCTCGAAGCCGGCCTCGCGCAGGGCGAAGGAGGCGTGCACGCAGCAATAGTCGAACTCGATACCCTGGCCGATGCGGTTGGGGCCACCGCCGAGGATCATGATCTTCTTTTTGCCCTTGGGCGGCATGACCTCGTTCTCGTCGCCGTAGCTGGAATAGTAATACGGTGTGAAGGCCTCAAACTCGGCCGCGCAGGTGTCCACCAGACGGTAGGTCGTGCCGAGGCCGCGCTCCTTGCGGGCGGCCCGGACGGCGAAAAGATCATCGGCCTTGAGGAAGATCGCGAGCTGGGCGTCGGAGAAACCGGCCTGCTTGGCGCGGCGGAGGAGCGGCAGCGGAACACCCTTTAGATTGTAGCGCTTTAACTCGACCTCGAGTTGATAGATCTCCTGAAGCTGGGTGAGGAACCAAGGGTCGATCTTGGAAAGGTCGAAAATCTGCTCGACGGTGTAGCCGGCCATGAAGGCGTAGCGGAGATAGAAAACGCGCTCGTTGTTCGGGGTGGCGAGCTTGCGTCGGATCACCTGGTCGTCGGGCAGGTCGTTGCCGCCGAGCTTGCCGCCGCCGAAGCCGAAGGCGCCAACTTCGAGAGAGCGCAGAGCCTTCTGGAAAGACTCCTTGAAGGTGCGGCCGATGGCCATGGCTTCGCCGACCGACTTCATCGCGGATGTGAGAGTGGCGTCGGCACCGGGGAACTTCTCGAAAGTAAAGCGCGGGATCTTGGTGACGACGTAATCGATGGTGGGCTCGAAACTGGCCGGGGTGAGGCGCGTGATGTCGTTGCGCAGCTCGTCGAGGGTGTAGCCGACGGCGAGTTTGGCGGCGATCTTGGCGATGGGGAACCCGGTGGCTTTGGAAGCGAGCGCAGAGGAACGCGACACGCGGGGATTCATCTCGATCACCACTTGGCGGCCGGTCTTCGGGTCGATGGAGAACTGGATGTTGGATCCACCGGTCTCGACCCCGATCTCGCGAATAACGGCGAAGGAGGCGTCACGCATGACCTGAAACTCTTTATCGGTCAGCGTCATCGCCGGGGCCACCGTGATGGAGTCGCCCGTGTGCACGCCCATGGGATCAAAGTTCTCGATCGAGCAGATCACCACGCACTGGTCCTTGTGGTCGCGCATCACCTCCATCTCGTATTCCTTCCAGCCGAGCAGGCACTCCTCGACGAGCACCTCATGAACAGGGGAGAGATCGAGGCCGTTGGCGCAGATGCGCTCGAACTCTTCCTTGTTGTAGGCGATGCCGCCGCCGGAGCCGCCGAGGGTGAAAGACGGGCGGATGATGAGCGGGTAGGCGCCGAGGGCCTCGGCGGCGGCGCGGGCCTCATCGAGAGTTTTGACGGTGCGGGAGCGGGCGACGTCGAGACCGATCTTCAACATGCACTGCTTAAACAGTTCACGGTCCTCGCCTTTATTGATGGCGGCGGGTTTGGCGCCGATCATCTCAACGTTATACTTAGCCAGGATGCCCTTCTCGTGCAGCTGCATCGAGAGGTTGAGCGCAGTCTGCCCGCCTAGCGTAGGCAGCAGGGCGTCGGGGCGCTCGGCGGCGATGATTTTTTCCACGAACTCAACCGTGAGTGGCTCGATGTAGGTGGCGTCTGCAAACTCCGGATCGGTCATGATCGTAGCCGGGTTCGAGTTGACCAAAATAATCCGGTAACCCTCTTCTCGCAGGGCTTTACATGCCTGGGTGCCCGAGTAATCGAACTCGCAGGCCTGGCCGATCACGATAGGACCGGCGCCAATGATAAGGATGGACTTGAGATCGGTGCGCTTGGGCATGGACGTAGAAGTGGCGGAGGGTTGAACCCAGTGGAAAGTCGGGCAAGCGGAAAGGCAGGGAATCCCGGCAACGTAACGAGTTTGCCGTCAGCTAACGCACTCCACCTCGCACCAGGCCAGGCCGGCCCGGCGGGTTTCGCCACGGGGTTAGGCGGCTGAGCCGGGATCGTGCAGTGGAACTGCAGAGCAGCGGGGCGAGGGGCGGGCAGATTTCGGTGCGGACCGGGCGCAGGACGGAGCGAAGCAGAGAGGGCGCTGCCCGGAGCCCTAGGCGGAGGTGGAGCCCCTAGGGCGAACAATATCCGGAGGGGCTTTCGAGCTAGGAGCCCCACCGAAAGAAGCCGCCCAGTCGCCTCGACGCGACTCGGGCAACGAAATGATTACGGCTGAGCGGATAAGGAACCAAGCACAACTAGACCAACCGAGAAAGCTCCACTCCCAGCACCCTCGCGGCCTGCTCCCTATCGCCGCGGCAAGCATGCAAAACCTGTTCAACGTAATGCTTTTCCTGCAAAGAGAGAAATTGGGACAACGTAGGCCACCCCCCGAGGTCCCTGAGCCGCATAGGGAGTTGATCAACCCCGATCAGCGGCACCTCGCTGGCGCCGGTGAGCTTCAAAATCACCTGGCCAAGATCGGTAATATTACCAGGCCAAGAATATGCCTTGAGCATGGCGAGCGCCTCGGGCGAGAACTCGATCAATTTAGCATCAAACCCGGGGTTGGCCGCCTGGGCCGCAAAAAACTGCACCAGATATGGCACGTCCTCCGGTCGTTCCCTCAGTGGCGGGATCTGCAAAGGCAGGGACGCTACGCGATAAAACAACTCGTCATTAAAATGCCCCTCCTCGGTCAACCGCTCGAGGTCCGCCGCGCTGGTGCAAATCAGCCTTAAACTATGGATGTGAGAGCGCAAAATGGTGACGAGATCATGCTGCATCCCGGTATCGAGCTTCTCCAGATTTTGCAGAAGCAGCGTGCCGCCTCGGGCCTGCATGACACACGCCCCGCCTTCATCATTTTCTCCGAACAGATTCGTGCGAAAAGCGGGCTCCGCGCTGCGCGAGCAATCCACCCGCACCAGCGGTAAATCGCCACCCGAGGCGCTGGTGTGAAGGATTTCCGCAATAGCTGTCTTACCGATCCCGGGCTCACCTTGGAGAAGCACCGGGGTGCGCACGGCGGCGAGTTTTTTTATCTGCGCGAGGAGTTTCTTGTGCGGAGCACTCACCCCGACCAAGCGAGCCTCGATGTCGGGCCCACCGCCGGTAGCGAGCCCCCCTTCCGGGAGCGCCGCCGCAGTGGCATTGAAGGTGCGGTATTCGAAGGCCCGTTTGAGCGTCGCGATGAGCTCATCGACCCGAAAAGGCTTCTGCAAATAGTCAAAGGCCCCGAATTTAAGCGCCTGAACCGCACTTTCAGTCGATGCGTAAGCGGTCATGATAATCACCGCCGCCGTGGGATCGAAGAGCTTGAGCTGGCGCAGTAAAGTGATGCCATCCATCGGCTTCATATCGATATCCGCCAGAACGAGATCATACTTTTCCGCCTTGTAGCGCGCCAGGGCTTGCTCTCCGTCCGTGGCAAAGGCGGTGCTGTAACCCGTGGGCTGGATCACCGCCTCCAACATTTCGTGAATGGAAAGTAAATCGTCTACGATGAGAACGGAGGGCATGGCAGCAGGGAAAGAGGTAACACCGAAAAACAGACGGCCGTGTCACCAAAAGCGCAAGACAGCCAGCAGGGCTATTCCACTTATTTAAAATCAGCCAAAGTAACTACATAAAAACCGAAGCACTCTTTGACTAAATCTTATTTTTGCATGCCGCCAGCGACGGCGCCCAGCTGGAAAATAGGCAGGAACATCGCCATGACGATGCCACCCACCACCACGCCCAGAAAAACAATCAGCAAAGGCTCGATCAAGGAGGTCAGCGAGGCGACCGTGGCCTCCGACTCGGTGTCGTAGAAATCGGCGATCTTGTTCATCATGCCGTCCACGTTGCCCGTGGCTTCGCCCGCTTTCACCATGTGCTTCATCATCGGCGGGAAGTAATTGTTCGCAGCGAGAATTTCCGAGACCTGGCCACCCTGGCTGACATGCTTGGCGATTTCCAGGCAGGCGTCCTCAACTTGCACCTTGTTTGACGCGGCCGAGACGATCTCCAGCGTGCGCAGGATGGGCACGCCAGACCGGATAAGGGTGGCGTAGGTGCGGCAAAACCGCGATAGGGATATCTTGTGGATGAGGCTGCCAAAGATCGGAGCTTTAACCAAGAGCTCGTCCTTGATGCGGCGCCCCCGGGGGGTGGCGATAAACTTGCCAAGCAGCCAAAAAGCCCCGTAGCCGCCGGCGGCGAGGTAGAAAAAGTTGTGCTTCAGGAAATCACTCAAATCGATGAGCATCTGAGTGGGGGCAGGCAGCTTGGACCCGAAGTCTGCAAACATCGACGCAAACACCGGAATCACGAAAATCAGGAGCACGTTGACGAGGGCGAAAGCCAGTCCGATCACCGCTATCGGGTAGGTCATCGCCGATTTCACCTTCTTGGAGAGCTTCACACTGGCCTCAAAATAACCCGCTACCTTGGTCAAAATCTCGGCCAGAGCACCCGAGGCTTCACCTGCCTCCACCATGGAGATAAACAGTGAATTAAATGCCTTGGGGTAAATTTTTACGGCATTCGAAAAAGAGCTGCCCTGGGAAATTTCAATCCGGACATCGCGGATAATGATCCGAAAGACCGGATCTTCCGTCTGATCCTGCAAGGCCTCCAAGCACTGCACCAATGGCAGCCCTGCGCTTAGCAAGGAGGCCAACTGCTGGGTAAAAAGAGCGAGCTCGCCCAGAGGCAGCTTGTAGTTCTTGGCCTTTTTCTCGTTAGTTTTCTGACGCGCAAGGGCTTGCGATGCCGCAAGACTAAGTTTGCGCCCGCTAGCCGCCCCCTCGCCACCCGCTTGACGAAAATTCGAAGCCTGACCGCCTGCGCTACGCGTGGAAATGAAAGCCATGCACACTAAACTGGGTTTGGGGCGGCGGCTCCGCAATCCGTTTCAACCGCAACCCGGGGCAGCCACCTATTCTTTACCCAGCCAGCCCCCGCTGCGATAAGGTCCGGCGCGGCCAAGGCGAAACCCGGCAGCCCACGCCGACGAGCTTGACCCGCCCCGCTGGCTCATGGATGGTCTCCCCGTGGTCAACGCGGCTGTAGTTTAGTGGTAAAACTCCACTCTTCCAAAGTGGTCTCGAGAGTTCGATTCTCTCCAGCCGCACCACCCGGGGCCTCAGAAGGTGTCACGGCAAGATTTACCTGTGGAAAACTACAGTTCAAACCAGCCACGGATAGCTCAGATCCACACGGATAAAGACACAGGCGAGTTAGGCGCTGTCTGGTTAAGATCTCGGCCCATCTCCTTAGCTCTACGAGTGAGACGAGAAAGGGAGCTGGGCCGGCGTTGCCCTCTGCGGCACGGCCCTCAGGGTTGCCGCCCCATTCCCTGTCTTCATTTCCGCCATCCGTGACCTTCCGCGAAATCCGTGGGTTTCAACCACGTCTTCGGGATCAAGCGGCCGCTCGTATCGGAAATATCGTGACACGCTGGACGCACTACGCGGGACGGCCTCAATCCCCGGTTTCGGCCGCCGGCAGCTCGGCCCAGAGTGGGTCTAGGCGCAGCTCATTCGCAGAATAGCCATCGCGCGCGCCGGGAAAGGTTTCGGCGCCCAGCGCGACGTCGCGGATTTCCCCGATCGCAAACGTCCGCCAGCCCGGAGGCGGACGCGAGGCGCTGCCGCCGGCGGTCTGGTAGCCGTGCAGGACCGCCTCGCCCTTCGCCGTAACGCCACAGGCATGGGGCTCAACCGTGCGCGCGTGCCCTCGGTAGACGAAGGTGAGCACGCGCCGCTCGCCGATCGCCTGGATCAGCAAGTCCCGCGTCGCGGGGGAAGACGCCGCGTGGGAGTGAGACGGGGCGGCCGCGCGCGGTTCCGACGCCGGGATACTTGCGCTCGCGAGACCCAGGAGAATAACGAGGAGAGACCGAGCCGAGTCAGAAAAACGTTTCATGTGAGAAAACCCATAAGAAGTTCGGGGCAAGTTCAATACGGGATTACGCCGCAGGCTACGGTAAGGTGAATTCGCCACTAGCCCTCTTCATTTTTGCTAATGGTTAGTTCTACCGGCGGTCGTTCGACATCGGTTCGGTTTTTTTAGCGCGACGGATGCGAAGGACAGACCCCGAATCGAAAAAGGCGCTTATTGACCGCCGCGCGGGGCCAGTTTGGCGACCAACTCGGCGCGTTTGGGGAGATACAAGTAACGATCCGACTCAAAGGTGGCGCGGAGCTGGGCGAGCAGATCGGCGGGCGGCTTGCGCAGGGTCGGCAGACGCTCCACCAGGGGCCGCAGCTCGGCGAGGTCGCGCACGGGCTGCTCCGCCCGCAACAAAGCCACCAAGGCGGGCTGGTGGAGCACATCTGCCTCGACAGCATGGCGGAGCAGCTTGAGCACAGACTCCGACTGCCCCATGCGCTGCAAACGCAAGGCCAAGCCAGTGGCGAGTTGGGCAGAGAGATAACGCGACTCCAAAAGACGACCTAGCTCGGGCTCAGCCTCGACCTCCTTGCCGAGCCCAAAGAGGGCAACCATGCGATATCCGGCCAGAACAACGCGCTGAGGCTCGCTCCAGCCCAGATCCTCCGCGCCGAGGGTGTCGATCCTAGCGAGCGCCTGCGAATGCTGACCCGCTTCCAGATTGGCCGCGATCACCGCCGAGGCAGCACCTTGTAAACCTTTGCTCAAGCCACGACACTGCATGAGGATAGCTTCAGCCAAAGCCACCCGTGCATTTTTAGCGGAATAATCTGATAATTTGCCCAAGGCCTCCGGCTGGTTGGAGAAATGGGTCAGATAATCCCGTTCCGCCTCGGCACGACGAGCGTGTTCGGCGGGGTCTTGGGAGATGTTCAAAAACTCGAGATAAGCTTCCGACCGGTCGGGAAACTTGATCTGGCGATCCACACTAACCCGTCGAATCTCCGCAACATTATCGGTTTGGCGAAGATGGGCGACCAAGTTACTATAAATTTCGTCGTCAGCCGGGTAATCGCGATGGAGCTCTCGAAGCTTGAGCAGGGCGGTTTCATGCAGCCCCTTATCCCAGGCAATACGGGCCAGAAGAAGGCGGCTTTGCGGGTTGTTGAGCAGCCCTCCCTCTTTTAGCGTTTGCTCGGCTTCAGCGTAATGATCGCGATTAAAAAAGGCGATGGCTTGGGCGCTGCGGGCCAATTGACCCAATTTGGAATCGGGCGGGTGGGTCTCGATTAGTTTAGCCATCAAGGTGGCCACGACTTCGTCCGCCTGTTGGGAAAAGAGGAACCCGAGGACCGAACGCACGTAATCAAATTGATCGGCGTTATGGGCGAGGCCCTCAATCAGGAGGTCGCGCGTAAAATCCTTTCGCCCAGCCATCAGGTAAATACGAGCCAAGGCGAGACGGGCTTCGGTCTGCCCAGGCACTTCGGGCACGCCGGCACGGAGGAGGTCGTAGGCTTCCCGAAATTGGCCAACCCGGTATAGTTCAAGCCCCTGCCGAACCCAGTATTCTGCCTTGCTGCGTTTAAACTCCTCCCAACGCCACGGCATTTGTAAAACCTGACTGTATCGCACCTCATTAAAGGCGCGTTCATTTTTCATAAAATGGCAGATGTAAGCTGCCAACAACAACCAGAAGCCTGCGGCACCTAGGACAAGCCAGCACAATAAAGGGCCCCAATAAATGCGCAGTTTTCGCCCTTCGCTTGTTGCTACGCCGCGCCAGGGTGCGACACGGCTTGAAAAATGATCGAACCAGGAACCGGCCGACTTGGGTTTTGCCGGTTCAGACTTGCGAGAAGACGAGTCGTTCACGTTTTTCGACAAAAACTAAAATTGCACAAAAAAGCCCGCCCGAAAATCGGGCGGGCTAGAAGGAAAAGCCGTTAAACCTTAGGCGCGGCGACGACGCAGAGCGGCGAGACCGAGAACCGAGACACCAGCCAAGGCGGCGAAGGTGGAGGGCTCAGGAACGGCAACGATGTTGATAATCTCGTTTCCGCCGTTAAAGGCAAAGGAAGTAGCTGGGTTTTGACCAGTGAGCAGAGAGACCGATGTGTTAGCAGTGAAATTATACTGAAGATCGGGCCCAAGCAAAGTGAAGGTTCCAGCAACCCAAGAAGGATCACTCAAAACAATGGAGTTTTGATTAGTAGCTGCAGAAAAGTTGGTATCATCGGCAAGCGTGGTGAGGGAGAGATAGAGTCTGGTGTTGGCGGGGCCAGTAACAGAATTATCACCCGCAGTAAGAGCAGCAATCAACTCCACCGTTCCTGGAGTAGAACCAGTGTCAATGTAAGCACCGTTGTTAACGGTATCGTCGTTACCGTAGAAGGCAGAAAATACGCCTGAGGAGAAAGAACCCCAACGAACTTCGTAAAGACCGTTCGCTACAGTTGACCCATTGAGCTGAAAGGTGAACGAGTCATCGTTAAGAGCAACGCTGCCGGCATTGATGCCTGCAACTGCGGATAATGAGATAGCAAGGAGTAGTAGTTTGTGTTTCATGGGTAGTAAAAATTAGAGGGCGATTGGTGAAGTTAAGATGTAGTTTGTATCAGCGGTTTTACGTGAAACCATAAAACCTGAATCAAAAGTAAACAGCTCAGAGGAGGCAACATTTGTTGCACCAGTTGTCAAGCGCCAGCTAGAACCATCTGCACGCAAGTAATATGCGTTGAAGGCAGATCCACCAGCATTCAAAACGCGCAATTGATCAGCTGATCCTGATGTGTTGTTACCGGTCCAACCATTAACTGCAGTCCCGCCCAACGAGGAGGGAGTGAAATTAATTGGATAGGCAGGAGCGCGGAAAGATAACCCTACATTAAGCGGCATGGAGAAATCATTAACACGAACACCTCCAGTGGAAACCAAGGTGGCAGCTGCAACGCGTTTTTGCACGATAATACCAGTTCCAGGAGGAATGGTAACTGAATTAGCAACATTTGTTGCACCAGTGGTTAGACGCCAAGAAGTCAAATCAGCCCTAAGGTAATATTGGGCAAACGCAGTTCCAGCAGAGTTAAGAAGCCAAATTTGGTCTGCTGAACCAGCGGTGTTGCTGCCAACCAAAGGAGTAGTAAAAAAGGATTGAACTTGGGCGAGATTCACATGCTTGCGTAAAGCAAACTGTGTCCCAACTGCGTTGCCTGTTGCTAAAGCAAAGGTGTTGTTGGCGCTGGTGGCCAGAGTTACGCTGCCATTGGCAGCTGCGATCGTCGCCGCGGTGTCGACATCGAAGCGCTCGCCTTCGAGAGTGCCGCCGACGGCCTCAACATAATAAGGCAGACCAGCGGTGAGAAGAGCACCCGCGTTAGTCACGCCCGAGAGAGTGATGGTGGTGGCGGTATTTGCGGAAGCGTTGGCAACCACGAGGTCGGGATTCAAAAGGGTGATACCGACAGAGTTCAGCCCGACGTTAATGGTCTTGGTGACAGCTCCGACCGGGGCGGTCGAGACGGTCTGGGCGGACAGCGAGGAAACGCCAAGGGCGGCTCCGAGAACAAGAGATGCGGCGAGGAAAGCGCCGCGCTTGGATAATTTTTGGGTCATACTCATTGGGGCTATCCACGAACCTGTGTTCTGTTTTCGCCAACGTCAAGTCGGGTTTTGGGAGAAATCGCTTCAAAATGAAGTGGCCGCGCAGGACGCCAGTCTAGCCATCTAAATGCCAAGAACTTGGGCGAGAGGCTTACGGGCGGCCTACGGAAGAAAATCCGTGGGAGCAGGGCGGGAAAACAGTTCCGGACGGCGACTGCGGCGGGGGACTCAGGGGAAAAGGACCGGACGAATAGACCCACGCAACACACGGAAGGCACGGAAACTGAAGGACGACGAATCACCGGATAGTTGAATTCGTGATCTGTCTCGATCCTCGGGGTTAGGTTTCCGTGTCTTCCGTGTGTTCCGTGGGCAAGTATCCGGCAGGTATCGGCTCGGAGGCGGAACGGCGGGCGGTAGGGACAAATCCATTACGCAGACCGGCATCAACCAGAACGGCGTTCCCTCCCTACCTCCCTGAGCGGGCGGCGGCGCGTTCGTGGGCGAAAAGGACTTGCTGGGCGAGGCCGGCCTGGGGGCCGAAGTGGACGCGGCCGAAGTGGGCAATTTGGGCGGGTTTCCAGCCGTCGAGGCCGTAGCGGCGGGCCATGGCCTTCAGTATCCAAGTATCGACCGGGAAGGCCTCGAGGCGTCCGGCGCCGAAGAGGAGAACGCAATCGGCGACCTTCTCCCCCACCCCGGGCAGGGTGAGCAGGCGGGCCTTGGCCTCGGCGTAGGGGGCGTGCGCGGTGGCCTCCAGCCAGCCGGGATCGGCGGCGAGGCGGGCGGCGATGCCGGCGACATGGCGGGCACGGAAACCGAGGGCGCAGGCCCGAAGTTGATCGACGGATACGGCGGCGAGCTCTGGCCAAGAGGGAAGGCGGTGGGAAATCCGAATGACGTCTAGCGCGTTTGAGGCGCTGGTCTGACAATCCGAATGCCGTAGGTCGGAGCCGGCGTAGTCGGTGACGGAAGCGTGCAGCGGCTGGCCGTGGCGGGTGGCGAGCAGGGCCAGCATTTGTTTGATCTGGACGATCTTTTTGGTGGCGCTGCACACGAAGCCGAGGAGGGTCTCGCCGAACGGTTGCCGCAGGATGGAGAGACCGGGGAAGGCGGCGAGACAGGTGGCGAGATGCGGATCGCTGCGCCAGGGCAGAGCGTCCGGGTCGGCGGTCGGGCCGGCAAGGTAGGTCCGCAGGGCGTCGGCGGTGGCGGCGGGATCGGCCGACGCGGGCGCGGAGAATTCCAAGGCGCCGAGTGCGGCGGACGCGGGGCGAACTCGGACGTGGTGATCGGACCAGACGCCCTCAAAGGTGCCGTCGGGGAGGGCGTGCCAGCGAAAAGCTTGGCCGCCGTCGAGGAGCTCGCCGAGGACGGCAGCGGGGACGGGGCGCGGGAGCGGCGGGACGGGTTGCCAAGGGTGCCAGGCGGTCATGGTGGGAACCGTGGCCGCACGGCGAAAGGGAGCAATCTCGCGGTGGGTTCTGAATATAGGCCAGGCAGTTGCTCCACCGCGGGTGGCGCGGATGGCCGCGGAGAAACGGAGGGCAACTCGACTTGGCCGAGGTGGAGCGACTAGCCCTCAAGACGCCAGGCTGGAAGTATTACCTAAACAAAAAGCGTTGGGGAGAAACGCGTTACACCCCCAGAAAAAATACTCCCCAACATTAAAATGCTCCGCAGCATCTCAAGCAGGGTCACCGCAATCAGCGGCATCCTAGATCAGCCCTCGACCGTAGAGGAGGCTACGGCCACCGCCGAGGTCAGGCTGGATAAGATGGAAACCCACTCGGCCCGGACGTCGGCGCGGAGGGCCTCCCAGACGGAGGGGTCGAAGGAATTGGCCAAGGGGCGGAGACGTTTATCGAAAAAATAGATGCGGCTCTCGAAGGCGCGGCGGGCGGCGCCGGAGTCGAGGGTCTTGGCGTGGGTGTAGAGGCGCTCGATCTCGGTATTGAGGGCCTTGACCGCGAAGTCGGCGTTGGCGGCGGTAACCTCAAGCTGGTAGACTGGGATGAGGGACAGGGGCGTGCCGGAGGGAAAGGTGCCGAGACCGGCGCTGAAGCGCTCGTCGCTGGGCGCGGCGGGAGTAGGCGCGGACGAGCCGGAATGGACGGCGGAGGCGTTGAAAACAACCGTGCTCGCGAGCACGAGAAAGGCGAAAAGGGAGCGCAATGACATGGAGAAGAGGATTCCTGAATCCGGGGATAATGGCGACGGCAATCGCCGCGAATCGGCAAAATCAGACCTGCCCCTGGAGCTGAAACGAGGGGCGGCCGTGATGGATGTAGGCCGCCTGGATAGCGTTGTGGATCTTTTCCAGGCGAAGCTGGAGGCCGTCGAGATACTCGTGGAGCCCGGCGGCGATGACGGACTTGGTGTCGGCGTTCTCCAGATCCTCGCGCAGCGAGCGGACGAGGTCGTGAACGGCAGCGACAGGGGCCTCGCCGTCGCCGGCCCCGATCCGGACCAGGCACTGCTCTGCCTCGGCGACTGAATAGAGGATACTACGGGGAAAAGACTCGTCACGAACCAGATAATCCACGACGCGGACGAGGTCGAGGTCGCCGCGGCGGGAGCGGCGGAAGGCCTCGAAGGCGGAGCAGGAGCGGAGCACGGAGGCCCACTGCACCATGTCCAGGGCGGAGCCGACGGCCTGCACACTGGGCAGGATCATGAAATACTTGATGTCGAGGATGCGGGAGGTGTTGTCCGCGCGCTCGAGGTGGCGGCCGAGGCTGTAGAACCACCAGCCGTCATCGCGGGGCAGCATGGCCTCGGCGACGCCGTGGAATAGCTGGGTCTGGGCCTTGATCCAGGCGAGGTAGTCGGTCGAGCCGAGCTGGGCGTAGCGGGTGAAATCGTCGTCCTTCAGCCGCAGGAAAAAGGTGTTGATGGTCTCCCACAACTCGGTGGAGAGCTGGTCGCGGATGCAGCGGGCGTTCTCGCGGGCGAAGCCGACGCAGGAGAGCACGGAGGACGGGTTGCGCTTGTCGAAGAGCATGAACTCGATGACGGCGCGCTCGGTGATCTTCCCGCCGTAGAGCGCATGAAACTGCTCGTCGGAGCCAGTCACGAACACGAGGGGCTCCCAGGCGCGGGGATCGTCGGCGTCCTGGCGGGACTGGAGGTCCAGCACGAGCTGGGCGTTTACCTCGACGATGCGCGCGGTGTTTTCGGCGCGTTCGAGATAGCGGGCGATCCAGTAGATGAGGTTGGCAACGCGGGAGAGCATGGTGCGGCTGCGCGCAAATGACCAAGGTTCAATGTCCAATGACCAATGCAGGCGCGGGGGGTTAGAGTTTGGCGGTAGAGGTTTTCTTGACGGTTCGTTCACGACGCAGGTTTGCGTCGGTGGTGCGGATGATCTTGCAGAAAATGAGGTGAAGCTCGTGGGCTTCCTTCCAGAGTTCGCGCAGTTTCTCAGTCTGCTTGCCGGACACCTTGGCCAGCATGCGGCACCAGTGCATGGTCTCTTTGGCTTCCTTGCGACAAAGAGCGATCTTATGGCGGAAATCCGGTTTTGATTCAGCTTCATCGGCTTCACCGTAATTCGCGCCCAAGCTGCAGCCGGATTTGACGAATTGGGTGATGAGCGGGGACGTGATCAGCGTAGCGGGAAGGGCGAGACAGCACTCGATCACGTTTTTCCCAAACAGAGCGGTGCGCTCAAACAAGTCATAGTTGATCGTAGCCGGCTGGGTCATTGGTCATTTCGTGTGAGCGCGTTGCGCGGTCACACGATGATTTTCTCCGGCACCGCCGGCGTGACCGCCTCGTGGTCGGCGGCGAGGACCCAGGTGTCCTTCGAGCCGCCGCCCTGGGAGCTGTTGACCACCAGGCTGCCCTTGCGCAGGGCGACGCGAGTGAGGCCACCGGGCATGATCTTGATGGTGGGGCCGTTCAGGATGTAGGGGCGCAGGTCGATGTGGCGGCCCTCGATGGTGTCGCCGCACACGGCGGGGCAGCGGGAGAGCCCGAGCGTGGGCTGGGCGATGAAGTTGCGCGGGTCGGCAATGATCTTGCCGCGAAACTCCTCGATCTGAGCGCGGGGGCTGTGGGGGCCGACCAGCATGCCGTAGCCGCCGGCTTCGTTGACCGATTTCACGACCAGTTTTTCCAGGTTCGCGAGGATGTATTCGAGGTCCTTCGCCTCGCCGGAAAGGAAGGTGTCCACGTTCGGCAGGATGGCGTCCTGACCGAGGTAGAATTTGATCATCCGGGGCACGTAATGATACATTGCCTTGTCGTCGGCCACGCCGGTGCCGATGGGATTGCAGAGGGCGACATTGCCCTTGCGGTAGGCTTCGAAGAGCCCGGGCACGCCGAGGAGCGACTTAGGATTGAAGACGGTCGGGTCTAGGAAATCGTCGTCGATGCGGCGGTAGATGACGTGGACGGGCGCGAGACCGTCCGTGCGGCGCATGAAGACGCGGTCGTTTTCCACCACGAGGTCGGAGCCCTCGACGATCTCTATACCCATCTGGCGGGCGAGGAAGCTGTGCTCAAAGTAGGCGCTGTTGTAGACACCGGGCGTGAGCAGCACGACGGTCGGCTCGGGCACGTGCGCAGGGGCTAGGTGGAGCAGCAGCGCCAGCAGGTCGCTGGTGTAGGTCTCGACCGGACGCACCCGGTAGTCGCGCAAAAGATTCGGGAAAACCCGTTTCATCACCTGACGATCCTCGAGCACGTAGGAGACACCCGAGGGAGTGCGAAGATTGTCCTCCAGCACGCGATAGGTGCCGTGTTGGTCACGCACGAGATCGGTGCCGTTGATGTGGACGTAAAGGTCGCGGGCGATGGGCACGCCGACCAGTTCGGGCCGGAAGTTTTTCGAGGTCAGCACCATCTCACGGGGGACGACGCCTTCCCTGAGGATGCGCTGGGGGCCGTAGATGTCGGCGAGGAAGAGGTTGAGCGCCTCCATGCGCTGGCGCAGGCCGGCCTCGAGGTGCGCCCATTCGTGGGCGGGGATGATGCGGGGGATCAGGTCGAAGGGGAAAATCTTCTCAGTGCCCTTGTTATCCGAATAGACGGTGAAGGTGACGCCGCGATTGACGAAGGTCTGGTCGGCGGTGCGCTGGCGCTCGAGCAGGTCGCTGATGCCGTCCATCTGCCCGAAGCGATCGTAGAGCCGCTGGTAATGAGGATGCGGACGCCCCGGAGCGGCGAACATCTCATCATAAAATTTCTCAATTTCGTAGGCGGCGAAAAGATCGGACATGGTAAAGCAGGCGAAGGGGGACCGCCCCCAGGCTAATGCACGGCGGTCGTGGCGGGTGGCGCTGGCGGCAGCGACCACAAGAAACTCTGCTGGCGCGCTAACTCATCGCCGGCGGGACCGAGCAAACGCAGGCGCCAAGCGGAGGGAGCGATAGCCGCCCCGGGCCAGTCGGGACCGGTGAGACCGGCGAGCACGACACGCGAGCCGCGGGGCAAATCTAGGGGGAAAAACTGCACCCGGGGCGCCTCGTCTCCTGGCAATACATACTCCAACGCGAGGATGGACCCGGGGAGGGCTTGATCAGTCTTGAATCGGGTCAGAAAATAATAGCCGCCGCGCGAATCCTCCTGCGAACGCACGACCAATTCGGGAGCATGCTCCTTGCGGCCAAAATACTCTCCGATGCGCACAAAAGATTCCGCCGCGCGATAATCGGGCCAGACGCGGACAATTTTAACTGACGCCGCCGGAAGCCAATTGGAGGCAAAAACCAGCGCGAACACAGCAAGTCGGAACCGGCAGGGGATGCGAGTAAACATGGTGCTCAGTTGAATAGAAGCGACGCGAGAGCGGCACAAGAAGAGAGAAGGAGGCTGATTGGCCGGACGGAGGCTTGCAGGACTCATGCCACCTCCACCTCGAAAGAAGCCAATTTCCTCACCAGCGGGTTTGACCGAAAATCTGGGCGCTGACCAGGACCGCTGCCACGAGCGCCATCCATCCCAGGCGGGACATACCCTCAAGGAAGCGAAAGACACAGGCCGGACTGCAGACGCGACTCCACCCCGAAAACCGCGCGCACTCGGTCAGGGGTCAATACCTCGGCCGGAGCACCCGCCGCTAGTAAACCACCGCCCTCCAGCAGCACTAAAAAATCCAATTCCTGCGCCAGACGCAAATCGTGCAAAGAAAACACCACGGTGCCACCCGCCCGGGCCAGGCTGCGGGCCAGCGCCAACACCTCCAGCCCGTGACGTGGATCTAGAGACGCGAGCGGTTCATCCCAAAGCTGCAAAGGGGCGGCTGTAGCCACCGCGCGGGCTAATAAAACCCGCTGCCTCTCTCCCCCCGAAAGTCGATCGACCGGCCGCCCGGAGACGGCAAGCAGGTCAAACCTGGCCAACGCCTCGTCCACTCCAGCGCCATCGTCGCCGTGCGCGTAACGACCCTGCGCGACAACCGAGCGGACGGTGAAGCCGAACTCGAAACGCGCCTCTTGCGGCACCCATGCCACCCGACGCGCCCGCTCCAGCACCGCGATAGTGGATACGGGCTCGGTGCCCCAGCTCACCCTGCCCGTCGCCGCACCCGGCGGCAGCCCCGCCGCGACCGAGAGCAACGTCGATTTCCCGGAGCCGTTTGGACCGATCAACCCCACCACCTTGCCGGCGTCCACCGACAGACTGAGCGCGTGCAAACGGCCCGGCACGGAAATGTTTTCAAGACGCAGGGCCGTTTTCATCGCTCGCTCCTGCCCAGCTGCCACAAAAAAAACGGCCCGCCCACCAGGGCGGTAACGATGCCAAGCCGCAGCCCTCCCGCGGCACGACCAGCGAGATCGCATCCAACCACGAAGACCGCGCCGCCAATAAGCGAAAGCGGCACGAGCCGCCGGTGCTCCGGCCCGACGATCAGACGCAGAATATGCGGCACGATGAGCCCCACAAAACCCACCATGCCCGCGACGGCAGTGGCGAGAGCGGTGAGCACCGTGGAGAGCGCCAGCAACCAGCGACGCAGGCGAGACACGTCCACGCCGAGGCTCTGGGCCTCCTTCGCGCCTAGGCTAAGCAAATCCATCGGCCGTCCCAGCGGCAGGAGCAGTAATGCACCCGGCACCACTGCCGCGGCCATCCATACATGCTCCCAAGAACGGTCCTCCAATCCGCCGAGCAGCCAGAAAAGCACCTGGGCGTTGCGCTCGTAGGTAAGCGTGTGCGCGGAAAGGACGTAACTCGTGACCGCACCGAGCAGGGCATTGAGCGCCACGCCGGCGAGCAGCAGTCGCTCGGTGCTCGCCCCGCGACGCGCGAGCAGAAGGACCACCAGAGTCGCCGCGAAGGCGCCCGCAGTGGCGAAAAACGGCACGGCAAACAGGCTGAAGGATGCCAGACCAAGCGCGATGGCCACCACCGCACCGGCCGCGCCGCCCGCACTTACGCCGAGCAGTCCCGGGCTCGCGAGGCTGTTCCGGAAATACGCCTGCATCACAAGCCCGCTGCCCGAGAGCGCCGCCCCCACCAGCGCCGCCACGAGAAGTCGAGGGAGCCGGATTTGCCAGAGAATGGTCGCGGCGAACTCATCACGATGCAGCAGGCCGTCGATCAACTGCCCGGGCGAAAGGCGCACGTCGCCGAAGGAAAGCGATAAGACGGCCAGCAGAAGCAGCAGCGAAAAACCCGCAACCACCAAGCCTTGGGGCGCGGTTTTCATGGCTGGAAAATCTCCGGATGCAGCGCCCGCGCCAGCGCCTCGTATGCGTCGACGCGGCGGTGGCTCACGCAACCCAGCATCCACGGAGGCAACACCGCGACACTCCCCTCGCGCACCGCCGCCAGAAATTGGTAGGGCGGTCGCTTTTTGTAAGGCGCGAGTGCCTGCTCCGCGTCTTGGCCGGACAACACCACGCACTCCACCGGCCAGGTGATCAGCTTTTCGTCTGGCAATGCGGCGTGCCCGCGGAGGCCGCCGAACGTCGCGCCGAGGTTCTCCGCCCCGGCGTTCTCGCAAAGGTCTTGAAAGGTCGTATCCGCGCCGGCGATGACCCCGTAGATGGAAGGCGCGATGACGCGCACCGGCTTCGCCCCTAGGAGCTTGGCGCGAAGCTCGGCGATTCGCGCGGCATCGCTCAGGACAATCCTCTCCGCACGCGCCTCCGCCGCAGGGCCGAGCAGCGCGGCGATGCGGCGTAGATTGGCGTGCGCCTCCGCGAGGGTCTTGTAGCGGTCGAGCACAACGACCTCCACTCCCGCGCGCCGCACCTGCCCAACCAGTTCAGCGCGGCTGTAATCAGCAAAAATCGCGTGGGTGGGACGGAAACGCAGGATCGTCTCGGCGTCGCCAAGCGTGATCCGGGCATGCCCCGCAGCCTCGCCGGCCACCCCGGAAAAATCCGGATCGCAAGCTAGATGTGAAAGCGCCGCGATCTGCTCCGGAGCAGCCACCGCGAGCAGCAACTCGTCGCTACCCACCGTCTGTGATACGACGCGCACCGCCGGCGCGGCGAACCCGGTCAGCACGCACAGAGAAAAGAGGAGCGGCAAGAGGCGGAGCGGCATCAAGAGACGTGATTAGAAACGAACCGCGGCGCCCGCATAAATCCAGCGCCCTTGTCCGGGATAAATCGCGGTGATGGGGCTGAAGGTCGGCGGCAGGTAGCCGATGGTAGCGTAGGAAACGTAGTCCCGGTCGAAAAGATTGTTCACTCCCGCGAAAAGGCGCCAGTGCTCGTCCGGCCGGAAAGTTACCCGCACATCAACCAGCCCGTAACCATCCGTTTTTTCGGGTTTAGCCGCGGCATAGGAGTCGTCAACGAGGCTGCCCGCGATAAAACGGTGCGTGAGGTTCAAATCGAGGCGTTTCACTGGGCGAACGAGGGCGGTCGTGGCGAAGCGCCACCCGGGCGTCATCCGCAAACCGCCCTCGTTGAGCCCGCTACCGGCAGGGGCGTCGGTTAACTCGGCGTCAACGTAATCCAACCGCGTGCGCAAGGCGGCAAAGCCGGCGTCATAGCCGAGGTTGGCCTGCGCGCCGAGGCGGCGGGTGCGGGCGAGGTTCTCGTTCAGGTTGCTCGACGCGTTGTAAAAGATCTCGTCCTTGGTGGAAAGGTGATAGACCGAGGTGCCGCCGCCCCAGCCCTTGCCGCAGTAGTCGGCCCCGGCCTCAAAGTTGTCGCTTAGCTCCGGTCGCAGAGCGGCGTTAAAAAAGACCGGCTTGGCAAAAGGACCGCCAGACAAGCCCTGATAATAGGAAATCTCGTCCGTCGCGGGGAAACGGAAAGTGCGGTCATATTTGGCAAAAAAACGCAGCTCCAGGCGCGGCTTGTAGTTGATCGCAAACTGCCAGGCGTCGCCGGAGTCGGTGCGGTCGGCGCGGGCGGAGGAAAGCGCTTCGCGGGCGCGGATCGAGTTCCACTCGCGCCTTGCCGCGCCGGAGACCGACACCTGCTCCGTCGCCGCCCACTCGCAGGCGAAGTAGGGACTGATGACCTCGCGAAGGAGACGCGCGCGGGTGTCGGCGAAGCCGTCCACCACCACCTCCAGCCCGTCGCGGCTGAAATCAACGCCGGGCGTCAGGTTAAAAACACCGCGCTCGAGATGAACTTTGGGCGAAAGAAAAACGCTCTCGATATCGCGGTCGAAGGCGGTGCCGAAGCCACCGAGATAAAATTCATCAACCAGATTTATCCCGGCGTCGGTCAGCAGCTTGGTCTCCTTTTCAGCGCCAAACTCGTTGCTGGCGGTGACGCGGCGGTATTCGGACGTGCCGTTGGAGGCGTTGGTGCCCTGCTGGCGAGGGTCGTCGCGAAACTGGGCGGAGGTGAGATAGCCGGGCTGGTCGAAGGTATTTTCAAGGAAAGAGGCGCGAACTCGCGTTACGGAGTTTTTTCCGTTGTCATGTCCGATGCCGACCGAGCCGGACTTGCTATCATAGCCGGAATGCTCCCGCCAACCGCCGGAGTTTTCATAGCCGAGCGAAGCGCCGGCCCAAGTGGAGCCGAAGAGCTCGGTGTAAGTCGCGCCGAGCTTCGCGGTATTATCGCCGCCGGCAACGAACTGCGCGGAGCCGCCGCTGGCAGAAGGCTTGGAGAGGGTATTAATCTTAATAACGCCGCCAACCGCGTTGTCGCCGTAGAAGGCGCCCTGCGGGCCCTGCACGATCTCGATCGACTCCACTTCATATAGACTGAACTGGAGCCAGTTAAAGTCGCCCATGTCGGCGCGGTTGGCGCGCACTCCGTCAATCAGCACGAGCGTGCGGCCGGTGCCGCCGCTGCCAGTGCCTCGCAGCGCGACTTTGGTGTTGGCCGGGCTGCCGGAAAGGGAGGTAAAGCCGAGATTGGCCTCGGCGGCTAGCAAGTCGATGAGGCTGCCTGCGCCGCTTTCACGGATCTGCTCCCGCGTGATAACCTGGGTGTAAGCGGGCACGTCGAGCGGGGCCTCGGGCACGCGCCGCGCGGTCACGACGAGCGGCGAAAGCTGGACCACCGGCTCCTGGACGGGCGCCTGAGGCTCCTCCGCACGGATGGTCAAACCCGTCAGCGCGAATGCCGCGACGATAGGGTAGGGCCGGAGCGCAAGCGCGCGCCGGAGAGAATTATGTTGGTTCATTCAGTTGATCTGTCGGGGTGCGAGCAGACGAACCGCAAACCCGGCGCAGCACCCGAAAAGGGGCCGGCGCACGTGTCACGACTGCCGTGCTCTCACGCTTCATTTTTGCGATGAAGATTTTTAGTTTGTCCGCCCGCAAAAGTTTGGCGGCTAACCTGTGAGACGATTCGGAACGGATATTCGGACTCCGTGCTTCAGACCTCGCTCCCGCCTTCACCGGGCGTAAACCCGATTGGCCCTGCCCCCGCCGTTCGCCGACGAGGTGGGAGTTTGTAACACGATACCGCAGCGCAACTGTGGCCGATTCTCACGGCCTTCCCCGACTTCCGAAACGTGCAAAGAACGCGAACGAATCGAGTCTCACCGTTCGTCTCGCGCCCGGCGAGTCCCGTTTGCCTTGATAACTTGGCAAAAAATCAACCGGCAGCGTCTAACGGGTAAGCACCGAAAGGCAGTTAACGTATCAACGTATTTAGATGTAAAGATATGTTTTTGACCTCAGAGGGAGAATCGCCTTCCGTCCACCGTCTTTTCGCCTCCTTCTCTAATTTTATGTGCGCCTCTGTCACCGCCGCCCCGCTCGCCGAGCACCCGTCTTTCGCCGCCCTGCGCGAGCTTTTTGCCAAGCGCATCGTCGTGCTCGATGGGGCGATGGGATCGATGGTGCAGACCTATGGATTAGCGGAGGCGGACTTTCGCGGCGAACGCTTCCGGGATTTCCCGCACGATCTCAAAGGTAACAACGACCTGCTTTGCCTCACCAAGCCCTCGGTGATCGAGGAGATCCACGCCGCCTACTTCGCCGCCGGCGCCGACATCGTGGAGACCAACAGCTTCTCCGCCACGACCATCGGCATGGCCGACTACCACCTTGAGGACATAGTCACTGAGCTTAACCACGCCGCTGTCGCCTGTGCCCGCCGCGCCGCCCAGGCCGCCGAGCGCGCCGAGCCCTCGCGCCGCCGCTTCGTCGCCGGGGCCATCGGCCCGCTCAATCGCACCCTCTCCATGTCGCCGGATGTCAACCGCCCCGACTACCGCGCCGTCACCTGGGCCCAAGTGGTCGCCGCCTACACCCAGCAAATCGAGGCCCTCATCGACGCCGGGGCCGACATACTCCTCGTCGAGACGATTTTCGATACCCTCAACGCCAAGGCCGCCCTCTTCGCCATCGACGAGGTTTTCGAGCGCCGCGCCGTCCGCCTGCCCGTGATGGTGAGCGTGACAATCACCGACGCCTCCGGTCGCACTCTCTCCGGCCAGACCACCGAAGCTTTCTACAACAGCATCCGCCACTCCCGGCCGTTTTCCGTTGGGATCAACTGCGCCCTCGGCGGCCGCGCCATGCGCCCCTACATCGAAGAGCTCGCCCGCATCGCCGAGTGCTACATCTCCTGCTACCCCAATGCCGGCCTGCCCAACGCCTTCGGTGGCTACGACGAAAGCCCGGCAGACATGGCCGGGGTCCTGCAGGAATTCGCCAAGGCCGGCCTAGTCAACCTGGTCGGCGGTTGCTGCGGTTCCACTCCGCCGCATATCCGCGCCATCGCCGCAGCCGTCCGCGATCTCCCACCCCGCCAACCCTCCGCCATCTCCGCCGTCCTCCGCCTGAGCGGTCTCGAACCCCTCACCGCCTGAGCCGTGCGATCCCGGTCCGCCCTGCTGCCTATTCTTCTGTTTCGTGGTTAAAAAATGACTGCCTCCGCCTCCAGCTTCCTCGTCGTCGGTGAACGGACCAACATCACTGGTTCGCCCAAATTTGCCAAGTCCCTGAAGGCCGGCGATTGGGACGCCTGCCTGGCGATCGCCAAACAACAGGTGGAGAACGGCGCCAACATCATCGACATCAACGTGGACGAGGCCCTGATCGAGGGCGAATCGACCATAGTCAAGCTTCTCAACTTGATCGCCGCCGAGCCCGACATCACCCGCGTGCCGGTGATGATTGATTCTTCCAAATGGACGGTCCTCGAGGCCGGCCTGCAATGCCTTCAGGGCAAGGGCATCGTTAATTCCATCTCGCTAAAAGACGGCGAGGACGAGTTCCTCCGCCGCGCCAAACTCATCCGCCGCTACGGCGCCGCCGCCGTCGTGATGGCCTTTGACGAACAAGGCCAGGCCGCCACCCGCGATGAAAAGATCCGTATCTGCACCCGCGCCTACCACCTGCTGGTGAACGCCGGTTTCCCGCCCGAGGATATCATTTTCGACCCCAATATCCTCACCGTCGCCACCGGTATCGAGGAGCACAATAACTACGCGGTCGATTTCATCGAGGCCACCCGCGCGATCAAGGCCACCCTGCCCCACGCCAAGGTCTCCGGCGGCTTGTCCAACGTCTCCTTTAGCTTCCGGGGCAACAACCCCGTCCGCGAGGCCATCCACACCGTTTTCCTCTACCACGCGATCCGAGCCGGCATGGATATGGCCATCGTGAACGCCGGCATGCTCGGCAACTACGAGGCGATCGAGCCAGACCTCCGCGACCTCGTGGAGGATGTGATTCTTAACCGCCGCCCCGACGCGACCGAGCGCCTGATCGTCAAGGCCGACGCCATCAAAGCCGAGCTCGACGCCGCCAAGGCCGGCGGTGCGGTCACCGCCGCCGCTCCCGTCGACGCCTGGCGCAACAACACCGTCGAAGCCCGCCTTTCGCATTCACTCGTCAAGGGCATCGACACCTATGTCGAACAGGACACCGAGGAATGCCGCCAAAAATATGCCCGCCCGCTCGATATCATCGAAGGTCCGCTGATGGACGGCATGCGCGTGGTCGGCGACCTCTTCGGCGCTGGGAAAATGTTCCTGCCCCAGGTTGTAAAAAGCGCCCGCGTGATGAAGCGCGCCGTCGCCTACCTCACCCCCTTCATGGAGGCCGAAAAGGCCCGCGCGGCCGCCGCCGGCGAGGCCACCCGCGCCCAAGGAAAATTCCTCATCGCGACCGTCAAAGGTGACGTGCACGACATCGGTAAAAACATCGTCGGCGTCGTCCTCGCCTGCAACAACTACGAAGTCGTCGACCTGGGCGTGATGGTTCCCTGCGACAAGATTCTCGCCAAGGCCCGCGAGCTCGGTGCCGACGTCATTGGCCTCTCCGGCCTCATCACGCCCTCGCTGGATGAGATGGTCCACGTCGCCCGCGAAATGAAACGCGAAGGCTTCACCGTTCCTCTCCTGATCGGCGGCGCCACCACCTCTCCCGCCCACACCGCGGTGAAAATCGCCCAGGAGTATCCCCACGGCGTTGTCCACGTCCTGGACGCCTCCCGCGTGGTCAACGTCGTCAGCGCCCTTCTCTCCCCCGAACAAAAACCGGCTTTCCTCGACGACAACACCGCCAAGCAGGAACGCCAGCGCGACGATTTTAACGCGCGCCGCAACAAACGCCCCCTCCTTACCCTCGAGCAGGCCCGTGACCGCCGCCAGACCTACGATTGGACCAGCATCGACATCCCCCGCCCCGAGTTCCTCGGGCCTAAAGTATTCTCCGAGGTGCCCCTCGCCGAAATCGTGCCTTTCATCGACTGGGGCCCCTTCTTCAGCGCCTGGGAACTCCACGGCCGCTTTCCCCAAATTCTCACCGATGAAGTCGTCGGCGCAGAGGCTGCTAAACTTTTCGCCGACGCCCAGAGACTCCTCGCGCAAATCGTCGCCGAGAAACGGTTCACCGCCCGCGCCGTCATCGGCTTCTGGCCCTGCAACGCCGTCGGCGACGATATCGAAATCTACGCTGACGAAGCCCGCAGCAAAGTCGTCACGCGCTTCCACCAACTGCGCCAGCAGATGGAAAAACCCGGCGAGCAGTTCAACCACTGCCTCGCCGATTATGTAGCCCCCCGCTCAAGCGGCCGGCTCGACTACTGCGGCGGCTTCGCCGTGACCGCCGGACACGGGGTCGAGACCTTCGCCGCCGAGTTCCGCGACCGGGCCGATGATTACAACGCCATCCTCGCCCAGGCTCTAGGCGACCGGCTGGCCGAGGCACTCGCCGAGTTGATGCATAAAAAGGCGCGAGACTTCTGCGGCTACGGACGGACCGAGAACCTCGCAATGGAGGACATTATTCGGGAAAAATACCGCGGTATCCGCCCCGCCCCCGGCTACCCAGCCTGCCCCGACCACACCGAAAAACCAGTCCTCTTCCAACTCCTCGGGGCCGAAACCGCCACCGGCATCACCCTGACGGAAAGCTGCGCGATGTCGCCGGCCTCGTCGGTCAGCGGCTGGTATTTCAATCACCCTGATTCGAAGTATTTCGGCGTCGGTAAACTCGGGCGGGATCAAGTCGCCGATTACGCCGCCCGCAAGGGCCGGTCGGTCAGCACCACCGAAAAATGGCTGGGGCCGTGGCTGGATTACGATCCCGCGTAAGCATCCCGCCGGCCGGGTGATCCGGAGAACCCCTCCCCGTGCTCCAGTCCCTGCTTATCGATTACAACGGTTTCTTCGCCTCCTGCGAACAACAGGAACGCCCCGAACTGCGCGGCCGTCCCGTCGCGGTCGTGCCCGTGGCCAGCGAGACCACTTCCTGCATCGCCGCCTCCTATGACGCCAAACGCGCCGGCATCAAGGTCGGCACCTCCGTCACCGAGGCCCGCCGCCTGTGCCCGGGCATCGCCATCGTCGAGTCCCGCCCCGAGGTCTACCTGCGCCACCACCAAAACCTGCTCACCGCTGTCGAGACCTGCCTGCCCGTGACCGAAGTCTGGTCCATCGACGAGGTTTGGTGCCGCCTTCCGCCGGGCCTGCAAAGCCCCGAGGCCGCCCGCGCCGTCGCCCAAAAAATCAAACGCGCGATCACCCGCCTGGCCGGGGAATACCTGACCTGCTCCGTCGGCCTCGCCCCCAACGCTTGGCTGGCCAAGATTGCCTCCGACCTCGAAAAACCGGACGGCCTCGTCGTCATCGAGCAAGACGAACTCCCCGAACGCCTCCACGCACTCAAACTGCGCGACCTGCCCGGCATCGGCGAAAACATGGAACAGCGCCTGCGTGACGACGGGGTCGACACCGTCGCAAAGCTCTGCGCCGCCTCCCTGCGCGACCTCCGCCGCCTCTGGGGTGGAATCGAGGGTGAGCGCATGTGGCGGCGTCTCCGCGGCGAGGAAGTGCCCCTCCCACCCCGCCGCACCGGCTCCATCGGCCACGCCCAGATCCTCGGCCCCGAACTACGCAACCCCGAAGGCGCCCGCGCCACCCTCCACCGCCTGCTGCAAAAAGCCGCCCTCCGCCTCCGCCACGGTCAACTCTACGCCGGCGGCCTCCACCTCGCCCTGAAATACCGTGGCACCCGCTGGAGCGATGCCGTCACTTTTGCCGATACTCAGGACACGCTGGAACTCATCCGCGTGCTCAACCTGCTCTGGGACCGCCGCCCCGCCCGTCGCGTGGATCATTTTTCCGTGGGCGTCACCCTCTTCGCTCTCGTGCCCGGGGGCTCCCACACCGCGGCCCTGCCGGGCATCCTCGAAGCGCGCCCCGGCGACGACGCCCGCCGCGCCGCGCTGAACGCCACGCTCGATCATATCAACAAAAAGCTGGGCAAACACTCCGTGGTTTACGGAGGAGCCCTCGGCGCCCTCGCCTACGCCCCCATCCGTATAGCCTTCCAACGCATCCCCGACCTCGTCCTCGAAGAAGGCGAGCCCGACGGAGAACTCTTCCCCACCGCCGCCGAGCTCGCCTCGGCCGGACGACTGTAGCGCCACCGGGCCCAAACCAGCATCCCTCCAGTCGCCTATTTGCTGGAGTCCTCACGGAGCCCACGGCGTAGCCAGTCTCGTCCCTATAAAGCAGGGTTTTCTTTCCGTCATTTAGAGCATTACGCCTCAAAAACGCCCCCTAAGCCCAGCAGCCGCAGGGCTTTTTCCAGACAATCGCGCAAGACCGAGGGCGCGTGAGTGTTTTGCTCGGCATGGTTGTCGATGGCGTTGGCCGCCCCTTTGATAGCGATAAACCGCAGCCCCGGAGCGTCGGGAATCAACCGGCAGAGCGCATAAAACTGCCCCACCTCCATATCCACCAGATCGACCTCAACCGATAATCGCTCGTAAGCTGAGCGCACCCCGGCGAGACGGTGCCGATAATCACCCGGGGCCAGCGCCGGAGAAAAGCCGTAATAAAAATCGGACGACACGATGGTCGCACTAGGGCCCTCCGGAAACTCCGGCCACTCGGGCCGCAAAGCCCGGTCGCCACATTCGCGATCCAGCCCCGTCCCCGCCACGCGAGCCTCCCGGATCGGAAACCCAACCCCCAAGGGTAATCTCTCCGCGCACAGACGGCCCGCCGTGCCAACCAAGACGATACGCTCGACCCGGCCCGTGATCAACAGCTCGTAAAGCAGCGGCTCCAGCGCACCGGTGCCGATGGCGGATAACACCACCGTGACCGCCGGAAAGGTCCAGACGGCGTAAGAGCGGAACTCCGACACCGCAGCGCCCGCCGGTAACCCCAATCCGCCGAGGGCATCGAGCAGGACCCTCTTGTCTTCACCGCAGCAAAGGATGACCGCGGGCCGGATCTGGTCCGGATGGATTTGAGCATTGGGACTGGCTGCGGCAACGGGCATGAGGGGAGCCAAAGCGCCAGCTGGCCGGACGCCAAACCCGAACGATACACCCGCAAGCCTACTCGCGGCGCAACAAGCGATCTACCAAAAGATCAAACACCGCGCGCGAGGAGAAACTGGCCTCCAGGGCGGCGCGATCCATCACCTTTTCCGTCCAATAAAGCAGATCGTGCTCAGGATGCGCCCGAAGGTAATGCTGCGCCTGCACAAAGTAGTGATCGATCAGACCGGTGCGCCCTAGCTTGAAGTGCAGAAAAGGCCAAAACCGCAGTTGGCGCGCCGCCCGCTCCAGCGGCATACCCAAGCGCCAGTGCTGCACCAAGGCAGACAAGAGCCCGGCCCGGTCAGCACCGCTTTTACAGTGGATCAACAGCGGGCCCTTGACCGAGTTCAACAACGCGTGCGCCGCCCGCACCGCCTCCGGCCGAGGCACACCCCGTGAATCCAGCCCGAAGTGGATTAACTCCACTCCTTGCTCGGCGCACAAATGCACCTCCAACGCCAGCAACCGGCACTTCCGCACCGGCCCCCGGAGATTGATTACCGTGCGAATCCCGTGCCGGGCAAACACCCGCCGGAGCTGGGGCGGCGTTAACTGACCGGAGCGATACACCCCGTCCGCCACCCGATGCACATTGCCATAAAGCTCCCGCCAAAGCGACCAATGCCGGTAAATCGACTCCCAATAAAGACGCCGCCTCGCCTCCGGGGTTGACGCATCATGATCCGATACCAGCACGCCCCGGCCACTGGCTGGCATAGACGAAGGACGCACGGGAGGATTCATCGCAAACACAGAGAGTTCCCGCCCGCCCGCCGCCAAGCGCAAAGCCAAGCCCGCCGACTGACCGTGAAGCCCCGGCCCACGTTCGCAGGATCCCTCCATGATGGTTTTTTCCCGCAGATCGGGTTTTGATGCTAGGCTTGGCGGTGGTCGGGCGGGTTTCCGCCAGTTTGGACTTCTTCGTTCGCCGTTTACCCCGACGGTCAGTGCCGCGCGGAAAATGGCTATTTATCCAACCCACAACCCCCCAATGAAAACTCCTGCAATCTCAGGAACCTGCCTGCGTTACCCCGTAGCCACCGCACTCATGCTGGCCGCACTCGCCCAACCGGCCCTACGTGCTCAAGAAACCCCGGCCACCACCCCGCCCGCCGCCAGCAAAAACGCCGAAGACGACGTGCTGGAACTCGACGCCCTCGTCGTCACCGCCGTCGCCCGCCCCGGGACCACCAAGCTGAACTCCAGCGTCTCGGTCAGCGGTCTCTCCGCCGAGCAAATCGCCGTGTCCGCCCCTCGCTCCACAGCGGAGTCCTTTCGCACCATCCCCGGCATCCGCTCCGAAGCCACCTCCGGCGACGCCAACGCCAACATCACCGTGCGCGGTGCGCCCATCTCAGCCGGCGGCTCCCGCTACCTGCAACTCCAGGAAGACGGCCTGCCACTGCTGCAATTTGGCGATATCGCCTTTGCCACCTCGGACAGCTTCCTGCGCTCCGACTACACGGTGAACCAAATCGAGGCCATCCGCGGCGGTTCGGCCTCCACTTTCGCCAGCAATTCTCCCGGCGGCGTGATTAACTTCATCAGCAAGACCGGCGAGACCGCCGGCGGCAGCCTCGGCTTCACCCAAGGCCTCGATTACGATTCCAGCCGCGCTGACTTCGCCTACGGCTCGCCCATCGGCGATGGCTACCGCTTCCAAATCGGGGGCTTCTATCGCACAGGCGAAGGCCCGCGCGATACCGGCGCAGACATCAACGATGGCGGCCAACTGAAGCTCAATGTCACCAAAAACTTGGCCAACGGCTACATCCGTGTCTCCGCCAAGAGCCTCGACGACCACGTCGCCACTTACCTGCCTGTCCCGATGCTGGTGTCTGGCAGCAACAGCGACCCGACCTTCACCTCTCTTCCCGGCTTCGACAAACTCACCGGCACCCTGAATTCAGCCAACTTCCGCCGCTTCCGCTACAGCGACACGAACGGCACCGAACGCACCGGGGACATGGACACCGGCGTGCACAGCAAGTCGGACTCCCTAGGCCTCGAAGCCTCCTTCGATCTTGGTGACGGCTGGACCCTCACCGACAGGGCCCGCGTCGCGAAGAACAGCGGCGAGTTCGTCGCCCCGTTCCCCGCCAACGTCTACCAGGCCTCCGCCAGCACCGATAATCTGTTTTATGTAAACGGGAAGAATGCCGGTAAAGCCGTCGATGATTCCGCCTACATCGCCGACATCCATATCTTTAACACTCGGCTGAATAACTTCGATAACGCGATCAACGACCTGCGCCTGAGCAAGGAGTTCACCATCGGCGACCACACCGCCGAAGTCACGGGAGGCTACTACCGCTCCCGCCAGGAAATTGACATGGATTGGCTCTGGTCCAGCTACCGCATGGAAGCCACCAAGGACGGCGCGCTGGTCGATACCGTCGGCGGCGACGGCAATGTGGCCCTCGGCACCCCCGCCTGGGGCAACACGCTGCACCGCAACTACGACGTCAGCTATGATACCTCTGCGCCCTTCGCCTCCGCCGGCGTGACCCTGGGCAGCCTGTCCCTCGACGCCAGCGTGCGCGAAGACATGGTCGAAGGCCAGGGTAGCTACGCCTCCGGCACCGCCGACGCCGACAAGACCGAACGTGTCGATGAGTCCACCCGCCAGATCGTCAACTACGACGCCAGCCACACGTCCTTCTCCGTTGGCGCGAACTACGCCTTCACCAAAAAACTGGCTTCCTTCATTCGCTACAGCGAAGGCGCCAGCGCCAGTGCCGACCGCATCCTTTTCGGCTCCAGCATCCTCCCCGACGGCTCCGTGCCGGGCGACGAGGCCGTGTTCAACGTGCTAAAACAAACCGAGCTGGGCGTGAAGTATCAGACCAGCCAGCTGGTCCCCGGCACCCTTGGTCTTTTTGGAACCCTGTTCCACGCCGAGACCACCGAAAGCAACTACGAGCTGACCAGCCAGAAGTTCACCAGCCGCGTCTACCAGGCCCAAGGTCTGGAACTCGAAGCCGTCTACGTTTACGAGGGCTTTGACCTGCGCGTCGGTGCGACCTTCACCGACGCCGAGATCGACGCCGCCGAGAACGCCGCCTTGGTCGGAAACACCCCCCGCCGTCAGGCCGACTTCACCTATCACGTTTCCCCCACCTACTCGTGGAGCCGCTTCAGCCTCGGCGGCAGCGTGATCGGCACGACCGAAGCTTACGCCCAGGACGACAACCAGCTGGTCTTCCCGTCCTACGCGTATGTGAACGGTTTTGCCTCCTGGCGGGTAACCAAGGCCCTGACCGCCTCGTTGAACGTCAATAACCTGTTCAATACCTTCGGCCTCAGCGAAGCCGAGGAAGGCTCCATTCCGGCTAGCGGTATCATCCGCGCTCGCGGACTTACCGGACGCTCGGTCGCCGTGTCGCTCAAATACGACTTCTGACCCGTCCCCAACCGTGCGCAATCAAGTCCAACTCATCACTTACGTTGACCGCTTGGGCGGTGGCGGACTCGCCGATCTCGGCGCCCTGCTCGCCGGCCCGCTAAATGGGGTCTTCGGTGGCGTTCACCTGCTGCCGTTTTTCCACCCCATAGATGGCGCCGACGCCGGCTTCGACCCCATCGACCATACGCGTGTCGATCCCCGCCTCGGGGATTGGCGCGGTGTGCGGTCGCTGGCAGATCAAGTCGAAGTGATGGCGGACTTGATTGTGAACCACGTCTCGGCGGACTCGCCGCAATTCCAGGACTTCTCGCGGCGCGGGGCCGAATCACCCTACGCCGGTTTGTTCCTGACCCTTGATCGCGTCTTTCCGGGCGGCGCGACCGAGGCCGAATTGCTGCAGATCTATCGTCCCCGCCCGGGCCTTCCCTTTACGTGCGTCACCCTCCAAAATGGAGAACGTCGCATCCTTTGGACCACCTTCACCAGCAAACAGGTCGATATCGACGTCTCCCACCCGGAGGGCCGCGCCTATTTGAGCGGCATCTTGAAGAGCTTCAAAGCAAGCGGAGTTAGCATCATCCGCCTGGACGCCGCCGGCTACGCGATCAAACGCCGCGGCACCCCCAGTTTCATGATCCCCGAGACCTACGAGTTCATCGCCGGTCTGACCCGCGAGGCCAGGGCACTCGGGATTGAAGTTCTGGTGGAAATCCACAGCTACTACCGAGAACAAATCGAAATCGCCCGGCGCGTCGACCGAGTCTACGATTTCGCTCTGCCTCCGCTCGTCCTCCACGCCCTCCATCAGGCCGATGGAGGCCCCCTGAAGGCTTGGCTGGAAATCGCCCCCCGTAATTGCATCACTGTCCTCGATACCCACGACGGCATTGGCGTGATCGATGTCGGGGCCGATGCGGCCACCGGTCGCGCCGGCCTCCTGCCCCCGGAAGCCATCGACCGTCTGGTCGAAACCATCCATGCCAAAAGCGGGGGCGAGAGCCGGCGCGCCACCGGCGCGGCTGCCTCGAATCTCGATCTCTACCAGGTCAACTGCACCTACTACGACGCATTGGGCCGCGATGACCTCGCGTATCTCACCGCCCGCGCGCTGCAGTTTTTCGCCCCCGGCGTGCCCCAGGTTTATTACATGGGACTGCTCGCGGGCACCAACGACCTCGAACTGCTAGCCCGCAGCCAGGTCGGCCGCGACATCAATCGCCACCATTACACCCCGTCCGAGATCGCCACGTCCTTGGATCTACCTGTCGTGCTGGACCTCCTCGATCTGATCCGCCTGCGCAATACCCACCCTGCCTTCGCCGGTGACTTCCGCATCCTGCCCAGCCCCGCTAATGTGATCGGGCTGGAATGGACCCACGCCAGCGAGACCGCCCGGCTGGTCGTCGATCTGAAAGCCGGCCCGAGCGTCGAGTTAACCTTCACCGAGAACGGCTTCACCCGTAGTTTCGAATTCGCGTCCCGCTCACGCCAGACGACCACGGCCTAAGTCACCCGCCCCATGACCCCGCCCCATCCCGCTCCGCCGGCCTCGAATAAAATCATCCGCTGGCTGACTTACCTGATGTTCATGATGTTCGCGATGACCACCGACTCGGTCGGCGTGATCATTCCGGAAGTCATCAAGGAATTCGGCCTCAGCCTCACCGCCGCCGGATCTTTCCACTACGCCTCGATGATCGCAATCGCGATCTCGGGCGTGTTACTCGGCTTCCTCGCCGACCGGCTCGGCCCGCGTCTGACCATCATCCTTGGCCTCGGCTGCTTCTCCGTGGCATCGGGATTATTCGTGGCGGGAAATTCTTTCGGGTTTTTCCTCGTGCTCCTAATCGCCTCCGGTCTGGCCATCGGAGTATTCAAAACCGGAGCGCTCGCACTCATCGGCGACATCTCGCGCGACACCCGTGACCACACCGCCACCATGAACGCGGTCGAGGGCTTTTTCGGGGTCGGCGCCATCCTCGGGCCCGCGCTGGTGGCGGCCCTGCTCGCCCAGGGAGCGTCGTGGAAATTGCTCTACGTCTTCGCCGCCGGCCTGAGCCTGGTTCTGCTCCTCATCGCCGCCTTCACCCGCTACCCCGTGCGCGAAAAACGCCCCCAGGACGAAAAGATCGATCTGGTCGCCTCTCTGCGCCTGTTGGCCGATCCGCATGCCAGTCTTTTCGCCTGGGGGCTCGGGCTCTACGTCGCGGTCGAGTGCGCCATCTACGTCTGGATGCCGACACTTCTAGCCGACTACTCCGGCTCCGCCAAACCCCTGGTTGGCTATGCCCTGCCGGCCTTCTTTGTTCTGCGTGCGGCCGGGCGTTTTCTCGGTGCGTGGTTGCTGCAACGCTGGGACTGGGCCGCCGTGCTCGCCCTCTTTGGTGGAGCAATTTTCCTCTGCTTTCTCGGCGGAGTGCTCGGCGGCATCGAGGCTGCAATCTACCTGCTGCCGCTCTCAGGTCTATTTATGTCGGTGATCTACCCGACCCTTAATTCCAAGGGCATCAGCTGCGTGCCCAAGGCACGCCACGGCGCCGCCGCCGGCCTGAATCTGTTTCTGTCCTGCCTGGGAGCCGCGGTCGGACCGCTGGCCATGGGCGCGGTGGGGGATATCTTTGGAGGAGCCCGCCACGGCTTCCTGCTCGCGACCGGTTTCGCCGCCCTGCTTGCGATCGGGCTGGTCTGGAACTGGCGCCTCGCCCCCGCCCGCCGCGTGCTGGCGGACCGTGACGCCGGCGACTACCAGACCGCTTTGTGATGCCCCTTACAGATCCAATTTGTTTTGGCGAAGTGTTATGGGATTTGCTGCCCAGCGGGCGCTTTCTCGGAGGCGCCCCGCTCAACCTCGCCTACCACCTTCGCCGACTTGGTCGAAGCCCGCGGCTGGTCTCGGCCATAGGCCCCGACTCACTCGGCGCAGAAACGCTTGCCGCCATGGACCGCGCCGGGCTCAACACCCGCCTTGTCAGCCAAACCAAAGACCTCAATACCGGCACCGTGACCGTCACGCTCGACGCCACCGGCCAAGCCTCCTACCGCATCACCGAACCCGTGGCGTGGGATGCCATCACCACCCTGCCCGCCCCCGAAGAGCCCGCGCCTTCCGCCTTAGTCCACGGCACCCTTGCCCTGCGCCACCCGGCCAATCGCAATACCCTGCGTGCATGGATCGCTACGCGGCCGCCAATTCGTGTCTGCGATTTAAATCTCCGCGCCCCTCATGATAACCTAACGGAACTCGAGGAGTTTATTAATGGTGTGGATCTGCTTAAAGTGAACGCTGACGAAGCCCTTCGCCTGGTTCCACCAGCGCTTGCAAGCGACACACCTGCGCGCCACGCCGAATACATCGCCGCGCACTACGCCTGCCCGCTCGTCTGCATCACCCTAGGGGCCGAAGGCGCCCTTTTACGCCACCCCAGCGGCATCGCTCATGCACCCTCCCCCCAGGTCGTGGTGCGTGATACCATAGGAGCAGGCGACGCCTTCACCGCCGCCTTGCTCGACGGCCTACTTGCCGCCGAAGGCGCCGAACCCGCCTGGTCAAGCCTGCTCGCCCGATCGTGCGCAATGGGCGCGTTTGTCGCCGCCCGCGACGGCGCCCAGCCTGATTACATTCCCGCCGACGTGCCCGGTCTGCGTTAGCCAGCCAGCGCACGCCGATTTAGAGGGTGGATTCCGACCTAGCCATCACTTCAGGAGGTAAGCCAAAGTTGTGCTCTTCGTGGTCGTAGTAAACCGCCTTCGGGTCCTGCTCGCGCACACATGCCACTCTGGCCAGGTCCTGGCGAAATTCCACCGGAGACCGTCCGGTGCTCTTGCGAAAAACCCGCGCAAAATAATTCGGGTCGTTGAAGCCGCTCGCCACCGCGATTTCCTTCACGCTTAGACTGGTGTGACGCAAGGCATCCAAGGCATTTCCGATCCGCACCCGGGTAATATATTCGACGATGCGCTCGCCCGTCTGTTCGTGAAATAATTTGGAAAGATGATTAGGCGAGCAGTGTAACTCGCCGGACAAACCCTCGACGCTTAAATCGGAGTCGGCGATGTTGTTGCGGATCAACCATTGGCACCGGAAAATCCGTTCTGTCTCCGAGAAACGCCCTGCCGCGCTGCCCTCCACAATGGCCAGCAACAAAGCCAATTCCGCCAGCAAGAGGCCTTTGATTGCGGTGTCGCAGGCGGGATTACGGGTAAAGCGCAGCTCGCAGATGCGATTCAAGTATTCCACCAAATCATGAAAAAACGGACTGGTGTAGAAATAGATGTCATCAACAAAAGGCCGCCCACCGGCATCGCCATGGGCCACATGGATGGCGACCGTTTCGTTGTAATAACACACGACTACGTTCTCAAAGGGCCGACCATCCGCGCGGGCCACTTCAGCGTGAGGCACGCCCTTGGGCATGATGCAAATCTCCCCCGCCTCCAATCGAAGGCTACGGTCGGGAAAGGTAAAATCGGTCGCGCCGTGGCGTTGAATGAAGAGCTCCGGCTTGAAATGATATGCCATGCTCGGGTGGCGCTCGTAAAGGTGGCGGGTTTGCGGCACCCGAAAAGCGGACGTATTCCGCTCCAAGGCGGCGATCTGGGCCAGAAATGTTTCGATGAAGATGGTCCGCGCCTCGGCGGGCGGTTTCGGACGGATCGCGGGGTTGAAGACGATCATGGGGTGAACTTAAACCTGACTCGTAACGCCGGCGTCACCGGGATTGCGAACCCTTAGCGACTTTTCCCCTGTTTTAGTTGAACTTTCCTGCTCATCGCCCCCCCTGCCCTGACTTTCTTTTCGTGCCCTTTCGTGTCTTTTCGTGGGTGATTCTCCGGAAATGCCCACCGCCGCCACGCCCGCGCCCCTCGCCCTTGGCTTCGACGCCGACGACACCCTCTGGCACAACGAGGGCCTGTTCTCCGCCGCCCACGCGAAGTTCCACGCCCTTCTAGCCGCCCACCACGACGCCGCCACCGTCGATCGCGCCCTCTATGCCACCGAGTTGCGTAACCTCCCCCTCTACGGCTATGGCGCCAAGGGCTTCACCCTCTCCGCCATCGAGACCGCCATCGAGTTGACCGCCGGCCGTGTCTCGCCCGCCGAGCTCCGCGAACTCATCGCGCTCGGCCGCGAGATCCTCGCCCACCCCGTCGAACTGCTCGACGCCGTGCCCGACGTCCTCACCAGCCTCGCCGCCTCCGGACACCGCATGATCCTCATCACCAAAGGCGACCTCCAGCACCAGGAACGCAAAATCGCCGAATCCGGCCTCGCCCCCCACTTTCTCGCCACCGAAGTCGTATCCGAAAAAGACGACGCCACCTACCGCCGCGTGCTCGCCCGCTACGGCCTAGACCCGACGCGTTTCCTGATGATCGGCAACTCCCTGAAATCCGACATAGCCCCCATCCTGCGCCTCGGCGGCCTCGCCGCCCACATCCCCTACCACCTGACCTGGGAACACGAACGCCTCGCCGCCCCGCCCGAGGCCCCCGGCCGCTTCTTTACGCTCGAATCATTACGCGAGCTCCCCTCGCTCGTCGCCAATCTCGCCTGACGCCCTCACCCAAGCCCCCATCGCCCCCGGACCGCTCACCCTCCCTCCCTACAGCTACCGAGCCATCCTCACCCCCTGACCGCCGGCCGACGCCATGCGCCAATTACTCCTCCTCCCCCTTTCTCTTTCCTTGGCCGCTGCCACCCCCTCCCCCGACCCCGCCCACGCCCTCTGGTTCGACGCCCCCGCCCGCCACTTCACCGCCTCGTTCCCGCTCGGCGACGGCCGCCTCGGCGCCATGGTCTTCGGCGGCGTAGACGAGGAGCGCATCGTCCTGAACGAAAGCTCCGTCTGGTCTGGTTCGATCGACCCGGCGGCCGACCGCCCAGACGCCCACCGCGCCCTTCCCGAGATCCGCCGCCTTCTCCTCGAAGGCAAAAACGCCGAGGCCGAAAAACTGGTCAACCAACACTTCACTAGCGCCGGCCTCGGCTCCGCCCACGCCAAAGCCGCCAACGCCCCCTTCGGCTGCTACCAGACCCTCGGCACCCTCCGCCTCTTCTTCCCCTCCTCGGCTGCGGGCTCTCCGCCCGCCACCGACTACCACCGCCAGCTCGATCTACCCTCCGCCCTCGCCACCGTCACCTACGTCCGCGACGGCGTGCGTTTCACCCGCGAGCACTTCGTCTCCGCGCCCGGCCAGGCCATTGTCACTCGCCTCACCGCCGACCGCCCCGGCGCCCTCACCCTCGACGTCGCCCTCGACCGCTCCGAACGCTTCACCCCCGCCCTCCCCGCCGCCTGGCCCGCAGGCGCCCTGCGCGGCCTCCGCGCCCGCGGCGGCTTCACCGTGGACCTCGCCTGGGCCGACGGCCGCCTCACCACCGCCACCCTACGCGGCCCCTCCGGAGCCAGCACCCCCGTCCGCCTCGGCGACCACACCATCTCCGTTACCCTGCCTCCATCCGGCCGCCTCACTCTCGGCCCCGATCTCACCTCCTCCATCCCCTGAATCCATCTGTCTTTTTTCTGTTTCACTAGCCATGCATTCCCTCCGCCTGACTCTTCTCGCCTCCACCCTCGCCCTCCTGGCGTGCGCCCTGCCGCGCGCCCTCGCCGCCGATCCCGGTATCCATCTCGTCGATATCGCATCTACCCGCATTCTCCCCATCGCCGGCGATGGCTTCGCCGGCTCCTCCATCAACATGGGGGCCGGCCTCCAACACAGCCTCTTCACCCACCTCGGCGTCCAATACGCCGCCTTCTACGCCGCCGACGCCACCCTCGTCCTCGCGCGTCGCGCGCTCGGCTCCGACCACTGGGAGACCCGCCGCACCCAATACACCGGCCGCGTCGCCGACGCCCACAACTCCCCCACCCTTGTCGTCGACGGCGGCGGCACCCTCCACGTCGCCTGGGACCACCACGGCAACACCCTCAACTACGCCCGCGCCAACGCCCCTGGCTCCCTCGAACTCGGCCCCCGCGCCCCCATGCTAGGCCGAGAAGAGTCCAGCGTCACCTACCCCGCTTTTATCCGGCTCAAGAGCGGTGATCTCCTCTTTTTCTACCGCGACGGCCGCTCCGGTCGCGGCAACCTAGTCCTCAACCGCTACTCCACCGCTGCCACCACCTGGACCCGCGTCCACGACAAGCTCATCGACGGCGAAGGCGCCCGCAGCGCCTATCCCTCTTTCCACTACGACCGCCGCGGCTCGCTCCACCTCGCCTGGGTCTGGCGATCCTCTCCCGACGTCGCCACCAACCACGACCTCGCCTACGCTCGCTCCAACGATGAAGGCCTCACTTGGGTCAACACCACTGGCGGCCCCCTCACCATTCCCCTCACCGCCGCCGCCGCCGACTACGCCCTCCGCATCCCCCCCGGCCGCAGCCTCATGAACCCGCCCACCGTCTCAGCCGACAGCCAGGGCCGTCCCCTCATCGCCAACTACTGGGCCCCCGCCGGCACCGACATTCCCCAATACCACCTCGTGCGCCACGACGGTAAAGCCTGGTCAGTCCAAACCATCACCCGCCGCACCACCCCCTTCACCCTTGCCGGGACCGCTACCAGACGCCCGCCTCTCTCTCGCTCGATCCTTGTCTCCAAACAGCCCTGGCGCGCCAAATCGTCCGCCCACCTGGTCTACCGCGACGACGAACGCGACGGCCGCGCCGTTATCGCCACCTGTGCGGACATCGAAGCCCCCTCCCCCATCTGGTCCCTCGCCGACCTCACCGCCGATTCCCTCGGTGCCTGGGAGCCCGCCTTCGACCCCGAACAATGGCGCCGGATGCGCCAGATCCACTTCCTCGTTCAAAAGGTCGAGCAACGCGACGGCGACGACCGCAATCCCGCCGTTACCGCCCCCGCCCCCGTGGCCAGCCTCATCTGGAGCCCCTTCCTCCATTCCCTTTCCCACGACCGCGCCGCCAACGCCTCGGCCCCCCGCCTGCCCGTCCCTCCTGCCGGCACCCTCGCCCGCCCGCTCGACCCCGCTTCCATCCTCGCTCTCCTCGAGCGCGCGACCGACTGGCAACTCGCCGCCCCCTATAAGCGCGACCCGCGCGGCTGGGAAATCGCCCCGTTCTACATCGGCGCCCTTGAGGTCGCCCGCCTCTCCGCCTCTCCGCGCTTCAGCCAAGCCCTCGCCGCCCTTTTCGAGAAATTCGAGTGGAAACCCGCCCCCCGCGACTACCACGCCGACGACTACGCCGTCACCCAGGCCTACGCGGAACTCCAACGCCGCACCGGCGATAAACGTCTCATGGGCCCCTCGCTCGCCCTCTTCGAGCGCCTCCTCGCCAAACCCTCCCCCGCCCTCCTTGACTGGGGCACCCCGAATGTCCTCGACCGCTGGTCCTGGTGCGACGCCCTCTTCATGGCCCCCGCCTCCTGGCTCGACGCCCACCTCCTCACCGGCGATCCGCGCCACCTAGAATTCGCCAACCGCGAATGGTGGGCCACCACCGATTTTCTCTACGTCCCCTCCGACGGTCTCTTCGCCCGTGACCAGAGTTTCCTGGATCTCCGCGAACCCAACGGCCGCCGCCTCTATTGGTCCCGCGGCAACGGCTGGGTCGTCGCCGGCCTCGCCCGCGTGCTGGCCCGCTTCCCCCGCGACCACGCCGACTACCCCCGCTACGTCGCCCTTTACCGCCAGATGATGGCCGCCGGCCTCGCCGCCCAGCAACCCGACGGACTCTGGCGCCCCGGCCTGCTCGACGCCGACGCCCACCGCGCCATCGAGGTCAGCGGTAGCGCGTTCTTCACCTACGCCCTCGCCTGGGGCATCAACCACAACCTCCTCGACCGCGCCGCCACCGAGCCCGCCGTCCGCCGCGCTTGGAACGCCCTCGCCGCCTGCGTCCGCGCCGACGGCAAGGTCGAACACATCCAACCCATCGGCGTCGCCCCGACCTCCTTCGATCCCTCCCACACCGATGCCTTCGGCGTCGGCGCCTTCCTCCTCGCCGGCAGCGAGGTCCACGCGCTCGCCACCGGCCGCCCCACCCCAGTGTATAACAACCCCTGATACCGAAAGTCCGGGCAGCACCCCCACCCTGGGTGCCGCCCAAGACCTCCGCCCCGCTCTCCAAAAACAGCGAGGTTTCAGCCATAACTTAGATTACGCCCTCCAACTTTCCCCATGCGCCTCCCCCGCCTCCTCCGCCGCCTGCTGCCTGCCCTTCTCGCGCTTATGCCCGCCACCCTCTCCGCCGCCCCTTCGCTCGCGCTCGACGCCCGCCAGACCGGCGCGCCGATCAATCCCTTCATCTACGGCCAGTTCATCGAACACCTCGGCCGCTGCATCTACGGCGGCATCTGGGCCGAGATGCTCGAGGACCGGAAATTCTACTTCCCCGTGACC
The DNA here is from genome assembly GCA_945888375.1 of Akkermansia muciniphila. Lineage (GTDB taxonomy): Bacteria > Verrucomicrobiota > Verrucomicrobiia > Opitutales > Opitutaceae > IMCC26134_A. The sequence goes on along the minus strand of CAMCZZ010000001.1, from coordinate 107,510 downwards.
GCTGACTACGCCCCCTACGTCAGCCTTCAGGACACGCCCTTCCCCGTGGTCGGCGCCTCCCCCTGGCAGATCATCGGCGTGGCCTCCGGGGTCACCATGGTCAAGGACCGCCCCCTCGTCTTCGTCGGCGAACATTCCCCACGCCTCTCCGGCGGCACCGCCATCCGCCAGCACGACCTCGCCACCCGCGCCGACATGGATGTCGAGGGCCACGTCTGGTTTCGGCCCGCTACCTCCCAACCCGCCACCCTGGAAGTCACCTTCGCCTGGGGCGACGCCCCCGACCAACGCACCACCACCCTCCTAGACGCCCCCGTCGGCGACTATACTCAACACCCCCTCCGCTTCACCCCGACCGCCGCCACCGAAAAAGCCACCCTCACCCTCCGCGCCACCTCCGGAGACGTGCTCATCGGCACCGTCTCCCTCATGCCCGCCGACCACGTCAACGGCCTGCGTCGCGACACCCTCGCCCTGCTCAAACAGCTCGACAGCCCCATCTACCGCTGGCCCGGCGGCAACTTCGTCTCCGGCTACGACTGGCGCGATGGCATCGGCGATCGCGACCGCCGCCCTCCGCGCAAAAACCCCGCGTGGACCGGCGTCGAGCACAACGACTTCGGCACCGACGAATTCCTCGCCTTCTGCCGCACCCTCGGCACCGAACCCATGATCGCGGTCAACACCGGCTTCGGCGATGCCTACTCCGCCGCCCAGTGGGTCGAATACGCTAATGCCTCCCACGTTCACGGAGCCGGCGCCTGGCGGGCGAAAAACGGCTACGCCACACCCTACGGCGTGAAATACTGGTGCGTCGGCAACGAGATGTTCGGCCCCTGGCAGCTCGGCTTCATGCAGCTCGCCCACTACACCATCAAACACAACGAGGTCGCCACCGCCATGCGCCGCGCCTCCCCCGAACTGCCCCTCATCCTCGTCGGCGTCGGCGATCTCGACGGCATGAACACCGCCCACGACCCCGCTCAGGTCAAAAGCGGTCACAAATGGTCCCACGGCATGCTGCTCGCCTGCGCCGATCACATGGAGATGATCTCCGAACACTTCTACGAAGGCCGCCTGCCCTGGACCCAGGAAGGCCGCGCCCCGCTGGCCGACCACGTCGGCCGCCTCGCCAAAACCATCCGCCACAAGGCCGAGGGCCACCGCACCCTCCAGGCCTCCCTGCCCCACCTCAAAGGCCGCGTCATCCCCATCGCCATGGACGAGTGGAACTATTGGCACCGCGACTACGTGTATGGAGAACTTGGATGCAGCTACGACCAGGCCGACGCCCTCGGCACCGCCATCGGCCTCCACGAGTTTTTCCGCCAGAGCGACATCATCCAGATGGCCCACTACGCCCAGACGGTGAACGTCATCGGCGCCATCAAGACCACCAAGACTGCCGCCGAGCTGGAAACCACCGGGCTGGTCCTGCAGCTCTACCGCACCCGCTTCGGCAGTATCCCGCTCAAACTCTCCGCCGACTTCGGCCCGCTCGACCTCGCCGCCGCCCTCAGCTCCGACGGCAAGAGCCTCACCGTCGGCATCGTCAATCCCACCGCCGAAACCGTCGCCCTCCCCCTCTCCCTCGCCGGCCGCCGCGCCTCCGGCCCGGGCACCCGCTGGCTGATCGCCGCCACCGACGAGCACGCGCACAATACCCCCGGCCAACCACGCCGCGTCGAAATTGTCGAAACCTCCGCCCTCGACCCCGCCCAACCGCTCACCGTGCCCGCCCTTGGCATCGCCGTCTTCTCCTTTCCTGTAAATTAAGCGCCCCCATTCACCTCGCCGGCTTCCCCATGCACTTCTCCCGCCTCCTCCCCCTCTCCCTCCTCGCCCTCATGCCCACCCTCCTAGACGCCGCCCCCGCCGAATTCGCCCCCGCCACCCTGTCCCTCGCCGGCGAGTGGCGCGTCCGCCTCGATCGCACAAACGCCGGGGAACGCGAACGCTGGTTCGCCAAACCCCTTGCCGACGCCACCCCCATCTCCCTCCCCGGCGCCATCCAGGATATCCGCCTCGGCGACCCCGTCGGCCTCGACACCCCCTGGACCTGCTCCATCAACGACCGCTCCTTTTTCACCGAGCCCGAATACGCCGCCTACCGCCAACCGGATAACTTCAAAGTCCCCTTCTGGCTCCAGCCCGACACCTACTACGCCGGCCGCGCTTGGTATCAGCGCGAGATCGAGATCCCCGCCACCTGGGGCAAACGCCGCGTCGAACTTGAACTCGAACGCGCCCACTGGTTCACCCGTGTCTGGCTCGGCGAAAAGGACCTCGGAGGCTCCGACAGCCTCTCCACCCCCCACCGCTACGAACTCTCCGGCGTGAAACCCGGCCGCCACCTCCTGACTATCCTCGTCGACAACGACACCCGTCGCATCGACCTCGGCGAGAACTCCCACTCCGTCTCCGACCACACCCAGGGCAACTGGAACGGCCTCATCGGCCGCCTCGCCCTCCACGCCACCCCCCGCTCCTGGATCGACCGCGTCGACGTCCACCCCGACCTCGCCACCCGCACCGCCCGCATCACCGGCTACGTCGCCGGCTCCGGCCCCGGCTTCAACCCCGGCCCCGCCGAGGCCAAAACCACCCCGCGCGTCACCCTCCAGGCCACCCTCCACCCCGCCGACGGCTCCGCGCCCGTCGCCCTCCCCCCCGTCGAAACCACGGTCCAGGACAACGCCTTCTCCGCTTCGTATCCGCTCGGTGCCTTGGCCCGCACCTGGGACGAGTTTTCCCCCTCCCACTACACCCTAGTCGCCACTCTGCCCGACGGCTCCTCCTTCGAGACTACCTTCGGCCTCCGCGAAGTCCGCGCCGAGGGCCGCCGCATTCTCATCAACGGCCGCCCCATCTTCATCCGCGGCACCCTCGAGTGCGCCATCTTCCCCCGCACCGGCCACCCGCCCACCGACGTCGCCGAGTGGCGCCGCCTCATGACCATCGCCCGCGCCCACGGCCTGAACATGCTGCGCTTCCACTCCTGGTGCCCGCCTCGCGCCGCCTTCCAGGCCGCTGACGAGCTCGGCTTCTACCTCCACGTCGAGGCCGCCGCCTGGCCCAACCAATCCGTCACCCTCGGCGACGACCGCCCCGTCGACGCGTGGGTCGAGGCCGAGACCACCCGCATCGTCCGCGAATACGGCAACCACCCGTCCTTCGTCTTCCTCGTCCTCGGCAACGAACCCGACGGCCCCCGCCACGTCCGCTGGCTCATCGACTGGGCCACCCGCCGCCGCGCCCTCGACCAACGCCACCTCGTCTCCGTCGGCGCCGGCTGGCCCAACCTCCCCGTCAGCCAGTTCCTCATCGACTGGAAACCCCGCGTCCAACACTGGGGCGCCGGCCTCACCTCCCGCATCAACGCCAAGCCCCCCGAGACCACCACCGACTACCGCGACTACATCGCCCAGTTCGACCAACCCCTCATCTCCCACGAAATCGGCCAGTGGTGCGTCTACCCCAACCTCGCCGAGACCTCCAAATACACCGGCTACCTGAAGGCGAAAAACTTCGAGATCTTCCGCGACCGCCTCATCGCCGCCGGCCTCCTCGACCTCGCCCCCACTTTCCTCCACTCCTCCGGCAAACTCCAGGCCCTTTGCTACAAGGAAGACATCGAGTCCGCCCTCCGCACCCCCGGCATGGCCGGCTTCCACCTCCTCGACCTCCACGACTTCCCCGGCCAGGGCACCGCCCTCGTTGGCGTGCTCGACCCCTTCTGGGACGAAAAAGGCTACATCACCGCCGCCGAGTATCGCCGCTTCTGCTCCGAGACCGTGCCCCTCGCCCGCCTCCCCAAGCGCGTCTTCACCCCCGGCGACACCCTCGCCGCCGACCTCGACCTCGCCCACTGGGGCGCCGCCGATCTCCCCGCCGCCACCCCCGCCTGGCGCCTCCTCGGCCCGGATGACCGCGTGCTCGCCTCCGGCCAACTCCCCCCCGTCGCCGTCCCCGTCGGCGGCCCCGCCCACCTCGGCAAACTCGCCCTCTCCCTCGCTGCCCACGCCGCGTTGGCCCCGGCCCGCCTCCGCCTCGAAGTCACCCTCGCCGGCACCCCCTACGCCAACGATTGGGACCTCTGGCTTTACCCCCAGGCCGTGGCCAACGCCGCCCCCGCCACGCCCGCCGGCCTCACCGTCACCCGCGCCCTCGATGCCGCCACGCTCGACGCCCTCGAAGCCGGCGCCACCGTCCTCGCCGCCGTCCCCGCCGCCTCCGTCCGCGGCGGCGTGAAGATGGGTTTCTCCCCCGTCTTCTGGAACACCCTTTGGACGAACGGCCAGCCTCCCCACACCCTCGGCCTCCTACCCGACCCCGCCCACCCCGCGCTCGCGCAATTCCCCACCGAAGCCTGGAGCAACTGGCAATGGGCCTACCCGGTGCAACGCGGCGGCGCGCTTGTGCTCACCGGCCTGCCCGAGCTCAAACCCATCGTGCGCGTGATCGACGACTGGTTCACCGGCCGCTCCCTCGCCCTCGCCATCGAGTGCCGCGTTGGCAAAGGCCGCCTGCTCCTCATCGCCTCCGACCTTACGACCGCCGAAGACCCGGTGAACCGCCAGCTCCTCACCAGCCTTCAAACCCACGCGAGCTCGCCCAAGTTCGCGCCCCCCGTAGTCCTCACCCGCGCCCACCTCGCCCAACTCGTCACCCCTTAACGCCGGTTAACACTGTTTAGAAACACCCAGATTAGGGCCATGGTAACGAAGGCTCGGAATAGGACATCGAGTCTGTCGTAACGCGTAAAAATACGACGCAAGCGCTTGATTCGGCGAAACAGGCGCGCGACCTGTTTGCGTGGCCGGTATACCACTTTGATCTCCAGCACCAGGCGGCGCGAACCCGCCGCGAGCGGCGATGGTTCGTTTTTCGGACGGTCACCGGCCGGCACGGACCCCGGACCGCTTGAGCCGCGCCGGCGCCCAGTCGCCTAGGGACATGCCCATGATCTCGGCCGGCGCCCGCCCGCCCCGGAGCAGGGCGGCCATGGTGTTCATCGCGGGCTCGATGTGGTGGAAGAATTTTTTGTAGCCGGCGCAAAGGTAGTTCAAGCCGGGCTCACCGTCCGGAGTGCGCAGGAAACGATGCTTGGGGCACTCGCCGTGACACGCGAAACGCACCGGACACTCCCGGCAGTAACGCGGCAGGCTGTTCTTTTTCGCCTCGCCAAAATCCCTCTGGCGCGGGTCGTCGGCCAGGGCGGCGAGCGGGGTGTCGACCAGGTTGCCGAGCTTGTAGGCCGGATACACGTAGTGGTCGCAGCTGTAGACATCACCATTGTGCTCGATGGCCAGGGCACGTCCGCACTTTTCACTGAAGAGACACACCCCGGCCTGCTGCCCCACCCAGTTGGCGAGGGCGGCGTCAAATTGCTGCACGTAGACGCGCCCCACGTCGGCCCGGACCCACTCGTCGAAGACGGTGCAGAGGAACCGGCCGAAATCGGCCGGACGCACGCTCCAGGGCGTCACCTGTCCATCCAGATCGGACGCCTCGGGATGGTCCGGCGGCGGAGCAAGCCAGAGTCCGGGCGTGCCACCCGCCTCGGGCGCGGCCCGCTCGACGATCGGAATGAACTGCATGAAACCCGAACCGATCTCGCGCAAAAACCGATAAACCTCCCGCGGCTGGACCGCGTTTTTGCGATGCAGCGTGGTCAGGGTGTTGAACTCCACCCGGTGTTTTTTGAGCACGGCCAGACCGGCCATCACCAGATCGAAGGTGGGTTTTTCGTTCTTGGTGACCCGGTAGGCGTCGTGCAGGTGGCGCGGGCCGTCGATGCTTAGGCCGACCAAAAATCCGTTGGCCGCAAAAAATTCGCCCCACTCGTCATCGAGCAGGACTCCGTTGGTCTGAAACGCGTTTTCGATGGTCTTGCCGTTGGCGTAGCGCTTCTGCAACGCGACCGCCGCGCGGAAAAAATCCACTCCCATCAGGGTGGGCTCGCCGCCTTGCCAGGCGAAGGACACCAGGGGCCCCGGCTGGGCGGCGATGTAGTCGCGCACATACGCCTCCAGCACCTCGGGCGTCATCCGCGGCCGCCGGTTCGCGGGATAGAGGTGCTCCTTTTCGAGGTAGAAACAGTAGCTGCAGCCCAGGTTGCAGGCTGAGCCGGAGGGCTTGGCCATGAGATGAAACGGAGCGCTCGCGACACGGGCGGAACCGGGGGTAACACTCATCGGTGCAAAGGGAGGACGCTCGTCAGCGGAAGGCAACCGGACAAAGCGCCGGAGCTCCCCGCCCCCGGTGAAACTCCGGTAGGTCCCGGCTCAACCCTCCCGCCTCGGCCGCCACGGCTCCATCAGCCGCCAGACGAAGCCGTCGCGGAGATTTTCCGCCATGAGCAAAGTGATACCCACATCGATGCCGATCACGTCCGTTCCCACCCAGCCAGTATTCGGATTAAACGCATCCGCGAACCCATAAGGACCGTAGATCGTCGCGCTCCAACGGGCGTGCATCTCGCGCAGGGCCGCCACGCAGTCGCCGGGCAGAAACGGTAGCGAACCTGCCACCGCACAGGGCACCACCGTGCCGTCGATACGCGCGTCGGATGCGGCTCCGTCCACCGGCGGCCCGCCCCAGTCGACGTAGCCCGCCGCCGCGTCCGACGAGGTCAGCCCCCAGACGTTTTCCGAATAACCGGGAAACCGTTCCGCCAGCCCGAGGCAAAACCGCTTCTGCGCCCGCGTGGCCGCGCAGGCGTTGGCGAAAAAGTTCACCCCACTCACCTCGTCCCGGTGCTCCCGCCAATCCATCCAAGCCTGGGGAAACTGGTGCGTAAACAAGGGCGGATGATGCATAAACCGCTCGCCCCCCACCTCCACCCATGGCTCCCGCCGCCACGCCCGCCAGCTCTCGGCCGGAGCCGGTCGCGTCGCGTGATGCACCGCGAACCAGGTCATCCCCCAGTGCTCGGAAAACTGATCCCAACTCCAGGGCAAAAACCCACCCTCCGGTTTCCACCCGTGGCAGATTCGTCCCTCGGTATCCAGCATCCACGGCCAGTCGACCCGCGCCTCGATGGCCGCCGCCAACTCCGCGACCACGCCGCCGAAGTAGCGCCCGGCCGAGAGCGCACCGAAGAGCGCCAACCCAGTGTCGATGCTGGAGGCCTCGCAATCCCAGCCGCGCTGCGCCGCGCGCACATCCAGGAAGTGATAGAAAAAACCCCGCTCGTGGGCCGCGTCGCGCCAGAGCGTGCGCAACACGCGCTCGGCGCAGGCGCGGCACTCGGCGCGCGACTCCCAGCCGCGCTCGGCTCCGATCACCAGTGCGGTAAGACCAAAACCGGTCGCCGCCACGCTGGCCATTTCACCAGGCTTGGTGCCATCCGCTCGGGCCCGGTCAGGAATCAAGCCGCTATGCGGGTGAGCCGCATCAAAGAAAAACCGAAAGGCGCGGCGCGAGAGGTCGTCGAGAAAGGCGTCGTCGTTCATGGGGGCGGGGTGGCGGATGACATGAGGTATGGGAAAATCATAAATCAAGCCGGGCCAGACTGAAATTGCCCGAAAATGAAGGGTTTATGGAAATCCGCCGGCGTCGAGGCGGTTTGATCACAAAACCGGCCGAAATCGGCCTTCCCGCAATGGTTTGATCACGACCCGCTGCCGAACAGGTCGCCGGTGGCCTCGGCGGCCGCTCGGAACTTCGGCGGCCGACCGCGCCGCGCAGCGGGCTTGCATGCCTCCTGCATCCGCTCTGTCTGGCGCTCGCCGATGGCCTCCGTGGCGGTGACCGCCGGGCGTTGGCCGATAACCCCGGCAATGGCGGCGAAGACATCGGCCGCCCCGACTGCGCCGCCTTCGCGCCGAGACAGGCGCTGCAGCTCCTCCGCGTGGACCGGAACGAACTTGCGGACGGCGGCGCGGAAGTAGGGCCAGAAGTCTCCGATCTTTCCCGCCGCCTGGGCGGCGGCGATGGGAGCGATGCAAGTGCGGGCGACCTCCAGCAGGCGCTCCTCTTTCAACAGCCAGCCCCGGTCGAAAAGCTGCCGCGCCATCACCTCCAGCTCGCCGACGCATTGGCCGATGAGGCGGGAGCGTTTCGCGGGATCCGTTGGCCAGGTGAACGTCTCGGCGAGCAGCTCGGCGGCCGCCGAGCGCCAGGCGCGTAGGGCTTGGCGGCGTTCGATGCCGGCGTTTTGCTTGAGGAAGTAGGCCTCGCGGGCGACTTCGGCGTCGCGGATCTGGAGCTGACGGTCGAGGGCCATGGTCAGAAAAACGCCAGCTGCACGCGCGAGGGCGCGAGGGATGGGTCGGGCTGGATCCGGGCGGGGTTTTCGCGGTGCAGGCGGACCCGGTAGAGGTTCCGGCGCCGGCGCATTTCGTCGGCCTGGCTGCTGTAGGCGGCGACGCAGGCATGGAGTTCGTCCACCGTGCAGGCCTTCCAGAGCCGATAGCCGGGGCTGCCGGGATAACTCACCACGCCGCTGCCGGCCGCGCTGGCGATGGCGCGGATCCGCCGCTTGCTGGACTCCGTCGCGGCGCCCGAGAGCGCGACCGCCAGCTCGGCGGCGGTCATCCAGACCCCGCCCTCCAGCGCCTGCACGAGGCGCGCGACGTCCGCGACGGTGACGTTGGGGGCCGAGGCGCTCATGCGGCGGAGTAGGTCGTGGGCTGCAAGGCCCGTAAAAACGCCGCCGCCTGATCCTCCGTGTGCCCACGCGCGGCGCTGCGGCCGGCGGCCTCGGCCCGCACCCAGGCGTTCCACCAATCCACCAGCGGCACGGGGTCGTCGGCGACGTTGTCGGCCCGCCAGATGTCCAGGTGCGGGCAACCCGCCCCGGTGACGATCATCCAGCGCCCGCTCCGCACGCCGCGCACGCAGCTCGGCCGGACCATCAGGTGCGGCGGGTGCGAGCAGAGCGGGCAGGCCTGGAGCTGGATGTCGGCCATGGTCAGAATACCCCGTCCCAGTCGGCGGCGGCGGGCTCGGCGGCGGGGACCGGGACCACGGGATCGACCACGGGCCGAGGGGCCTTGCCGCGCGCGTGCAGACGGTTTTCGAGGACGTAGGCCAACTTGATCAACTGAGCCTCGGGCAACCCGTCGAAGGGTTGGCCGCAGACCGACTCCGACACCCGGTCCAGGTAGTTCGCCCGGCCGAGGCTCTCGCGGCCGTCGTTCCCCGCCGAGGTCAACGCCGCCACCGCATCATAGCAGCGGCGCATGCCCGCGAGGCGGCGTTTGTTCGCTTCCTCGTCCGGCTTCAGCTGCGCGGCCAGATCGTCCATCCGGCTGAAGGACCGGAGCCGGGCCAGCACGCGGTCGAGCTGGGCGTTGGTGAACTTCGTGCTCGATGCAGGCGCGCGGCACTCCGCATGCAAAGCCCGGCGCGCATCGTCGTCGCAGGGCCGGCCGAGCTTTTCGCAGGCGGCTTTCCACTTCGCGACTTCGGCGCGGTAGGCGCGGATCTGGCCAGCATTCATAGCGTGATGCCCGGCTTTAGGAAGACGATCCAGTGGGTCTTCGCGGTTGTTCCGCAGCGTTGTCCGAACAGGGGCTTCTCCGGGGTCAACTCAAGCACCGTGGAGACGGGGATCCGGTGTTCGTTCCACTTGAAAATCAAAGTGCCCAGCGGGGCTAGCACGCGAAAGCACTCCGCAAACCCGGCGCGGATTTCGTCGCGCCAGTCGCTTTTTAAGGTGCCGTATTTTTTGGCTGTCCAGCCTTTGGGACCAGCGAAGGTGTGGGGCGGATCGAAGACCACCAGAGTGAAGGACGAATCCTGAAACGGCAGGGATTTGAAATTCGCGAGGACGTCGGGATCGACGACGATTTCACGGCAACCCTGTATCGTATCGACGGTGCAGGTTTCGCGGCGTTTATCGACGAACAGAGCGCGGTCGTCCTGCCGGTCGAACCAGAACATTCTGGATCCACAGCAGGCGTCTAGAACTGGTGGGACTTCGGGGTTCATCGGCGCATGGAGGCCCGGACGGTCAGGGCGTTGACTTCTTTGGTGTCGGCCTGCTCGACGATGGCGGTCATGGCGTGCGCCACCGCGTTGATCAAATCGGCTCCGGCCTTGGCCGTGATCGTGCCCTTGAAGGTTCGCGAGACCTTCACCGTTGAGCCTGGGGAAAGAGGCCAGGTGATCGTGGCGGAGAACCGGGCTTTCATCGTTTGCCAGCCTCCGCCTTGGCAATCTCGGCTTTGAGGTTTTTGTGCAACTGGCCCAGCGTTTTGCCTTTGGCTAGCGTCTTTCCGTTCTGCGACATCCGCAGTCCGTTTTTGGAGGCATGGATCGAAATGGTGCCGTGGACACCATCAAGTCCGCTGTTTAGCGGCCCGAGGATGGAACCGATTCCTGGGTGAAAGATGTGGATTTTGTCGATCATTCTGGAAGCGGGTAGACGGCGGGGGTGGTCGGGCGCCAGATCTCGGGGTCGCGCGGATCCACGCGCGACGCGCAGCCGGCGAGGGCGGCGACCAGGAGGAGGATGAGGAAGCGGCGCATGGTGATCAGGCCGCGAGGCAGAAGCGGGCGCTGGCGCGCTCGGCGGAGTTGAGTTCGACGATCTCGCCCAGGCCGGGCTCGAAGAAGCGCAGCTCCTGGCCGTAGCCGACGAACCAGTTGATCGCGTGGCCGCCGCGCATCGTGGCGGATTGCGCGGTGTAGAACACCACGCCGAAGGCCAACCCGCCGCGCTTGGTGCCGCGCTTCACCGAGGCCAGCGCGTTGCCCACCTGGCCGTGGACCATCAGGCCGAGGGCGAGGTTGTCGCAGTCGCTGGATTGCTGCACCCAGAGCGGGACCAGGCGGGACGCACCGCCGCCGACCGGGATGGTGCGCTTCAGTTCGCTCGGCCGGGCGTCCATCCAGGCGTCCCAGTTGCGCTGCACCCAGGCGACGCTGACCGGCTCGAAATAGTTGTCGGCCAGGTGCTGGAAATCGGGGCGCAGGCCGGCCGCGATAAAGGTGTTGAAGAGTTCGACGGCGGTCATGGCTCAGCCCTTCCCTTTCTTCTTTTTCGCCGGCTTCGGCTCGGTGCGGGCGCTCTCCTTCAGCAGGACTTTGAGGAGCTTGTCGGTGTCGGCCACGAGCGGGCGGACGAAGACGACGTCGCCGGTGTCCTCGACCCGCACGCCGAGCCGGGCCAGTTCCTTGCCGTCCAGATCCTGGAGCGCGGCGACGATGGGCTCCTCCTTCACGCGGATGAGCAGCTCGGCCTCGTCTTCGTTGAACTGCTTCCGGATCCGCGCGACGAGGGCCTCGTCGTCGTCCCAGTCGAGCTTGCCCGCGCCTTTGCGCAGGCCGAGTTGGATCCCGTGGAGGGTCCAGCTCTTCGGCTCGACGAAGAGGTCGCGGTGGGCCTCGATTTCGGCGCGGAGGGCGTCGTGCGCGCCGGCCACGTGGCCGGCGGCTTCGTTCAGGGCGGCGCGGTGGCGGCGGTGGACGGCGAGGATCTCGGCGTCGTATTCGGCGACGCGGTCGGCGAGCTGCTGGCGGCGTTTGGCGAGGTTGAGCGCGAGGGCGTCTAGGACTTCGTGCGGAGGCTTGGCGGTGGCGATGGTGGTCATGGGAATAAAAGGGGGTCGGGCAGGTGGATGCGGCAGTCGGTGAGGTCGGCGGGGACGGCGGGCACAGCGAGGGACGCGGCCTCGTGGAAGTCCGCGATCTCGTGCAGCGCGGCGCGGAGGCCGGAGGTGCTCTCCGCCTCGGCCACGCGGCGGAGGGTGAGGGCGGCTTCGCGGTGGAAGGCGGGACTCATGCGGAGAGCTTGCGGATGGCCGGCAGGCCGTAGTGGCGGCAGGCGGCGGCGAGGGCGGACGGATAGTCGGGATAGCCGGTCGACGGGCGGGCGTTGGGCTCGTCCAGGCGCCAGAACCAGCGGCCGTCGAGGATGACGATGATCAGGTCGCGGCCTTGGTAGAACTTCGGCACGTTCCAGGTGACGACCGGCGCGCGCTCGGCGCTGCAGGGGCAGGGGTTCATGGCGTGATCGAGCAGGCGTAGAGGGTGAGGCCGCCGATGAGCAGGAGCGCGACGGCGGTGATCGCGGCGAGGGCGCGCGTCCAGGCGCGGTTCAGTTCGCGCACGCGCGCCTCGTGGCATTCGAGACCTTCGATGGGGTGGCGGGGCTTCACTTCGCGCCTCCCTTCAGGAGGCTCGACGAGTAGACCATGAACTCGCCGGGCTTGTCTGGCACCTCCATGCCGACGATGTCGGCGGCGTGGCGGCCGCCTGCGTAGGGCAAGAACCTTCCGGCGCGCGTCCAGAGCTGGGGCACGGGCTTGCCGCCATCGAGGTCGGCCTGGCCGAGTAGTTCCCAAGGCTCGGGAGACGAGACCAGGTGGGTGATGGTGGCGACCAGTTTGCAGCGCAGGAGGACGCGGCGCGGCGGGTCCAGGGCGATGGGTTTGTCTTCGAGCATGGTCAGGCGGCTCCTTTCCCGGCCCGCTTCGCCCGCACCTCGCGGCACCAGGGCGCCATGTTGCCGTGGACGTCGAGGGAGGTCGAATCGTCGCCGCAATCTGGACAGCACAAGTTCAGGCCCTCGCTAAACCGGAGATCGTAGGCCGACCCGGCCCACTGACAGTCGTTGCACGTGACCTCCATCTCGTCGAAAGCCGGCCAAACGTGCGCGAGCTGGCGTTCGGAAAGGTGCGGGAGAGGCTGATCGAACGCCTGCTCGATCTCCTCATCGGAACCGGGGTAAGCCCAGTTAAAGACGCGACTGAAAAGACCATCGATCCACCAGCCGCAGCGATTTCGCCAGGTGATTTCGCCTTTGTAGGGATTGCAGAAAAAAAGGTCCGAGGTAGCCCAGGCGCTGCCCTTGCAGGACAAGGTGATCGCGAGCGTGCGAATGCGTTGAATTATGCGCGCCATGGCTCAGTCCTCCACGGCTTGGGTTTCTTCCATCCGGCGGAGGAAGGCGTGGGCCTTCAGGACGTGGCTCCAGGCCATCTTCTCGCCCTTGTTGCCGGCCAGCTTGGCGGCGGCGCGGAGCGAGGTCAGCCACACGCCGAGGCCGTGTTCGCGCACCACCGCGCGCTGCAGCTGGAGGGCGTCGCCCCCGGCCGGTTCGAGGCCGTAGTGGCGGGCGAAGGCGTTCAGATCGGCGCGGCTGGGGCGGTCGGGGAGCTGGCGGCGCACGATGCACCGGCGGTTGAATTGGTTCAGGAACTTGGCGAGGGCCGCGTCCTGCATCTGGTCGCGGAAGACGTTCGTCCCGCACAACACCACGCCGCAGCCGGTCTGGTCGTGCAGGTCGCGGATAAAATCCATCGTCTTGAGGTTGTTGCCGCCGTAGCTCTTGGCCTGGAGGGCACGGGAGCACTCGTCCACGATCAGGAGGTTCGACCCGCTGAAGCATTTCATGATGTTCAGCTGCAGCACGTCGCCGCGCTGCTGGTTGCTGCAGCGCACCTTGGCCGCCAGCGCGGCCAGGAAGTGCGAGAGCGAGCCTCCGACCGGCATGGTGACGAAGACGGTCTGGCCGTGGTTATGGGTGCGGGCGTATTCCGTTAGGGCGGCGGTTTTACCGACCTGCGATTCGCCGTAGAGGTAGGCGATCTTCTGGTAGGCCAGCGCGGTCTCGCAGGCCTGCTCAATCTCGCTGTAGAGGGCGGTGCGGATGTAGGGGGCCTTGTTGGCCCCGGCGCGCAGATCGAGGATCTCGCGAAAGCGCCGCACGGCGGCCACCACGGTGTCGAGATCGCCAGCGTATTTGTTGACGAATACCTTGGAAATGGTGCCGCCGTCGTAGCCGATATCCTGGCCGATCTCGGCGAGGCTGCGCCCGCTGTCGTAGTAATGGGCGTGGAGCCAGCGGATCTGAAGGCGCTGCTCATCGGGCAGGTGCTCGGTGGCCTCGGCGACCTTGTAGCCGGGGACGCGGTTGGTCTGGCGCTCGGTGAGCCCGAGGGCGGCGGAGTTATGGTGCGGATCCTCGGGTGAGCCGGCGGCGGGGGGAGCGGCCGGAGGCTTGGGCGGGATGGTGGGAGGTGTGGCGGGTGCGGTCATTGGGTGTCCTTTTTGGTTGGGTTGAGGGTTGCGGGTGGAGCTAGCGGAAATCGGAGAGGCTGAGTCCGTCGTCGGCCGGGGCGGCGGCCGGGGCGGTCTCGCCGCGCAGGGCGGCGGCATCCTCGGCGGTCACGGTGGCGGCGGCGCGTTTGACGGTGCGCTGCACGGCCTGTGCATCGGCCTTGGCGGAGGCGTCTTTGGCCGCGATCTCGCCACGGGCGGCGGCGATGCGCTCGGCGGCGGGCAGATCGGCGGCGGCGGCCTGGTAGGTGGCGACCACGCGGTCGTTGTGGGCGCGGGCGGCGACGAGCTGCGCGTCGGCCTCCTGGTGCAGGGGACGGGCGCGGACCTGGGAGAGCACGCGGTTGACGATCTTGGCGCGGCGGGCGCGGGCCTCGGCCATCGCCTCGGGATCCGTCACGTCCACGCCGGCCGGGGTGTCGCCGAGCATGCGCAGGACGCCGAGCTGGCGGCCGTCCAGGTGCGTCACGTAGGCGGTGCCGGGTTCGTTGAAATCGACGTAGGCCAGGACCTCGGTGCGCTCGGCGACGTCGGCCATCACGCCGTCGTCGTCCAGGTAACTGAACCCGCCCACGCCCTTGCGGCTGAAGGTCACGGCGTGGTTGAGCCAGGTGGCGCGGTTCGGGGTGAGGAGGAAGAGCGCGAGGGCGCGGGCGGAGAGGGCCTGGCGGGGGTTGGCGGTGGAGAGGCGTTCCCAGCGCTCCAGGGGCGACTCCTTCCGCTCCTCGGGCAGCATGGCCGCCTGCTGGGCGCAGGTGAGCGCGCCCAGGGCGCGGAAGCTGTTCGGCCCCACCGGGTCGATGCCGGCCGGCGCGGGCAGGCTCGGGTGCGCCCAGCGGAACTCCGTCACGGTGTCGAAGCCCAGAATGCGGTGCTTGGTCCGCAGCTCGCTGCGCGTGATCACGAAGTCGAAGGCCAGGCCGAGCTGGGTCTCGTTCAGGAAGGGCAGGTTCAGCTCGTCCACGATCTCGGGCGGCAGGTTCAGATCCTTCGCGCGGTCGCCCGAGCCGAGGAACTTGGCGGCGTATTTAAGTTTCTCGTCCAGATCGGCCGGGCCGTTGAGGCGCTCGTTCGAGCCCTTGTATCCCTTCAGGTCGGCGAGCTGGTTCCAGAGGAAGTTGAACTCGGACTCGATCCAGCCCTTTTCCCAGGGCGTGCCGCCGCCTTCGGTGAAGCCGTTGGGCAGGGTCTTGTGGTCGATCAGGGACGTGCGGCGGACCTTGATGCGGCCCTCGAACACGGTGGAGAGCATCAGCTCCAGCTCGGGGGCGATGGAGGCGGAGCGGTTTTCGCAGATGATCGTGACCTCGTAATCCGGCAGACCGTGCTCGCGGAAGATGCCGTAGAGCAGGGCCTGCACGTCCATTGCACGCACGCCGCTGCGGATGGTTTTCACGGTGCCGTCCTTCTGCTTTTCCTCGCGGTCGACCATGGGGCCGAAGAGGCGGTGCAACTTTTTCCGCGTGCCGACGCACATCGCCAGCAGGCCGCCGACGTAGGCGGTCTGGGCCTTCAGCCCGCGCTCCGGGTCGCCCCGGAAAACGCACATCACGTCGAGCTGGAAGTCGTCGATCACGATCCACTCCAGGGGGCGGAGCTTGGACGGATCGCGCCGCACGGTGGGCATGTTGCCGTGGGCGGAGGCGAGGCCGGTCTGGAAGAGCTTCTTCTCGGCGCGGCTGGGGCCGTAGCGGCGGAGGTTCTCGACGCTCCAGCCCTGGGGCCAGACGCGGGGGAAGCGGGCGGGCATGTCCAGCTCCGGGTGGTGGGCGCGGAAAAAATCCATCCACGTGCCGTAGCCGGGCACGGCGGCGCCGGACGGCCAGATCTCGTCGCGCAGCTTGTGCAGGGCGGTGGCGACGCTGCGGTGGTTCTGCTCGATCAGGCCCTTGATGAATTCGACGAAATCACCCGGCTGGCGGGACGGCGGCCGGTAGTCCTTCAGCAGGCTGCGCCAGGAGCCGCTCTCCGCGAAGGCGTAGTATTTGCGCCGCAAGGACGGCCCGGAAAAGCCCCGCAGGTGGCGGTAGGATTGGCCGAGGGCGTCGGTCGCGCCGACGAAGTCCGGCCCGGCGTGCAGGGCGTGGACGCGCTCCATCATGCGCAGGGTGAGGTTCACCTCGTGGCGGGTCTTGGGCTTCAGGGCCGAGAACTCGTCGTTGTCCGCCAGGGGAACGTGGAAGCGCAGGGGCGCGGCGGCGGGCAGGCGGGCGGATTCCACCCCGGCGGCGGGGGCGAGGGAAAAGGCGGCGAGGGCGGAGGAACTCATGGGCGGGGAGGATCAGGCTTCGTCGGCGCCGGCCGGGATGGCGGCGACGGGTTTGGGGGCGGCGGCGAGGAGCCTCTTCAGGGAGGCGCGCCACTCGGTGCGGAGGGCGTCGAGGCTATCGGCGACGGCGCGGGTGTCTTCGGCGGGCAGCCACTGGCAGACGTTGTCCTGGAGGAGGAGCTGGCGGCCCTGGGTGACCCAGTCCGACAGATCGGTGCGGGCGCGGGCGGCGAGCTGCTCGGGCGTTGCGTCCTCCTTCTCGGCCGCGCCGCGCGCGCCGCCGAGCTTCGCGCCGCTCTTGATCTCGTATTTGTCGAGCAGCTCGGAGAGGGAGAGGCCGGCGGTGAATTTATTGGCCTTGAGGGTGAACTGGCGCTGCAGGCCTTGCTGCCCTTCGATGGCCAGCTCGGTCTGGTCGCCGGGACAGGCGAGCAGCTCGGGCTTGGTCGCCTTCGACTTGTCGATGAACACCAGGGCGAGCTTCATCAGGTAGTTCACCCAGCGCTCGCCGAAGGTGGCGTGGGCCTTGGCCCATTTGCCGAACTCGCCGTAAGGCAGGCTGGCCTTGACGCGGTGCAGGGTGAGCCCGAGCAGCAGGCCGCGCAGCGCCTCCTCGTGGCGCATCTCGGCCAGGCGCTTGAACTGCTGCTCGGCCGACGTCTTGAGCAAGGCGAGTTGTTTGGCGTCGGCCTTCAGCTCGGGGGAACCGATGACGGCCAGGGCGGTGGTGGTGTTGGGTTTTGCCATTTTGACGAAGGAGGGGGAAAGGGGGGCGGGTTTCGGGAGACGGGGCTTGACCAGGCCGGCGGCCTTGCGGGCGGTGCGCAGGGCCGGAGCGGAGAGCTGGCGGCGCTTCCCGCCGGGCGCGGAGCGGCACACGTGGGCGCGCAGGCCGCGCTCGGTGAAGCCGTGCTGCCTGCACCAGGGGCAGGTGAGGAGGATCTCGGCGGCGGGCTTCATTTGAGGCTCTCCTTCAGTTCGAGGCAGAGGGCGCGGCGCTCCTCGGCGGGCAGTTCCAGGATAAGGGACCGGCGGACGGCGCGGGGCAGGGAAAGGATAAAGGCGGCGACCGTCTGGTCCGTGCCGCTGAGCCGTTTGGCGACGTAGGCGCGGTAGCACTCGATGGGGATCCGCGCGGCGCGGCGGGAGGAGCCGGCGCTTTTCAGGTCGAGCACGCCCAGGGAGCCGTCGTCGATCTCGTTGAGCAGGTGCCGCACGGAGACGCCCAGGCGCTCGGCCATCTCGCGCACCAGGACGACGGTGCGTCCGGGGAAGTCGAGGGAGGCGAAAAGCTGGAGCTGCTCGGCGGGCATGGGAGCGGAACGAGGGGCCGGATCAGGCGGCGAGGTCTTCGATCACGATCTCGGGCACGGGTAGGCCGCACTCGCGGGCGCTGAAGCACACGCGTTCCGAGGTGAGGGGCGCGGCGATTTCGACCGGCCCGCCGGCGAAGGCCTGCGAGCCCTGGCAGATATCGCCGACCTGGATGACCGCGCCCTTGGGCGTGGTGTAGCCGACCTGCATGACGCAGCGCTGGAGCTGGCGGGCGCGGGTGCGTTTCACGACGAGGCCCCCTGGAATTTGATGGCCGGAGCCTTCGCCGGGCTGCGGCCGATTTTTTCCCGGATGGCGGCGCGAGCGACCTTGGATCGGTCGCTGTCTTGGCGGCGGGCAACCGAATCGAGAGCGGCCAGCTCCTGGGGTTCCAGCCAAACGGTCAGCAGCTTTGAGCGGCGAGGTTTCTTGGGCATGTGTGAAAGGTGTAATAAACTTTATTACACCGCAAGGAAAAAGTAGCGGAGGCGGGAAAAAGTGTCATACACCCGGAAATGCCCTCACAACGCGCCGCCAACCGCACACCCATGTCGCTCTGGCTTGACGACGACCTTGCGGCCGTGGTCGAGGCGGCCCGCATCCAGGGAGGCAAGGACCGCTCCACGTTCGTCCGCGACGCGATAGTCGAATATCTCCAGGCGAGAGGCTATCCCCTCCCGGCCAACGCGGGTGTCGCCGGTCGAAATCGGGAGGAGCTGAATGTGCCGGCCTTGACCACCGCCCTAGCGAAGGGTCGCTCGGATCCGGCGCGCGTAGCGGCCCGCGCCGCGATTCAAAAGCCCGCCAAGGGAGTGTCCAAGATCTCCGCCGCATGAGCCCGAACGCGCCGGAGTTCTCGTTCGAGAAGGTAGATCCGGCGGCGCAGCCGTTCGATCTCGGCCTCGGCCTCCGCTCTTCGTTCCTGCATTTCAGCCGCGAATCGAAAAAGCAGCTGCCCCTCGGCATCGGTCAGGCCCTGGCGACGTCTGCGGGCTGGGGTGGCGGGCACGGCTGTTTTTCGGTCCTAGAGTAAAAACACTTACCATCATGAAAACCAAGCTCGCCGCATCCCTTTTTACCGCTTTCGCGTTGCTCCCGCTCGCCCAGGCCTGGCCGGACGCCATCGCGCCGGTCACGGTGACGGCCACGGTCACCAGCAGCGACGGCCCCTACTACACCGGCACCAAGGCCACGGTGAAGAGCATCACGAGCAAGATCGGGAACAAGGAGATCGTGCAGGAGGCGGTGGACCGGCGCCTGATTCCCTCGGCGGCCGGGTGGAAGATCGTCTGCCGCTACGACGCGACGATGGAGGAGCTGCTCCTGGTCGGTCAGCCCCGGTTCTGGCTGAGCGACAAGGATGGCAGCAACCTCGTGTCGCTCGAACCGATCCTGCGCATCGAGCAGCTTGGCACCACCGGCACCGGCGCGGCCAGCGTATCCAAGGCGGGCAAGGTCACCGGCACCCTGAAGCGCCGGGTGCTTTATCAGGTGATAGCCAACTACCAGGGCAATCAGGTGATCAGCTACGGCGAGGTCACCGTTCCGCTGAGCATCGTCGGCACGGAGGAGGTCTACTATGGCGTGGCCGGCGCCTGCACCCTGAACACCACCGGCTCCGTCGCCGACGAGCTGGAGACGCTGGTGTCGCTCAGCATGAAGTTCGGGGCGTTCAAGCAGGAGTGATCCGGTCCGCCGGCCATGCGAGGCGATGCCGAGTTTGAAGCGCTGCCGCCGAAGGTAAGGGCGGACATCGAGACCGCCGTCGCCTGGATGCTGGAGATGGACGCGGCCGAGTCTCCCCACGCCGTCGCCGGATTGATCGCGGCGCGTTACGTCGCCACCAAGGCGCCAGGCAAACGAACCGGCGTCTCGACGGTCTCGATCTACCGGCGGTATCGCGCCTGGCGAAAAGCGGAGCGCGATTGGCGTGTGCTGGAGAAACACAAGTCGCTCCGCAAAGGGCCGGCGCAGCCCTTGCAAGCCTACGATCTCACCGGCAAGGCGGCGCGGGCCTACTTCGCCCGCCAAGGTGTCACCCTGGCGGAATGGGCACTGGCTCGCGGGTTCGCGGTCAGCGCGGTGCAAAGTGCGATCTCCGGGAAACGGCTCACGGCGAAGAGTCAGCAGGTGTTCGATGCGCTCGCCGACGATATGCGCGGCGAGCCCGAGGGCTGGCACCGCACGGTTACCGCGCTGCGCCGGGAACTCGATGAGGTGAAGGAGCGGACGCGCGTTTTGGAGGGCCGAATGATCGCGACGCAGAGGAAAATGCCTCACTGGATCGGGCTGCCGGGGTAAAGAATCGCGGCGACTGCGGAGGCCACTTCCGCACTGATTCCACTTCCGCACTGGTGCGGCTTCCGCACAAAGTGCGGGAACTGAATGAACCGGTGAAACGGTGGGGAAGCCCTAGGCGCGGGCCTCGGGTAAGGTGGGTGCATCGTCACCGATGCCCGCCCCCTCGACACCTTCAGCCCAGCAGAAAACGCCCGCCGCGTCCAGCGCGGCTAGCGGCTGGCGCCGTGCAGCACCAGCGCGAGCACGGAGAGCGCGAGGCACACGTAGGCCGCTCGCTCGGCTCGTGCATAGATGGGGCGCGGCTTTACAACGCTGGGTTTGGGGCCGCCCGGAGATTGTCGTATGTCCTCCGCCAGGCGCTTCACCAGATCTCCTGTTATCCGCACTTCGCCGTGCAGAGCTACTGCAAGCAGCAGGATACTCAGTCCGATTAGAGGCCACGCTGCTTGCAGGCTCAGGCGAGCCAGCTCGCTGCCCGTGGCACCACGAGGCGGCCCTAGCGATACCAGCAGGGTCAACGCTGCGCTGGCTATCACCAGCAGCTGGCGAAGAAACGCGTGGCGTTTTTCCGAGTGCTCCCGCCCGCGCTCAAAAAGCTCCCGGACCTGATGATCAAGCGACATCGGCCGAGGCTGAACGCGCCACCCCGGCCCTGCAACCCCTCTGCGGAGGTGTGGCATGAGCAAGCCCGCCCTCGCCTCCGCCCCGCTGAAGGTCGCGCAGATCTTCGCGCTCAAGGGCGTCCAGGCCTTCCCCACCGGCGACGCCGCCGTGGTCGTCCACATTGGCGACCCGTCCTGCGCACCGCACACGCACGGCATCCGCGCCAGCCGCAACGTCTGGACCGACGTCATCGCCGCCCTCTTTCGCGCCGACCCGGTCTTGGCCGAGCGCGTCCGCGCCCGCGCGGCCTGAGCGGCCTCCCACCTTGTTCCACCAAAACACCACCATGAAATCCACCACCCGTCACACCGTCTCCGGCCGGGGCGATCTGCTCGCCGCCGCGATCCTGGCCTTCCTCCTCTGCCTCGGCGTCATCCTCCTGCTCGCCGCGCCCGCCGCCGCGCAGACCTTGCCGGTCCCAGCACCCGGCGATCTGGCCGTCGCCGCCGCGCCGGCCGCCGACACCGCGCCCGTGCTGCCCTTCACCCTGCCGGGCTGGGTCACCACCGCGCTCTCGATCTTCGGCGCCGTCTCCATCGGCTACCAAGCGGTCATCGCCTGGGCGCACAAACGAGCGGCCGAGACCGCCGACCCCGCCGACGACCAGTGGATCGCATCCCTGGAGGCCAAGGCCTGGTTCCGGATCCTGGACAAGATTTTCTACTGGGGCGGCTACCTCGGGACCAAAGCCGGAGGCCGGAAACTCTAGGCGCCTGAAGCCGTGGCCTCGCTCCTCGCCGCCCTCCTCGCCCTGGCCAAGGCCTTCCCGGCTTTTGCCGCGATGGTCGAGCGGGCGGCGGACGAGCTGCGGGCCGCCCGCCTCGCCCAGACCCATGATGAAATCGACGCCGCCGTCTCTGCCGCCCAGCGCGCGCCTTGGGTTTGCCCTGGCGCTTGCCCTCACCGGCTGCGCGACGCCGACACCGCAGGCGAAACGGTTTCTCCAACACCCTGAATTCCCCGCCGCCGCCCAGGCCGCGCCCAACTTCACCCGCCAAGTCCTCCACGCCCTCGCCGACGCTGAAGCCCGCCAGAAATGACGCCCGCCCTCGCCACCCTCCTCCTCGCCCAGGCCGCCGACCAACCCGCCGACTTCGGCCCGTGGCTGGCCAATCTGACGTATCTCTCGCTGACCGGCGCGGCGATCATCGGCGGCCTCGCCGCTTGGAAGAGCTATCGCGCCAAGGATCCCGAGACGCCCCAGCCCTTGGTGGTGCAGCAGCACACGGAGTTCGTGCCCCGGCCCGATTTCGACAAGGCGATAAGCGAGGCCCACGGGCGGATGAACCGGGAGCGCGACGAGGCCAACGCCAAGATCGCCGCCGTGGCCGAGACCGCCGCCCTGGTGCGCGAGAAGCTCGACGGCGAACTCGCCGACATGTCGGCCAAGATCGACATGAACAACGAAGCCGGCCGCGACCGCGAGGCCCGCATCAACGACCGGATCGACGCGGTGCGCGACACCGTGGCGACCATGCCCGAGCGCACCGTGAACCTGCTCCGCTCCACCAAGGGCCTGCTCTAGCCGCCACCCGCCATGCCTCCTCTCGCCATCCGCAAGATCGTCCTGGCCGAGCTCGCCACCTACGGCGACGCGCTCACCCAGGGCGCGCTCCTCACCCTGGTGCAACTGCGCCTGCCCAAGTTCACCATGGCCGATCTGCGCGACGAGTTGACCTGGCTGCGCGACCGCGAACTGGCCGCCTGCGTGGCGGACTCGCTGGAGCCCGACAACCGCGACGCCCGCTCCTGGACCATCACCCAGGCCGGCCAGCTCGCCCTCAAGAAATGACCGCCCCCCTTCACCCATCCGGTTCCGACGACAGCGGCGCGGCCTGCGCGCGAAAGATGCCCGCCGGTTTCTAGTCCTCCGGCCCTTCTGCCGGATGGGTGCCCCCTCTCTCCCTCTCCACCACCACGACATGGCCTCCACCGCCAAGCCCCGCAGCGACTCGAAGATCGCGAAGCTCACGCCCGAGCTGCGCGCCGAGATCGTGCGTCGCCTCTCGGAGGAAAACCAATCGTTCAAGGACGTCGCCGCCTGGTTGAAGGAGGACGGCCACGCGATCAGCGCCACGGCGCTGCATGACTGGTATTCGATCCACTCGTGGCGCGAGAGCGCGGCCAGCGCGCGCGGCGTGGCCGAGCAGGTGCGCACGGATGCCGCCGCCTCGGGCGACTACGACGCCGCCACCCTCGCCCTGGTGAAGGAGCGCGCCTACATCCTCGCCCGCACCAAGGGCGCGGATGTGAAGGATCTCGCCGTGCTCGCCGGCATCGTCGGCGACTCGGCCAAGCTGGCGATCAAGCAACGGGAGGTCGGCCTGGCCGAACGCCGCATCGTCCTCTTGGAAAAGAAGGCCGCGCAGGCCGACGCCGCGCAGGGCCTGGCCGACGACGATACCCTCACCGACGAACAACGCACCGCGAAGCTGCGGCAGATCTTCCGCATGCAATGAGCAAGCGCCGCGCACAACCCTTGCAGACCGCCGCGCAGGCGGAGGCCTACGCCACGCTCGCCGGCCAGGTCGAGGCCGCCCGCGTCGCCGCGCTGGCCGCGCCGATCTACGCCGCGCCGCTGGCGGATCTGCGCGCCGCCGCCGAGATCCACCCGGTCGGCACCTCGCACTCCGGCTGGCGCAACCCCTACCCGGCGGGCGATCCGCGCGCCCTTTATCTCGAGTATCAGTTCAAGCTCCATCACGACCGCAGCCGCTTCAAGGCCGCGCTCCAGGCGCGCCAGACCGGCAAGGACTTCACCTCCGAAGGCGAGGTCGTCGAGTCGTGCAAGGCCGGCGTGACGGAGTGGATGATCGCCGCGCCCTCCGAGCGCCAGGCGCTGGATTCGCTCGACCAGGCCAAGCTCTGGGCCGAGGCCTGGGACTTCCGCCTCCAGGATCTGGCCATCGAGCGCGAGGGCGGCAGCGAGACCCTGCTCAAGGCGGCGGAGATCACCTTCAGCAACGGCTCGCGGATCCGCGCCGTGCCCGGCCGGCCGGACACGGTGCGCGGTCGCTCGGCCAACGTGTTGCTGACCGAGTTCGATTTCTTCGACAATCCAGCCGAGACCTGGCGCGCCATCGTGCCCTCGATCACGAACCCCCTGCGCGGCGGCGAGAAGCGGCTGCGCGTGGTCTCCACGCCCAACGGCAAAAACGGGCAGATGGCCAAGATCTTCGACCGCGAGGGTAAGGAGGGCCGCAAGTTCGACTGGTCGCGCCACCTGGTGACCATCTACCACGCCGTGCTCTGCGGCCTGCCGATCAACCTTCCGCAGCTGCGCGAACTCTTCGACGATCCGGAGGGCTGGGCGCAGGAATACGAGTGCGAGTTTCTCGACACCAGCAACGTCCTGCTGCCCTACGAGATCCTCGTGCCGGCGGAGAGCGCGGCCGCGACCGAGGTGATCGGCGCGGACTTCTGGGCCACGGCCGGAGGCGGGCCGGTGGTGTGCGGAGTGGACTTCGGCCGCCAGAACGACCCGACCATCTGCTGGACGCTCCAGCAGGAGGGCGACGTGTGGGTGACGCGCGAGGTCCTGGTGCTGCGCGGCATGGCCTCTCCGCTGCAGCAGGAAATCCTCTCCGCGCGCCTGCGCCGGGCCGGCCGGACCTGCTTCGACTACACCGGCCCCGGCATCGGCCTGGGCGACTACCTGGCGAAAGAGCACGGCGAGTGGAAGCCGACGCAGGAGAAGTTCGGCCGCGTAGAACTCTGCACGTTCACCAGCGGATTTAAGCGCGAGATTTTCCCGAAGCTGCGGCGGGCCTTCGAGGCCCCGATCAAGATCCGCATCCCGATCAGCGTGGCGATCCGCGAGGACCTGCACGCGATGAAGCAGGTGGTGCGCAACGGCGAGTATAGCTACGCCGCGCCCCGCACCGCCGAGGGCCACAGCGACCGCTGCACGGCGCTCGCCCTCGCCCTGCGCGCGGCGGGCGACGGTCGGGGCGCGGGCCACTTCACCACCGCCGATCTCGCGGCCGTCCATCTCGGCGCGCCCATCACCGGCACCGTCCCCTTCGACCGCCCGACCCTGCGTTTCTGACCATGCGCTTCTCCGATCTCACTCCTCCGATCCTCGCCCGCGCCCTGGCCAAGCGACGCACGCCCATCTCGCCCTCCGATGCGCTGCCGGCGACGCCGGCCTCGGTGATCGACTTCCAGACGATGGGCTTTTTCACCCACCGCCGCATGTCCCCGGCGGATGTGCGTCTCGTCCTGGACAATGCCGTCGCCGGCAGCATCCAGGCGCAGTGGGAGCTGTTCGCCCTCATGGAGGACACCTGGCCCCGCCTGCAAAAGAACCTCTCCGAACTGCGTCGCGCCGCCGCCCGCGCCACCTACTCGGTCTCGCCCTACGCCGCGCGGGGCGAGCAGCCGAGCGAGGGCGCGCAGGAACGCGCCGCGCTGATCGACGGCTCGCTCCGCCAGTGGTGGCCCCGCCCCGGCACGCTGGAGCTTTCGTTCGAGGACACGCTGTTTCACGCCCTCGACGCCTTCGGCAAGGGCGTGTCCGTGCTGGAAATCCACTGGGATCGCCGGCCGGAGGGCATCCTGCCGCGCTGCACCCACCAGCTCTCCTCCCGCCGCTTCGCCTGGAACCAGGCGGGCACGGAGCTGGGGCTAACCGGGGTGGACAACGTCGCCTGGCAACCCTTCCCCGTCGACCGCTTCCTGGTCGGCATCTGGCAGGGCCGCAGCGGCGCGCCGATCTCCACCGCGACCCTCCGCGCCCTCGCGCCCTACTGGGCGGGCGTGACCTTCGGGTGGGAATGGCTGCTCTCGAACGCGCAGATCTTTGGCGTGCCCTTCCGCTGGGTGACCTACGACAAGAACAATCCCGGCCTCGGCACGCAGCTGCGCGACATGCTGGCGGCCATGGGCGCGAGCGGCTACGGCGCCTTCCCCGAGGGCACGAAGCTGGAGTTCAAGGAGGCCGCGCAGAACGCCACGGGCAACCCCCAGGTGATCGTGCAGGAGCTGGCCGACAAGGCCTGCGATCTCCTGATCCTCGGGCAGGAACTCTCCGGCGGCGCGCAGGCGGCGGGCCTGGGCGGCGGGGCGGCCGGCCTCCAGGGCAGCGTGCGGGCCGACCGCCTCCAGGCCGCCGCGCAGTGGTGCGCGGATCTGCTCAACTACCAGCTGGTGCCGGCGATCCTGCGGGCCAACTGGGGTGATACCTCGGAGCCGCCGAGCATCGTGCCCGACGTCGATGAGGAGCCGGACCCGCTGAAGCTCGCCGAGCGCGACCAGGTGCTCCTCACCGCCGGCATCGAGCTGCCGCGCGCTTGGTTCTATGAGCGGCACGGCATCCCGATGCCGGTGGACGGCGAGGCGACCTTGACCGGTCGCGCCCCCGCCGCGCCGGGCGGCTTTGGCGGCGGCGCCGAAAACCCCGCTTTTCCGGGCCGATCCGGCGCGGAGGGGCATGTGGACCCGGCCGTGGCCGCGAAAACGCGCCAAATCGAGCGTGCAAGGGGTGTGCAAGGGCACGCTTTGGCGGCGTCGGAAGCCGCCCCGGCCTCCGCTGCGCGCTCCGCCCTGTTCGAGGCCGGTGCCCTGGAGGCCTTGAGCCCGGCCCAGTCGCTGGCGCTCCGGCCCGTCCTGGCACCCCTGCTCACCATCGCGGAGGAGCCGAACGCGGAGAAACAACGCACGCTGCTCGCGGCCTTCCGCGCCGACCTGCCGCGCCTGGCGCGCGAGGTCCTCACCTCCGACGAGAGCGGTCAGCTCGCCGAGGTCTTCGGCCGCATCATCGGCCCGGCCTTCATCTCCGGCCTGATCGAAGGGGCACAGGCCCGCCCCGCCTCCGCTTCCTGATTCCATCATGAAAACCGACGCCCCCATCCTCGCCCGTCTCGCCCCCAGCCTGCTGCCCGAAGGCGGCTACGCCCCGGAAGAGATCATGGTCTTCCCCGCCGGGCAGCATACGATCCACGCCACCCAGAACGACCGGCCGGTGACCAAGACCGTCCTGGTCGACGCCTTCACCGCCAAGGCCATGCAAGCCGCGCTGGATGCCCATATCGCCGCCGGCCCGCAGAAGCCGTATTTCGATTTCAACCACGACGACGATGCGGCCAGCGCCTGGCCTCTCGCCTTCCGCTGGAGCGACGGCGCGGACGGCCGCCCGGCCGGCGTCTACGCGAAACTCGAATGGAGCCGCAGCGGGGCCGAGGCGGTGGCGGGCCGTGCCTACCGCTCCTTCTCTCCCGTCTTCCACGTCGACGGCGGCAACCCCGCCCGCGTAACCACCGCCCCGCTGAACATGGGCGGCCTGGTGAACACCCCCGCCTTTCGCGCCCAGAGCCCGATCTGGGCCAAGCAACCCTTTCCCTCCCAACCCAACATGAGCGAACAAAACAACCAACCCGATCCCACCGCCGCCGCCGAAGCCCTGAAGGCCAAGGAGGCACTTGCCACCGCCCAGAACGAACTCGCCGCCCTGAAAGCCAAGGACGCCGCCCGCCGCAAGGCTGACGCCGGGGCGCTCGTCGCCGCCGCCGTCGCCCGTGGCGCCCTCGCCCCCAAGGACGAGGCCATCCAGGCCAAGTGGTCCGCCCTCATCGAGGCCGACCCCTCCCACGCCACGCTGCTCGCCGCCCTGCCCGGCCGCGACATCACCCAGCCCGTCACCCCCGCCGGCGAGCCGATCTCGGCCAAGGCCGGCCCGGTCGAGGTGCTCAAGGCCTACGCGGCCGAAAAGGACGCCACCAAACGCGGCGCGATCTACGCCAAGGACGTGATCCCGCTCTTCCAGCCCGGCTTTGCCCTCGGCCCCATCCTTGCGGCCAACAGCCTCGGCTCCGTGGCGGGCGACCTCATCGTGCTCCGCGCGCTCGATCTCCTGAAGCTCAGCTTCCCCGCGCTCTCCGGCATCACCACGGACTTCAGTGCCGAGCAGGCCCGCCAGGGCCAGACGCTCAAGACCCGCATCGTTAGCGTGCCCTCGGTCGTCACCCTGGACGACGCCACCGGCTGGAGCAGCAGCGACGCCACCACGACCGACGTGGCCGTGACCATCGGCCAGCCCAAGGGCGTGCAGATCGAATACACCTCGACCGAGCTGGCCAACACCCTGCGCGACATTTTCGGCGAGCAGGTCGAGGCCTGCCACTACGCGCTCGGCAAAAACATGTTTGACGCGCTCTACGCCCTCATCACCGCCGGCAACTTCGCCAACGTCACCACCAAGGCGCTGGCGACCTTCACCCGCAACGACGTGACCGCGATGGCCAAGGCCTTGACCGGTCGCGGCGTCTCCCAGATGGGCCGCACCCTGCTGCTCAACCAGGACTACTACGAGAAGCTCGGCCAGGATTCGACCATCGTGAACCTCGCCGCCTACTCGATGCCCGGCGTGATCACGGAGGGCATGCTGCCCCCGGTGGCGAAGTTCGCCATCACCGAGGCGGTGAACCTGCCCACCACGGCCAACCTCACCGGCTTCGGCTTCACCAAGGACGCCATGGTGTTGATGACCCGCGTGCCCGAGGACTACACCCGCGCCCTGCCCGGCGCGTCGAACGGCGCGGTCTCGGTCATCACCAACCCGATCACGGGCATGTCGGTGCAAAAGGTGGACTTCGTGGACCACAAACTGGCCAAGGCCTACAGCCGCATCGCCATCGCCTACGGCGTCGCGAAGGGCAACCCCAGCTCCGGCCAGCGCCTCGTCTCGGCCTAAGGCCTGAGCGACGCCGCCGTTTCACGCACAGCCTCCCGCCTCCGGGCGGGCGGCTCTTTTGAAACCGCAACCTCCAACTCCCGTGAAAATCCCAGCCCTCCTCCCGCTCCTCCTCTCCCTCGCGCTTCTGCTGCCGCTGCGAGCCCAGCAGGCCGTGGTCATCAGCCCGACCTCTCCGCCCACCCTGGTGGAAGGCGACAAGTCCCCGCTCTTCATCTACCAGAACGGCGGCCTCGCCGTCACCGGCACCTCGCCGAGCGTCACCGGCACGGCCGGCGCGCTGAATGCCTCGGTCGAATTGACCGTCGCCGGCGCCGCCGGCGCGGCCATCCAGGTGAGCGGCACATGGGCGGGCACGCTGAGCTTCCAGTCCACGATCAACGGCACGGACTGGGTGACCCACAACGGCACCGTTTTTGGCGGGGCGAGCGTCACCAACGTAAGCACGACCACCGGGAACGGTGCGTGGGCTTTTCGGCTGGCCGGCGCGCACAAGATCCGGGCCTTCATGAGCCCCTACACCTCGGGCACCGCGACGATCAACATCCGGGCGGCGACCTCGGTAGGCGGCACGGCCTCGGAAGGCCTCGCGACCCAGCCGATCAGCGGCAGCGTGACGGCCACGGGCGTGGCCGGCGCCGCCGCCGCCGGCGCCACCGCCTCGGGCAATCCGGTGCAGGTGGGGGTGATCGCGGCCACGGCCATCCAGACCGCGCGGACGGCGGGTCAGATCGTGATCCCGGCGTTTGACAAGATCGGCCGCGAAGTCGGCGCCTATGAGCAGATCCGCGACCTGACCACCATGGCGCCGATGGTGACGCTCACGGCCACGACCGAGACCACCATCGTCGCCGCCACGGCCGCGATCTTCAACGACCTCCGAGGCCTGATTCTGACGAACACCTCAGCCACCGCGACGCGCGTGGACTTCCGCACGGTGGCGGCGGGCACGGTGGTCTTCTCGGTCTGGCTGCCCGCCACCACCACGCTGACCGTGGCCCTGCCGGTCGTCGCCAAACAGGCGACGGTCAACACCGCCTGGACGGCCCAGCTCGGCACGGCGGTGACGGACGTGCGCATCACGGCCTTCACCATCCAGGTGAACTAACCGCCCGCCTTTTCCGGACCTTCCAGCCTTCCACATCCCGCTTTTCCCGTCATGTCCTGGACCACCCTCAGCGCCGCAGATCTCAACGACTACCTGGTCGCCGAGCAGATCGACGCGTTGCGCGCCGAGGCGCTCGCTCCCGGCCAGGCCGACCCGTTCGTGAAGATCTCGGCCGACGTGATTGCGAAGGTGCGCGCCTACATCGCCAGCAACCGCGACAACCAGGTGGACGCCGACGCGGCGAAGATCCCGCCCGAGCTGAAAATCGACGTCTGCTATCTGATCCTCGCCCCTATGCTCGGCCGTCTCGGCATCGCGTTGACCAAGGACCAATCCGACGCGCTCGCGCTTGCGCAGAGCACGCTGGTGGGCCTGCGAGACAAGAAGCTCGTGGTGAGCGCGCCGGCCGATCCCGTGGCCCCGGCCGTCCAGCCCGAGCAAGGCACCGGCTACTTCGGCTCCGCCACCAAGATCGAACTCTGACCGCCCGGAAAAACGGAAACGCGAAAAACGGAAAACGAAAAAACCGAACCCAAGCCCGACCATGCACGACGACGAATCCATCCCACTCCCCAAGGCCAAGCCGGTCTACGCCTGGCCGGGCGGAAAGGCGCGGCTGCTCAAACACATCCTGCCGCTCATCCCGGCCCACGTGTGCTACGTTGAGCCCTTCTTCGGCGGGGGTGCGGTGTTCTTCGCCCACGAGCCCAGCGCGCACGAGGTGATCAACGACTGCAACGGCGACCTCGTCTCCTTCCTGCGCTGCGCGAAGTTCCACCTGGATCCGCTGCTCGATGAGATGGACCTGGTCCTAAACTCCCGCCGCGAGTTCGAGGACTACCTCGCCCAGCCCGGCCTGACGGACATCCATCGCGCCGCCCGCTGGTTCATCCGCCACCGCCTCTCCTTCGGCGGTATGGGCAAGACTTTCGCCGTCTCCCGCTCCGCGCCGCTGCCCTCGCGCTCCCAGCGCCTGCTCGCGCTGCGCGCCATGTCCCACCGCCTCGACCGCACCGTGATCGAGAACCGCGACTGGTCGCGCGTCCTGGCGCTCTACGACTCGCCGCAGACCTTTTTCTTTATGGATCCGCCCTACCTCGACGCGGGCGGCGCGGCCTACGCCGGCTGGAGCGAGCACGAGGTCGAGCGTTTCGCGACGGCGGTGCAGGCCTTGCAGGGCGCCTGGATGGTGACGTTCCAGGACTGCGCGGAAATCCGCTCCGCCTTCGCCGGCCACACCATCGTGGCGGTGGACCGCGCCAACGGCATCGGCGCGACCAAGCAGGGCCAGACCGGCGTCCGCTACCGCGAGGTCATCATCACCAGCCCGACCCGCGCCGTGAAGCGCAAGGCCGCCTGATCCCATGCTCTTCGACTCGCCCATCCCTTTCCGTGAAGCCGTGGCCTCGGCGGCCGCGCGCGGGCTCCTGCCCACCTCGGCCACGTCGGCCGAACTGCAGGCGCTGGATGGGGCGATCAAACGCCGGGCAACCTTCTCCGCCACCGTCGAGAGCGTGCGCGTGCTCCAGGGCCTCGCCGCCGGCGTCGATGCCGTGCTCTCCGGCGTCGCCACCCAAAAGGAGGTCCGGGAGCAGCTCCTTGATCTCCACCTCGCCCTCGGCACCCAGCCCGGCCCCGGCCGGCCCGGCGGCACCGGCGACGTGACCTCCCGCGCCCGCGCCGATCTCCAGGTGCGCACCCTCACCGAGACCGCCCAGGGCCTCGGCTGGCACGCTCAGGGCCTCCAGGCCGACGTGCTCGACGCCTACCCCGCGCAGGAGCTGACCCGCTTCGTGACGCCGCGCACCCGGTCCCGCGACTGGCCCGCCCGCTGGGCCAAGGCCGGCGGCCGCTTCTTCGGCCGCCGCATGGTCGCGCTCAAGACCGACCCGATCTGGGCGCGCCTCGGCGACCCCGCCCTTTTCCCCGACGCCCTGGGCAACCCCTACCCGCCCTTTGCCTTCAACAGCGGCATGGACGTGCAGGACGTCGACCGCGCCGAGGCCGAGGCCCTCGGCCTGATCGACCGCGCCACCGTCCCCCAGGGGGCCTCGCTCCTGGCGAGCGTGGGCGGAGACGAGGCGAACGGCCCGCAGGTGACTCAGACCTGGCTGCGCGACGCCATCCAGGCCGGCGGCCTCGGCCGCTTCGACGCGGCCGGCGTGCTGCGCATGATCGGAGGTGGCGCGTGAGCCTTTCCATCCGTCTCGACAACCAGGCCTCGCCGCTGCTCACGCGGATCCGCTCCGCCGCCGAGGCCAAGGGTCTCGTCCTGGTCGCGGCCCGCGAGGTCGCGGTCGGCGTGCGCTCGCACCTGGTCGCGCTCAACCAGGAGCGCCACCGCGCCGGCGTGGGCGATAGCTTCTACGGACGCGCCGCCAAATCCGTCGCCGCCAGCCAGGCCGGATCCGACGCGGTGGTGGGCGTGGCCCAGCGCGGCTTTCGTCTCCGCCGCCTCGGCGGCGTGGTCCGGCCCGGCCCCGGCAAAAAGATGGTGGCCTACGCGGCCGAGGGCGCGGGTCGCGCGGCGGTGGCCGGCGGGCCGCGCGACTTCAACGACCTGGAAATCTCCCGCCAGATCAACCCCGCCCACGGCGGCCTGCAGCTCTGCCTCATCCGCCGCGCCTCGACCGCGCTGAAGTTCTCCCGCCGCGGCCAGAAGGACGGCAGCATCCGCACCCGGATCCGCGCCGGGGCGGTGCTCGGCGGCGAGGTCGTCTTCTGGCTTGCCCGCAAGACCACGCACCAGGCCGATGCAACGGTCTTGCCGACCGATGCCGCGATGCAGGGCCTGGCCGTCGAGGGCATCCGGAAGCGCATGCTCACGGTCGAGCAGCGCCGGGCGGACGACCTGAACCAACCGAACTGATCCCATGGCCTTCGTTCCCACGCTCTCCATCCTGAACGCGCTGAAGACCTTTCTCGCCGCGCTGCCGCACCCGGACGAGGCGAAGGCCGCCGCCGGGGAAAAGCTCTTTGAGCGCGTCGAGCTCCACGAGAACCGGAAGCTGAAGGAGGCCCTAAAGGACCTCACTATCATCAAGCAGCGCGTGGCCCTGATCGTCCCCGGCGGCGACAGCTACCAGAGCGTGCGCGAGGGCCGGGCGACCCGTTGCTCTCGCACGACCTCCCTGGACATCCTGGCCGCCGACCGCGCCTGGACGAAGGGCGGGCACGAGGCGGTGATGGGCGGCGAGAACAACGTGGGCGTGATCCGCATGAAGGACCTGGTCACGGCGGCGCTCGTGGCCGAGTGCCAGCTCGGCCTGCCCTACGTCGTGCTGACGCCCACCGAGGGCCAGATGATCACCGTGGCCGACGAGGACGTGAAGGACACGCCCGGCCGCGAGTGCTGGGTGGCGGCCTTCGAGACCCCGGCGGGCGAGGAAACCCTCTACCCGCTCGCCACCTGGCCGGCCGTGCCCGCGCCCTGACTTTTTCCCGACCGTAATCCCACAACCACGACCCACACCCACCCATGAACCGCGAACGTATCGTCATCGGCGCCGCCGCCTTTTTCTTCCCGGCCGGCAGCGCTTTCACCGTGCCCTCTTCCGGCACCGCTTCCCGCACCGCCAAGCCCGGCGCGGCCGACACCGGCTGGATCAATCTCGGCGAGGCCGACTGGACCCTCACCCCGGACAACAAGAGCACCCCCTTTTACGCCCGCAGCTCGGGCAAGCAGATGCTCTACGACAAGATCACCACCCAGGTGGGCCTGAAGTTGAAGGGCAAACTGATGGAGATGCAGAACCTCTCCTTCCAGATGCTCCTCGGCACGCTGGCCCTGCCGGTCAGCCCCACGGCCGGCGGCCAGTTCAACCCCGGCGAGGGCGACCCCATCGTGCGCGGCTGGCTGCAGCTGCAGCAGCGCAACGCCGCCCAGGCGCTGGTCTGCACCTACGACCTGTTCGTCGCGATGAACATCCCCGGCGACGTGAAGTTCGAGGAAGGCCCGGTCGACATCGACGTCGAGGCCGAGCTGCTCGCCTCCACCCTCAACACGGGAAGCCTGGTCTAGCGGAGTAGCGGGTAGTGAGTAGCGGGTAGCGAGCATTTCTGCCGCGCCCTGCTCCCGCTCCCGCCACTTCCGCCCTACTCGCTACCCGCTACTCGATACTCGATACCGTCACTCCCCATGCCCTCCGCCGCGCTCAACTTTGCGTTCAGCAACACCGCGCCCTCGGCGATCAGCGTCGCGGCCTTTGCCGGCACCGGCTCCGCACCGGTGGCGGTGGCGGGCGCGGCCTTCACGCCGAGCAACACCGCCCCGACTGCGATCACCCCGCCCTCGGTCGCCGGCACGGCCTCCTCGCCCGAGGCGGTGGCGCTCGCCGCCTTCGCCCCGAGCAACACCGCGCCCTCGGCGGTATCGCTCCCCGCCTACGCCGGCACGGGCTCCCCGCCCACGGCGGTGGCGGTGGCGGCCTTCACCCCGAGCAACCTGGCCCCGAGCCCGATCACGCCGCCCTCGGTGGCGGGCACGGCCTCCGCGCCCGAGGCGGTGGCGCTGGCGCCCTTCGCCGGCACCGGCGTGGCGCCCTCGGCGCTGGCCGCCCCGCTGGCCGCCGCCGCCACGCAAAACGTTCCGCAGCTGGTGGGCTTTGACCCCGCCATACCCACTCCCACCGACGACACCATGCACACTCCCTCATTTCTCTTCGCGGGCCGCCTCACGGCGGGCCAGCTTTTCGGTTTCTACAAAGCCCCGGCGGCGGTCGCGCTCAAGGGCGTGCAGCTCGCCTGCCAGGACGCGCCGACCGGCGCGGACGTGATCATCGAGGTGGTGGACAACGATGGCGTGAGCCTCGGCCGCACCGCCACCCTGCCCGCCGGCGCGAGCACGGCCGACGTGACCTTCGTCACCCCGCTGCCGCTGGTGATCCACACCCTGGTGCGCCTGAAGGTGACCCAGGTGGGCTCCACCAAGGCCGGGTCCTTCCTCACCGCCAACCTCATCGTGCAGCTCGTCTAAACCGGCCTGCACGCCCCCTGCACCTCCTCTGCATCCTCCCATGAAACGCTTCCTCCTTCTCCTCAGCCTCGCGGCCTCGACCGCCCTCGCCCAGGTGGTGATCCCCTGGACCGATGTCTCCAAGACCGGCAGCTCGCTCGCGGACTTCACTACCCGCAGCGCGACCGATCTCACCTCCGGCACGCTCCCGACTGCTCGCCTGCCCGCCTTCACCGGCGACATCACCACCAGCGCCGGCGCCGCCGCGACCACGCTCGCCACCGTCAACAGCAACGTCGGCACCTTCGGCTCCGCCACGCAGATCCCGGTGGTGACGGTCAACGCCAAGGGCCTGATCACCGGCGCGAGCGTGACCACCGTGACGCCCGCCTGGGCGAGCATCACCGGCCGGCCGACGACGGTAGCCGCCTCCGGGCTGACCGACGCAGTGAGCACGGCACGCACGGTGGCGGCCTCCGGCCTGGCAAGCGGCGGAGGAGACCTCTCCGCCAACCGCACCATCACCGTGACGGCGGCGAGCGATGCGGAGACGATCACCGGCACCGCGACGGACCGCGCGGTGACCCCGGCGGCGAACAAGGCCGCGCTGGCCGCAAAGGTGGATCCCGTCGCGGCCAGCCGCGCGGCCATCGATATGCTCTACAGCGACGGCGCGACTGCCGCGCAGCGAGTTTATTGGGACACGCCCGAAGCCGCAGTTATCGGCACCAGTGATTTCACGGTCATCGTCCCCATCCACGGCCTGACCCGCCGAAGCGGGCAGACTAACGGCATCTGGATGCTTTCCGATAATGTCGGCTCAGTGAACGGTTATGGGACGGGGGTTAGTTTCACCGTGCGCCTTGATCCGGCGGACGCTCTGAGGATTCGCATCGGAAGCGATACCAATTATCGTCAGTATTCCATAGCCGCCGCCGACTTTTACAACCTCTTCGTAGGCGAGACGGGGATTCTCACGATCACGCGCACGGCAGGAGTCATCGCAGTTTGCTGGAACGAAACCGCAGTTGCCTTGCCCTCCGAGGCGACGCTCGGATCGGCCCCTGCGTGGACGGCTTCGATTCCCAATGCATCGTTCGTTCTCGGCACGATGTTTTCAAACGCATTTTATCCCGGCGCCTTGGGCGCGCCGACGCTCCTTAACCGCGCCCTCTCTGCCGCCGAGATCGCCACGATGGTCCAGACCAACGCCCTCCTGCCGCAGGACCGGATGGGCGGGAGCATGGTGGCTAGCTATACTTCCATTTTCACGGCAAGTGCGGACACTTGGTCGGGAGGAACAAACACGCTAACCGGAAATATAGACGGTGTGGCTGGAGAAGATGACTGGCTAAAAGTAGAGCGCACAACAGCAGGAGCAGGCAGTCTTTCAATTTCACGGGACAGCACGCTAAACTCTCTTGTTTCAATAGGTAGTCAAAGTCTCATTCGTGCCCGCATACACAATCCAGTTGGCTCTGGCATAACGCATTTTTATGCGACCCTATCTACTCAAACAACTGTTGCGTCACCCGTGGCCGTAGCAGAGGGCACAACCGTAAATTGTGTTTTCCCATTTTCTATTCGGGCGGAGGCAACCTATTGCCCGCTCCGCATTTCTCCGTGCAATGCAGCAGGTGCGTTTCGCTCAGACCTTAATGAAGGAACCATCTACTATATCAAGACAATCACGGTCTCGTCCCTTGGCGCGCTCTTCCAGCCCGAGATCACCCGCACCGCCCAACTCCTCGACCACGGCCCGAACCGCCTGCGCGGCCTCTGCACCGCCGGCGTCCGGCCGTTGACCGCCCGGCCGCCGGTCCCTCTGCGCGGCAACCAAACCGCAACCGGTTTTGTGCTCGGCTCCGGGTCGGTGGATCTCTGGTTCGAGACAGGCCTGATCACCGGCTTGCGCATCAAGCAGGCCGCCGCGACCGCGCAGACGATCACCCTGCGCCTCAACTCCTCCGGCGGGGCGACCATCGCCACCGCCACGACCGCCGCCAGCACAGAATGGCAGACTGTCGCCTTGTCGCCGGCCGGCGGCTTCGAGGTAAGCAGCGGCGACCGCCTGCATTGGACGCTTTCCGGGCCGGTCGCCCTCGACTGGGACCTCCACTGGACCCGCCGCTAACCCTTCACCCCATGAAACACATCCGCTCCCTCCTCCTCCTCGCCCCGCTCCTGTTCTCCGGCGCGTCTCTCCGGGCCGACACCGCGCCCGCGCCCGATCTCTCCTTCCTGCCCCACACCGTGGGCGCCTTGGAAATCACCGGCTGGGACGGCTACTCCTACGTCGCCCGCGACGGCCGCACCTTCTGGTCCGGCGTCGCCACGCCCTCCGTCGCCGATCTGGCGGCCGCGCTGGCCACCCCTCGCACCCCGCCGGCCGCGCCGGTGGTGGTGCCGACCGAAGTATCGCGACGGCAGCTCTTCCGCGCCCTGCTCGAATTCAATCCCGCCCTCACCCGCGCCGCCATCCGCGCGCAGCTGACGGCGGAGGCGGATCTGATCGAGTTTGACGAGGCCCTGGAATTCCAGCGCGACCACCCGCTGATCGCCCGGCTCGGCGAGATGCTCGGCATCACGTCCGCCCAGGCCGACGCGATCTTCATCCGCGCCGCCCAACTCTGACGCGCCGCCCATGTCCACCCCCGCCCACACCCTGGTCAACGGCACGCCCATCGAGGTCGAGCATCTCGATGGCCGGCGCGAGACCGTCCAGCTGCTGCGGCTCTCGATCCGCCAGCTCTACCTCTTCTGCACGCACCTGGCCGCCGTCGCCGGGCCGGATCTGGCCGCGCTCTGCACCGGCCGCTCCCTCGACTGGGTGGACACGCTCACGCCGGAGAGCTTCGGCGGGCTGTACAAACGCTGCATCGAGCTAAATTTTCCGAAGGCGAGCGCGGTGGCCGAGGGCGACCCGCGACTCGCGGCGATGGTGAGGCCCTTCGAGATGGCGCGGGAGACCCAGCGGCTGCTGGGGATGGTGGCGATGCTTGGGCTCGGCTCGAACGCCTCGTCGAGCACGCCGCCGCCCTCGGCCTCTGCGGCGGCGACTACGAGCGATGCCTCGACCTCACCCCCGAGCGCCTCGGCCGCCTCATCGCCGAGCGCAACCGCATCCGCGCCCGCGACCAGCTGAGCCTGCTCGTGACGATGAACCACGCCTTCGCCGGTGGTCCCGGAGCCCAGACCCTCGCCCGAGAACTGGCAGCTGCCGCTCGCCCGCCGGATGAGGCCGGCCAAACCGGAAAACGCTGGCGCAGATCCGCCGGCAAGACCAAGGCCCGCCCGGCCTAGAACTTCGCCCAACGCGGCCGGCTCAGCACAAAAACACCGACCAGCGAAATGAGCAGACAGGGGCCGACCAGACCGGTGGCGAGTGCCCCGAAGATGCCGAAGAAAAACAGCGTGCCGCCCATTTGAACAACCCATGGCCCCGAACGAACTCCAGATCAAGATCAGCGTGGAAGCCCAGCTCGGGCAGCTGCGCGCCATGGAGGCGGACTTCCAGCGCCAGATCGTGCGGCTCAAGACGCTGGGGGCCACGAGCGACGAGGCTAAGGCGAAGATCAAGGAACTCGAAGCCGGTCTCCTGAAAACCCGCACCGCCCTGGCCGCCATCGGCAGCGACGACAAGCTGTCCAACGCCCTGGGAGAGCTGGTGCGAAACATCCCGGCGGTGGGCGCGGCCATGCAGGGCTTGAACGGATCCGCCTTGCCGGTCGCGGCCACCCTCGGCGTGGCCGCCGCCGCCACCACCAGTTTCTTCACCGCGCTCAACCAGGCCGACGAGCTGCAGGACACGGCAGAGCAGCTCGATGTCACCACCTCGTCGCTCCAGGCGCTCAACGCCTTCTTCGGCGCGGCGGGCATCAAGGCCGCCGCCGTCGCCCAGAGCATGCTGAAGCTCCGGCAATCCCTCGCCGAGGCGGCGTCGGGCAGCGCGCCGGCACGGGAAGCCTTCGCCGCGCTGGGGCTGGACTGGCAGCGGCTGACCGAGCTGGCTCCGGACGCGGCCCTGGCCGAGGTCGGCCGGGCGCTTGCCGCCCACGCGGAGTCGGCGGGCTCGGCCGCCGCAGCGCAGACGCTGCTGGGCCGGGGCACCGGCCGCCTCATCAACCAGCTGCGCGAACTCGGCACCCTCGGCCTGGAGAACGTGCGCGCCGACGCGATCTCCTCCGGCCTGGCGCTGGAAGACGGCGTGAACAAACAGCTGGCCGACGCGAACCAGAAGCTGGAGGAGCTGGACCGGCGGTGGACCATCATCAAGGCCAAGCTCGCCGTCCCGGTGGTCGACGGCTTTGACCGCTACAAAAACGGTCTCCAAAACCTGATCAACGCGGCGGCCGGCGTGGCGGTGGTGGTAAGCGGCCAAGGCAGCCTCGGAGACGTCAACGCCGCGCTCGAAAGCATGGCGGCGGAGAACAACGCCGGCACCTCGTCGGCGCGCCCCGCCGCGCCCCGCCCGGTGGCCGATCCGGCCGCCGAGGCCGCCGCCCGTGCGTCGCTGGAGGCCCCGGACCGCGCCAAGATCGCCGAGGCTCAGGCCGCCCTCGATGCGAAGATGCTGGACCAGCACACCGCCACCCTCGCGGTCGCGGATCAAATCGCGGTCGCCGAGGCGGAAATCCTGCGGCTGCGGAGCCTCATGCCGGCGGAGGAGAACGACAGCCTGGCCGCCGCCCGGACGCGGGTGGACGTGGGCGCGCAACTATTTGCCCAGGCCGAGCGCCTGCGCGCGCTCAAGGCCCAGCAGACGGCGGAGGACAAGAAGGCTCAGGACGAAGACGAGGCCTGGCTGGAGCGCACCTACGCGGCCGAGGCGGAGCGCCTCGCCCTCCGCGCCAAGACCCGCGAACAGGAGCGGCAGCAAGAACTCTCCCGCCGCATGGCCTCGGCCGACGCCGGCCTGGCCATGCTCGACCAGTCGAAGCTGTTGCTCAACCAGACCCGCGACCAGGAGAAGTTGCGCCTGCTCGAGAAGGAGCGCGCGGTCATCGCCGAGCGCATCGCCCAGCTGGAACGGGACCAGGCGGCCAATCCCACGCCCGAGGGCCAGCGCCAGATCGACGACCTGCGCGCGAAGGACGGCCAACTCGGCGCCGCGCAAGCCGGCCTAGCCCCGCAATCGGTCGGCGCGGGTGCGACCGCCGGCCTGGTCGAATACCTCAATTCGATCCCCGACGCCGCCGACCGCGCCCAGCAGGCCGTGGTGGGCATCGCCCAGGGGCTGGAACAAGGCATCGGCTCCTCCCTCACCGGCCTGATCAACCAGACCATGACGTGGACGCAGGCCCTGGCCAACATCGGCACGAGCGTGCTGCAGGCGATCATCCAGAGCTTCGTGCGCATGGTGGCGCAGTGGATCACGCAGCAGATCATCATGGCCGTATTCGGCAAGGCGCTGCAGGCGGCGCAGGTCGCCGCCCTCGCGCCCATCGCCCTGGCCACGACCGCGCTCTGGGCGCCGGCCGCCACCGCCGCCAGCATCGCGACCTACGGCGGCGCGGCGGTGAGCGGGGCGGCCATGGCCAAGACCGCCATCCTCACCTCGGCCCTGACCTTCGCCGAGGGCGGCGCGGTGAGCGGCCCCGGCACCGGCACGAGCGACTCGATCTTCGCCCGCCTCTCCAACGGCGAGCACGTGATGACGGCCGCCGCCGTGCAGCGCGTCGGCGGCCACGGCGTGCTCGATGCGATCAACGCCGGCGCCGTCCCCGATCTCGCCTCCGGCCCGGCCGGCGGATCCGCCGCGCCCGCCGCCGCACCGGCTGTCTCGATGAGCCACCACTTCCACTTCGACCCCAACGAGGCCATGCGCCAGGCGCTCGCCGATCCCGCCGGCCGCCGCCTCGTCACCGATCTGCTCCGCCAGATCCAATACGAACTCTAGGCCATGCTCCTCCCCGTCACGCTGCCCGACTCCACCGCCGCCCTGCTGCTCCTCGCCGGGCCGGATGCGTCGCCCTTGCAAGTCTCGTGCATGGCCAAGGCGGACCAGGTGACCAGCCTGACCGCGCGCGAGGAACGCCGGCCGCTCGCGCCGGGTTTCACCGTGGCGATGAAGTGGAAAACGGTGCTGCCCCGGACCGGCGGCCGCGCTTTCCGCGCCGGCCTGCTCGGCCTCGGCCGGACCGAGCCGGGCGTGGACGGCACCGAGACCGCCCTACAGCCCATCCTCTGCCCATTCTGGCCCGAAGTCGCCCCCGCCACCGGCGTGATCGTGCTCGGCCGCATGAACGCCCTGCTGCGGGCGGTATGGGAGCCGGACGGCACGCGCGCGGCACTATTCACGGACACCTGGCCCGGCGGCTACACCCTCACCGCCGAGTCACTCACCGGCCCGGTGCTGCAGGGCCGCTTCAAGGACTGGCCCGAGCCGGATGCGACAACCGACGAACTGGCCGAGCTCGCCCTGGAGTGGATCGAGAACGGGCCGCTGGACCGCGCCCTAACGATCTCCGCCTTTGGCCTCGGCCTGCCCACCGGCCCCACGCTGCACGGCACGGCCTGGCCGCTCCTGCCCTGCGCGGTGCGCGTCGCCTCGGCCAATGCCGGCGGGGTCGAGGTGCGCGTGGCGCGTCGCCAGCTAGGCTACGGCCGCGAGGAGGCGGAGACCCACCACCCGCAGGTGCCGGCGCGCACCCTCGAACTGGCCCACGACCTCGATGCGCTGGAGGCCGCCCGCCTGATCTATCACTGGCAGCTCGGCGGCGGCGGCGTCTCGCCCTTCTGGGCGCCGGCCGCGACCAGCCCCTGCCGCCTGGCCGCCGCCGCCACCTCGGCCGCCA
This sequence comes from Akkermansia muciniphila, assembly GCA_945888375.1. GTDB lineage: Bacteria > Verrucomicrobiota > Verrucomicrobiia > Opitutales > Opitutaceae > IMCC26134_A. The sequence continues at coordinate 66,401 of CAMCZZ010000001.1, read as the reverse complement.
CCACGTTGACCCTCGACGACGCGGACGCGCTGCTCGGCCACGCCCACCTGTGGATCGGCTCCCCGGACGGCTCATGGGCGGCCCGGCGAATCACCGGCATCGCGGGCAACGTCGTGACCCTCGACGCCGCCCTGGGCTTCGCCGCCGCGCCCTGGCACACCGTCGTGCAGCCTCTGCTCTTCGTCCGCTTCGCGCGCCAGGAGCTGGTGCTGAAACATAAATCCGGCGTGTGGGCGGCGACCTGCCAGCTGCGCGAGCTGCCGGCGGAATACGGCACCGCGAGCGGCGAGACCCTCGGCACGAACCACGGCCCGCTGGCCGGCCTGGCCTGGTGCTACGCCATCACGGACGGCACGGAGACCTGGCGCGTCACCAGCTACGCCTCGGCCCTCACCCTTTCGGGCCAGACCTACACGCCGGCCCGCATCGAGCACGGCGAGATGAAGGAGCGGCTGAACCTCGACGCCTCGGAATGCACCGTTACCCTGCGCGACTGGCCCGACAGCCCCTTCGCCCGCTACCGCCTGGAGCGCGCGCCGGCGCCGCTCACCCTGACCATCCACGAGGGCGTGCCCTCGGGCGGGGCTTTGACCTCGGCCGCGCCGATCTGGACCGGCCGGGTGCGCTCGCCGAAGTGGGCCGGCCCCATCCTCACCCTCGCGGTCGGCGGCTTTGGCACGCAGCTCGAACAGCCCGCCCCGCGCTGGCTGGTGCAGCCCACCTGCTCGGCCGCGCTCTTCGACCAGGCCTGCGGCCTGAACCGGGCGACGTGGACCTACACGGCCAGCCGCGCGGTGCAGGCGGACGGCTACACCCACGCCCTGAGCGGCCTGAGCGGCATCATCACCCCGGTGGCAGCGCAGTGGTTCGCGGGCGGCTACGTGGTGCGCCCACGCGGCTCGGCCGCGCCGCAGATGATCTCGATCCTCGCCTCGACCAACTCGGTCGGCGGTGCCCTGACCATCACCCTCTCGGCCCCGCTCTCGCCCGCGCCGAGCGCGACGGAGACGTGGAGCCTCATCCCCGGCTGCGACGGCAAGGCGGCCACCTGCCGCGACAAGTTCAACAACCTGGCGAAACACCGGGGCTTCCCCGGCCTGCCGACCACCAATCCGAGCATCAACATCCGCCGCAAGACCGACACCGTCGCGAAGAAATAACCATGCCCGCCACCGCCTACTTCACCACCTCGGAACGCCTCGCCGCCCTCGCCGCCGCCGGGCAGGCCTGGCTGGGGACGCCCTTCGCGCACAACGGCATCGTCTGCGGCCCGCGGGGCGGCGTCTCGTGCCACGGCCTGGTGGTCGGCGTGCTGGCGGAGGCCGGCTGGTCGCTCGGCGAAAACTTCCCGACCGGACAGGCCGGACACGCGCGGCATTCGCGCGTCGAGGTGATCCTGCCCTGGCTGCGGGCGCGGCCGGAGAAGTTCGCCGAGATCTCGCCGGTCGCGGTCGGCGCGCTCCTGCCCGGCGACATCACCACGCACCGCCTCGGCCTGTGCTCCCACCACGTCGCCCTGGTGTTGCCGGGCGCCTGGCTGCTGGAGGTCTGGAGCGGCCGGGTGGCCGGGGTGCGCTCGCTCGTCGACGCCGACGCGACCAAACGGCTCACCGGCATCTTCCGCCCTCTGGCCTCCTAGCTCCTCGCTCCTAGCTCCTCGCTCCTTCCCCATGGCCTCCACGCCCAAGCAACAGCCCGCCGAACTGGCCGACGTGCCGACCGCACCGGAGAGCCTCGCCACGGCCCAGCAGGCGGTGCCGTTGCCGCTCTTCACCGGCGAGCGGAAGATCGCGGTGCGCTGGATCACGCCGGTGCTGAAATGGTCGACGTATCCCGCGCCCTCCAGCGGCGGCAAAAAAGGCTGAACCATGGGCTCCTCCGGCAAAAGCGGCAACGCCTCCAAACAGGACAACTACTACGCCACCCTCGCGGGCGCGATCTGCGTGGGGCCGGTGGACGCGCTCGTCGCGGTCGTCCTGGGCGGGAAGTATTTCTACAAGCCCACCTCGCCGCTCCTGCGCTCATCCGCGAATGCGTTTGGCTACACGGACATCGTGGACACGCGGGCCGGGGCGCGGAGCGGGGTCCTGCGTTTCTACTGGGGCACGGAGACGCAGACGGCCGACGCCGTGTTGACCGCGCTGGCGCCGGACACGCCGCCCTACGCGGGCGTGTGCTACTTCGTGCTGGTCGACTTCTTCTTCGGCACGGCGGTGGGCAGCGCGCCCAACCTGGAATTCATCGTTAGGCGCTCGCCGCAGCAGAGCGTCGTCACGGGCGCGGCGGCGGAGCTGGATGCCGTGCAGCAGGCCAACCCGGTGGCGAGCGCGGCCGAGGTCCTCACCGCCTGGCACGGTCTGAATCTGCCCTCGGCGTCGCTCGACGGCGCCGGCTGGCAAAGCCTGGCGGCCGCGATCCAGGCCGACGCCACGGTGCGGGCGCTGGCGGACTGCTCCGCGCTCTGGACCTCCCAGGCGGCCGCGCGCTCGCTGCTGCTCGATCTGGGGGCACCGGGCGACCTGTGGTTTCGCCTCGGCTCGACCGGCCTGGTCGAGGTGGGCCGCTGGACCGAGACCGGACCGGCCGGCGCCGTCACCACGCTCGATGCCAACGCCCTGGTGGCGGAGCTCGATCTGGGGGCGGCGGCGGTGGACGAGCTGGCGACCGGGATCTCGGTGGACTTCTCCGACCGGGACTACGCCTACGCGGACTCGGCCGAGAAGGTCGACGACCTCGCGCTGCTTCGCCAGCAGGGCCGGCCCACGGTGCGGAAGCTGAGCCGCAAGCAGGTGACGATCCGGAGCGCGGCGCGGGCGCAGGGCGCGGCCGAGCTGCGCCGGGCGGGTCGCGTTATCCTGAAGGGCTCGATCAAGGTCCGGCGGGCGCGGGCGGTGAACCCCTCCGGGACGCCGATCCGGCCGGGCGACTGGTTCAAGCTCGACGTGGACCCGGAGCCGGGCGGCGCGGGCGTGGTGCTGCTCTGCCGCTGCACCGGCCGCCTGGTCGGGCCGACCGGACCGGTGACGCTGGAATGGGAGAGCGATCCGGGCGCGGTGCCAGAGGGCTATCTGCCCGGCTACGCCATCGCGGATCCGGAGCCCGAGGCCATCGGGCCGCTGGACGAATTTCAGCTCATCACGTTGCCCTTCGACGGCGAGGGCGGCCCATGGATCAGCCTGCTCGCGGTGCGCCCGGAGCCGACCTGGGAGAGGGTCGAGGTTTTCTACTCGGGCGTGGACTGGGACGGGGGGACAGACTTCACCTCCATCGGCTCTCAATTCGGCTTCGCTTGCCCGGCGACCTTGGTTAACGCGCTGGCCTTTGATGACGGCGTGGTCCGGCTGGCGCTGATCTCCACGCTCGGCGGCGGGATCGGGCCGACCTTCGACCCGACCATCGATGCCAACCTACTGCGCGAGGCCACGGGAACGGGCGTCGATCTGACGGGCCGCAACGACGAGCTGCTCCTCGTGCTGGTGGCGATAGATCCGGGCAGCGGAACGATCCGCGCGAACGGAAACCTGGAGTGGGTCGAGGTCTGCTCGGTGGTGGACGTCGCGCCGGTCTCGGCCGGGGTCTACGACGTGGCGATCCTGCGCGCGCGTCTGGGCACGAAGGCGCTGGATTTTGGCACCTTCGGCGGGACGGTGTCCTTCCCGGCGGCATGGAACCGCCACCAGGCCTACGTGCTGCCGAGATCGCGGCTCAGCGAGCTGACGCACGCCGACTTCGCGGACCTGTTGCTCAAGCAGACGCCAGGGGTGTTTCGCTTCGCGGCCTCGTCGGCCTCCGCCGTCTACGATCCGGTCACGGCCGAGGCGGCCGGTCTGCAGGGAGCGGACGTCTATTCCGACGTCATCTACTCGCTCCCGGCCGGCCTGGCGCGGGCTCCGCAGATCACGCTGACCAGCCCGGCCAATGGAGCCTCGGTGCCGACCAGCGGCTCGATGTCGCTGGATCTGGCTGTGGCGGATAACCAGGACGACCTGGTCGAGGTCCGGGCCTTTTCGGTCGTTGAGGCGACGGGCGCGACGACCGAGCACCTACGGCGCGCGCTGCCGCTGCAGGGGGCCTTCAGCTACGCCGACACCGTAATCCTGCCGGCGGTGGAGGGGAACCACCGCGTGGTGGTGCAGGCGGCCGATCAGGGCGGCCGCGTGGTCCAGAAGGAGGCCCTGGTGTTTCGCTTCACGACGTCGACGCCGGTGCCCCTGGTGGTGACGACCTGGCTGGGCAAGGCCTACTACGTGAAGAGCACGTTGGCCGGTATCACGGCGGGCGATAAGATCCAGTTCGAGATCACCCGGCCGGCCGGCATCGACTATGGCGCCGTCCCGCACACGATCCAGCGGCGGAAGCGGGCGGGGGATCGCTCGTGGGGCTCGTGGGCGACGTTCGTGCCGAATGCGGCGCTGGTGAGCCCGGTGAACTTCATCCTAGGGACGGGAGAAACGTGGCAGTTCCGACTGCGCCGAGACGGCGACGGCGCCGTGTCGTCCGCCGCGCAGCTGGTCTATGCCGAATGGCTTTACGCCAGTGGCGTTCTCTAACGCGCTGCATCAGGCCTGCAGGGGCCGTGCAAGCGGCCTGCGGAGCAGCCGCCCACCGGGCTGGCGTGGTGGCCTTTGATCAAACCATTGCAGGACGTGATCAAACTCGATTTGGGCTTACAGGGGTGGTTATTCTTAAGCCGTGGATCAAGCGGAAGGGAGCGGATTGGTGGTTAGCCAAGGATTGCACGGATGAATACGGTGAAAACTGGCACTTCCTTCTCCATTCGAGAATATCCGTGCGATCCGTCGCCGCTGGATTGTTGGTTTTATCCGCGTCCATTCGCGTAATCCGCGGTTAAAATTTCCCTCATCAAAGCAGCGCCTTGAGCCCGGCTTCGTCGAGGACTGCGACGCCGAGCGCCCGGGCTTTTTCGAGCTTCGCACCCGCTTCCTCGCCAGCGACCACGTAATCAGTTTTGGCCGATACCGAGCCGGTGACCTTGCCGCCGGCCTCTTCGATCAGACCCTTCGCTTCTTCGCGGGTGAGTCCTGGCAAGGTGCCGGTTAGCACGAAAGTTTTTCCCGCGAGCGCACCCCGCGCCTCTGCCGTCGCGAGGCGAGTAGCCCTGGGTGCGATCCCCAGCTCGGCCAAACGCTCGACGGCATGAAGACCACGCTCCGATCGGAAAAACGCCACCACGTTCGCCGCGGTGACAAAGTCGATTCGCGATAGTTCGGTCAGCGAAGCGCGCCAGGCCTTCTCCGCTTCGAGCTCCGCTTTCAAGGTTGCGTGTCTATTTTCCCTTTCCGACCGCTCCGCCTCACTCTGGCCCTTGTTCGCCCGAGCTTTGGGATTGGTTATTCGCACCTCCTCCTCAAGTGCAGGTAAACGCGCCAGTCGGGGCAAAATCTCCGAGTTCGCCACCGCAGCCAGCGTGCCATGCACGGCGGCGATGTCCTGCGCGGTCGCCGCTCCGACGTCGCGGATCTGCAAAGCAAGCAACCAGCGCCCGAGATCGTGGCCGCGCGCCCGCGCGATTGCCTCGACGATCTTGGTCGCATTTTTCACCCCGAGGATGCGTGGTGCCTCGGCCGTGCCAAGGTTGAGTTCGCCGAGTTTCTCGGCCTCCAGCGCGAAAAGATCAAAAACGTCGCGGACGGCACCAGTGCGCACCAGCGCCTCGGCCACGGCGCCGCCTAGGTTCTCAAGATCGAGGACCGCCCGGCCCGCCACATAGTCGAGCCGAGTCATGAGCTGGGCCGGGCAGTCAGCGTTAGGGCAGCGGATGGCGACCTCGCCGTCGATCCGCACCGCCACCGCAGCGCAGACCGGGCAGGCCGCCGGAAAAACGTAGGGCGCGCACTCGGGCGCGCGCTTGGTGAGGTTAACTGACACCACGGCGGGAATGATCTCGCCGGCTTTTTCAACCGTCACGAAGTCGCCGATACGGATATCCTTGCGGGCAATCTCGTCAGCATTGTGAAGCGTGGCGCGCGCGACCGTGGTGCCGGCGAGGTGAACCGGCTCCAGCTCCGCGACCGGAGTGAGCACACCGGTGCGGCCCACCTGGATGGTCACGGCGCGCAGACGTGTCTCAGCCTGCTCGGGAGCGAATTTATAAGCGCAGGCCCAGCGCGGAGAAAGCTTGCGCGCGCTCTGCCCCTCGCCGCGAAAGCCCGCCCGGGCCTGAAGCGCAAAGTCATCCAGTTTCACCACCGCACCATCGGTGGCGTAGCCGAGTCCGCCACGGAGAGTGTCGAGCGTGCGGATGGCGGCCAACACCGCCTCGAAACCCGTCACTTCCCGCCGGTGCTCAAGTGTAGGCAGACCCCAGCCCGCAAGGCGCGCATGCCAATCCGCTTGCGTGGCGACCGGCACGGCGGGTTCGCACGCACCCAGCCCGTAAAGGACGATTTCGAGGCGCCTCGTCGCCACCAGCGCAGGATCGAGCAACTTGAGCGTGCCGGCGGCAAGGTTGCGCGGGTTGGCGTAGGGCTCTCGACCGGCCTCCAACTCGGCAGCATTGATGCGGGCAAATTCATCGAAACGCAGGAAAACCTCGCCGCGTATCTCAATGACCTCGGGCCAGGACTCCGCCGCCGCGGCTGCCGCAAAGAGATCGTCAACGGGCGCCACCGGAAATGTGGCCGAACGCAGCACGACCGGCAGGTTGGCGATGGTGCGCACGTTGGCGGTCACGTCGTCCCCCTCCTCGCCGTCGCCCCGGGTGACGGCACGGGTAAGCCGGCCGTGTTCATAGGTAAGCGCGATCGAAGCGCCATCGATTTTAGGCTCCACGCTGTAGACCAAATCCTCCCGGCCGAAGAGCCTCGCCAGCCGTGCGCAAAAATCCGCCAGCTCCCCCTCGTCGTAGGTGTTATCCAGGGTAGTCATGGCCTGGCGGTGCTTCACCCGGGAAAACCCCTCACTCCGGTCATCACCCACCCGTCGGGTCGGCGAAGCCTCCATCTCCGCTGCCTCCGGATAGGCCACTTCGAGCGCGGCCAGTTCGCGCTTCATCTGGTCGTATTCAAAGTCGCTGATGTCCGGTCGCGCCTGCCGGTAGTAACGCTCGTCGTGAGCCGCGACCTCGGCACGCAAACGAGCCAGCCTCGTGAGGTCGTTTTCTGGAGCATTCATGACGCTACTACAGACGTAACAACCGAGGATGGTCGCAACACCGCCCGCCAACGAAAACAGAGCGGACGCTCCACCAGCCTGCGATACCAAGGCCAGAACGTGTAAAGGAGCACCGCAACCAGCGCGCCGGTGGTATCCGCCACCCAATCAGCAAACTCCATAAAACGACCGGGGGTAAAACTTTGCCTGATCTCATCACTGGCACCGAAAACTGAAACCACCAAGATGGCCATCCACCAGAACCGGATGCCGGGGGCGCGCAGCACCAAGGTCGCAAGTAGCCCAAAGATCGAAAAATGGACGAGCTTATCAATGTTAACGATGGAGGGCGCCGCCATCTGACTACGTCCTGAAGCCATCACCACCATCACCCCCAAGGCAGCCGGATACACCCAGCGCCATAATAAGACACGTGATTGCAGAGGATGGGTTACCATTCACCCCCAGCCTAGGGCCACTTGCAGACCAGAGGCACCGAAAAAGTTGGGCCCCTTTTTTAGGCAGGATTGCCTCCGCTTAAAAGACGTGTGTAGATTGAAACCATACCCCCATGCGCATCACCCATCGATTCTCGGGTGCCCTGCTGGTCGCCTTCGTCCTAGTCGGACCGTGCGCCCGTGCCGCGCTCGACCGTAACAACGACCTGCTCAGTGATGTCTGGGCCCAACGCTTTTCCGCGCCCACCGGCTCCGCCGCGCTGGACAACGACGGCGACGGCTTCACCAACCAGCAGGAAAGCATTCTCGGCACCAACCCCTTCGATCGCGCCTCCGCCCTACATCAAACCTTGGTCGCCCGCGCCGACGGCAGCCTAGATCTCTCCTGGCCCACCCGCGCCGCCAAACGCTACCACCTCGAGACCAGCCCCGACCTCGTCGTCTGGACCCGCGTCACCACCTTCACCGGCACCGACGCCACCCTCGACGCCTCCCTGCCAGCCGACGGCGCCCCGCGCCGCTTCACCCGCGTGGTGGCCGAGGAAATTGATACGGACGCAGACGGCCTGACCGACTGGGAGGAACGCACCGCCGGCACCAACCCCGCCCGCATGTTCTCCGAGGGTCTGGGCAACTCCTCCACAAACGCCGCCGCGCGCATCACCGACTTGGAACGCGTTCGCGAAGCCCTGAGCGCCACAAACAACACCGTCACCGTTTTCGCCGTCGATCCCGCCATGGCCGAGAACTGGCCCGACCCCGGTGTCATCGTCGTTCGCCGCACCGGCCGCCTTGATTCCGTCACGGTCAACCTCACCCTCGGCGGCACCGCCACCACTGGCTTCGACTACGCCACCCCGCCCGCCTTGAGCGTCACCATCCCCTACGGCGCGGACGAAGCCACCCTCGCACTGGCCCCGCTCGCCGACGCGCTCACCGAGGCCGACGAAACCATCGTCGTCACCCTCGCCCCCGGCTCGGGCTACACCCTCGGCGCCAACACCTCCACCACCCTCACCGTCACCGAGGCCGCCGATGGTCGCGTGGCGGAAAAAGCCGCCGCCCGCTTTCTCACCCAAGCCACCTTCGGCCCGACCCCCGCCGAGCTCACCCGCGTTCGCGATCTCGGTTTCGCCGCCTGGCTCGACACCCAGTTCCTGCGGCCGGTGAACCTCCACCTGCCCATCGTGCAGGTCTGGCAATACGAGCTGAATCCCACCACCAGCAGCGAAGCCCTGAGCGTCGAACACCGGATAGAGGCCTGGTGGCGTCAGACCATGCGCGACGATAACACCTCCGATCCACTCCGCCAGCGGGTGGCGTTCGCTCTGAGCCAGATCTTTGTTCTCTCCGACCGCATGGCGTCGCTCGACGGGGATCAGCGCGGTATGACCGCCTATCAGGATGTGCTCCTGGCAAACGCCTTTGGCACCTACCGCAGCCTCCTCGAAGCCGTCACCCGCAGCCCCTGGATGGGCCTCTACCTGAGCTCCCTCCGGAACCGCAAGGCCGACCCTGCCCTCAACCGTTTCCCGGACGAGAACTACGCCCGCGAAGTGATGCAGCTTTTCTCCATTGGCCTCTGGCTGCTCAACCCCGACGGCACCCAGCGCCTCTCCACCGGCGCCGATCTCGACCCCGACGGCGTTCCCGTTCCCGCCGGAGAACCCATCCCCACTTACGGCGAAACCCAGATCGGCGTGCTCGCGCGCGTCTTCACCGGTCTGAGCTACAGCACCCGCTTCACGTCCAGCACCAACCTCACCGAGATCCCCACCACGAAGTTAAGCGACAGTTACAACATCCCCTGGCGCCCCATGCGCATGTTCGATGCCGAACACGATCTCGCCGCCAAGAGCTTGCGGATGCCCGGCATGCCGACCCTGGCGCTGCCCGCCCGTTCCGCCTCCTCGCCCGACACCGGCACCGCCGGCAACGCGGACCTCGCCGCCGCCCTCGACCACCTCGCCAACCACCCCAACATCGCCCCCTTCATCTGCCGTCAACTCATCCAGCGCCTCGTCACCTCCAACCCCAGCCCCGCCTACGTAGCCCGCATCTCGGCCGTCTTCGCCAACAACGGCTTCGGCGTGCGCGGCGACCTCCGGGCCGTCATCCGAGCTCTGCTCCTCGACCCCGAGGCCCGCGACTACGACCAGTCCATGGACCCAGCCCACGGCCTCGTCCGCGAACCCTACACCCGCTACGTCGCCCTCGCCCGGGCCTTCGGCGCCGCCCCCGCCGATCCCGTGAGCTCCGGTGGCCGCTACCGCGGCTTCGGCGGCCTCGACGCCGACCTCCTGCAACGCCCGCTCAGCGCCCCGAGCGTGTTTAATTTCTACTCCCCCTTCTACCAACCTCCCGGACCGCTGACCGACTCCGCTCTCGTCGCCCCCGAACTCCAGATCGTAAACAGCGTCACTGCCATCACCGGCCCCAACCGCTTTTCCACCGCCCTCAACACGGCCACCAGCACCGCCTCTCCCTTCAGCCTCACCTCGAACTCCGGCTGGACCCAGTTCAATTCCTCCGCCCAATCCGACAACGTCGCCACCCCCGGCGTGAACGAGCTCCTCTGGAACACCCGCATCGACGAAACCGCTTGGGTCGCCCTCGCCCAAGGCTCCCCGGAGACCCTCGTCTCCACCCTCGATCGCACCCTTTGCAACGGCGCGATGAGCGCCAAAACCTTCCGCGCCATCACCCGCGCCCTCCGCCGCCTCGACGACCCCGCCGCCACCGGCCTGACCGACGCCGTGCGCGAGACGCGCGCCCGCCAGCGTTTCCGCGTCGCCGCCCACCTCGCCGTCATCTCCGCCGACGCCGCAGTGCTGAAATGAACGATGAACCGGACCCAGGCGCGAGGAGCCAGAACTGTGAAATTAGCATGCGAACCCGCCCCGACCTCGTTTCTCACTCCCCTCACTACGTCCCCGTTTCGTTCTAGTTGCTCGTCTCTAAATCCCCGCACCCCATGCCCCGCCACCTAACACGTCGCGATTTTCTCGGTCAGGCCAGTTGCGCCGCCGTAGGCTCGCTCGGCCTGCTCTCGACCCTGCTAAACCTACGCATGGCCAATTCCGCCGCCGCCCAAGGCCTGCCCGTCGGCGAAGACTACCGCGCGCTGGTCTGCCTGTTTTTCGCCGGCGGCATGGATTCCTACAACCTGCTCGTCCCCTCCGCCACCTCCGGCACGCCGTATTCTAACTACGTGACCACCCGAGGCGGCGTTTACGATGCCGTCACCAATTCCGACGGTCTCGCCCTGCCGTCTTCCGCCATCCTCCCACTCGCCGCCCACGCCAGCGATCCCTTCGGCTTCGGCGTCCATCCCCGCTGCGCCAACGACGCCGACCGCTCCGGCATCACCTCCCTTTACGGCCAGGGCCGCCTCGCCTTCGTCGCCAACGTCGGCACCCTCGCCGAACGGCTCACCAAGACCACCTACACCAACTCCACCGGCAAACGCCCCAGCGGCCTCTACTCCCACGCCGACCAGGTGCGCCAGTGGCACACCTCTGTCGCCACCGATTCCCGCACCATCGGCTGGGCGGGTCGCGCCGCCGACCTGCTTCACGCCGGCAATACCGACGCCCGCGTGTCGATGAATATCTCCATCTCCGGCAACAACACCTGGCAGACCGGGCGCTCCATTTTTAACTACAACATCAGCACCTCCGGCAGCTCCCTGCCCAGTGATTACAACTCACCCTACGAGAATCCGGTCGTGAGCACCAACAGCCGCGCCGCCAACCGCACCGCCGCGATTGATAACCAGCTCCAGCAGGAATACCAAAACCTGCTCGATCACACCTTCACCCAGAATTTCCGCGACTCCATCGAGGCTTCGGCCGCCTTCCGGGATGCGTTCAACGACACCACGCTTGCCACCACCTTCCCCGGCGACGCCACCTACGTCTATCCGGCGGGCCTGACCTCCGCCACCGATCCCGCCCGCACCCTCGGCCAGCAGTTCAAAGCCATCGTCCGCACCATGAAGGCACGCAAGATCCTCGGGCTGCGCCGCCAGACTTTTTTTCTTAACTACGGCGGCTGGGACCACCACGACGAGGTCATCAACAGCATGGACCGCATGGTGGACGTGGTGAACCGTTGCGTCGCCGCCTACTGGGCCGCCCTCGGCGAGATCGGCCTGCAAAACAACGTCACGCTCTACACTGCGTCCGACTTTGCCCGCACCCTCACCTCCAACGGCGCCGGCTCCGACCACGCTTGGGGCGGCAACGCCTTCGCCCTCGGCGGCGCGGTCAACGGCGGCCGCGTCTACGGCAACTACCCCGACCTCGCGCTCAACAGCAACGCCATCGTCACCTCCCGCGGCGCTACCCTTCCCACCGTGTCGGTGGACGAGTATTTCGCCGAGTTCGCCCTCTGGCTCGGCGTCTCGCCCGGCCAGCTCGACAGCGTGCTGCCGCGTATCCGGAATTTCTACACGCCGAGCGCTCTCGGCCCCCTCGGCTTGATGCGCGCCTGAGGGCCTCAAGCGCCCACCGGTCGTCCCACCCTCCTGCCCGGATTCCTCCCCGATGTCATCCGTCGCCCCGCGCCGTTCGCTCTTCGAGGCTTTGGTTTTTGGCGGAGCGCTGCTCGCGGTCGTCGTGCTGGTAGTCTTTTGGCGCGGCGCCGCCTCTCGGGCGCGGCCTTCGCCCGGCCCGTCGGGCGCGGACTTACCCCACGCCTTCGCGCCCGGCGAGCCGCCGCGTTTGCTGCCGCCCCGCGCCGGAGACGCCTCGCGCCCGCCCTTGGCCTGGGAGCGCCTGCTCGCGGCGGATGGTTCGCCGAGCGAGGACCTCGCCGCACTGTCGGACTTGGTGAAGGGTTACCTACAAGCCGGACTCGGAGAAAGGACCCGTTCCATCGGTTTCAACGAGGACCTCGCCGCAGCCCTGACCGACGTTGCGGCGCTGGGCGATTCGGCTTTGCCCCCGGATCACCCGGCGCTGCGCGCCGGCCGCGTGATCGACCGCTGGGGCACGCCCTGGCAGGTGCACCCGGTGGCTTCCGGCGTGGTAGATTTGCGCAGCGCCGGCCCGGACCGCCGTCTTTATACTGCGGACGATTTTCAAATGTCACAGTAGAGAGATACAACCGCCTTGCTCTCTAAGTGGAAATTGGTTCTAATTATTAAACGACCTATCCTCATGAAATACTCAATCGCTTGTCTCGCCGCGATCGCCATCGCTTCGTCCTCATTCGCCGTAACCCTCGGAACCGCTCCCGCCGTCACTATCGCCCTCACGGCATCAGAGACCACCGGTGGGTTTAAAATTGTGGACCCGGACACCAAAGAAGTTAGCTATGAATACAGCAAATCCACCGATAAGTTGGATAAAGAGGGCAACGTTATCTTAACGACCACCGAATACAAGACCGTCGTTAGTTCCTATCGTTATGGCAACGCGCAGTTGATTAACGAGCTATATTACGCCGACTTACTACCGGATGGCGTAGTCAAAGGATGGTCGATTGTGGGTGTTACCGCATTAGAAGACGGGTCCTCTGGCCTCTTCGCGGTGAAAAAAGGGCAGGAACCAGTAAGTATCGAAGTTGAAATTTTAAATATTACCGATGCCGAAACTTCTGCTGGTAAAGAAACCTATTCACCCGAAACCGAATTCACCACCCCCGTATCATATAGCTACAGCCGAAAATCATCTTTAGGCATTGCATTCAATGGATTTGAATTCACGGGTATAGAAACAAGTTCCGGCAAATACGTTAAGGCCTCTTTCGGCAAAGGAGCGTCTGCGATCCCCTATGGGGCTGTTCTTGACGGTGCAACCAAGGTAGCAGGCATCAATGGCACTTATGGCAGCTCCGAAGATGAATATGGTGCCCTCGTAGAAGGAACCATCACAACCGCCGCCGAAGTTGTCCTAAATCTGGAAACCCTTGGCTTTCAGTTTGAATCTGTAGAGTAACCCTGAGGTCCTAGCTAATTGATGCAATTTCTCTTGGCCACCAACTAGACAGCATTTAAAGATAATCTATTAGGGGTGCCCTCGCGGGCACCCCTTTTTTACGGTCGCATAGCCGCAGTTCGTTAAAATTCTGATAGATTCTTAAGATGACAATTCTACGCAAAAAAGCATTTACCCTGATTGTATTATTCGCGGCCGCGCTTGTCTCGATCTGCGCCTTGGATTTTTTCTTGCGACCTCCTGCCTCTGCTCCATTAGTAAAAACCACATCCGAGGCACCGGCAGCCACCACACCAGCTGTATTGCCGTCCGCACCAGAGCCGGTTCTGGCTACGCCGCCAAGCCCGCGACCGATGGAAAAAGTTCCGGCGCCGGCGCCTGCGGCGACTACCGCTCCCAAGCCCCGCCCTCTCCTAATTACAGGCGTCTATAACCCACCCCCATTGGAAGGGCCGCACGCCGCCGAACTGACCCGCATTGAGGACCTCTCCGTCACCTATGACGCCCGCGAAGTCCCCGCCCTGGCCGCTTTCCTCACCCACGATGCGGTCGAGGTCCGTGCCGCCGCCATCGATGGTCTCATCCGCCTCGGTTCCAAGGAAGCCGCCGAGCCCCTCCGTGCGGCGTCCGCCAAGGTCAAGGATCCGCGTGAAGCCATCGCGATGCTCGATGCGGCCGATTACCTCGAACTCCCGCCTATGCCCGTTTCCATGCTAAGAAAAGTTAAAGCGGCCAAGACGACAGGGAAGTCGCAGGGCGAAGAGTCCAGTTCCTCATCGGCCCCTGCCGAGCACAAAAAACCACCGCAGTGAACGGGGGTTGATCCCGAGAGGGACCAGAATGGGGAAAAGGTCGGACTGATGAGACGCGCCCGAAGGAAAAAATATTCAAATGCGCTACTCTCACAAGCAAGCGATCTCAGGTTGATCGGGATTATGCCAAATCTGAGGTTTCAATGGGTAGTGTCTTAAAAGAGGAGACGGCAATCAAAGAGCTGTTTTGGCGACGCTCCAAGGTGTGCTGAAGCCGGAGATAAAGTGGCGCCGGGATTAACGCGATGACCGCGCAGCTTTGCGGGTATACCATCCCGGCCTCGACGGTGTCAGAGCCCGGCCAAACAGCCTGCTAGCGCGTTTCAAAAGGTGAGGCGGGGTGGCCCTTAAACGAGACGTATCCGCACCTCATCCTCGAGGCACGCTACAAGCAGGTGAAGGAGGAGGCGGTGATCCGCAGTCGCGCGGTGGTGAAGAGCGTGCCCGAGACGTTGGGACAACGCTCCTAGGTCCACGTCCTGGGAAACTTGCTCGGGCTTTTGTGCCGTAGCGTCGGGCGCACCGTGTTGCAGGACGGGGCTAGCGGGGCTGACCGCAAGATGCCACCGAGGCCCGGCACGATGCGCTAGGCAAGAAGACTGGCACAGCCCTCGCGATGGCGGCACTCCCCGGACCTATCGAAGTCCAAGTGCAACGGTGATGGGGTATTGGCCTACCCCAGATACTTTCGAACGTCCGGGAGCTCAATCTCCCGGCGGCCGTTTTGGTTGCGGGCCAGGTAGGGATCGACCGGCGGCTGGTTGTCGGGGTCGATATTGTTTTTATCCAAGGGCCGGGAGTTCTCGCCGTCCTCGTCATCCGACTCGCCGATCTCCACGCCCTCCAAGTCCAGGTTGTCCCATTCCGAGGGGTCGAAAAACTGGCTGACGCGCCGCGCCACCGGGTCGAGCAACATGGCCGGATTCTTCACCCGGCCCGCCTTCACAAATTCATACAGACAGGGGATAAACAAATCCTCGTAGCTACCGCGAAAATCGCTGAGCCACTTGTTCGCCACCCCTTCGCGACGGTTGAAAAGCACGACGTCCGAGAAATGCACGCAGGCGTCGAACCACGGTTTTAAGGCAGAGTGCTTCTCCGCCAGGGCGCAATGCACCACCGTGAGGATGCGCGCCACCTCCAGCTCGTGTGCCGCCAGCCAAGGCTTTAGCGCCTCCAGCTGGTCAACCGGATCGAGCAAGGCATCGAAAAGGATAAAGACATGGGTCGCCCCAGGGGGCGGCTCGTCGGCAAAAAGCGCGTGTAGTTCTCCGTCCCAGCGCATGCGCCCGCTCGTGGCAGCTCCGCTTCTGGCATCAGCCTCCTGCGCCGGCTCACCAGCCGGCAGGATAACGTGCGCCCGCTCCCCCGCCACCGGTTCGAGCCCGCCCACAATCAAGTCGGCTAACACCTCGCGCCGGCCCGACCCGGGCAGACCGAGAATCACATAAACGAGGGGGCGGGTGGCGGTATCGGACATAGGTAGGTTCAAAAGGTGAACGTGTGATTCTGCGCCGCGTCGCGCATCCAATGATCAACCAACACCAGCAGGGTCATCGCCTCGACGATGGGCACCGCGCGGGGCACGACGCAGGGGTCGTGGCGACCCTTGCCCATGAGGTCGGTCGGCTGCCCGGCCAGATCCACCGTGCGCTGGCTTTGCAGGATGGTGGCGGTGGGTTTGAAGGCGACGTTGAAGACGAGTTCCTCGCCGTTGCTGATGCCGCCCTGCACCCCGCCGGAGCGGTTGGTGACCGTGCGCACCCGGCCGTCCCGATTTTCGAAGAGGTCGTTGTGCTCCGAACCGCGCAGGAGCGAACCAGCGAAGCCGCTGCCGACCTCGAAACCCTTGGTCGCGGGCAGCGAGAGCATGGCCTTGGCGAGATCCGCCTCCAGCCGGTCGAACACCGGCTCGCCCAGCCCGGCTGGCAACCCGCGCACCCGGCACTGGATGACCCCGCCGACCGAGTCGCCCTCGGAGCGCACGGCCTTGATGCGCTCGATCATCGCCGCAGCCGTGGCCGCGTGCGGACAACGCACTGCCGTCTCCTCGACCGCCTCCAGCGTAGGGAAGTCAACCAAGGCCTCCGCCGGCGCGGCGATATCGTGGATGCGAGTGATGTAGGCGCGCGCCTCGACCCCGCGCGTCGCGAGGATTTTTTTGGCGAAGGCGCCGGCCGCCACGCGGCCGATGGTCTCGCGCGCCGAGCTGCGCCCGCCGCCGTTTGGATCGCGGATGCCGAACTTGGCCTGATAGGTGTAGTCGGCGTGCGAAGGGCGGAAGGCGGCTTTCATCTCGCTGTAGGCGGAGCTGCGCTGGTCGGTGTTGCGCACGAGCAGGGAGATGGGAGTGCCGGTGGTGTATCCTTCGTAAACGCCTGAGAGGATCTCGACCACGTCGGCCTCCTTGCGCGGGGTGGTGATGTCGCTCTGGCCAGGGCGGCGCCGGTCCAGCTCGGCCTGGATCTCGGCCGCCGTGATGGGCAGGCGCGGCGGGCAGCCGTCGAGCGTCACGCCGATGGCGGGACCGTGGCTTTCACCCCAGGTGGTGATGCGGAAAAGGTGGCCGAAACTGTTGGGCATCGCACCGGGCAGGTTGGCCGGCGCGAGATGCGCCGCAAGGGACAAAAGCAAGACCCTGCCCATACCGCTAGCCCAGCTGGTGTCCCCGCCGAGAGTCGAACACGGATCAGTCGTTTAGGAAACGACCGCTCTATCCACTTGAGCTACGGGGACTTTGGCTGTGAGTAACTTACACTGCGGACACCGTCAAAACGCCGAGAGAGCTACGGAAAGCTCTGGCAAACCGCCGAAGTTCAACGAGGTCCACGGATACAAGTGTGACCCCGATTAAAGTGCACTATGCAAGCAAAAGACACCCCCGGCCAGCGACGGTCAACAAACTGAACACAGCTAAGCGCGAATCCCCAAGCCTGTTTAAGCGCAAAACATAGGCTGCAACGAAACATTCGCATCACTTTCCGGGCGCGACTTTCGGGAAAGGTCTTCCCGTTTGACTCTCTGCCCGAACCTTTGCGCCTTAAATCACTCATGCGCGCCCCGTTCCTCAACGTCTCAGTCGCCTTTATCTCCACGCTGCTCGTAGTTCACCCCGCTACTGCCCTTACCAAGCCGGAGGAGGCCAAGGCCCCAAACGAGCTTCCGGCCAAAGCACCAGCTACCAATTCAGCCTCCGAGGAAGTGATCCAGCGGGCGGAAAAGATCGTCGCAAAACTGAGCCTACCCTCGAGCGAGCAGCACGCCCGCATCCGCGATATCGTTGCCCAACAATACACCAGGCTCGCTTCCATCCACGATGCCCGCGACGAAGCGCTCAATGCCGCCAAAGCCGCCGCCAGCGAACCCGCCGCCCAGAGCGCGCGCGATACCGCCGCTGCCCGCCAAGCCGATTTACACTACGCCTTCATCGCCCGCCTCTCCACCGAACTCACGCCGGGCCAAGTCGAGCAAATCAAGGACGGCATCACCTACGGCGTGCTGCCCAATACCTTTCGCGTCTATCAGGAAATGCTGCCAAACCTCACCAACGAGCAAAGCACCCAGATCCTCGCCTGGCTCACCGAAGCGCGTGAACACGCCCTTGACGCCGGTTCATCCAAGGAAAAACACGCCTGGTTCGGCAAATACAAGGGTCGCATCAACAACTACCTTTCAAAAGCCGGCTACGACATGAAACAGGCGGAACGCGAAATGTTCGCCCGCAAAAACGCCGAGGCCAAATCCGCACCGTAACACCCGTTTTCCATCCCCATGAACGCCTTCCTCCACCCCGCTTCGCTCGCCTTGCTAATCTCCGTCGGCCTGCTCGCCACCGCCGATTCCTCCGCCCAAGGCTACCCCAGGATTCCCGCCGCGATCCAGGCCGTTGCCAACGAGCGCCAGGCCGCGAGCAACCAGCGCTCCGAAAGCATCTTCGCCTCCCAAAAAGCGGAGCTCGCCGCGTGGGCCGCCAAGGGTAAACCCTACCTGCCCGGCGCCGAAAAACCCTCCGACCTGCCCCAGGCCTCCATCCCCGCGTTCCCCGGTGCCGAGGGCGGCGGCATGTTCACCTTCGGTGGTCGCGGCGGTCGCGTAATCGTCGTCACCAGCCTCGCCGACACCGGTCCCGGCACGTTCCGTGAGGCCTGCGAGGCTGCCGGCCCCCGCATCGTGGTCTTCAACATCGCCGGCATCATCCGCCTCGAAAGCCGCATCCGCATCCTCGCGCCCTACATCACGATCTCCGGCGCCACCGCACCAGGGGACGGCGTCTGCATCGCCGGCGCAACCGTAGAGCTCGAAACCCACGACGTCGTCATCCGCCACCTGCGTTTCCGCCGCGGCGCGCTGGAAGCCACTGATCGCAACGACTCCATCGGCGGCAATCCGGTCGGCAATATCATGATCGACCACGTCTCCGCCTCCTGGGGCCTGGACGAAAACATGTCGATGTATCGGCACATGTTCGACCACGACGACGATCCCAAGACCCCCGAACGCAAGCTCCCCACCGTCAACATCACCATCCAGCACTCGATCTTCTCCGAGGGCCTCAACACCTACCACCACGCCTTCGGCTCCACCATCGGCGGCGCCAACAGCACCTTCCACCACAACCTGTGGGCCTGCAACACCGGCCGCAATCCGAGCGTCGGCATGATCCACGACTTCACCTTCGTGAACAACGTGCTCTTCAACTGGCGGCACCGCACCATCGACGGCGGAGATCACCGCAGTTTCTACACGATCCTGAACAACACCCTGAAGCCCGGCCCGGGCACGCCCGACGGAGACATCGCCCATCGCATCCTCAAACCCGAATCCGAGCGCTCCAAGACCGTGATGGACAACTTCGGCAAGGCCTACGTGGCCGGCAATGTCGTCGAAGGCAACGAGCGCGTGACCCGCGACAACTGGGACGGCGGCGTCCAGCCCGACGTGCGCCAAAAGCCCCTGACCGAGGTGCTCGCCGCCATCCGCGCCGACGCCGCCTTCGCCCACGCCCCGCTCACCATCCAGAGCGCCGCTGACTCCTACGCCACCGTCCTCGCCGGCTCGGGCGCCACCCTGCCCAGTCGCGACGCCGTGGATACACGCGTCGTCGGCATGGTCCGCTCGGGCAAGGTCGGCGAGGCCCGCGCCACCGCCGAGGACTCCGCGCGCGCCACCGCCGTCGGCTACGCCGAGAAATGGGTTAAGGAGCTGGAGGAGAGCGTCACCAAGGGCTTCATCACCAACCCCGCCCAGGTCGGCGGCTATCCCGACTACCAGGGCGAACCCTACGCCGACGCGGACGGCGACGGCCTGCCCGACGGCTGGGAAACCACCCATGGCCTCGACCCGAAAAACGCCGACGACGCCACCGCCGATCTCAACGGCGACGGCTACACCAACATCGAAGACTTCCTCAACGGCCTCGATCCCCGGGCGCCCAAGGTCGATTGGACCGACTTGAAGAACAACGTGGACCCGCGCTCCGCCCCGGGCGTCGCCGCGCGTTGAGCGGTTGGCTTCGTTCGCTTCCGGCATCCGCCGGGAGCGTCACGGAACCCGTGGGTGCTTAGGATACGGGCAAAAACCCCGAGAATTCGCTCGTCTTAGAGGGTTGAGTCAGAAGTGAACCGGACAATGATTCTACGCTTACCCCATCTCCTATGCATTACCTCTCACTCCAACGGTGGAGAGCTGCCGCCGTGTTTGCAACGGTCGGCACCTTACAGGTCGTCAGCCCCGCCCTCGCCGCCGAGTTGAAGGTGGACATCAACAATAACGGCCGCCCGCTCGCCGAAGGTCTCGATCCCGCCTACACTCCGTGGTCGCCGCTCGTGACCTGGTTTTCCGGCGGCAACACCACCTCGTCCACCTTCAGCGGCGTCACCATCACGTTTACCCGCATCGGTCCAAATGGCACCGGACTTCGCCCCGGCTATTGGAAGGACGGCGTGCAGAGCACCGTTTTTAATGCCAAACTCACCGGCGATGGCATCCAAGTCGATGGTGGCAACCCCACCGGAACCCCTCCGGTTCCGGCGGGCGACGTCGGTGCGCAGATCGAGATGCGTATCGCCGGTCTCACTCCCGGTCCCCACAGCCTGCTGCTTTACCTCAACAGTTGGGACGGAGTCGCCGCCGCCAATCTCGCGCCGCTCGATATTTTTGTCGGCGATACGCAAGTTTACAACGACCTGCCCGTCTCCGTCCGCGTCACCAACAGCAGTCTCGCCACCACCGCTTATTTCCCCGTAACCGCCACCGCCGGCCAGGACGTGGTCGTGCTCATTAAGGCCGAGACCTCCGGCACCCACACGAGCAAAAATGTTCGCATAAACGGCTTCGAGATCGACGTGCCAAACATCAAGGCCAAGGCCAACACGCCCTCGCCGATCCATAACGACGAGCATGTCAACGCCGACACCGGCTCGGTGACGCTAAGCTGGGGCACCGCCGTTCTCGGCGCTACTTCCCATCAGGTTTATCTGGGCACCAGCGAGACCGCGGTCGGCTCCGCCACACCCGCCTCGCCCGAATTCAAGGGCAGTCAGACCGCCAACAGCTATCTCGTCACGGGCATCGACCCCCATCTGACCTATTACTGGCGCATCGACGAGGTCACTCCCACCGGCGCCACCAAAGGTGATGTCTGGATGTTCCGCCCCCGCCGACTCGCCTTCCCCGGCGCCGAGGGCTATGGGCGCTTCGCTCGCGGCGGTCGCGGTGGCGTGGTCGTGAAGGTCACCAATCTCGACGACTCCGGCCCCGGCAGTCTGCGCGACGCCATCATCGGCAATTACGGCCCGCGCACCGTGATTTTTGACGTCAGCGGACTGATTACGCTCCAGTCCGACATCATCATCGGCGGCACCCAGCCTTATATTACCCTCGCCGGCCAGACCGCTCCCGGAAAGGGCATCACGGTGAAGCGCAACCAGCTCGCCATGAGCGGCGCGCGCGACGTGATTTTTCGCTACGTCCGCGTTCTCGTTGGCAAGGAAAACGGCGAGACGCAAAACGCCACCGGCATGGCCGGCGTAGATCACAGCATCATGGATCACGTTTCCGCCGGCTGGGGCATAGACGAGGGCCTGAGCACGCGTAGCGGAAAGAACCTCACTTTCCAACGCAGCAACCTTTCCGAAGCGCTCAACATCGCCGGCCACCAAAACTACGGAGCCGGCACGCGCCACGGCTACGCCGCATCCGTCGGCGGCGACGTCGCCTCGCTGCACCACAATCTCCTCGCTCACAACGAGGGTCGCAACTGGTCGATGGCCGGCGGTCTGGATGGCGCGGGCTTCTACGCGGGCCGTTTGGATATCTTCAACAACGTCGTCTATAACTGGCGTTCCCGCACCACCGATGGCGGCGCGATGGAGGTCAATTTCGTCAACAACTACTACAAGACCGGCCCCGCCACCACGCTCTACACTGCCCTTAACCCCCAATACGGACGCTTCCCCGGCAAGCAGCAGTATTACATGTCCGGCAACATCATGCCGGGCCGCTTCACTGAGGCCAATCAATCCGCCGGTCTCAACATCGGCACCGAGAGTGGCGGCATCCTGCCGGCAGGCTCCACTCCGCCCTACAGCGCCACTGTAAGCGCTCCTTTTTTTCCCTCCTACGCCACCATCCACTCCGCCACCGCCGCGTATAAACAGGTGCTCTCCGACGTCGGTTGCAACCTGCCCCAGATCGACGCCCGCGATGCCCGCATCATCGGCGAGACCATCGCCGGCACCTTTACCTACCGCGGTAGCGTGAGCAATTCCCCCGGCCTGCCCGATACCACCGCCGACGTCGGCGGCTGGGAAGATTACGGCAACGAGACCCGCCCGGCCGGTTTCGACACCGACAACGACGGCATGCCCGACTGGTGGGAAACCATCAAGGGCACCAACCCCGCCTCCACTGCCGGTGATTTCTCCGAATCCAACGCCGACCTCGACGGCGACGGCTACACCAATCTCGAAGATTATCTCAACTGGAAGGCTACTCCGCATCACGAGTGCGCCGCCGGTTCCTCCATCGACATCGATCTCCATGCCCTCGCCCGAGGCTATCTCGCCACCTCGCCCGTATTTACCTTCTTAGGACAAACCCAGGGAACCGTTGCCCTGATCTCGGGCCGTTACGCGCGCTTCACGCCCACGGCCACCGCCAATGCCCTCGGCAGCTTTACCTTTACCGTCACCGATTCCGCCGGCGACACCATGACCCGCCAGATCGGCGTGCGCATCACCGCTGCGACCGCGCCGGTCCTGCCGGAGGTCACCCTCACCGCGACCGATGCCTCGGCCGGTGAGTCTGGCACCGACCAGCAGATTCAGTTCACCGTCACCCGCACCGGCGCCACTACCGCGGCGCTCGTCGTTCCGATTGCCCAGGTGCTCACTACCACCGCGACCAGTGGCAGTGACTTCACCGGCCTCGCCCCCTCGGTAACCATCCCTGCCGGTCAGAGCAGCACCACCTTCGTGCTCACCGTGTTGCCCGACGCCCTCGCGGAGGGATCCGAGGCAATCGTTCTCGCCGTCGTCGCGAACGCGGAATTCACCGTCGGCGAGCCTTCTTCGGTCACCGCCACCATAGCCGACGCTCCGGCGCAGGCCTTCTACTTCGCCGCCATCGCCGATTCCGCCAAGCGCGGCCCCGCCGACGATGCCGACGGCGACGCCTTGGCCAATAAACTCGAATACTTCCTGGGCTCCGATCCCGCCCAGTCCGGCAACAGCGGCCTGAAGGCCTCCATCGGTTCGCTCAACGAGCTCAAGTTCACCTACCCGCGCGCCAAAAACCGCCCCGATGTCGTCGGCGCGCTCCAGTGGTCAACCGACCTCGGCACGTGGCTGGCCGGCGGCCAGAGCGATGGCACCCGCACCGTCACCTTTGCCGAGGCCGTCGTCTCCGCGCCGGGCGCCGACCCTCAGAGCGTCGAGGCCACCGCGACGATCAGCGGCTCTACCGACACACCGCGTATCTTTGTTCGTCTTTCAGTTCAATAAATCCGGGACGGAGAGGGAAACCTTTGGGCCATCCCTAGGCCCTTGGCTCCAACAATACTTTTACATGCCTTACCCCCTGCGTTTCTCTCGTTCGTTGGTTGTTTTTTTTACCGCGCTTCTGTTTTTTGCGACCGGTGGATTCACGTCCGCCGCTCCACTCCAGATCGACATCAACAACACCGGCCGCTCGATCTCCGAAGGCCTCGATCCGGGATACACCGCCTGGTCCACCACCACGGCTTGGTTTCCGTCCGGCAGCAATTCCATCTCCGCCACGTTCTCCGGCGTCACGATCACCTTTAACCGTGCCGGCACGGTCGGCACCGCTCTCCAGCCCGGCTACTGGAAGGAGGGCGTGCAGAGCACCCTCTACAACATCAAGCTCACCGCCGACGGCATCAAGGTGAACGGCGGGGACGCCGGCGCCCAGATCGAGATGCGCATCGCCGGCCTGAGTCCCGGCGATCACACCGTGCTGCTCTACTTGAACAACTGGGACGCACCCACGAGCAACGCCCCGCTCGATATCTTCGTGAACGGCACCCAGGTCGTGGACAACCTGCCTGTTTCCACCCGCGTCACTGACAACAACCTCGCCACCACCGCCTACCTTTCCGTCCACGCGACCGCCGGGCAGGACATCGTCGTGCTCGTCAAAGCCGAGCTCAGCGGCACGGAGACCTACAAGAACGTTCACCTAAACGGCTTTGATATCGACGTGCCCAATACCAAGGCCCAGGCCAACAATCCCGTGCCGTCCAATGGCGACGAGCACGCCGACGCCGACACCGGCTCGATCACCCTCAGCTGGGGCACCGCCGTCCTCGGCGCCACCTCCCACCACGTCTACTTTGGCACCAGCATATCCTCGGTCGAGGCCGCCACCACCGCGTCGCTGGAGTTCAAGGGCAACCTCACCGCGAATACCTTCACGGTCAGCGAACTCACACCCGACCAACCCTACTACTGGCGCATCGACGAGGTTTCGGCCGCCGGCGGCGCGACCAAAGGCACCGTCTGGATGTTTCGCCCGCGTCGCATCGCCTTTCCCGGCGCCGAGGGCTACGGCCGTTTCGCCCGCGGCGGTCGCGGCGGCGCGGTGATCAGGGTCACCAACCTCCACGACTCCGGCCCCGGTTCGCTCCGCGCCGCGATCGAGGGCGGCTCGGGCCCGCGCACCGTCATCTTCGATGTCAGCGGTCTCATCACCCTCAACTCCGACATCATCCTCAACAACACCACGCCTCCGATCACCATCGCCGGGCAGACCGCTCCGGGCAAAGGAATCACCGTGAAACGTCAGCAACTCGCCATGAGCGGTTCGCGCGACACCGTGTTTCGTTTCCTACGCCTGCTCGTCGGCAAGGAAAGCGGCGAGACCCAGAACGCCTCCGGCATGGCCGGCGCCGATCACAGCATCATGGACCACTGTTCCATCGGCTGGGGCCTCGACGAGGGCGTGAGCTCGCGGAGCGGACAGAACATCACGTTCCAGCGCTGCAACCTCTCCGAAGCGCTGAACGTCGCCGGCCACCAAAACTACCCGGCCGGCACCGCCCACGGCTACGCCGCCACGATCAGCGGCAAGATCGGCAGCTTTCACCACAATCTCCTCGCGCACAACGAAGGCCGGAATTGGAGCGTCGGCGACGAGTTCAACGGCAGCGGCGGCACCACCTACTCCAGCCAGATGGATATCTTCAACAACGTCGTCTACAACTGGGGCGGCCGCACTACTGACGGCACCGGACATCAGATCAATTTCGTAAACAACTACTACAAACCCGGCCCATCCTCCCGTATCTTCGTCGCCCTGAAAGCCCAGCTGAGCAATTTCACCGGCACCCAGGAATTCTACTTCGCCGGCAACGTCATGCCCGGCTACTTCGGCCTCTCGAACCAATCCTCAGGGCGCACCTTCACCGGTTCTGTCACCTACAACATCTGGGCCGAAACTCCGTTTTTCCCCTCCTACGCGACGATCCACACCGCGACCAACGCCTACAAGCAGGTCCTCTCGGACGTCGGCTGCAACCAACCGCAGATCGACGCTCGCGACACTCGCATCATCAACGAGACCCTCAACGGGACCACCACCTACACCGGCAGCGTAAGTGGAAAGAAGGGCCTGCCCGACACCACCAACGACGTCGGCGGTTGGGAGGACTATGGCAACGAAACCCGCCCCGCCGGCTTCGACACCGACAACGACGGCATGCCCGATTGGTGGGAGGCCATTCACGGCACCAACCCCAACTCCACCGTCGGCGACTTCACCGAGTCCAACGCCGACGCCGACCGCGACGGCTACACCAACCTCGAGGAGTATCTCAACTGGCTCGCCGCACCCAACACCTCCGTCGCCGCCGGCGCCCCGGTCGATGTCGATCTCGCCGCCCTGAGTATCGGCTATTCCAAGACCTCGCCGAGCTACGCGCTCGCCGCGCCCATCAACGGCACCGTCACCCTCGTCAACGGTAACAAGGCCCGCTTCACGCCCTCCGCCTCCGCGAGCGCGCTCGGCGGGTTCACCTTTACCGTCACCGACTCCGCCGGCGACTCCATGACCCGCACCATCGGCGTGCGCGTCCTAGGCGCCGGCGCTGTCGTGATTCCTTCGGTTACGCTCACCGCGACCGACCCCGCCGCCGGCGAATATGGCTCCGATGCGAGCGTCGCCTTCACGATCTCCCGCACTGGCGACA
The DNA here is from genome assembly GCA_945888375.1 of Akkermansia muciniphila. GTDB lineage: Bacteria > Verrucomicrobiota > Verrucomicrobiia > Opitutales > Opitutaceae > IMCC26134_A. The sequence continues at coordinate 40,369 of CAMCZZ010000001.1, read as the reverse complement.
CCACCTCCGCGCTCACCGTCCCGCTCGTCGCCTCCGGCATCGCGACGTCGGGCACCGACTACTCGGGTTTCGCCCCCAACGTCACGATTCCGGCCGGCCAGAGCAGCGCCGTCGTCACGCTCACCGCCCTGCCCGACGCCCTCGCCGAAGGCGCCGAGAGCGTTACCCTCACCCTCGGCGGCAGCGTCGATTTCAACTCCGGCAGCCCTGCGTCCGCCACCGCCACGATCAGCGACGCGCCCGCGCAGGCGTTCTTCTTCACCGCGATCGCCGACGCGTCAAAACGCTCCCTGACCGCCGATGCCGACGGCGATTCGCTACCCAACCTTCTCGAATACTACTTCGGCTCCGATCCTGCATCTTCCAGCGTATCTTCTCTGCTCGCCACCGCGGCCGGCTCAGGCGCTCTGACCATCCGGTTCCCTCGCGCGAAAAACCGACCGGATGTGCTCGGCGTCTTGCAGTGGTCCACCGATATGACCACTTGGCGCTTGGATGGAGATAACGACGGCACCCACTCGGTCACGTTTGCCGATTCCGTCGTCTCCTCCCCTGGCGCCGATCCCGAGACTGTCGAGGCGCTCGCCACCATCAGTGGCGCACCCGCCCCTCCGCGCCTCTTCGTTCGTCTTCGTGTTCAATGAGACTGCGGGACACAGCGCCCTACTTTCCGCCCTTTCGATCCCCTCCCTCCTGCCCCTATCCATGTCCGCCAGCTTATCGTTTCGTCGTGGCCTTCGCGCCACCCTTTGCACCGGCCTGTTGCTAGTCGCCTCCGTCCTGCACGCCGGCCCCCTGAAAGTCGATATCAGCAACAGCGGACGCCCCCTCTTGGAGGGCCTTGATCCCGCCTTCACCGATTGGGCCACGACCCAGAAATGGTTCACCGGAGGCAACACCACCAGCCGCACCTTCGAGGACGGCGTCACGGTCACCTTCACCCGTGTCGGCTCCATCGGCTCCGCCCTCCAGTCCGGCTACTGGAAAAGCGGAGTCCAGAGCACCGCGTATAACGTCAGATTGACCGCCGACGGCCTCAAGGTCGCCGACGGCGAAGCCGGGGCGCAGATTGAGATGCGCCTGGGCGGACTCTCCGCCGGCCCCCACAGCCTGCTGCTCTATCTCAACAACTGGGATTCGCCGTCCTCGGCCCCCGCCCCCTTGGATATTTCGGTCGACGGCACCCAGCTCGTCAACGACCTGCCGGTCACTTCCCAAGTCGCCGACAACAACCTCGCCACCACTGCCTACCTCACCTTCACCGCCACCGCCGGTCAGGATATCGTTGTCCTGATCAAGGCGGAGACCAGCGGCTCGCAGCCCAACAAAAACATCCATATAAACGGCTTCGAGATCGATACCTCCAATTCCAAGGCCCTCGCCAGCAATCCCTCCCCCGCCAATGCCGACGAACACGTGGACGCCGACACCGGATCCCTCGTCCTAAGTTGGGGTCCTGCCGTCCTCGGCGCCGCCTCGCACGATGTCTACTTCGGCACCGACGCCGCCGCCGTCGACGCCGCCACCCGAGGTTCCCCCGAGTTCAAGGGCAATCAAACCGCGATCCGCCACCCGCTCTCCGGCATCGATCCGCGCCAAACCTACCACTGGCGCGTCGACGAGATCGCGTCCGACGGCACCGTCACGAAAGGCGGCACCTGGTGGTTCCGGCCCCGCCGCCTGGCTTTCCCCGGCGCCGAGGGCTACGGCCGCTTCGCCCGTGGCGGACGCGGCGGCGTCGTCGTTCACGTCACCAACCTGGACGACAGCGGTCCCGGCAGCCTGCGCGACGCCATCGAGGGAAACCACGGCCCGCGCACCGTGATCTTCAACGTGGGCGGTCTGATCTCGCTGAAGTCCGACCTCATCATCACCGGCACCCAGCCCAGCATCACCATCGCCGGTCAGACCGCGCCGGGCAAAGGCATCTGCGTGCGGAACCAGATGTTCGGCATGAGCGGCGCGCGCGATGTGATCTGCCGCTACGTCCGCATCCGTGTCGGAGACCTCAGCGGCGAAACGCAAAACGGCTCGGGCCTGGCGGGCGTGGACCACGTCATCATGGATCATTGCTCCGTAAGCTGGGGCCAGGACGAGGGCATCAGCACGCGTAGCGCGAAAAACCTCACCTTGCAGCGCACGCTCATCGCCGAGGCGTTGAACATCGCCGGCCACAAGAACTACCCTCCCGGCTCCGCGCACGGCTACGCCGCGAGCGTCGGCGGCGACATCGCCAGCCTCCACCACAACCTCCTCGCCCACAACGAGGGTCGCAACTGGAGCCTCGCCGGCGGCCTCGACCCCGACGGCACCTACGGCGGCCGCCTAGATATCTTCAACAACGTCGTCTACAATTGGGGACACCGCACCACCGACGGCGGCGCCCGCGAGGTGAATTTCGTCAACAACTACTACAAACCCGGCCCCGCCTCGAAGATCTTCATCGCCCTCCGGCCGCAATACGGCGGCTTCCCCGGCAAACAGCAGTATTACATGGCCGGCAATTTCATGCCCGGCCACTTCGCGGAGAACGAGCAGGAGAAGGGACGCGCCGTCGCGACCGAGAACCGCGGCGTCCTGCCCGAAAACTCCAACCCGCCCTACAGCCCTTGGGCGGACCGGCCGTTTTTCCCGTCCCATGCGACGATCCAGACCGCCACCCAAGCCTACAAAGACGTGTTGTCCGACGTCGGGTGCAACCGGCCGCTGAGCGACGACCTCGACCAGCGCGTGATCGGTGAAACGCTCGACGGCACCCACACCTATTCAGGCAGCGGACCTTTCGGCGGAGCGCCGGGCCTCCCCAACTCGCAGCAGGACGTCGGCGGTTGGGAAGACTATGGAACCGTCGCCCGCGCGGCGGACTGGGACACCGATCGCGACGGTCTGCCCGATTGGTGGGAAACCCTCCACCGCACGAATCCAAGCTCTGCCATCGGGGACTTCTCCGATTCCAACGCCGACCGCGACGGCGACGCCTACACGCTGCTGGAAGATTACTTGGAGTGGATGGCCCGGCCCCATGTGGACTGCACCGCCGGAGCCTCGATCAACATCGACCTGCACGCCTTGAGCCGCGGTTACCTGAAGACCCGACCGCGCTATACCTTCACCGCCCCCGTCAACGGCACCGTCACCCTGATCGACGGTCGCTACGCCCGCTTCACGCCCGCTACCGGAGAAGACGCGCTCGCCGGCTTCACCTTCACCGTCACCGACTCGGCCGGCGACACCATGACCCGCACCGTCGGAGTCCGTATCCTCGCCGCTTCGCCGCGCAAAAACTAACACCCTCGCCATGCGTCTCCCGCGCTCACTCCTCGCCCTGCTGCTTCCCTTCGTCGGCGCCTGCACCACCGACTCGTCCACGCGCCACGCGGACGTCGCGCCCGTCCCGATGGTCCAGGCGAACAAGCCCGCCGCCGAGTCGTCCAAAAACACCCGTGCCATCCTGGAAGCACTGAAGCTCTCCGAACCCGCGACGGAGACCCGCGTCCGCATTCTCCTCGACCAGCACTTCGCCGCCCTCTCCGCCTGGCACCGCGATAACGACCGCGCCATCGCGCCGCTCTGGACCGCCTTCGACCAGGCCCGCTCCGCCAAGGACACCGCCGCCGCGGACGCCGCGCTGAAGCAAATCTCGACCTTCTACGCTGGCTTTCGCCCCGTTCGGGAGAAAACCTTCTCCGCGCTGGGACACCTGCTTTCGCCCGTCCAGCTCGAGCAGATCGAGGACGTGCTCACCATCGACAAGGTCGCCGTCACCTACGCCGCCTATCTGGAGATTTTCCCAACCCTCACCGACGAACAGAAAGCTGTTGTCCTGAGCGAACTGAAGGCCGCCCGGGCCGAAGCCATCGACGCGGTTTCGATGAAGGAAAAATCCGCGTTCTTCAAAAAATACAAAATCCGCATCGAGGAGGTCTACTTCGCCCGGCAGGGCATCGACGCGCAACAAGCCCGCCGCACCTTCGCCGCCCGCGAAAAGGCCACCACCCACCTCTGGTATGAGAAACCAGCGGAAAAATGGACCGAGGCTCTCCCGATCGGCGGCGGCCGCCTCGGTGCGATGGTCTTCGGCGGCGTCGCCGAGGAGCGTATCCAATTCAACGAAGACACGCTCTGGGCCGGCAAACCCCGCAACTACGTGCGCGCGGGCTCCGCCGACATCGTGCCTCAAGTCCGCGCCCTGCTCGCCGAGGGCAAGATCACCGAAGCGCAAGACCTCGCCCGCGCCAAAATGCTCAGCGATCCGGTCCGCCAAAAACCCTACCAGGCTTTCGGCGACATCCACCTCGCCTTCCCCGGCCACGAGGCCCCCGCCGACTACCGGCGCGAACTCGATCTCGATTCCGCCGTCGCCACCACGCGTTACGAGGTGGGCGGCGTCACCTACACCCGCGAGGTCCTCGCCAGCTATCCCGACAACGTCATCGCCATACGCCTGTCCGCCAACCGGCCCGGCGCACTCACCTTCGGAGTCCGGCTCGACTCGCCGCACAAAAGCTCCGCGACCACGGTCCCGCCCGCCGGCGCGCCCCGCCTCGAACTCGCCGGCGAAGTCGAGCCAGACGGCATGCGCTTCGCCGCCACCCTGCGCGTCCTCGCTGACGGAGGAACCACCCGCGCCGAGGACCGGTCGCTCCGCGTCGAAGGCGCCGACTCCGCCACGCTCCTCCTCGTCGCCGCCACCAGCTTCAAGACCTGGGAAGACATCTCCGCCGACCCCGCCGTGCGCTGCACCGCCTACCTCAACGCGCTCGCCACCCGCGACTACGCCGCGCTCAGCGCGACCCACATCGCCGACCACCGCAAACTCTTCCGCCGATCCAACCTCGACCTCGAAAGGACCGAGTTTTCGGTCCTGCCCTCCGACGCGCGTATCCAGCGCCTGCGCAAAGGCGCCTCGCTCGACACCGATCCTGCCCTCGCCGCCCTCCACTTCAACTACGGCCGCTACCTCCTCATCGCGTGCAGCCGTCCCGGCACCCAGCCCGCGAATCTTCAGGGCATCTGGAACGATTCGCTGAACCCTCCGTGGGAGGGCAAATACACCACGAATATCAACGTTCAGATGAACTACTGGATCGCCGAGCTCACCGGACTCGGCGAGTGCCACGAGCCGCTTTTCGACGCCATCGACGATCTGCGCGTAAGCGGCGCCCGCACCGCCGACCAACTGTATCATTCGCGCGGCTGGGTCTTGCACCACAACTTCGACCTCTGGCGCGGCACCGCCCCGATCAACAACATCGACGGCCTCTGGCCCACCGGCGGCGCTTGGCTTTGCCACCATCTCTGGGAGCGCTGGCTCTTCACCCGCGACCGCGACTTCCTCGCCCGACGCGCCTACCCCACCCTGCGCGAGGCCTCGCTTTTCTTCGTCGATTACCTCGTGCGCGACGAGAAAACCGGCTGGTTGCTCACCTCCCCTTCCCACTCGCCCGAACAAGGCCCCACCACCGTCGGTCCCACGATGGACAACCAGCTCATCCGTTTCCTCTGGACCGCCACCATCGCCGCCTCTCGTGAACTGAACCAGGACGCCGACCTGGCCGCCCAACTCGAGGGTCTGCTGCCTAAGCTCCCGCCCAACCGGATCGGTCGGCACGGCCAGCTCCAAGAGTGGCTCGAAGACGTGGACGTGCCCGACAACGCCCACCGCCATATGTCCCCCCTCTGGGCGCTCTACCCGGGAGCGGACATCACCCCCGCCGACCCGAAAATCCACGACGCCACCAAGGTGCTGCTCAAGTGGCGAGGCGACGGCTCTACCGGGTGGAGCTACGCCTGGCGCATGCCGCTGTGGGCCCGCGTCGGCGACGGGGAGATGGCCTACCGCCAGTTCGGCCTGCTGCTCGCCAAGCGCACCTTGCCCAACCTGTTTGACCTTTGCGGCCCCTTCCAGATCGACGGCAACTTCGGCGCCGCCGCCGGGGTGGTCGAGATGCTGCTCCAAAGCCACCAAAACACCCCCGACGGCAAGGTCATCATCGACCTGCTACCTGCTCTGCCGATGGCGTGGCCCTCCGGCACCGTCAAAGGCCTGCGCGCCCGGGATGGCTTCACCCTCGACCTCACTTGGAAAGAGGGCCGCATCACGACCGTTAAAATTGAGTCCGCCCTCGGTCGTCCTGCTTTGCTTCACCTGAACAACGAAGCCGTTCCGCTTCACCTCTCCGCTGGGGCAGTGGTTACATTGAACCGATAGCAGGGCCCGGTTAAGCAACTGCGATCCAGCCATATTGCGCCCTTGGCTGAGATCCTGCGGTTGAAAGGCGGAGCAGCGGGGTGGAACGGCGAGCGTATTTCAGTGCGGACCGGGTAAAGGACGGAGCAAAGCGGAGATGGCGCAGCCCGGAGCCATAGGTCGAGGGGCAACCGCAGGGCGAACAATACTCAATGAGTATTTCGAACGAGGGCCCCACCGAAGGGCGCCGCCAGTTTGCCTCGCTGGGACCCGAGCAGCTGCAGAATCCCGGGTTATTTGTTGAGTAAAAAGCCCCGTCGCTAAAAACGACGGGGCCGAAAATAAACCCAGACCTGGTTATCCGCTTAGTAACTGACTTTGAGACGCAGGAACCGGCGCGAAGCAGAAGCGGTCGAGACGTTATCCGTCACGGTTACCTGGCCTGCCGTATTAGCCGCACCGGTGCTCGGATTATTGGCCGCAGACACCGCGGACCAAGTCGCGAGATCACTGGAGCCCTCCACGGTATAAGTGAGCGTAGTGTCGGCGACCCGGGTATAGGTGAGCGTGAGGTAGTTGCCCGAGCGTGAGGCGCTGTAAGCGCCGCTGCCGGCGACCACAGGACTCGTTCCCGTAGCGTATTCGACCAAGTTGCTCACGCCGTCATGATCATAATCTGCGGCATCAGCACCGTTACCGGTGTTTTCGCTGCTGCCAAAGTTATCCTGGCGCCAGGATTCCAAGGAGGAGAGCGGGCTACCCGGAGCGATGTTAAGAGTGAGCGTGTTGCCCACGGAGGCGAGCGTGCCCCGGAAACCGACCGGAAGCGTGCCGACCTTGAGGTTGGTCGTGCTGATCGGCGCCGTGCCCGAGATCAGGGTGTAGGTGCCGGCCGCAAACCCGGCGAGAGGGTTGACATTGATCGTGGTCAATCCGGTCGCGCTGACCGCGCCGCCAACCTGAACCAAGTCGGAGGTGCCGGGGGCGTCGAGATCCACGGACAACTGTGCGCCGGTGCCGAGGGTGAGCGCGCCTCCGATCGTGAAGGTGCCGACTCCGCCACTGCCCGGGGCAAGTGAGGCGCCGGACGAGACCGATACCCCGCTGGCGAGCGAACCCGTGCCGCCCAGCGAACCGGCGGCGATGGTGGTGGTTCCGGTGAACGTGTTCGCCCCGTTCAAGGCGAGGTGGCCGCTACCGTTCTTGACCAAGGTCTGCGCGCCGGTGTTTCCCGCCGAAGCGACGACGCCGGCGTAGGTCAGGGTGATGCCCGAGTCCACCCAGAGCGTGCCCGTGCCGCCGGTGGCGCCGGAGGTCGGGCCAAGACCGATGCCGCGCTTGGCGTCCAAGACGAAGTTCGTCGTGGTGGTCGTCTGGAGCGTGCCGCCATCCAGAATGATATTATTGGCGAAGGCCGACTGCGGAGCAAACGAGGCGCCCGAGCTCCCAGCCGCGCCGGTCAACGGCCCGATTTGACCTAGTTTCGCGTCGGACGACACCCGCAATACACCGCCCTGTATAATCGTGCCGCCCGTGTAGGCGGTGATCGCGCCCGTCGGCTCGAAGGATCCACCACCAATCTTCCGAATTGTAAACAGGTTCGAATTACTACCGTTGGCTGCGGGGGTGATGCCCAGATTGCCGACATAAACGTTATCCACGCCGGAAGCGATGTTGAGCGTCAACTGACTCAATATCGAGCTGGAGTTGATGACGGCCGAGGTTCCGTTGCCGTTGGTCGCGGTGCCAAGGCCGGCGCCGATGCCAGTGGCATACAAGCCGGCGATTTCCTGCCGAACCGCACCGGTGGTCGAACCGTTGGCATCACCGAGTTGCAGCGTGCTGTTCGGGTAGCTGGCGGCACCGGTATCCGCCACCGGTCCAAGCGTGACCACGGTGGTCGCAGGCAGCAATCCGCCGCGCGCTAGGTTGAGGGTTCCGGAACGAATCTGGGTCGAACCGGTGTAGGTATTTACATTCGAAAACGCTTGAACAGCATAAGTATAGGTTGTATTAGCCCCGTTGAAGGCTGACTTGTCGATAACCAGATTCAGGTTGCCGGTAACGGTCCCGTAGAAGGCCTGGCCAGTAGCGCCGTTGGTAGCGGTGGCAAGAATCAGGTCCACGGTGGTGGGGCTGCTGTTGGTCACCTCGCCAGAAATCGGGTTGAGCGACAAACCGGCGGCGATAACCGCGGAGTTGATATCCGTGAAGCGATTCGTGGTCGCGGTGCTGCCGACACCGTTCAAGTCGAACTTGCCTTCGGGAGCGATGAGGAGGCGGGGCGTATTGGTCCAGGATGCGCCGGCATCCAGCTTCACCGTGCCCTGATTAATATTGAAACTTGAAGCATTGATCACCGGAGCGGCCAGCGTGGTTATTCCGGTGCTATTGAAGGCCAAACCGCCAAAGCTGCTTAGCGCCGTGGTAGCGCCCACAAAGCCGACGGTCTGGGTGCCTTCGATGCGGAAATTGCCAATGCCACTGAAAGTTACCCAGCCCTGGCGCGTGAGATAGCTCTTCGCAAAGTTGTCGACCGGGGACTGAATCGTAACACCAGCTGAAGCAGTATTCAGAGAATGGAAAACGACATCCTCGGCATCCGTATCGACCGTGCCCGTTATCCGGCCACCGGTGACCACAATCGGATCCGTGCCCGAGAAAAGGAAGCCGTTCGCCGGATTGAGGGCGGAGCCGGTATTCGTCACCGTATGGCTGGAGCCGCTCGTATTGATGATTTGCAGGGTGTTACTGCGGTGACCGGTGATGGCCTCATCCGCACCCAAGTTTAACACCACATTGTCGGTGCTCGGCACGGCATCGTAAGCCGGGCCGCTAGCCACGGTATTCTTTTCGGCGGAGCTAAGCAAACGCACCCCATTGGTCGGATCGTAGGTGGCGAATCCAATGCCGGTGCCGGTCGGCGACGTATCGGCCAGAGCCCCTTTTAAGACGGGGGCCTGCGTGGATCCTAAGGCTCCACTGCCGTTGAGGATTCCACCGCCCGTGACCGGTGCCGAGGTGAAATTGATCGTGCCCACGCCAGCGCCGGGCGTTGCGCCGAGATTGGTCCCGCGAAATAGCATGGTGACGCCGTTCGTGTTCGGAGTGGCCGTGCCTCCGTAGTTGCGCGGCTTGAGCTGACCAAAAGTCATCGTAGCAGGCTGCACGGGATCGGCGATGACGGTCAGAGTGCTGAAGCTCGTGCTTTGGGCTGCCTGATTGGCGTCGGGACCAGTGGTTTGGGGGAGCGCGGAGCCGAAGATCAAGTAACCGCCAAAGGTCTGCGAACGCGGACCGGAAACACCGAGACCGGAAATCTCGAACTCACCGTTCTTTACGATGATAGAACTGTCCACATTCGTCGCGCCCTGACCACTGGTAACGGTGCCGATCGCGCCGGTCGTGCCCAGCGAAAGTTTGCCGCCGTTTACGGCCACGCTCACTGAATTTAACTGCGTGGCATTCATGTTGTTAATGCCTGACAGCACCTGTGTGCCGCGGCCTGCCTTGACCAAACGGATCGCCGGAGCGCTCGCGACCGTGGAGACATGGGTATTGTCGCCAATGTTGCCCGCGAAAGTATAGAAATCTGAGGCCGTTCCGTAGGAACCAATCTCCAAGGTCGCCAGTCCGGGCGTTCCCGAGACCGCACCGGTGTTGATTACGGAACTGGCGGCGCTGCTGCTTTCAAGACCGCGAATTACGGTCTGACCGATAGAGCCGGCAATTTCCAGCCGCGCAGTGTTAGTGCCGGTGCCAAGAACCACTTTGCTATTCATCGGCAAGCTGCTAAGGTTATTATTTAGCGTGCCACCGGCGAGGGTCTGAAAGACGCCCTGCTGCAAAGTAAGATCACCACTGAAACCCGACCAATCGAGGCCGAACCCGAACCGAACAGGCCCGACGCCGTAAGTCCCTGCACTCGATGAAGGAGTTTCAAGGGAACGTGAATTGATCGCAATCGGTGCGGAAACAGGGTTCTGATTATCAATCGTCAACCCCTGATTACCCAGCACGATCAGCTTGGCGCTCGCGGCGCCAGGACCAGTTCCATTACCCAATTTGGAATCGCTAAACAAAAGACTGTTACCGCCGCTGAGCGTGACGGTAGGCGTTCCAGTCGAACGCTTAAAGGTCAAAGTCGACAGGGGGCCGCTAGTCCGAGAACTAGCCAAGATGCTCAATCCGTTCGTGCCGACGACGGGCGCGCCCAAGGAATCCACGATGTGCGGGGCACAGGTCGAGGTATCCACCGTCAAGGAACCTAAGGTGACGTCACGATCCAACAGCACCGCCGTCATGTTCGACTGGGTCGCAATGGTGGCGGCATCATCGATGCCATTCGGCACCACATCTCCGCTCCAATTTCCGGCGGTAAACCATTTGGGGATCTTGCTCACCGTCAATGGATTGGTCGCCGCTGCCGACGCGGCAAAAGTGCCCGCACCCGGGGACTGGGAAAAGCGCACAGCGGCACTGGGCGTAGAACCCACGCCAACCGCGTAGTAGTAACTGAAATTAGTCCCGAGGCCCACTCCACTGCTGAAACCAAGATAGACAGCGTCGCCTTCCGCCAGACTAGGGACGACTGCCCAGGAAGCGCCGTCGCCAGTGATCGTGACGCTCACGCCTTGATCGGCGGCATTCGCCTGCCAGGTGCCAGCGGCGGCCTGAAGATCAGAGGCGCCAAGCGCCAACATGGCGGCGGCAAGAGCGGAAACGGCAGCTGCATATGCTTTACGAGAGCGGGCTGCGGTGGAAGTTTGCGTATTACGAGGGGTGGGTTTCATGGATTTGGGGGATTGTATGGTAAATTAAATATGGGTGAATAAAACCATCGGGCACATATCACCGAATCTTGGTTTTATAGTCTACAGCCTGCAGGTCACCGAAACTGCTTTTGACCGGGACAAGGGAAATCACACAGCAGAGTATAGGGTAGACGGAAAAACCGGGACGGGAGACTAGATTGATAAGTTCAATAACGAGAAAGCGCAGTTAAAGTGACTCAAAGTGGGGTAGAATATATCAATCAAGATGCCGGCGAGTCGAGAAAGGGTCAACCGTTTCCTCGGTAAAGCCAAGGGGAACCACGCAAGCACCAAGCGCAGACCTTAGTATCCTGCATAAAGTTTCGCCAAATGCGTGAATTAGCGGATTAAGTCAGAGGGTGCCTTAAATTCAGGTGCTGGGATTTTTAGAAAAATCAGAGCAAAAATGGGCATCAACCGGACGGAGAATAAATGGCACGGTGAATCCCCCTGGCACATCCGATCGCATCTTGCCCAAGCCCGAGCATCCCTACCACGCGGATTCAAAACTATGCGCCCCTGATTCCACCTCGTGGAGGACTACGGAGCCATTCTTCGATGGCATCCGCACGGTAGCAGTCGTGTTAGGTGGAATTAGGGTTCTTAGCAGCAATCTGCTTGGGGCCTTTTCCCAGCGCACCGCCACCCGCCCGTGGGGTGTTTCATGCCAGGCCTCCACCCAATCAAGACCTTCCAATGGATGCGGCCGAATAATAATATGCTTAAACCCCGGAGCCCTTTCATCCGGTTGAATACCAGCCAGATCACGATAAAACCACTCGATAACCGAACCGAGAAAGAAATGGTTTTGCGAAGCACCGAGATTCGTATTCCACGACTCGGCGAGCGCCGTATTGCCTTGTTTTAGTTGGTAAGCGTAGCCTGGCTTATCCGGATTGCATATAAGTCTATACACGAGGTCGGCGTGCCCGGCATCGGTAAGCGTGCGAAAGAGGTAAGGCGTGCCGATGGCACCCGTGGTGGCGTGGCCGTGCGTCTCTATGTCCTTTAGCAACGCGGTTAACACGTTTGATTTCTCCGCCGGATCAACCAGACCGAGCGCTAGCGGTAGCGCGAGCGAGGTCTGGGACCCGCTACCATAAAGCGCCGGGGAGGCTGCATTGAAGAGTTCACGATTATAAAGGGCCTGGATAGATTCGGCCTTGGCCTTGAACATCGCCGCCTCGTCGGAATGCCCAAGCACGGCGGCGATTTTGGCCAAGGTATGCGCATCGAGCCAGAAGTGCGCGGTCGCGGTCGCGGTCGGGGGTGTGAGATTGGCGCGACCGGCCTTCTGAAGCGTCACGTCATACCAATCGCCCAGACCCTCAGCCAGCAGCCCTCCGGCGGCCTGGGTTTTCAAGTAGCCAAAGTAGCGCTTCATCGCTTCGTAATGCGCGCGAAGCGGGCCGGCATCGCCGGTGAAAACATACTGTTGCCACGGCACGAGGATGAAGGAGGCCCCCCACTCGGCGGCGGCGCGATAGGTGCCCTTGAACACAGTATATTCCGGGGCGATATTAGGGATCAAACCCTCGGGCGTCTGCGCTTCGGCCATATCGAGCGCATTTTTCGCCGCGAGGCGGTTGATCGCCCATTCATAGCGCAAGGCGGGGCCGTTGAGGTGATTCTGCTCAAGCCACCCGAGCTTCTCTCGGTGAGGACAATCGGTGAGGATCGAAACCATGTTGGAACGCTGCGCCCAGCGCACCAGGTCGCGGATCCGATTGAGAGTGGGATCCGAACACGCGAAGCTTCCGGCCGGCGCCACCGTGGAATGCACCACGACCATCTCCAGGGATGCAATCTTGGGTCGATCACCGCCGTCGGTTGGGGGTAAAAGCTCGGCATATAAATAACGGGATCCGAGGTAGTAAAACTGGGGAAACCACGTCTCCGGACCGTCGGTGGCTTTCGTATATTGCCACCAGGCGCTGCCGCGATGCGCACCTCCCATGGTCGAACGATTGATCGTGCCGTCGGCGTTGACGACTTCTCCGCCCGTCAGCTTCACCACCGATCCGGCGGGTCCGCTGACCGTAAGGCGAGGCATGAAGGATGCGTTTTGGCCAAAATCATACAGCACCACGCCGGGCGCTATTTCACGGGTCGCGACCACCGCGCGGGTCTCGATCGGGGCGATCGCTTCGGCCGCGTGGCTCTGGCCGCGCAGAACGCCGCTCTCTCCGGCATGGATCGCCGCGGGCGGCCACTTGGTGTCGTCGAAGCCCGGGCGATCCCAACCGGGCTGGACGAGGCGGGCGTCAAAGTCCTCTCCGCCATAGATACTTGAGAACGTGATCGGGCCGGCGTGGGTTTTCCACGTTTCGTCGGTGAAGACGGTCTCGACGGTGCCGTCGTCATATTCGAGCCGGAGTTGCAAGATCGCGCGCTGCGGACCAAAGGAACCCTTGAATTTCGCGAAGCGACCCTCCGGACGAACCACGTGCGCCATGCCATTGCCCAGCGAAAGGCCGAGGGCGTTCCCTCCTTCACGCAAAAAACCCGTCAGGTCGCGGGTATCGTATAGAATCGTATCCTTATAATCGGTCCAGCCGGGGGAAAGCACGTCGAGCCCGGCTTTGGCGCCATTGATAAATAATTCATATTGGCCCAGTCCGGACACGTGGGCGAGCGCGCGTCGGAGACCTGGACGCACGGTGAATTCGCGCCGCAACAGGGTGTTTTCCAGGCGCTCCGCACCGGCTGCGGTGATCCACTTTGCGCTCCACTCCCGGGGCGTGAGCAATCCCATGGTCCAGCGCGCGGTCTCGCTCCATTCCGAGGCGCGTCCATCGCGGTCCCAACTGCGCACCTTCCAGAATACCTGTTCTGACGAGACGAGTTCCCGCCCTGCGTAGGGCACCAGCACGGTCCCATCCCCATCGACCCGGCCACTGTCCCAGATATCGCCTTTCGCCTCGGCGAGAGTCTCCGGCGAAGCCGCAACCAGCACCTGCCACGCGGTCTGTCGCTGGGCCTGTTCGTCGGACTGGATCTGCCAGGAAAGACGGGGTCTGGTCACATCCACCCCAAGCGGATCCACAGTCAACTCGCAGCGCAACCGCCCGACCTCGTAGCCCGCTTCACAACGAAGTGAAAACGCCAACGCGAGGAGTGCGAATAGCAGGCGAAGGATCATAGCTTTGCGGGATCGAGAACCAAGTGTTTGATGGTTTCACGGTTCACGGTGTAGGTGATGTGAATCATCCCGTCGGCTCCTTGGATTACAGCCGGATAAGCGTAGCCGCTTTTGCATGGCTCGGTTTCGAGGGTGACGACCGGGCACCAGTCCAAGCCGTCGGTCGAGATCGCAACATTCAGCGGCCAACGGTTGCCCTTGGCCTCGTCGGGCCGATGGGCGGAGTGGTTGTAAACCATCACGTGGCGGCCATCGGAGAGCGTGACGGCATCAGTTCCGGAGCCAGGATTGGGCAGGATAGTGGCGGTCATCGGGCTCCAGGTCTCTCCGCCGTCCTTGGACCAGGTTTGCGAGATGACGCCCTGTTTGGTGCGACAAAGCGCCTGTAAGCTCCCGTCAGCATGAAAAAGAATGCTGGGCTGGATCGCGTCGAGGGACGGACCCTTTTTCACCGGACCGATTTTCTCCCAAGTGGCGCCGCTGTCGCGCGAACGCTCAAAATGAACAAGCCAGCCCTCGGCGTTCCGATCTATGGCAGCGCTCTTGTTGCCCTCCGTGCTGGCGGGGGCAAGCCACGAACCGTCCGGCATGAGGACCGGTTTGTTTTTGATCGGGCCGAGGATCCCGTCAGGCAGGCGGCGTGGCGCGCTCCACGTGCGTCCTCCGTCTTCCGAGGTCATGTGCATGCCCCACCAGTCGCGTGGCGTGGGGCCGACTTTATAGAAAAGCTGCAGAGGCGCGCCCTTCGGCGCAAAAAGCACTGGATTCCACGTCGGCATGCGGGGAGCACCGTCGGACTGAACGCCGTCGGCCACCTGCTCGGCGGGTTGCCAACGTCCCTCGACCTGGTGGGCGACGTAGATGCAGACATCGGGATTACGTTCCTTGGTGCCCCCAAACCAGGACGCGACAAGGTGGCCGGGAGCGACCTCGACGATGGTCGAGGCGTGGCACTCCGGGTAGGGCGCGCCAGGATTAATAAACTGGGCACGGACGACGGCAGGGTGCGGAAGTGCGGCGCGCATGGAGAGCGAGACGGCGACGAAAAGCGCGAGGAGTTTGATCATGATGCGGAGGGGAAAAGGGGCTTTACGCAGGTCGGTTTGGCCAGAGCGGTGATGCCGCCGACCATGAGTATTGTAAGCGTGCCAAAAACGATCACGAGCAGACCGTTATAGGGACTGCGCAACGCTTCGGGCCACCAAGCAAGCTTGGGCGAAAGTGTCATCCAGAGAATGACCATAATACCAGCGGCCACGCCGGTGAGTCCGGCTGCGCCGCCCGCACGTGGGAAAAGGCGTCCCAGCAGGAAAAGACCAAGCATGCCTCCACCGAAAATACCCGCGAGCTCCCACCAGACGTCGAGAGCGCTCTTGATCTCGATCATGGCTAGGGCCGCGCCGATGCAGATCGTGCCGAAACAAATCGTGCTACCGTGGAGCACGCGCATGGATTCGCGTTCGCCGGCGCTTGGCCGTAGATAACGAACGTAGAAATCGCCGTGGAAAAGCGTGGCCATGCAGTTAAGGTTTGAGTCCATCGCCGCCGCGCAAAGGGCCGCCACGACCAGGCCCGCGAGGCCGGCAGGCAATTGAGTGCTGATGTAGGCGGGGAAAACCGTATCGGGCTTTCCCAAGGCATCCACCGTCGCAGGCAACAGACCAGGCTGGGCTTGATAAAACGCGAATAGCGCAGTGCCGATGAAGAAAAAGCCCGCCGCAAAAGGAATGTAAAGCAGCGCCCCCATCCAGACGCTGGAGGACGCGGCCCGGTCCGATTTGGCTGTGATGTAGCGCTGCACGTAGCTCTGATCTATGCCGAAGTTCTGCAGGTTGATGACCAGACCATAAAACAACACCACCCAGAAGGTCGGCTGTGTGAGCGTCCCCGCGAAACTACCGAGCGAGAATTTATCTGACGCGGCCCCGATTTCGAAAATCTGGCCCGGACCCTCAGGCATCTTAAAAAGCAAGGACAGCACGCAGACAAGTGCGCCCGCCACGAGCACGAGCGCCTGCGCCACGCCGGTCCAGATCACCGCCTCGGTGCCTCCGATCAAGGGATAGATGACGACCACCACGCCAACCCCGATGATGATGGCGCGGATGTCCCAGCCGGTCAGGGGCACAAGGGCGAGGGCAAGCAGGTAGAGGATGGTGCCGAGCCGGGCCACCTGCGTGAGCAAATAGCAAACGACGGCGTAGCTACGGGCCCAGGCGCCAAAACGCGCCTCCAAATGGCCGTAGGCGGAGATCTCGCCGCGCCCGCGAAAAAAGGGCACGAACCACTTTACCGCCACCAGAGCGGCCACCGGAAGCGAGATCGCAAAGACAAAACCGCCCCAGTTACCCGCGAAGGACTTTCCCGGATTCGCCAGGAAACTGATGCTGCTCACGTAAGAGCCGAAAATCGAAAGGCCCACCGCCCAGCCCGGGAGCGAGCGGCCGGCGGACATGTAGCGTTCGCTATCGCCGGCGCGCCGATAGAACCAGCAGCCAAAGCCGACCACGCCCAACAGATAGGCGAACAGCACCGCAAGATCCAGAGGTGAGAGGGAGCCGGACATCAGCCTATTTCCTAGCTAGATCGGAACGGGAAAGCAGTCGCTCCACCACCGAGCGCTCAACCGCGAGGATGCAGCCGTGGCGGGCTTGGGGCGGGAAACTAACCTCACTGCTACGATCGGTCCAGGTTTGCAGGTCGGTCGAAGTGACCAGTCCGATCGCGTCGAGCATGTGTTTGTCGAAATACACCCGGTATTCGTCGCCGACCTTGATCGCGGTCGGTCCCTCCGCCCAGTAATTGCCGGTCATCGGGGGCGAAGCCGCACCCCATGGCCCCTCGGGCGAACGGCCACGCACGAGCCGGATGTTCTTCTGCGTAACAGGGGAAAGCGTCTCGTCCTTCACAAACATCAACCAGTCGGCAGTGCCGTCACCGGTCGGGATAAGATTGGCGTCAATCACGTTGTAGCCGTCGTCATAAAGCAGAGTCACGGGTGTGAAGGTGACAAAGTCCTTCGTCGTGGTGGCATAGATACGGTGATTCCGCTCGGGACGCCGGTTCGACATCGCGGTGCCGGGGAAGCGGCCAAGAATGGTAGTGGACCAATGGATGAGAAAGTGCCCCTTGGCTTCGTCCCAGATCAACTCGGGCGCCCAGCAGTTCTGCGCCTCCGGTTCGTGCGCCATCACAGGGAGGGTCTTTTGCGCGGACCAGGTGATGAGGTCGCGCGAGGACGCGTAACCGATGGTTCGGCCGGTCCATCCAGTGGTCCAGACTAGATGAAACAACCCTTCGGCGTCGCGGTAGAGGTGCGGGTCGCGCATCAGTTTGTTTTCACCGGCGGCGGGCTCAATCCAGGCCCGGCCCTCATTCAGTTTCTCGAAGCGGCGGCCGTCCGCGCTCCATGCCAGACGGAATCCCTCTTTCTCGCGGTCGTGGTAAAAATAGGCGAAGAGAAAACAGGTTTCCGGCAGTTCAGCCGGCACGGAAGCTTGCTCGGAGGCGGTGGCGCCGATCTCGCGACTGGGTGCAATGTCGGAGTGATGGGTGCAACCGGTGAAAAAAGCTAACGCTAGCCCCGCCAGGCCGACCGGCAGGCGAAACGATTTGCGGAAGAGTCGCATGGTCAATCTCCCGGAAGGACGTTCGCGGCGGGCTTTCCGTCGGTGCCTATTCGGCGAACGCGAACCGCCATGCCGGGTTTCCCGGGCAGTTTCACGGTGCGTCCGGCGGCGTCGACGTAGTGGTAATTATCGAACTTCTTGGTCACGAATTCGCCCTCCACAGGCGTGACCGTCATATCCCAGGTATCGATGATTTCCGCTTGGTAGCGCTGGCCTTCGGCTACGGCGTTCTTGAAAAGTTTCAAACTCCACTCGGTGGGCGTGGCCTGGCCGAAATAAGAGAGGTAATAGAGTCCCGGGACACCACCGGTGTTCGCATCTTGCCACTTATCGATCGGGTCGATTCCGAGAGAGGGGCTTTCTTCGAGAATCCTGCGCAGGAAAGCGAGGCGGGGAGCGCTCTGGCCAGTCAGTTTTCCGCCGAAGGAGGTGAACGTGTCGTCGTTTACGGTGGCGAAATAATCGCCATGACCGACATAGGTGCCGGCGACGGTGCCGCACCAGAAACGATGCACCATCTGCCGTCCGGTGAGATTTCCCCAGCGATACTCGGTCACGCCCTCGTATTTGACCTCATCATATACGACCGGTTTGCGCCAGACGCCGCGATACATCTCGGCCCGGCCCGATTCCTCCACCGCGGATCCGTTCTGCATCGAGACGTGGGTGATCCAGGGCTTGGAATGATCGAAGATGAGCGCGCCGTTATGGATGGAACGCAGGCGCTGGTGCGGGTCGCAATGCTGCACCAGGGTCCCGAGGCGATCCCAATCGGCATCGGTCTTGGTGCGCAGAAAATCATATTCGTTGGCGAGCGACCACCATACGTTACGATAAGCGCCGAGACGGGCGATCACGTAGCGAACGTAGCGCTCGTCTCCCGCCGCGTCCATCGTCTCGAAGCCAAACTTTCCGTAGGGGTTGAATAGGATCACGTCGGCCTGGATGCCGAGAGCGAGCAATTCCGCGACCCGCTTCTCGTAGTGGCTGAAATAATCGGGATTGAAGCGCGTGAAGTCCCACGCGCGCGGCGGTGTGCCGACGAAGGGCCAGCGCGGCGGTGCGAATCGATTCTGGTAGGGCGTGGGCTGCGGTGTGAGCAGCATTCTCACCTTGTTGAAAGGCGCGCCGGCTAGGGTGCGCAAGGTCTCCTCCTGCAATTCCTCAGGCGTATCGGTCCAGTTGTAGATGGTCGTGCCGACCTGCTTGAAGGGAGTTCCATCCGCGTGGGCGAAGTGGAAGGTATTATACACCTGGACCGGACCGTGGTTTGCAGGACCCGGGGGCGTCGCGGTAAACTTGCCCAGCTTGCCGGTGAGCTCCCAACGGTTGCTCTTGGTCTCGTAACGCCACTCTCCGGTCGAGCCGGGGCTGAAGCGAACCTTGTAGACACCATTTCCATCGTAGAAGCCGGGAACCGAGACGGTGCTGGCCCCATCGGTAAACACGGCCCCGAAACGCACCTCGGTGAAGGGGTTGCCCTCGGCGGGCCCGGTGAGCTCCAGTTCGAATACCCCCCATTTCTCGACCGTGGCGACGGTCGCGGCCGCGCCGCAGAGAGTCGAAAACAAGAGCAGGATGAAGTGGCGGATCAGGTTCATTGGGGGTGGTTAAATCGGGTATCCGGAGTGGGCACGGGCGGACTCACTGTGGTTGAACATCTCCCGCCTCGCTCAAGCCCGTGATAACGGCCTTGCCGGGAAATTTTTCGCGATACTCGCGCGCCATCGCAGCGATGGAGTCGGAATCCGGGCGTTTTCCCTTGAACAGGCGTTGATGCTGCCGAGGCGCCAGCGATTGTCCGCCCAAGGGAGCGAACTCCTGCCCCGCAGAATTGCGGAACCAATAGGTCAGGTCGATAATATCCACCTCCGCCGCGCGCGGAGTGTCTTTAAGAATGGCGTCCTGGACGTCTTTGGGCGCACTCAGGGCGATAAATGGACGCCGGCCGGTCTCACGTCTCCACTCCGCGACCACATCGAGCCAAAACTGCATGAAATGCAATGGACCGCTGTTTTCCGCCGTGAGCGTGTGGATCACGTTGGTGTCGGCGCCGAGCACATCCAGATGGTGCCTGATATAGGCGCGGTGCAGGGCGCGATAAGCCGGATCCGACAGATCATAAAACGCGTCGGCCATCTTGATCGTATCGCCGGTAAACGGAGGCGGCTCGGTGAACTTCGTGCCGTTAATGTTGTTTACCGGCCGCCAAGGGCTGTCCACCCAGTGCGCACCGGACTCGATAATGTTATGCTGGAAATACATCTCGTTGACCAACACGACACCTTTCAAGCGAGCCTCGCGGGCGAACTCCCGGAGGCGCGAGAAATACCATGGGTTGTATTTCGTCAGGTCATAGCGGCTGAGTCCGTCCCATGCCCGGCCTTGACCCGTGCGGGCAAAGGGCTGCTCAAAAAAAGGCGGATACACCTCCGCATCGGGCCGGCGGATCATCTGATGGTCGTCGCGGCGGCGCTCATACCAAAGTCCATAATGATGGCGAAACAACACCTGGCCCTCACGCACCATGGCCTCTGCCACCGTGGACGGTTCGTCGGTCAGTCCCGTGCCGGTGCGGCCGGGGGTGAAACGGGTCAGCGCGCGGCCGGTCTCCGACGCACGCGCGGGCTCGAGTCGACCGCGCCACCAGGCCGTCGCGGTGTTTTTCCCACTCAACTTTTTCCCGCCGACCAACAAGACTCCATCCACCAGGGTCAGGGGTCTGCCTTCGGGGGCAGGCGCGCCCGCCAGCGGGGCAGGGCCGGCGGGTAAATCAGAGGGGGCGATCGCATAAACACGCGCTGCGAGGGCCTCCAGCGCGGGCTTTCCGAGACGGGCTTCGAGCTGGGCGCGGTAAAGCGAGTCCGGCCGGGCAAACTGGCTGACCTGGTGCCAAGTTCCATCACCGACATATTGCCCCCACACCGCCACCGCCCAGTTCCGCGCGCCGGGCGGAGTGCGGCAAACGATCACCCCCGCGCTGCACTGCCAGAGCAGGGAGTTTGCTGCCGCCCAGCCAACACCTTGGTTTATTGTTTCCAGATTATCGATACGCAGGGAGCCTCCGTCGATCTTGACCCCGTCGAACAACAGGCCGGAGGCCAGGCTGCCGAGCGAACCGCTGAAGGAAGAGGCCCGCCGCGCTTCGCAGTCGAGAAATACGTTGGGGCCGGGCGAGAGGTAGCCGGTCGTGAAGTCGTTCCGTCCCTCCCCTGAAATGCAGCGCAGAAAAAGCACTCGCTGGCCGCGGGTGTGGAAAGCGAGCCGCCGGTAGCCGGCCAGTTCCGAGACCGGGGAGAGCGAGGTGCAATCCTGGATGGTGACCCGTTCAACTTTCGCTCCCACCTGCACCGCCGAGCCGGAAAAATGCACCGTAGTCACGTCGGCTACCCATGCGTCGCGCACCGCATGCAGGTCGACCGCGTTCCAAGCATGTTGTTCGTCGAGGGGATTGGACGGGTCGTATTGAGAGACGCAGCGCAAACGCTCCAAGCCGCACTGCGCAAGATAGCCCTCCTGAACGTAAGCCGAGAGGGTCGCACCGCCAAACTGTTTCGCCAACGCAAACGTGAGCGGGGCATCGAGGGTCACGGTGTCGCCTGCGACCGCGGTTATCACCCGGTTCCAAGTGATATCAAGCGTGCCCGGCTTCCACTGATAACCTTGGCGTCCGGGAGAATCGTCCATACCCATGAACTTGATCCACTCCAAAGTGCTCGGACGCCGGATCACGACGGCTAACCCCGGCTCCAAACCCGAGGTGTCGGCCAGACGCAGGCTCGCGGCCCCGACCGGCACGATCTCGTCGATAACGATTCGGGGGTCGCCGAGAGATCGCCGAGCATCGCGGCCGGCGATCTCGATAAGCGCCCGGCGCCCGGTTCCGGTGGCCAGAAGCACGGTGCCATCCTCCCCTGCTCCACTGCCGCGCAACACGACCCCGGAGACGGTGATTTTAAGCTGTCCTTCAATTTCGTAGCGTCCGGGAGCAAGCAGCACCGCGCCGCGCAGCCCGGCGGCGTCAGGGGCGAGCGCGGCCATCTGATCGAGCGCGGCCTGGATACGCGCGCCGTCGTCGCCCTCGCCAGGCGCAACCCGCACACGCGCCGTTGCCACAGGCAGCGGGACGCCGCCCCCGCCATAGCCTGCATGGGAAAAATCGGGCACGCGATTCCCGGCCGCATCCGCTTCGTAGACCAGCGCGCCGGATGCATCGATTTTAACCGGTGGGGGCGTCTCGCGCGCGGCAAGCGTGGCGGCGGTAAAAATAAAAATAAGAAAATAAGATTTCATGGCAGCTTTCCGACAACGTGTTCCAGGGTCGATGAACTGGCTACCACGACACCATCCACAAACACCTGCAGGCCCGCTCCCCGGCCGTAGTGCGAGCCGTCGGCATCCCACAAAACCGTTACGTCCCGTCCTCCATAACGAATACCATCGAGACAAAACCACGCCCAAGTCCCGGCCGGCAGCAGGGGATGAATCTCGATCACATTGTCCTCACGCGGTCGCAGCCCCACCAGACCGGTAATCAGGAGGTCCGCATAGGTGGAGTGGTTGTAATAGTAGCTGCGGGGATCCCGCCCCTTGAGCCAGGCGCCTGTCGTTTCATCGAGGTATTCACCGATGTAAGGCAGACCGTCGTAGCGGTGGCTGCGCGTGTAGGTTAAAAAGAAATCGAGATAATCCTGGTTGCCGATCGCGTCTTGGTGACCGCTACGCAGGACTTGACCCAGCGCGGTGAGCGTCTGCGAAGTCGCGAACGGCCAAACCGCGCCGTCCCACTCGCAGGTGCCCGTGCCACGAGTCCGGAAACTGGACGCGCGCCTCTCCGCGGTGGTGATGCCGAAGGGGGCCTTGAATCCTTTTTCATCCGTCAACTGCCGCCAAGCTGCTTCGTAGCCACGGCCCGTTTCGGGCAATTGGAAATACCACGGTATAAAACCGATCTGCTCTCGGACCGCGATAGGTTCCAGCGCTTCGGTGACGGAACCGAAAAAAACCAACTCCTTATTCCAAAGCGTGTCCTGCACGAGCGCGCGCAGTTTGGCGGCCTTGGCCTCGTAAGCTGCCGCCAATTCACCCCGGCCCGCGAGGCGGGCGATGGACGCCAACGCGGTGGCGTTGCCAAACATGTAGCAGCTGATCGTCGGACGCACGTTCTTCACTTTACGCCCGCCGCTGATCGACTCCTCCATCGCGTCCCACACGTCGTTCTGCCAAAAAAGCCCATCAGGGCGCATGCGCTCAGCCTCCCACTTTTCGTAGTCCGCGACGAGTTCGTCGAGCAACGCGACCAATCCCGCCGTGTCCCGTGTGACCAGCCAGCGCGACCAAAGCGCATGCTGCACCCACTGCGAATAACGATGAAAACGCTCGGCCGGACCGCCTTGGTTTCCACGGAACCAATACAACACGTAATCATCGTGATATTGCTGATCGCGGAGCCAGCGGCCTTCCATCAAATGATGGCCGAGGGCACTGCTCACCGGGCGGGGCCGCGTGATAAACTCGCCGAACACGAAACGACCGCTGACCTCGTCCTTGCGCAACTGTTTGCGCAGGGCCCACCAGCGAAACCAATAAATCTCCTCAACCTCCGGATCCGGACACTCGAAACGCGGGACATTCCGCTCCAGCCAGACCGCCGAATCCGCGTTCGGGACGAGGTTCACTACCTCCTCCGGTTCCATGGAGTTGAACTTCTCAAAGTGGTGCGTGAACGAATCAAATGCAAGCACCGCACCCTGCGCCACGCCGAAGCTTACGAACGCAAAGCTCAGACTTAGTCCAAGCAAAAGGAGGCGGGGGGAGCGTAAAGTGGGGGGCGAAAGCAAAACAGCCATGGCGAGGTATTCGGGGCGGCAGAAAGGATAACAAGCACACTTGATCCATCACGAGGGCGAACACGTGTGGGTAGTCGATAGGGACTCAATCGATCAAATTAACGCAAGGCGGCATAAGTCTCTTCCGCCTTTGGCAATATTACTACCGGAAACCTAATATCACCCGTGCTGGATACCGCCAATTTTTGCCAGATTTCTAACGCCGGTTTTTTAAAATGATTCCGCTGGATTTTACCCATATAAAAATGACGTAAGTATTAATAAAACAAACGGAAAATAAAAGTCTGATCCGCGATTGCAGACTATCTGTTAAAACTTCCCCCCGAATTTGATCTCCTGTTTTCTACGATTGCATCGATCTTTCCCCCCTTTCTGGTTGCAACGGTCCAGTCGTTTTCACCCGAGCCCCGTCTCTACAATCTAGTCAGAGAAACCCCCGCTTCCCCGTGTCCCTGCAACTTATCGATTACGTTGTCATCGCCGTCTACGGCGCGGTCATCGCCGGCATCACACTGGTCTTCGCCCGACGCCAGAGGACCGCCGCCGACTACTTCGTGGCCAATCGTTCGCTGCCTGCCTGGGCCGTGGCCATGGCAATGATGGCGGCGCTGATCAGCAGCAACACGCTGGTCGGCCATCCGGCCACAGCCTATCAAAAGGGCCTCATTCTCCTACTGGGGAGTTTCACGTTACCTCTCGTCTTGATCTTCGTCGCGCGAGGAATTGTGCCCTTTTATCGGAACGTTGTCGGCATGAGCGCCTACGAATATATTGGCACCCGCTTCGGCATAGGGGGCCGGCTTTATGCTTCGGGCTGTTTTGTAGCCGACCGGCTCTTTGATGTCGGTGTCACCATGCTCACCACCGCCGTGCCCGTTTGCGTGATGACCGGTTGGGATATGGGCAACGTAATCCTTGGTATGGCCGGCTTCACCGTTCTCTATACCGTCATCGGCGGCATGGAGACGGTTGTCTGGACCAGTGTGGTGCAGGGTTTCATCTTCGTAGCCGCTGCGGTGATCATCGCAGCCCGTCTGCTTTTTGCCCCCGAATGCGGCGCACCGGGAGCTGTGCTCGGCGCCGCGTGGGACGCGGGCAAGTTTTCCCTCGGCAACTTCGACTTTTCTTGGCGGGCAGTGACTGATCCTGCCGTGAGTTCTCAATGGCTCCTGCTTCTCGCCTACACGACCAACTGGGCGCGCCGCTACATTTCCGATCAGCACATGGTCCAGCGTTACCTTATTGCCAAGACTGACCACGATGCCAGCCGGGGGGTCATTTGGAACGGCGTCCTCTGCGTGCCTGTTTGGGGGATCTTTATGTTCATTGGAGTGTGCCTTTACGGCTACTACTCTTTGAGCGGCGCAACTGCTCCGGCGGTCAGCGATGCCGTCATCCCTCACTTCATCATGCATCAACTGCCTGCCGGCGTGGTCGGCCTGATGCTTGCCGCCATCTTTGCAGCCTCAATGTCTTCGATCAGTCCGGACCTTAACAGCATCGCCACGTCCTTCACCGCCGATCTAGTCGGCCACCTCGCTCCCAACCAAAGTGACCGCGCCAAACTGCTGACCGGTCGGTTCGCCGTCGCGGGTGCCGGTTTGCTCGCGATTCTCGTCGCCCTCGTGATGGCGCCAAAGGATGGAGGCGCCACCATCATGGAACGCGCGGTCACCGTCGCGGCAATCCTCTCTGGCGGCATGCTAGGGTTGTTCTTTCTGGGCTTCTTCACCCGTCGCGCCACCCGTCAGGGCTGCTACGTCGGCCTCGTCGCTTGCGCTCTTTTTACCGCTTGGGGCACCCTCACCGAGCCCGCAAACCGCATTGTCGATGTAGGGTTTAATTTCCCTTTGAACCCGATTCTCATCGGCATTCTCGGCCACCTGATCGTCTTTGGCGTTGGCTACGGAGCCAGCCGCCTGCTCGGGGGCTACGTGCCGCCGAATGTCGATCAACTCACCTTTCGCCGCAAACGCACGCCGGCTGCCTGATCGTCCATGACCCACGCATCCGTCACGCTCCGCCAGCCTTCCCAGATTACCTTCGGGCTAGGCTGCGCCGTGCCCGCGGCCTGCGCATTCGTGCGCACCACGGGCAGCCGAAGGGTCTTTCTCCTTACTTCACCCTCGGTGGCGCAATTGGCCGCGACAATCGCCGCCGAGTTGCGCTCCGGCTCGGTCGCGGTTGATGTGGTCACCGGGGTGCCGCCGGAACCGACCACCGCGTGCGCCGAGCGGATCCTGGCCGGCGCTCGTGCCTTCGCCCCAGACCTAGTCCTGGCCGTCGGAGGAGGCAGCGTGCTCGATGTCGCGAAAATCATCGCGGCGCTGCACGACCGCACCGAACCCATCTCCGCCTTCTACGGAATAAATGTTCTCGTGGGACGCCGCACCGCGCTTGTCTGCGTGCCGACCACCGCCGGCACGGGCAGCGAGGTTTCGCCCAATGCCCTTTTCCTCGACGAGGTCACGGTCGCCAAGAAAGCCATCATCAGTCCCGCCCTTGTGCCCGACGCCGCGCTCATTGATCCGTCGCTGATGGTCTCCTTGCCGCCCGCCCTCACCGCGACCACCGGGATAGATGCGCTGGCACATTGCTTGGAAACTTATGCCAACTTGGCCGCGCATCCCACCGTGGATCTCCATTCTCTTGAGGGCGTTCGCCTGATCGGCGCTAACCTGGCCATTGCGGTGGCCGACGGCTCAAACCTCGCGGCCCGGTCCGCGGTCGCACTCGGCAGCCTCTACGGCGGTCTTGGTTTGGGGCCGGTGAACACCACCGGCGTCCACGCCCTCGCCTACCCTCTCGGCGGAGAATTTCACCTCGCGCATGGCATTTCCATCGCGCTGATGCTGCCCCACGTAGTTCGCCACAATCTTTCCTCGCTTCCCTCGCGTCACACCGCTTTGGCCGAGGCCCTCGGCGCTCCTTCAGTCGAGGAGCTACCAGACCGGTTGGAACAACTCATCGCCGCCTGCGGCATCCCGATGGGATTGTCCGCCCATGGAATTCCGCGCGAAGCCTTGCCGCGGATCGCCGACGCCGGTCTCGGCGTCACCCGTCTGCTCAAAAACAACCCGCGCGAAATCACCCGCGCCGACGCTTTGCGCATATACGAAGCCGCCTTCTGAAACATCCATGAAAACCCTCCCGAAACATCGCGGCGTCATCGTTCCGCTTGTCACGCCCGTAACCACGTCCGGTGCCCTCGACGAAGTCGCCGCCGCCCGGCTCGTGGATCACCTCGCGTCAAACCATTGCGGCATGCTCGTGCTCGGCACCACCGGGGAAGTAGCTTCCTTGCCCTATGCCCTGCGTCTCCGCTACGTCGACATCGCGGTCAAAACGGCGGCCAAACGCACTCCCGTTTTCGCCTGCATCGCCTCCAATTGCAGCGAGGTCTCCATCGAGATGGGCAATGCCTACCTCGCCGCCGGAGCCGACGCGGTCGTGGGCATTTTACCCAACTACTTCAAACTCGAACCGGCCGAAATCCTCGCCTACTTCACCCGGCTTTCCGCCGGAGTGCGGGGCCCGCTTATGGTTTATAACATGCCCGCGACCACCGGCATGTCGATTCCCCTCGACGTGATCGAGGCCCTCAGCCGTCTGCCGAACGTGACCGGCCTAAAGGACTCCGAGGGGACCGCCGGGCGCCGCGAGGAAGTGGCCAAACGCTTCGGCGGCCGCCCGGAATTTTCCCTGTTCATGGGTATCGCCGCCCACTCCGTCCCCGCGCTTCGCCTGGGTTTTGACGGACTCGTGCCCAGTTCAGGCAATCTCTACCCGGAGCGCTGGAGCAGCTTGTTGAACGCCGCAGAAACCGGCGATTGGACTACCGCCGAAAAGCTCCAGCAACAACTCGACGCCCTCGGTGCGATCTTCCAGCGCAACCGCACACTCGGCCAGTCCCTCGCCGCACTCAAAGCCGGCCTCGGACTACGAGGCCTTTGCGGAGCCGAAATGGTCTCACCCTTGCTGCCTCTCAGCCCAGCAGATCAGGAGGCCGTGCGTGCCGAACTCCGCGAACTGGGTTAAACTTAAAAATGGCGTCCCGCCCTATCATCGTCCTCGCAGACGACCTAACCGGTGCCTCCGAGGTCGGCGCGCTCGCCCACGAAACCGGCTTGCGCGTCATGGTCGTAACCAAGGTGCCAAAATCACCGGTCGAGGCCGACGTGCTGGTGCTCGACACCAATACCCGCCTCGCCTCGCCCGGACGCGCCGCCGAGCGCTTGAAACGCCGCGCTGCCCGACTGCGCGCGCTTCCCCACTCAGGAGTCTTTAAAAAAACTGACTCCGTGCTGCGCGGCCCGGTCCTTGCAGAACTGACTGCCTGCGCAGATGCCTTCGGCTTCTCGCGCACCCTCCTCATCGCGGGCAATCCTTCACTCGGTCGCACCATAAGGGAGGGACGTTGCCTGATCGATGGTCAAGCGATCGACCAAACCCTGTTTGCTCGCGATCCACACCACCCGGCGCGCAGCGCCACGGTGCTCGACTTGCTTCACGCAGCGGGGCGGCCCGATGTGCATTACTGCAAATCAAAAACGGCACTGCCAACCCACGGGGTAATCGTAGGCGAACACGGCACCACCGCCGATACCGCAAGCTGGGTCCTCGCAACCGATAAACACACACTTCCAGCTGGCGGTGCCGATTTTTTCTGCGCTTGGCTGCAAAGCCGCATACCCTCCCGTAAGAAACCTTCACTTGGTGAATCTCCCGCTGGGCCGGCTTTATTGCTACATGGCACCACCGCGACAACCGCCGGGAAATCAGCGCTGCTCTTTAATCGTCTGCGCCCGCCAGCGGCAAAGCGAGTCGCTCAGGCCCTGCAGCAACGGGGCGCTGCCACAGTCTCCACCAGCTCACTCACCTTAACCGACCCTGCCGCCCCTGCCGCGATCTCCGCTGGTTTCAATGAGCTTGCCCTTGCCTTGAGCGGTTCCGAGGCCTTCCGCCACCTGCTCATAGCCGGAGGCGCCACCGCCGCCTCCGTGCTAAAGGCCCTGGGATGGGATCGTTTCTCCGTGGTGCGGGTCTGGGGCCCGGGCGTGGTCAGTTTGCAACCGCACCGCCTGGCCATAACCGTTACCCTGAAACCCGGTAGCTACCCCTGGCCCGCCGGGATCAAGCGTCGTTACCCCCGCCTCTTTTCCTGACCCATGAGCACCCTGCCAATTATAGCCATCACCTTAGGTGATCCCGCCGGCACCGGGCCTGAAATCATCCTCAAAGCCCTCACCCTGCCCGAGGTGCGAGCCTTGGGCCGCATGATGATCGTCGGCGACGCCGCCACGCTGGAACGCGCGCAAAACTACACCGGCACGGACCTGAAAATCCACGCGGTCAACTCACCCGAGCAAGCCCGCTTCGACCCCGGCGTGCTCGAGGTGCTCGACCTGAAAAACGTCAACCTCAGCAAGCTGACCGTAGGCAAAGTCAGCCCAATGGCCGGCCACGCCGCGTATGAATACGTCAAGACCGCCGCCGAACTCGCTCTCGCCGGACGGGTAGGAGCCATCGTGACATCAGCGCTCAACAAAGCCGCGCTCAACGCCGCCGGCCACCATTTCGACGGCCATACCGGACTGCTCGCCGAGGTCTGCCAGGCCCCCGGCGCCACCATGATGCTCGTAGCGGACAAACTGCGCGTCACCCACGTTTCCACTCACGTCTCCCTACGCCAGGCTATCGACCGGGTTCGTCCCGAGCGCATCTTGAAAGTCCTCCAGCTAACCCACGACGCGGTGCGGCGCCTGGGCATCGAAAAACCGAAGCTCGCTGTCGCCGGACTGAACCCCCACGCAGGCGAAGGCGGACTCTTTGGCGACGAAGAGGAAAAATACATCACCCCCGCCATCGCGCAGGCCCGTGCCCTTGGCCTCGACGCCTCCGGCCCCTGGCCGGGCGACACGGTTTTTTTTCGCACGCTTCAGGGGGAATTCGACGGCGCCGTTGCCATGTATCACGATCAAGGCCACGTCGCCGTCAAAATGCTAGGCATCTGGCGCGGCGTGAACGTGACCCTCGGGCTGCCCATCATCCGCACCTCCGTCGAACACGGCACCGATTTCACCAACGCCGGGACCGGTCGCGGCGACCCGCGCAGCCTCATCGAGGCCATTAAACTAGCCGCCGTGCTCGCGGCCCACTCATGAGCCCGCGCGTCCCGCTGGGATTGCTTTTGCCCTTCGCGCTCTACGCGACGGAGCCTTCTCCACCCCTCGTTTACAACGGCCCGACCGAGATCGCGTCTAACGCTGAAGGGGGCCTGCAACCCGTGGTCGGGGTGCAGAATATCCAAGTCTTTCGCGCCAACCGGACTGCGTCTAGCCACCGAGACGGTCTGGCCGACACCTACGTTCACGCGCCCATGCTCGCCCACTGGCGCGGACGTTTCTACCTCGAATACCTTAGCGGCGCGGTCAACGAGCACGACAACCCCACCGTCACCTCGCTCACGACCTCAATCGACGGTCTTACCTGGGATGCTCCGCGCGTCATTTTCCCGGCCATCGCCCTGCCCGACGGCACCCACACCATCGCCCACCAGCGCATGGGTTTTTACACCGCGCCAGACGGCCGCCTGCTGGCGCTTTCTTTCTACGGCACCCCGCCGTCGCCCAACGACGGCAAGGGCCTCGGGCGCGCCGTGCGCGAGATCCGCACCGACGGGGCCTTCGGACCGATCTATTTCATGCGCGTCAACGCGCACCGCGACTTCCCGGATTTTCCACTCCCCTACCCGCTCTACTCCACCGCGCCAGACCCCCGCTTCGTCACCGCGTGCGATGCCTTGCTCGCCAATAAAATAATCACCGCCCAGTGGTGGGAGGAGAACCAACTCGACGAATCCGGTTTCTATCGCGTCAAGGGCAAGGCCCTCTCCACCGTCACCCGTCCCGACGGCACCACCCTCGGCATCTGGAAGAACCGTCTCGTCGCCACCACCGCAGACCGCGGCGAGACGTGGACCGAAAAAACCTTCGCCGCGAATCTGCCCAACAACGCCTCGAAATACTGGCTGCAAGCCACCGCCGACGGCCGCTACGCGCTCGTTTTCAACCCCACCAACCGCAACCGCTACCCGCTCGCCGTCACCACCAGCGACGACTGCGCGACCTTCTCCAGCCTCGCCACCATCCACGCCGAACTCCCCGACCAACGTTTCGGCGGCTACCTGAAGAATCTGGGGCCACAATACGTCCGTGGCATCGTCGAGGGCAACGGCACTCCGTCCGATTTCACCTCCGGGTTCTGGCTCACCTACTCCGTGAACAAGGAGGACATCTGGGTCGCCCGCGTGCCCGTGCCGATCACGACCGCCGTCGCCGGCCCCATCCACGACGATTTCAACGCCGTCCCCCCCGGCACCCTGCCCGCCGGGTGGAACATCTACTCTCCCCTCTGGGCCCCCGTGCGCGTCGTCGCTTCCGAAGGCTCGAACGCCCTCGAACTCCGCGACGAGGATCCCTGCGACTACGCCCGCGCCGTGCGCGTGTTCCCCGCCACCCACGGCGTGAAGATCACCTTCCGCATCCTCGCCCGCCAGGCAGACGCCCGCCTGGAGATCGATCTCGTCGACGCGCGGGGCCTGCGTCCCGTGCGCCTCGCCTTCGAGGAGAATGGCCGCCTGCGCGCCTGTCACGAAGGCCAATGGCTCGACGCCGGCCCCTACGTCGCGAACCGCTGGCAAGAATTCACCCTCGAAATTCCGTCCGCCCCCGACGCCGACCGCTGCGCCCTGCTGGTCGATGGACAATCCCCCCTGTCCCGCCCCGCCTTCTTCACCGACCCGGTCAACACCGTGGAACGCCTCTCCTTCCGCACCGGCCCGTATCGCGAACGCGGCTACGGCGGCCGCGACCTCCCCGCCGCGGATCGGAAATCCCCGCCCGCCACCTTCCTGGTCGACGACGTCGTCATCACACCCCTGCCATGACTCTCCGCTTTCTCGCGCTTTTTGCCACGCTGGTCGCCGGTCTGCTTCGCGCCGAAGTGATGCCTCCGCCCGACGCCTCGCCTCGCGTCCTCTACGGCCTGGAGCGCCTCCGCGCCGCCCGCCCGTCCGACGCGCCCCGCGTCCTCTTCAGCCGGCCCACCCTACCGATCGCCCCAGAAGGATTTTCCATCACGACCGGTCCAGACGGCGTGTTCACCATAGCCGCCGACGACGACACCGGCCGGCTCTACGCGTGCCTCGAATTGGCGGATCGCATCCGTCACAACGAAACATCTCCGGCGTCGCCGCTGCCGCTAAACCTCACCGATGCACCGACCATGGTCCTGCGCGGCACCTGCATCGGCATGCAGAAAACCTACTATTTACCCGGCCGAAAGGTTTACGAATACCCCTACACGCCGGAGGAGTTCCCGTTCTTCTACGACAAGGCCTACTGGACCGACTACCTCGACCACCTGGCCGAGTTGAGGATGAATACCCTCTACCTCTGGAATGGCCACCCCTTCGCCTCGCTCATTCGGTTGCCCGACTACCCCGAAGCCGTTGAAGTCACCCCCGAAATCTTCGAGCGCAACGTGGCGATGTTTCGCTGGCTCACCGCCGAGTGCGACCGCCGCGGCATCTGGCTGGTCCAGCAGTTCTACAGCATCCTCATCTCGAAACCGCTCGCCGAGAAACACGGCCTCGAATCGCAGCTGCACGCCTGGAACGACCTCGCCGCGGACTACACCCGCAAATCCATCGCCGCCTTCGTGCGCGAGTTTCCCCACGTCGGCCTGATGCCCTGCCTCGGCGAGGCTCTTCAGGAACAATCCGCCCAGACCCGCTGGATGACCGAGGCCATCCTGCCGGGCGTTAAGGAAGGCATGAAAGCCGCCGGCCTGACCAAGGAGCCACCCGTCATCCTGCGCACCCACGCCACCGACGCCACCGTGATCATGCCCGAGGCGCTCAAGATCTATAAAAACCTCTTCACCGAGGCAAAATTCAATGGCGAGTCGCTCACGACCTGGGAACCTCGCGGCGTTCGCCAGCAATTGCACCTGACGATGAGCCGCGTCGGCTCCACCCACATCGCCAACGTCCACATCCTCGCGAACCTTGAACCCTTCCGCTACGGCGCGACCGACTTTATCCAAAAATCCGTCCTCGCGATGCGCGACCGCCTCGGCGCGCGCGGCCTGCACCTCTACCCTCTCTTCTACTGGGACTGGCCCGTCTCGCCCGACCTCACCGCCACTCCGCTCAAACAGTGGGAACGCGACTGGATCTGGTTCGAGGCCTGGGCCCGCTACGCTTGGAACCCCGACCGCGACGCCTCCGGCGAACACGCCTACTGGACCGCCCGCCTCGCCGATCATTACGGCCCCGCCGCCGCCGACCTCATCCTCACCGCCTACAACGCCTCCGGCGAATGCGCCCCGCGCCTCCTCCGCCGCTACGGCATCACCGAGGGCAACCGCCAGACCCTCGCGCTTGGCATGACGCTCGACGCGCTCGTCCGTCCCGAGAAATACCGCGAATTTCCCGAACTCTGGGAATCCCAGTCGCCCCCCGGCGAACGCCTGAAGGAGTTCGCCGAACGCGAGTGGCAAAAACTCCCGCACGAGGGCGAGACGCCCGTCTCGATCAACGCCGAGGTGCTCGCGTTCTCTGAACGTGCCGTCGCCGCCATCGAAGCCGCCGCCCCGCTTGTGACGAAAAACGCCGAAGAGTTCGCCCGCCTGCGCAACGACATCCACGCCATCCGCGCCATGTCGGAAAACTACGTCGCCAAGACCACAGCCGCTCTGGCGGTGCTGCGCTACGGCCACGGCCGCGATCCTGCCGACATGGAGGCCGCCGAGCGCGCCCTCGCCGCCAGCCTCGACGCCTTCCGCACGCTCACCGCCCTGACGAAAGATACCTACAAGGCCGCCAACTCCATGCAGACCGCCCAGCGACGCATCCCCGTTCCCGGCGGCAAGAACGGTCAGGCCGCCAACTACCACTGGGCGCACCTGCTCCCGATCTACGAGCAGGAACTGGCCGACTTCCGCGCCCAGGTGGCCTCGCTCAAAGACCCCGCCGCCGCCGGCGGGCGATCCCACGCCCCGCTCACTCCCGCCAAATGGCGACTGCTCACGCCCGGCCTGAGCACCTACACCGTGCAGGTCGGCAACACCGCCTTCCCTAATTCCCCCGCCACCTTCACCGCCGTCGCACCGGAGCTGGAAGCCCTTCAAGGCATAGGCCTGCCGCGCACCGGCACGCCTCCGCCCATCGAGTTCGAATGCACGGAGCCCGTCCGCGTGCTTATCGGCTACTTTAACGCCTCGGACCCGGAATGGCGCAAACCACCCACGCTCGAGACCGACGCTACCGCGGCCGAGCGCGGTGGCGCCGAACCGTTTATCGTGGATGCCGTGAAGTTTGACACGCTGCCTACGGTCAATGTGCACGCCTTCGACTACCCCGCCGGCCGCCATACTCTCGAAGTCCGCACTCCCGGTGCCTATTTGATTCTCGGCATCGTGCAGTCCCCCTCATCTGGCCCGGTCAGGTAAAAGGGCCTAGCGCGACACCCTGTTAGAGTTAATGTGTCAGCAGAAAAACCTCACCGCGCCCCAGTCCACTCTGGCGCGGCATACTGCTCCGTCAGAGCCTCGTGTTCACCTTCGCGAAAATCCGGCCAAGGCGTTTCCTCCGCCTCGCCCCCAAGCACCCTCGCCAGCTCCGCCACGAAGGCCTTGCCCAACTCCTCCCAATCCCGCACCCCCGCCGCGGATGATCGCCGGACCGAGCCTTGGAACAACAGCCCTTCCTTCGTCCGCTTCTGGGCCGCCCCCGCGATTTTCTCCCCCGTCGTTACATCCACGACATCATAAAGCTCCGCGCGGGTAAAACACACCGTCGGTCCCTTGGCCGTCGCGCACCCTGCCAGCTCCCCGTTCTCGCTTTCCGCCTCCAGCGCCGGCTCGCAACGCTCCAACAAGACCGCCGGGTGTCCGCAGCTCGCGAGTGCCGTCCGCAACGCCCCATGCACCGAGTGATAACTCTCCACGGCGCGGACTTTCTCGAGCTCATGACCGCGCGGAATCACCAAGGCGTAGGTCCAGTCTTCGCGATGATCCACCAGCCCGCCGCCGGTAGGTCGCCGCACCAATTCCGCGCCCGCCGCGTCAGCTGGCAGCTGCCCGCGCACCCAGTCGATTTTCTGGCTGTAACCAAAGGTAAATGCCGGACGGTGCCACCCATAGGCCCGAAATCGGACCGATGCGTTTCCGGGTCCTGGATAACGGCGCAGCAGGAGGAAATCCGCGGCCATATTGGCCGCAGCCGAGTCCAAACGGGCGGGCAAAACCTGCAATTTCATGACCGCGCCAATCTCCACCCTAAAGAGAAAAATACCATGCGCGCACCGGCGGCGGAAGGATGAGCTGGTCGAGCTGGGCGTCGAAAGTCTCGATCGGAGTCTTTAGCACGCCGGCCAGAGGCTTGAGGTCGAGCGAGAGATCGGCCGGACGCCTCGCCGAGGCAGGATCATCCGCCCGGCTAATCTCGGTGATCGGCGCTTGTTCCGGACTGAGCTTGAAATGCGCACGGATACGACGGGCCAGCTCGACACGCGAAAGCGTCTCCGCGCCCGCCCAGTGGAAAACCCCTCGCAGATCCTGGCGTTCACAAAGCTCCACAAGCACCTCCGCCAGATTTCCCGCCGTGCACGGCTGGCGGATCTCATCGCGATACAAGCGCGGCGCGCGACCCGCCGCCCAATCGGCCAGGAGCCGCTCGTGTAAACTGCGCGCGCCCCCCAGGCTGTTGCCGGTCAAGAGCGGGGCCCGCAGCGTCGCCGCAAAATCGGGCGCAACCTCGCGCACCCGCCGCTCACTTTCCAGTTTCTGGCGCCCGTAGAGATTCACCGGCCGAGGCTCGTCGCCCACCGCATAGGGCGGGCGGTCACCCGCAAAAACCTGCTCGGTGGAAATATGGACCAAGCGTGCGCTGAGGTGATGCGCCAGCTTGCCCAGCAAGGCCGGCAGCTCGACGTTCAGCACCTGCGCACGCGCAGGATCCGCATCACAGGCGGCCGGTTCGGCCACCGCCGCACAATTGACAATCGCATCGGGAAACACCTCTAGCGCCAACGCGGTCACCCCCTCGGGGACGGTCAGGTCGAGGGTGCGTTTCTCCGCCAGACCGGGGACCGTGAAAGCGGCCTGGCCTACCACCCCGACCACGTGATGCCCGCGCCGTTTGGCGGCCTCCGCAAAGGCCGAACCGACTAACCCCGAGGCACCGGTGAGCAGGATCTTCATTTGGCCAACTAAAGGGGCGCCGGCTCGGCGATCGACGGCAAAAGTTCCGGCCCCACCAACCAGCGGATTTTCCAGCGGCGGAAGCCGTTGCTTTTGTGTGTAGCCTCCACCGACTCGAGCGAGAGCGAAGCCGCCTTCCCCAAGACAAAAAACCCCGCCTTCGGTTTGCCCCGCACGAGCAGCGAAGCCAGCAGACCAAGATGCGGCTCATGCCCCACCAACGCCAGATCGCCACCATCTCGCGGATGTGATTCCAAACGCTCGGCCAGGGCCAGAGGATCATCCTCGGGCAAAAGCCCGGGCGTCTCCAGGAGCACCACATCTAGGCCGAGGCGCCCGATGAGTTCGTCCGCCGTCTGCCGCGAACGCCGCAAGGGGCTATGCCAGATTTGGGCAGGCCGGAAGGCTCCATTCGCCGTGAAAAACGCCGCCAGTCGCGCCGCCTCTCCATGACCGCGGGGGCTGAGCGGACGCGTGGCATCCTCCTCCTCAGTCACCGCGTGGGCATGGCGCACCAGATGCAGCAGCATGGTAATAAAGATCAAAGCCGGCCACCCGCCTCAGGGCGCCAGCCGCTCAACCGTCCATTCGCCTGACTTGCTCTCGCGGCGAAAGCGCAGGCGATCATGCAGCCGGCTCCGGCGGCCTTGCCAAAACTCCACCGTCTCCGGCGCCAGCCGGTAGCCTCCCCAAGCAGGAGGCAGCGGCACCTCACGCCCGGCGTATTTGACCTCCAGCGCCTTCATCGCGTCCTCCAATACCGCCCGGCCGGTGATGATACTGCTCTGCTGGGAGACCCACGCCCCCAACTGGCTCGCCCTCGGACGCGAATGGAAATAGGCCTCACTCTCCTCACGCGTCACCCGGACGACCGCTCCCTCCACTATCACCTGTCGCTCAAGCGCCAACCAAGGAAACACCAGCGTCGCCCGCGGCACACCGGCCAGATCGCGGCCCTTCCGGCTCTCGTAATTGGAAAAAAACACGAAACCTCGACCATCCATGCCCTTGAGTAACACGGTGCGAGCCGAGGGCCGGCCATCCGCTCCCACCGTAGCCAGCGTCATGGCGTTGGGCTCGACCAGTTTCGCGGCCTCCGCCTCCTGGAACCACCGCTCGAACTGGCGGAACGGATCTTTGGCCAGATCCTTTTCCAGGAGTCCGGCGAGGCTATAGTCTTTGCGGAGGTCGGCAAGGGACGACATGCCCGCAACCAAGCCCCGCCCGCCGCAGCTTGTCAAAGGCGCAGCCCGCCGTCTCGACATTGACCCGCCGCCTTCCTTCGCAAGAACCTCCCGGTATGACGCCCGCCGCCTATGTCGATACCCATGCGGATGATCTCGTCGCTCTGCTCCGGCGTCTCGTCCGGCTGCCCACCGTCAACCCGCCCGGGGACCACTACGACGCCATCACCCGGCTTCTCGCCGCCGAACTCACACTCGCCGGCCTCGTCGTGCGCCGCCCCCGCATCCCCTCCGCACTGCTGCGCCGTCACCTGCCACCCGAGCAGTGGCAACACCCGCGCTGGAATGTGCTCGGTCGCCTAGCGACGCCGGACGCCGGAAGAAAAACTGTCCATTTTAACGCCCACTACGATGTCGTGCCCGTCTCCGGCATCTGGCGGCACGGCTCGCCCTTCTCCGGCGCGGTCGAGGACGGCTGGATCTACGGGCGCGGCACGTCCGATATGAAGGGCGCCATCGCCAGCCTCCTCCTCGCCCTCCGGGCTCTCCGCGCGACCCGCACCAAGCCCGCCGTGAACATTGAGGTTTCTTTCACCGCTGACGAGGAAACCGACTCCGCCCTCGGCGCCGGCTGGGTGGTGGAACACGGCGGGATCCGGCCGGACTACGCCCTGGTTTTAGAGGGTGGCGAAGGGCGCAAAATCGGCTGCGGACACAACGGGGTGGTCTGGCTAGAAGTCACAGTGCAAGGCCGCGCCGCCCACGGCAGCACCCCGGACAAAGGCATCAACGCGCTCGAACACGCCGCCCGCCTGATCCTCGCCCTCGGGGACCACGCCCGCACCCTCGCCAGCCGCACCTTCACCGCTCCCGACGGCACCGTGCGCCGGCCAACACTGAACACGGGCGGGGTCTTTAGCGGCGGTCCGGGCGACAAGATCAACACCGTCCCTGCCCTCGCCCGCTTCAGCATCGACCGCCGGGTGCTGCCCAGCGAGACCGTCGAGGACGCCGAACGCGAAGTGCGCGGCTTTCTCGCCGCCGCCACCCGCGCCCTCCCGGTCCCCCGCCCGCGAATCGAAGTGCGCAAGGTCTCCGAGAACCACCCCTGCTTTGCCCCGCCCGACCACCCCTTCGCCGCCGCCCTCGCCAGCCACGTCGCCCGCGAACGCCGTTGCCGGCCGGCCTTCAGCTGCTCGACCGGGTTCAACGACATGCATTTTTTCTCGCACCACCTCGGCATCCCTACCCTTGGCTACGGCCCCGGAGGAGAGGATTACCATGCCGTCGATGAACGCGCCGCGATCCGCGAACTGCTCGCCGGCGCCCGCATCTACGCCGGCCTGCTGACCAAGCCTTGGCCGGCCTACCCGTAGCACCACCCCGACCCTCCCTAGCACTCCCCCAGCCGGATCACCTTTGCCCGCTTGCCCCGTCGGGCCCGCTCCCCTGCTTTCCAGCCTTTCACCTTCCATGAAGATCAACGCCACCCTCACCCCCGCCAAACTCCAGCCCAAGCTCACCCGGCTCTTCGAGCTCGCCGGTCAAAAAATCGACCTCGTTAACAATGCCTGGAACCCCGCCCAAGGCACCCCCGTCTTCACCATCAAGGGCAAATATACCTCGCGGGGCTGGACGGAGTGGACCCAGGGCTTCCAGTTCGGCATGGCGTTCCTGCAATACGATGCCACCGGCGAGGAGCGCTTCCTGCAGCTCGGCCGCGAAAAAACCCTCCGGCACATGGCCTCACACGTCAGCCATGTCGGCGTGCACGACCACGGGTTCAACAACGTCTCCACCTACGGCAATCTCCGCCGCCTCCTGCTCGAAGGCCGCGCATCCGGCTCGTCGGAAGAAATCCACTACACCGAACTCGCCCTGAAGGTCTCCGGTGCCGTCCAGGCCGCCCGCTTCGCCCCCACCAACGCCACCACCCCCTGGTCCCCGCTCGAGGATAGCCCCGGCGTGGCGCCCTCCGGCTACGTCTACTCCTTCAACGGACCGCAGTCCCTCTTCGCCGACACCATCCGCTCCATGCGGTCGCTGGTCGTCGCCCACCAACTTGGTCACGTCCTGATGGGCGAGGGCGATAAACCCATCAATCTGCTTCACCGCGCCGTGACCCACGCCGCCACCACCGCGCGTTTCAACGTTTTCTTCGGCCAAGGTCGCGATTCCTACGATATCCGCGGCCGCGTCGCCCACGAGTCGGTCTTCAACCGCAACGACGGCCAGTTCCGCTGCCCCTCCTCCCAGCAAGGCTACTCGCCCTTCACCACCTGGACCCGCGGCGCCGCCTGGATCATCTGCGGCTACGCCGAACAACTCGAATACCTCGACACCGTCCCCGGCTCCGATCTCGACGCCGTCGGCGGACGCCGTGCCGTGACCGACCTCTTCCTCGAGACCGCCCGCGCCACCTCAGATTACTACATCGACGGCTACTCCGCCCTCGACGGCGTGCCCTACTGGGACAGCGCCGCGCTAAACACTCACAAGCAGGGCGACTTCACCGCCTCGCCCGCCGACCCCTTTAACGCCCACGAACCAGTGGACAGCTCCGCCGCCGCCATCGCTGCCCAGGGCTTCATCCGCCTCGGTCTCTACCTCCAGGCCAAAGGCGAAACCAAGGCCGGCAAACGCTACCTTCAGGCCGGCCTCACCGTGGCCGACACCCTGTTCACCGATACCTACCTCGGCACCGACCCGAAACATCAGGGCCTGCTTCTCCACAGCGTCTACCACCGCCCCAACGGCTGGGACCACGTGGCCAAGGGCCAGAAGGTGCCTAACGGTGAAGCCTGCCTCTGGGGTGACTACCACGCCATGGAGCTCGCCCTCCTAATTCAACGCCTGGGTGCCGGCAAATACCTGACCTTTTTTTAAAAAACGGGTCGGTGGCCCGACGGTGAGGCTGGACAGTAGACGCCAACCTCGGTCCCGGTGCGACTGGCTGCTCCACCAAGCAAGGTCGGGCTGCCAGTATCCACCCGGATGCATAAATTATTGGATGCACCCGTAGATCTGTGACGCGGAACAAAAAAGCCCCGCTGCGCGC
Source organism: Akkermansia muciniphila (assembly GCA_945888375.1). Classification (GTDB taxonomy): domain Bacteria; phylum Verrucomicrobiota; class Verrucomicrobiia; order Opitutales; family Opitutaceae; genus IMCC26134_A. Next base: position 236 of record CAMCZZ010000001.1, on the reverse strand, counting down.
TTGCGCAGACGGGGCTCGATTTTAGAGGAGCCGGACCGAAGCCCTAGTCTCCCGTGGGCTTACTTCTTCTTTGCGGCGGCGCGCTTTTCCTCGATCGCGGCCTGGGCGGCGGCGAGGCGGGCGACGGGCACGCGATAGGGCGAGCAGCTCACGTAGGTCAGGCCGACCTTATGGCAGAACTTCACGGAGTCGGGGTCGCCGCCGTGTTCGCCGCAGATGCCGAGCTTGATGCCGGG